>NZ_CP083666.1:1200000-2400000 GCF_020097835.1 Haloprofundus halobius
AGGACGAACCGCTGAAACCGCAGTTCGTCGTCGAGGCGCTCGACGAGGCGACGCCCGACGACACCATCGTCACCACGGGCGTCGGCCAGCACCAGATGTGGGCCGCGCAGTTCTGGACGTTCACGAACCCGCGCACGTGGGTCTCCTCGCACGGCCTCGGGACGATGGGCTACGGCCTTCCGGCCGCAATCGGTGCGAAGCTCGCCGCCCCCGACAGAGACGTGGTCTGCGTCGACGGCGACGGCTCCTTTTTGATGACGATTCAGGAACTCTCCGTGGCCGTCCGCGAGGACCTCGACATCACCGTCGCCGTCCTGAACAACGAGTACATCGGGATGGTCCGGCAGTGGCAGGACGCCTTCTTCGAGGGCCGCCGGATGGCCGCCGAGTACGACTGGTGTCCGGACTTCGCGAAACTCGCGGAGGCGTTCGGCGCTCGCGGCTTCAGCGCCGAGAACTACGACGAGGCCGCCGACGCCATCGAGAACGCGTTGGCGTACGACGGTCCGTCGGTCGTCGACTTCCGCATCCACCCCGCCGAGAACGTCTACCCGATGGTCGCCAGCGGCGGGGCGAACGGCAAGTTCGCGCTCTCGGAGGACCAGCTATGAGCGGCGAAGATTCGACGGACGCTCCGGAGTTCGAGACCGAGAGCGGATACGAGTTCGACGGACCCGGCATGCCCGGTCCTGCGCCCGACGAGCGTCCGCACCCGGAGGGCCGACGCAACACCCACGGCGTCCGCATCGACCCGGAGGTCGAGGCCAAACCGCGCCAACGGACGGCCGTGGTCTCGGCGCTGGTCGAACACGAACCAGGCGTGCTCTCGCGCGTCTCGGGGCTGTTCTCCCGGCGGCAGTTCAACATCGAGAGCCTGACCGTCGGCAAGACGACCGTCGACGGCCACGCGCGAATCACGCTCGTCGTCGAGGAGACGGACGCCGGCATCGACCAGGTGAAAAAGCAACTGGGGAAGCTCAAACCCGTCATCCAGGTCGGCGAACTCGACGACGACGCCGTGCGCGCCGAACTCGTCCTGCTGAAAGTGCGGGGCGACGAACCCGACAAGGTCCACGCCATCACCCAGATGTACGAGGGTCAGACGCTCGACGCGGGGCCGCGCACCATCACGGTCCAGATAACGGGCGACCAGCAGAAGATAGACGACGCCGTCGACGCGTTCCGGCAGTTCGGCATCATCGAAATCGCGCGGACGGGACAGACGGCGCTCGCCCGCGGCGACACGCCGACGACGCCCGGCGAGGAACCGGGCCACTCCACCGAACCGAAGGGCTCGACGTATCGTGACGAAACCGACGCAGACGACGAAACCAACTGACATACCAATCATGACAGACGAACTCGAAGCGACGATCTACTACGACGACGACGCGGACGCAACGTATCTCGACGACAAGACCGTAGCCGTCCTCGGCTACGGCAGCCAGGGTCACGCCCACGCCCAGAACCTCGCCGACAGCGGGGTCGACGTGGTCGTCGGCCTCCGCGAAGGTTCCGCCTCACGCGCCGCGGCGAAAGATGACGGACTGGAGGTGGCGACACCCGTCGAGGCGGCCGCCGCCGCAGACGTCGTCTCCGTACTCGTGCCCGACACCGTCCAGCCGTCGGTGTACGAGGCCATCGAGGACGAACTCGAACCCGGCAACACGCTCCAGTTCGCCCACGGCTTCAACATCCACTACAACCAGATTCAGCCGTCCGAAGACATCGACGTGACGATGGTCGCGCCGAAGTCGCCGGGCCACCTCGTCCGCCGCAACTACCAGGCCGACCAGGGGACGCCCGGCCTCGTCGCCGTCTATCAGGACACGACCGGCGACGCGAAGGGCGAGGCGCTGGCGTACGCGAAAGCCATCGGCTGCACGCGCGCGGGCGTCGTCGAGACGACGTTCCGCGAGGAGACGGAAACCGACCTCTTCGGCGAGCAGGCGGTGCTGTGCGGCGGCGTCACCTCGCTCGTGAAGACGGGCTACGAGACGCTCGTCGACGCGGGCTACAGCCCCGAGATGGCGTACTTCGAGTGCCTGAACGAACTGAAACTCATCGTCGACCTGATGTACGAGGACGGGCTCGGCGGGATGTGGGACTCGGTCTCCGACACCGCCGAATTCGGGGGACTGACCCGCGGCGACGTCATCGTCGACGACCACGCCCGCGAGCAGATGGAGGAGGTGCTCGAACAGGTCCAGAACGGCACGTTCGCCCGCGAGTGGATCGTCGAGAACCAGGCCGGCCGTCCGAGCTACCAGCAGCTCCGCGAGGCCGAGAAGAACCACGACATCGAGGCCGTCGGCGAGGAGCTTCGCGGCCTGTTCGCGTGGGCCGAGGAGGAACAGGGCGAGACGACAGACGAGGACGAAGACGAGAAATCCCGAGTGAAAGCATGAACGACCGAGACGGACGAAATCAGGACACGAACGACGAGAAACGGACGATGGCCGACGTGAGCCACACCCACCCCCACACGACCGAGACGTTCGGGGCGGTGTTCCAGCGTGGCCCGGCGATGGCGGATGGGGGTGAGCTGAGTGGAGCGAAGCGAGCCTCGTTGGACCGGAGGGCAAACGGTGGTGAGCGCGAGCAACGCGAGCGCGAACGCGGCAGCACGATGCGCGACGTCGACCACACGCCCCGACACGGCGAGGATGTCTCGGAAGTGTGGGCGCGCGGCGGCAACGAGCGCCAGACCGTCCGCGACGCGCGACGGAGCGCGGGGGAACCGGTAGATGAGTGAGGGAACGCTGTACGACAAGGTGTGGGACCGCCACGCCGTCGCAGAGTTACCGACCGGGCAGACGCAACTGTTCGTCGGCCTCCACCTCATCCACGAGGTGACGAGTCCGCAGGCGTTCGGTATGCTGCGCGAGCGCGACATGGAGGTCGCCTACCCCGAACTGACGCACGCGACGGTCGACCACATCGTCCCCACGGCGGACCAGTCGCGGCCCTACGGCGACGACGCCGCCGAGGAGATGATGGCCGAACTGGAGGAGAACGTCCGCGAGGCGGGTATCGAGTTCTCCGACCCGACCACTGGAAACCAGGGAATCGTCCACGTCATCGGGCCGGAGCAGGGCATCACCCAACCCGGCAAGACCATCGTCTGCGGCGACAGCCACACCTCGACGCACGGCGCGTTCGGAGCCTTGGCCTTCGGCATCGGCACGAGCCAGATTCGCGACGTGCTCGCGACCGGCTGCGTGGCGATGGAGAAGCAGAAGGTCCGCAAAATCGAGGTCACGGGTGAACTCTCCGAGGGCGTCGAGGCCAAGGAC
This sequence comes from Haloprofundus halobius, assembly GCF_020097835.1. Lineage (GTDB taxonomy): Archaea > Halobacteriota > Halobacteria > Halobacteriales > Haloferacaceae > Haloprofundus > Haloprofundus halobius. The sequence goes on from NZ_CP083666.1 coordinate 1,203,297, forward strand.
GTCATCCTCGAAGTCATCCGCCGACTCGGCACCGACGGCGGCGTCGGCTACGTGTACGAGTACGCCGGCGAGGCCGTCGAGAATCTCGACATGGAGGGCCGGATGAGCATCTGCAACATGTCCATCGAAGGCGGCGCGCGAGCGGGCTACGTCAACCCCGACGAGACCACCTACGAGTGGTTGGCGGAGACCGACGAGTTCCGAGGCGACCCCGAGAAGTTCGAGAAGCTCAAGCCGTACTGGGAGTCGATTCGCTCCGACGACGACGCCGAGTACGACGACGTCGTCGTCATCGACGGCGACGAGCTCGAACCGGTCGTCACGTGGGGCACGACGCCCGGCCAGGGCGTCGGCGTCACCCGGCCGATTCCCGCGCCCGAAGAACTGCCCGAGGAGAAGCAGGACACCGCGAGAATGTCGCAGGAGCACATGGGCGTCGAACCCGGCGACACGATGGAAGGCTACGAGATCGACGTCGCCTTCCTCGGGTCGTGTACGAACGCCCGCCTGCCCGACCTGCGCCGCGCGGCGACCATCGTCGAAGGCCGGCAGGTCCACCCGGACGTCCGCGCGATGGTCGTCCCGGGCAGCCAGCGCGTGCAGGAGCAAGCCGAGAAAGAAGGACTCGCCGATGTCTTTCGCGAAGCCGGCTTCGACTGGCGCAACGCCGGCTGTTCGATGTGTCTCGGGATGAACGAGGACCAACTGGAGGGCGACGAGGCCTGCGCGTCCTCGTCGAACCGGAACTTCATCGGCCGACAGGGATCGAAGGACGGTCGAACCGTTCTCATGAACCCGCAGATGGTCGCGGCGGCGGCGCTCGAAGGGAGAGTGACCGACGTGCGGACCCTCTCGGAGGTGACGACGGTATGAGCGCCGGAGAGACGAGCGACGGTCCGGCCGACACCGTCCGGCACGTCTCCGGGACGGGCGTGCCCGTCCGCGGCAACGACATCGACACCGACCAGATAATTCCGGCGCGGTTCATGAAGGTCGTCACGTTCGACGGCCTCGGCCAGTTCTCCTTTTTCGACCAGCGGTTCGAGAGCGCGACTCCGTCGGAGTCGCGAGACGGAGACGGTGAAACCGTCGGAGCAGACGAGGAGAAAGACCACCCGTTCAACGAGGACCGCTTCCGCGACTCCTCGGTGTTGGTGGTCAACGCCAACTTCGGCTGTGGCTCCTCCCGCGAGCACGCCCCGCAGGCGCTGATGCGCTGGGGCATCGACGCCCTCGTCGGCGAGTCGTTCGCCGAAATCTTCGCTGGCAACTGCCTGGCGCTCGGCATCCCGACGGTCACCGCCGACTCCGGGACCGTAGCGGAGCTACAGGCGTGGGTCGACGAGCACCCCGACGGCGACATCGACGTCGACGTAGAAGCCGAGACGGTCACGTACGGCGGAACCACCGTCGACGTGGAGGTCGACGACGCCCAGCGGAAGGCGCTCGTCGAGGGCGTCTGGGACACGACGGCGCTGATGAAGTCGAACAGAAACGCCGTCCAAGAGACAGCCGAGTCGCTGCCGTACGTGGGGACAGATGACTGAAGCGACGAAAACGCCGACCGAGGAGGGTCGGCGATGACCGACGAGATCGTCGTCATCCCCGGCGACGGCATCGGACAGGAGGTCGTCCCGGCGGCCGTCCGCGTGCTCGACGCGGTCGGCGAGTTCGAGTTCGTCGAAGCCGAGGCGGGCGACCGCGTGAAGGAGGAGACCGGCGAAGCCCTCCCGCAGGAGACGTACGACCTCGCCGCGAGCGCGGACGCGACGCTGTTCGGCGCGGCCGGCGAGACGGCCGCGGACGTCATCCTCCCGCTCCGTAGAGCGGTCGACTCGTACGTCAACGTCCGCCCGGCGAAGGCGTACCCCGGCGTCGACGCGCTGCGGCCGGAGACGGACCTCGTGTTCCTCAGGGAGAACACCGAGGGCGTCTACGCGGGCCACGAGGACCGACTCAGCGACGACCTCTCGACGCTGACGCGGGTCGTCACCGACTCCGCATCGCGACGACTCGCCGAGTTCGCCTGCGAGTTCGCCGACGGGGGCGACCACGACGGGTTCACCGTCGCGCACAAGGCGAACGTGATGCGCGAGACGGACGGTCGGTTCCGCGAGGCGGTGCTTTCGGTCGCCGACGAACGCGGCGTCGACACCGACGAGGTGCTGATGGACGCGTTCGCGACGCGGATCTGTCTCGACCCGACGCAGTTCGACGTCGTCGTCTGCCCGAACCTCGCGGGCGACGTGCTCTCGGACCTCGCCGCCGGCCTCGTCGGCGGCCTCGGCCTGCTGCCGTCGGCGAACGTCGGCCCCGAGCGCGCGCTCTTCGAGCCGGTTCACGGCACCGCGCCCGACATCGCGGGCGAGGGCGTCGCCAACCCGGCGGCGACGCTGTTCTCGGCGGCGATGCTGCTCGACCATCTCGGCCACGTCGAGGCCGGCGAGAACGTCCAAGCGGCCGTCGAGCGCGTCCTCGAAGACGGGCCGCGGACGCCGGACCTCGGCGGCGACGCGTCCACCGAGGACGTGACGAGCGCAGTCGTCGAACGGCTCTGAACGCGGCGGTGCGTCGTCGTTTCTTTTCGGTGGTTCGTCGCTGCGGAGCCACCGCTCCGCGCTCCCGGTCGGCAACTCGCATAAACAATTATGTCCGAAGGAAATCAGTCACAAACGGGAGGGAGCCCGAGATGTTACCCGCGGAGCGAAAACGGAGAATCGTCGAACTGGTGACCGAGTCCGACGGGCAGTCGGTCGAATCGCTCGCGTCGACGCTGGAGTACTCGAAGGCGACGATACGGCGGGACTTGCGCGAACTCGAACGGGAAGGGATGGTCGAGCGCTCGCACGGCGGCGCGGTGCCGGCGACGACCGTCGGCCGCGAGCAGACGTACGACCAGCGGGAGGTGCAGAACCTCGAACAGAAGGTAGCGATCGGCCAGCGGGCCGTCGACGAACTCGTCGACGGGCAGGTGGCGTTCTTCGACGCCGGGACGACGACGATGGAAGTCGCGCGGCGGACGCCGCGCGATGGGTCGTTTCTCGCGGTGACGAACGCGCCGCGGATGGCCGTCGAACTCGGCGAGTCCGATGTCGAGGTGAAGCTCACCGGCGGGACCCTCCGCCAGCGCACGCGGGCGCTCGTCGGACCGACGGCCGAGTCGTTCATGAACCGCACGAACTTCGACGTGCTGTTTCTCGGCACCAACGGCGTCTCGCCGGAGGCGGGGCTGACCACGCCCAACGAGGACGAAGCGCGGATGAAGGAGCTGATGGTCGAGCGCGCCGACCGTGTCGTCCTCGTCGCGGACGCGACGAAGGTCGGCAAGCGGAGTTTCGTGCAGTTCGCCGACCTCTCGGACGTCGACCTGTTCGTCACCGCGGGCGACGTCCCCGCGGGGGCGCGCGACGCGTTCGAGGGGGCCGAACTCCGCTTCGAGGTGGTGTCGGCGTGATTCTCACGGTGACGCCGAACCCGGCGCTGGACCACACGCTTCCGCTGGATGAACCGCTGGAGTCCGACCGCGTCAGTCGAACGACTGCCGCCCGGTACGACCCCGGCGGGAAGGGAATCAACGTCTCGAAGTATCTCGACGCGCTGGAGACGGAGACGCTCGCGACGGGGTTTCTCGGCGACGCCTTCGGCGCGTTCCTCGAACGCCGACTCCGCGAGTTCGACCTTCCGGCCGACTTCGTCGAAATCGACGGCACCACGCGCCTCAACACGACGATTCTCGCGCCGAACGGCGAGTTCAAGGTGAACCAGCGCGGCCCCGAGGTTACCGCCTCGGCGGTCGACGCCGTCGTCGACACCGTCGCCCGCCACGACCCGGATGCGGTGCTCGTCGCGGGGAGTCTCCCCCCGGGGACGGGTCCGGAGACGGTCGACCGCATCGCCGAAGCCGGCGGATGGGAGACCGTCGTCGACGTCGACGGACCGCTCCTGCGTCGGCTGAACGCCGACTACGCACTCTGCAAGCCGAACCGCGAAGAACTCGCCGTCGCCACCGGCGCGCCGGTCGACACCGTCGAACAGTGTCTCGACGCGGCCCGCCGGCTTCGAGAAGGGCAGTACGACCGAATCGTCGCCTCGCTCGGCAGCGACGGAGCGATTCTCGTCTCCGACGACGGCGCGTACCACGCCTCGGCGCTGGAGACATCGGTCGTCGATACTGTCGGCGCTGGCGACGCGTTGCTGTCCGGCGTACTGTCGGCGTTCGCTCGCGACGCGTCCGAACCGACGGCGCTCAAAACCGGAATCGCTGTCGCGTCGACAGTCGTCGCCGTCTCCGGTACCCGCGTACCCTCGTTCGAAGACGTCTCTGCGAGTATCGAAGCGGTCTGCGTCTCCTCGCTGTAAGGATCGATTCGCGTGGATTCTATCGGGTTACGTTTGACTCATGGAATAACAATCATAAACGAACATATCCGAAACTATTTTTGAACAGTTACAGTAACAATTGTGAGGGAAAGGACCATGTCCGCACGAGACACGACCGAACGCGTACTCCGCTCGCACGTCACTTCGGTGAAAGAGGACCTGATGACCGGCGTATCGCACATGATTCCGTTCGTCACCATCGGTGGCATCTTCCTGGCGCTCGCGTACGCCGTCGCGTCGCTCCCGGGGACCGGCGCGAACGTGGAGAACGTCTTCGACGCGACCGGTTCTGCGGGTTGGTTTCTCGCACAGGTCGGCAGCGCCGGACTCACCATCATGGTGCCCATCCTCGGGGCGTACATCGCCTACGCGATCGCCGATAGACCCGGGTTAGCACCCGGATTCCTGTTGTCGTATCTCATCCAACAGGGCGAGATTCTGCAGGCGGCAGGGGAGGTCACCGGCCTCGGCGGCGGCGAAGCGGGCGCGGGCTACCTCGGTGCGCTGGTCGCCGGGTTCCTCGCGGGCTACGTCGCGCGCTGGTTCAAGCAGCGAAACGTCCCGAGCGTCCTCGAACCGATGATGCCGGTGCTCATCATCCCCGTGGCGACGATGGCGATACTCGTTCCGGTCGTCATCTTCGTTCTCGGCGTCCCCGTCGCCATCGCCAACGCGGCGCTGACGTCGACGCTCGAAGGGATGCAGGGCGGCCAGGCCGTCCTCGTCGGGGCCATCCTCGGTGCGATGATGGCGTTCGACATGGGCGGCCCGGTGAACAAGGTCGCCTACGTCTTCTCGGTCGGCCTCATCAGCGAACAGATCTACGCGCCGATGGCCGCGGTGATGATAGCCGGGATGACGCCGCCGCTCGGCCTCGCGCTGTCGAACTTCATCGCGCCGCAGAAGTACACCGCCGAGATGTACGAGAACGCCAAGAGCGCCGTTCCGCTCGGCCTCTCCTTTATCACCGAGGGGGCGATTCCGTACGCGGCGGCCGACCCGCTCCGTGTCATCCCGAGCGCCATCGCCGGTAGTGCCGTCGCCGGCGCGGCGTCGATGGCGCTCGGCGTCGCCGTCCGCGCGCCCCACGGCGGCGTCTTCGTTATCCCGCTGTCGAACAGCCCGCTACTGTTCCTCGCTTGCATCGCGCTCGGGGCGCTCGTCACCGCCGTCGTCGCGACGGCCATCAAACCCGACTTCGAGACGACCGTCGCCGACATTCAGCAGTCGACCGAGCAACTCGAAGGAACCACACAGACCTCCGACTGACCGAAAATAAACTTCCGCTGCGCTCCGTACACAGTACGATGGACCCGAACGACATCGACCGACTGATGCCGACCGAACTGATCTCGTTGAACGACCCGCCGACCGAGAAGGAGGCGTGCATCGAGTACCTCCTCGACGTCGTCGCCGACGCCGGACGCGTCGATGACCGAGACGGTGCGCTCGCGGCACTCTACCAGCGCGAGGAGGAGACGACCACCGGCGTCGGCAAGGGAATCGGCATCCCGCACGCCAAGACCGACGCCATCAGTCGCCCCTCGGTGGCGTTCACGCGCTCGGAGGCGGGCGTCGACTTCGAGTCGATGGACGACGAACCGGCGCATCTCGTCTTCATGATTCTCGTCCCCGAGAGCGGCAGCGACGAGCATCTCGCCGTCCTGAGCAGTCTCTCGCGCTCGCTGATGCACGACGAGGTGCGGGAGGCCCTCTACGACGCCGAGACGCCCGCCGACGTCCAGTCGGTGATGAAGGAGGCGATGGCCTGATGGAGCGAACCGTCACCATCGTCCCCGAGGCGGGACTGCACGCACGCCCGGCCTCGAAGTTCGTGCAGGCGGCCAACGAGCACGACGCCGAGGTAACGGTCGAGAAAGTCGGAGACGATAGTGGCCCGGTGAACGCCGGAAGCATGCTCGCGGTGACGAGTCTCGGCGCGGCCCACGGCGACGAGGTCAGACTGGTCGCGGAGGGCGACGACGCCGAGGCGGCGCTCGACGCACTCGAAGAAGTGCTCTCGACCCCAGAATCGGAGGATTCCGAGGAGTGACTGCCGTGAGTGAACGAACACTCTCGGGCGTCGGCGCGACGCCTTTGTCGGGCGTCGGCAGCGTCGTCTGGTACCGCCCCGGCGAGGCCCTCGAACTCGACGACCCGCCGGAACCGGACGCCGTCGACCCGGCGGCCGAGCGCGAACGCTTCGAAGCGGCGAGAGACGCCGCCCGCGACGAACTGGAGACCGAGCGCGAACGCGCCCGCGAGCGGGTCGGCGACGAGGAGGCCGCCGTCTTCGACGCGCACCTCCAGTTCCTTGACGACCCCCAAATCGAGACCGCCGTCGGCGACGAGCTCGACGGCGGTCTCCCCGCGGAGCACGCCGTCCGCGAGGGATTCTCGGGCCCAATTTCGCAGTTCGAGTCGATGGAGGGGCGGATGGCCGAGCGCGCCGACGACCTCCGCGACATCCGCGACCGACTCCTCCGTCTCCTGGTCGGCGGCGAGCGGGCCGACCTCTCGGCGCTCCCCTCGGGGAGCGTCGTCTTCGCCGAGCGGCTGACGCCGAGCGACACGGCGCAACTCGACCCCGAGGTGGTCTCGGGGTTCGTCACCGCGACCGGCGGGCGAACGTCGCACGCGGCCATCTTCGCGCGGTCGCTCGTGCTCCCGGCGGTCGTCGGCGTCGGCGACGACCTGTTCGCCGTCGAGGAGGGAACGGAGGTCGTCGTCGACGGCGACACCGGCGACGTGATTCTCGACCCGAGCGAGGAGACGCGCGCGGCCGCAGCAGAATCCGACCGCGCCGATGTTCGCCACGAACCGGTGGCGACGAGCGACGGCAAACCCATCGAAGTCGCGGCGAACGTCGGCCAACCCGCCGAGTTGGAGGGCGCGGTCGAGCAGGGCGCCGACGGCGTCGGCCTCTACCGGACCGAGTTCCTCTTTCTCGAACGCGAGTCGCCGCCGGACGAGGAGGAACAGTACGACGCGTACGTCGAGGCGCTCGACGCGTTCCCGGACGGACGCGTCGTCGTCCGGACGCTCGACGTCGGCGGCGACAAACCCATCCCGTACCTCGACCTGCCGGAGGAGGAGAATCCGTTCCTCGGCGAGCGCGGAATTCGCCGCTCGCTCGGCGTCGACGCCGACCTCTTCGAGACGCAGCTCCGCGCGCTGCTCCGGGCGGCGGCCGACGGCGCGGGCGACCTGGCGGTGATGGTGCCGATGGTCGCCACCGTCGAGGAGTTCGAGTCAGCGCGCGGGGCGCTCGACTCGGTCGCCGCCGACCTCGACGGCGAGGGCGTCGACTACGAGAGTCCGGAGTTCGGCCTGATGATAGAGACGCCGTCGGCGGCGTTCATGGCCGACGAGTTCGCCGCGCGCGCGGAGTTTCTCTCCATCGGGACGAACGACCTCACCCAGTACGTGATGGCCGCGTCGCGTGGGAACGAACGGATCTCGGAACTGCACGACCCACGACATCCGGCCGTGCTGCGCGCCATCGCGCGGACGGTCGAAGGGGCCGACGGAACTGACGCGTGGGTCGGGATGTGCGGCGAGATGGCGGGCGACCCCGACTTGACCCGACTGCTCGTCGGCCTCGGCCTCGACGAACTGAGTCTGAGCGCCGTCACGATTCCGGACGTGAAAGCGAACGTCGCGGAAACGGAACGCGAGTCGGCGTCGGCGCTCGCAGAGCGCACGCTCCATGCTAGCACGAAGCGTGAAGTGGGCCGGCTGATAACTGAGACTACGGAGAACACAGAACCATGAAACTTGTCGCAGTCACGTCCTGTCCGACCGGAATCGCGCACAGTCAGATGGGTGCAGAGAACTTAGAACAGACCGCAGAGCGTCTCGGTCACGAGATCAAAGTCGAGATTCAAGGGGCGATGGGCGCGGAAAACGAACTCTCCGCCGACGAGATTCGAGACGCCGACGCCGTCATCATCGCCGCCGACACCTCGGTCAACCGCGACCGCTTCTCGGAGAAACCGCTGGTGAAAGGAACCATCAAGGACGCCGTCAACGACCCGGAGGGACTCATCGAGGAGGCGCGAGCGGCGGCAGGTGTCGAGGAGGCCAGCGCCGCCGACGACGCTTCGACCGGCGGCGGCGAAGGTGTGGCGGCCGGCGCCGGAGAGGGAACCGAGGCGACCACCGCCGACCGCCCGGCCGACGCCGCGCAGACCGGCACACCCGCCGAGACCGACCAGATCGGCGGCGACCCGAACAAAGGCCTGTTCGCCCGTCTCAAGCGTCTGTTCTCCTGAGTTCCCGGGCTCGTTCTCGGGCCATCGCCCGGCCGACGCAGGTCGAATCTCGACGGTGGTCGATGCTTAAGGCCGTGGCCCGTGAATGGACGACTATGCCGGAGATACACCTCGACGACGAAACCGTCAGCCGACTCGATAACCTCCGTGAGGAGGACGAGGAGTACGACGAGTTGATCACGGAACTCATCAACATCTACGAAGCGAGCGAGCGAACGCTGTTCCACGGCGGCGACGAAATCTGACGGCCGCCGTCGCTCCCGGCCCGTCTCACCCTCTTGGCGACCGCACCTCCGCGCCACTCACTCCTGGTAGGCGAGGCGGACCTGCTGCCACTTGCCTTTCCGTTCGAGATGCGACTGCAGTTCGTCGGCGTACTCCTGCGTGAGCCGCTCGGCGCGTTCGAGTCGCTCTTGGTCGACACCCCCGCCGCTGCCGCCGAGACCGAGCGCGCCCTTTATCGAGTCGAAGAGGCCGCCACCGCCGCCGCGGGTGCCCCCTTCTGGCGCACCGCCCATCGACTGCATCTGCGAGCGCACGTTCTCCAGTTCGGGGATTATCTGCGGTACCTTCTCCGTGTCGGCGACGATGCGGGCGTTCTCGGCGTCGTCGGCGTTCTCTATCTCGAACTCGGTGGCGGTCATGATGAGCCCCCACTCCTGGCTCGTGAACGCCGAGTCGCGGACTCGCTGGTTGAACTCCCTGTCGACGGCCATTCGCTCGCCGACGATGCTGTCGGTCCAGTTCTGCATACCGAGCGATTAGCACACCGCGAGTATCAGCGTTGTGTCCCGACGCGGAACGGCAGGCGAATCGCGTGACATCAGCGGCGACGCGCGAGCAACAGTCCCGCCGTCAGCGCGGCGAGAAGCGCCGGGAGCGGTCCGAAGCCGGGGAACGGCGTCGACGTGGTCGAACGCCCCGCGTTCGTCTCGGTTTCGACGGCCGTCGCCGCGCTTATCACGGCGGCCCACCCTCTCGAACTATGGAGCGGTACGACCTGCTGTATCGACTGTACGACGAGTTCGACACGAAGACGCTGCGGGAGTACCAGAACTTCGTCGACGTGTTCCCGCCCGTCGACTCGCGCGTCGCACTCGACCACTGGCAGGAGGCGAACGACGAACTGGAGGAGCGGAAAGACGAGATACGGTCGGCGTTCGCGATGGGCGCGACGTACGCCGAAGTCGTCGCGCGCGCCACCCGAGAGCAGGCGTTCACCGCGTTGGACCTGCATTCGAAATATGGCCGCGCGGTGAACGCGCTCGTGTTGGACGTCGACGAGACGCTCCGCTCGGCGGGGCGCACGGACAACGAGATCCCGCGCGACACGCTGCACATGCTCACCGAGTTCCACGAATCCGGTGTGCCGATCGTCATCTGCACCGGCCAGACCTTGGAGAACGTCAAGGGGTTCGCGATTCAGGGTCTCGGTAACGAACTCGTCCACTCCGGCGACGTGAGCATCGTCTACGAGGCAGGCACCGGCGTGTTCACCCCCGGTCACGGCTCCGACACGAAGCGCCTGCTGTACGAGAACCTCGACTCGGACATCCAGTCGGTGTTCGGCGAGATTCGCTCGCGGGTGTTGCCCGACGCGCCCGAGGAACTCCGGCGGTCGGTCCACCTCCAGGGCAACGAGTTCAACGTCACGATCAAGCCGAACTTCGAGACGGGGAGCAAACGGGCCGAGGCCGTCATCGACGAGGGGCTCGTCTATCTGCTCGATCTGGTCGGCGAGGCGGTCGTCAACTCGCTGGACATCGCCGAACTCGCGGAGAGCGAGGCCGGCGGCCGGGCCGAACTCGGCCCGTCGTGGGCGCGGGCGTACTACGCCGACGCGGACAACGAGATCCGCGAGGTACTCGAATCGGAGCACGCGGTTCCCGAACTGGCGCTCGAAGACGTTCCGTCGGCCGTCTCCGAGCGCTTCGACCGCATCGACATGGCCTACTACCACGCCGACGCCGCGGAAGTCGGGTCGCTCGAACTCGACAAGGCCGCGGGCGTCGAGTCGGCGCTCGACGTGCTCGGCGTCGACGACCCGTTCGTCGTCGTGATGGGCGACAGTAAGTCCGACCTCAGAGTGATGCAGTGGGCCGCCGACAACGACGCTGGACTCGCCGCCGCACCGGACCACTCCTCTCGGGACGTGCTCGCGCACGTGATGGACACCGACGAACTGGTGTTCGGTCGGGGTCGGTCGGCGGAGATGCTTCGGACGATATCCGCCCTCAACCTGCTGGCGAAACTTGGTTGAACTGGGCGGGTCGCCCCGTGCCGCCTGCCGCTCCTCGAATCGGGCCGAGTCGGCTCGAACCGGTTCGAGCCGTGATTACTACTTCACAAGAGATAGTCTGTTCTAGCGAAACGATTATATCCAAGACACATCATCACTTGGGACGATGCCTTCGTTCCCCACTCGGTCGTTGTCTGCCGTCGGTGACAGACTCTCGCTGGAGGGGACGCCGTTCGACGAGCGGGAGTTCTCGAATCTCTGGTTTCTCGCCGCCCTCGGTTACGGCGTCGGCGACACCGTCACCACCATCGCGCTCATGGGCTACAGTCAGACCGTGGTCGAGGGAAACCCGGTGCTCCGGTGGACCGTCGCCCAGTTCGGCCAGGGCGGTCTCGTCGGCCTGAAACTGCTCGCGTTCTTCGCGTGTCTCGCGCTCAGTATCGACGCCGCGCGCGACGGCGACAAACTCTGGTACTACGCGCCGCCGGTGGTGCTCACCTTCGTCGGCGTGTTCACGACCGTCTACAACGTTCGTCTGATGCTCGGGTGACGGCCGAACCCGACGACAGGCGAACGAATCCGACGAGAGCAAGCAGTCCTTTTAACCCCAGAGGCAGTATCCCGTGGTATGATTTCACTCGACGAAGCCGTGACGGCCCGACTCGAATCCCACGGTGCGCGCTTCGAGGTGCTCATCGACCCGGACGCCGCCCTCGCGATGAAGCGCGGCGAGTTCGACGGGGAGTTAGCGGAGGTCATCGCCGCCGAAGACGTCTTCGAGGATGCGTCCCGCGGCGACAGACCGGCGGAACAGGACCTGGAGACCGTCTTCGGGACGACTGATCCGATGGAGATAATCCCGGAGGTCGTCGAACGCGGCGAGATTCAGATCACGGCCGAACAGCGCCGCGAGATGCAGGAGCAGAAACGGCGGCAGCTCATCAACCGCATCGCGCGAAACGCGGTCAACCCGCAGATGGACGACGCGCCGCACCCGCCCGAACGCATCGAGCGCGCACTGGAGGAGGCCGGGTTCCGCGTCGACCCGATGGAACCCGTCGAAACGCAGGTCGACGACGCGCTCGACGCGCTCCGACCCGTGATCCCGATTCGGTTCGCCGAGGTCACCATCGCGGTCAACCTCCCGGCGCAGTACGCGGGAAGTGCACAGGCCCGCGTCCGACAGTTCGGCGACTTGGAGCGCGAGGAGTGGCAGAACGACGGGTCGTGGGTCGGCGTGATGACGTTCCCCGCCGGGATGCAGAACGACTTCTACGACCTCGTCAACGAGCACACCAGCGGCGAGGCGGAGACGCGGATGATCAAGGACAAAGACGACCTGAAGACGCGATAGTCCCGCCCGAGAGCGGCGGCTCCGAGTGGCTCTGTCCGGCGTTTCGGAAACGGACGGACGCCGAGTGCGAGAACGAGCGGTTACCCTTTCTTGAAGCCGACGAGAAAGCCGCCGGTGAACCCGGCGGAGATGGAGAGCGTCGACAGAATCGTCATCATCCAGTCCGGCGGTGTCCCCGTCGTGGCGACCTCACCGGTCTTCAGGAAGCCAGCGGTCAGTTTATCCCAGTCGACGGAGAGGATCCCGCGCGATTCGAGGAACTTGAACAGGGCGAGCTCGAGGCCGACGAGGACTGCGATGACCTTCGCGACTTTCTTCGCCGCGAAGCCGACGATGGCACCGATGACGGTCCCGGTTCCGGCATCCATCGCGAGTTGTTGTACATCTATCTCCAACATACCAGACCGTCCTCACAACTAACTTATTACCTTTGTGGATACGTGTCTACTCGGCGAGACGAGAGACACTCTCCGAGTGCGACAGAAGGGGGGCCCAGAACCCAGGAAGGTTCAAAGGGACGCACGACATACACCCGCACATGCGAACCGAGGTGGAGAGCACCCATCCCTGAAGCCGGGACCGCCGTGGTCGCAAAGCGCGTCGACTCCGGGAGCGCGGACCTCGGAGAGATATCGGAACTGGCGCGCGCGGCCGGGTACAGCGTGGTCGGTGAACTGACACAGAGCCGCGAGGAGGACCCCGCTTACGAGTTCGGCGAGGGGAAAGTCGACGAACTCGCCGCGTTGGTCCGCCGCAGCGACGCGGATACGGTCATCATCGACAACAGGCTGGGACCGTATCAGACGTACAACATCGGGCAGAAACTCCCGGAGGGCGTCGAAGTTGTCGACCGATTCACGCTCATCCTCGACATCTTCGGCCAGCGCGCGCAGACGCGCAAAGCCCAACTCCAAGTCGAACTCGCGGAGTTGCGGTACGAACTCCCGCGCGCGGAGGCGAAGGCGAGTCTCGCCAAACGCGACGAACGTCCGGGGTTCATGGGTCTCGGTGAGTACGACGAGAGCCGCGAACAGGACATCAAAGCGCAGATCGCGAACATCAAGGGCGAACTGGACGCCATCGCCGACAAGGAGGAGACCCGGCGCGAGCAGCGCCGCGAGTCCGGCTTCGACCTCGTCGCGCTCGCGGGCTACACCAACGCCGGAAAGTCGACGCTTCTGCGACGACTGGCCGCCGAACTCGACGTCGACGAGAACGAGGACCTCCATCCGGATTTGGACGCGACCGCCGAGTCCGAGGACCGCCTGTTCACGACGCTCGGGACGACGACACGCCGCGCCGAAACAGGCAAGCGAAACGTCCTCCTGACGGACACCGTCGGCTTCGTCTCGAACCTGCCGCACTGGTTGGTCGAGTCGTTCAAGTCGACGCTCGACTCGGTGTACCGCGCCGACCTCGTGCTGTTGGTCGTCGACGCCTCCGAGTCCGTCGAGGAGATGCGCGAGAAACTCGTCACGAGTCACGACACGCTGTACGAGCGCAACGAAGCGCCCATCGTCACGGTGCTGAACAAGATAGACCGCATCGACGACGACGAACTCGAAGAGAAGAAAGCGGCGCTGACCGCGCTGGCACCGAACCCCGTGGCGGTGTCGGGCAAGACCGGCGAGAACGTCGAGGAGCTCAAAACGCGCGTTGAGGCAGAACTTCCGCCGTGGGAGCGCGAGCGGCTGATGATGCCGCTCGTCGACGAGACGATGAGCGTCGTCTCGTGGATTCACGACCACGGTCACGTCGAGACCGAGGAGTACGACGACGACCACGTTCTCGTCGAGTTCGAGGCGCGTCCCGCAATCGTCGAACAGGCACGGGCGAAAGCCGCCGACCTGACCGCCGTCGAGTCGGCCTGATTCGGCCTACGTCGGCCTGAGTCGGCACTCAGTCGCTCACGTTTCCAACCTGTCTACTGCAGCGACGAAACGGAGCTTTATTGTCGCGGCTTCCCCTCGATTGTCGGGGACAATGCTACTCTCTGGAACCGTCGTCGCCGACGCCGAGACCGTCATCGAAGACGGGGCGGTCGTCGTCGACGACGACCGCATCGTGGCCGTCGGCGAGCGGGCGAACCTCTCCGACCGCTACCCGGACCACGAGCGTAAATCGCACGACGTGCTGCTGCCGGGACTCGTCGGCGGTCACATCCACTCGGTGCAGTCGCTCGGCCGCGGCATCGCCGACGACACCTCGCTTCTCGACTGGCTGTTCGACTACGTCCTCCCGATGGAGGCGAACCTCGACGCCGACGGGATGCGCATCGCCGCCGACCTCGGCTACCTCGAACTCGTCGAGTCGGGGACGACGACGGCCATCGACCACCTCTCGGTCCGCCACGCCGAGGCGGCGTTCGAGGCCGCCGGCGAGGTGGGTATCCGCGGCCGAATCGGGAAAGTGCTCATGGACAAGGAGTCGCCGCCGGGACTCGCCGAGGACACGCAGGCCGCGCTCGACGAGACGGAGGAACTCATTCGGAGATACCACGGCTCGTTCGACGACCGCATCCGCTACGCCGTGACACCGCGCTTCGCGGTCAGTTGCACCGAGGAGTGTCTGCGCGGGTCGCGCGAACTCGCCGACCGCTACGACGGCGTCCGCATCCACACCCACGCCAGCGAGAACCGCGACGAGATAGCCGCCGTCGAGCGAGAGACGGGGATGCGAAACATCGAGTGGTTGGACGAAGTCGGCCTCACGGGAGACGACGTCATCCTCGCACATTGCGTCCACACCGACGAGTCCGAGCGCGAAATCCTCGCCGAAACGGGCACGCACGTCACCTACTGCCCCTCTTCGAACATGAAACTCGCCTCGGGTATCGCACCCATCGTCGACTACCTCGACCGCGGAATCAACGTCGCACTCGGCAACGACGGCCCGCCGTGCAACAACACACTCGACGCGTTCACGGAGATGCGGCAGGCGAGTCTCCTCCAGAAGGTGCAGACGCTCGACCCGACGACCACTCCTGCCAAAATCATCTTCGAGATGGCGACGCGCAACGGCGCGAAGGCCGCCGGGTTCGAGACGGTCGGGAAACTGAAAGAAGGCTGGAAAGCCGACATCGTCGGTCTCACGACCGACATCACGCGCGCGACGCCGCTGCACGACGTGCTCTCGCATCTCGTCTTCTCGGCGCACGGCGACGATGTGCAGTTCACGATGGTCGACGGCGAGGTGCTGTACGAGAACGGCGAACACGTCCGCGTCGACGCCGACGGAATCAGGGAGCAAGCGAACGAGTACGACATCACGAAAGAACGCCACGAGTGCGAACACGAGCATCCGGCGTAGTCGCGTCGAGTTATTTCCCGTTCGTTCCCGTCCCGAGCGTTTATCACCGAAGACGGAACCATCCCGCCGCGTGCGCTGAGTAGCGCCGCGATTCGGGCGAGGCGGGAGTACGGCGACCCGGTCGCGGAGCGGTCTGGAGAATGGTACGCTGTCTGTTCGCCCTCGCTACTCCAGCGTCCGCTTCTCCTTCGAGACGACTTGCACGCCTCGAATCGACGTCTCGGGGTACTGGCCGTCGTCGTCCTTCTCGGCGGCTTTGACCATGTCCCAGACGACGTTTAGCCCGGTTGTGACGCCTTCGAGCGCTTCCATTTCGCAGCCGGTTTTCCCGGTCGTCTCGACGGCGACAGTAAGTACTACCCCGTCGTCGCGCACGTCGAACTCGGTGTCGACGTTCGTGATAGGAATCTGGTGGCACATCGGAATCGTCTCCCACGTGTGTTTGACCGCCTGCACCGCGCCGACGCGGGCCGTCGCCAGCACGTCTCCCTTCTCGATTTCGTCGCCGCGAATCGCGTCGATGGTCGACTCGCTCAGTCGAATCTCTCCTCGGGCCTCGGCGCGGCGAGCGGTGTCCGGTTTCGCGCCGACGTTGACCATCTGGACGTTGCCTGTCTCGTCGGTGTGAGTCAGTTCCGAGCGACTGCGTTCGGTGTCGCTTTCGACGTCGGCTTCGACTTCAGTCTCGTCGTCTTCGCCGTCACTAGGGTCGGTGTGGTCGGCGGGATCGGTGCCGTCGGCAGAGTCGGTCGCATCCACGGGGCCGGTGTGGTCGGCGGGTCCGGCTGGCCGTCCTTTTTCGGTCATATCCCTTCAACCTCGCTGCCGCGGTTCATCGCTTTCGGTAGCCAGTCGGCGAGGTCCGTCGCGACGAGTCCGTAGCCACGCTCTTCGGCAGCGAGGTCGCCGGCGCGGCCGTTCGCCCACGCGGCGACGCAGGCGGCGTCGAAGGGGTCCTGCGTCGCCGCGAGCGCACTCGTGACGCCGGCGAGTACGTCGCCGGTGCCGCCGACGGTCATCCCGGCGTTCCCGGTTCGACTCGCTCGTGTCTGCTCGCCGTCGGATATCACGTCGTACGCGCCTTTCACGAGGAGCGTCTGTCCGAGTTCGGCCGCGAACTCCTCGACCAACTCGGCGCGCTCCTCCCAGTCGTCGGCCGTCTCGCCGCCCATCTTCTGCAGTTCGCCTTGGTGCGGCGTGCAGACCAGCGTCGCGCCGGTATCGACCTCGGGGACGACCTGCAGCGCGTCGGCGTCGACGACGGCGGTGCCGGCGAACTCGGAGAAGAACCGCCGGACTGCATCGAGCGTCTCGTCCGCGTCCCCGAGGCCCGGTCCGAGGACGACGGCGTCTTTGCTCTCGGCGCGACCGAGCAGTTCGTCGACGTGCTCCGGTCGGAGGTGGTCGCCGTCAAGCCCGTGGACGATGAAGTTCTCGCTGTAGCCGCGAACCGCGTCGGCGACGCTCTCGGGACACGCGACGTTCACGAGGTCCGCGCCCGCCCGGAGCACCGCCTGCGCCGACAGCGCGGGCGCGCCGGAGAACGGTCCGCCGCCGATAACGAGCACGTCGCCGTTGTCGCCTTTGTGACTCTCAGGGTCGCGAACGACGACGTTCAGGTCACCGGGACCGACGAACCGCTCAGCGGCCGCAGGAATCCCGATGTCGGCGACGGTGACCGTCGCGTCGAGGTCGGAGAGGCCGGGCTTGTCGTCGTGAAACGTTACGACGCGGTCGGCGTCGACGGCGACGCCCTCGGCCTCGCTGGTGTCGGCGTCGACGCCGGAGGGGACGTCGACGGCGAGCACCGTCGCGTCGCTGTCGTTTATGGCTCTCGCCGCCGACGCCTCGGGTTCGCGGAGTTCGCCCGTGACGCCGGTTCCGAGCATCGCGTCGACGACGAGGTCCGGGTCGTCGAGTGCCAACGTCTTCGAGTCACGGACGACCTTCGTGTCGTACTCCGCGCTCTGTAGCGCCGCCCAGTTCTCACGGGCGATGTCGGTCGAAACCGTCTCCGG
The DNA here is from genome assembly GCF_020097835.1 of Haloprofundus halobius. Classification (GTDB taxonomy): domain Archaea; phylum Halobacteriota; class Halobacteria; order Halobacteriales; family Haloferacaceae; genus Haloprofundus; species Haloprofundus halobius. The sequence continues at coordinate 1,220,871 of NZ_CP083666.1, forward strand.
GCGGCCGAGCAGGTGGACCGTCACGTCGTACGCCTTCAGAAACCGCGCGGCGACGAACGCGTCGCCGCCGTTGTTTCCGCGTCCGGCGACGATAGCCACCGACGCGCCGTCGTCGACGGCGTCGCGCACTTCGCGAGCGACGGCGTTCCCGCTCGACTCCATCAGTTGCTTCCGAGGGACGCCCAGCGCCTCGGCGTTCTCGTCGACGGCGGCCATCCGACGGGACGTTATCATGTCCCGACATTCGACGGCGCGGGCGAAAAACGATGGGGTCGACGACCCTCCGGTGAACCTTGGACCCCGTCGCCGTGTCCGCTTTCGCAACGCTTGACCCGGCGGCAGACGAACGTGCGGCAGTGACACGTCGCCTCTTCGGAACGCTCTGCGGGTTCGTCTTCCTCGTGAACTTCGGGCGGACGGCGTTCGCTCCGCTGGTCGAACCGCTGCAGGCGGCGTTCGGTGTCGGTCCGGCGGCCATCGGACTCGTCACGTCGCTCGTCTGGTTCGGTACGGCCGTCCCCCGGATTCCCGTCGGCTACCTCCTTACGCGCGTTTCACGCCACCGCGTCGTCTTGATGGCAGGCGTGCTATTGACTGCCGCCGCGGCGTTCTCCGCGACAGCGACGTCTGTGCTCGCGCTGCAGGCCGGGGCGTTCGTCATCGGAATCGCCTCCGGCGCGTACTTCGTCGCCGCAGTTCCGCTCGTCGGCGAACTGTATCCGAAAACCGTCGGACGTGCGGTCGGTATCCACGGCACGGCGAGTCAGGTCGCCGCCGTCGCCGCCCCCTCTGTCGTCGTCGGAGTGCTCTTCCTCGGCGAGTGGCGTCACGTGTTCTGGCTGCTCGCCGCGTGTACACTCCTGTTGACGCTCGTCCTCGTCACGACCGGACGGTCGCGCAGAACCGCCCCCTCGTCGGCCGGCGACGACCGAAACTTTCGGGAGGCGCTGTCGTACTGGCGCGTCATCCTCACCGGCGTCGCGATGGTCGGCGTCGTCGGGTTCGTCTGGCAGGGGCTGTTCAACTTCTACGTCCCGTACCTCACCGCGACGAAGGGGTTCACGCCGACGCAGGCCAGCACGATGCTGACCGTCGTCTTCGCCGCGGGCGTCCCCGCGTTCTGGTTCAGCGGCCGCCTCGCCGACCGCCTCCCGCACCTTCCCTACATCCTCGGCATCGTCGGCGCGTTCGGGGCGTGCCTACTCGTGCTGACGGCGGTGTCGGGGTTCCTCCCGGTGTTGATCGTGACGGCGACGCTAGGGTACGTCGTCCACAGTCTGTTTCCCGCACTCGACACGTACATACTCGGCGCGCTCCCGGCAGCGAGTCGCGGGAGTGCCTACGCCGTCTACAGCGGCGTCGCTCTCCTCATCGAGTCGGGAGGGAGCGGAACCGTCGGCGCGCTCACGGGCGCGGACGTTCCGTTCGACGCCGTGTTCCGACTGTTCGTCGCGGTTCTCGTCGTCGAACTCGCCGTCCTGCTCGCACTCTACTCGGCCGGACGACTGCCGGACGGCCGACGCAGCGTCGACGTGGCCGCCGACTGACACCGCGCTCCTCGTCGCCGTACAAACTGTCGGGTCGAGTGACTCGAACACGTAATCGAATCTGTCGAAGGGTTTACTAACCCGTCCATGGAATGAGAATCCATGTCAGGACTGCTCCCGTCCGACAGGAACACAGAGCGGGAAGCGCGGCCGCCCCGCGTCCTCTGGCTCGACGACGACGACGCGGAGCAACTCATCTCCTCGCTCTCCTCGGAGACCGCCCGCTCGATTCTCACGGAACTGTACGAGCGCGACGGGACAGCCTCGGAACTGTCTGACTCCGTCGACACCTCGCTGCAGAACGTCCGCCACCACCTCGGCAACCTGCAGGACGCCGGGTTGGTCGAAATCGTCGGCACCGAGTACTCGGTGAAAGGCCGCGAGATGAACGTGTACGGCCCGGCGGACGGTCCGCTCGTCGTCTGCGCCGGACAGACGGACGACCGCGCGTCCGTTCTCGACTCGCTGCGACGGTTCGTCGGTGTCACCGCGCTGCTGGCGGTCGGCGCGGCCCTCGTCCAGTGGCTGTTCGGCGCCGCGGTCGTCACCGACCTCGGTGGCCCCGAGACGGCCCCACGCGTCGGCGACAGCGTCGCGAACGGCGTCGGAGGGACCCTCGGCACGCTCTCGCCGGGGCTAGCGTTCGTCGCGGGCGGCGTGCTCGTCCTCGTCGCGATTCTCGCCTGGGAGGTCGTAGAACGGTGAACGACCGCAGGACTCGCGGTGACGAGGCCGGGGCGGGGTCGCCGTAGGGACCCCGAACGATGAGCCGTCGACTCTTGGCGTGTTTCCTCGTCGTCTGCGTCCTCGTTTCGGCGTCGAGTGCGCCGCTGGCCGGGTCGGTCGTCGCGACGGTGCCGTTACTGCCGGAGTCCGATTCGGTGACGACTGCCCCATACGGACAGGTGAGCCGAACCGGCGGGCATATCGTCTCCACCGAGCGTGTTCACGACCGAGGAATCACCGGCGACGGCGTCGCAGTCGGCGTCGTCGGGACGTCGTTCGACTCGGAGGCGGCGTCGATTCGGAGCCACGTCGCCGGTCACCGGCGCGCCGTCGAGCGGAGCACCGACGGCGGAGTCGCCGTCGGTCCGCGGCGAAGCGACGGACGACACGACACCGCCGTCGCCGCCGTCGTCGCCGAGACGGCTCCCGACACCGAGCTGTATCTCGCCGCTGTCGGCGACAATCCGACCCCCGAGGAGTACGAGCGAGCCGTCGAGTGGATGATGGCGAACGACGTGTCCATCGTCGTCGACGCCGGGAGCTACTTCTCCTCGGACCCGACGACGAACGGCCGGATAACCGCCGTCGCCGAGCGCGCGGCGTCGAACGGAACCCTCTTCGTCACCTCGGCGGGCAACTATGCGAACAGCCAGTGGGTCGGTGAGGGTCCGTCCGAGGGCTGGGTGAACTTCTCGAACGAGACGCAAGGAAACCGACTGGCCGGCGGCAACGTCACCCGGGGGACGGTCTCGCTGCGCCTCTCGTGGAACACGTCCGCCGACTACGACCTCTATCTGTACCGCGACCGCGGGGGCGGACCGGACCCAGTCGTCGCGAAGTCCGTCCGCCGGCAGAACGCCTCGAACGATAGCGCTCCCGACGACGCCAACGCCTCCGGAGAGTCGTGGGAAGCGATCGACGTATCGGTGCCGCACGGACGGTACTACGTCGCCGTCGACGCTCACAACGGCTCGAACGAGAGTCGGCTCAGACTGCTGTCGAGCCGGCAGTCGCTGGAACACACCGTCTCCAACGGGAGCGTCGTGGCCCCGGCGACGGGTGACGGAGTCGTCGCCGTGGGCGCCGTCGACGCCGACAGCGGTCGAGCGGCGCAGTATAGCTCTCGGAGCGACACGTTCGTCGACGTCTGGGGCCCCGCCAGCGTGCGAACCGAGTTTGGGTCGCTCGAAGGTACCTCCGCCGCAGCGCCCTACGTCGCCGGTACCGCGGCACTCGTCGCGTCGACGTCGTGCGAGGAGTCGATTCGCTCCGAGGAGATGGTCGAACTGCTCCGAGCGTCGGGGGCCGGTGACGACCGATACACGCCCGATTCGGTCCCGGTCGTCGAAGCGACGAGAGCCATAGAAACCGCCGAGAAGACCGGCGACGACGAGTGTCTCGTCGCCGGGTGACGTGGCATCGGTACGGCCGCGTCCACGGACTCCCCCTCGGCTTTTTGTACGAAGACGGGACCACTCACGAGCATCGTGTCGTCACCGAACTCGCAGCCGCCCTCCGACACCGATAAGCGTGCGCCCCGGCGAGAGTCGGGCGTGACCTGGCGCGAGGTGTTCGGACACGACGAGCCGTATCCCGAGCAGGCCGACGGTATCGAGACGGCCGTCGAGACGGCCGTCGACGGCGGGTTCACCGTCGTCGAAGGTGCCTGCGGAACTGGCAAGACGATGCTCGCGCTGACCGCCGGTATCGACCGAGTCCGGGACCCGGACTCGCCGTACGAACGCGTCGTCGTCCTCACCAGCGTCAAACAGCAACTCCGACAATTCGAAGACGACCTCCGGACCATCAACGCGAACCTCCCCGACGAGTGGCGGCCCGTCTCGGGGCTGACGCTCGTCGGCAAGTCCGACGTCTGCCCCTACAGCCGCGAGCGCGTCGCCGGCGTCGACGATTCGAACGTCTACGAGCGCTGCGAGGGCTTGCGCGAACGGACGAGAAACCTCGCGAGCGAGAGCGGGCCGACCACCGCGTCGGCGCTGACAGGCGAGGCGCGACGCGCCCAGACCGGCCTCGCCGACACCGGCGCGGGCGGTCCCTCCTACCTCCAGGCGGCGGGCGAACCGACGCCGTACCTCCCTGAGATGCCCGAGCACGGCGACACCGAGTTCTGCCCCTTCTACGCGCAGTTCCTCGACGACCTGCCCGAGGACGGCGACCCAGTCGAGGCAGTACCGTTCGACTTCGAGGACGCCGGACTGCTGGAACCCTCGGACCTCGTCTCGCTCTCGGCGGGCTTTGGCACCTGCCCTCACTCGACGATGGGTGCGGTACTTCCCCACGTGGAGGTCGTTCTCGGTAACTACTACCACGCGTTCGACCCGACGACGGTAGCGACCTTCACGGGCCCGTTGGTCGACGAGACGACGTTTCTCGTCTGCGACGAGGCGCACATGCTCGAACCCCGCGTCCGCGACCTGGTGAGTTCCGGCGTCGGCGACCGGAGCCTCCGCGACGCCGAGAACGAGGTGACGCGCGTCATCCAACCCGTCGAGTTCGACGAGGCCGGACAGGAGATGCGCGGGTCGACCGCCGACGCCGACCTCGTCCGCGGCGAACTGAAGAAGAGCGACGTGACGCTCCGCGAACTGAAGGAGACGCGCAACTTCCTCCGCGACCTCCGCGAGGAACTCGACCGCCGGGTAACCGCCCACCTTGACGGCGAGGTACCGGATTGGAGAGCGGACCTCACGAGACTGGACGACGCCGAAATCCCGCTCCGGGACCCCGAGGAACCCGGGGTCGACGAGATAACCGAGTGGGCCGAGGAGGCCGGATACGACGGCGGGACGTGGGTGCGCGCTCAGACGGTGGGAGCGGTCGTCGGTCGTATCCTGAACTCGGCGGAGGAGGACGACAAACAGCGGGCCGCGCCGGGCGTCGGCCGCGTGCTCGGCGAGTGGTACCGCTGCGACCACGAGCGCTACTTCCGCGAACTCGAACTGGAGCGGACGTGGGACGAGATGGAGCCACCGGACTCGTGGCGACGGGCGTACAACGCGCGCCTCGCGCTCTACAACTGCGTTCCCTCCGACGCCATCGGCGACCGCCTCGCCGAGTTCGGCGGCGGCGTGCTGATGAGCGCGACGCTCGCACCGATGGATATCTTCCGGACCGTCTCGGGACTCGACGCGCTCGCCGACTCGGGTCGGCCGGTCGAGGAGCGAACGTACGGGCTGACGTTCCCCGAGGCGAACCGTGCGAGTTTCGCCGTCGACGCACCGAAGTTCACCTACGCGAACCGCGGCGCACCGGACGAAGAGAACCCCACGCGGCAGGCGTACGCGGACGCCGTCTCGGAGGTCGCACGGTCGCCCGGCAACGTCCTCGTCGGGATGCCGAGTTACGGCGAGGCCGAGTGGATGGCCGGGGTGCTCGAACGCCGCGTTGACAAGCCCGTTCTCCTCGACGAGTCGAGCGACGACGGGACGACCGAGTCGCTGAAAGCCGAGTTCTTCGGCGGCGAGGGGAAGGTGCTCGTCACGAGTCTGCGAGGGACGTTGACCGAGGGCGTCGACTACCGAGGCGACCGCCTCTCGGCGGCGGTCGTCTGCGGCGTCCCGCTCGTCAACACGTCGAGCCCTCGGACGAAGGCGGTGAAGACGGCGTACGACCGCGCCTTCGACGGGTCGGGCTTCGAGACGGCACTGACGGTGCCGGCGGTCAGAAAAGCGCGGCAGGCAATCGGCCGCGTCATCCGCGGCGACGACGAGGTGGGGGTGCGCGTCTTCGTCGACGCGCGCTACGCTCGCGAGTCGTGGAACGGCGTGCGGGAGTACTTCCCCGACTACGAGCGCGAGGAGTTCCAGCCGGTAAGCCCGGACATGCTCGGCTTCGGACTGGAGCGGTTCTGGTCGAGTCGCTGAGCGGTTAGTCGTCGTAACGCCCGGTCAGTCGACGTCGTACGCTTCGCGGCAGTCGTCGCCACAGAAGTGGCGATGCTGGACCTCGCTCTCTTCGACCCACGCGACGACGCGGTGCGTCGACGACTGGAGAATCGTTTCGCCGCAGTTCGCACACTCGGGGGCGGTCTCCTCGTCTACGTCGTCGCCGAGCGGCGAAGTGGGTTCGACCATGTCGTCGCTGTAGGTCACCGGGACACTTTACCGCTGTCGTAGAAGCCTCTTCCGCCGACGCGTGTTCGTGATTTGGCGGCTCACCCGCCCGAGGGGTGGGCGACCGTCCGCTCGGTCCGCGGCGTCACGTCGTCGACGACGCGGACGCGGCCGTCGGGCCACCGCGTGATCAGGCGCGTCGGCGCCGCGTCTCCGAGGCCGAAGTGCGCGACCGGTTCCGCTTGGCTGTGGCCACCGCATCCCGCGTCGATGAGTCGCGACTGTGTACCGTCGGTCGTCTCCAACGTGACCGTCGCGCCGCGGGCGGGTGCGCCCGCCTCAGTAAGCGGTTTGGCTCTGAGCCAGTCGTCGTCGTTCGGCGCGGCGAACAGCGACAGCGGCTGCGACCCGGCCTCACCGTGGACGACCAGCAGTTCGAGGGTGCCGTCACCGTCGAAATCCGCGACCGTCACGCTGGTGCCCAGCCCTCTCGGTTCGAGCGCTTCGCCCGCGCTGACCCGTCGCCACGCGCCGTCGCTTCGGGTGAACAGGCGGTTCGGCGCACCGAGGGCGTTGACGAACAGTTCGAGCGACCCGTCGTTGTCGAAATCGGCGGCGACAACTGAACGAGTACGGGTCGGCTGGGTGAATTCTGGCGGGGCGACGTCGCGGAAGCGGTCGCCGGAGCGCGCGAACAGCCGGGTCGGCCCCTCCCAGTTGCCGCAGACGAACTCGCCGGTCGGCTCCGTCCCCGCACCGACGAACGAGAGACAGCGAGCGTCGCAGGAGGCGTCGGCGACGCCGCTTCGGGTAGCCACGTCCGTGAACTGGCCGCCATCGTTTCGCAGCAGCCGGTTCGGGCCGCGTTCGGTCGCCGCGAACACGTCCATCCGATCGGTGACGAGCGGGCCGCTCGCGAGCGCTCGAACGTCGGCGGCGACGTCCAACCCGACCGACTCGGCCATGTCGGTCACCTCCCGGTCGTCGCCGAGTTCGTAACACCGCATCGACGACCCGTTGCCCGCGACGAGCATCCCGTAGCGCCCGGTACCGTGGCGGTCGACGGCCGCGACCGACCAGCCGTTGCGTCGGTTACTCCGACCCGTGTTGACGTCGAGCGAGAAGGCGTCCGTCCACTCCGTGCCGTCGCAGTCGAAGAGGCGGTCGAGGGCCCCGTCGGTCCGACCGTAGCCGCCGGCGTTCTGGACGTACACCTCCTCGCGGCCGTCGCCGTCGAGGTCGGCGGCCGCGACGGCGATGCCGCGCCGCCGCTTGTCGGCGATGATGCCGGTGGCGATATCGACGAGCGCGCCACCGTCTCCCTCGCTCTCGTCCCACTGGAGGAGTTTGTTCGCACCGCTACTAGAGGTGACGTACGTGAGCGACCCCTGGGGACCGGCGGTGACCGCAGCGCCGTACCCCTTGAACGAGGGGGTGTCAGCGAGCAGGTCCGAACGCGCCTCGAACACATCTGTTTCAGCCGGTCCGGCTATAAGAGTGGACGGTCTCGGTTTCCGTCGTCAGGTTCAAAGCCGTCGTCGTCTTCGGGAATTCGGTGTGAGAGTCGGGTGGCGGCGTCTCCGCCTCAGTTCAGCACAGCGTCGAAAATCGCTCTCACGCGAGCACTCGGTGTCATCGAATCGAGTTCCCCGTCAATATCTATCTCGCCGAGCGACTCGGCGAACTCAGGACGTCGCCGGAGCGTCGCCACGTGGTAGAGATACGAGAGGCGAAGGAGCCACCGAGCGGCGTCAAGGTCGGCGTCGGTCCGAATCCGGAACGTCGTCCATCCCGAATCGGGGACGACGTGATGTTCGCTCGTCCTGCCCTCGTCGACTAGCGTGTCACGGAGCCGTTTCGGGTAGTTGATGTCGAGGATGCCGAATCGGTGAACGTGCCCGATTTCACGGGTGCCGAGCGTGAACTCGTTCCCGTCGAAGCGGTGCGGGGAGACGCCAACGCCGAGCCACGCCGAGGCGTCGGCGGTGAGTCGGTCGACGAGCTGTTCTCGTGTGGATGTGGTCGAACTCATACGGACGATACGCTGGCAGCCGAGATAACGGGCGCGTGAGATGGTGTTACTGCGTGCTACAGAACGCGAACGCGTCCGATTTCTGGGCCGTGAGAAACGCTCGGAGTTGCTCACCACCGGTATTGCTCACTATAGAGCGCTCTTAGCAGCGATTATGTACCCGACTGTGGGACATCCTCTCACCCGGTTACGGGGCACCTTTTCATGAGCCTGCACACGAGCGACGACCTGTCCGACGTTTCTCCCGCACACGACTCCCGGCTGGACGGCCGCGCGTTCGGCTCCACAGCGTCACGGTTCGGTACGAGAACGCTCCCGATCGGTGTACCATCTATCCCCGGGATACGCCCGCCGAAGAACGGGTAACCGTCTGGCTCACCGCCGACCTCAGCGCGTTCGTCGGTCTCGAAGCGAGGCGGTAACCCGGTTTCCTCAGTTCTCGCCGCGCCAACGCGCGTCCGACCAGCTACCGAACCGTCAGGAACTGAGCGTCGTCACCGTCTCGGAGATGACCTCCACACCGATGGCCAAACTTCGTTCGTCGACGTCGAACCTGCTCGAGTGATGTGGTGCAGGGTGGTCGGTACCGACGATTGCGTACGAGACCGTCCCACCCTGTTCCTCGACTGCCTTCATGAGGTATGTGGCGTCCTCGCTCGCTCCGAACTCACTCGTCTCCGTGACGTTCGTGACAGAACCATGTTTCCGTGCGACGTCGGCGATAGTCCTGCTGAACTCGAGGTCGCTGTCGGCTCGCGGCGCTTCGCCCGTGACCTCGAACTCGCCGACGCAGGAGTGCATTTCGGCGGCCGCGTCGATGATCCGTTCTGTCTCCCCGTGCAGGAACCCGAGGAGTTCGTTCGTTTCCCCCCGGACTTCGCCTTCGATACGCACCTCCTCCGCGATGATGTTCTGCGCAGTTCCGCCGTCGATACGGCCGACGTTGATTCGGGTCATCCCGTCGGCGTGACGGGGTATCGAGTACAGGTTCTGGACGGCTGTCGACGCCGCTTGCATGGCGTTGCGCCCCCGATTCGGATTCTTCCCCGAGTGGGCGGACTCGCCGTGGAATCGAGCCTCGAAGTTCGCGACGGCGAGCGGTTTCACGATTCCACCGACGACGTCTCCCGTCGGGTGACCCAGACCGACGTGGAGCCCGAGGAAGTAGTCGATGTCGTCGGTGTGCCGAGAGAGCGCCATCGGTTTTCCACCGCCGGCGCGCTCCTCGGCAGGCTGGAAGACGAGCTTGAACGTCCCGTCGAACTCGTCGCTCCGCTTCACGGCTTCGAACACGCCGAGCCCGATCGTAATATGCGCGTCGTGACCACAGGCGTGCATCACGCCTTCGTTCGTCGACCGAAACCCCTCGACGGAGGGTACGTGTTCCGAATCGTCCGCTTCCCGTTGAGGGAGCGCGTCGATATCGACGCGGAGAGCGACCGTCGGGCCGTCAGTCCCCTTCTCGAGGACCGCGATGGCCCCGGTGTGTCCGCCATCTGTCGATTCCAGGACGTCCGGCCGTGCTCCGGCGTCTGCGGCACTGTCGTGCCACTCCTGGAGCGTCGCGCTGTCCGGAAGGGCCATCCGATGTTCGCTCGCGTACGCCTCCGCTCCGATATGGAGTCGGTCGACGCCGATTCGTTCTACCTCGTCGACGATGCGACTCGTCGTGTAGTACTCACACCACGCGGGCTCCGGGTACCGGTGGAACTGCCGGCGAAGCTCACGCAATCGGTCCCGAACGGACTCGTCACTCATCGTCGAGTTCCCCAGCGTCAACGTCGGCGCCGAGCGCCCAATCTAACTTATCTCTGGAGATGTTTCGGCCGGACAGTTGGAGGACGACCGTCTTCCCGGCGAGTTCGTCGGCTGATTCCAACGCTCCCGCGACACTTGCGGCCCCAGCACCCTCGAGGAGGATATGCTCTCGTTCGACCATGGTTCGGACGGCCCTCCGTATCGCTTCGTCAGAGACGGTCAACATGTCCGTTAGCTTCTCGCCGAGAATCTCGGAGGTCAACGCGAACGGCACGCGCGACTGGAGTCCCTCCGCGAGGGTGTCCGCGCTCGGCTGAGGATCGAGGTGCCCCTCGTTCCACGCTCGGTACATCGCGTCCGCGTTAGACGACTGGACACCGACGACGTCCGCGTCCGCCACGTCACCGACGGTCAGACAGTACCCCGACGCACTACTCCCCCCGCCGATGGGACAGAAGACGGTGTCGATGTCCGGACGGTCGTCGAGAACCTCCAGTCCCGCCGTCCCGACGCCGGCGATGAGAAGTGGTTCGTTGGCCGAGTGGACGTACCGATACCCGTGCTCGCTGGCCTGTTTTTCGGCCCACTCTCGGGCGTCGTCGTAGTCGCGCCCCACCCTGTGAACCTCAGCGCCGAATCGCTCGATCGCCTCGACTTTGTCCTCGTTCGGCTCTCCGGGAACGGCGATCACGACGGGGATATCGAACGTCCGTCCGGCGTAGGCGACGGACTGGCCGTGGTTCCCCGTACTCGCCGCTATCAGCCCACGGTCGTGGAACTCGGGGTCGAGTTGGGAGCACAGATTGAGGCCCCCTCGAACTTTGAAGGCGCCCGTCGGGAGAGTATCGTCCCGCTTCAGATACACGTCTGCGTCCAGTTCACCGGAGAGGTACTGGCTTCGGACGAGCGGAGTCTTCGGGAGGTGGCGGTCGGTGACTCGTCGCGCTCTGAAGACGTCTCCGAGTGTTGGTGGTGTGAGATCGTGATAGGGAAATACTGTCGTTTCGTCAGGTGATTCTATTGGCTCATACGCAGTCATGCTCGGAATTGGTCCATCCGACCCATAACTGTGTTCCTCGTCTCGTGTCCTCTCGTAATCAGTTCGAGTTGGATCGCGCCCTCTTTCGAGTTCGATTGCACCCTCTTTCGAGTTCGACCGTCACTCCCGCCAGCGCGCGTCCGACAGCGTCTGCTGGACCGCCTCCTCGCCGACGGCCGCCGCGAGCGTCTGAAACCCCTGTCGCTCGACGTTGTCCTTCGCGTTCGCGACGAGTCGGGAGACGATGAACTCCGGCGTCGACTTGCCGACGGTGCCGAACCGCGGTTGGTAATCGACGCGGAGTTCCAGGTCGGGCGTCAACCCTTCCGCGAAGATACCGTCGATGCGCGCCGCCACCGGTAGCGGACTCAGGTCGTCGGCGAGGTGCGTGACGTAGACGCCGACGGCGTTTCTGTCGACGGTGAGGCCGACGAGCCCACCGAGCAAATCGGCCGCCCGCCCGGGTTCGGTGATGGCCTCGAACTCGTCGACGAGCATCAGCGTCCGCCCCTCGCCCGACAGCGGCGGGACGATGGATTTGAGCGTCGATTCGAGGACGCCGGCGTTGAAACTCGCGTGCCGCCGGTGGAAGACGACGGTGTCGAAGTCGCCGACCTGCGCGCGAGTCGCCGGCACGGGCAGGCCCATCGCGGCCAGCAGTGCCACCTGACACAGCGTCTCCAACAGCGTCGTCTTCCCGCCGGAGTTCGCGCCCGTCAGGACGGTCACGCGCTCGTCGGCGGGCGGTTGCGGGTCCGCCGAGAGCGTGTGGTGGCCGACGGCGTAGGTGACGGGTTGGACGTCGTCGTCCAAGAAGAGGTGGCGCGCGTCGACGGCGGCGACGCCGAACGGTTGGCCGTCGCGTCCGCCCAGTTCCGGTCGGACGAGGTCGTGTGTGTCGGCAAAGCGGGCCAAAGAGAGCGCGAACGCGCTGTCTTCGACCGCGCTCACGGCGGCGTCGATGTCGTCGCGGGCGGCCTCGATGGTCTCTCTGAGGTCGGCGGCGACGCTGGCCTCGCGCTCGTCGACCCGCTCGCGGAGGTCCGCGGCGAGCGTCCGGAGCGTGGTACTGACGAAATCCGCGGCGTCGACGGGGTCGTCCGCCGCCGCGCCGAGCACGTCCTCGCGCGAGAGTTCGGTCTCGGCGGCGACGTAGTCCGCAACCGCGTGCTCGAAGTCGTCGAGGTTACGCGCGCCCGCCTCCCGCACGGTTTCGAGCAGGTCGAACGCGCCGGATTCGAGGCGCTCGGCGGCTTCCAGCCGCTCGCGGAGGCGGTCGAGTTTCTCGTCCGCGCCTTCGAGCACGTCGTCACCCTCGACGTAGCCGAGCGCGCCCACGGCCTCCGAGAGCGCGTCCTCGTCGGCGTCGGCAAGCGGCGCGAACGGTCCCACATCGAGGCCGATGTCGCGCAAGGCAAGCGCGGTTTCGACGGCGGCGCGTTCCGTTCCGCCCGCCTCGTCGTAGGCGGCGAACGCCGCGAGCACGTCGTCTCGGGCGGCGTCGTCCAGCTCGGCCCACGCCTCGCGGGCGGCCTCGATCTCGTCGAGTCGCGCCTCGCGGGCGGAGCGCTCCGGCAGCGGCGTCAGCACGCGGATTCGGTCCCCTGCGTGGCGCGTCACCGCGTGTTCGCCCGCCAGCGAGAGCAACTCGTCGTAGACGGAGCGGGCGTCTCTCGTCCCGAGCGTCGCCATCCCGGCGTCGCCGTTGGCCCGCCGGAGGATGCGCGTCGCGCGTCCGGCGGGGATTCCTGCTTCGGTCAACGCCCGCACGTCGGCGGATTCGATGGCGTCGACGGCGGCGGCGACGCCGAGCGCTTTTTGCAATCTGTCGCTCGTCTTCGGTCCGACTCCCCAGTACTCCTGCAGTCGCATGGTCGTGGCTGAGGCGGACGCGTCTTAGTGGTTACTCGTTCGCCGCCGCAAAAATCCGACCTCAGTCGAACGCGACGGTCGATTCTCTCGTCGCGTCCGACACCGAGAGCGAGGCGAGAATGTGCGCTAGCGTCGTCACCGCCTCCTCGTGGTCGGCGCGCGACGCCTGCAGCGACATCGGCGTCACGCCGAGTTCGCGGTACGGTTCGAAGTCCGCTCGCGTCGCTGCGCCACGTCGGACGTACTCTTGGCCGAGGAGGACGAGCAGGGAGTGGAACTGGACGAGTTCCTGCTTTTTCATTGCGAGTGTTCTTCGGGCTGAAGCCGGGTAAGCGCCACGGTGGGGCGAATTACGAGCGTAGTCGTCACGGTAATCCGATCGAGATATCCAGAGAGATGTCTGAATAGACATTCGGATATCTCGATGGTTTTGACTTCATCGAATCTATATTCTATTGATAGTTTTACGAAGCGCTGCTGAATAGAGAGGATGCATTCAGCGCACGACGTGTACCATCTCCGCGCGACCAAACTCCCACGGAGTTAGCCCTCGACAGGACAACTAGTTCCCTCGGTAGCTGTCATTTCGGTCGTGCCAGCTCGTTTTTCCCCCTCGGGAGGGTATTTTTCGAGTGATGACTGTGGCTATTTTAGACGAGAACAAAGAAACTGTCCGCCGGTACTACAAAGAGGTCGTGGAAGCCGGCCATACGGAACTGCTCACCGAACTGATCGCCGAGGACGTCGTCAACCACAATCCGTTATCCGACGAGTCGCTCACAGCCGAGGAGGCGCGGGGATTCGAGGGGTTCCGCCGCCACGTTGAGGTATTTCAGGAGGCCTTCCCCGACAGAACGTTCAGTATCGAGGACCTGATCGCCGAGGGAGATAGCGTTTCGGCCCGGCTCAGGTTCGAAGGAACGCACGAAGGACGGTTCGCTGGAATCGAACCCACCGGGAACCGGATATCGGGGTCCTCAATGGCGTTTTACCGCATCGAAGACGGGAAGATCGTCGAACGGTGGTACGAGACTGACAATTTGGAGTTGTTCAAGCAACTGGACGCCATCGAACGACACGCCCAGTAACGTCTCACCTCCTTTCTCCTCTATGAGAGTTATAACCAACCGCTCAGTAAGCCCGATTAGCACGGTCTTGGTCTCGACGGACCGCACTCGGTAAGCGCCCTGTATTCACCACGCCATCTCTGTCACGGGTTGCGGACTTCGACAGAGCCACCGATTCCGACTGCTACGACGGGCCGGGCTATCGGTTCCACCCGCCGCCGAACGACTCGAACCGTTCGAGGTCGTGGCCGTACAGCACGTCCGCGTCGTGGCGACGCTGGAGTTCCTTGAGGAGTTGGAGGCTGTCGAACCAGTCGCGCTCGCTCCACAGCAAGCCCGGACCGAGCGGGACTTCGTCGGTGTAGTTGGCGTCGACGTAACACTCGTCGCCCGCGATGAGTACTGTTTCGTCGGGGAGGTCTATCTTCGCGCCCATCACGCCGGGCGTGTGGCCGGGGAGGTGGAGCAGTTCGAAACCCTCGAACAAGGTGGTGCGGTGGCGGTGAACGATCTCCCAGTTGAGGTCGTAGTCGAAGTCCGAGGCGAGATAGGCGATAGAGCCCTCCGTCGTCTTCGCGCTGTAGTAGGCGAACTTCAGTTCCTCCTCGTGGACGTATACCGGAACGTCGGTACCCGCGAAGTTGTACAGGCCGCCCGCGTGGTCGAGGTGGAGGTGGCTCATCACGACGGCGTCGATGTCCGAGAGCGCGTAGCCGGCGGCGTCGAGGTCGGATTCGAGATCGTGCTCTGCGGCGTCGTGGTGTTCGAACGCCCCGTACAGCGGCGCGGGCCAGTAGCCGTCGCCAGCCTCGGGGTGCGACCCGGTGTCCCACAGCACCGTCGCCTCGGGGTGGTCGACGACGGCGTTCCAGACGACGAACTCGGTCATCTCGTGGTCGGGGTTCGGGTTGTCGGCGCGTCCCATCGCGTAGCCGTCGACGACGTAGTTCGTGTCCGCGCGGACGCGCCCCCGGTCGAGCAGGTGGATGCTGGCGTCAACCATAGGGAGAGTAGGGTCGGCCCGGCGATAACTGTTCAGCACGCCGAGAGATGTAACGGCCAAACCCTTGCGCGTCGAATACGGAGATATGGACGACCCGACCGTCGCGGAGGAGTGGCCCGATCAACCGCTGACCGGCGAGGAGACCCGAGAACTGCTGGACGACGAGGTGACCGTCGTCCACGTGATGGACCACGACCCGGCGACGCGCGGCGTGATTCTCGGCGACGACGACCCCGGCCCGGACGAGGCCATCATCGAACTCGTGCTCGAAACCGACGACGAGTACCGGATGTACAGCTACACGCGCGACAACGAGGGCGCGCGCTGGATGGACTACGGCACCGAGCAGAAGGGAACCGAGGGAGACGAACAGATGCGAACCACGTTGGAGAGCTACCGGGTGTTCGCGTCCGCAGGGTGAGAGCTCGCGGAAACGCGGGCCGCCACCGAACCGTTCAGGAGGGTCGCCGGAGAACCGCTCGTCGTGCGAACCCCCTCGCTGGACGCCGTGCGCGGCTTCCGTCGCCCGGTCTACCTCGTCGCGCTCGGCCAACTCGTCAACCTGTTCGGCTCCGGCCTCGTCTACCCCTTCGCGACGGTCCACTTCCACCTCGAAGTCGGCATCTCGCTCGGCGTCGTCGGCTTCGGCCTCCTCTGCAACAACGTCGCCACCGCGGTCGGCACCGCAGTAGGCGGCTTCGCGGCCGATAGCGTGGGACGGAAGCCGGTGATGGTGACGAGCATGGCGCTGTCGACGGCGACGCTGACCGCCTACGCCGCGGTGACGAGTGCGACTGGATTCGTCGCCGTCGCGACGGCCGCGGGACTGACTTTAGGCCTGTTCCCGCCGGCGAGTCAGGCGATGATCGCTGACCTGACCGAGGGAAGCGAGCGCGACCGGGCGTTCGCGCTCCTCAAAGTCGCTAACAATGCCGGCTTCGGCCTCGGCTTCGTCGCCGGCGGCGTCCTCTACAGCATCGCGGAGTTGGCCGTCTTCGTCGCCGACGGCCTCACCTGCGGCGTCGTCGCCGTGTTGCTCTGGGCGACGCTGCCGCGCGTTCGGCGGGGCGATGAAGTCGACTCGGACGCGACGACCGACGCCACGTCGTCGCTCGCGGCGGCACTCTCCGACTGGCGACGTGCGGTCACCCGTCCGCGAATCGTCTTTCTCGCGCTGCTCAACGTCGGTTTCGCGGTGATGTACGCGCAGATGCAGGCGACGGTTCCGGTCGTCGCCACCGAGACGCTCGGTCTCACGTCCGCCGAACTCGGTACCTTGTACGTCCTCAACCCGCTCGTCATCGTCACGCTCCAACTGCCGCTCGTCGCCGCAGTCGGCGACTGGCGGCGCACGCGGGGGCTCCTCGTCTCGGCGGGTTTCTGGGCGGCGGCGATGCTCGCCGTCTGGGTCGTCGCGCTCGGGCCGCTCGTCGGTGTCTCGATTCCCGCGTTCGTCGGCGTCGCGCTCGTCGGCGCGTTCCTCGTGCTCAGGACGCTCGGCGAGATTCTGCACTCGCCGCTCGTCTCGTCGCTCGCTAGTGACATCTCTCCGGCGGCCGAGCGCGGGTCGGGGCTCTCGCTCGTCGAAATCGCGAAGCGACTCGGCTTCGGTATTGGCGCGGCGCTCGGCGGCGCGTTCTTCGACTTCGGTATCGGACACCTGCTCTGGCCCACGCTCGCGCTCGGCTGCGTGGGTCTCGCCGTCGGCGTGCTGGAGCTGGAGCGCCGGGTGACGCCCGCCGAAAACGGGGCGACGGGCGCGACGGCGACGGCTGATTGAGGCTCAGTCGACCAATCGGAGTTCGACTGCCGTGCCGAGAAATCGGCCGATCTCTTCGACTTCGGTCCGCAGCGGCACTTCGAGTTCGGGGTCGAACCGCTCGAAGGGGTCGACGACGACTGCGGGCGTCGCACGGGTGCGGTCGAGTTTCCACGTCCCACGCACTTCGCCGTCGACGACGAGCGTCGGTCGGATGATGCCTGCGCCCGGCCAGACAGACAACTCGTGTTCGCGTGGAATCGGGCGGTTCTCCTTCTCGTAGCCGAGCAGGAAGGAGTCGTAGCCGGGTAGCAAGTGAACGACGTTGCTCGGGACCGTTCCCGACTCGTACGCGTCGAGGTCCTCGGTGAGCATCTCGGCCGGTCGTCCGTCGATTCGCACCTCGGTCGTCTCGTCGGCGACGAGTCCCCACGCGAGTTTCACGTCGCGCACGTACAGCCCAGACCACGCCGCGAAGTCGTCCATCGACGCGGGCTGGAACGCCCGTAGGTATCGACGGGCGAGGTCGACTAACGCGACCTGTCTGTCCGGCGGGTCGTCGACAGATACCCACTGGTCGAGTAAATCGTACGCCATCTGTCCCTCCTTCGGAGCGACCTCGCAGAGGATGCCGAGCAGCGCGGCGCGGCGGACGAGAAAGTACGGCGCTTGGCTCTCGGGGTCGAGGTCGACGCCGCCCTCGCGGAGGCGGTGGGCGATTTCCGCCCGCGTCAGCGGCCCGTCCTCGCGGAGCGCGTCGCGAATCAGTTCCATCGCTCGGGCGATATCGCTCTCGTCGAGTCCCATCGATTCGAGTCGCTTCGGTTCCGGACCGCGCGACGCGAACGTCTCGCCGAACAGCGAGAGGTAGCGCGGAAGATCGGCGGCGGCGACGAGGTGGAACGTCCCGCGCATGCACCACGTTCTCACGACCGACCGCTCCTCGTACAGCGCGCGTTCGAGGTCCGCCTCGGTCAGCGATTCGCTTCGTGCGCGAACACCGAGCGCGGCCGCCGGTTTCTCTTGGGCCTGGAGGCCGCAGACCGACGCGAGCAGTTCCGGGGCGGACGTCTCGGCGTCGGCGCGCGGCGCGAGTCGTTGCGAGCGGAGGCGATAGCGAGCGGCGTCAGCGGCGGTGAGTTCAAGCGGCACGGTCTGAATCCTTCGTCGAACCGTCACGCAGTTCGCGTGTGACGTTCGACGGGGTCGGAACAACGCGACGTGACTAAACGTTTCGTTGCGTTCGTTGGTCGTGGCCGCTGAGTTCAGTCACGCGTCTCGGCGGTGACGGCGAGCGAGAATCCCCACTCGAATCGTCCGTCAGGCTGTTCGTCGGCTTTGGCTCCCGGAGAGTACTGTTCGTAGTGAGACTCGAACCTGTAGGTACCAATCTGAAACGGCTCACCGTTGTTCTCGGGGGAGTCCCAGACGTTTCGCTCTCTCTGTAGCGTTTCGTTCGGGTCGAGAGTCAGCGAATGGTACTTTGAATCTACCGCGAGGTTCTGGTTCGTGGGTCGAAGCGTGACATCGGAGGGAAAAGTCAGAAACCCATCACCAAGTAGTATCAATCCGGGGTCCTGTTCGATACTGTCGATAGCGCCGAACACCTTTTGATACGGTGTCGCCCAGTACTGCGCTCGTGACGATGTGTTCGTCACGCTAATCGAGATTCTAGGTGGACGCTCTGGGCCGATTTCGGACCTGACAACTTCGGCGTGCAGTTGTAGACCGAACTCGTCGGGAGAGGAGTCTACGTGCTCGACTCGAAGGAAGCGCCCCGAGAACGGTGGCTTCTCGTCGTCGTTCAGTCTAGTCACGAACTGTCCTTCGAGAGGGTTCGCCTTAGCCGTTCAGCGGCCGGTCGTCAACGGAGTAGGGCCGACTCGAACGACGTCTTCGCCTACCGCGACTGCCGGTAGATGAGGTTGCGCTGAATCTCGTTTGCGCCCTCGTAGATGACCGGGATGCGCACGTCGCGGTAGACGCGGGCGATGCGGCGGTCGGTCAGGATGGAGCGCCCGCCGTGCAGTTGCATCCCGCGCTCGGCGCAGAAGTTCGCGACTTCAGTCGACTTCGTCTTCGTCGCGGCGGCCCAGAAGCCGGCGTCCTCGTTGTCGGCGACCTTCTGCGCGGCGCGCCAGTTGAGCGCGCGGGCGGCCTCGAACTCCATGCGCATGTCCGCGAGAATGTGCTGGACGGCCTGGAACTCCGAGACGTTTCGGCCGAACGCCTCGCGGTCGTGGACGAACGACCACGCCTCTTCGATGGCCGCGGCGGCGAGACCGAGTCCGTGGCCGCCGACGGCGACGCGGCCGTGGTTGAAGAAGTCAGCGAGCATGTAGAAGCCGCCGCCCTCACTGCCGATGAGGTTCTCCTCGGGAACCACGCAGTCGTCGAAGACGATGTGGCCCTGCTTGGAGGCGCGCATCCCCATCTTCTCGGGGATGTGCTCGGCCTCGTAGCCGTCGGTGTCGGTCTCGACGATGAACATCGAGTAGTTCGAGTAGCGGTCGTCGGCGTTGCCGGTCTTCGCGTAGACGGTGAGCCACTCCGCCTCGACGGCGTTGCCGATCCAGTACTTCTCGCCGTTGAGGACGTAGCCGTCGTCGGTCTTCTCGGCGCTCGTCGTCATGCCCGCCATGTCCGACCCGGTGTCGGGTTCGGAGACGGCGAGGCCCGAGATCTGCTCGCACTCGGCGACGGGACGGAGGTACTCCTCTTTCTGCTCCTCGCTCCCGTAATGCTCGACGATTTCACAGCCGAAACTCGCGAGCATGAGGGTGAGACCGATACCGGCGTCGGCGCGGTAGAACTCCTCGGCCAGCGCGAGCACCTGATACATGTCGTACCCCTCGCCGCCGTACTCCTCGCCAATGTCCTGAGCGATGAGACCGGCGTCCTGGGCCGCTTCCAGAATCTCCCACGGGTAGTCGCCCGTGCGGAAGTACTCCTCGGCGTTCGGTTCGATGTGCTCCTCGGCGAACTCCCGGGCCGCCTGCTTGACCTCGCGGGCGTGTTCCGGGACGATGGTCTCGTCCAGAAGGTCCATACCGATACGTCAGTGGCACGTAGTAAAATAGCTCGTGGAACGGTAACTAACGGGCGTGAGGTTTACTCGGCGCGTCCGCGTCCAGCCGTTTATTCTGGACGACGAAGGTCTCAGGGAGAATCGTGCCGAGTGCGTCTCTCTTCGAGCGCGAGTAAACGCGCTCTTAGTGGTTTCCCTCGCCTGTCGACCCCGGTGCACCGTCGGTCGACGACTCGCCGGCGCTGTCGGCTTCACCGCCGTTCTCGTCCGGTTCGGCGCCTCCGACGCCCGAATCGGTCTCTTCGCCGTCGGCGTCCTCGGTCTCTTCGCCGGCCGCGGCGACATCGCCGTTTTCGTCGTCTTGTTCGGTGTCGGATTCGTCGTTTTCGCCGATTTCGCCTCTACTGTATTCGCCGTCGTCACCGTTTTCGTCGTCGTCGCCCGAACTCGACTCGGCCTCCTCGACGATGCCTCCGGCGTGTTTCGACGCGTCGTCTGTCGTATCTCGGTCGGGAGACGCGTCCGCCGCTCCCGTCCCAGTCGCTCCCGAGATCTCCGACTCGTTCGGTTCGCCGAGTTCGCGCGTCGACTCCGCCGACTCGGCGTCTTCGATGCGGACGCCGTCGCCCAGCCGTTCGCGGAGCGCCGCCCGGTCGACGGTGCCCGAGACCGTCCGAGGGAGTTCGTGGTCGAACTCGATGGTCCGCGGGAGTTTGAACCCCGCGAGTCGCTCCCGACAGAACGCTTCGACGTCCTCGACGGAGAGGCCGGGGTTCTTCGGCACTAGAAGCGCTGCGACCCGTTCGCCCCACTCCTCGTCGGGGACGCCGACGACGGCGGCGTCGGCGACGTCTGGATGCGAGCGAAGCGTCTCGACGATTTCGCCGGGGTCGACGTTCTCGCCGCCGGTGATGATTCGGTCGTCGAGACGGTTGAGCACGTAGACGCGGCCGCCTTCGTCGCGGTAGCCGACATCGCCGGTGCGGAGGCCGTTCGGTCCGAACGCCTCGGCTGTCGCCTCGTCGTCGCCGTAGTAGCCCGGCGAGACCGTCGGGCCGTCGACGACCAACTCGCCCACCTCGTTCGGCGGGAGCTCCGCTCCGTTCTCGTCGACGACCGTCAGTCGCGTCCAGAACAGCGGGCGGCCGACCGTGCCGGGGTTGTCGTACGCCTCCTCCGGGCGGGCGGTCGAAATCTGCGAGGCCGTCTCGGTCATCCCGTACGTCGGGTGCACCGGGACGGAGTAGTCGCGACAGCGCTCGACGAGCGACTGCGGGGCGGGCGCGCCGCCCAACAGGACGACTCGCAACGAGTCGGCGAGCGTCCCACGCGTGTCGAGCATCTGCGTGAGCATCGTCGGCACGAGTGAGACGCACGTGATATCGTACTGACCGATGTCGTCGGCGGTCGACCCTGGGTCGTACTCCTCGCGGAGGACGACGGTGATGCCGTACAGCGGCCCGCGGAGAATCGGGCCGATACCGCCCATGTGGTACAGCGATAGCGGCACCAGCCAGCGGTCGTCCGGCGAGATGCCGAGGTGGAACGCCGAGGCGACGGCGCTCGACAGCACATTGCCCATCTCCAGAACGACGGCTTTCGGGTCTCCGGTCGTCCCCGAGGTGAAAAGCAGCAGCATCGGGTCCGAGCGCTTCCACTCGACGGGGACGACCGCCTCGGCGGTCGCGTCCTTGAACGACTCGACGACGTCGTACCGCGGTTCGTCGACCGAGATTATCGGGGTCTCCGCAACCGCAGTCTCGGCGGTCGGTTCGCTCGTCCCGACCGCCTCGACGGCCGTCTCCTCTGTCGTCTCACCGCAGACGAGCGTCGTCAGGTCGGCACGACGTATCTGTGGGCCGAGTTCGGCAGCGGTGAGTCGGTCGTTCAGGGGAACGAGCGTCGCACCGAGGCGCATCGAGGCGTGGACGAACAACACGTACGCCACCCGACTGTCCATCAGAACACCGAGGTGGTCACCCGCCTCGACACCGAGGGCCGCCAGTCGCCCCGCAGTCTCCTCGACGGCGGCGTCGAGTTCGGCGACGGTCCACTCGGCCCCCGAATCGGCGACGACGAGCGCCGTCGCCGCCGGAGACGTCTGTGCCCGGTCCGAGAGCCAATCACGCATACCTCGGGATAGCGGGGGGAGCACAACTGTCTTTGCATCGGCATCTCCCGACGTCGTCGACTCTCGTAACGCAGGGTGGTAGTTGGACGAACGCCGAGCGATCCGAAACGAACGCCGCCGGTCCGCTTAGTGCTCGACGAACTCGACGAGCAC
The DNA here is from genome assembly GCF_020097835.1 of Haloprofundus halobius. Taxonomy (GTDB): domain Archaea; phylum Halobacteriota; class Halobacteria; order Halobacteriales; family Haloferacaceae; genus Haloprofundus; species Haloprofundus halobius. The sequence goes on from NZ_CP083666.1 coordinate 1,243,059, forward strand.
GCCGCCGGTCGATTTCGGGTGCAAGAAGGCGACTCGATGTCCCCACGCGCCCGGCCTCGGTTCCTCGTCGATGAGTTCGACGCCCGCATCTCTCGCCGTAGCGAGCGCCGACTCGATGTCTTCCGTCGCGAGCGCGAAGTGGTGCAGCCCGGGGCCGGCGCTGTCGAGGTAGCGCGCGATTGCGCCGTCTGCGTGCGGTTCGAGGAGCTCGAAGTAGCCGTCGTCGAGTTCGAGGAAGACGACGGTCATCCCGTCGAACTCCTCGCGATGGGCTTCGGGCGCGTCGAACAACTCGCCGAACAACTCCGCGAGCGCGTCGGCGTCGCGGGTGGCGACGCCTGCGTGGTCGAACTGCATACCCGCGCTTCGTCGGGCGAAGAGATAAATCCCCGAACGACAGTTCGGTGAGTATGGAGCTCTCCAACACCGACGAAATTGCGGGCCGCGAAATCACCGAGACGCTCGGCGTCGTTCGCGGAAACACCGTCCGCGCCCGCAACATCGGCCGCGACATCACGCAGGGACTCCGCAACGTCGTCGGCGGCGAACTGAAAGGCTACACCGAACTGATGTCCGACGCCCGCGAGGAGGCCCTCGCTCGCATGGAGGCGGAAGCCGAGGAACTGGGCGCGGACGCCGTCGTCAACGTGCGCTTCGTCACCTCCGACATCGCCCAGAGCGGCGCGGAGTTGCTGGCGTACGGGACGGCGGTCGAACTCGACTGAGCGCGTAGGCGATTCGCAACCGCTTTCTCTTACTTCCCGAACACGCGCGAGACGTTGCGAGCGACGCGCCACCCGGCGTCGCGCGCCCACGGGGGAAGGTACCCGCCGAGGACGAGTACGCGACCCTGCATCCCGACGGGGTAACGCTCGCGAGGCTTCGGCGCGCTGGCGGCGCGGACGATGGTCGTCGCCGTCTCGTCGGCGTCGCCGCCGAGGTCGGCGAGGTCCGGCAGCCAGTAGTCGAGCATCCCGTAGAGCTCGGCGTACCGGCCGCCCTCGGCGACGCGGGCGTCGAGGTCCGAGAAGACGTCGTCGACGAATCCGGTGCCGACGACGCCGGGTTCGACGAGAATCGCGTCGACGTCGAACGGTTCGAGTTCGCCGCGAAGCGCCTCCGTCCACCCCTCGACGGCGAACTTCGAGGCGGTGTAGGCAGCCATCCCCGGCAGCGGGTAGCGGCCGACGACGCTCGACAGATTCACCACGCGGCCGATTTCGGAGTCGCGGAGGTACGGGAGTGCGGCCTTCGTCACGCGGTGCATGCCGACGACGTTCACCTCGAACAGTTCGGAGACGTCCTCGGCGTCGGTCTCCTCGACGGCCCCGACGTGGCCGACGCCCGCGTTGTTGACGAGACAGTCCAGCCGACCCGCCTCCTCGGCGATATCGTCGACGACCGAACCCACATCCTCGTCCGTCACGTCGAGGACGACCGTCTCGCAGCCGTCGGCTTCGAGCGGTTCGAGCGCCTCCGCGTCGAGACCTGTCGCGTAGACGGTCCAGTCGGCCTCCGCGAAGGCGCGCGCCGCCCGTCGTCCGATACCCTCGTCGCAACCGGTGATGAGTACGACCCGTGTCACGCTCGACGATACTCTCGTCTGGAACATAAAACGGGGCGTGCTGTGGCATCGCGTGCAACACGCGCCGGTTCTGTGGCCGCCAACTCTCGTCGCCGACGAACCGCTTTGTCGCTGGAGGCGCTACCGACGGTATGGCACACGTCGAAACCATCTTTATCGCCACCGAAGACAGCGCCCCCATGGAGGAACTCGACAGCGTCGACGCCGTCGAGGACGGTCTCAGCGGCGACCGCTACCAGACCGGCCGCGGCTACTACTCGCCGTACGACGTCTGCGAGGTGACGCTCATCGAGGGCGAAGCCATCGACGAGATACGCGAGGAGTTCGACATCGACCTCACCGACGGTCGACATCGCCGAAACATCGTCACCCGCGGCGTCGAGGGTCACGACCTGCTGCACACTACGTTCCGCGTCGGTGACGCGCTCCTGCGGGGGACGCGCCCGCGACCACCCTGTGCGCACGTCGAACAGGTCGCTGACGAGGAGGGCGTCGCGCGGGCGCTGAAGAACCGGCGCGGCGGAATCTGCGCCGACGTGGTCGAACCGGGGACGATACGCGCCGGTGACGAACTCGAAGTCGTCGAGGAAGATCCGCAGACGATGGGTCGGAAGATAGCCGAGCGGTTGGGTCTGTAGCGGCCGGAGCCGCTGCGTTCGGAGCGAGTCTCGCGGGCGCTACGGGAAGATGCTCTCGGGCAGGTACGCCGTGACGGTCCAGTTAGGCGCGTAGAGTAAATACCTCCCTGTCGTGCGTCGGTCGCGCACGACGGCGTCGAGACGGCGTTTCCGGACGTACCTTAATACGGACGGGCGTCGTTCGCAACACAACCGATGTCGGAGCAACTCGACCGAGCGGCCGACGAACTCGTCGCTCAGTTCGGTGAGGGCGGACGGGTCGTCGGCGCGACGGCGCCCGGCCGCGTCAACCTCGTCGGCGGCCACACCGACTACAACGACGGCTTCGTCCTTCCGGCGGCTATCGACCGCCGCATCGCCGTCGCCGCGCGCGCCCGAGACGACGGGACGGTTCGCGTCTACTCGGCGGATTTCGACGAGACGGCGACGTTCGAACTCTCGGAACTGGACCCGCCCGACGCCGCCGAGTGGGCCGACTACGTGAAAGGCGTCGTCGCGGAACTCCGGGCGCTCGGCGGCGAATCGGCGACCGAACTCGGCGGCGCGGACCTCGCCGTCGTCGGCGGCGTCCCTCGCGGAGCCGGACTCTCCTCCTCGGCGGCGCTGGAACTCGCCGTCGGCGGCGCGCTCGTGGCCGCGTTCGGCCTCAACGTCGACCGCCGGAGCCTCGCCGAACTCGCGTGGCGCGCCGAGACCGAGTTCGTCGGCCTCGACTGCGGCATCATGGACCAGTACGCCGTCGCACTCTGCGAGGCCGACGCCGCGCTGTTTCTGGACTGCCGGGACCGCTCGACCGAACTCGTTCCATTCGACGGCGACCGCGCCCGCATCGTCGCGGTGGACACGAACGTCGAACACGAACTCGTCGACTCGGCGTACAACGACCGGGTTCGGGAGTGCGCTCGGGGCGTCGACCTGCTGGACGACCGCCTCGACGCCGAATTCAGGTCGCTCCGAGATGTCTCTCCGGCGACGCTCGACGCCCACGCCGACGCGCTCCCCGAGACGATTCGTCGTCGTTGCCGACACGTCGTCTCCGAGAACGAGCGCGTGCGACGCGCCGCGGCGGCGCTCCGAGAGGGCGATTACGCCGCCGTCGGCGAGCGGATGTTCGACTCTCACGAGAGCCTTCGCGACGACTACGAGGTTAGCTGTGCGGAATTGGACGTGGTCGTCGAACTTGCCAGAGAAGCCGAGGGCGTCTACGGCGCGCGACTCACCGGCGCCGGGTTCGGCGGCTCTGTCGTCGCGCTCGTCGCGCCGGAAGCCGTCGCCGAGTTCGAGGCGGCGGTTCGGCGGGAGTATCCGCGGCGGACCGGCGTGGAGCCGGATATCTACGACTGCGACGTCGTCGGCGGGTACGCGCTAGAGCGGTGAGCGAACCCCGAATCGAGCGACTCGTGGGTACCTCGGGCGCCGTATCGGCCTTCGAGCCGGATATAAGCCAGTCATCTCGCGAAAGCGGACGGCTCGGACCTATCAGGAACAAAATCCCGTCCTGCGGGCGCCTGCCACGCCGCCGGTGTGACGAGCCTCCGCCTCGTCGAACTCCGCGACGCTGTGCGTCGCGTGCTCGACTTCGCTCCGCTCAGTCGAACGCCGCCGGACGGAGTCCGGCGAACTCGATCCGGCTCACTCCTCGTCGAACAACTCCTCGCCGTCGATCATGCGCTCTTCGACGACGTCCATGTCGAGCGTCAGGCCGAGGCCTGGTTTCTCCGGAATCTCGATGTAGCCGTTCTCGATCACGTCCTCTTCGACCAGGTCCTCCCACCAGCCGAGCTCGTAGGAGTGGTACTCGACGGCCAGCGAGTTCGGGATGGCCGCGCCGACCTGTGCGGAGGCCATCGTCGCGATGGGTGAGGAGACGTTGTGCATCGCCACCGGCGTGTAGTAGGTGTCGGCGATATCGGCTATCTTACGCGTCTCGCGCATCCCGCCGACCTTGGGCATGTCGGGCGCGATGATGTCGACGGCCTGCTCTTCGAGGAGCCGGCGGTGGCCGTGTTTGCGGTAGACGTTCTCGCCGGCGGTGATGGGCGTCGAGGTGAACTGCGTCACCTCGCGCTGGACGTCGTGGTTCTCCGGCGGGACCGGGTCTTCGAGCCACCAGACGTCGAACTCCTCGATGGACTGTGCGAGGCGCTTGGCGCTACCCGCCGAGAACGTCCAGTGGCAGTCGAAGGCGACGTCGGCGCGGTCCTTCACGCGCTCGGTCACTTTCTCGACGATTTCGGCCTTGTGGCGAATCTCACCCGGGCGGAGGTGTCGGTTCGCGCGGTCCTTCTCCAGTCCCGAGGGCACGTCGAGGTCGAACTTCAGCGCGTCGTAGCCGAGTTCTTCGACGACGCGCTCGGCCTCGTCGGCGCAGGCGTCGGGGTCGGCCTCCTCCTCGGTGTGGCAGTCGCAGTAGACGCGGACCTCGTCGCGGTACTTCCCGCCGAGCAGTTGGTAGGCGGGGACGTCGAGAATCTTGCCCGCGAGATCGTGAAGCGCGATCTCGATACCCGAGATGGCGGTAACGGTGACGCCGCCGATGGAGCCCTCGCCGGACATCTTCTGGACGAGATGTTCGGTGAGGCGGTCGATGTCGAGCGGATTCTCGCCGACGACGAACGGCGCCATCCGCTGGATGAGTTCGGGGACGCCCGCGCCCCAGTACGCCTCGCCGGTGCCGACGACGCCCGCGTCGGTGTAGACGCGGACGAGCGTCCACGGGAAGTTCCCGTCGATCATTGTCGTCTGGACGTCGGTGATTTCGACGTCGCGTGCGCCGCCGCGCTCGCCGGTGACGCCCATCGTCTCGGCGGAGAGGTCCCGCATCGTGTACTCCGCGTTCGGGTCGTGGAGTTTCGCGTAGTCCTTCGTCATCTCGTGTAACGGTAGGCAGTTCCTGCCCCTAAAGCGGTTATGTACGCGTCCGGGAGCGACAGTACCGAAAGCCATAAAAAGTATTACAATCCGAGTAAATACTCCGCGTATAGAGATCACAACGGTCGAGACGTTCGTCGTCGACGCCGACTGGCGCAACTGGTTCTTCGTGCAGGTCACGACCGACAAGGGGTACACCGAAGTCGGCGAGGCGCTCAGCGGCGAGGGCCTCACCGCGGCGCTGGAAGCGACCACGGGGGTTCACAAACACTACCTCATCGGCGAGGATCCGCTGAACCGCTAGAAGATAAGCCGCCGACTCCGGCGTTATCCGTTCGCGTGGCGCGGCGGAAAGCTCATCAACGCCGTCGCGTCGGCGCCACGGCGACAGACACTCCTCGCAGGATTTGACATCCGTCGAGTCGCCCGAACGGGCATCTGAGACCGGAAGACCGGACGTTCCGACCCCTGTCCCGTGGTTTCTGAAAACGTGGTTAGGGACCCATTACCGGTGCTCTGACACCGGTTGAGCCCATTTCTGACAGCTCGTGATACTTATCTGACAGCCAATGAGTAAGTGGGTACCACCCGGAGTGTAGAGCAAGCCGGGAGAGACCGGCAAGACGCGAACCATGTCAAAGCAGAACAAGTTCAGTCGGCGGAAAGTGGTATCGGCACTCGGAGCAATCGGCGCGGTTGGAGTCGGCGCGGGATTCGCGAACACCGCGGCCGCGGAGAAGGTCAAAGCCTCGTTCACCGCGAACAACCCCGACACGCTCGTCAACGACGACGGGAGCGTCCGCGAGGTCAACATCGGCGTCAGTCACGGCTCGATCAGCTGGAAAGGGCTCGACTCGCCCGCGAAGAAGGCGAAGGTGTACTTCTGCACAGAGAAAGACGGGAAGTACGAGACGCTCGAGTCGAAGGAACTGAGCGCGACGGGCCTCCGCGGGACGAACAGCTTCTCCTTCGACTCCATCGACTTCACCGAAGACCCGTTCGACGACGCTCACTTCGAGAGCGACGAGGACGGCACGCTCACCGAGACAGACGTCGAACTCAAACTCAACGCGGAGGTCACGATGCAGAACGGCGAGACGGTGAGAGGGAACACCTACGCGACGATGACCATCAGCGTAGACAACATCGAATCGGAGGCCTACGCGAGCGGTGAGGCCAACGCGACGGTCGGCAGCTACCACCAGCGGTTCGGAGCCGCCTACATCAACGAAGACGGCATCGAAGAACCGATCGAGGACGGAACACTCAACCTCTACGTTACCTACGGCAAGGAGACGGTCACCTACGTCGCCGAGTTCGACGAACCCGAAGAGAGCGAACACAGCCTCGCCGACCCCGAGTTCGCGAGTACGAACCTCGCGCTCGGCTGGGACGTCGACGAGGACGGCGTCGGCGACTTCCAGGTGGCCTGGGACCCCGATGCCGGGTTCCCCGACGGCGAGTTCGGCTACAGCGGCGTAACCGACACGCCGAAGTGGGAGAAAGACACCAGCGCCGGATGGCAGGAGCTCCCGGAAGGGTTCAGCGCAGAGCGGTCGGACAACCTCTTTACTTTCGAGGTGCCGCGCAAGGCCCTCGGCGAAGACGAGTGCTACAAGTTCGGTGCGTTGGCGGGTGCAGGTGGCGAACAGCCGTACGTGGCCATCTCCAACGAGAAAGGGAAGTTCTGGTCCGGCGAGAACAACTTCACGTCCAGCGAGTACTACTTGGAGACCGAGGTTCTCGCGGGTTACTCGCAGCTGTACGTCTCCGACAACGACGAGATTTGCGTCGGCGTCGTCCACGACGACAGCGACGACGACCACGACGACGACAGCACGACGACGTTCGACGTGATCTCGCCGAACGCGTTCGACGGCGACGCACCGAGCGGCTACGCCTCCTCGCACGTCGAACTGTTCTTCGACTTCGACGGCGACGGCGAGTGGGACACGCAGGTTCGCCGCGGCGTCGGCGAGGACGTCCCGGACACCGGCGCGGGCGTCTACTACCAGAACAACGGCGGAAACTGGAAGAGCGACTTCGACGGTACCGGTATCGCCGTTGCGGAAACCGACGACGGCTTCTCGGTCACCGTCGACGACGACGAACTCGACGCAGACGGCGACACGTACGGCCTCGGCGCCTACGGAACGCGCGTCGACGACGACGCCCGAAGCGAGACGCTGGGTCGCGTCACGAAGTCCGGTTCCGGTCGCCCGTGGGAGTCGGACAACCTCGTCGAGACGTCGCTGTAACGTTCGAGCAGTAGACTCGGCTCTCCCTCCCACGTTGGCGTACGGCGGTTCGACTCCGCCGGTGGGATTTTCGACCATGCAATCACGAAGAACGGTACTCGGACTCGTCGCCGGCATGCTCGGCCTCGGCGCGCTCACCCTCACGTCGGACCGCGCGAGCGCGGTTGACGCGACACTCTCGGAGACCTCCACCATCGAGATAGAGACTCGGGACGGGAATCTGGCGACGTTGACCGTCGCTCCCGAAGGGAGAGTCGAGTGGGACGGGCTGGAACGACCGGCTTCGAGCGCGGAGCTCGGCTACGAGGCCAGAGTCGAGACCGAAGAAGACGGCGACGGCGAACAGTCGGAGTTCGCGTCGGCCGGGGAGACACTCGACCTCGACATCGACGGACTCGTCGGCTCCCGGTCGTTCGCGTTCGACGAGACGGACCTGTTAGTCGACGTCCTCGACGCCGAGTGGTTCAGACCCGCCGACGGCAGGACTCGGGAGCGAACCGTCACCCTTCGACTCTCGGTAACCGTTTTCGACGTCGACGACGATGTGCTCGCGACCGGAGAGACGGGCCTTCCGATTCAGGTCCGCGTCGAGAACGTCGAGTCGAGCGGAACGACCGCCGACGCGGAGTCGAACGCCGACGCGACGGCGGAGAACACACCGACGGAGACGCCGACCGAGACGGAGACGACCGAAACGTCGACCTCGACCGAGACGCCCACCGACGACGGGTCATCGGAGTGACCGATGATCTCGAAACTCTCAGTCGCGCTCGTGGGCAAGAAATCCGTGCTCGCGCTCATCCTGCTCTCGACGGTCGTGTTGGGTGCCGGGTACGGGATGGTCAACACCCCGCTCGGTGAGGACCCCTCGCAAGCGGCTGACCCAACCGTCACCACGAACTCGACACCGGACCCGACAGTCACCCCGCCGCCGACGGAGACGCCCGACGAGGGCGACGGAGACGGGTCCGAGACGCAGTCGACGACCGAGACGGCGACGCCCGACGACTCCGAGCGATCGAACGACGCGGACGGAGACGACCGCTCGAACGCCGACCGCGACGACCAAAGTGACCGAAGCGACCACGACGACCACCACGACCGGGACCGACGTGACACCGACTTCTCGCTCTCGGTCGGGTCGCCCGACGAGATACGGAGCGACGACGGCAGCGTCGACAGCGTCGACGGGGCGCTCTCGGGGTCGCTGTCGTACTCACGCGCCGACATCGACACTATCGTCTTCGTCGTGAACACGCGAACCGACGATGGCGATTGGCAGGAGGTCAGACGGGAGACCGTCGACACCGACGGAGACCGGACGGTCGACCTTCGGAGCGCGTTCGGCGACGACCCGGTGACCTACCTTGACGGCGACCGGACTGCCTCGTTCGCGAACGAGGACGACGGGACGACCGTCGAACGGACCGGACGCGTCGCGGTGACGGCCGTCCTCTATGACGGTGACCGTCGGGTCACGAGCACCACCGACAGAGGTGGATACTCGGTCGACGTGACGAATATCGAAGCGCAGGCAGGTGCGGATGCGGAATCCGACGCCACCGTCAGCGCTCTCGACGGCAACGTGCTCGCCGCTTCACTCGCGCGATAGACCCTAGAATTTAGATTCGCCCGCAGTTCGCCGACTCAGTTTTGCGCTACAATCCGCTCGTCGGCCGACTCTACTGACTGATTCCGGTCGCCGGAAACGAGTGCTCTAGTTCTCTTGGTGTCGGAGCTCCGGCGGCACCCCGTCGCGGCCGAGTCGTTGTCGTCGGCTGTGTAGCGTGTGGACGGCCGACGACACGACGAGCAGCAGACCGGGAACGAGCGCGCCGACCAGCGCCGGAATCGCGCCGAACGGCGGCAGGCCGCCCACGACGGCACCGGCGAAAGAGAGGGAGAACGCGCCCAACAGCAGGTAGTAGACGCTCCAGGGAATGTCGTTTCCAGGGACGATCTCCAGATAGACGTGGAGGTTCGACGCCTCCGTCGTCGTCGAGATGACGCCCCGGTCACGGTCGTACTCGACGACGCCCACGTCGTGCATCTTCGGGAGGTGGGACTGCTGCAATGCGTTGTACACCCGCCGACGCTCCTCGGAGGTGACCGCAGCCGGCGTCTGGCCCGTCTCCCACGCGGCGACCTGTCGCGAGAGGTCGCCGAGTTCGACCGGCGCGTCCTCCTGCAAGAGCGCGTGTATCGCGTACCGGCGACGGCGGTTGCTCAGCGTCTCGAACGCCTCCTCGCGAGAGAGTGAGAACTCGGTTTCGTCTACCTCGGTGACACCCATCGCAGAGTAGTCAATTGTGATGATATTTAAAATCTCCGACGGGTGTCGTACGAGCGATTCACGCGGAAGCTCGGCCGTCCGGGTCACGTCCCGACCCTGGCGACGCAAGTGGCTCGTTTCGGGATCCGACGCTCGCTTCGGGACCCCGGGGACACATTCACTATAGCCGATTCATCGGTGCGAGTTTCCCCCGGCAACCAAAGTGATCAAAACGACCATAGCGACGACGGCCACGAAGTCGCCCACGTCGTCGCCTGAGAGAACGACGCAACCATCAACTGCGACGGAATACCGAGCGAGCGGCCGACCAGTTCGCACCCGGACGACTCCGCCGAACAAATTCACCACACGACTACTGTATTATATTCTAATCTTTATTCTAAAGATTTTTAAACAGTATGGGAATTATGCTCTCTCCAACACGATGGATACACGTCGAATTTTCGTCGTACTGCTCGTCGTTGTGGCAGCGACCCCGAGTAACGCGGTCGGAACATCTGCTGAACCGCCTCTCGCCGAGGCGGGACTCGACCAGACCGTCGAACGTGGGACGACTGTTCTCCTCGACGGAACCGGGTCGCGTGACCCGGATGGAGAGATTGCCTCGTATCGGTGGTCGATTCGCGGTCCCGACGGTCGGGCGGTCGTTCCGGAGAACGCTTCCGCACCGCGGACGAGTTTCGTTCCCGACATGGTCGGGACGTTCGACGTCACCCTGACCGTCGCCGACGACGACGGTGAGACGAGCACCGATACGCTGTACGTGACTGTCGAACCCGGCGACTCGCCGTCTGTACGCCTTACCGGTCCCGAAGACGGGGTCGTCGGTCATGACCGACGCTTCACCGCTGAGGTAACTCCTGGCGCGGCTCCGCTAGACACGGTTGTCTGGCGCGTCGACGGGACGGTCGTCTCACGGCGCTCGCTTTCGCCCGACGCGGGCAGCGTGTCCTTCGAGATGCCTTTCGAGGCGACTGGAACGCATGACGTCTCCGCGACCGTTTGCGATTCGGACAATCGCTCGGATACAGACTCGCACTCGATTTCGATCTCCGCTCGGACGCCGCCGAGTTCTGGCGGGTCGGATCGCGCTCCTGACGCGGATTCGAATGCGGCGGTCGTGAGTGGGGACCGCGTGGTCACCGAAACGCGACCGCTGGAAGGTGCGTACCGCGTCGACGGTGTCCCCGCGACAGATATCAGCGACGTGGAGTGGTACAGCGAGCAGGGTTCGGTAGGTGACGGAACTCAACTTCGGCGCGAATGGTCCCCTGGGACGCATTCACTCTATGCGGTCGTCCGCTACGACGATGGTTCCCGCGAAGTCGCTCGGTTCGAGGGTGATGAAACGTCTGTTGTCGCCGATCCGCGGCCGAACGCCTCAGTTGCGGATGTCAGTCTCCAGAACGGACCCGTCTCCGGAACGGCCGTCGGTGACGATGACTTCGGAAATCTTCGCGCGCTGTCGGTCAGTCTCGACGGTACGGAAGTCGCGTCGTGGACGGGTCCGGGTGACGGTGTCGAAGAGAAGAGACTCTCGTTCGACGCGAGTGCGACTCCGCAAGAAGAACACGTTCTGGAAGTTACCGCAGTTGATGCGAGAGGACAGGAACGAACGTTCACTCGAACGGTCGTTCCGAAAGGGACGCCGGAGATTGTCAGTTCTCGATTCCTCAACACGCCTGTCGACTCGTACCACGAACGTATCGACTCCGAACGGTACGTCGCGTATCACGAGATGCGGATCGATTTGAATGGGGTAGATCCAGAGGATGTTTCGTGGGATTTGGGCCCCAAAAAGGATCGCATCGTTTCGGTTGCAGATGCCACTACTCAGCAGTCCAATGATGAGTTAGTAATCCGGTCCAAATTGTATGGTTCGATTCCCGGAATATATGAGGTAGAATCACGGGTTTGGTCAAAAACTGGTGGAAAAACGGATACTATAGAATCCTCTACTGACTTCCTCGAAGTAAATCAAAATCCACCTGAACTCCGAGTCAATATTAGTTACCACAATGAAAAAAGAGTCCAAGGTGATCGGCCTGTCATAATCGACGCTAGTGACTCCTTTGACCCGGACGGTACGGCAATTCAATACAGATGGAGGGACGATATGGAACCCGGTCCAGCAGAGATCAGCATTGGTGATGCTACAAACCTCGACAGTATGAGAATCACAATTTTGGATGGTTACGGGAACTCTGTGTCGAAAACAGAGGGTTTGGAAAATTACTATACACCGCAAATATCTGAGGTCTCCGTTGCCGATGAGAAGGATGTCTACCTACCTGAAGAGACCGTTGAACTACGGGTAATTTCGCAAGAATATACCCGTATCGGAAATCCAAACCGCATCGATATCCGGGCGGAGATTCTCGGACACGGGGATGCGGTAATCACGAATTGGTTTCGTGAAGTTAGAACGGTTACTGACAACCACGATGGCGAACAAAGGTGGACCGGTACTATCGAAGTACCTGCTTCAGCGCTCCAAGACGGAGCAAACAACCCATCCATCCAAATCTACAACGCTGAAAACCCGGAAACAACGATACGGTCGGAGAAATTACCCTCTGTAACGGTGTACGAGCCGACAGAGACGCGACTCACGAATGGCTCCGTCGACGATCTCGAGTACACCCTACTCGATGAAGAATACGATTGGAGACAAACTACCGACTACACAACTCAACGGGAGTACCGCGACGACGGATACGTCGTCGATAGTACCGACCGGAAAGGGATCGAGTACGAGATCGAACAGTACGAGAAAACTCAGTCAGCGAAACACAGGACGGAGACGAAACGCTTCGACAGATACAGCTCTCGCGAACTGCTCCTCGATACCAACTCCGACTGGACTGCAGCGGGGAGCGAAACTACGACCGATGTGTGGCATACAACTGAGACTGAATGGCGAGACAGCAGAGGCGGTGAGGGAACTTTCACCGGAGACACGCGAACTGTCCAAGTCGAGCCAGCTCAGTATCGGACGGAGAGACAGTTCGAGTACGACCGGAGTGTAAGAAAAACTGGAACACGGACGGTAATGAAGACGAGGACGCGTACGACTACCGAACAGCGTCGTCGCCCCGTAACTCGCTGTACCCAGTTCGGTTGCTTCGAGACAACCGAGACCTACATCGTCACCGAACACGAGACAGTCAGGGTTCCCGTCACAGAGACGTATTCGTATACGACGACTGTGACGGAGACGTACTGGTCGACGCAACCACTCGGTAGCGACCATCACCCGACAGGAGACATTCAACGGGTCAAGACATCTCCCGCAGAGTACGAGAAGCAGTATCAGTACGAATACCGAGAACGCCACGAGGAGACGACGACCACGTACCTGGCCGAGAAACGGGAACTGGTGCGTCCAGCACAGTACGACTGGGTCCACTACGAGACGACGACCAGCGGCCCACGCGCAGATCAGATCGCGCGACACGACGATTTCCGAGTGGGTTCGACGTCGAATATTCGTCGTTGGTTCATGAAAAAGAAAATTAGTGAGTCGAAAGAAACTTCAAGTACTTACGACGATGCGGACGATGTGATCCGAACGCGGGCAACGGTCTCCGGAGAGGTCGAACAGACACTCACAAATCCGAAGACCGGCGAGATGACTACTCAGACCAGGGGCGAGTTCGACGATGAATTCATCGGCTCTGGGTTGTACACGCGATCTGAGATTTTGGAAGACGTTGGTTCATCCGACGGCGATACGGAATGTGGTAATTGTGGAGGAGTAAGATGAACACATATATTAGAGCACTATTGGTTGTGTGTTGCCTTCTAGCAACTATCTCTATGATGTCAGTAGGTGCTGCCCATACTGGTCAGCAAATAAATTCGACTAACTGTGAAGAAATTCAAGATGTGACCTCAACAGGAGATGTAGTTTATGTGACAATTATTTGTCCGGATGGATCATTGAGTATAATTGCTAAAATAACTTTGGGGCAGAAATACAAACCGGAGTTGTTGTTTCCGTTGATGGATATGAGATTCTGAATGAAGATTTCAATATAAGTCAAAATTCAAAGAGAAAATTCACAGCAAACGTCTCTAAGCACGTCAAACCCAGCCAAACCAACCACACAGTAACTGTCTTAACCTTCGGAAATCACACAACTTACAACTTCTCCAAAGAGGTCGATAACACCGACTCCGGCCCCGTTCCCACGCCAGAGATAACCGACATCGACATTAAAACCGCTGTCGTCGAGGGTAAGAAAACTACTGTTGTAAACGCTACCGTGTCGAATCCGACGATTCATCCGTACCCAATGGTGCTTCTCGCTAATACAGAGCAGACATCCACGTTCCAACTCGCCTCAACTGGCCCGAACGACACCTCTGTCGTCCAGATACCGCTTGACGAAAAGCCCGGGACACCGATTGAGGGTGAACTTCGACTGAACGACGGGAACGTCTCGGAAGGATACGATCAAGTGCAGTTCAACGGATCTGTCGACGGAACCACCACGCACCAAAACGAATCGTACACGGCTGTACAAGCGTCGTGGGAGGACGACCCCTATCAGTACGGTGATGAGGACCGCTTCTACGACGACATCCTTCCATCGGACCCACTCAACTCCCCCGAACTACTCGCTGCCCTCGGGGGCGGCATCGTCGTTGTCGGTCTCTCCGCGCGCCGTCTCCTCTAACTCAGTACGAAACGCTATGTCGACTCATCCCTTCTGCCTCCGCATGAGCACGATAGACGCCGAAAAGAGCCTCGAAGACCGCATCGAACTGTTCATGATGCGCAACTTCCCGCAGATTCAAATGCACGGGGGCAGCGCCGCCATCGAAGCCATCGACCAGGAGAGTGGCGAAGTGTGGATCGCCCTCGGCGGCGCCTGCTCGGGGTGCGGTATCTCGCCGATGACGGTTCAGGCGCTAAAGAGTCGAATGATCTCCGAGTTTGACGAGATAACAGCCGTTCACGCCTCTACGGATAGGAGCGGATTCGGATCGGCCCCCGACGACGACTTCTCCGACGTACCGTTCTAGGCCGACCCTGGATAGTACGTGACTAACGTGGTCGCAGAACAATCCCGTCATCGGGAACGACACGGATACCTATGCGCTGTTCTCGCATCGTGCAGTTCGAGATGGAGCAGCGGACGTACCACGTCGTCTGTCGCGACTACCGAACCGAATACCTCACCGCAAGCGAATCGATGGCATCGAAACTATCCGACGAACACAGCACTCGCTCGGGCCACCGCGTCACGCTCCGAAAAATCGCGTAACCCTTTCCGTATCGCTGCCGACGGGGAGACATGGACGACCTCGAAGCGCGCGAACGGCTAGTCGTCGACGTCGCGCACGACGGCGGCGAACTCGCACTCGACTCGTTTCGCCGGGAGCTATCGGTCGAGACGAAAGCAGGACCGATGGACGCCGTCACGCAAGTCGACCGAGACGTACAGCGACGTATCGTCGATCGAATCGCCGAGCGGTTTCCCGAAGACGGCATCGTCGGCGAGGAGGACGGCGCGGCGAAACGCGTTCCCGAAACCGGAATCGCGTGGATCATCGACCCCATCGACGGGACGAACAACTACGTCGCCGGCGACAGACGGTGGGCGACGAGCGTCGCACTCGTCGAGGACGGCGAGCCACGGGCCGCGGCGAACTATCTCCCGGCGACGAACGATAGTTACGTCGCGACTCCGGACGGAGTGTTGCGGAACGACGACTCGATGAGCGTGAGCGACACTACGGACCTGAAAACGTTTACTGTCGACCCCGTATTCGGTCTGAGCGCCCCCGAGCGTCGCGAACTCGCTCGGGTCTCGGAGACCATCGTCACGGAGTTCGGCGACTTGCGTCGCGTTGGAAGCGGCCAGACGACGCTGTCGATGGTCGCCAGCAGCGAGTTGGACGCGGCGGTGTCGACGGTCGAACTCTCTCCTTGGGACACGATTGCGGGTGTGCATCTCGTCCGACGAGGAGGTGGGACGGTAACAGATTTGACCGGCGAGCGGTGGCGACACGACTCCGAGGGACTACTGGCCTCCAACGGAACTGCGCACGACGAACTCGTTGAGGCGTTCGGAACGTACGGGGGGACCGAGCGGACGTAGCAGTACGAGTAGCGGGTTAGGAAGAGAGCTGTGAAACTAGCGACTCGAGCGCCGACTTCTCCTGAACGCCGACGACGCGTTCGGCCGCCTCGCCGTTCGCGTAGAACTCCAGCGTCGGGACGCTCCGCACTCCTGCGGACTGAGCGAGTTGCTGGTGTTCGTCGATGTCGAGTTTCGCGACGATGGCCTCGGTCTCGGCGGCCAGTTCTTCGAGCGTCGGTTCGAGCATCTTACACGGACCACACCAGTCGGCGTAGTAGTCGACGATGACGACGTCGTTCTCTGCGAGGATGGATTCGAGATGGGATTCGCCCTCGACGTATACTGGCTTCTCGCTACTTGTTGGCGTGCTCATGTACGTTTGGTTAGTCGGTCAGCACTCATAAGGGTTGAGCAGTTTGTCACCACTGCTGCACCACCGATCACGACACCGAATACCGAAGCAACACGCCGTCGTCGACGCGTTCGACGGAGTCGAGCGAGAGCGCGGGGTACTCCTCGACGAACCCCTCGCCGTCCGCGAGCGTCGGCGCGTCGCGGCCGCCGATGATCTTCGACCCGACGTAGATGGAGAGTTCGTCGACGAGCGCCGCCTCGAACAGCGAGAAGATGAGTTCGCCGCCGCCTTCGACCATGAGTCGGTCAACACCTTCGGCTTCGAGCGACTCGAACGCCGCCGAGAGGTCGACTCGGCTCTCGCCCGCGACGACGATAGTCGCACCGCGAGCACGCAACTCGTCGAGACGGTCCGTCGACGCCGATTCGGAGACGAGTAGGTACGTGACCGCTTCGTCGTCGAGAACCCGGGCGTCGAGCGGTGTGCGTGCGCTGGAGTCGGCGACGACGCGGGCGGGGGTCTCCGGGCGGCCGTTCTCGCGTCGCTCGATCCGTCGGCGGTCGGCGTCAAGTGTGAGATGGGGGTCGTCGGCGAGCACCGTTCCGACGCCGACCATCACGGCGTCGCTCTCGGCGCGGAGGTGGTCGACGCGCTCGAAGTCGTCCTCACCGCTGATGACGACCTGCTCGCGCCGCCGTGAGGAGAGTTTACCGTCGGCGCTCGTCGCTGCGTTGACCACCACGTGCATGTCCGAGGACTGGTCGGCCGACGGGATGCTCCTTTCGGTACTCGCGTCGGTAACCGTTCAGAACTCCTCGGAGTACCGACACGGGGTTTCCAGCAAAACACTAAGTATCGTCTCCGAGAATCGTGTACAATGCCACCACGCGTTCTCATGTTGGGATGGGGTTTCCCGCCGAACGTCGCCGGCGGTCTGGACACGCACGTCGGCGCGCTGTTTGATGGGCTCGAAGAGACGGACATCGAGGTTGAACTGATGCTCCCGGCAGAGTACGCCCCCGAGGGCCGCGAGAACATCGTCGGCGTACCGACGGGCGACGGCGACATCGTCACGCGGATCGGCCGCATCAGCAAGCGATTCGCCGAGCGCGCACCCGAGTTCGACATCGTCCACACCCACGACTGGTTCGGCTACGGCCCAGCGTCGCGCGCGAAACAGCAGGCTGACGTGACGTGGGTGACGACGTTCCACTCGCTCTCGTCGGACCGCAACATCGACCCGCCGCAGCGCGAACTGGAGACCGAACGCCGCGTCACCGACCGCTCGGACCACCTCCTCTCTGTGAGCCATCTCCTCGCAGGGAATCTAAAAGAGGAGTACGGTGGCGAGTCGACAGTCATCCACAACGGCTTTTCGACGCCCGACACCACCGGCCGCGACTACAAGGCGGAGTTGGGAATCGAGGGGCCGATGCTGTTGTACGTCGGCCGCCACACCGACCAGAAAGGCATCGCACACCTGCTGTACGCCATCAAGAAGCTCCGGGACTCCGAGGTGACGCTCGTCGTCGGTGGGAAAGGCCACCTGACCGACCAACTGAAGCGGTTCGCCGAACTGCTCGGCGTCGAAGACCAGGTGAACTTCGTCGGCTACGTTCCCGAGGAGGCGCTCGGCGACTACTACGCGTCGGCCGACGTGTTCGTCTCGCCGTCGCTGGCCGAACCGTTCGGTATCACTATCACCGAGGCGCTGGAAGTGGGGACCCACGTCGTCGCTACAGACTGCGGCGTCGCCGAGATTCTCCCCGACGACTGTCTCGTCGAAGTCGACCCGGACTCGGACTCCATCGCCGACGGCATCGAGGAGGCGCTCTCGCGCGACGAACCGCCGCAGTACGAGCGCCGTGGCTGGGACGAAGTCGTCGAGGAGACGGCGGACTACTATCGAAAACTCGCCTGAGCTGTCGCCGAACCGCTCGGACGGTCAGTCGTCGCCGCGGTAGAGTTCGACGTGCGTGACGGGGTCGGGATGCAGAATCCGTATCCCGTCTGCGGTCATCGAGACGCCCTTCTTTTTCGGTGCACTGCTGCGCTGGTATGGACTGTCATCGGAACTCTGGTACGGACTGTCGCTGTCGGCACTCGACTGGTACGGACTGTCGCGCGACTGATACGGACTGTCGTCCCGTCGCGATCGGTCGAACCCCTCCGGCGGCAGGTAGATTCGTTCTGCCGACTCCGAACGGACGACGACGGCGATAGCTCGGTCGCCGACCACGTCGATGGTCGTCTCGCCGTCCTCGTCGATCTGTGTCTCGAACGCGAACTCGTCCATGCGCAACAGTCTCAGTGACGTTACTTAGGCGTTTGTCCGGTCGCCGACCACGTCGATGGTCGTCTCGCGCCCGCGCGTGCAACGCTTTTTAACACAGCGGGTCGAAACTCTTTCCGATGCAAGTAGACGACCATGCCGAGGAGCTCGCCTCCGCTCTCGGCGTCGACAAAGAGGAGGTCACACGCGACTTGGAGAACCTGCTGCAGTACAGCGTCCCCATCGAGGAAGCCAAACAGAGCGTCCGCCGGAAGTACGGCGGGAGCGGCGGTGGCGGCGCGACCCCGACCTCGAAGAGCGTCGCCGACATCACTCCCGAGGACGGGAGCGTGACAGTAACTGCGAAGGTGCTCACCGTCGGGACGCGCTCGATTCGCTATCAGGGCAAAGACCAGACGATTCGAGAGGGTGAACTCGCCGACGAGTCCGGAAAAATCTCGTACACCGCATGGACCGACTTCGGCTTCGAGGCCGGAGACACCATCACTATCGGCAACGCGAACGTCCGCGAGTGGGACGGACGACCCGAACTGAACCTCGGCGAGAGCAGCAGCGTCGCCGTCGCCTCCGAGTCGATTGCAACCGACTACGAGGTCGGCGGCGACTCGACGCTCCTCGACCTCGAACCGGGCGACCGCGGCCGCAACGTCGAGGTGCAAGTCCTCGAAGTCGAAGAGCGAACGATCGACGGACGCGACGGCGAGACCGAGATTCTCTCGGGCGTCCTCGCCGACGAGTCTGCTCGGCTGCCCTTCACCGACTGGAACCCTCGCGCGGAGGTCACAGAGGGCGCGAACCTCCGCATCGAAGATGTGTACATCCGCGAGTTCCGCGGCGTCCCCTCCGTGAACCTCTCGGAGTTCACCACCGTCACCGAACTCGCCGACCCGGTCGAGGTCAGAGACGCCGCACCGCGGATGCGAATCGACGAGGCCGTCGACGCCGGCGGGATGTTCGACGTCGAACTCGTCGGCAACGTCATCGCCGTCCGCGACGGCTCCGGCCTCATCGAGCGCTGTCCGGAGTGCGGCCGTGTCGTCCAGAACGGGCAGTGCCGCAGCCACGGTAACGTCGACGGCGAGGACGACCTTCGCGTGAAGGCGATTCTCGACGACGGCACCGATACGGTGACTGTCGTCCTCGACGCCGAGGCGACGAGCGAAGTGTACGGCGGCGGCATCGAAGACGCGAAACAGGCCGCCCGAGACGCGATGGACAAGGAGGTCGTCGCCGACGACATCCGCGAGAAGCTCGTCGGCCTCGAACACCGCGTCCGCGGCAACCTCTCGGTCGACGAGTACGGCGCGAACCTCGACGCCAGTGAGTTCGAGGAGACCGACGACGACCCGACCGAACGTGCCAGAAGCGTCCTCGCGGACCTCACGGCCGCCGACTCCTCGACCGCGAACGAGGAGGTGGCGCGATGAGCGCCGACGCGCCGGGTCGACGTGAAGTCGCCTACCGCCTGTTCGCCGCCGAGTACGACGACGCCTCGCTGTCGTACTCCGAGAGCGACGAGGAACGAGCACCGAACTACGTCGTCACGCCAACGGGCGCGCGAGTCAACCGCCTGTTCGCCGTCGGCGTGCTGACCGAGGTCGAACAGGTCAACGAGGACGTGCTCCGCGGCCGCGTCGCCGACCCGACGGGCGCGTTCGTCACCTACGCCGGGCAGTACCAACCGGAGGCGATGGCCTTCATCGACCGGACGACGCCGCCGGCGTTCGTCGCGCTCACGGGGAAAGCCAGAACGTTCGAACCTGAAGACTCCGACCGCGTGTTCACCTCGGTTCGCCCCGAGAGCGTCAACGCCGTCGACGCCGACACGCGCGACCGCTGGGTCGTCTCGACAGCCGAGGCGACGCTCCGCCGCGTCGCCGCCTTCGACGCGGCGCTCGCCGACGACCGACGCGGCGACGACCTCGAACGCGCGCTGCTCGAGGCGGGTGTCGACGAGACGCTCGCCGCGGGCGTCCCGCGCGCCATCGACCACTACGGAACGACGACGGCGTATCTCGAAGCCGTTCGACAGTTGGCCGTCGACGCGCTCGAACTCGTCGCGGGCGACCGCGACGAGGTCCGACCGCTGACCGTCGACCCTTCGGAGGGCGAACCGACCGAACTCGGTCCGCTCCCCGCGGACGTGGAGCGACCCGACCTCTCGGTCGTTGCCGTCGAAACGTCGGAGTCGACGCCCTCCGACGTCGCCGAATCCGAAGGTACCGAGTCCACGGAACCCGCAGAGACCGTCGAAGCGACCGCCGGGACCGAGTCGGGCACCGAAGCCGACGCCGGCACCGAGACCGCCTCGACGGAGTTGACGGAGACGACCGACCCGGTCGCCGAGGGGTCGACCGCCGCGGGGTCCACCGAGTCGATGGTCGACGAGTCGCCCGCGGACACCGCCGCCGAACCCGCCGAAGCGGTCGCCCCCGACAGACAGGAGACGACGGCCGCCTCGACGGAAACCGAACCGGCGGAGACCGATCCCGACTCCGCCGACGCCGACGCCGATGGGGAATCCGAGACGACCGAGGAGACCGAACCCGACAGCGCAGGCGGCCTCGGTGACTTCGACGACACGTCGAGCGACCTCGACGAATCGGCCGAAGGTACAGAGGTGTCCGACGAATCTGAGAGCGACGAAAACGACCTCGGTGACTTCGACGACGGCATGTACGAACTCGACGAGAAGGAGCGCCAAGAGGTCGAATCGGAGTTCGGCACCGAGTTCACGAGCGGCGCGGAGGTCGACGACCCCGGCGAGGCCGACATCGACGTCCAGACCGACGAGAGAGCGTCAGAGGACGTCGAAGAACCCGTCGCTGCCGAAACGAGCGCCACCGGTTCGACCGAATCGGTCGTCGACGAGACGGCCGAGGAAACGGACGACGTCGCCGCCGAACCCGCGGAGGCCGCCGCACCGGAGACGGACGACGTCTCCACCGACGCCGACGACACGGACGACGAAGCCGACGACGCGACCGAACCGCTGGACGAAGCGGACCTGAAAGCCGCGGCCGTCGACGCCATGTCCGAGTTGGACGACGGCGACGGCGCCGAACGTGAGAAAGTCGTCGCCGCCGTGGTCGACGAGTACGGTGCCGACCCCGGCGACGTCGAGGACGCGATTCAGGACGCGCTGATGAGCGGGCAGTGTTACGAACCCGCCGACGGGAAGCTGAAAGCCATCTGATGGCGCGACCCGCGGTCGAACCCGTGCCGGGCGAACCGGCGGCGACTGCCGACCTCGGCGACGAACGGGCGCTCGTCGTCGCCGATTACCACGCCGGTATCGAGGCCGGACTCCGCTACGAGCGCGGCGTCGAACTCGCGAGCAACGCCGACGCCCGCCGCGAGCGACTGCTCTCGCTTCTCGACCGCACCGAGTCGGAGAGGGTGGTCATCCTCGGCGACATCGGCCACCGCATCGGCGACCCGAAAGGTGAAGAGCGCGAGGAACTGGAGGCGCTGTTCGACGCCCTCGACACTCGCGGCGTGCCGCTGACGCTCGTCACCGGCAACCACGACGGTGGCGTCGCCGACGCCTTCGCCGAGCGAATCGACGCGACGCCCGGTGACGGCGTGCGGATGGGAGATGTCGGCTTTCTCCACGGTCACACGTGGCCGAATCGGGAGGTGCTCGGTGCCGAGACGATTTGCATGGGCCACGAACACGTCACCGTGAAACTGCAGGATACCGTGGGTGGGAGTCGCGTCGAACCCGCGTGGCTCCGCGGTCCGCTTCGCCGCGAAGCGTTCGCCGAACGCCTCGGCGTCGAAGGTGGCCGCTCCGAGGAGTTCGACGAACTCGACTGGGCCGACCCGGAACTCGTCGTCTTCCCGGTGTTCAACGAGCGCTCCGGCGGGACGTGGGTGAACGTCGAGGGACAGGCGTTCCTCTCGCCGTTTCTGCCGGAGGGGTTGGAGTCCGGTGAACTGTACCTGCTGGACGGGACCCGACTGGGCGACTATCGGTCGGTGTGAGCGAGCGCAACTAGAGAACTCCGAGCACCGTGCCGGCCGCGAACAGGAGCGCCGACCCGACGATTAGCTCGAAGTACGGCGTTCGCTCCATCTGCTTCATCGAATCGTCGTATCTGAACAGAACCACCGCGAACAGTCCGGCACCGATGAGGAGAGACACCCACCCGAAGGGGCTTCCTCCCCTCGTCGTCTCGGCTATTCCACGCGCGAAGACGCTCGTGGCGTAAATCCCGATCGCAACTCGCACGATTCGACTGCGGTCCATCGTCGAAGACGACACGCGGCCGCAGTATAAACTGCCCGACAGTATCGGCGTGGTTCGATGGCCCCCAAACGAGGACACGAACACCCGAAGACCGCCACAAGCGCAGGCCTTAACCCCCTCGCACCGCTAATCTCGTCAATGTCTGAGTCGGAGGCCGCGACGGGGGTTCGGGCCTTCACCGCGCTCGGCGACGCCGTGCGCGAGGCCCTCTCCGAACGCGGCTTCACCACGCCGACGGAGCCGCAGCGCCGGGCGATCCCGCCGCTTTCCGCCGGGAAGAACGCGCTCGTCATCGCGCCCACCGGGACTGGCAAGACCGAGACGGCGATGCTGCCCGTCTTCGATTCGATCGTCGAACACGACGAGAAACCGTTCGGCATCTCCGCGCTGTACGTCACCCCGCTGCGGGCGCTCAACCGCGACATGCGCGAGCGCCTCGACTGGTGGGGCGAGACGCTGGGTCTCGACATCCAGGTCCGCCACGGCGACACGACGCAGTACCAGCGCGGCAAACAGGCCGACGACCCGCCGGACGTGTTGGTGACGACGCCCGAGACGCTGCAGGCGATGCTGACGGGCAAGAAGCTCCGAAATGCGCTCTC
The DNA here is from genome assembly GCF_020097835.1 of Haloprofundus halobius. Lineage (GTDB taxonomy): Archaea > Halobacteriota > Halobacteria > Halobacteriales > Haloferacaceae > Haloprofundus > Haloprofundus halobius. The sequence goes on from NZ_CP083666.1 coordinate 1,266,298, forward strand.
GGACGTCGAGCACGTCGTGGTCGACGAGGTCCACGAACTCGCCTCCTCGAAACGCGGCGCGCAGCTGACCGTCGGCCTCGAACGACTCCGCGAGGTCGCGGGGCCGTTCCAGCGAATCGGCCTCTCGGCGACCGTCGGGTCGCCCGAGGAGGTCGCGAAGTTCCTCGTCGGCGTCGGACCGTCGACGGAGCGAGGCGACCGCGACTTCGAAATCGTCGAAGTCGACGTGGGGAGCAAAGTCGAGTTTACGGTAACCCATCCGGAGGTGACGCCCGAAGACGAGCGTCTCGCGGGCAAACTCGCAACCGACACCGAGATCGCGAGTCACGTCCGGACGATTCGTGATCTGGTCGCAGCGCACGAGTCGACGCTCGTCTTCGTCAACACTCGCCAGACGGCGGAGGCGCTCGGTTCGCGGTTCAAGACGCTCGGCGAGAACATCGGCGTCCACCACGGGTCGCTCTCGAAAGAGGCCCGAATCGACGTCGAAGACCGGTTCAAAGCCGGCGATATCGACGGACTCATCTGCACGTCGTCGATGGAACTCGGCATCGACGTGGGCCGCGTCGACCACGTCGTCCAGTACGGCAGCCCCCGCGAGGTCGCCCGCCTGCTCCAGCGCGTCGGGCGTGCCGGCCACCGCCGCGACGCGGTCTCCCGAGGGACGATCGTCACAAGCGACCCCGACGACACGTTCGAGGCGCTGGCCATCGCCCGCCGCGCCCGCGACGGCGAGGTCGAACCCGCCGAGATTCACCACGGCAGTCTCGACGTGCTGGCAAACCAGATAGTGGGAGTCGTGATGGACACCGGTGAAGTGAGCGCCCGCGGCGCGTACGAACTCGTCCGTCGGGCGTACCCCTTCCGCGACCTGGAGGAAGAGCAGTTTCGCGAGGTGGTCCGCGAACTGTCGGGCAACCGCCTGCTGTGGGTCGACGAGGAGAAGGACCTGCTGGAGAAGTCGGGCGGCACGTGGCAGTACTTCTACGCGAACCTCTCGATGATTCCCGACCAGGAGACGTACGAGGTCCACGACATGAGCTCCCGAAAACAGATCGGGACGCTCGACGAACGGTTCGTCGTCAACTTCGCGCAACCCGGCGAGGTGTTCATCCAGCGCGGCGAGATGTGGCGCATCAACGACATCGACGACGAGGAGACCCGCGTGAACGTCGCCCCCATCGAGAACCCAGCGGGCGAGGTGCCGTCGTGGACCGGCCGCGAGATTCCGGTACCGATGGCCGTCGCCCAGGAGGTCGGCGAGATGCGCAACGTCGCGGGACCGCAGTTCGAATCGGGGGCGTCAGTCGAGTCGGTCGCCCGCGACTTCCTTGGTCGCTATCCGACGGACGAACACACAATCACGGAGGCGATGACGCTGCTCGACCGCCACGCGGAGACGGGCGAACCGCTGCCGACGGCCGACCGCATCGTCGTCGAGGGCCAGGGTCGAACCGTCGTCGTCAACGCCTGTTTCGGCCACCAGGTCAACGAAACGCTCGGGCGACTGCTGTCTGCGCTCGTCGGCCAGCGAACCGGGTCGTCGGTCGGAATGGAGGTCAACCCATATCGCATCGAGTTCGAGGTGCCCCCGAAGGTCCGCGCACCCGACTTCGTCGAGGTACTGGAGTCGACCGATCCGGACCACGTCGAGGGGCTGCTGGAACTGGCTTTGAAGAACTCCGACGGCCTGAAGTTCACGCTCGCGCAGGTCGCCGCGAAGTTCGGCGCGCTCAAGCGGTACCAGGGGACCAACCGCTTCGGCGCGGACCGCCTGCTCGCGGCGCTCGAAGACACTCCCGTCTACGACGAGGCGGTCAGAGAGGTGTTCCACCGCGATTTGGACGTTCAGGGCGCGGTCGAGGTGCTCCGCCGCATCGAATCGGGCGAGGTCGAAGTCGCCGTCGCCCGCGAGCGGACGCCCATCGGCGTCGCCGGGCGGTCGAGCGGCCGCGAGTTCCTCGTCCCCGAGAACGCCGACGCGAGCGTCATCGAGGCGATTCGAGAGCGCATCCGCAACGACCGCGTCATCCTCTTCTGTCTGCACTGCACCGGGTGGCAGCGCAAGACGAAAGTTCGCCGCGTCGCCGACCAACCGGAGTGTCCCGAGTGCGGGTCGACGCGCGTCGCCTCGCTGAACCCGTGGGCCGACGAAGTCGTGAAAGCGGTTCGCTCGAACGAGAAAGACGACGGACAGGAGAAGATGACCCGGCGGGCGTACAAGTCGGCGAACCTCGTCCAGAGCCACGGCAAACGCGCCGTCGTCGCGATGGCCGCCCGCGGCGTCGGCCCGCACAACGCCGCGCGTATCATCGCCAAACTCCGCGAGGACGAGGACGATTTCTACCGCGACATCCTCGCCCAGGAGCGACAGTACGCCCGGACGCAGTCGTTCTGGGACTGAGTTAATCGGTGCGGAGTCTTTTTCAGCCGACATATCCTCCTCCGAGTTGATGTCCGACGGCCCCTCCATCGTCACGCTCGCCGACGACATCGCCGCCATCGCGAACGGTATCGCCGGGTGGTTGCTCGTCGGTCTCGGCGTGTTCGGATTTCTCGCGGTCGAGAGCGCCGTACTCGGGAACTCTGGGCTCTCGACGAACCCGTTCGTGGTGGCACTCGTCCTCGCGTTCTCGGCAGCGTTCGTCACGTTCGGCGTGTTCGTCAACCCCCGCTTTCGTCGCCGACTGAACCGTCGCCACGCCGTCGACCGATTCGGCACCGTTCGCACCGTCGACAACCGCGTCGTCCACGCCGACGAGAACTGCCGCGAGCGGTGCGTCGTCTGCGGCCCGCGGGTCGAGCGCGGACTCTTTCGGCGACTCCGCTCGGAGTACGTCGTCGCCGGGGTACCGGTGTACACTGAATCGGAGTCGTTCAACCACTACTGTCGGTCGTGCGCGCTCTCGGAACTCCGCGGTGGCGACCCGGACGCGCAGACGCGCGAGGAGACGGCGGAGACGCTACTCGAACGCTGAGCGCGCGGCCTCGGACCCGACGAGGCGCGAGTCCGAGTGCGCCCCGGCGGTCGGCGGATCCGGCGGGTACACCCCGGGTTCACGTCCAGTCTTCGAGGACCGGTTCGACGGCCGCGGCCAGCGACTGGAAGTCTTTCATCGTGATGCCGTCGGTCGTGATGAACACGCCCGTGTCCTCGGTCGTGATCCTGACGAGAAACCCGTTGTCGAAGACGCGAATCGTGTACCGGTACTCGCCCAACTCGGAGTTGTGATAGGCGTCCTGCGTCGTCTTGAAGTCGTGCCACTCGTTGCCGATGAAGGAACTCAGGTCGGCGTCCTGTTCCAGGTCGCTGCGGAGGTACACTTGCTCGTAGTCGAACCGGCTGAAGTACGTCACCGACCGGAGGCTGTCGCCGACGGCGGTTCGGCACGTCGTCGTGAGTCTGTCCCGCGCTTTCTCGGTGAGCAAGCCGTCACTCATACCCCCTCTGTGACAGCCACTCACAAATAAGCGACGACGGCCGCGATCGGCGTACTCGCCCCGCGTGAGTCGGTACCGAAGCTCGTTACGGATTTATTACGTGTGACCGTGTGTGACGAACTGTGACGGAGCACGATTCGAGGTCTGCGACGTCTCCCGGCCGACTCGCCGACGCCGTCGTCGGAACGCCGTGGCGTGTCGCCGACGTTCGTCGTCGCGGTGACGGCGCGCACTACAGAGTCGTCCTCGAGACGCGGTGAGAAACGCCTCGCCTCCCGTGATTCCCACTCTCACCCCTCGAAACCGCCGGAGCGCACAGTCGTCCGTCATCTCGCGGCCAGAATCCTGAAACCGCTCCACGCCGAACACAGTCGTCGATGGGTGACCGCCTCCACAGCGTGGACACGCTCCGCGCCGTCGCGATGTTCTTCATCGTCGTCGCGCACGTCCAGCCGTTCCGGGGTTTCGGAACGTACGGCAACCACGTCTACTTCGCGTTGGACACGATCGGTCAGTTCGACGTTCCGTTCTTCTTCGCGGCCTCCGGCTACTTCCTCGCAAAGTCGATGGACGCCGACAGCGCGGAATCGTACGTGAAGGGCGCGGGTCGGAAGCTGGGATCGCTGTATCTGTTCGGCATACTGCTTTACCTCGCAGCGACGGCTCTCGTCGCGCTGCTGCAGGGCGTCGATGTCGTGAACGCGTTGTTGGCGCGCCGACTCGGCGACCCTTCGCTAGTGGGCTTTCTGTACTACGGGGACACCATCGGCGTCCCGCTGTGGTTCCTGACTGCGCTGTTCTTCTCCATCTGTTTCGTCGCCCTCTTCGTCAGGTTCGAGAAGACCCGTTACCTGCTGCCCGTCGCCGCTCTCTTCCACGTCGTCGGACTCGTCGGGACGAACCTGCAGATGCTCGTCGAGATACCGTTCGAGACGCGCGACGCTCTCTTCTTCGGCTTCTTCTACGTCGCGCTCGGCTACCGACTCAGTGCGAGCGACTGGACGCCGAGCGAGGACCGGAGCCGCCTCTATCTCGGTGTGGTCTGTCTCCTCGTCGTACTCCAACTCGCCGAACAGTACGCCATCGGCTATCTCCTCCGCGACGCCACGCTCAGCCAGGCAATCATCTCGACGGAGTACACGCTCTCGACGGTTTTCTTCGTGTTCGCCCTCTTCGCGTACGGCCTCTCGAAGCCGGGGTTGGGCAAGCGGACGGTGCTCCCGAGAATCGGTCGGCACGCCGTGGGAATCTATCTCGTGCACGTCCCGCTGTATCGGATCATCCAAGCGGTGAACCGAATCTGGGGTCCGGCAGTCGGGATCGACTTCTCGGCGACACTCCTCTGGCAGCTAGCCATCACCCCGCTCGTCTACACGCTCTCGCTGGGCGTCTATCTCCTCATGGCGAGGGCGGGCGTCATCGAACTCGGCGGGAGCCACTTCCCGTGGCTCGCTCGTCTCCGCGCGCAGATCACGTCGCTCGTCTCGACCCGCGGTTCGGAGACGAACTGAGTCGGCCGGGCCAGGATACGTAACCGCGACGCCGACTACCGCATCGTCGGTTCGACCGTCTCCAGCGCCGCGTCGAAGTGCGCCTCGGTAACGAGCACCTCGTCTGCGTGCTCGTTCGCCTCCTCGCCCTCGTAGCGCTCGGCCACGTCCCGAATTGCGAGCAGCGTCGCCTCCCGGCAGACCGCAGCGATATCCGCGCCGGTGAACCCGTCCATCCGCGAGACGACGTCGTCGAGGTCCACCTCGTCGGCGAGCGGTTTGTCGCGGACGTGGACGTCGAGGATCGCGCGGCGACCCGCCTCGTCGGGTGCGGGCACTTCGACGTGCGACTCCAGTCGGCCCGGGCGCAGCAGCGCCGGGTCGAGCGAGTCGCGGCGGTTCGTCGCCGACAGCACGACCAAGTTGGGGTTGTCGCTGAGGCGGTCGAGTTCGGTCAACAGTTGCGAGACGACGCGCTCGCCGACGCCGGAGTCGCCGCCGGACATGTCGCGGTCGCCGGCGATGGCGTCTATCTCGTCGAAGAAGACGATGGCCGGGGCGGCCTGTCTGGCCCGCTCGAACACTTCTCGGACCGATTTCTCGCTCTCGCCGACGTATCTGTCCAGCAACTCCGGCCCGGCGACGTGGATGAAGTTGACGCCGCTCTCGCCGGCGATGGCTCGCGCGAGAAGCGTCTTCCCTGTGCCAGGTGGGCCGTACAGGAGCACACCCGACGGCGGCGCGGTGTTCGCAGCCTCGAACAGCGGGGCGTAGGTGAGCGGCCACGTCACCGCGCGTTCGAGCACGTCCTTCGCCTCGTCGAGGCCGCCGACGTTCTCGAACGTCGTCGTCGGCGTCTCGGCGACGTACTCGCGCATCGCGCTCGGGTCGACGGCGGCCATCGCCCCTTCGAAGTCCGCGCGGGTGATTTCGAGGTCGTCGAGCGCGACGGGGTCCGTCCCCTCCCGCGAACGCCGTAGTGCGATCATCGCCGCCTCCTTGCCGAGCGATTCGAGGTCCGCACCGACGAAGCCGTGGGTACGCGACGCGATCCGGTCGAGGTCCACATCGTCCGAGAGCGGCATGTTCCGCGTGTGGACGTCGAGGATCTCGCGCCGTCCCGTCTCGCCGGGGACGCCGATCTCTATCTCGCGGTCGAAGCGACCGCCGCGGCGGAGCGCGGGGTCCAAGTCGTCGACGCGGTTGGTCGCGCCGATGACGATGACCTCGCCTCTGGCTTCGAGGCCGTCCATCAGCGAGAGCAACTGACCGACGATGCGGTCCTCCACGTCACCCCCTTCGTCGCGCTTGGGGGCGATAGAGTCTATCTCGTCGAAGAAGACGATCGCGGGTGCGTTGTCGCGGGCCGCCTCGAACGTCTCGCGGAGACGCTCCTCGGACTCGCCCTTGTACTTCGACATAATCTCGGGTCCGGAGATGGTGACGAAGTGCGCGTCCACCTCGTTGGCGACGGCCTTCGCGATGAGCGTCTTGCCGGTGCCCGGCGGTCCGTAGAGGAGGACTCCTTTCGGCGGTTCGACGCCGAGGCGGGTGAACACCTCCGGCTCGGAGAGGGGGAGCTCTATCATCTCGCGAACGAGTTCGAGTTCCTCGTCGAGGCCGCCGATGTCCTCGTAGTTGATGCCGGTCGCCGGCTTCGCGGGGGCGGGGCCGGCGCTTGCGCCGGACCCGGACTCGGCACCAGCGTCACCGGTGGCGTCGTCGGCCGTTCGCGCTCCGTCTCGCCCGGAAGGGCGGAAGACGCGGCTCCCGCTCTCGTCGCTCGCAACCTCGACGTGGACTCTCGTCGAGTCGGCGATGCGAACGGTGCCGTCGGGGTTCGTCTCGCTGACGACGAACGGCGCGTCGCCGAGTTGTTCGACGTGGACCTGCTCGCCTTGGAGGAGGGGGCGGTCCAACAGCGCGCGTTTGAGGATGCGTTGGAGGAGGTCCTCGTCGTCGGTGCCGACGCTCGCGGCGGCAGTGATGGTCACCGAGCGGGCCGTCTCGACGGCGACCTTCCGCACGCGGACGGTCTCGCCGACTTTCGCGCCGGCGTTGGTGCGGGTGTCGGCGTCGACCTGGACGGTGCCGGCGGGGGCGGTCGGACCGGCGGGCCACACTTTTGCGACCGTCTCACGTTCGCCTTCGATGACGACGGTGTCGCCGCTAAGAACACCGAGTGTCCGTCGAGCGGAGTCAGGGAGGCGGGCGATACCACGGCCGGCGTCGCGCTTTTCGGCGGCACGGACCGTGAGTTCGATGCCCGAGTCGTCGCTCATGTCACCGCCTTTGCAGTGACGGTTCTTTACCCTTCCTGACGGGTGGTCGGCGACCGCAGGCCGGCCGACCCCGCTCTCGGCTGCGACCCGCTGCCGGGTAACGCATTTGTCGGTTGCTATCCTCTCTCGTAGTATGGTCGCCACGACAGAACGCGACGATATGACGTGGTTCGAGTGCGAGGAGTGCGGACTCCTTTTCGAGAACGAGACGGACGCCGAACAACACGAATCGGGGTGCGACGCCGAGGACCCATCGTACCTGCAGTAAATCGCCGCGGATTACGCCTCGGACACCAACTCGACGCTCTCTTCGCCCCAGTCGTCCTCGACGAAGACGAAGACGCGCCCGCGCGCCACCTCCGGGTCGGCCTCGACTTCGGTTCGCATCCCGCCGACTCGGCGGACGACGACGCCCGGAAACACCTCCTCCGCCTCGCCGTCGCCGAGGATGATGCGCCCGACGCCGCTGTCGTCGAGGATGTCGTCGTGCGTCTTCAGGTCGTTGACGTACATCATCACGCCCTCCGTCTCCGTGGGGTCGGTGACGAGGACGTGCGTCTCCTTTCCGGGTCCAGTACGGAGCGGTCCGCTGTGCTTCCGTGGGACGCCGCGGTACAGCGTCTTGCGACCGTCGAGATACTCCACCTCGACACCGATGTCGAGGAGTTCGACGCCGAGGGTGCTCGGGGCGACGTCGTTGCGCGCGCTCATACCCAAGGTAGAGACGGCGGTGGGAAAAACGTCGCGTCTCGACGATGCGGACGTTGGATGGTGACGGCGAATAGCAGCGAAATCGGCACGGACCGCCACACCTAATGTGGCGCGTCGCCGCCTCCCGCTATGCACGGCCGCGCGTCCGCCCTCGGGGCGGCAACCGTCTTGAACGCGCTCGCGACCGGCGTCGGGTCGGCGTTCGCCATCGACGTCGAGACGCGCGCGTCCGTCGAACTCGACGACTCGGGCGCCGTCCGCGGCGACGTCGCGGAGGACCCGGACGCAGACACGCGACTCGTCGAACGCTGCGTCGAACGCTGCGTCGAACGCTTCGGCGACGGCGAAGGTGGCGTCGTCCACACCGAAAGCGACGTACCGATGGCTGCCGGACTCAAGAGTTCCAGCGCCGCCGCCAACGCCACGGTGTTGGCGACGCTGTCGGCGCTCGGCGTCGACGTCGTCGACGGGGAGGGTGACTCGACGCCGGTCGCGAGCGACACGATGGACGGCGACGGTTCGGCGATTACCCGACTCGACGCTTGCCGAATCGGCGTCGCAGCCGCCCGCGACGCGGGCGTGACGGTAACCGGTGCGTTCGACGACGCCTCCGCGAGCATGCTTGGCGGCGTCACCGTCACGGATAACCGCGAGGACGAACTACTCCTCCGGGACGAAGTCGACTGGACCGTCCTCGTCTGGACGCCGCCGGAGCGCGCGTACAGCGCCGACGCCGACACCGACCGCTGTACGCGAATCGCGCCCGTCGCCGAGACGGTAGCGGACCTCGCGCTCGCGGGTCGGTACACCGAGGCGATGACCGTCAACGGGTTCGCCTTCTCGGCGGCGCTCGGTTTCTCGGCCGAACCGGCGATGGAAGCGCTCCCCGACGCCGCTGGCGTCTCGCTGTCGGGAACCGGGCCGAGCGTCGTCGCCGTCGGCGACGCGGAGGCACTCGACGCCGTCCGAGCACAGTGGGACGGCAGAGCGGGAACGACGTTTTCGACCGAAACACGAACTGACGGAGCACGTATCCATGACTGACGAACTCACAGAGACGGACCAGCACCGACTGCGACCTGACGAGATGAGCCTCGACGAACTCCGCGAGGAGATAGAGGATATCGACCGCGAACTCGTCGAACTCATCGCGCGGCGAACGTACGTCGCCGACACCATCGCACAGGTGAAAGCCGAACGAGACCTGCCGACGACCGACGAAGCCCAAGAGGACAAGGTGATGGAGCGTGCGGGCGAGAACGCCGAGACGTTCGAGGTAGATGCCAATTTGGTGAAGGCGATTTTCCGGCTGCTCATCGAACTGAACAAGGTGGAACAAAGGGAGAGTAGATAGCCGAATTGAGGGGTTCCAGGGACTGTATTGCTAGTCTGGTTGCTGATTTTTCCGAAAGCTGCTCTCTCGTTCCTCGGTCGGTGAACGATATCACAGTTCTATAGGCGCCACGGACACTAACTCGAAGCGGGACCTTGCGGTGACTGCGGAATACAGAGGATGTGTTTGTCACGAACTGTTATCGATACGGAGCCCGTCGTTCGAAGGTATGCCATACGTCTAGTGCAACGGGGCCGACCTCTATTACGAAGACCGTGGCGAGGGCGAGCCGATCCTATTCCTCCATGGCGTCTTGCACGGTCTCCGGTTCTTCGAGCCGCAGTTGGCTGGGCTCTCGGACGACTATCGGGTGATCGCGTTTGATTTCAGAGGACATGGCCGGTCGGAGAAGACCGAGCTCGGCCACACGGTCCCCCAATATGCGCGGGATCTCCACGCGTTCATCGAACGGCAAGACCTCGAAGACGTTGTCGTCGTCGGTTGGTCAATGGGCGCATTCGTCTCCTGGGACTACGTGGATCAGTTCGGCACCGACCGGATTCGAGGATTGGTCGATGTCGACATCGAAGCCACCCGGTTTCGGTGGGACGACTACGACTACGGGCTCGCCGAGTTAGACGACATTCAGAGCCTGCTCGAACTGGCCCAGTCCGACCAGCTCGGCCTGGTCGAACGGTTCACAGAACAGGTCTTCGCCGACCCCACAGCCGAGACGAGAACCTTACAGACCGACGAAATCACCAGGACGCCACCACCAATCCAGAGCGCTATCCTGTTCGACACGCACACCCGTGACTACCGCGCCGTCCTCCCCGAGATAGACGTCCCCATGCTGGTCTGTGCTGGTACCGCCGAGACCAGAGGCTCGATCGATGCCGTTCGAAACGTCGCAGAACTCGTTCCCAACGCGAAAGTGGAACACTTCGAGGCTAGTGGCCACTGTCCCCCGTACGAGGAGCCCGAGCGGTTCAATCGGGTTGTCGGCCAGTTTGTAAACGCACTGTGACCGATACGCGCTGTGTATCCAGCATCGTTGTAGAAAGATATCACCGTTTGAGGGTGTCAACGGAGCCCGGCACATACCATCGTAGGTGCGATCGCCGGTCGGTTGACGGGCGTTTCTGCGGGTAGTTCGCGGCGGACCGCTAACCGCTGTACTCTCTCGTTTATATGCGGTGTCGAGCAATTGTCCCTCTCGGTCGTATTCGGGGATTCAGATCCGAAGGCCGATTCTCTTTTATTCGAATACATTTCGTATGTTAACTGCCTGAACACAGTTGAACGACGCCAGTCTCGATAATCCGGTCGACATCGAAGACGAACGACGCGTTATCCACGCCGACGCTTGCTGAACAGGCGAAGATGACTAGTCGCCGGACTGAACGGTTCGACTCGGCGTCCACGTTCCGGGGACGAGCCACGTCGGGACGACTCGCGTGAGGACAACCATCCCGATCAGTTCGACGAGCGTCTGCGTCACGACGACGGCCGGAGCCAGTCGGTAGCCTGTCGGAAGCGCGAGTGCAAGCGGCAGGACGACCAGCGAGTTACGAGTGACCGACGTGAAGACGAGTGCCCTGCTCTCGCCGGCGTCCATCCGAAGAAGCCCCGCCGCGACTCGTCCGAGTATCGGCATGAGGACGAGGAATGCGACGTACATCGGAACGACGACGGCAATCTGCTCGATGGAACTCTGTACCCGGGGGAGTTGCGACGCGATGGCGACGAGCAGCGTCGCGCCCATCATCGGAACCGGTAACCATTCCGTCGTCTCCTGCCACGCTTCACCGCTCGACGACCGTTCCGCCCATACTTCGGTGAGTCACGCGAGCGTCAGGGGAAGCGCGATGAGTATCAGGAACGCCTCAACGAACGGTCCTGGCTCGATGACCTCCGCAACCTCCGCGCCCATGAACAGCCACAGATACAGCGGGAGTAACAGCAGTTGGACGAGCATCAGCGCGGGCGTGGTCGCCGTGATTTGCTCGGCGTCGCCGCCTGCGAGTTCCGTGAAGGTGATGACGTAGTCGATACACGGTGTCAAAAGGACCATGAGTGCCCCCACGAGGATGGCTGGTTGGTGGGGGAGAAACCGAGTGAGTCCCAGACGACCACAGGGACGACGAGGAAGTTCATCCCCAACGCCGCCGCGATGAACCGTCCGTTCCGAAACGCGCGACGGAGGCGAACGAACGGGATTTCGAGGAACGTGACGTAGAGCAGGACGACCAGCACCGGGTCGATGAGTCGCTCGAAGAATGGAGCCGAGTTCGGACGACCGACTCAGACACCAACGGCGAGGAGAACGAATATCGCATAGACGACGACTTGATGCCGCTGGAGCCATCTCTGCGGATTCATCTATCACCCAGTTCGTGGGCCGGTGGTAAACTCTCGTTGTTCTACCCCCACATGAATTCCTGCTCAGCGTGAGCGAGGATCGAACGAGTCGTCTCTTCTCAGAGTGGCGTTTACCTCCGGGGGCGTCTCGGGGGTCTGCCAGCCGCTTCCGTGGGTTATTGGGGTGACCACGACCCACGTTTTCGTCAGGTCGGGGGTGAGTCGGAGTGATTCTGACGGGTGAAGTTGGTCGTCGATGCGGACGTCGCCATCTCGGCGCTCATCGCGAAAAATCGCGTGGAGTTCAGGCCATCTCCTCGTCGGGTTCGACCTGAGGGGGTTCGGACTGTATTCCCCGGTACGCGAGGATAGCGCCCACTACGAACACTATCGACGCGAGGTAGATCGGCCCCAGATGCGTCACCCAGTTGTGGCTGAAGAGATCCATGTAGTGCATCGGTAGCGCGAGCGCCAGACCGAGCACGGCGGCGACGACCGCCGTCGCCCACGCCCACACGAGACCGGAGCGAACGCCGTACCACGCTAAGGCGGCGATGGCGATTCCGGTGGTGATGATGAACGCCGCGGTGGCGACGTGGAGGTGGTTGATGTAGTGCATGATGGCAGGGTTGACGGCGTCGAGTTGCGCCGGCGTGACGCCGTTGAGCGTCTCGACGCCGAGTTCGAAACCCGACCCGAAGAACGTTCTCACGAGGAAAACGACGCCGTAGCCGACGAAGCCGACGCCCGCGAGCGCCATCAGCAGCGACCCGGTCCGCGCTCCGCGGCCGGGTTCGTAGTCGGTTCTGTGCTGTTCGGCGGTTGCTTGGTCTACGTTCATACTTCGATAGGTCGTTCGTCGAGTCCGTACCGAATCAGACTGCGACTTCGTTGACGTGCCGTGATTCGATTTCGTCGAGGCTGTACTCTTTTCCGTGCTGTTCTCTCACGTGGTCGCGCGTGATCTGCAGCAGCCGATCCCTGTCGTCTGCCTCGGTCCGCATCATGAAGACGCAGCCGGACACTTCGGTATCGCACGCTACTTGTAAGGCTGTCGTCGGTTTCTCCGTTTGTTGTTCGTCGCTCATCGGTCGTCTTGCCTCCCGGCAGGGGAGAGTACAGGGTAGAGGCAGATGTAGGCATCTAGTGATATTCGCGCACCGCGCGACCGGATTGCAGACGATGCACGAATGGTCACTCGCTGCGCGCGAGCGTTCGCCGGAGGAGAAACGGGCCAGTCGAAGTCGACCGGCGTCTCTGTCACCCGACGGGCGCTTCGAGCGCGAGCGGGCGGGCTTCGCGTCGGTAGGACTCGAACGTGGCCTCCGCCCACTGGCGCGCCTCCGGCGCGTCGGTGTCGAGCAACACTCGAACGATTCCGCAGTCCTCGTCACAACAACTGATGGCGATTCGGTCGTCGAACAGGCTGACACCGTAGGGCGGCAAATCGTCGTGCAACCGGACAGAGAGGTTGCCGCTGTCGAGCGAAACGCTGCAGTGGTCTCGGTATGTCGAGAAGATGTACGCGGCGACAGTCGGCGGGTCGATTATCTCGGTCCGCATCTCGTCGACGATACGCCGCCGGAGTTCGTCTTTACAGGGTTCGAGTAGGGCGACGTCGTATCCGGCGAACCGAAACCGGTCGGTCTCCCGGAGCAACGAGACGAATCGGTTCACCGGACGGTACGGCGCATCGGCGTCGGCGACCGTGACGGTCGCGGCGGCGACCATGTCGAGGGTGAACCCGCTCGCCTCGTCCGGGAGCCACTGCCAGGCCCCGCGGAGCTTTCGCTCCGTCTCGAACCGTTCGAGCAGGTCGCCCATCGCCGCAGCGACGTACTCGCCCAACTGCGTCGCCTCGTACAGATCACCGTTCCGCCGAATCCAGTTTCGTTCCTCGAAGGCGCGCAACGCCCGCCCGACCGTCGACGACGACGCCTCGGTCGCCGATTTGATGTCGGCTCTGCTCATCGGACCCTCACTTATCGCATCGAGCGCGGCGACGCGGTGTTCCGACCTCGCGAGGAACTCCACGTCGTCGAGCGCGCCCTCCGTGCCACAGTATCGCATGGTCAATCTAGGCGAAGGCCCGATATAGCTGTTCGGACCGTTCAGAGCCCGATCCAGCGTCCGGTGCGTTCGCCGGTACTCGCCGCATCGTACCCCTCAACGACCTCCCAGGTCACGCCGTACGCGTTGCCGAAGACGAGCGAGCGATCCGACGACCCGAGAACCGTGCAGTCGAACTCGTCGAGACGACCTTCCAACGAACTCAATTCGGTCGCCGACACGCTCACGCCGATGTGCGAGAGCGCTCCCTCCCGAGTGACGGCGTCCGCGCGTTCGAGTGCCAGTTCGAATCCGTCGCGCCGGAGGTAGCTCAACCCCAGGTCGACGCCGGCAGCCTCGGCGTCCTCCCAGTTCGCGTCCGGCGGTAGCGTCCGCCACTCGCCCCCTACTTCGGCCTCTCGGAAGGCGATTGAGAGGCCGAACAGCCCGCTATAGTACGACTCGGCTTCTCGCAAGCGCTCCACGCGTAGCGCGACGTGCGTGAGACCATCCATGGTGGGGTGTCGAGAATCGAGCGGATAACCGTTCTGCCGTCTCGCTCACCGCGTCGACAGTCGTTCAGTACTCCCAGAGACGTTCGACGCGCGAGGCGAGCTCCGGATGCGCCGCTCGCAGCGTCTCGACGCTCGTTTCGCCGCCGACGTTGACGACGTGTACTTCCCCGCGTCGGTCCGAGTAGACGTCCTGAAAGTCGTAGACGACGCCGACGATTTCGACGCGCTCCGGCACGTCGTCGCTCTCGACGAGGAACTCGACCTGTCTGTCGACGTTGTACTCGACGAGCCGATTTATCGCTTCGTCGCGGTCGACATCCCCGGGGAGCGCGCCGACACCGGATTCGAGGCGCGGTTTCAGCATATCGAGGCAGTATTCGATGCCGGGAGCGTCGGAGACACCGTCGGTCAGCGCGTCGTACGTCGCCGTGACCGCGCCGCACCCGGTGTGGCCGACGACGACCGCGAGTTCGGTCCCGGTGTGCGCGATGGGATAGAGCACGTCGCCGGAGACCACCTCTCCAGCGTCGGTCCGCTGAACGACGCGGTTGCCGATGTTGCTGCACGTGAAGATGTGGCCGGGTTCTTCGTTGCCCCAGATGTGGTCCTGCAGAACGCGGGAGTCCGAGCAACAGACGGTGACTGCTTCGGGGTGTTGGGAGTCCTGGACGTCGGAGAACGCCGAGCCGAAGGCGTCCGCGTGCTCGGCGTTGTGCTTCAGCAGTTCGAGAAACGTCTCGTGCATACCGACCGTACGGCCGACCCCTCGAAATTTCTCCGAGAACCGGTCAATATTGCCGTCGGTGTCGTCGTTCGCGGGGCGGGTCGTTCGGCCATCGAACTCCGGGGCGCGGACGCCGGGACGCCGGGCCGTCGAACTACCTACCAGAACACGTAACATCGGTCTCCCCATCACCTCGGTATGGAACTCCCCCCCTTCGAGTTGGAGCGGTGGCTCGACGAGTACGAACCGAGCGCGGATCTGATGCTCGCCGAGAGCGGCGTCCGAAGCCTTCCGGTGGAGCGGTTCGACCTCGACGTCGGCGAGTTGGGCTACGTCATCCCCACCGACGGCGACCCGCAGTTCCGAGCCGACATCGCCGAGCGGTACGGCAGAAGCGCCGACGAAGTCGTCCTCACGTGTGGAACGCAGGAAGCGGACTTTCTGACGTTCATGGCCCTGTTGGACGACGGTGACCACGCGGTCGTCGTCGCGCCGACGTACCAGTCGCTCGAGAGCGTCCCCGAATCAGTTGGGTCGGTGACGACGGTGCGAACCGAGCCACCGAACTGGGGCCTCTCCGTCGATGCCGTCGCCGACGCGGTACAGCCCGAGACCCGACTCGTGGTACTGACGAACCCGAGCAACCCGACGGGTACGTATCTCGGACCGGAGACGATGGCGGCCCTCTACGACCTCGTGGCCGACAACGACGCCTATCTGCTCGTCGACGAGGTGTATCGGATGCTCGCCGACGACCCCCATCCCCCTGCCGCGGCGCTCGGTCCGCGGGCGATTTCGACCGCTGGCGTCTCGAAGTCGTACGGCCTCGCCGGTGCGCGACTCGGGTGGGTCGTCGCCCACCCCGAACTCGCCGACACAGTCCGCAAATGGAAAGATTACACGACCATCTCGCCGCCGATGCTCGGCCAGCATATCGCCAAGCAGGCGCTCGGCGAAAAAGAAGACGAAATACTCCGTGAGAACCGCAAGCACGCAAAGGCGAACCGTGACCGTGTGGCGGCGTTCGTCGACGAGTACGAGTTGGAGTGGTCCGAACCGGTCGGCGTCAACGCGTTCCCGACGGTTCCCGACGGGTTCGAGTCGGGCAAGGAGTTCTGTCGGTCGGTGTTCGACGCCGAGAGCGTCGTTCTCGCGCCCGGCGACGTGTTCGGTTACCCCGACCGCTTCCGACTCGGCTTCGGACTGCACACCGACGAACTGGTGGAGGGGCTCGAACGCGTAGGTCGGCACATCGAGAGCGTCCGAGACGACTGAGCCGGGTCGTCTTCGAAGCGCTCCCGAGTGACCCGCTGGTTCGCCCGGTTCGCTCCTCTCGCTCGTCTCGTCCGCGCGTTCCGACGGTCTCCCTGGACGCGAACGGCATCACGGTATCGACCGGACCTACCGCCGGTACGCCGTCGCCAACCCGTCGAGCGACTCGTGACGCTCGGTCGTGTGCGGCGCGGTCAGCGGCGAGACACTGACTTTCCCGTCGACGATGGCGCGGCGGTCGGTGCCGTCGGGATCCGGGATATCGTCGTTTCGCATCCGCGTCCAGACGTTGTCGGTGAGGGTGATGTGCCCGTTCTCGGCGTCGTGTTCGGCGGTCATCTCGTACATCGTCGACGGGCGCGTCACCTGCATCGGCGCGGGGTCGTGGCCAGGCAACGGCGCGTTGACGTTCAGATACTCCGCTTGCTCGAAGACGCCGGCCTCGAGGGCGTTCTCGACGAGATAGGTGGTGGCGTCGGTCGCTTCGCGGAACGCCTCGGGTTCGGTCGCCGCCTCCTGCCACGGCACGTCGCCCGCGGGGATGTACAGCGAGGCGGCGATGGCGGGAACGTCGAAGAAGGCGGCTTCGACGGCGGCGCTGACGGTTCCCGAGCGACCGAGGACGTACGCCCCGAGGTTCGCCCCCTTGTTGCACCCGGCGACCACCATATCCGCATCCGGACAGAGCGATTCGAGGCCGACGACGGTGCAGTCGGCGGGTGTCCCCTCGATCGCGTAGCCCAGTTCGTGCTCGGTCACGTCGACCCGGTGAGACATCTTCCGACCGACGGCGCTCTGGTCGTCGGCGGGAGCGACGGCCGTCACGTCGGCCACTTCCGACAGCGCGTCGTACAGCGCGACGAACCCGACGCTCTCGATGCCGTCGTCGTTCGTCAAGAGGATGTGAGGCCTATCCATGTCGAACACTCACGCGGCGGTCCAAAAAACGCTCCGCTCGCCGTCTCTTTCGTCGCCACGCGACTCCTCCGGGCACGCAGACCCGAGTCGGAACGCACACAAAGCAGCGGCCACATGAACCCCTATGGGACTCGGAAATACGGCACGAACGCTACAGAAGGTCGCCGACATGGGCGAGGATGTCTACAAGCGACTCAACGAGGTCCGCGAACAGGTGCAGGCGACGCAGGAGAGCGTCGCCGAGACGAAAGCTCGCGTCGCCAGCCTCGAAACGGAAGTGGCCGAGCAGCGGGCGATCCTCGAAGCCATCGCCGACGAACAGGGCATCGACGTCGACTCGGTGACAGCCGAGGCGCACATCGCCGAGGCCGAAGATGGCGACGGAGAATCGGACGCAGAGACGAGCGGTGCCTCGAAGAACGACACCGAGAGCCAGCAGTCGGCGGACAGCGAAGCGGTCTCCGACGACTCGGCGACCCAGGAGAACGGCGCGTCGACCACGACCGACAACGCGTAAGGCCGTCGCGTTCGTGCGTGACGTGTCGACCCCGTCGTCGCAGCACGAGCGATGGCAACACTAAGGTTCGGGGGCAACTTTTGCCAGCGCATGACTACTCACGCCGCTCCGCTCGACTCCGTGTTGGACGCTATCGGCGAGACACCGCTTACCTCGGTGCACGCCGCCCCCGACGACGTTCCCGTCTACGCGAAACTGGAGTCGTTCAACCCCGGCGCGAGCGTCAAGGACCGTATCGGCAAGTACATGCTCGAACGGATGCTCGAACGCGGCGACGTCTCCCCCGGCGGGACGGTGGTCGAACCGACAGCGGGCAACACCGGTATCGGCATCGCCGTCGCCGCCGGACAACTGGATTTGAACGCGATCTTCGTCGTTCCTGAACGATTCAGCGTCGAGAAACAGCAGTTGATGCGCGCACTCGGTGCGGAGGTCGTCAACACGCCCAGCGAGGACGGGATGGGCCGCGCCATCGACCGCGCCCACGAACTCGCGGAGGAACTCGACGACGCCGTCGTCCCGCAGCAGTTCTCGAACCCGCTGAACACCGAGGCCCACTACGAGACGACCGGTCCCGAGGTGTACGAGGCGCTCGACGGCGAAGTCGGCGCTATCGTCGCCGGGTGCGGCACCGCGGGGACGCTCATGGGGATGGCCCGCTACGGCCGCGAGAGACACCCCAACACCTACGTCGTCGCCGTCGAACCGCAGGGGTCGCTCTACCGGACGCTCAAAGGGAAAGACGCCGAGGAGGGCGAGTACAAGACCGAGGGTATCGGTACGCACGACCCCAGCACGAACGGACTGTTCGACCCCGAACTCGTCGACGACATCGTCGCCGTTCCCGACCGCGACACCCACGCGGAGATGCAGCGTCTCGCCGCCGAGGAGGGCCACCTCGTCGCTTCCAGCAGCGCCGCCAACTCTCTCGTTGCCCGCGACGTGGCCGAGGCCATCGAAAGCGGAGAGATCGATGCTCCGTACGATTCGGTGGTGACGGTGTTTCCGGACTCCAGCGAGCGCTACCTCTCGAAGGGCGTCTACGGGTCGTTCGAGGAGTGGGAGGGGTAGTCGAACGCGTCGGCGTCGGTCGGCGGCGACGTCTGACTCAGTCGACGTGCGTCGCGTCCCGATAGACGCCGTCGGCCCACCCGCGCAGGATATCGCGGACGGCTTCGAGGTCTTCCGGTTCGTCGGCCGGACGCTCGGTGACGACGGTCCATCCTTCTTTGGGGTCGTAGCCGAGTCCGTACAGCGTCTCCCCGCGCTGGAGCGCGAGCAGTCTGATACCGGGTTCCTGCGCGACGAGCGCCATCGGGGCCGCCTCGGTGATGGCCTCGCTCTCGCGGAGCGCGCGGAGTTCGTCGTCGGTCAGCGCTCTGTCGGGGAGCGACTCGAACGGTCTCATAGTAGGCGGTAGCGTCGGCGCGAAAAAGAGCGCGATGGTTCTGTCTCTGTCGCCCGTTCTCGGCTCGGAACTCACGCCATCAGCCGACCGTGTTCGACCTTCATACAGCGGTCTTGGACGATTTCGAGTCCCGCCGCCTCCGCGCGGGCGGCGGCCTCGTCGTCGCTGATGCCGAGTTGGAGCCAGATGGCTTCGACGTCGCCGCGCTCCTTCTTACGGGCGACGACCTCGTCGACGATGCCCGCGACCTCCTCGCTCGGGCGGAACACGTCCACGAGGTCGATCACCTCCTCGACGTCGCCCACGGAGTCGTACGCTCTCCGACCCAGAATCTCGTCGGCGTAGGGGTTGACCGGAATCACGTCGTAGCCGCGTTCCTGCAGATACGCCGGAATTTCGTGGGCGTCCTTGCCGGGCGTCGACGAACAGCCGACGACCGCTATAGTGTCGTGTTCGAGCAGCGTCCGCAGTCCGTCGTCGTCTGTAATCGGCATACTAAACGGTGAGGTGTAGCGAGCAAAAGCCTTGACGGCGGTCGGGCGCCTCGTGGCGACGCGAGTCGACGCGGTCGCGGCGCGGCCCGTGCGCCCCCGGCGCAACTCAGAGGCGAACCGTCGCTCAGAGGCGAACCGTCGCTCAGAGGCGAACCGTCGGCGGCGCGTCCTCGCTGGTTATGACGATACCGTCGAACAGTTGTTTGAGCGTGTTGAGCGTTCGGTCGTCGTGGACCGTCGAGTCGATGCAGAACAGTCCCAGTCCGTCGACGCTCTGGACGCGGCCCGTGAAGACGTGGAGGAAGCGAAACACCGTCTGGAGGTTCGAGTACATCAGAAGCGTCGACAGCGAGTGGACCGCGATACGGTTTCGGCCGACGTTTTGCTCGGCGTAGAACGCCTGCAGGAACTCCGAGAGTTTGATACCGATACCCGTCATGTCGACCGGGGACGACGTGTACTTCACCCGGCTGTCGTCTCGGGCGTCGCCGACGCCTCGCTGACGGGTGACGCAGTCGACGACGGAGACGGGGCGGTCCTCGTAGGCGACTCGGTCGCCGAACTCGTCGAGGACGCGCTCGGCGCTGTCCTTCGTCGTCACGTAGATGCTTCCGTCGCCGTCGGCGGTCCCCGACGCGAGGATGTCGAGGGCGACGGTTCGTTTGCCGGTGAGCGGTGGGCCGGAGACCAGCAAGTTCGTCCCGGGGTCGACTCGCTCGTCGAGTGCGGGCGTGAGGTCATACATCCGCGGTGCTCACCTCCGAACGCGCTTGTCGGAGAGAACGGTCGGCACGGCGCATCACCTCACCCGGAGTCATAGGGTGATGGGACCATATCGTGTTCCGATAATATTCTTTTTGATTGGTAAGCAACGCTGGACACCTCACGGCAGCGCCGCGGTGGCTCGACCGACGATGAACGCGACGGCGGCCAGAAACATCCCGAGCTTCAACCGTCGCTGGCCGGCGGCCGGGTTGTCGAACGACTGGACGGCCGCACCGAGCATCAGCGCGTCGGCCGGGACCACCAGCGCGAGATAGGCGAGTCCGAGTGTGCCGTAGACGTACGGAAGCGGACTCGCGAGAATCGCGATGGCCATCGCCGCTACGCCGATCCGGAGCGCACGTCGCTCGCCGACGACGATGGGAAGCGTCCGCAGTCCTTCCTCGCGGTCACCGTCGACGTCCTCCACGTCTTTGACGACCTCGCGGGTGAACGTCGCGACCGCGGCGAGCAAGAACAGGACGACCACGTCGCGGGGGTTGCCGACGGCCGCCGCTCCGAACAGGAACGTGCTGCCCGTGAGATACGCGACGACGGCGTTGCCGACGCCGGGCAGTCCCTTGAACAGTTTCGTGTACGCGACGAGTGCGAGCAGGTTCGTCACCGCGATGGCGATGGCCAGCGGCGGCAACACGACGGCGGCGACCACGGCCGCGAGAAACAGCGCGACGCTGAACGCGAGCGCGCCGCCGGGCGAGACTGCGCCGCGAGGAATCGCCCGGTCCGGGCGGTTGATACGGTCTATCTCGTGGTCGAAGTAGTCGTTGACCGCATTGCCCGCCGCCGTCGCGCAGGCGGTCGACGCGACCGCTGCCAGCACCTCTGGCTGCCCGCCGACGATCGCGTCCGGGGCGGCGACGAACACGCCAGTCGCCGTCAGTAACGCCGCCGCGACGGTGTTACCCGGTCGAGTGAGGTCGAGCAAGCCGCGGAGGCGCTCGCCGAGAGACATAGCAGGGTCTGCTTCTCCGGCGATGATAAATCGCGCGAAGTAGGCACGACGGTAGTGAGTGAACGCGGAGCGTTCGCGAGCTACGTTGGGGGGAGTGAGGACGAGCGAAGCGGGTCCGAACGGACCGATGGGAAACCACGGCATTTAAACACCGTCCCGTGTTCAGTTAGGACGAAGGGCGCTTAGCTCAGTCTGGACAGAGTGCTTGGCTTCGGACCAAGTTGCCGTGGGTTCAAATCCTGCAGCGCCCATGTTTTCCGACGAACGAAGTGAGGAGTGAAAACTGGACCGCGAAGGATTTGAACGAGACGAGACGCAGCGCGAACGGAGTGAGCGACCGTCTCGGCGTAGTCCACACTCCTGCAGCGCCCATACATTTGCGCGGCGGTAACCGCCCGACTGCGGCGGGGTAATCCTCCAATCGAACGCAGCGCCGTTGCTTTCGTTCGATGGGTGACCAGACGAGTGGTGTCCACGGGAATTCACGTACGTCCAAACTGGTGACGAGAGAGAGAAAATCAATCGCCGATTGATCTACGAACCGTACATACCCCTCTGGGATCTCGAATCCCATTCTTGGTGTGGATATCGACCGAGATGCAGGTAATTGCCCTCTGCTACTCCATCGATGGCCCTTCCATGAATTCCTTCATTATCGCACCTTCGGCCCTGTGAAGAATGCCGCTCGCCGTCGCCTTGTTGACGCCTAGCGCATCCGCGACATCGGTGAGCGAACAACGACGTGGGGTGTCGTAGTAGCCGCGTTCGAGAGCTTCGGTCACGAACTCTCGCTGGCGCTCGGTGAGCAACTCTGTCGGGTCCTGCGACTGGGTCACGGAGAGAAGTTCATACTTCACGCCCACCGCCTCAAGTTGTTCTCTGAACGCCGTGAGACGGTCATGAGTGGTGATGGACTCAGCGAGAATCCATCCGTCCCGAAGCACGAGCGGATATGGGGGCGGGTTGTTAGATTCCTGTCCGGCCCGTCCTGCTGCTGGCTCCGATTCCTGAAGGAACTGGATTACTGCCTTCCGGTCGTCGGTGTGAAGTACCTCGTGCGTGAGTACGTCCGAATCTCCCTCCAAGAAGTTGGCGGCTCTCTCCGGGTCGAGTTCTTCAATCTCCACGAGCGTCATGTGCCCTGCATCCGTCGAGAGGGACGTCAGGATACGGAACGTGGCATCCGGGTGTGCTTTCGACAATTCGGCGAGACTCCCAGACGCTTCGACCTTCATTCGAACCTTCGGCATACTGTACGAGAGGTCGGCCACCTATTCAGCGATAACGCAAACATGTTTGCGTTTGTCGAGTACGTGGAGTTCAACTCCGGTTAGTCGGAGCTGTCCGCACCCTTCCGGTGGCTCACCTCTCCAGCGGCGACGAACCCGGTAGCCCAGAGCATGGCGAGTCCACCCCAGATGGGGCCTACACTCGACGCGAGGGCGGGATGTAGGACGGACGTGGCCCCGAAGACGCCCACGAGTCCCGCGGTGCTCCAGAGCGGGATCCGCCAGCCGACAGGTTTCACGCTAGCCAGCAACCCGAGCAGCAGGACGAGGAGAGAATACGTGACCATGTCCGCGTAGTGGCCGAGCTGGGCGTGGACATCGCCCGACGCTTGAAGGGCGTATTGATCCGCTGCGTAGACAGTAAGCGGAATCGCCGCGAGGACGACGAGTCCGACGAGAACGTGGCTGACCGAGCCCGTCGTCCGAACGCGGAGGACGTCCCGACCGGCAGGGTGGAGTGCAAAGGCAGCCAGCAGTAAGCCGCCTAGGAGCAGCGCTGGCGGGAAGAAGAATCCCGTTAGCACGTTCGCTCCCGTGATCACGACGTTGACGAGCAGAGCTTGTTGGATCCCCGCAACCCGTCGCTCGGGTTCGTAGAGTTGCACGAGGAGTCCGGCAACGACCGTCCAGAGCATCGTGACGAGCGCGAGGTCGTGGAGGTGGTGGACGGCCGGCACGCTGACGATCCAGGCCGTAAAGAGGAACGTGAGCGTGTCACCGAGGAATACCACCATGAGGGCGAGAAGCGCCACCACAGTCACGTAAAACGCGACGAGCCGGAGGCCCCCAGCTTGTCGAAGCAGCGCCGTTGGGTATTGCAGGCCAGTATCAGCGGTCATTATCTCTACGCACCTCTCTGCCCGAATTCTGCCGTCGGTTCGACGGTGATGGTGCCGGTCATTCCAGCCTGCTCGTGCGGGATGCAGTAGTACGTGTACGTTCCGGGCTTGTCGAACGTGTACGTGTACTCTTCGCCGCGGTCGAGGACACCGCCACCCCCGGATGCGCCATCTCGGGCGGCAGCCTCGTTCGTGAAGCCGCCACTGCTGAAGTACGCTGCTCCTGGTGGGAGCTCGTCCTCGTAAGCGGTCACCGTATGCGGAGCGTAGCCTACGGTCCGCCAGACGACCGTTTCGCCCACGGGAATCGTGACCGCGTCCGGTTCGAATCGGTTGTCGTCGGTCATCTCGACGAGTGTCCCATCTACGTCCCCGGGCGACTCTCCCGATGCGCCCAGGCCGATGCATCCTGACAGTGAGAGGCTAAAACCGAGCGTCGTCCCTACGCCCAGACCACGGAGGACCGACCGCCGGTTCACCAGCCACACCCCCGAGAACGTTGTTTGTCCGTTCCACGAGCGGCGGGGCGGTGGACGTCTGTGCTGGCACTTGCTGGACCGCGTATTTCGCGCCATATCCAGTTGGAAGCGCCTTTGCGCCGTGGCGATTTGCGCCAACATGTTTGCATCCTCACGGCGGCTCAAGCGTTGTTACTTGATGTGGAACATTCAGTCACGATACGGGTAGTCTGAAGTGGGCAACATGTTTGCGAGAATTGCCATATGACCACGCCACAACGTATGAACTGGAGACTTATGACCGACGAAACTACGACTGAAACCGTTGTACAGACTCCTCAATGGCGGAAAACGTTCGGCGTCAACTGGACCCGAGTCGAGGGAGTACTCGGCGTCGGCGCGCTGCTCACCTCGTTCATCTGGTTCCTGGGGATGCCGACTGGCATGGCAATCGGCGTCGGATTCGGGATCGTTCTCGTTCTGGACGTCGTCCGAGCACTGATCTTCAACTCCTCCCGACGCGATCGCTCCGAATTCGGTACGTCAGAATCCGCTAGGCAATAACACTCCGTCAGAAACGGGGTTTTGAGGCGGCCGAACTCGACCGTCTCACACCTCAAAGGACGATCCGTTCGTCAGTCGAACCGGAGCCTGCAGCGCCCATACATCTGACGCGCGATAATCACCCTACAGCGCTGCGAGCATCGGTCGAACGAGCCGCTTCCGTGCTTTCGTTCGATGGTCGAACGAGGGAGTGGTTTTCACAGGGGTTCGCGTACAGCCAAACCCATCACCTTTGAGAAAATCAATCGCCTATTGATACGCCATCTCGATGACACCATCGGATTCAGTTGAGATGAACACGACGATTAGTAAAGGCACTTCAGTAAGGGAATCGCGTGTTTTCCCTATCGTTTACAGGGTCCATAGTATTGGCCGAAACTCGCTGCGTAGTTTACTCTGTTACCCTCGATAGCGATCGGATCCAGTTCGGAACATACCCGAACGTGGTCCACGTACCGTTCCTGCGGGTGATAACCCGTCCTTCGGTCGTTCCCGCGAGAACGCGTTCGTCAGCCGCCGCCCATGCGTAAACGAACTCGTCCGGTGCGCCGGGATACGGCTTGGTCTCGAACGAGTCTCCGCCGTCTGTCGATTCGAACAATGACGCGTTCACGTCTCGCGTTCTATAACTCGCACCTATCGGAAGGGTCGGTGGAAGCGTTTGCGCGGCGGCGTACAACGTACCCTGATGGGAAAACGCCGCTTGGAAGTACGGACCAGGCAAATCCGTATCGATTCGCGTCCATGAATGCCCGGCGTTAGTGGTTCGGTAGAGTCCACCGCCGCACGAGACGACGTATTCGTCGGCGGTTACCACCAACACGTGGTGAACATCGTATTGGAGGTTGTCCCCGCGTTCAGTCTCAAGACCCTCGCGTCGTTCGGTCCACGTCTTACCATTATCATCGCTAACGTGAACGCCGCCGACTTCGACACCAGCAACTACCCGGTCGGGTGCATCCGCGTGTACACCGAGGCTCCGGACGTGTGACTTCTCCCGATGACGAGGAGTGTGCCATTGGTCGCGGGAGGGAAGCTTCTGGAATCCCTTCAGTTCCGTCCATGTCCTGCCTTTGTCAGTCGAGACGTACATGTGAGCTGGATGCGTGCCCGCGTACAGCCGGCTGCCGTCGGGACTGACTGCAACCGCGTACACCCCCTCTTGTGGCACGCCAAGTCGGTTCCATGTCGTGCCTTGATCGACCGAGCGGTAGAGGCCAGTTTTCGACGCGGCGAACGACCCATGTTCCTTGAACGTATGAACGCCGAGCGTCACTCCCGAGTCAAGTACTCGTTCGACATCGTCGAGCTCACCGCTCCGGGAGCGATAGACGCCATCCTGCGTCCCGATCAATAATGTCATGAGGTTCCATTACACCTCCTGAAGCTGCGCCGCTTGGATTTCGACCGGTTCGATCGCTGCGTACTCGACAGCGCGTACGCCGAGCGTCTGAACACGCTCTCGGAGGTTTTCGTCGGTGAATCCGTTTTCGTCGAACGCGGTACGCGTCTGCGGAACTGCCGCCTGATACGGAAGGACCCAGGCGTTCAGCGATCGACAGACGTCGCGGAGGTGAGTGAGCGCCAGCGTGGGAAACGGCCCGCCCGAAGCGACGAGGAGCCCGACGGTTGTATCCTCAAACTCGTCGAATCCGCAGTAATCGAGCGCGTTCTTCAACACGCCCGAATACGACCCGTGGTACAGGGGCGTTCCGAGGATGACCGCATCGGCCTCACGGACTGTCCGCCGCACCACGACGCCGTCTCCTTCCCCATCGACGTCGGGATCGAGCGGCGGAAGATCTACCTCTGCGAGGTCGAGCAACTCGGTTGTGCCGCCAGCTGCTTCGACGCCGACTAGCGTCTCCTGGAGCGCTCGTCGGGTGCAACTCCCTTCGCGTCGGCTCCCGCATACTGCGACGACGTGTGGCCGTGCCCCTTTCGATGATCGACCGGCGCGTCCGAGAGAGCTCATCGGGGTTCGCCCTCCGGGTGCGTTGCTCGGGTCAGGACACCGACGAAGGTGACTGCGGCGGCCACGTGCATCACCCCGAGGATAGCGAAGATCCTCGGCGGAGCGCCGGCCAGGTCGGGCGCGAGGAACATCGCAAAGGAGAGCATCAAGATCACCCCTGCGATAATGGTGAACGTCCGGTTCGGTCGGGCCGAGTATCGCGTGACCACTCCGTACGCGAGAGTCGCCCCGATAGCGGCAACGGCCGAATTAACGACGACCGGCCCCACCGCGAGTGGTCCGAACGGGCCCCCAACGAACTCGGACGGGAATTCGACGAGCGCTAGCCCGATGAACAGGACGAGGACGTTCACGATGCTCACGGCGAGCAGCGCTAAGAGGCCGTATTTTGCGAGTCGGGACGTGCCGACGGAACTGTTCGATTCTGATTCATTCATAGCGATCGTGGATGCCATACCCAATAGTACAGTATCTGTAGTAATATACTATCAGGTTAGAAGTTATGGAGTAACTCACCTGTTGCGTAGCTACTTCCAACCTTTGAAGAAACAAGTTATGTGACTTCAGAAGGAATAGTCAGGCCATGGTCGAACCACCGCAAGCCGAAGAATTTATGGAGGCGATTCTCTCCAACGAGACAGCGCGGCCGCCCGGGTCCGAACAGGCCAATAAAGACAATCGAACGATGTCCGAACTCCTCAACCTGCTGGGGAAGAAGCACACCATCGTGATCCTCCACCAGTTCGCAACTGGTGATGGGCCGTTGCGATTTAGCGACTTGGAGAAAGCCGTGGGTATCGCGCCGAATACGCTCTCGAATCGGCTCGAAGAACTCACAGCGGTCGGGTTGCTCACGCGGAAAGCGTACAACGAGATCCCGCCCCGCGTCGAGTACGACGCCACGGAGAAGGCAAGAGAGCTCGCACCGGTCTTCTGGTATCTCGGTGTCTGGACGGAGCGTCACGACCTCGAACCGAGAGCTACCGATGGCGAAGAAATAAGCGAACCTCAGAAGGGCGATCAGCAGTAACTCGCTGCGGTTCTTGATGTGTGATTTTCGGCTTCACTCCTCCAAGAACTTCCGGATTGACGCAGTTACTCGGTGTTGGGCCGGCGGGCTGTGTCATAGTTACTGACGATGAGGTCGCTATTTCACACGAGGAGTTCGAATGTCTGTGATTCTGAGAGACCCGAACTGTTGAATACAGAGGATAGATCCATCACCAGTAATCCGGTTACTCGCTCAGGTGGGATACACTGAGTCCGGAGCCAGTAACCGGTTTTAACTACCTAGAGATAGGGGATCCGGTTGGTGGCATCGTTTACGCTTTGAATGCGGTCGTTTGGAGATACTGATTCTCGACGATTGCGGTTCCATCAGTCGCGCGATTGTATCGACTCATGACGGTGTCGAGATCGTCTAAGAGGCTCTCTCGGTCGGCAGAATCGAGCTTCTCAAGTGCTCGGATCGTCGGGCCGAAGTACGTGCTGAACACCTCCACAGCATGGTCGATCGACCGATAGTACTGAAGTGCCGCTCGCTGGTTATTCTCGATCGATCGAACGCCGGGACCCAGTAGCTTCTCAACCCCCTCGTCTGTCCCCCAGCGAAGGGGTGACTGAACGCCAGGCGGTGGCGGCATGTACTTGGCATGCGTAGCAAACCAGTCGCCGCTCCATCCCTCGGGGATCGGCCCCGCCAGTCCGATCTTTCCCCCCGGTTTACACACCCGAAGCAACTCGCGTGCCGCCTGCACCTGATCGGGCGCGAACTGCACCCCGTATACGGAGAGAACCGCGTCGAAGCTATCGTCAGGAAACGGCATATCCTGGGCATCGCCGACGCAGAAATCGATTGCTTGTCCATTGGCCTGTGCACGTGCCGTAGCACGGTTGATCAAGCCGGGGACGTAGTCGATACCTGTGACGTCACAGTACCGTCGCTCCGCGATTAGGGCCGCCGTCCCGCTGCCACAGGCCACATCCAGCACCCGCTGCCCGGGGTGTGGATCGACCGCCTCGACGAGCGCCTCTGCCATGACCACGTTTTGGCGGGCGATCTCGTTGAAATCGCCAGTTGCCCACGTCTCCTTCTGGTTCTCCGTAATGCCAGTATAGTCTGTTTTGCTCATGTTTTCTTCCCGACTTTCACGAGCGAGCTCGATCGTACGTCGTGATCCACCCACTCGTTCCCGCGAGTCGCCCACGCTACCAGAAGAAAATGTGAGAAGAGATATATGTGCTACACGATACCAAATACCATAACAGTACCGGATAGAGCGACCGGTATGCCCATATTTGGTGAGGGTGCTTCCGACGCCAACAATAGACAATGAGAGATACGCGCCATCTTGTGCGAGAATTCGGACGCCTCATGTCTGAAAGGTCGATTCGTTCGATATCGAACCGGAGCCTACAGCGCCCCTACATTTGACGTGCTATGATCGTCCGATAGCTCGGTGATTTTTGATCTAACGGACATGATTTTGCTTTCGTTCGATTGGTCATCAGCCCAGTAGACATCACCGGAGTTCGCGCCCAGCCAAACAGGTCGCAACCTTGAAAATCAATCGCAGATTGAGGTACGTTCCTCTACGTGTATTTAATAAATGCATTTCGATCAAGAATCGTTCCATCGCTGTCAGACGCCCCATGCTGAAAACAGAGGATGAGTTCGGCACAGATCACCATCTCTATCCGGAGTTGAATAGCTGAATCAGCCGTTACAGACTACGGCGTATCGAACGGACGCCGGAAATGAGAGTGTGACCAGTCGCCAGTCGTTAGTTCTCTTCACGGATGAATGCAATTGCCTCTTCGATGAAGCGGTCCGGCCCGGTGAGCATCGCCTCGTGTGCGTGCCCATCAAGGGTAACAATCCGGCTGTTCGGGAGCGCGTCGTTGACCGGGGCTGTAGCGTCTTTCAAGAGCGGAGGGCTCTCGCTGCCGGACAACAGCAACGTCGGCGTCGTCATGTCGGCGAACCGTGCTGCATCGAACTCGTACCCGCCGATCGCTGACAAGCTGCGGGGCCAGACGTGTGCCGCGTCCACGAGATCCTGCCAGTCCGGGGCTGAGCGTTGCGTCTCGATCTCCTCCTGCGTAGATTGGGCGATTTCTTGCAGGAACAGGACAAGCACCTTCTCGTTTTCACCGTCGTCCAGCAGCCGATTCATTTTCGCGAGCACCGCATCGGAGTAGAGTTTGTGATCATCGAACGTGATCGGTGGTTCGTACAGGACGAGTTTGTGGAGGTTGTCGGTTCGCAGGGCCGCCTCCAGCGATAAGAGCGCTCCCGATGAGTGTCCAAGGAGCGTTACAGGGTCGTCGATACTCTCGACGACCGCAGCCACGTCTTCGAACTCCCGTTTCAAGTCGTACTCGTCGGCGTCACCGGAAGCGTACGCCTCCGGTTGGCCAGCCGAACTTCGCTCGGTGACGTCGCCGCTCTCACCGACACCACGGCAATCCATCGCATAGACCGTGAAGTGGCCCGCGAAGGTGGCACGAACGTCGGATAACTCCCAGAACCTGTGATCACAGACGCCTCCGTGGACGAGCACGAGCGGTGGCCCGCCCCCCGTCCGTTCGAAGGCAATCTCAGTCCCGTCTGCGGACGTGACTGTTTCCATGTTTCCACCCGTGTCTGGTGGTGTTGCTTCTGCCATGGGTCGTTCACCCCCGTCGTCTATGTGACGCAATCACATAGAGCCATCTCGTGAAAAATCTCCACGGTCTGCACAGAAAGCACGACCCGTCTTGAGTCGAACAGTCCGTGAACGATCTGTGCGCTGTATGCAGCAAGGGCGTGTTATCAATTAGAGAAAGGCAACCACCGTTTCCTCCCTCGCCTGTATGCATCATACGAAATCTCTGACTGGAGACCGTTCAGGGTAGTCGTGGTGATGTAACGGGGCTGCTCGTCAAGCGTTTCCGTTTTCCTCGAAACCAGATCACCGATTCAAATCTGACTTCGCGTCGAGTGGATTGGAATCCGCTCTGACCGATGCGTAGACGCGCTCGGCCCACTCGCGCGCGATCGGATCGTCCGTATCGACGAACACCCGCATCAGCCCGGTGGTCTCGTCGTAGCCCCCGATTCCGACACGGTCGTCGAACAGCGCGAGGCCGTACGGCAGGCCTTCGCGCGTCCGGAGAGTCAAGTGTCCCCGATCTATCGCCTCGCGGGCGCGTTCGGGGTACGTCTCGAATAGTTTCTCGACGATGTGCGGCAGGTAGATGATTTCGGTGTCGGTTTCGTCGAACACTCGCTGGTGGAACTCACCGAGGACCAACGGAGCCATGTGCGTCGTATTGAACCCCCGGAAGGTGTCGGACTCGCGGACAAGCGCGATGAATCGCTCTATCGGCCTGTAGGGATTATCCGGTTCCGCGACGGTAATCGTCGCGTCCACGAACGGTTCGAGGACGAAGTCCCGGTGATCATCACAGACCGCATCCAGAAGCGGCGTCATTCTGTGTGCGGTCCGGACGTTCGCCTCGAACCGGAGGACCTCTTCGGCGATGACTGCGCCGCGCCAGGTCAACTGGAATCGGCCGTCGACCTTCTCGACGAAGTCCTGCTCGTCGAGCCACTGCGTGTAGCGGTGGCTCGTCGCCCGCGAGACGCCGAGGCACGCTTCGATCTCCCGGCGATCGAGCGGTTCCTCCAGCAGGACTTCGAGGACGGGGCCGTGCCTGACGATGTCGCCGAGCAGGTTCGTATCGACGCGGTCGCCTGCGGCGTCCAATCGCTGGCCGAGATAGCGACGGTTCCGTTCGTTTTCCAGAATCGCCTCCAGGACCGGCGAGCCTGGTGGCGGACGGCCATCGTCATCCAATCGGTCGTCTTGGTAGGAATCCATGTGACTCACTCGCTAGACAGAGGCTGTCACTAATAGTGATTCTATCCCGTACACGTTCCGAAATTCGTCTCACGGTCTGAAACGGTCCTCTCGGCACCGAACCCTACTCGATGGGAGAGGCCAACACCCGCGCTGTCGTCCACATCTGTATGGCACAACACGACATCCCCGCAGAACAGATCGAACAGTTCGAAGCCGAATTCCACGGCGACCTGATTCGTTCCGACGGTGCCGACTACGACGACGCGCGCGCGGTGTGGAACGGGAAGATCGACAAGCGTCCGGCCCTGATCGCCCGGTGTCGGGGCGTCGGCGACGTCGTCAGCGCGGTGAACTTCACCCGCGAACACGAACTGCTGTTAGCGGTTCGTGGTGGTGGTCATAACGTCGCCGGGACCGCCGTCTGCGACGACGGACTCGTTATCGACCTCTCGGAGATGCGGAGCGTACGGGTAGATCCCAACACACGAACAGCGTGGGTTCAAGCCGGTGCCACGTGGGCAGACGTGGACCGCGAAACCCAGGCGTTCGGGCTGGCGACGCCAGGTGGGGTTGTCTCGGAGACGGGCGTCGCGGGGCTCACTCTCGGTGGCGGCATCGGTCACCTTCGCTGTAAGTATGGCTTGACCTGTGACAACCTCGCGTCCGTAGACGTAGTCACGGCAGGCGGTGAGTACCTAACCGCCAGCGAGGACGAGAACGTGGAACTCTTCTGGGGGATTCGCGGCGGTGGCGGGAACTTCGGTATCGTCACCGGCTTCGAGTTCGATCTCCACCCAGTCGGCCCCGAGGTGGTGATGTGTTTGGTGTTCTACCCAGGAGACCGGATGGCCGAGTGTCTGCGAGCGTACCGCGAGTACGTCGCAGCTGCGCCCCCGGAGGTCAGCACGCTCACATTGTCGGGTGTGATGCCCGACGAGGAACGCTTTCCGGCGGACGCGGTGGACGAAACCAAGATCGCAATCGCGGGTTGTTATGCGGGCTCGGTCGAGGACGGCGAGCGTGTACTGATGCCCCTGCGGGAGATCGCCGAACCGATCGCCGACTTCAGCGGGACGATGCCGTACGTGGAAGTACAGCAACTGTTCGACGAGGACTACCCCGACGGAATGCGCTACTACTGGAAGTCGCTGTACCTCGACGATCTGTCGGAGTCCGCCATTGATCGTATCACGTACTGGACCGATGTCGCTCCCTCCCCGCTTTCGACGGTCGATGTCTGGCAATTAGGAGGGGCTATCGCTCGGGTTGACGCCGAGGAGAGCGCGTTCGCGGGGCGGCACGCGCCCTTTCTGCTGGGCGTCGAAGCGAACTGGGAGCGCCCGGAGAACGACGACGCGAACGTCGAGTGGGTGCGCGACTGTCTCGACGATATGCGCCAGTTCTCTGACGGTTCGGTGTACCTGAACTTCCCCGGATTCCTCGAAGAGGGAGACGATATGATGCGAGCCACGTTTGGACCGACGTACGAGCGATTGGTCGTACTGAAAGACGAGTACGACCCGACGAACCTGTTCGAGCTCAACCAGAACATCACGCCGTCCGGAAGTGCTCAAGCCGACGGCAGGGCATACCATGAGTGATCGGGACGCTGAATTCCCGGCGGCCGAGTGGCGGGTATCGATAGCCAGGGTCGTACTGCTGAGTACAATGGTGGTCCCACCGAGCGTCCTGGTGGTCGCTCCCGTATTCGGTGAGTCCGGACAGGCTGCTGCCACGGTCGGTTACGTTATGGCGGAAGCACTCGTGCTGTACGTCGGCTACGGGACGCTGGCGCGGGTTGCTAGCCCGGCCGCCCGTGAAATCCTTTCGAGCACTTGATCATGGAACTCCTCGGTCTCGATATCGTGACGGTCGGTCTCTTCGTCGGATTCGGTCTGCTCATCGGCATCGTCTTCGGATTCTTCGGAATGGGTGGATCGTTCCTCGTGACGCCGGCGTTACTGGTGGTCGGATATCCGGCACCGGTGGCTGTCGGGAGCGGGCTCGCGTTCGTCTTCGGCACCAGTATCGTCGGTGCGCTCAGACACCGCGATCACGGCCAGGTCAGCTACACGCTGGCGGCGGTGATGATCTCCGGAATGACGTTTGGCATCGAGGTCGGCACCCGAGTCGTGTTCCTGCTGACGGATCTCGGCAGCGTCGACGTCGTGATCAGCGGGATGTACGTCGGACTTCTCGGTGCGGTTGGGCTCTTTGTCCTCCGTGATGCTCGTACTGACGGTACCGATGTGGAAACGGGCCGAGTCGCTACCAGGGTTCAGACCATTAAGCTCCCACCGATGGTGTCGCTACAGGGCGGGGCGACCGTCTCGGTGTGGGTTATCCTTGTTGTCGGGGTGGGAGTAGGCGTTCTCTCGGGCTGTCTCGGCGTCGGTGGGGGGTTCCTGCTGCTCCCCGCCATGATCTACGGGTTCGGCGTTCCAACGGCAGTCGCCGCCGGGACCAGTATCCTCCAGATCACCGTTTCGGGTGCGTTCGGGACGTACGTTTACGCTCAGTCGAACGCCGTCGACGTCTCTGTCGTCGCCGCGTTGCTTCTCGGGAGCGCTTTCGGCGCTCGTATCGGTGCAGGCGCGACACGCCTCGTACACGAAGACGACGTCAAGGGCTACTTCGCAGGTATGCTGCTCGCTGGTAGTGTCGCTACTGCGAGTAAGCAGGTGAGTGCCGTATACGGTGTCGAAACGCTCGAGATCGTGAGCGCGGTCCTCATCTTTGGAACTGCGGTTCTGGTCAGTAGTGCAATCGCCTCTGCCTCGGTCGACGCGCTCAGAAGCAATCGAGACTGCGGGCCGTCACTAATTCGCTGACGATCGGCGCCTTCTCGACGGCTACTGACGTTTTTGGCGACTCTACAGCGGAGTCCCGTTTCATCTCCCTTCGGTTCCGATACTGAGCACCGCGAGGATATCCAGCAAGACCGCAGACGGTCGGCTCTCTCGACTCGTTCGACCGTCTCCGAGAGTCCCCCCGATGCCTTGTGAAGAGGTAACGACTAACGTAGTTCGGGACGTAGTCACCCAGTAGCGCCTGATTCGACGGTCCGGTGCTCGAGGAGAGTCCGTTGTGCCGGGCGCAACGACGGGAGAGTTCCATGGCATCAGCAGTAGCGACCGACACCGAAAGCGGTACAACGCGGGTACGACCTCTCACACGGGGCGCGAGATGAGCGATATCATCCTGTATCTCGACCGATCTACGGTGCACGACGGAAAGTTAGATGAACTCGAACCGGCGATGGCGGAGTTAGTGGATTTCGTCGAGGCCAACGAACCGGAAATACTGGCGTACGACGTCTACTTCAGCGCCGACGGGGACCGGATGACCGTGGTGCATATGCACGCTGATCAGGCATCATTGGAATTTCACATGGAGGTCGCGGGCCCGAAGTTCCCCCCGATCGGCGAGTTCATCGACCTCGAATC
The DNA here is from genome assembly GCF_020097835.1 of Haloprofundus halobius. Lineage (GTDB taxonomy): Archaea > Halobacteriota > Halobacteria > Halobacteriales > Haloferacaceae > Haloprofundus > Haloprofundus halobius. The sequence goes on from NZ_CP083666.1 coordinate 1,300,966, forward strand.
CATCGACGTGTATGGCCAGCTAAGTGAAGATCTCATCGAACGGTTGAGGGACAAAGCCTCGGAGTTGGGAAGTGGACGTGTGTCAGTCCACGTACTTCATCGAGGCGTCAATCGAATTACGGACGATTGAGCCGAAGGGAGGGGCGGACAGTTGGCGATCTGCAGTTCGAGTGCGTGGTTAGGGTCGACGAGGTCGAGGTCAGCGGTCGTTTCCACGCCAACCCCGTTTGCCTCACCGTTCTGAAGCGGCCGATTTCGGCCGTCTCAAACACCCACGACCGATTTTTCGGCCCTCGACTCCGAGGCTGCAGCACCTACTGCTCTGCGGCGAATACCGGAGCGTAGAGAGCCGTCACTCACGACAGGTGTCGAGCCGACGAGAGCAACGAGCGACTGTGGGCACGACCTCGAAGTATCCGGTTCACTCCGTTACGCCTCGTCTCGACGGCCATTCTCGCCGGTCGAGTCGTCGGTGTCGATGCCCACACCGTCCAGCTGAACCTCGACGAATTCGACCTCGCCGCACTTCGGACAGTTTTGGTTCTCCGTCGGAAGCACTATCGAACCTTCGTCGCCGATTCGCGCGGAGTACACCTGTCCGCATCTGGAACACGTGACTACTGTTCTATCCATACCCCTCGAACCGTCGTTACCGGACGCCGATTCACGAGAACGTGAGCGTCCGAGCCCTCGTTTGACTCTAGTATCGAGCTTCCGTGCCTCACGGCGGCTCACGTACTCTTGACCGCGGTGCGTTCTTTCGGCACCACCTCCAGCGCCCCGTCGTGGCGAACGGAGACGGTGTACCCAGCGTACACGAACGAGATAGAGAGTTCCGCGTCGCCGGACCGAGATTCGTAGAGCCTCGTCAGTAACTCCGCGTCGATCGTCTCGAATAGTGGTGGAAGAGTCAGCGGGTCGACTCCCTCGAGTTCGGCGATCTGTTCTACGATATCGTCACAGAGCGTGCCAGTAGAGAGCTGTGATCGTTGGAAAGCCACTACCTTTCAAACGGCTTTATCCAATTAAAATGTGTCGGAAGGTGGTAAATTGCCGGTTTCAGGACGATTTTCTGTAAATTTGGGCACCAGAGACTAACAAGCGAGATATTCTCCGAGGAAATATGTTCATGTCATCTGACTAGCGTCTCACCGAAGTGGTTGAAGGGTTGCTCGTGCTGGTCGGTGATGATCTTGATCTTCGATATCTCGAATCCAACAGACTTCAGCGTATCTGTTGTCTCTCTGAAAGAGTCTCGGCATCGGGCGACGACTTCTATCGAGATGTTCTCGTCGTTGGTCATGAACTCTCGAACCGTCACGACGCCGTCGACCTCCATCGCCTCGTCGACGAACGACTCCTGGTCCTCGAAGTCGACGGACCCGACGAGGATGAAGTGGTTGTCGAACCCCGTCGCCTCGTAATCCACAGTCGGTTGATACCCCTTGATGATACCTCGGTCTTCGAGCTGGTGAATCCGGTTCGCGACCGTGCTCCCGGAGACGTCCACTCGCTCTGCGATCTGTGCGGTCGTCGCGTTTCGGGCATCCTCCTGTAAGAGATACAAAATACCCAAATCGGTTTGGTCGAGATTAGGCATCGCTCCGAGAGGGAGTACTACGAAAGCACAAAAATAGCCTCGGGACGAGATGAACCACCGCTACCAACAGTACGGAGTTCGACAGAAACCGGACGAGACGCCGAAAGACCGCATTTCGGCGAACACTACCCTCTGCTGTTCCGTCGCCGTCCACAAACGGGCCGTAACCCGGCCGAGCAGCGTTTCCGAGGTAGCGGAGGTATTCAGTACCGTGATCGCAGGCGGTACTGCCCGAGAACGACGACCGAGAACACCAGCAACACGGTAGAGACTCCCCACAGCGTCGGATACCGCAACTGGTGGACGAGTAGTTCGTATCCGGCGAATCCCGCGAGAAGCGTTCCGAGAAACCAGAGCGTTGCGCCGACGTACGGCGCGTCGACGGGACGAAAACCGGACGTCGCGGCGAGCGTTTCGGTGGGGTCGGAACTGGCCATCTCTCGCTGTCAACTCCGAGAGCGCCCGTGTAGCTCTTTCGGTGTCTCCGCCTCCAAACGTGGTTGATAGTATCCCTCCCTTGACCCTCCGTTAAGTTGCACATACTATTGCCCGTCGGGCGTCTTCCCCGACCGGGGAACACAACATGCCCCAAGCACGAAATAGCGGAGACGGACGAAACGACGCCCGTCAGTCCGGCACCGCCGACAACCAAGCAAACGCCGACGAACCGGCCGATGCTCACGCGTCAGCGACTGCAGAACGACGGACGGAGCGTCCGGGTGCGCTCGAACGCATGTCTTCGTGGTTCGCGGAGGCGGCGCTTCGGAGCGGCCTCGCGATCATCGGCTTCGTGCTGCTGCTGTTCGCACTCGGACAGGCGGTCGGCTTCGACCTCTTGGGGGTCGTCGCCGACGCCTTGACTTCGCAGACCGGCCAGTGGCTCGTCGTTGCCCTGTTCGCGGTGTTCATCATCGCGGCTTCGGCGCAGCGCGGTCTGCCGAGCCGGTAACGCTCCCTATTTCGGCTTTTTCGCGACGGTACCCTGACGACTAAGCGCGCCGCCCGTGCGCGCGAGATATGGGAGAACGGCGCGACGTGCGAGAGGTCCGACGCCGAGCGACTCTCGGCGGCCGGTGTCGCCGTCGAACACCGCCACTATCCGAGGCATGGTCCACGGCTTTCTCAGCCTGAGCGACGACGTCGACGTCGTCGAGGGGGCGATGGATGCAGTAGCAGAGGACGTTCGGCAGGCGCTCGGTCAGTAGCCCCGGAATCGTCTCGGTAGCGACAACGTTTATGCGAGGAACCCGAACCGGAACTCCGTGACGAACGACGTGATTCACACGGCGCTCTGGGTATCGGATATCGAATCGACGCTCGACTTCTACGTCGACGGTCTCGGCCTCGAACACAACTGGGAGTTCACGAGCGACGGCGTTCGGAACGTCTACGTCGGCGGCGACCACGGTGAGTTCCAGTTCAAGTCCGACGTTGACGGCGGCGGCGACGCGGCGGTTGGTCCCTGCGGGGGGTTCGACCACCTCGCCGTCGGCGTCGACAGCACCGATGAGACGTTCGAGCGCCTCGTCGACCACAGCGACCCACCGGTCGCGACCGAACCGACGACGATGGCCGAAATCGACCGCCGCGTCGCGTTCGTCGAAGACCCCGACGGCTACGTCGTCGAACTCGTCGAACGGCTCTGACCGCCGCGGTGGCGACTCCGACTGGCCGCCGACGGAGTCCTTGACTCGGCCAACGGAGCCTCCGAGGCCGACACAGCCCCGACTCAGTCTTCGGTTGCGAACGCCTCGTACACCGCCCACGAGGGGTCGACGCGCGGATGTTCGACGCGCTCGCCGTCGAGGTACACCCCTTCACCCGCCGACACCGTCCCGGCGACACCGACGGGCGTTCCCCGCCCTTCGAGCGCCGAAACCACGTCGTCGACGGCGGACTCCGCGACGGTCAGGACGAGCGTCCCCGAACTCGTCGCGTGCCACGGGTCGATGTCGAGGGACTCGCAGGTCTCGGCGACGCCCGGCCGCAGCGGAACTGCGTTGCGCTCGGCGTCGATACGGACACCCGCGCTCTCGGCGACTTCGCACAGCGCGCCCTGCAAGCCACCCTCCGTCGCGTCGTGCATCGCGGTTACGCCGCCCGCGTCGGCGGCCGCTCGGGCATCGCGTACCGTCCGCGTCTCGTCGAGTCGCGCCCGAGCCTCGTCGAGCGTCGTCTCTGCAAGTTCCATCCGGTCGCCGAACAGGGTCGTGAGCAATCCCGTCGCCTCCACCGCCGGTCCCTTCGTGACGAGCACGCTATCACCGGGTCGCGCGCCGTCGGGGCGAACCACGTCGTCGTGGTCACCGACCGCCAGCGCTGTCGCCGCACCGACCCACGGGAACGAACAGCCGGCGTAGCGGGCGGTGTGACCCGTGACGATAGAGATTCCCAACTCCGCTGCTTCCTCGTCCATCGCAGCCCAGAGGTCGGCGAACTGCTCGTCCGTCATCTCGGGCGGCAGCGAGAAACTGATGGCGAGATGCGACGGTGCGAGTCCCGAGACGGCGACATCAGCGAGGACGATGTGCAGCGCGAACCGCCCGGCCCGGTCGAAGCCGAGGTCAGGAAGGACGGAAACCGGATCGGTGGCGAGGACGACGGCGGTGCCGTCGACGTCGAGCAGTCCGAAGTCGACGCCGTGTTTCGGGCCGAGTGCGACGTCGTCTCGGGACGCGCCGAGGCGCGGATACAGATACTCGTCGAAGAACTCCGGGGCTACCTTCCCGAGGTCGGACATACCGGGCGTGCGGACGCGGCGAGTAAAACGGTGCCGTCATTCCCATCGCCCGACGTTCCGCTTCGACCACATCTATATCGGCCGCCGCGCAGTCTCGGGTATGAGCGACTTCCCGTCCCGCGAGACCGCCCGGGAGTTGGACCGCGACGACCCCCTCTCAGAGTTCGCCGACCGATTCGACGTTCCCGACGGCCAGTACATGGACGGCAACTCGCTCGGTCCCATCTCCGAGGACGCCGAGCGGACCCTCGACCGCGTCGTCGACGAGTGGCGCGAACTCGGGATTCGCGGCTGGACCGACGCCGACGAACCGTGGTTCACCTACGCCGAGCGACTCGGATCGATGACCGCGCCGCTCGTCGGGGCCGAGGAGGACGAAGTCGTCGTCGCCAACTCGACGACGGTGAACATCCACACGCTCGTCGGCACCTTCCTCGATGTCATCGACTCGCCGACGGTCGTGGTCGACGATCTCGACTTCCCGACCGACCACTACGCGATTCGCGCCCAACTGCGCCAGCGCGGTCACGACCCCGACGAGCACCTCGTCGCCGTCGAGAGTCGGGACAGTCGAACCATCGACGAAGACGACGTCGTCGCCGCGATGGCCGCCCACGACCCAGGCATCGTCTTTCTGCCGTCGGTGCTCTACCGCAGCGGCCAACTGCTCGATATCGAACGACTCACCGAGGAAGCCCACGAGCGCGGCATCCTCGCCGGGTTCGACCTCGCGCACTCGGTCGGCGCAATCGACCACGATCTCTCGGGCGTCGGTGTCGACTTCGCCGTCTGGTGCAACTACAAGTACCTGAGTGCAGGTCCCGGCGCAATCGCGGGACTGTACGTCAACCGCGAGCACTTCGGAACGACGCCGGCGCTGGCTGGCTGGTGGGGCCACGACAAGGCGACGCAGTTCGACATGGAACTCACGTTTACCCCCGCAGACGACGCGGGCGCGTGGCAGATTGGAACGGTGCCGATGCTCAGCGCCGCGCCGCTGGAGGGTTCGCTTCGGATGTTCGAGGAGGCGGGCATCGAGACCGTCCGCGAGAAATCCGTCTCGCTCACCGACTACCTCGTCGAACTCGTCGACACGCTCTCGGAGTCGGACTACGATTGCGAGGTCGGGACACCCCGAGACCCCGACCGCCGCGGCGGCCACGTCGCCGTCGAACACCCCGAGGCGTATCGGGTGAGCCTCGCGCTCAAAGAGCGAGACATCGTCGTCGACTACCGTCCGCCGAACGTCGTCCGCATCTGCCCCGCGCCGCTGTACAACAGTCACGAGGACGTGTGGGACGTCGTCGACGAACTTCGACGAATTCTGTCTGACGGGGCGTACGGGCAGTTCGACCGCCAAGACGGCGGCGTGACGTAGTTCGACGACTACCCGGCATCGACCTCAGAACGTGGCTTCCGGAATCGACGGGTAGAGCGACCGGATCCTCTCGTGCGGTTGGTAGACGCCGACTGTCGCGTTCTTCGTCGACGCAGTCATGTCCGCGAGGTGGACGAGTTGCTGGAGCGGCGTCTCCGGTTCGGGACCCTCGTACCACGGCCCCATGTGGCGTTCGACGGCGTCGGCGACGGGTGAGTCGAGAGTCGCTTCCGCGCGAATCCAGTCGGCGGCCTGCACGTCGTGGTCGCGGTCGGCGTGGTCGCCGTCCACGTACTCGTCGCCGTACTTCTTCACGTCGTGGAGCAGACACGCAGCGCGGCCGAGATTCGCCTCGGAGTCGCCGAGGAGCCCCTGTTCGAGATACGAGTCGACGAGTCGCTCGTACGCGGCGAACACCATCTTCGTGTGTATCCAGAGGCCGCGTTCGCCGCAGCAGTAGAGGTTGTGGTGGGCGTAACTCGACGCGGCGGGCGCGGTCCAGAAGTAGTCTTCGTGCCCCTCGAAGAACGCGGCGGCGGTCGCGCACATCAGCGCCTGGTCGTTGATGCGCGCGATCTCCGGCAGTCGTTCGCACACCGCGGTGAACGCGTTCTCCTCGTGTCGAATCGTCTCGGCCATAACACGGTCGTCTCTCGAACTGCCGATTATACGCATCGGTTCGTCTCGAACGGCGAGTTCGAACTCGCCGCCTCTTTTAGGTTCCTCCGCGAGAAGCGCCTATGAACGACTTCCTCTCGCTCGACGAACCGGTAATCGGGATGGTCCACCTCCCGCCGCTACCGGGAGCACCCGAGTTCGGTGGCGATCGTGCCGAACTCGTCGACCGAGCGATAGCCGACGCTACCGCGCTCGAATCCGGCGGTGTCGATGCCGTGATGGTCGAGAACTTCGGGGACGCGCCGTTTTATCCCGACGATGTCCCCACGCACACCGTCGCATCGATGACCGCGCTCGTCGGCGCGGTTCGCGAGGCGGTGTCGGTCCCCGTCGGCGTCAACGTCCTCCGAAACGACGCGGAAGCGGCGCTCTCGGTGGCGGCAGCGACCGGCGCGTCGTTCCTCCGCGTGAACGTCCACACCGGTGCGCGGGTGACCGACCAGGGAATCGTCGCCGGACGCGCCCACGAGACGATGCGTCTCCGGGAGCGACTCGACGCCGACGTGGCCGTTCTCGCCGACGTCGACGTGAAGCACTCAGCGCCGGTGACGCCCCGTGAGACGGCTGAAATCGTCGCCGAGACACTCGAACGCGGGTTGGCCGACGGTGTCGTCGTCTCCGGCGTCGGCACCGGCGAGGCGGTCGACCGCGAACGACTCCGCGAAGTCGTCACTCGTCGCGACGATCTCGCCGTCGACGCGCCCGTCGTCGTCGGCAGCGGGACGACCGTCGAGAGCGTCTCCGAACTGCTGGGCGTCGCCGACGGAGTCATCGTGGGGACGGCGCTCAAACGGAACGGGGAGACGACGAACCCCGTGGACGAGCCGCGGGTTAGAGAACTGGTCACGGCGGCGCAGTCGTAGAGTACCGGTTTTTCCACCCGTACTACTGGCTAACAGGCGGCCGGTTCGAAGGTCGGCGTCCGCGAGCGGTCGGCCGCACACCCGCTGTGCGCTCGCGGTCGGTCGTCAGGACACGTCTGGAGGTGGTCCCGTCTCCGCACTTGAACCTTCGTCGCCGCGTACCCTGGGTCGACGGCCGAGACCCGAGAACTACGCATCCAGTTCCGCTTCGACCAGTTCCGCCACCTTCTCCACCGCCCGTACCGACCCAAGGTAGCCCGCGCCGACGGTCGTCTTCATCGCCTTCGCCGCCGGACCGGTGACCACCTTCGGACCGACCTGCGCCACCGCCCCGTCGCCGACCGAGACGATCCAACCCGGAATCTCGAACCGGTACGGCTTCATCCGGACCTCGAAGCCGGTTCCCCTGCCGTCGAGTTCGGCGTTCACGACCCGTTCGAGGTTCTGCGCCACCGTTCCCGCCTCGCGAATCGCCGCGGAGGCGCTTGCGGGGACCGCCTGACCGTCGGCGTCGAGGGCGCGGGCGGCGTCGCCGACGACGAACGTCCGGTCGGTGAGTCGGAGGTCGTTGCGGACGACCGGTCGCTCACCGTCCATCGCGTCCGTGCCGCGGATACCGCCCGTCCAGACGAACAGGTCGTACGGGAGGGTTCCGTCGGTCAGTTCGATGCGTTCTGCATCGGCGCGCTGGACCGGCGTGTTCGTCCGAATCTCCACGTTGCGGGCTTCGAGTTCGTCGTGGACGGCCCGTTGGAAGTGCTCCGGAAAAGAGGGCGCGACGCTGTCGAACTGTTCGAGGAGGACGATGTCGACGCGCTCGGACGCGGCGCGCTCCTGTGCGAGCGTAGCGAGTTCACCCGCCGTCTGCACGCCCGAGAGCCCCGCGCCGCCGACGACGGCGGTGCCGCCGGAGGCGCAGACGTCGAGGAATCGTTCGCGAATCGCTTCCGCGTGGTGAACACGCTTCAGCGGCAGCGCGTGTTCCTCGACGCCCGAGAGGTCGTAAAAGTTCGTCTCCGCGCCGAGACAGACTGCACCGTAGTCGTACTCTAGCTCCGTCCCGTCGGCGAGTTCCGCGAAACCCGCCTCGGTGTCGACCCGCTCGACGCGCTCGGTGACGATTTCGGCGCGGTCCAGTACGTCACGCAACGGAAGCGTGATCGCCTCGGCGACGCCGGGGCGACGGATGACGCGGTGGACTTCGTGTTGGACGAGGTGTGTCGGCGACTCGTCGACGACGACGATATCGACGGGCGCAGGGAGGCGACGTTCGAGACGTTGCGCGAGGGCCAAACCGGCGTAACCGGCACCGAGTACGGCGACTCTCATGGCCGGAGGTTAGGACCACTGTGCAAAGAGGGTGTGGGCCGTCCGTGACGTTTCTCGCGGCTGGTTCGTCCGAAGAAACTCGTGTGTCGTTGCAATCTGTCCGTCTTATCCCCTCGGGCGACGTTACCAAACTCGGGTCGACAACCATGGCCGACCGACAGTTTACACACGCTTGCAGACACTGTGGAGTGGTGATGGCGACTGCGTCACGGACCGCTCCACGACGCTGCGCCGTCTGCGGGGACTCGAACTTCTCGACACTCGCGGCGCCGACGACATAGTGGCGGTATCGACCGACCCGCTCAAACTTCTCCCTTCGCTTTCCTCGACACTCTCTGTCTTCGTACCAAGCATCGAACGGTTCCGAGAGACACCATTATCTCCTGAGACGACGTACTCCCCGGTTCTACGGAATCGGTGAGATACGTGAGTGTACGCAGTAAGACAGTCGAAGCGAAACGAACGGAGAGATGGGTCAGAACCGCCGGTATCGGGGCGATGGTCGGCGGCGGCGCGGTGTTGGCGGGGACGATACTCGACAACGTCACCGCGTTCACCGAGACGCCCGCCACGGCCGAATACGTGGCTACGTGGTCGATGCTCACCATCGGCGCGCTGTTGCTCCTCGTCGGAGCCGCAGCACTCTACACGCGCTACGGTGACATCTACGGCCGCCTCGGCCTCGCGGGAACGGTCATCGCCGGTCTCGGGTTCCTCTCGATGACCGTCGGTGGGCTCTGGAGCACTCTCTACACCGGCCCGGCCGGTGAAGCGACGCAGAGCGGTGGACTTGTGTTCTTCGGCCTCTTGGTGGCCGTACTCGGGTCGCTCGTGTTCGCGATTGCTCTGCGACGAGCCGGTCTCGCGGGGCGCGCCGCCGCGCTCCTGATAGTCGCTCCGGTCGTCCTCGTCGCGACGTTCGTCGTCGGTGAGACGCTCACCGCGCTCTCGGGGTTCGACGTGATGTGGCTGCTGTTCCTCGTCACGTTCTGTACGGGGTGGGTAGCGCTCGGCGACGCGATTCGGTACACCTCCGACTCGGCCCTCGAGGAGACTGCGACGCCCGCCGCCTGACGCCGCGAGCGTCTCCGGATTCGGCCACGTTTGTACAGCAGTACCGGACTGTCGTGTTTCCAGACCAACTGTTATTTCCCATTCCTCACGGTAGCAACTGGCAATGATCGTTCGATGTTCCGACTGCAAGAACCGCTTCGAGGTACCCGAGTACGTTAGCGCGGACGTTCGATGCCCGAAATGTAACCACCACTTCCGACCCGGTCGGTTGACCGGACGACCCGAACGGTTCGTCTGACCGACGACGTATCTCGCACACGGCAACAGTCTCGCCCCCGCTCGTCGGGAGTTCGCTCTCGAACAGTTTCGCTTCACCGCTCCGCTTCCCACTCGGTTCGTGAAAAAAGACCGTGGTGAAGCCGACTCAGTCGGCGCCGGCCGCTTCCGCCCCCTGTTCTTCGATGTAGTCGACGATTTCGCTCGTCTCCGCTCTGAACTCGTCGAGGTCGACCTCCGCACCGTGAAGGATCGTCGAGAAGTATCGAACGTTGGCGGCGACGTTGACGGCCTCGCTGCGACCCGTCTCGTCGACTCCCTCCAATCGCGCCTCCTCCCCGTGGAAGTGGATGCAGTACGGACAGTTCATCGCCGCCGCGGCCCCGAGTGCGACGAGCGCCTTCTCCCGGTTCGGTAGTTCCGTCTCGCCGAGTTCGAGGTCACGGACGACTCCCCAACTGTGGTCGGCAGCAGGCTCTGAGAGCGCGTCGAGCCAACTGGGTACCTGCCCGAGATACGCTTCTATCTCCGCTCGCGTCTGGTCTGATACCATTGTCTCCTCCGGATTTCGTGAACGCCATCGTGGACCCGCCGAGTCGGTTCCGTCGAACGCGTCGAAATCCAGACGGATGTCGGGTGGTAACACCCTTCACACTTTCCGATACTGTCGGAGACGAGGTTCAGTAGCGTTAGCAGATCGACCGTCGGATGTAACGAGAGTCTGTCACGTCACTCGATCGTCACCGGAGGGACGCCTCGTTCGACGACAACTCCGGTAATGCGGACGTGATCGGACGACCCAGCGTGGTCGAACGGTCCGGCGTGTCCGCCTCAGAACAGCGCGTCCGATTCAGGGAGAATCTTGGCGGGGCCGCCGACCTCCCACACCATCGTCTCGACGCCGCAGTCCGAAATCGCCCGCTCGACTTCGTCGGCGTAGTCGGCTTTCGTGTTCACGTAGACGCTCGCGCCGGTGTCCGTCGAGAAGTACACCGGCACGCCCTCGTCGCGGAGTTCGCGGACGGCGTTGAAGATGGCGATGGTCTCCGGTTGCCAGTACACCCACCCCGAGGGACCGGTCATCGTCGTCGCCGTCAGCGACAGCGAGTCGTGCTCGGCCAACTCGAACGTTCGGTCGAAGTCGGCAGCGCGGAGCGCGTCGCGCATCTCGGCGATTTGGCCGTGGATGTGCGCCATCCGTGCCTGGAACATGTGGCTCTCGGCGGCCTCCTCGTGGGCCTGCTCGGTCTCTTTGTACGCGGGCACCAGTCCCGCGACGATGCGGAGGTCGTCTTCCAACTCGGTTTCGATGCGCTCGGAGCGGCAGTCGTCGTCGTTCAGTCCGGTGTAGAGCTGTGAGAACGCGCCCGTGACGGCGCGAGCAGCCGAAGAGGAGCCGCGGCGGGCGATAGTCGAGATTTCCGGGCGCGTCAGGTCGAGACCCGCGGCCTCCGAGAGCGCCATCGCGGCGGCGGCGAAACCAGAGGAAGAGGAACCGAACCCGACGTTCGAGGGGAAGTTGTTCTCGCTCTCGAAGCGCACGGCGTAGTCGATGCCTGCCAACTCGCGGGTGTGGTCGACGACGGCCTGAATTCGCTCTGCGCCGCGGCCCTCGACCGCCTCGCCGTCGATGAGAAAGATGTCCTCGTCGGCGTCGGGGTCGAACTCGACGGTCGTGGTCGTGGACGAGGGCGCGGTGCAGACGCTGATACTGTCGTGGTACGGCAGTCGGAGTTTCGGGTCGCGCATCCCGTGGTACTTCACGAGACCTTGAATCGGGTGTGCTCGCGCGGTGGCTTTCATGCCAGAAGGCGTGCGCGACTGCAGGTTAAACGTCCCGGAAGTCGCCCGCGTCGAAGCGTGCGTTCGGCGTACCAGCGGTCGGTCCGTCTGCGAGGCGACGCGTCAGTCCGCTTGCTGGGCGACCCGGTGGTACGGCGCTCGCGAGATGGCCTCGCGGAGTTCGGCCAGCGAGTGCCGCCCCTCGTTCGTCATCGCGCCGACGACGGCGAACACCTCCTGTCGAGAGACTTTCACGCCGTGGCTGGTGAGCGCGTCCTCGGGGTTCGCCGAGAGTTCGCGGAGCGTCCCGACGGCGAGGAGGAACGGAATCGCCCACGCGGCGAGGGTGTTGCCGTCGGTGGTCGGCACCGTTTCGAGGTACGTCTGCGCGTCGTCGAGGAACGTCCGAGCGTGCGAGGCCGTCCGGCGGACGACGTTCGTCGCGCCCGCCTTGTTCGCGGGGTCGACGACCTCGTCTTGGGGGACACCTTCGTCTTCGAGCCACTCGGCCGGGAGGTAGACGTTGTTCTCCTCGGTGTAGTCGTCGTAGACGTCCTTGGAGATGTTGACCAGTTGGAGGAGGAGGCCGAACTCCTCGGCGGTGTTGTAGAGGCGCTTGCGGCGCTCGGAGTCGATGTCGCCGCGAGTGACGAGGTTGGTGATGAGATTTCCGACGGTTCCGGCGGCGTAGTAGCAGTACTCTTCGAGTTCCTCGCGCGACTGGATGCGGAGGCCGTCCGTATCGGCGTAGCGCTCGACGAACATCGCCATCCCCTGGACGAGTTCGCGGGCCGGCGGCGTCACGGCGTTCCGAACGTCGTCGGGAAGCGACTCGAACGTCGCGAATACGCGCGGCGACTCGGCGACGACCTCCCAATCGTCGTTTCGAGCCTCGGGCGCGGGTACCCACGAAGCGACTGCCTCGGCGAACTGTTCGATACTCGTCTCGTCTGCAGGGTCGAGCACCGCGTCGTACAGGCGGAGCAAGCGTGCTTGCTCGTCGGCAGGGATGTGCTCGGCGTCTTCGACGGTATCGGCGATACGGCAGACGAGGTAGCCGAGACAGATGTACGATGACATCGGCTCGTCGAGGACGCGCACGGTGAGTGCGAACGTCCTCGAAACGCCTTGGACGGCGTCGTGACACCACTGCAAGTCTGCGTCGTTCCCGGGCGGTCGGGCATCTGCGTCTTCAGGCATCCGAAGTATCCCTGCTTACGGAAGGAGACATAAAAAGCCTCGTGGCAACTCCCCGCGTTTCGTCGTCCTCGCGTCCTGCACCCGGAAAACCTAAACGGAAGACGGTGAAAGACCGGAGTATGGACTTCCAGCTCTCCGCGGAGCAGAAGCAGATTCGCGACATGGTCGCGGAGTTCGTCGACGAGGAGATTCGGCCCGTCGCCGCCGACATCGACGAGAGCGACGAGTTCCCCGCCGACCTCGTCTCCGAGATGGCCGAACTCGGGTTGATGGGGATGCCGTTCCCCGAGGAGTACGGCGGTGCGGGTCTCGATTACCACTCCTACGCCATCGGCCTCGAAGAGATCTCGCGCGGCAGCGGCGGCCTGGGAACCGTCGTCGCCGCCCACACCAGCCTCGCGGGCAACATGGTGTACGCCTTCGGCGACGAGGACCAGAAGCAGGAGTACCTCACGCCGCTGAACACCGGCGAGGACATCGGCGCGTTCGCGCTCTCGGAGGCGGGCGCGGGCAGCGACGTCCCCTCGATGACGACGACGGCCGAAAAGGACGGCGACGAGTACGTCGTCGACGGCGGCAAACTGTGGATCTCGAACGGCTCGGTCGCCGACACGGTCACCCTCTTCGCGAAGACCGACCCCGACGCCGGAAACAAGGGTATTAGCTCCTTCATCGTCCGCCCCGAGGAGGACGACGGTTTCGTCGTCGAAGGCACCGAGCACAAACTCGGCGACAAGGGCTGTCCGACCGCCGAACTCCGCTTCGACGGGATGCGCATCCCCGAGGACCGCCTGCTCGGCGAGGAGGGCGACGGCTTCGTTCACGCGCTGAAGACGCTCAACGGCGGGCGCATCACCATCGCCGCGCGCTCCGTCGGCATCGCCCGCGCCGCACTGGACGACGCGCTCCAGTACTCGCAGGAGCGCGAGCAGTTCGACCAGCCCATCTCCGGCTTCCAGTCCATCCAGCACAAACTGGCCGACATGGACACGAAGGTGCAGGCCGCCAAGCTCCTCATGCACCGAGCGGCGGACAAGAAGATTCGCGGCGAGGACTTCATCAAGGAGGCCGCGCAGGCGAAACTGTACGCCAGCGAGATCAGCCGCGAGGTGGCAAACGAGGGAATCCAGATTCACGGCGGCTACGGCTACACGACGGATTTCGCCGTTGAGCGCTACTACCGGGACGCGAAACTCAACGAGATTTACGAGGGCACGAGCGAGATTCTGCGCAACACCATCGCCGCGCAGTTGCTCGACTGACGTTCGACGTCCGAGACACTCGTTTCTCCTTCTCTTACCGTCGTCCGTGACGCTACCTGTCGGTTGACTTTCTACCAATTAGCTGATAATATTTTTCGCAACCCGTTCTGAAACCACCCTGAAGAGCCCGACACCGACCCGTGCGACCGAACACGCGGCGAGGGGGACGTGGAGCCGACAATGGATGTAGAAACCAGACCAACTGACACCGGAGACGGCCGAGCGAGGACGCACAGCTACGCGGTCGACCGCGGACACGGCCGTGTCGATGACTTCGTCGTGCGCTACAACTGGGCTGGTCCGCCGTGAACGTCGTCGCAGACCGACTCGTCCTCCAGCTCGGGTTCAACGCCCAACTGCTGTTGACAGTTTTGATGGGGCTGTTCCTCGTCGGCGTCGCGCTCTGGTTGACGCGCGTCGGGAGTTGGCGACAGACGACGCCGCTCGGTGTCGGAAGCGGAGAGACTGCGGAGCGACGCGAACGCGTCCACGCGGAGAAGCCGGGCGGACTCCTCCGGTGGCTGACAACCGTCGACCACAAGGACATCGGTATCCTCTACGGCGTCTTCTCGACAGTAGCGCTGTTCTGGGCTGGGACAGCTATCATGCTGATGCGCGCGGAGCTGTTCACGCCCGAGACCGTGCTCCTCGAACCGGCGCTGTACAACGGGTTTTTGACGACGCACGGCATCACGATGCTGTTTCTGGTCGCGACGCCGGGTATCGCGGCCTTCGCGAACTACTTCATCCCGCTTCTCATCGAGGCCAACGACATGGCGTTCCCGCGCATCAACGCCATCGCCTTCTGGTTGTTGCCGCCCGCCGCGCTGCTCATCTGGAGCGGGGTGTTGCTCGTCCCCTTCGGATTCGACCCGGCGCAGACGGGGTGGACGCTGTACCCGCCGCTGTCGGTGACCGAGTCGGCAATCAGTATCAACCTCATCCTGCTCGGTCTGCACCTCTCGGGCGTCTCCACGACGATGGGGGCGATAAACTTCATCGTGACCATCATCGCCGAGCGCGGCGAGGGCGTGACGTGGGCGAACCTCGACATCATCTCGTGGACCGTCCTCACGCAGTCGGGGCTCATTCTCTTCGCCTTCCCGACGCTCGGGAGCGCGCTGCTCATGTTGCTCTTCGACCGGAACTTCGGCACGACGTTCTTCGCCGCGGGCGAGGGCGGCGGCCCCATCCTCTGGCAGCACCTGTTCTGGTTCTTCGGTCACCCCGAAGTGTACATCATCGTCCTGCCGCCGATGGGGATCATCAGCTACGTCCTCCCGCGCTTCGCGGGCCGGCGGCTGTTCGGCTTCAAGTTCGTCGTCTACTCGACGCTCGCCATCGGCGTGCTCTCGTTCGGCGTCTGGGCGCACCACATGTTCTCGACCGGGATGGACCCGCGTCTCCGCGCCTCGTTCATGTCCGTCTCGCTCGCTATCGCCATTCCGAGCGCCGTCAAGACGTTCAACTGGATGGCGACGATGTGGAACGGTAGTCTCCGACTGACGACGCCGATGCTGTTCTGTGTCGGGTTCGTCTCGAACTTCATCATCGGGGGCGTCACCGGCGTCTTTCTCGCCTCTATCCCCGTCGACCTCGTGCTGCACGACACCCACTACGTCGTCGGTCACTTCCACTACATCGTCGCGGGCGCGATTCTGTTCGCGCTCATGGCGCGAACGTACTACTGGTTCCCGCTCGTCACCGGGCGGATGTACCAACGCAAACTCGGCAAGTGGCACTTCTGGCTGTCGATGGTCGGCGTCAACGTGACGTTCCTGTCGCTCATTCTGCTCGGCTACGGCGGTATGCCGCGCCGCTACGCGACGTACCTGCCGCAGTTCGCCACGCTCAATCAGGTCGCGACGCTCGGCGCGTTCCTGCTCGGACTCGGTCAGGTCATCTGGCTCGTGAACATGATTCAGTCGCGGTACGAAGGACCCATCGTCGGCGACGACCCGTGGGACATCGAACCGCAGGGGCTCCTGTCGCGCGAGTGGGTCTGGCGACGCGAGCGACGCGGACCGATAACCGCCGACGGCGGCGACCCGGAAGGCAAGAATTCGACGCCTGTAGAGGGGACTGACATCGACCAACCGGAGGACTCGTAGACGAGTGACGAAAGACGACAGTTGCCTGAGACGGTGGTTACCAGAGCGGACGACCACGGAGTAAGGCACGCTCGACGAATAACGCCTCCGTCTCCTTCTCTCGGACGAGACACTCAGACCCGTCCGTCTGTTCGCTGCTGTGGAGTTTCTCATTATTTTCTGACAATTCTTTTCAGCGGTCGCAGCGGACCCTCAGTAAGGAAACCGACGGCCCGTCAGGCGGCCCCCCGCGCTCCGGACCACCGCGACAGTCCGTCGCTACCGGGAGCTCACCGATGCTACGAGACGATCACCCCCCGACGCCGACGCGTTCGACCCCACACACCGAGAGACGAACCGCGCGAGAGAGCGGCGACGTTCCCGCGGTGAGCGGCGGTGCGTCGGCGTGAGCCTCGAAGAGTCGGAGTCACAGGGGACGACGCCCGCCGTCGAACAGACGTCCGAGGAGGAACTCGCCGACCTGCTCGGCGACCTCGTCGTCGACCGCGACGATCACAAGAACGCCCCGGCGTTCGTCGTCCGCCCCGACACCGTCCGAGACGTCCTCTCGACACTAAAGGAGGAGGCCGGGTTCGACCACCTCTCCTGTCTCTCCGCGCAGGAGTACGACGACCGCTACGAGAGCATCTATCACCTGAAGAAGTACGCCGACCCGACCGACGAGGTGAGCGTCGTCGTGCCGACGCCGACGGAGCGGCCGGTGAGTCAGTCGGCCGAACCCGTGTTCCGGACCGCCGACTGGCACGAGCGAGAAGCGTACGACCTGGTGGGTATCGAGTACGAGGGCCACCCCGACCTCCGGCGCATCCTCCTCCCTGAGACGTGGCAAGGGCACCCCCTCTCGCTCGACTACGACCAGGACCGACCGCAGATCGTCACGCTCCGGGAGAACACGAATCCGCTTCAGGAGGACCGTCGAATCCCCGGCGAGGACGACCAGGACACCGACACGATGCTCCTGAACATCGGGCCGCACCACCCGGCGACCCACGGCGTGCTACACCTCAACTGCATCCTCGACGGCGAGCAGGTCGCCCACGTAGACCCCGACATCGGCTACCTCCATCGCTGCGAGGAGCAGATGTGCCAGCAGGGTACCTACCGCTACCAGATAATCCCGTACTCGGACCGCTGGGACTACACCGCGAACATCCCCAACGAGTGGGCCGTCGCGCGGGCTATCGAGGATCTGGCCGACCTCGACGTGCCCGAGTATGCGGACGTGCTCCGGACGATGTCGGTCGAACTCGGACGGATGCTCGGTCACTTCCTCGCCGTCGGCACGTTCGCGCTCGACGTGTACGGCGATTTTACTGCTATTTTCATGTACGCCGTCCGCGACCGCGAGAAGGTTCAGAACATCATGGAGGACCTGACGGGTCAGCGGATGATGTTCTACTACTTCCGCTTGGGTGGTGTGGTCTGGGACCTCCCCGAACCCCGCGAGGAGTTCTTCGAGAAAGTCAGAGATTTCCTCGAAGAGTTGCCGCCGACGCTCGAAGAGTACCACGACCTCATCACCGGCAACGAGATTCTGCAGTCGCGCACCGTCGGCACCGGCGTGTTGCCCCCCGAGGTCGCCAAGAGCTACGGCGTCACCGGTCCCGTCGCCCGCGCCTCGGGCATCGACTACGACCTGCGCCGCGACGACCCCTACGGCTACTACCCGGAACTCGACTGGAACGTCTGCGTCGAGGACGGCTGCGACAACTACTCGCGGTTGCTCGTCCGCCTCCGCGAGGTCGAGGAGTCGGCGAAGATCGTCGGTCAGTGCATCGACATCCTCGAAGACTGGCCCGAGGACGAGCGAGACATCCAGTCGAACGTGCCGCGGACGCTCCGCCCCGACGACGACACGGAGACGTACAAGGCAGTCGAAGCGGCCAAAGGCGAGATGGGTATCTACATCCGCGCCGACGGGACGGACTCGCCCGCGCGCTTCAAGATTCGGAGTCCGTGTTTCAACAACCTCCACTCGCTGCCGGAGATGTCGAACGGCGAGTACGTCCCCGACCTCATCGCGTCGCTCGGTAGTCTCGACATCGTGCTCGGGTCGGTGGACCGCTAACGAAGGAAACGGGACGTTCGACGCCGTTCAGTCGTCGGCGCGTGACATCACGCGGTCCAGCCCCTCGATGTCGAGCGACCCCGTGAGGGTGCGGTTCGGGAACGGGATGTTGATTCCCTCGGCGTCGAACCGCTGTTTCACGGCCGTCACGTACTCGCCGCGGGTCTTCACGAAGTCCGAGCGACTCGGTTGCGAAATCCAGATGCGCGACTTGAGGACGACCGCCGAGTCGCCGAGTTCCGTCAGGCGGACCGACGGCTCGGGGTCGGCGAGGATGTCGTCGCGCGTCTCGGCTTCTTCGAGGATGATAGTCGTCGCTTTCTCGATGTCGTCGCCGTAACCGATGCCGAACGGCACCTGCAGGCGGAGTTTCCCCTTCGCGACGGGGTTCTTGATGACGCCGTCGGTGAGGTGGGAGTTCGGCACCGTCAGCAGTTCGTTGTCGAACGTCCGGACGCGGGTGACGCGGAAGCTGATGTCCTCGACGATGCCGGAGTTACCCTCCCACTCGATCCAGTCGCCGATGCGGAACGGTTTGTCGGTGAAGATGAACACGCCCGCGACGAAGTTGGCGATGACGTCCTGCATCGCGAAACCGATAGCGAGCGTCGCCGCCGCACCGATGGTCGCCAGCGCGGTGAGAATGTTCCCGAACCCGGCGGCGGCGAAGGCGACGCCGACGGCGACGAAGACGATAACGACGCCGAGCAGTTTGCGGAGCGGCTTCTGGGCGTGCGCCTCCAGCCCTCGGTTGTCGAGCAGGCGACCGGCTACCGGCAGGACGAGGAGTCGTCCCGCGAGGTACACCGCGACGAAGACGACCAGAAACGTGACCGCCGAGTCGACGGTGTTGGCGTACGTGAGGGTGTCCTGTCCCAGATCGAACGCGTTGGTCAGAAACCGAGCGATGGGTCCCCGTGGGTCGACGCCGCCGGTCTGCGCCTGCAGCAGCAGTCCCATTAGTGGTACACCGCTGTGTTCCCGCGCGTCTCGACGAGTTCCGCGTTCACCGACTCGGCGAGTTCGCCGGCGAGTTCCTCGGTCGAGGTGCCGCCGCGGGCCGCGCGCAGGAACTTCACCTTCACCAGTTTTCGGTCCTCCAGTTGGTCGCGCAGTTCCTCGGTCACCGCTTCGATGCCGCTCTTGCCGACCCAGACGGTCACGTCGAGGTCGTGGGCCTGTTTGCGTAACTCGTTGTCTACCATCTGTCCCGTCGTAGCGACGCGGGAGGTTTGAAGCTTTAGTTACCGACCGGCGTCATCGACCAGTAGCGTCGGTTGACGAGAAACGCGGAGAGCGAACGCTCAGTCGCGGTACGGGTAGCGGTCGATGTGTCCGCAGTCGCAGCGAATCACGACGTGGCCCGGTTGCAGGCGGACGCGGGCGTTGACGCCCGGAACGAGGTAGACATCGCAGGCGTCACAGGAGAAGCGTTTGAACTCGCGGGGGAGGCCGCAGCGGTGCCGCTCGTCGAGACGGCGGGCGAGGCGGACGTACTCGCGGGAGCGGTCGAACTTGCGCTCCTTAGTCGCCTCGCGGGCGAGTTCGTGGAGTCGGGCGATGCGCTCCTCGGCGATTGTCGGCATCCGTGCTGTACTGGGTCGGGGTTTTCTGATAGGTGTTCCGAAGCGTTTGTGGAGTGGTGGAGTTGCGGGAGAATGGTCTACTTCGCTACTGTCAAGTTCTGGTTCGGAGATGAGCAGCGGGAACAGCCGTAGACACCTCGAAATCCCACCCACGGTTGGCGGACGAACCACCGTCGGGTGGGATTGAAAGGGGCGAGCCGCTGGACGAAGGCGGACGAAGCAAGCACGTGAGGGAGCGTCAGCGACCGAACGCGCGCAGCGAGTTCCCCCGAGTCCAGCGGCTCGGGGCTTTCGAGGTGTTCTCAAGTGCGAAGCAGGACGACGCTCTTCCCCTTCCCTTTCCCTGAACGATGAAAAGCCGCCACACTAAAAGTCGCCTCCTGTGAACAAACAGAGCAGTGCGCGTCCTCAACTACCTCGAACTCGCCTCGCAACTCCATCGAAGCGGTATCGGGACCTCGACGGACCACCAGCGGGCAGCTCTCGAAGAGACCGACGTGGAGGTGGTCACTTCGCCGTGGCGCGGCGGGTCGCCGACTCGCATCCCGTTGAGCGCGCTCCGCGGCCGCAACCCCGTCGTCGAGTTCGACGTCGCCCACTGCAACCTCATCGGGCCGGGGAGCCTCGCCGTCGCCCGCCACGCCAAGCACTACGGCAAGCCGCTCGTCCTCCACAGCCACGTCACGAGCGAGGACTTCGCCGAGAGTTTCCGGGGGTCGACCCTCGCCGCGAAACCCCTTCGACGATATCTCCGGTGGTTCTACTCGCAGGCGGACCTCGTGCTCTGTCCCAGCGAATATACGAAAGGTCTCCTCGAATCGTACCCCGTCGACGCGCCCATCCGACCGATATCGAACGGCGTCGACGTCGAATCGCTCGACGGGTTCGAGACGTTCCGCGAGGAGTACCGCGAGCGGTTCGGCCTCGACGGACTCGTCGTCTTCACCGTCGGCAACGTCTTCGAGCGCAAGGGGTTGACGACGTTCTGCGAGCTCGCCGAGGAGACGGAGTACGAGTTCGCGTGGTTCGGCCCGTACGACGAGGGACCGCAGGCGTCGAAGGCGGTGCGGTACTGGACCGAAAATCCCCCTGAAAACGTCACCTTCACCGGCTGGGTCGACGACAAGCGCGGCGCGTTCGGCGCGGGCGACATCTACCTCTTCCCGACGAAAAACGAGAATCAGGGCATCGCCGTCCTCGAAGCGATGGCCTGCGGGAAAGCGGTCGTCCTCCGCGACATACCGGTGTTCGAGGAGTTCTACACCCACGGCCACGACTGTCTGAAGTGTTCGACACGCGCGGAGTTCCGCCGCGCGCTCGACCTGTTGGCGCGCGACCCCGACCTCCGGGCGCGACTCGGCGAGAACGCGAGAGAGACGGCCGCCGAACACAGTCTGAAGCGCGTCGGCGAGGAACTCGTCGACGCCTACGAGGACGTGTTGGCCCGGCGAGTGTAGTCGTCGCCGGAGTCTCGGTATGAGAGCGAGAACGCCGACCGAGATCGAGAGTCACACGGCCGTGTTGAGTCGGTTGCTGTCTGGTAGAATCTGTGTGCTGAGTACAGAGGATCTATTCAGCATGGAACCGGGCCTCTTTCGGGGTGACCCTCGCTGAATTATCTGTAACGTACATATGCTACCCCAAGCTGGTTGCGGACTACGCGGGAGTACTCGGTACGCTGACCGAGACGGGGGTCCCATTGATCGAAGCGAGAGGGACGGACACGGAGTGGACGTTCGAAGGCCGTGGTGACGAACGAAGCGATATTGCCGAGTTCCAACGCTGTTGTCGTGAACGGGGCATTCCGATCACGCTCACGGCGCTCCACGCCCTGACGTCGGTCGAGACTGCGACCGAGGCGGCACTCACCGACGAGCAACTGGAAGCGTTGGTTCTCGCGTACGAACGCGGGTACTTCAACTCGCCACGCGAGGTGAAAATGAAAGAACTCTGCAGTAAACTCGGCATCTCCCAGCAGGCAGTTGCCTCTTGGCTCCGGCGAGGGACGCGTAGAATCCTCGGCAATACCCTGACTGCGCTGGAGGCCTGAACCCGGGGCTATATAAGATGGCTGTATATACAAAAGTAATTCTCACTTGGCGCAGTCCCTTGAGAGTTGAGTATACCGGTGTTCCCGAAAATCAACTCTCTGAACATGAACCAAGGAAAAGACGCTCTCCTGTCCGCACTCGCCAATCATCGCTGTCGCTCCGTCATCACATACTTCAGAAACGCGTCCGAAGACCACGTCACAGTTGGTGACGTTGCGGCTGCGCTCGCCCGACGTGACCACACAGACGAGACGCAGATTGCGACTCGACTCCACCACGTTGCACTCCCCAAACTAGACACCGTTGGACTCGTCGACTACGACGCGCGAACCAAAACGGTCCGGTATCACGGTGATTCGCAACTTGAACACGTAGAGGAGTCGCTCTCCGAGTTCGATTCCGGAATGTCGCCGAGGAGCGAGTAGCACGTGAAACAAGACAGGCCCGAACAAACAACCACGGTGCGGGAATCGTACACCCCCCATCAAGACCGCTCGTTAACCGAAGCGGTGCTCGATGCCATCGAGGAGTGTAAGGGTGAAGACCTCCTGCGGACGGATTTCGTCCTCTACGAGGATATTAATCCCGACGCCCTCGAATCTCTCTTTCGCCACGACGCACAGCCGCGAACGACCGTGACGTTCGATACCGATGGTGTCAAGGTCGAACTCTGGGGAGATGACGGAGTGAAGATACGCGTCACGGACCGATCAGACGAGTGATCGGCCGAGACTGGAGCAGAACACGCTCTGGATACTAGTATTGGGAAGACGACTACTGGCGTGATGCGTTCTTAACCTAAACCAATCGGTCCAACCATGTTTTCCCGCTTAGTTACGCTGCTGAGTACGCGCCTTCCATTCAGCACGACCGCCGCAACCGATCTCTATTTGAGGGTTTCCGACAGGGACGGTTCGAGGCGGAAGCTCACAGCTCGAGCCGTAGCCGAGATGGCAACGACTTAACCCCGAGTCTTCGAATCCCGTGACAATGCACTCGGTCGTCGCGTTCACCGACACCTACCTGCCCACGGTCAACGGCGTCACCTACACCGTCGAGTCGTGGCGGGACCGCTGGCGGGCCCGCGGCGGGCGGATGGACGTGGTCTACCCCAATGCCGGCGGCTACGAGCCGAGAGACGGTGAGTATCCCATCCGGAGCCTCCCGTTTCCGTTCTACGAGGGGTTTCGGTTCGGCCTCCCGCGCATCCCCCGTGCGGTGCGGAACGTCGACATCGTCCACGCGCATACGCCGTTCGCGCTCGGGCTCGGCGGTCTCCGTCTCGCGCGCCGAGAGGAGGTGCCGTTCGTCGCCTCATACCACACGCCGAGCAGCGAGTACGCCTCGTATCTCACCTCGCGAGACCGTCTCGAAGACGGCATCGAACGCCTCTCGGAGTCGTACGAGCGGTGGTTTCTCGGCCAGACGGCGGCCGTCGTCGTCCCGAGCGAGGCGACCAAACGCGACCTGCGGAGCCGGGTCGGCGACGACGTGGCGTTTCGCGTCATTCCCAACGGCGTCGACATCGATCGGTTCCGCCCCGTCGACGCGACGGCGTTCCGCGAGCGCCACGATCTCACGGATGCGGACACGCTCGTCGGATACACGGGCCGGCACGGCTACGAGAAGTGTCTCGGCGACATCGTCGACGCCGTCGCCGGACTCGACGCGACCGTCGTCTTCGGCGGCGACGGC
The DNA here is from genome assembly GCF_020097835.1 of Haloprofundus halobius. GTDB lineage: Archaea > Halobacteriota > Halobacteria > Halobacteriales > Haloferacaceae > Haloprofundus > Haloprofundus halobius. Next base: position 1,324,599 of record NZ_CP083666.1, read on the forward strand.
CCCGCGCGCGATCACATCGAAGCCAGAGCCCGAACGCGCGGCGTCGACGCCCGATTTCTGGGCTTTCTCGACCGCGACGAACTCCCGGCGTTCTACAGTTCGCTCGACGCGTTCCTCTTTCCGAGTCCGGTCGAGACGCAGGGGCTCGTGGCGCTCGAAGCCAACGCCTGCGGGACGCCGGTCGTCGGCGTCGACTGCGGCGCGCTCTCGGATACGATCGAGGAGGGCGTCACCGGGTACCACTACGACCTCGGCGACATCGAGGGCTTCCGGACGGCCATCGGGCGGACGCTCGACGAGGTGGAGACGCTCGAACGTCGCTGTACCGACCGGCGCGAGGCGATGAGTGTCGAACACGCCGTCGACCGTCTCGCCGAGGTGTACGATGCCGTTACTGGGACCGGATGACGGCGAACTTCCTGGACGGTTTTCGGCGGTTGGTGGGAGAGCGTTAAGCGCCTCACTCACCTACCGTTGGTATGCGGAAGCACACAACAAATCGTCGCGGCGTCGCACCCGATACCACGGTCGAGGTGCGTCGATGAGCCGCGTCGCACTCGTCACGGGCGCGAGTCGCGGACTTGGGTCGGTTCTCGCCTCGTTTCTCGCTGCCGACGGCTACGACCTCGTGTTGACCGCGCGTGACCCCGACCCGCTGAACGTCGTCGCCACGTCGCTGGCGGATCTCGACGTGGACGTGACGCCGCTCCCGGGCGACGTCGTCGACGCCGACCACCGCCGGAGCCTTCGGGAAGCGGCCGAGGATCTCGGTGGTCTCTCGCTTCTCGTCAACAACGCCTCCGCGCTTGGACCGTCGCCGCTTCCGCCGCTCGCGGAGCTCTCGACCGCCGAGTTCGAGCGCGTGCTCTCGGTCAACACCGTCGCGCCGCTGGCGCTGATTCGGGAGACACTCCCGCTGCTTCGCGAGTCCGGGGGGCTGGTCGTCAACGTGTCGAGCGACGCAGCCGTCGGCGGCTACCCGCGGTGGGGCGGCTACGGCGCGAGCAAGGCGGCGCTCGACCTCCTGACGAAGACGCTCGCGGCCGAGGAACCGGACGTAGGATTCGTCAGCGTCGACCCCGGCGACATGCGGACGGCGATGCACCGACGGGCGTTCCCCGACGAAGACATCTCCGACAGACCGCTCCCGGAGGTGACCCTACCCTTCTGGGCGTGGCTGTTCGGCCGCGACCCGCAGTCGGTGAGCGGGCGGCGGTTCGAGGCACAGTCGGAACTCTGGGAGTCGGCGTGAAGCTCTCGGAGTTCCGGTTCGAACGCCCCGAGGTGTTGCAGGCGGCCGAACCGCCGGAGGAACGCGGGCTGGACCGCGACGACGTCCGGTTGCTCGTGAGTCGCCGCGGAGCGCACCGCCACACGCGCTTTTCGAATCTCGCGGAGTATCTCGACCCCGGCGACGTGCTCGTGGTCAACCAGAGCGCGACGCTCCCGGCGAGTCTCCCGGCGACGTGGACCGACGGCGAATTTCTCCTGAACTGCTGTACGGAGTACGGCGACGGCGTGTGGCTGGTCGAACCGCGGTGGGGACCGGGCGACCCCGGCCCCCTTCCGCTCTCGACCGGCGATGAGTTCGTCGCTGGGGGCGAAACCGGGCACGTAATCGGCGAGTTTCCCGGTATCGACCGCCTTCTGTTCGTCCGGTTCGAAGGCGACGCCGGAGTGGCGATGGCGCGCGCGGGCGAGCCGATTCGATACGGTTACCTGGAGGGCGAGTATCCGCTCTCGGCGTACCAGACGACGTTCGCGACGACGCCCGGCAGCGCGGAGATGCCCTCGGCGGCCCGCCCGTTCACCGAGCGGGTCGTCGAGATGCTGCGCCGCCGCGGCGTCGGTATCGCCACGCTCACGCTCCACACCGGCGTGTCGAGTCTCGAAGTCGAGTGCGACCAACTGGAGTGCGGTTGTCGCGACGTCTGGAACCCGCTGTATCCCGAACCGTTCGTCGTTCCCGCAGCGACGGCGCGGGCGGTGACCGCCGCGCGCGAGCGAGGCAGTCGCGTCGTCGCCGTCGGCACGACCGTCGTGAGAGCGCTCGAAACGGCGTGGGACGGCACGCGCGTCGCACCGACGGAGGGGTTCACCCGGACGTTCGTCACACCCGAGCGCGGCGTCGCCACCGTCGATGCGCTACTCACCGGACTTCACGACCCGGAGACGACGCATCTCGCGATGCTGTACGCGGTCGCGGGCAGAGAGCGCGTGCTCGACGCCTACGAGTCGGCCGTCGACGAACGGTATCTCTGGCACGAGTTCGGCGACTCGCACCTGCTGTTCGCCGAGTGAACGCGAAGAAAACGAGATCGGGCGACGTCGTCAGTTGTCTTCGAGCGCGTCGGCGATGCGCTGGAGCTGTCGGGTCTGGTCGCGGACCTCGTCGCGGAGCTGTCGGACCTCTCGGACGAGTGCCTCGTTGTCGCTTTTCTCCTCGCCGCGACTGCCCGGGCCGCCGCCCATGCCGCCGGGGCCGCCCGGACCGCCGCCCATCATGCCGCTCATCATCTGCGCGAACGGGTTACCGCCGCCACCGCCCATGCCGCCAGGGCCGCCGCCGCCCATACCGCCAGGTCCGCCACCGCCCATCATCTCGGCCATCGGGTCCTCACCCTCTTCTCCGCGCTCCTCTCGCTCCTTCGCGCGCCGCTCTCGAATCTCCTCGACGCGCTCGCGGAACGATTTCTCCTCCTCCTCGCCGTCGCCGGAGTCGGCGTCGACGTTCTCCTCGGCTTCGACGTTCACGTCCTCGGACTCCGTCGGCTCGTCGGATTCGTCTTCTGGCATGGGTCGCCGTTCGTGCGCCACGCCGAAAAGCGTTGGCACTCGGACGACGGAGTGGTGGCGTCTGGCGATTTCGTGCTGTCGCGTCAGGACTACTCGACGGAAAACGTGGCGACGCACTCGACTCTCGTTCGAGGCGCCGCGTCGGCGTCGACTTCCGTCGCAGTGCCGTTCGACGGTCCGCCACGGTCGAACGGTGACGGACCGAGGCTACCCGAAAACGAGAACGCGTACGTCCCGGGTTCGAGATCGGCTGTCGCCGTGTACGCTCTCTCCTCGTCCGCTTCGTCTCGTCGCTCGTCGCTGTCGGCTGTTTCGTCGCTCGATACGGTTTCGTTGCTGCTGTCCCCGTCCGAGACCGTCCTGTCGGCGTCGTCGCCGGAGTCGCTCTCGTCACTCGCGTCGCGCAGTCGCCAGCGCAGCGAGTCGCCGGGAGCCAAATGCAGGAGCGGCTCCGGAACTGCATCAGGAGCAACACGTCTCCAGACCGGCCCATTCCTTCTGTAGACCGCCCAGTCGTAGGGGTTACACGAGAACGATTGCTCGGAGCGGTTCGTCAGCTCGAACACGAGTCCCGCGTCGTCCTCGCCGAGCGAGAGAGTGTCGTCGCTTGCGGCGAACTGAATACCCTCTGCCTTCGTTCCGGCGCAGACGAGTTCGTCTGCGCGGTCGTCGAACCCGGGACAGCCGTCTTCGGCGCTGTCGCGGGTCACGTCGCTGCCGAACTCCGTCCCGCGAACGGTACAGCCTGCGAGGACCGCGGAGAGGACCGAGAGGAGGGAACGACGGTGCATACCCGAGGCTCACGAGGTGTCGTCAAAAGGATAGCGGAGGCACAAGTCACCGTTTGAGATACGGCATCTCTCGGATGCGCGGCATCTCCGGACGGTAGTTCGGGATGGCGTCGAGAGCGGCGACGCGCCGCCGGAGTAACCGTTCGTACAACGACCGCGTCGCGCCGTACTGGGGGGAGACGCCACGGACCGTCGGCGAGGTAGTCGCCTTCGGCGTAGAAGGAGACGTCCCGCGACCCATCGAACACCACCCCACCCGCCGAGAGCAGCTCCTCGCCGTAGCCCGGAAAGAGGTCTTCTATCGTCGACTCGCCACCTTTCAGAAGCACGTGGATGTGGCGTGCGACCGACTCGTCCGTCAACGGGTCTCGGTCGAGCACCGTCACCTCGTCGAACCCGCCAGCGAGGACGCGTGCGGCGAGCAAGCCGGCTATCCCGGCACCGACTACGACTGCCTGTTCTCCCCACTCGGACGCCTGCTCGCCGTCGTACCGCGGGACTGTTGCCAAGGTCATCGTCGTCGCTCCCTCTGTGAGTGGATTGATACAGCCCAACGTTATATGTTACCACACAACAACGGATCGGGACATCTCCGCAGGCGATACGATTACGTCTCTCGGAACGCTGGTGCGCCTCTCACCCGAACGCGCCGAGGCTCGACTGCAGATTTCGGTCGCTCTCGCCCTCGCGGAGTTCGTAGCCGAGGAGGTCACGCATGTCGACGGCGTACGTCGTACCCGCGTTGTCGAGGACGAGCAGACGGCCTTTCGTGCCGACGACGCGCCCGGCAGCGATGGTCTCGCCCATCGGTCGACTGTCGAGGCTGAACCCGTAGTCGAACTCGTACGTCTCGACGGGGTCGAACTGGGCGAGCAGCGACTCCCACCGTTCCGAGTCGACCCGCCGGTGGAGACCCGCCCGTTTCGTCGGGACGCGCACGCGGTCGGTCAACTCTCGGGCGAGTTCGGATTCGATTTCGCGGGCGATGCGGCCGTTATCGACGGTACGGAGATGGGCAGCCCTGTCGGCTCCCTGCTCCCTGAGGCGAGTGTCGAGTCGCCACTCCTTCGTGACGCCGACTTTGAACACGTCGGGCGCGAACGCCGCGAGGTAGATGGCATGGTCGTCGAAACAGTCCATCTCGTCTTTGAGACACGTCCCTCGGCAGCGAGCGCAGACCCATGTGCTCCGGTGGTACTCGCAGTACGGCGCGTTGTCGTTCTCGCAGGCGTAGTGACCCTCGTCGGCGACGGTTCCGGCGCAGTAGCGGCCGCCGAGTCGGTACGCGAGTTCGTCGTCGGCGTCGAGAGGGAGAAACTCGATGTCCGCGGGTTCCGACGTCGCGCCGTCGTCGAGTGCCGTCCCGTCGCTCGGCGCGAGATAGAGACCCCCGTCGAGAGAATCGTAGCCGACGACTTGCACGGTTCACGGTATCAGTTCCGACGGTAAAAGCGTCTCCTTCGACGACGTGAGCACGCGTCGTCGCGGATACACGTCGCCGTGGGTCGTTCTGCCGAACACGACCGTCAGCGGGCGCTGAGAGACCACCGCGACCGACCATCGTGTCAGCCGAAATCACAGATAAGAGGCACTAGGCCGAATCACCGCCGAATGACCAGACAGTCAACGACGACCCGTCGCGGGATGCTTCGAGCGGTCGGGAGTGGAGCGGCGACGTCGGGGTTCGCGACGGGGGGCGTCAGAGACCGAGCGCCTGCGGAGACCGACCTCGTCGAGGTGAACGTGGGCGTCGAGGGCTCCGACGACGCCGTCCGACGCGTCGCGGACCGAGTGGTTCGGCGATTCGCGTTCGACGCCATGACGGTGAGACTGCCACGTACTGCGGTGGAGCGGCTTCGACGGCGTCCCCAAATCCGGTACGTCGAGACAAACGCGACGATGCGGACGTGTCAACAGTCTCCGCCTCAGTCGGTTCCGTACGGTGTCTCCCGAATCGGAGCGGAACTCGCCCGCGAGGCCGGAGTCACGGGCGACGGCGTCGACGTGGCCGTCGTCGACACCGGCGTCGACTCCGACCACCCGGATCTCCGCGAGAACCTCGGTGCGGGCCGGGCGTCGGTCAACTGCCGGGGACGGCCGCGGCTCTGCCGGTTAGCCGGTAACGGGAACCGCTGCAAGACGAACTGGGACGACGACGACGACCACGGCACCCATTGCGCGGGCGTCGTCGGTGCCGCTGATAACGACGTGGGCGTCGTCGGCGTCGCTCCCGATGCGACGATTCACGCAGTAAAAGTACTGTACTGCGCCGGCGTCGGTCTCGTCTCGGACATCGCCGCCGGTATCGAACACGTCGCCGACCGGGGTTGGGAGGTCGCGACACTCAGTTTCGGCTCCCAGCGGCCGACGAACCTCCTCCGCGACGCCTGCCGGTACGCAGCGGACGCCGGTGTGGTACTCGTCGCCGCCGCGGGCAACGGCCGGATGCGTCCGAACACGGTCGGCTTCCCGGCGACGCTGCCGACGGTACTGTCGGTGAGCGCCGTCGACCGGAGCGGCAAACTCGCTCCGTTCTCCTCGACGGGACCGCGGGTCGACATCGCCGCGCCCGGTACGAACGTCCGCTCGACGGTTCCCGGTGGGTACCGGGCGTACTCGGGGACGTCGATGGCCTGTCCGCACGTCGCCGGGGCGGCGGCCCTGCTCGTTTCGACGGGTCTCTCGGCGTCGGAGACACGGGAGCGACTGGTCGAGACCGCCGACGATCTCGGTCTCGGCCGGACCGAACAGGGTTCCGGTCTGCTGAACGTCGCCGCCGCCCTGGGTCTCGACGACGGAGACGACTGAAATCCTCCGTATACCTATTTGTAGATTGTAACAATATCGTAGAAATTTAGCGGCAAGATAGTTCAATTCGTGAATATTTAATATACATTAATCCATCTGGGCGCTCGTAATGTCAGATGATACCACGGGTGTCACACGACGTACTGTACTGAAGACGACAGGTGTAGCGGTCAGCGTCGGCGGCCTGGGCGGACTCGCGACGGCGAAGGGCAACGACAACCTCGTCGAAGTGAACGTCGGGTATCGCGGTCGGAGCGGGAGACGGGCGGCCGAGAACGCCGCGTCCAGCGTCGTCCGACAGTTCAACTTCGACGCGATGACCATCGAAGTCGACGAGAACGCGGTGAAGGGTCTCGAACAGCGCGGCGACGTTCGCTACGTCGAAGCGAACGGCCAGATGTACGCCTTCGCGCAGTCGCTGCCGTACGGCATCGACCGTGTCGACGCGGAGGTCGCACACGGCGAGGGCGAAACGGGTTCGGGCGCGGACGTCGCCATCCTCGACACGGGTATCGACTCGGACCACCCCGACCTGCAGGCGAACCTCGGCGAGGGGAAGGCGTTCGTCTCGGCGAGAGGTCCGTACGCCGAACCTTGGGACGACGATAACGACCACGGCACCCACTGCGCTGGCACCGCCGACGCCGTCGACAACGACGAGGGCGTCGTTGGCGTCAGCACGGAGGCGACGCTCCACGCGGTGAAGGTGCTCGACAAGCGCGGTAGCGGGTCGTTCTCCGACATCGCCGCGGGTATCGAGTACACGGCCGACCAGGACTGGGACGTCGCCAGCATGAGCCTCGGCGCGAGCAGCGGTTCCGACGCCGTCAAGGATGCCTGTGCGTACGCTTACGACCGCGGTGTGTTCCTCGTCGCCGCTGCGGGTAACTCCGGTCCGTGCAGCGACTGCGTCGGCTACCCGGCGGCCTACGAGGAAGTCGTCGCCGTCAGCGCGACCGGCGAGAACGACGACCTCGCCTCGTTCTCCTCGACCGGTCCGGAAGTCGAAATCGCCGCGCCCGGTGTCGACATCGAGTCGACGGTCCCCGGCGGCGACTACGACGTGTTCTCCGGTACGTCGATGGCCTGTCCGCACGTCGCCGGTGCCGGTGCGCAGCTGATGGCCAATGGCTACACGAACACGGAGACGCGCGAGCAACTGCTCTCGACGGCCGAGGATATCGGCCTCGCGTCGAACGAACAGGGTGCCGGACTGCTCGACACCGCGGCGGCGCTCGGTCTCGACTCCTCCGACGACCTGTAAATCCGGAACGTTATTCCCCGCTTTCTCGTATCCCACGTATGCTTACTGCGACACTCACGGCGACACCGCAGTCGGACCGCGTCGAATTCGAACTGACCGTCGAGAACCGCGGAGACGAGCGCGTCACGCTCTCGTTCCGTGACGCGCGACGCGCGGAGTTCGTCGTCACGGACACCGGCGGTGGCGGCGAAGTGTGGCGCTGGAGCGACGGCCGCATGTTCGCGCAGATGCTCGGCAGCGAGACGCTCGACCCCGGTGAGGCGACGACGTTCGAGAGCGTCTGGGACGACTCCGAACCGGGCGAGTACGTCGCTGTCGGCGAACTCGCGGCCGTCGACGCGGACGCGGAGGCCCAGACGCAGTTTTCGGTGGAACCGGTGTAGACGGTGTAGCCGACGTAGCCGACCGCCCGACTACGGCTCGCGCTCGGCGCGAAGTTCCTCGTACAGTTCACTCGCGGCACGCTCGACCGCCTCGTCGCTGGCTGTCGACGGCTCCCACCCGAGCGCCGACAGTTTCTCGATTGAGAGCCGCATCTTCGGTACGTCGCCTTTCCAGCCGCGCTCGCCGCCGGTGTACTCGTACTCGGGGTCGAGACCCATCACCTCGGCGACGATGTCGGCGATGCGGTTCACGGAGGTGGTCGTCCGCGTCCCCAGATTGTAGGTGTTCATCGACTTGTCGGCGTTTTCGACGACGTGACGGATGGCGTCGACGCAGTCTTCGACGTACAGATACGACTTCTCCTGTCTGCCGTCGCCGAGGATGGTGAGGGTCTCGGGGTCGTCGAGCAGTTTCTCGATGAAATCCGGGATGACGTTGCCGCGCTGTTTCGGTCCGACGATGTTGGCGAAGCGGAACACCCACGCGGTGAAGCCGTGCGAGTGCGCGTACGTCGACATCAGCGCCTCGTCGGCGAGTTTGCTCGCACCGTAGGCGCTGATGGGTTCGATGGGTGCGTAGTCCTCGGGCGTCGGCCGCGGGGCCTCGCCGTAGATGGTGGAGGAGGAGGTGAACGCGACGCTGTCGACGCCGACTTCGTCCATCCGTTCGAGGACGTTGTACGTCATCTCGGTGTTCTCCTCGAACAGTTTCCGGGGGTCCTCGTAGTTCGTGTCGGTGTACGCCGCGAGGTGGAAGACGACGTCGACGTCTTCGGTGATAACCTCGGCGACGTCCGCCGGGTCGCGCATGTCCGCGCGGACGAACTCGACGCCGTCGGGGACGCGCGACTCGGTTCCCTTCGAGAGATCGTCGGCGACGACAACGTCGTTCTCCGCCGATAGCTTCGCGGCGAGGTGCGACCCGACGAGGCCCGCCCCGCCGGTGACGACGACTCGCTTGTCTACGAGGTGCATGTCTGTATCTCCGTAGACCGGAGTAAGTCGATTGTGATTACTCGCGCGATACGAGAGGTGCGGCGTCGCCGCCCTCGTCGGAGGTCGTTCGGGCCGACGGCTTCCGAAACCCCCTAACCGTGGCCTCGCCTCGGACAGCACATGCAAGGCGAATCCGAGGTCGTCGTCCTGCGTCTCGGCCACCGACCGGGCCGGGACGACCGGATGACGACGCACATCGGGCTGACGGCGCGGGCGCTCGGTGCGGACCGCGCGCTCCTCGTCGGCGACGCGAGCCAGTCAGAGACGACGGTGAGAGACATCACGGCGAGGTTCGGCGGCCCCTTCGAGGTCGAAGTTGTCGACTCCTACCGCGATATCATCCGTGACTGGAAAGGCACCGTCGCACACCTGACGATGTACGGCGAACGCGTCCAAGACGTAAAAGAGGACGTCAGAGACGCACACGCCGAGGGCCCACTCCTCGTCGTCGTCGGCGCGGAGAAGGTACCGTTCGAGGTGTACGACTACGCCGACTACAACGTCGGCGTGACGAACCAACCGCACTCGGAGGTGGCGGCGCTCGCAGTATTTCTCGACCGCCTGTTCGAGGGCCGCGAACTCGACCGGGAGTGGGAGGACGCAGAGCGCGAGGTCATACCGATGGAGACGGGCAAGCGCGTCGAAGAGGTGGAGTAGTCACTACGCCAGCTATCGGCGTCGCTCGAAGCGACGAATGCGCATCGGATGGCGAACAGCCGGCGCTACGAGGCTCCACGGCGGTGCGCCGGACACCCGCCTCGTCCGACCGCGGACCCGGTTCAACTCACGACGCGAACTGGCCCCGTCACCGTACAAAAACCTCCGTGCAGCCGCTTCGAAGCGTTGGGCAGGCGTCCGTCGACGGAGCGCCCGCTCGACGCCGCTATCCGGTGCTTTTAAACGATTCTGTGACAGAGGATAGGGTAATGGCTTTTGAGGACCTGCTGGGAGACCCTGTCATTCAGAAGTACCTCCACGAGTTGGTCGGACCGACGGGAATGCCCGTCGCCGCCGCGCCGCCGGACGGCGAGGTGACCGACGAGGAACTCGCCGAGGAACTCGGACTGGAACTCAACGACGTGCGTCGGGCGCTGTTCATCCTCTACGAGAACGACCTCGCGACGTACCGCCGCGTCCGCGACGAGGACTCGGGGTGGCTCACCTACCTGTGGACGTTCGAGTACGACAACATCCCCGAGAACCTCGAAGAGGAGATGCACCGCCTGCTCGACGCGCTCGAGGAACGTCAGGACTACGAACAGAACCACGAGTTCTACCTCTGTGAGGTGTGTTCGATTCGCTTCGAGTTCGGCGAGGCGATGGACTTCGGCTTCGAGTGCCCCGAGTGCGGGTCGCCGCTCGAATCGATGGAGAACAACCGCCTCGTCGACGCGATGAACCAGCGAATCGACGAACTCCGCGAGGAGTTGAACGCCGACGTGACCGGCTGATGGTCGTTCTCGCAACCAAGTGCTACGTCGAGGGTGACGCCCGCGAACGAACGCTCGACAGCCTCCGGTCGCTCGTCGCCAACGACGTCGGCTCGCTCGACGTGGAGTTCACCGTCGGCGTCCGCCACGACGAGTTCGTCGCCGTCACGGTCGAGGGCGACGACGAGACGGTCGCCCGCAACGCCCTGCGTGAGGAGTGGGGCGAGATTCCGACGCATCTCGACGCCGGCGAGACGTACACCGGCACACTCGAATCGTGGGACGACGAGGGGTTCGTCCTCGACGTCGGCGAGGAGATTCGCATCCCGGCCGCCGAACTCGGCCTCGGGCAGGGCCGTCCGTCCCAGATACGCGAGCGGTTCGGACTCGTCCAACACCAGCGCCTCAAATTCGTCTACGGCGGCGACGACGAACCGTCACGGCTCGCCGACGAGACGCGCGACCAGTTGTACGACTGGCGGCGCGGGGCGGGCCGCGTCAACGTCAACAGCGCCACCCGCGGTGAGGTCCGCGCGACAGTGAACCGCGCCGGCCACGCCAACGACATCGTCACCGTCGAACGACTCGGTCTTCTCGAACAGAGCATCATCTGCGCCGAGGGGACCGACCCACCGGGACTGTTGGCCAGTATCGGGTCGTACCTCCCGTCGGAGCTGCGCTGCGTCATCCCATGAACCGTCGACTCCTCTTGGCGACCGCCGCCGTCGTCCTCCTGCTCGCTACCTCGGGGTGTCTCGGGTTCTTCGGCGACAACGAGATACCCGCCGACCGCCTCGACGGCAACGTCTCCGGCGAGTACGCGTGGGACGCCGACGCTGACGTCCACATCAACGTCTCCGAACGGGCGACGTACCAGGCGGTGTATCGTTTCGAGGGCGACGAACTGCGGCTGTACCGTGACAGCGGTCTCGGGAGCGAGAACCCCCTCTACGTCGAAGCGGTCAGATACCGCTACCCCAACGGGAGCGTCATCAACGGCACGACGCTCACCGAGCGCGGCGGCACCATAGAGGAGCGTCGGGACGCGGTCGTCGTCACACCCCCCTCGGACGCCCCGAGCGGCGAGGCCGGACAGGTGGCGTTCACCGGCCAGAGCACCCCCAAACACTTCTCGCTGCCGACGTTCGTCGAGGGGTCGTACGAGATCGTCCTCCCGGAGGACCGCCGCCTCGACGTGCCCATCTTGAGCGGAGCGAAGCCGAGCCCGGACGAACAGCGCGTCGAAAACGGCCGCGTCCACCTCTACTGGGACGAGGTGGAGCGCGATGTGATTTCGGTGCAGTTCTACCTCCAGCGCGACCTCTACATCTTCGGCGGCATCCTCGGCGTCTCCACCGTCGTCGCACTCGTCGGTGGCCTCTACTACCGCCGCCAGATCGAGCGACTCCGCGAGCAGCGACAGGAACTCGGTCTCGACGTCGACACCTCTGACGACTCCGACCGCGGACCGCCACCGGGAATGCGGTAGCGGGGTCGAGCCGCGAGGTTGCGGTAATCCGGACCGGACAGCGCGGGATTTTTCGACGCGCCGCCCCTCTCTCGGGCGATGCGAACCGCAATCGTCAGCGTCGGCGACGAACTGCTCGTCGGCGACACGGTGAACACCAACGCGGCGTGGCTCGGCGAACGACTCACCGCGCGGGGCGCGACGGTCGAACGAGTGACGACGGTACCGGACCGTCTCGCCGACATCGCACAGGTGGTCAACGAGTCCTTAGCCGCCTCCGACGCGGTGCTCGTCACCGGCGGCCTCGGGCCGACGCACGACGACGTGACCATGGAGGGCGTCGCGGCGGCGGTCGGCAAGTCACTAGAGCCGCACGCGGAGGCGTCGGCGTGGCTGGCCGAGCGCGGCGGCTACGCGGCCGACGAGGGCGAGCCGAGAACGGTCGAACTCCCGGCGGGCGCGCGGTTCCTTCCGAACGATGTGGGCGTCGCGCCGGGGGCCGTCGTCGAGTCGGTGTACGTGCTCCCCGGCGTACCGAGGGAGATGAAGGCGATGTTCGCGCGCGTCGAGAGCGAGTTCACGGGAACCGAGACGCACGTCGAACGCGTGCTCGTCGACGAACCCGAGAGCGCGCTCGCCGACAGATTGGCCGACCTCCAGCGCCGCTTCGGCGTCACCGTCGGCAGCCATCCGGGCGACGGCGTTCGGGTGAAGATCAGCGCAGCCGACCCGCAGACGGCGGTCGAAGCGGCCGAGTGGCTCCGAGAACACACCGAAGCCGTCGATCCCTGAGTCGGTCCGAGCGGGCTCAGCGGTAGAGGTAGAGCAACCAGCCGACGGTGACGAGCAGGCTCAACAGGAGAACGACACCGGCGGTTTCGGCGGCCGGGAGCGACTGTTCCGATGCGAGTACGAACATGAGGTGACGTTATCAGGCACGTCGTTTAACTGTTGACGGTTCGCAGTTACCCGTGTCGTTCGCACCGCCAAGTACCGCCGAGCATCACCGAGACGAGAGCCGATACGACCTGCTAGACGACATGGGAACGTTGAACTACGCCGCTGTGGTGGACTACGCCGATGGATGACGAAGCGGCGTCGCCGGACGACGCGGTGAACGTCGCGTCGTGGGACGAGTCGCTTCCGCCGAGCACCGCCGCCGCGATGGCCGTCGCGGAGGTGAAGAACGTCGACCCGTGCGAGATGCAGCAGCTGTATCGGTTCGTCGACCCCGACGCGCTCGACGCGCTGTTCGTCGAACAGTCGGCGGCGTCGACCGCGTTCGGACTCTGCGGGTACGAGGTGCTCGTCACGAGCGGCGGCGACGTGTTCGTCTTCGACCACGCGCCGAAATCGACACCCTGAGCTCGACGGACGCGCTCCCGTCTCTCCCGCCGAGTCGGCGGCTTTTTGCCGCTCCCGCGGCTGTGTTCGCTCATGCGAATCGGCGTCGTCGTCAATCCGATCGCCGGAATGGGCGGCCGTGTCGGCCTGAAGGGAACGGATGGCAAAGTCGCCGAGGCGCGCGCTCGGGGTGCGGAGCCGCGAGCGCCCGCCCGCGCACGTCGCGCCCTGACCGAACTCCGCGAGCGCGTCCCCGACACGGAACTCGTCGTCTACGGCGGCGAGATGGGCGAAGACGCCGCCCGAGACGCCGGGTTCGACCCCGATGTCGTCGGCGCGCCGAGCGAAACGGAGACCACGGCTGACGATACGCGTCACGCCATCGAGGGGTTCGTCGCCGCCGGCGTCGACCTCGTGCTGTTCGTCGGCGGCGACGGCACCGCGGCGGACGTCGCCGAAGCGCTCTCGGAGCAGGGGAGCGAGACGCCGATGCTCGGCGTCCCCGCGGGCGTCAAAGTGTACTCGTCGGTGTTCGCCGTCTCCCCCGAGGACGCCGCCGGCGTCGTCGCCTCCTTCGAGCGCACCGAACGCCGCGAGGTGATGGACATCGACGAGGACGAGTACCGCGAGGGCGAGGTCCACCCGGAACTCCGCGCCGTAGCCACCGTCCCCGTCGCCGACGACCTACAGTCCTCGAAGCAGTTGGGCGGCGGCACGGTCGAAGCACTCGCCGAAGGCGTCGCCACCGACGTCGAACCCGGCGTCACCTACGTGCTCGGCCCCGGGTCGACCGTCGGCGCGGTGAAGGAGGCGCTGGGCTTCGAGGGGTCGCCCATCGGCGTCGACGTGTGGAGAGACGGCGAGATACTCGTCCGCGACGGCAGCGAGTCGGAGATTCTCGACGCCCTCGGCGAGGAGAACGTCGTCGTCGTCTCGCCCATCGGTGGACAGGGGTTCGTGTTCGGCCGCGGTAACCCGCAATTGTCGCCCGCGGTCATCCGCCGATGTTCGGTCGAAGTCGTCGCCTCACGCTCGAAACTCGACGACATCTCGGTGCTGCGCGTCGACACCGACGACCCCGAACTCGACGAAGCGCTTCGAGGATGGACGAAAGTCCGCGTCGGTCGCTTCGAGCGGCGGATGATGAGGGTCGTCTGAACCGCTTCTTGTACTGTCGCCGGAAGGCACGATGCGCCTTTCGTGGTCGAGCGTACGCGTCGCGTTCGCAGCCCTGGTGAGTCTTCGACGCGTCCGTACGGACTCGGGAGCGAACCCTCCCGGTTTATGATGTATTATCTCCCTATAGTGAAGATTAAGGTCATAGAAGGGATACGGCTTGCCATGGAGACGCGGAAAGTCCAGCGACTCGGTCCCTCGACGCTGGCGATGACGCTCCCGGCGGAGTGGGCGAAAGAACACGGTGTGAACAAAGGCGACGAGGTGTCGATTCGGATGGGCGGCAAGGGGACGCTCACCGTGTTACCGGAGTCGGCGTCGACCGAGGACTCGGAGGCGGTCATCCACGCCGACAACCTCGACGCCGACGGCCTCGAACGCGCTATCGTCGCGCAGTACGTGCTCGGGCGGCGCGTAATCCACGTCGAGAAGGAAGAGGGTGCCCTCGACAGCGAACACATCAACGCCGTTTACAAGGCCGAGACGCAGTTGATGGGCCTCGGGGTCATCGAGGAGACGCCCGAGCGAATCGCCATCCGCTGTTCGGTCGACCCCGAGGACTTCACGCTGGACAATCTGCTCGAACGCCTCGAGAACACCGGGAGCACGATGCGCGGCGAGGCTGTGAAGGCGCTGGCGCACGGCAACCCCGACCTCGCGGAACGAGCGCTCAACCGCGAGCGACAGGCGAACAAGATCTTCGTCCTCCTGCTACGTCTCATCTTCACCGCCTACCAGAACCCGAACCTCTGTCGGGCGGTCGGCCTCGAATCGGGCTTCCCGCTCATCGGCTACCGCTCGGTGGCCAAGAACCTCGAACTCACCGCCGACAACGCCGAGGACATCGCCGAGATCGTCCTCAACACCGAGGGTCACACAATCGACGTCGACTCGGCGACGATGCGCCGTATCCGCGAGTTCACCGACCAGATAGACGTCATCACGGTGAAGGCGGTTCAGTCGGTGGTCGACCGCGACTACGACCTCACCATCGAGGTCAGAGAGCAGTTCCGCGAACTCACCGACCGCGAGCAGGACATCCTCTCGGAGATTCCGGAGGTGTCCAACGAGGAACTGCTGCGCATCCGCGAGGTGCTCGTCAGCCTCCAGCAGACTGCGCAGTACGCGATGCGGAACGCCGAAATCGCGGCGAACCTCGCGTTGAACGAAGAGTCCGACCACGTCACCATCTCCTGAACGTCGCACCTTCGGCGGTGTGCGGTCTCGCTTCGATTCTCTCGGTCTCTCGCCGCTGTTCGTCTCCCGTCAGGCGCGAAAAGTCGGAGTCTCGAACACTCAGTCGGCTGTCGCGTCCACCTCGGTCGGTACGTCGTCGAGGGGGGCGTCGGCGGGTTCGGTGTCGCCGTCGGCGTCGCTGTCGACCCGCTCGGCGGTCAACGGATTCCGCCGGGTGATACGGCAGTCGAACGCCGGATGCTCGCCGAAGTGTCGAATCAGCATGTGGCGGCGCGACCCGGTGATGCCGGTCCGCCCAACGTCCTCGGCGGTGAACTCGTGGGGCAGGCGGTCGTACAGTCGGTGCAGCGCCTCGAAGCTCTCGAACACCTTCGCGTTGCCCGCGGAGTCCGCGCCGCGCCGCGAGACGACGTAGCTGCCGTCGTCGCGATACTCGCCCGCGGTGCGGAAGAACTCGCGTTTCTCGGTCAGCGCCGAGCCGATGGAGTCTCTCAGTTTCGCGGCGTCGGCTCTCGACAGTTCACACGTGCGGTCGTCGATGCGCAGCAGAATCGATTCGTCGTCGCTCGTCACCGTGACGGCGTTCTCATCGCGGGAGAAGAACTCGACCAGGAGAGTGGGTACTCCGTTGCATGTACAGGGTACACGAACGGACGGGGTAAAAACGTTGTCGGCAGGTGCAGGTTTGGCGAGTCGGCGCCGAACAGTCCGCCGTCGACCTCCTCGACCGGGGTCGATTCGTCTCCTGCGACGAGAGCGCCGTCGGTCGTCTCGCCGTCGGTCGTCTCGCCATCGGTCGTCGGTTCGCCCTCTGTCGCGGTTCCGTTTCCGGCTGTCTCGGTTCCACTCGACTCGTTCGCGTCCGCGCTCTCGACGGTCGTCTCGGTGCCGAAGATGTCGGTTCGAATCTCCTGAGAGTACTGCACGTCGTGCAGCGGTAGGTCGACTTGCACTCCGCCGGGGAGGCGGACGACGGCGGCGAAGTCGATGGTGAGCGTCGTCACCTCGCCGCGGCGGACGTGGGTGACCCACCACTCGTCGAGACGGTCGTTCTCGATGACCGCCGTCGTCCGTATCCGCTGGGTCTCCCCGGGGCCGACGACGTACTCGCGGTTCGTCGAGCCCTGACCGACGCGGACGTCGTTCATCCGAATCTCGTAGCTGAGTTCGCTCAGCGTCACCGGCACCGGGTTGGGGTTGTAGACGACGAACGCGGTGTCGATGGGCGTCGCCGACTCGTTGACCGTGCCCCACTCGCCGCTCGTCTCGTTGACGTAGAGCACGGGATCGGCGACGAACGGTTGACTCGCGTTGACCCGTCGCGTCTCCGTCGAGTTGAACGCCGAGACGACGTCCGTCCGAATCTCGCGCTCTACGGTCGGCCCTTCGAAGGTGGCGTTGACGCCGCGATAGCCGGCGTCGGCGTCGACGCGGAGCGTCGTTCGCTCGTCGTTTCGGACGTGGGTGACCCACCACTCCGAGATTCGCTCGTTTCGCATCTCCGTCCGGAACGTGAGCGTCGAGTTGCCGCGGCCGACGTGAACTCCTTCCCTGCGGTTCGAGGCCATCGACACGTCGTTCATGCGAACGCCGTAGTCGATTATCGCGCCGTCGACGCTGACGCCGAGAGGGTTCGGGTTTCGAACGGTGATGTTCGTCTCGATGGTCGTCGTCTCGTCGTCGACGTCGACGATTCGGTTACTGACCTCCGTCACCTCCGGCGCACCGGCGAATCCGAGCACGGAGGCGGCCGCGAGGAGGACGACGAGGAAGACGAGACCGGCGGCGACAACCCCCGACCGACTCCCCAGCGCGCGGCGGACGACACCGCTCGGGTCCATACGGGAGCAGTGTGCGCGGGGTACTTAGCAGATGGGGGTCGGCGACGTCGACAGACGGCGTCGCGGGTGACACGTGGCGACCCGGATCGGACCACGGACCGCGTCGAGTCGAGAACCGACATCTCCACCGGGAGACTGTCGAATAAACTAAGTAGACACCGGCGAACCGGACTGACATGGCAACGCAGACGTCTCAGACGGACATGGGCATCGGTGTCGCGATGGTGTTCGCGATGCTCACACTCGTCGGTGCGGCGGTGATGCTCGCCGGACCCGGACAGTTGACGAAGGCGTGGGGCTTCGCCGGCGCGATGGTCGCCGCGTCGCTGGCTATCGTCGCCGTGCACGTGTACGCCGACTGAGCGGTGTCGCGACCGCTCGACCGACCAAGTAACCGTTAATATCGTCAGACACGTAGTTAGAACGCAGATGACCGAGTACACCGACGAGGAACAGCGGATTATCGCCTACCTCCGGGAGAGCGTCACTCGCGGTGAGCGGTACTTCCGGGCGAAGAACATCGCCGAAGCCATCGGTCTCTCGGCGAAACAGGTCGGCTCCCGTCTCCCGCGACTCGCCGAGAAATCCGAGGACGTCGAGATCGAAAAGTGGGGCCGCGCGCGCTCGACGACGTGGCGAGTCACCCGCAGTTAATCCGCGGATTTTTGCCCTCTCCTCCTGATATAAACACATGACTGTTCGGGTTACGCGGACCTTCGAGTTCGACCGACCTCCCGAAGACGTGTGGGCGTTCATCGCCGACCCCGAGAAGCGGGCGGCCGCGATAAGCGTCGTCGAGGACTACGACGTCGACCCCGACGACGACCGGAAGGCGACGTGGCATGTCGCGCTCCCCATCCCCGTCATCAGGTCGACCGTGCCCGTCGAGACCGAAGACGTCGCGCGCGACGCTCCCCGATACGTGAAGTTCGTCGGCCGCTCGCGGGCGCTGCGCGTCACCGGCGAGCACACCGTAGAGGAGACCGAAGGCGGTTCGCGTCTCGTCAACGAGTTCGTCGTCGACGGGAGCCTACCGGGCGTCGAACGCTTCTTCAAACGGAACTTCGATCGCGAACTCGACAACTTGGAACGCGCGCTGCGCCGCGAGATGGCCGAGGCGGAGAACTGATCGATGCGCCTCTCACTCGCCCAACTGGAACAGGACGCCGGAAGCGTCGACGCCGCGCTCGACGCCGCCGAGGCGGCCGTCGAAGCGGCGGCCGCCGACGGCGCGGACCTCGTTGCGCTCCCGGAACTGTTCGCGGTCGGCTACTTCGCGTTCGAGTCGTACGCACGGGTGGCCGAGGGACTGGACGGCCCGACGTTCGGCCGCCTCCGCGATATGGCGGCCGACCACGACGTCGGTCTGTTGGCCGGGAGCCACGTCGAGGACCTCGAAGCGAGCGTCGACGCGGGCTACGACGTCCCCGGCGACACCGGACTGGCGAACACGACGACCTTCTTCGACCGCGACGGTTCGCTGCGGACGACGTACCGGAAACACCACCTGTTCGGCTACGAGTCCGCCGAGGCGCGCCTGCTGACGCCCGGAGAACGGCTCGAACCGTTCGAGTTCGACGGCTTCACCGTCGGCACCTGTACCTGTTACGACCTGCGGTTCCCGGAACTGACGCGCGAACTCGTCGACAGAGGGGTCACGCTGTTGCTGGTACCGAGCGCGTGGCCGTACCCCCGCGTCGAACACTGGCAGACGCTGACGCGGGCGCGAGCCATCGAGAACCTCTGGTATCTCGGCGCGATAAACGGCGTCGGGGCGTTCGAGTCGGCGACGCTGCTCGGCCGCTCGACCGTCTACGACCCGTGGGGAACGCCGCTTTCGAGCGCCGGCGACCGACCTGCGCACGTCACGGCCGACCTCGACCCCGAGGAGGTGACGCGGGTTCGCGAGGAGTTCCCCGCGCTCGCCGACCGGCGCTGACCGTGTCACGGTCCACGGTACCGTGGACCCCCGATAGCGGCATCAGTTCACCGTGTCGATGCCTTTATTGAGACGTACTTCTTAGCCGAATTCGCCGACGATATCGACGCTTTTCTCGTCGACGACTCGGCACAAATCAACCGCCGCAACACGCTGCAGTGAGGGGTCCACTGTGGCCATCGCCGCACCGCTCCCCCGGCCCGGTGGGGGAGCGCTCCCACCTCGCCTTCCGCAGTTCCTTCGACTACCGACTCACGAGTATCGTATCTCGACGCGTTCACTGGTTTCTGCGGCCTCGTACGTCGCGGCCGTCACCTGCACGTCTCGCAACCCCTCCTCGCCGTCCGGGCCGATGTCGTCGCCGGTGAGCACCGCGTGCGCGAAGTAGTCGAACTCCTCGCGTATCTCGCTCGTCTCGGGGCCGTCGACCACCGCGCGAACGTCGCCCCGAGAGACGGCTACCCGGCGAGGGTCCTCGGTCCCGAACGCGGAGTCGGGCAGTTCGACGTGGCCGTCGGTCCCCCGAACCGAGAGGTGGCTCTTGGGGTACCCTGAGAACCCGGCGGTAAAGGAGGCCGTGACGCCGTCGGGGAACTCCAGTTGGAACGCGATCCGCTCGTCCACATCGGCGAAGACGCCCTCGCCGCGCGCCGTCGCGGTGACTGCCACCGGGTCGGCGTCGAGGAGGTAGCGCGCCGTGTTCAGCGGGTAGACACCGACGTCCATCAGCGCGCCGCCGCCCGCGAGGTCGGCGTCGAGTCGCCACTGGTCGGGTCCCCGACTCCCGCCAAGCACGTCGAAAGCGAACCCGCCGTGCAGTTGAAGCGGGTCGCCGATACCACCCTCGCCGACGAACTCGCGGAGGCGACGCACGACGGGGTCGAACTGCATCCGGTAGGCGGTCATCAGCGGTACGTCGGCGTCCTCGCACACCGAAACGGCGCGTTTCGCACCCTCGACCGTCGCCGCCAGCGGCTTCTCGGAGATGACCGCCTTCCCGTTCACGGCGGCCGTCTCGATGGCCTCGGGGTGGAGTGCGTTCGGCGTGGCGACGTAAACCGCGTCGTACGTGTCGGTCGCCGCCCCGTCGTGGTACTCCTCGTAGGTGAGGACGTGCTCGACACCGCGTTCCTCGGCCGCGGGGCCGACGCGCTCCGGCGACCCCGTGACGAGCACCGTCGCCTCGGCGTAGTCGGCGTCCGCGATGGCGGGGAGGGCGGCTTTGCGGGCGAAGCCGCCGACGCCGACGACGGCGAACCGGATGGTGCCGTCGGCACCGGTGTCCCAGTCGCGCCGCGTCAACTCGTCGAAGTAGTCGTGGACGTGCATGCGCCGACTACGGCGGCCAGCACAAAAGTGATGCTACGGAAATCGGTCGTCGCGACCCGACCGCCGGGGTCACTATGGGACGGATGTCGGTCGACGGCAGTCGACGGCGGCCGAAGGGGCCGTCGACCGGGGTGCTCAGAAGTCGTCGCGAAGCAGGTTGTACGCGACGAGCAGCCACGCCGTCGCGTACGCGCCGACGAACAGCAGTCCGCCGAAGAGACCGTTGAGACCGAAGAAGATCGCTCCCTGCGAGATGGAGGGGCCGGTTCCGGCGAAGGCGACGCCGGCGAGGCGGAGTTCGGGCGCTTTCGCCCACCCGCTCACCAACAGCGCGACGCCCAGCGGGAGCGACGCTCCGATGAACCCGACGTTACCGGCGAGGAAGCCGTAGGCGGCGTACTGCGAGAGCGTCGCCATCCCGGCCAGGTCGAAGGCGAACTGCGCGCCGGCGCTGACGAGACTCAGGACCATGCCGCCGCCGGTGCCGAGCACGCCGAGCCACCAGTAGACGCCCTCCGCCTCCCGGTGGTACAGCACGAACCCGACGAGCGCGACGAGGAGCAGAAAGATACCCGCGACGAGCGCTCCCTGTTCGACGAGGAAGACGGTGTTCTGGACGTCGAACACGACGTCGCCGCCTGCGGTCACGTCGGTGAGCGCCTGTCGAAGCAGACCCGCGGTGACGAGCAGCGTTCCGAGGAGCGCAGCGACGCCCGCGGCGCGCCGCGACGTGCTGTTCAAGC
The DNA here is from genome assembly GCF_020097835.1 of Haloprofundus halobius. GTDB lineage: Archaea > Halobacteriota > Halobacteria > Halobacteriales > Haloferacaceae > Haloprofundus > Haloprofundus halobius. The sequence continues at coordinate 1,346,104 of NZ_CP083666.1, forward strand.
GGCGATTCTCTCGGTCTGAGATGGTAGTACTGGCCACGGTGTATCAACCGAATCACTCGGTAGGTGCTGGTCGGTCGTTCGGTCGGCGGAACCATAAATCCGCGACCAGGTCGAGTGTCCGGTACCGACGTAACTGCGTGAAAAACGCGACTGCGTGAAAAATTCGTTCGTGTTCGACGACCACCCGACGTCGCTCGTCGCTTCAGTCGTCTTTCGTCTTGATGTCCGCCGACAGTCCCTGCGCCATCTGGATGTCGTCGGAGTTGTTCAGCGTCCACGCGGTGCGCTCGGTGACCGCTTCGATGACCTCGCGCGCGCTCGGGTACCCGTTGCCGGATTTCTTGACGCCGCCGAACGGCAGGTGGACCTCCGCGCCGATGCACGGCAGGTTGCCGTAGGCGAGGCCGACCTCCGCGTGGTCGCGGAAGTAGTTTATCTGGCGGTAGTTCTCGGAGATGATGGCCCCCGCGAGGCCGTACTCGGTGTCGTTCTGAATCTCGACGGCCTCCTCGATGTCGCCGTCGTACTTCAGGAGCGCGACGTGCGGGCCGAACACTTCCTCGTGCGTGCAGCGCAGGTCGTCGTAGGGGTCAGCCTCGTAGACGAACGGACCGACCCAGTTGCCGTCCTCGTGGCCGTCGGGAATCTCCGATTCATCGAGTTCGGTGCGGTCGACGAGGACGTTGACGCCCTCCTCTTCGGCCAACTCGTTGTACTTCGAGACCTTCTCTTTGTGTTCCGGCTCGATGAGCGGCCCCATGAACGTGTTCTCGCTCAGCGGGTCGCCGACGGCGACGTCCTCGGCGATGTCGACGAAGCGCTCTTTGAACTCGTCGTAGACGTCGGCGTGGACGACGAGCCGCTCGGAGGAGACGCAGCGCTGACCGGTCGTCTTGAACGACGACATCACGGCGGAGTGGACGGCGGTGTCGAGGTCCGCCTCTTCAGTGATGACGATGTTGTTCTTGCCGCCCATCTCGGCGGCGACGAGTTTGCCGGGTTCGCCGCCGACCTTCGAGGCGATTTCGTGGCCGACCTCGGCGCTCCCCGTGAAGAGGACGGTGTCGACGCGCGGGTCTTCGACGATGGCCGCACCGGCGTCGCCGAAGCCCTGTACCATGTTGAACACGCCGTCGGGGATGCCGGCGTCCTCGAACATCTCGGCGATGGTCTGGCCGCACCACGGCGTCTGCTCGGCGGGTTTCCAGACGACCGTGTTCCCCTCGACGAGCGCGACGGCCATGTGCCAGAAGGGGATGGCGACGGGGAAGTTCCACGGGGTAATACAGCCGACGACGCCGCGGGGCTTGCGACGCATGTAGGCGTCCTTACTCGGGATCTCAGAGGGAACCACGTCGCCCTTCGGGTGGCGGGCGTCGCCGGCGGCCCACTCGACCATGTGGTACGCCTCGATGACGTCGGCTTTGCCCTCAGAAATCTCCTTGCCGCACTCTTTGGTGACGATTTCGCCGAGTTCGTCCGTTCGCTCGCGGAGTTCGTGGTAGATGTCCCAGAGGTACTCCGCGCGTTTGATATACGAGAGGCCGCGCCACTCCTCGAACGCGTCTTCCGCCTCGGTGAGCGCGCGGTCGACGTCCGCTTCGGTGCCGCGCTGGAACTCGCCGAGCGTCTCGCCCGTCGCTGGATTCGTGCTCTCGAACGTCTCCTCTCCCTCGCCGGAAGTCCACTCTCCGGCGATGTAGTGCTGGTAGATACCGCCCGTCTGTTGACTCATACGGTGACAAAATTTGCGACGGGATCACTTAAAAGACACCCGGTCACGCGAGTCGTCGCCGAGCCACGCGTCGAGCTCTCAAGTCGGCGGACGAATCTGTGAACAGAACAGGCAGAGCCGTCATACGTCTGGGCGTCCACTATCGAGACATGGACGAACACTCCCTCGAAGACGCGCCCGACACGCTCGACGAACCCGCGCTGAAACGGATTCGTGCCGTGGCCACGTTCCTCGACGAGTCCGTGAGGATTCCGGGTATCGGTTACCGAATCGGAGCGGACCCGATTCTGGGCGCGCTCCCGGTCGCCGGTGACCTCGTCTCGGCGGCGATATCGATGTACATCGTCGCGGAGGCGGCGAACCTCGGGGTTCCGTTGAACAAACTCATCCGGATGATCGCCAACGTCGCCATCGATACCGTCGTCGGCGCGGTTCCGGTCGTCGGGACGCTGTTCGACGCGGTGTGGAAGGCGAACGTGAAGAACGTCGAGTTGGTCGAAGACCACCTCGAATCGGTCGCAGCATCCGCCGCCGACGACTTCGACCGAGATCCCGTCAAAATCGAAATCGACGAAGAGTAATCGAGGATACGTCGTCGCCAGCACGGAACGTCGCCGGTAGCGCCGGTCGTAAGCGATTACGACGCGCGTTTTTCGATCTCGCCTTTGACCGCCGCGGCGTCGAAGTCGTGGTCCGGACGGATGTTGACGAAGTCCAGAAACTCCAGCGCCGCGAGCACGTCCTCCGTCGAGTACGCCGAGAGCGCGGCGTCGACGGTCTCCTGTGCGCCGATGAGCGGTTCCAGCGCCGCCAATCCGCAGGCGATGTCGTACGATCGGGCGTCGTCGCGGCCGTCCTCGCGGACGCTCGTCGCGTCGATGAAGTAGAGTTCGCCGTCGAGGATGAGCACGTTTTCCCCCCGTAAATCGCCGTGAGCGAGACCGTTGTCGTGCAGCGTCTTCAGCGCCGCGAACAGATCCGGCGCGAGTTCGGTCTCCCGCTCGCGGTCTAGTTCGTCGAGCGGGCGGAACTCGGGGAGGTACTCGAGGACGACGACGCCGAAGCCGTCGATTTCGAGCGCCTCCACGGGTTCGGGTGCGTTGATGCCGATCTCGCGCATCCGCTTCGTCGCCTCCAGTTCGTGTTCGGCCATCTGGTAGGGGGTGCCGAAGTGCTCGAAGAAGCCCTCGGTGCCGCTGGAGAACGCCCCGAGATTTCGGCCCGTCGTGAAGATGGCGTGGACCAGCGAGTTCTGTCGACTGATTATCTTGACGAACCACTCGTCGTCGAGGACGAACGGCGTCGACAGCCAGTTGTCCGCGTCGAGAAACCGGACGTGGACCTCCTCTCGGTCGAGTCGCTCCGCGAGCGCGTAGACGACTCCTTCGAGGCGGTCCCAGTCGATTCGGCCGCGGACCAGACGGCGGAGTTCCATCGGCCTGTGAGACGGGGGCAACCGCAATAAGTGGCCCCCCGCAGATCCGCTGACACGACAGCAATCGTGACAGTCACGACGGCACCCTCGAATCTTTCACGGTCGTTCGCTGACTTTATCACTCGTCTCCTCGCACCCTGGGTATGGACTTCGAACTCTCTGCGGAGCACCGGATGATTCGCGACAGCGTCCGGGAGTTCTGCGAGGAGGAGATCGCCCCCATCGCCCAGGAGGTCGAGAACGAACACCGCTTCCCCGCGGAGGTGTTCGAGGAACTCGGCGCACTCGACATGATGGGCGTCCCCATCTCCGAGGAGTACGGCGGCCTCGGCGGCGACCAGTTGATGTACGCGCTCGTCACCGAGGAACTCGGCCGCGTCTCCGGCGGCATCGGCCTCTCCTACGCCGCGCACGTCTCGCTCGGGTCGAAACCCATCGAGATGTTCGGCACCGAAGAGCAGAAAGAGCGGTGGCTGACGCCGCTGGCGTCAGGCAAGGCGATGGCCGCGTGGGCGCTCACCGAACCCGGCAGCGGCAGCGACGCCAGCGACATGGACACGATGGCCGTAAAGGAGGGCGACGAGTACGTCCTCAACGGGACGAAGCAGTTCATCACGAACGCCTCCGTCGCCGGCAGCGTGCTCGTGAAAGCCGTCACCGACCCCGGCGAGGGCTACGACGGCATCTCGACGTTCATCGTCGACCCCGAGGCCGACGACGGTTTCGAGGTGACGACCGTCTGGGACAAGATGGGGCTGAACTGCTCGCCGACCTGCGAGATCTCGCTGGACGACGTGCGCATCCCCGAAGACCGCCTGCTCGGCGAGGAAGGCGAGGGCTGGACGCAGACCATGAAGACGCTCGACGGCGGCCGCATCTCCATCGCCGCGCTCTCGACGGGGCTCGCGCAGGGCGCGTACGAGGCGGCGAAACAGTACTCGGGCGAGCGCGAGCAGTTCGGCCAACCCATCGCGAAGTTCGACGCCATCCGCGACAAGGTCGTCGACATGTACCGCAAGACCGAGCGCGCGCGCCTCCTGACGCACAAGGCGGCCGTCCGCTACGATGCGGGCGAGTCGGTGACGACGGAGTCGGCGCTGGCGAAACTCGACGCCAGCGAGGCCGCGCGAGAAGTCGCCGAGGACGCCGTGCAGGTGCTCGGCGGCTACGGCTACACCGAGGACTTCGCCCCGCAGCGCTTCTACCGCGACGCGAAACTGATGGAGATCGGCGAGGGGACCAGCGAGATTCAGCATCTCGTGCTCGGTCGGCAGCTCGGCCTCTGAGTGGGGCGACACCGCGCGTTTTCCGTCGTCGTATCAGCATCTTTTATATTATAGTTCTCCGTCGGGTAGCTGAACCCGAAATTCCGCCCTTCGGATAGAACGTAGATGGTCACTCTCACCGCCCCCATCGCGCTCCTGCTGCTCTCAGGAGCCGTGTGTTCGCTCGTCGCCGCCGTGGTCCTCAGCGGAGCGGACGACTTCTCGCCGTTGATTCGGTACCCGTTCGCGGCGCTGTCGGCGACGGGGGCCGTCTGGGCCGTCTCGTACGCGGCGCTGCTATCGACGCCGACGCGGGCCGGGATGCTGCCGTGGTTCCGCCTCGTCCTCGTCTGTGCGGCGCTCGTCTCGACGCTCTGGTTCGTTTTCGTTCTCGCCTACGCGGGGTACGACCGGCTCCTAACGCGCGAACTCTCCGCTGCGCTCGCGGTCGAACCGCTCGTCGTCGTCGGCTTCACGGCGACCGGACACGGCCTCGTCGGCGACACCGTCGTCGAATCGGCCGTCGGGTACACCACGCTCACGCTGGTCCCCGGTCCGCTGTACGCCGTGCACGTACTCTACTCGTTCGTACTGAACGCAGCGGCGCTCGCGTTGCTCGCCCGACTCTTCGTCCGGTCGGAGGGCAAGTACCGCAAGCAGATCGTCGTGCTCGTGCTAGCGGGCCTCATCCCGCTCGCGAGCGCGCTTCCGGCGGTTCTCGGCTCCGGTTCCCCGCTCGACTTCACGCCGATGACGTTCTGGCTCAACAACGGCCTCATCCTCCTCGCGCTGCTGCGGTACCGCCTCCTGGACGCGGTCCCCGACGCACACACGCACCTGTTCGAACGACTCGACGACGGCATCGTCATCCTCGGCCCCGAGAGCCGCGTCGTCGAGATGAACCGCACGGCCTGCAGCGCCCTCGGATTCGAGCACGCTCCCGTCGGCGTGTCGGTCTCGGACGCACTCCCGCGAGCGCCGGCGGTGTGCGCGCTCCTCGACGGCGACGAGGACCACGTCGAACTCGTCGTCGACGAGGGGACCGACCGCCGAATCCTCGACACGACGGCGGCCGACGGCCCGAACGGAAGCACCATCGTGGTCCTCCGGGACATCACCGAACGCCGTCACGCCGAGCGGCAGTTCCGCGCGCTCATCGAGAACTCCCACGACATCGTCGTCGTACTCGACGCGGCGGCGGAGTTCGAGTACGTCAGTCCCTCGATGGAGACGGTGATGGGCTACGATCCCGACGAACACGTCGGTGAGAGTCCGTTCGACTATATCCATCCCGACGACCGCGAGCAGGCAATGTCGATTCTGCAGAGTGCGATGGTCTCCGGCACGCCCGAACGCGCGGAGTACCGGTACCGCCACGCCGACGGCTCCTGGCGGACGTTCGAGGCCGTCGGCGTCAGCCTGCTCGACGACCCGGCGGTGGAGGGAATCGTGATTAGCGCGCGTGACGTGACCGACCGTCACCAGTACGAGCAACGACTCCGCGTGCTGAATCGCGTTCTCCGACACGACCTGCGCAACGATATGAACGTCGTGCTCGGGTACGCGGACCTGCTCCACGAGGACCCGAGTACCCCGGAGGTGCGCAAGTACGCACAGAAGATTCACGACCGCGCCGCGTCGCTCGCTGACCTCGCCGACCGAACGCGGTTCGTCGACCGGACGCTCAACCGCGCGCGCGAGGAGTTCGGCGCAGTCGACGTCGCGAGACTGGTCGACGAGGAGCTCGCCGCCGCGCGCCGAACCCACCCCGATTCGACGTTCTCCGCCAGCGCCCCCGGCGAGCGCTGGATCCGCGGCGACGACCGGATCCGCGTCGCCGTCGGAAACCTCCTCGAGAACGCAGTCGAACACAGCGACCGGCAGTCACCCACCGTCGACGTCAGCGTCGACACCGTCGTCGACGACGGCGGGACGGTCGTCGAGATCTCCGTCGCCGACGACGGTCCCGGCATCCCGGACGAAGAGCGGAGCGTGCTCGAATCGGGCGTCGAGACGCCGCTCGAACACGGCAGCGGCGTCGGTCTCTGGCTCGCGAGTTGGATCGCCACCGAGGTCGACGGCGAACTCAGATTCGCCGAAAACGATCCGCGTGGAACCGTTGCCACGCTTTGCCTCCGCGGGGCGACGCCGGAGAGCGAGGAACACGAGGAGAGCGAGGGAGACGATGAAAACGAGGAGAGCGAAGAAACCGTCGGCAGCGCGTCTCAATCCGGAAACTAACCGCAGCGGCCGACCCGGGGCGTCGGGCCGGCGTTCTAACGCCCGCCGCCCTCACGACTCGAACTCGTCTTCGAGCAGTCCGTAGTGCAGCAAATCCCGATACTCGCCGCCGACGTACGCCTCTTCGCGGTGGGTTCCTTCGAGTGTGAACCCCGCCTTCTCTAACACGCGCTGTGAGCCGACGTTGTGGTCGTAGGCCTCAGCGACGACCTTGTGCATGCGGCGTTCCTCGAACGCGTACCGCGAGACGGTTCGGACGGCGTCGGTACAGTAGCCGTTGCCCCATGCCTCCGGCGAAATCATGTAGCCGAGCTCCGCTTTCCCCCACGTCTCGTTCGGGTGCATCCCGACGAGTCCGACGGGGTCGCCGTCGTCGCAGACGAGAAACTGGTCGTCGCCGTCGTCGCCGACGGATTCGAGCCACTCCAATTCCTGTTGGCGATTTTTCGGTCGCGAGGCTCCGAGCGTCGACCACACCTCAGGGTCGTTGACGAGTCGCTGGACGAATTCGAGGTCCCGTTTCTCGACGGTCCGGAGTTCGACGCGTTCACCTCGCAGAAAGACCGGTCCGGGCATAGCTGACGCTCTCGGCGCGTGGTACTGAATCGTTCGATGGTGTGAGAGAACTTCGCAGTCGTCAGGGGCGGACGAGTATCATCGGGTCGTCGTCTTCGGTGCCGTCGTCTCCGAGCGCATCCATATCTGCATCTTCGCTCACGTCGGCGCGCATCTGTTGGGCGTGGACCGCGCGCAACGCCGCCAACTCGTCGTCGGAGAGCGACAGCGCCGACGCGAACTCCGGCCAGACGTGCGACGGCACCGAGAGCAGGAATCGGTCGTCTCTCCGCTCGACGACCGGATTCTCCGCTAACGCTTTGCGCCACTCGTAGACGATGTCGTCGACGCCGGGGAGGTCGCGGACCGACTGCTGGTGGCGGACGAGCAGCTCCGACAGTACATCCGGGGTCGTCTCGGAGTCGGCGGCGACGCTCGACACGAGGTCGGGGTCGAACCCGTCGAGGGGGTCGCGCGTCATCGTTCGAAGAAGGGGCGAAGCGGGCGAAAAGCTTCGGGTTCGGGGAATCACCTAACTCGCTCGCGTGCAGAGGGTACGCTATGGACGCCCGGACCGGGTACGTCACCCAGATGAACATGGACCTTGACGCGGCAATCGGGGCAGCCGCCGAGTACGAGTTCGACTACCTGGAGGTGATGATGGACGGCGACACCGAGCGCCGCCGACTCGACGACCAGTCCGACGAGATTCGGGAGGCGCTCGCCGACCACGAACTCGATCTGATGGTCCACCTGCCGTTCGGCGGTATCGACGTGGGGTCGCCGTTCGAGCACGTTCGGGCGGGCGCGGTTGCCGAGCAGAAAGCCGCCATCGACACAGCCGCCGCCCTCGGTGCGGAGAAAGGCGTCCTCCACCCGACGACCGACGCGTGGTCTCCCGCCTGGGACGCCTCGACGCTACGGAACAACGCGCTCGACTCGATACGCGAACTCGTCGCGCACGCTGACGAACGCGGGTTCGAGGTCTGCGCCGAGAACATCCCGCGAAGCATCTTCCGAACCCACGAGTTTCCCCAACTGCTCGCCGAGACGGAGGCCTCGATGACGCTCGACACCGGGCACGCGCGGATGGACGGCCGCGACTCCGGCGGCATCGCAGCGTTCACCGAAGAACACGCCGACCGAATCAGCCACGTCCACCTCAACGATACCCGCCACGCCTCGGACGAACATCTGCCGTTCGGCGCGGGCAACCTCGACTTCGAGCGCATCCTGGGGGCGTTTCCCGACGACTGGCGAGGGACGCTCTCGCTCGAAGTGTTCACGTTCGGTTTCGACTACATCGAGGCGAGCAAGGAACATCTCGACGACCTCCTCACCGAGCGCTGAGTACCGCCCTGTCGGCGACGCAGCCAGGTTATAGCTGAATCCCGACGAAATCGCCCGGATTGATGGTAGCCGCTCGCATAGCGTGGCGTATGACACGGATTCTCGTCACCGGCGAGACGCTCATCGACTTCATCCCCGATTCGGCGGGCGACCTCGCGTCGGTCGAGTCGTTCTCCCGACGACCCGGCGGCGCACCCGCGAACGTCGCCGTCGCGCTCTCGAACCTCGACGCGCCCGTCTCCTTCTGGACGCGCCTCGGCACCGACCCGTTCGGCGACTACCTCGCCGCGTTCCTCGACGAGCAGGGGATCTCCGGCGAGTACGTCGAACGCGACCCGAACGGGAAGACGACGCTCGCGTTCGTCAGCCTCGGCGAGGACGCCGACCGGGAGTTCAGTTTCTACCGCGACGCGGCCGCCGACGCCCGACTCGAACCGGGAACTGTCGACGACGACGCCCTCGCGGCGTTCGGGTGGCTCCACGCCGACGTGCTGTCGCTCGACACCGACCCCTCTCGGACGGCCGTCTTGGATCTCCTCGAACGCGCCAGCGAAACCGACGTGACCGTCTCGTTCGACCCGAACGCCCGTCTCGAACGCTGGACGGAGTTCTCCTACCGCGAGTCGGTCCGGGAGGGGTTCGCGCTCGCCGACGTGGTGAAAGCCACGCCTGAGGACCTGAGGGAGGCCGGACTCACGGGTGACGCGGCCGAGTTAGCCCGCGAAATCTGCACGTTCGGGCCGCACACGGCGGTCATCACGCTGGGTGACGCCGGGGCGTACGCCTACGCGACGCCAGAGGCGCCGTGGAGCGACGGCGAGGAACTGGAGGCGACTCACGGCGGCTACCGCGTCGAACCGGTCGACACGACCGGCGCGGGAGACGCGTTCACCGCGGGCGTCATCGCAGCACTCTCCGAAGGTGAGTCGCTCGCCGAAGCGCTCGCGTTCGCCAACGCCGTCGCCGCGGTGACGACGACGGAACCGGGGGCGATGACGGCGCTTCCCGACCGGAACTCCGTCGAGACGTTCAGAACCGACGGGTAGCCGCCACGTTTCCGTCGTCACGGGCGCGACGAAAGCGGACCGCATAAGTACCGTACGACGGTTTGTTTGCGCCAATGGTCGGGGCACCATGACGGGCAAACGGACGGAATCGGAGTTCGTAGAGTACGGTATCGAAGACAAGCCGCCGCTGGGCGAGTCGCTGCTGCTCGGCTTGCAGCACTACTTGACGATGGTCGGCGCGAACATCGCCGTGCCGCTCATCCTCGCGGCCGCACTCGGGATTCCGGATTCACTCGTTCCGCGCTTCGTCGGAACGTTCTTCGTCGTCTCCGGCGTCGCCACGCTGGCGCAGACGACGTTCGGTAACCGCTACCCTATCGTCCAGGGTGCACCCTTCTCGATGCTCGCGCCCGCGCTAGCGGTCATCGCCGTCGCACAGACGGGGAACCCGCCCGGCGCGGACTGGCAGTACGCGCTGCTGCAGTTGCAGGGCGCCATCATCGCCGCCTCGCTGGCCGAGATCGTCGTCGGCTATCTCGGCTTGTTCGGCCGTCTTCGAAGATTTGTCTCGCCGGTGGTCATCGCACCCACCATCGCACTCATCGGCCTCTCGCTGTTCGACACCCCGCAGATCACCGCCGTCACGAACGACTGGTGGTTGTTGGGACTGACGCTCGGTCTCATCGTCCTCTTCTCGCAGTATCTCGATTCCTCCGCTCGCATCTTCAAGCTCTTTCCCGTCCTCCTCGGCGTCGTCACGGCGTACGCGCTCGCCGCCGTCCTGAGCGTCGTCGGCGTCTATCAGACCGGAATGCCCGGCTACGTGCCGCTCGGTGACGTTCTCGCCGCGCCCGCCTTCATGCCGATTCACCCCTTCCAGTGGGGGATGGCCGGCGGCGCGAACACGGTGGCGGTGACGATTCCGGTCGTCGGATGGCCGCTCGCGTTCGGCATTCCGCAGCTGACGCTCTCGTTCGTCGTCGGGATGCTCGCAGGTGTCGCCGCGTCGATGGTCGAGAGCTTCGGCGACTACCACGCCGTCGCCCGTCTCTCGGGTCTCGGCGCGCCGAGCGAGAAGCGCATCAACCACGGTATCGGGATGGAGGGTATCATGAACGTGTTCGCGGGCGTGATGGGCGCGGGCGGGTCGACCTCCTACTCGGAGAACATCGGCGCCATCGGCATCACGGGCGTCGCCTCCCGCTACGTCGTCCAGGTCGGTGCGGCGCTGATGCTCGTCGTGGGCTTCGTCGGCTACTTCGGCCAACTCGTCGCGACGATTCCGGACCCCATCGTCGGCGGCCTCTTTCTGGCGATGTTCGGCCAAATAGTCGCCGTCGGCCTCTCGAACCTCGAATACGTCGACCTCGACTCCTCGCGCAACGTCTTCATCGTCGGCTTCGCGCTCTTCGCCGGACTGGCGATTCCGGCGTACATGGGCAACGTCGCGGCCGCGAACCCGGACCTCAGCGGGGCGGCGGCGTTCCGGCAGGGACTGCAGAACGTCGCGCTCGTCGGCCCCGTTCTCGGGACGAAACTCGTCGGCGACGTGCTCTACGTCGTCGGCAGCACCGGGATGGCCGTCGGCGGCCTCGTCGCGTTCGTTCTCGACAACACCATCGAGGGGACACGCGCCGAGCGCGGTCTGGAGACGTGGGAGGAGGCCGCCGAATCAGACGAGGAGTTCGCTTCCGCCTACGACCGCTTCGTCCGCGGCGACGAAACGCCGAGAGCTGACTGAGCGGCGCGCGTCCCGAATCGATGCGTCTCGAACGCCCCGCCTGCCGCCTTCCGCACCTCTTTTTGCACCGAACCCCTCGACCCGAGTATGACGCTCGACCTGCCGCCGATGGGACTCGGCACGTCCGGTAACGACGACCCCGAGGGGTGCGCGAACACCGTCGCTGCGGCGCTCGACATCGGCTACCGACACGTCGACACCGCGCAGATGTACGACAACGAGGAAGCTGTCGGGGCCGGCATTCGACAGAGCGACGTAGCACGGGAGGACGTGGTTCTGGCGACGAAGATTCACCCGACAAATCTCGCGCCCAACGACGTACGCAGCACGGCCCGGGAGAGTCTCGACCGACTCGGCGTCGACTCCGTCGACGTGCTCTACGTCCACTGGCCGACCCACGCCTACGACGCGGAGGCGACGCTCCCCGTCTTCGACGAACTGCGCGAGGAGGGTCTGATCGACCACGTCGGCGTCAGCAACTTCACGCCGGAACTGCTGGACGAGGCGCGCGACGTCCTCGACTCGCCCATCGTGGCCCACCAGGTCGAGTGTCACCCCTTGCTTCCGCAGGCGGAACTTCGCGCCGACGCCCGCGAGCACGGGTACTCGCTCGTCGCGTACACCCCGCTCGGCCGAGGCGAGATATTCGACGAGCCCGAACTCGTCGAGGTAGCCGAGAAGCACGACGCGAGCGTCCCGCAGGTGTCTCTCGCGTGGTCGATGGCTCAAGACGTCATCGTCCCCATTCCGAAGTCGACCGGCGAACACGTCGCCGAGAACTTCGCCGCGCAGAAACTGGAACTGGACGAGGACGACCTGGCGAAAATAGACGGCATCGACCGACAGAAGCGCGTCATCGACCCGGACCACGGGCCGTGGAACTGAACCGAGCCGTTTATCGAAGCTCCCAGAACGCCTTCATCTCGTCAGAGAGATTCAGGAAGTTGAACGCCCAGTAGAGCGGACTCGTCCCCTGCTCGAGCTGGTATGCAAGTTCTCCTCGGCGAGATTCTCCGGGTGCAATTTCCGACCCTTCGGAGTATCCTTGGCTCAGCTGTGACGAGCCACCGATATCGGCCATAAAGGCGAGCCCCGAGCCATCTTTGATGCGCATCTGGAGGGCGGTGGAGACGCTGAGGGGTTCTTCGGAGTTGTTCGTAATCTCGATATCTGGGATGACGTACTCGTTTCCGTCTTCCGCCTGCGTGAACGAACCGAGTTCGGTCTCGGTGCGTACTCCGTGAAGGGTTACCGAAACGTCCTCGTGGTCGACAGCGTCACCGGGAGACTGGACATCTACCTGAAGCGATTGCTCGAGGTCCTGAATCGAGTCGGCTTTCGACTCCAAATCGACCGTCACCCGCTCGAACTCGAAGAAGTCGAATGCGCTGAAATCGAACTGCATGGTTAACCCTCCAGTATCCTTCGGAACTTCGAACACCACGTCCCCTCGTGCGACCTCTCCTGCCGCTAGAATTCCGCTTTCTATGGGGTGGTCGGTGCTCCCAAAGGAAGCGTCGTAGACGTGATTCGAGTCGTCTTTGAGGCGTGCTTGGAGAATACTGTTGAAATTGACGAACTCCGTGCCGGTGTTTTTCACCGCCATCCGAACGACTGCAAACGTGTTTCCGTTCTCAGCTTCGGTGAATTCGCCGAGCTTCTCGGTCTTCGTCACTTCGCGGGCAACCATCGAGAGGCTCTCTCCTTCGACGGTCTCGCCGAGAGCGACGTTAGCCTCCTGTTGTTGGTTGCGCTCTTCCGACGTAGACTCGGCATCAGATTCAGTACCGGCGTCAGTTTCTGCGGACGTCGTCGACTGAGCGTCCGCTCCGTCTTCGCCTCCGCCAACCGACTCCTCTGCAGCGGTATCGTCTGTATCGCTACATCCTGCGAGCGCAGCAAGGACTCCCACACCGGCCACGAGAGTTCTCCTACGTGTCGATGAAATATGGTTGCGTGCCATACAAGTCATACAAACGAAGTCTATTCCAAAGTTATGACTACAATACTATAATTAGGGATAGTTGAAGACTCTTCGAGATAAAGAAATCCGTCTCTGTATTCGGTAAATCAACCTTTTAACGTTCGTTCACCACTCCCGCCCGCCCGAGTGCGACAAGAATCAGGTAGCCGACGATACCGACGACGAAGATCAGAACCGGAATGACGAACGGGCCGAACGTCGAAATCAGCGCTTCTACCGGACCGAGTTGGACTGCGAACTCGGCGGACGTTCGCACCTCGATGGACGCGACGACGGGAACCACGGTACTCGCGATACGTCGGCCGCCGGGTTAACTCTCCGGTCAGTCGTCGAATCGCCGGAACCGCTGAACCGACAGGACCGCCGAAACCGCTTCGTCGACCGAAAACGGACCGATTTTACGTCCACGGTGAAATGCCGCGATATGTTCCGTACGGGCCACTACGGCGTCTCGCTGCTCGTCTTCGCGCCCATCGGCTACACGCTCGTCAGTACGGGGGCTGTCGCGCCCGCGTTCGTCCTCGGCGCGACGATGCTGTGGCTGTCGATGCTCCCCGACGTGGACCACAAGTTGCCAGCAGTCTCACACCGCGGGCCGACGCACACGCTGTTGTTCGCGGGACTCGTCGGTGGCCTGTTCTGGGGCGTCGCCACCCTCGCTATCGACACGCTCGGCACGCTCACCGTTTCACTCGGCGAGACGAGCGTCGGCCTCGCGACCTTCGCCTTCGCTGTCGGCTTTCTGACCGTCGTCGGCCACCTCGTCGGCGACGCGCTCACGCCGATGGGTGTCAACTTCCTCTGGCCGCTGTCGGGGAGCGGCTACTCGCTCTCGTTGACGACAGCCGATAGTGCAGTTTGGAACTACGGCCTGTTCGTCCTCGGCGTGTTCGCCACCGCGGCGTGGGTCAGCGCCGCGCTCGGCGTCGTTTGAGTCCGTCTCCAGCCCGACTCCGAACACACGATTAAGTAGAGCCTCGCCGAATCCGCGGGTATGACCGACGGATCGACCCCGACGCTGGACGACGACGCGATGCGCCGATTTCCGGTTCCTGAGTTCGAGAAGTTACCCGACGACCTACAGAGACGAATCTCCGAGGAGACCGAGCGCGCCGGCTTCACCCCGAACGTCTTCTCCGCGTTCGCGTACAAACCCTCGCACTTCCGGGCGTTCTTCGAGTACCACGACGCGCTCGTCGACGACACGGCGCTGGAGCGCGAGGAGATAGAGATGATAATCGTCGCCGTCTCCGGCGTCAACCACTGCTACTACTGCAACGTCGCCCACGGCGCGCTGGTCCGTATCTACGCCAGAGACCCCTTGCTCGCGGATCAACTCGTCGCCAACTATCGAACGGCGGACGTGAGTGACGAGCGGATGGCGATGCTCGACGTGGCGGTGAAGCTCACCGAAGAGCCCGCGAAAGTCGGTGAGGGCGACTTCGAGAAACTCCGCGACGTGGGCTACTCCGAGGAGGCCATCTGGGACATCGGCGCGGTCACGTCGATGTTCAACCTCTCGAATCGGATGGCGATGTTCGCCGACATGCGCCCGAACGAGGAGTTCCACACGCTCGGACGGGAGCCGCGAGAGGAGTGACAGAAGTCGGTAGTGCAGGGTTCTGTTCGGGTTCGCTGCGAAACTGACGTGCCTCGTTCGGATAGTACCGATTGGAACTACGCGACGGGGACCGGGCCTGCTCCGACTTCGTTACGACTCGTCAGCATCTAGTTGGAAGGAGTTGAAGCATCGGTAGCACCGATAGACGGGCTGATAATCGGTCGCCTGCGGTGCGAACGTACCTTCGGTCCGCAACTTCAAAACCAGTCTACTTTGGTACTCGGTGCAGACCGGGCGATTCAACCACATTATGTTTCTAAGTGCGACATTCCCATATATACTCACAGGGGCCACTAGTCGCACTAAGACGAGAGATGCGCGCACCTCTCGGCTTGAGTAGAGAAATCGTGCGACGAGTAGCCCGGCTGGAATTACGCCTGCGCCTCGTACCCGGCGTCGTTGACGGCGACGACGAGGTCCAGCGGGTCGGCGTCGCCGTCGACGCTCGCCGTGTTCGACTCGTGGTCTGCGCTCGCGCTCTCGACGCCCTCGACGCCTTCGAGCGCCTCTACGACCGTTCGTTCGCAGCCGTCACAGCTCATCCCTTCGACGGTCAGTATCGTCGTCATGTCTCACCGTACTCGCTGTCGACTCTTTCACCTTTCCCTTTCGAACATAGCGCACCTTGCGCAGTTTGGCTTCGAATCCAAACCACGGGCGGAATTCACTTCTGTCTCCACACCGAACACGTATCCATGCGCACCCTCGACGACACCGACCGGCAGATTCTACGTCTCCTGTTGGAGGACGCCCGTCGACCGTACAGCGACATCGCCGATCACGTCGGCCTCTCCGCGCCCGCCGTCTCCGACCGGGTGGACCGACTGCGAGAGATCGGCGTCGTCCGCCGGTTCACGCTCGACGTTGACCGCTCGCTCCTGCGCGAAGGAACGCCGATGCTCGTCGAACTCGGCGTTCGTCCCGCCGCCGCCGAGTCGGTCGCTGAGGCGCTGACGGCGCTCGACAGGACCGACCACGTCTTCCGAACCGCCGACGCCCGCGTCGTCTTCCGCGCGCCGATTCGCGACGGCGACGTGACGGCGCTTCTCGACGGCGTCGTCGACCTCGACGATATCCGCGACATCGACGCGAACCTCGTCGTCGACGACGAGTGGACGCCCGGACTCGGCGACGCCGACCTGGCGCTCTCCTGCGTCGAGTGCGGCAACACCGTCACGAGCGAGGGCGAGTCCGCCCGCTTCGACGACGAACTGTACCACTTCTGCTGCGACTCCTGTCTGTCGAACTTCGAGGCACGGTACGAACGACTCCAAAGTGGTGCCTAATTTTGCTTTCGTTCCGAAGTTGAGTTCGAAATTTACCTTCGAATAGAAGGCAGAAGTTGCATGAATACGTAGTTCGTATACACAGACAATGAGTGAAATGCAACGCGTCCGAATCGAAGTGCGGGGGATGAGCTGTTCGAACTGCTCGTCGACCGTCACGTCGGCCGTCGAGGAACTCGACGGCGTCGGGGAGGTGAACGTCAACTACGCCACCGACGAGGGGACCGTCGAGTACGACCCCGACCGCGTGAGTCTCGCCGAGGTGTACGACGCCATCGAGCGGTCGGGCTACGACCCGGTCGCCGAGGAGGTCAACGTCGGCATCACCGACATGACGTGCTCGAACTGCGTCCAAACAGTAGAGAACGCCGTCGGCGACCTGCCGGGCGTCCTCTCGGTCGACGCCAACTACGCCACCGACGAGGCGACGGTTCGCTACAACCCGGAAGCGGTGTCTCGCTCGGATATCTACGACGCTATCGAGGACGCGGGTTACTCGCCGGTACGCGGGGACACCGACGAGACGGGCGACGGCGAGGGAGGCGAGAGCGAGGGCGACCGCCGGGAGAACGCCCGGAAGGCCGAACTTCGCCACCAGCGCAACCTGACGCTGTTCGGCGCGGCGCTGGCGATACCCCTCTCGGTGTTGATGATGGGTCATCTCGTCGGCCTCCCGGTGCCCGAGTCGATTCTCGGCGTCGAGATGGGCTGGATCGCGCTCGTGTTGGCGACGCCCGTCCAGTACTTCCTCGGCAAGGAGTTCTACGTCAACTCCTACAAGGCGCTCGTGAAGAACCGCACGGCGAACATGGACGTGCTCATCGCGCTCGGGTCGACGACGGCCTACCTGTACAGCGTCGTCGTCCTCCTCGGCTTGCTGGACGTGGGCCAACTCTACTTCGAGAGCGCGGCGCTCATCCTCGTGTTCATCACGCTCGGCAACTATCTCGAAGCCCGCTCGAAGGGTCGAGCAGGCGAGGCGATTCGGCAACTGCTCGAACTCGAAGCCGACGACGCCACCGTCGTCGACGAGGTGGAGGCAGAGGGCGGAGCCGACGCCGAGTTCGAGAACGAGCGCGAGGTCCCTCTCGACGAAGTCGAAGAGGGCGACGTGATGAAGGTCCGACCGGGCGAGAAGATACCCACCGACGGCGTCGTCGTCGAGGGCGAAAGCGCCGTCGACGAGTCGAACGTCACCGGTGAATCGGTGCCGGTCGAGAAGTCGCCGGGCGACGAGGTCGTCGGCTCCACGATAAACGAGAACGGCCTGCTGTACGTCCGGGCGACGCAAGTCGGCTCCGAGACGGCGTTGCAGCAGATCGTCCGGATGGTACGCGACGCCCAGAGCCGTCAACCCGAGATTCAGAACCTCGCCGACCGCATCAGCGCCTACTTCGTTCCGGCGGTCATCGTCAACGCCGTCTTCTGGTCGGTCGTCTGGTACCTGTTCCCCGAGGCGCTGTCGGGGTTCGTCGCGTCGCTGCCGTTGTGGGGGCTCGTCGGCGGCGGCCCGGCCGCGCTCTCCACCTTCGAGTTCGCCGTGGTCGTCTTCGCCTCGGCGGTGCTCATCGCCTGTCCCTGCGCGCTCGGCCTCGCGACGCCCGCGGCGACGATGGTGGGGACGACCATCGGCGCGAAGCACGGCATCCTGTTCAAAGGCGGCGACGTGCTCGAACGCGTCCGCGACGTCGACACCGTCGTCTTCGACAAGACGGGCACGCTCACGGAGGGTGAGATGCATCTGACCGACGCCGTCGTCGTCTCGCCGACGGCCGACGGGGGCGGCGATGCGGATAGTCTCGGCGGCGATGACGTACGCGCCGACGGTGCAGGCACGAGTGCCGCCGCCGAATCCGAGGTCGACGAGCGACTGCTGCTCGAAGTCGCCGCATCGGCCGAGGCGGGAAGCGAACACCCCATCGCCGAGGCCATCGTCGAGGGTGCGGCCGAGCGCGGCGTCGACGTCGACGGGCCGCAGGCGTTCCAGAACGTCGCCGGGCGGGGCGTCCGCGCCCGCGTCGACCGCGGCACCGCCGTCGTCGGCAAACCGGACCTGCTGGGGGAGGAAGGCGTCGACACCGCCCCGGCTACGGAGACGCTCGAAACGCTGGAGAACGACGGGAAGACGGCCATCCTCGTCGCCCTCGATGGTCGGTTGTTGGGCGTACTCGCCGTCGCCGACGAGGTGAAGGAGTCTGCAACTGAAGCGGTCTCGACGCTCCGCGAGCGCGGCGTCTCGGTGTTCATGCTCACCGGCGACAACGAGCGGACCGCCCGCGCCGTCGCCGAGCGTGTCGGTATCGACGCCGGAAACGTCCGCGCGGAGGTGCTGCCCGACGAGAAGGCCGACGAGGTCGAGTCGATACAGGCCGACGGTCGGCGTGCGATGATGGTCGGCGACGGCGTCAACGACGCCCCCGCACTCGCGGCGGCGTTCGTCGGCATCGCGCTCGGTAGCGGCACCGACGTGGCCATCGAAGCCGCCGACGTGACGCTGATGCGCGACGACCCGGTGGACGTGGTCCGGGCGATGCGCGTCTCCGAGGGGACGCTCTCGAAGATAAAACAGAACCTCTTCTGGGCGCTGGGCTACAACACGGCGATGATTCCGCTGGCGTCGCTCGGCCTGCTGCAACCCGTCCTCGCGGCGGCGGCGATGGCCGTCTCGAGCGTCTCCGTGCTGACGAACAGCCTCCTGTTCCGCCGTTACGACCCCGACGAGGAGTACCGTCTGCTCGGGTTCCTGCGGTAGTTGACGCCGGGGGCCGGCTTCGCCCCATCGGTTTCGGCGCGCACCCGACTCGCGTTTCGGTACTCCTCTCACTCGTCGTGACGGACTCCGGCGAGTGAAGCACACAACCCTTATTGAGACTGTCCGCGTCCGTTTATCTACGATGGCGACTGGAACGGTTGTGTTCTTCAACGACACTGGCGGCTACGGTTTTATCGAGACTGACGACTCCGACGAGGACGTGTTCTTCCACATGGAGGATGTCGGCGGCCCGGACCTCGAAGAGGGACAGGAAGTAGAGTTCGACATCGAGGCGGCGGACAAGGGGCCGCGTGCGGTGAACCTCGAACGACTGTAGGGAGTCAGTACGCCTCCATCGATTCCTTCGGCAGCTATCAGACAGTCGCGACTGTCGAAGGAGTACCGTTTTGTATCCTCGTACCGTGTTACCATCTGCCGCGCCTGTCTGCGGCACATCGCTCGACGAAACGCAGTCGACGCCGACCGGCGTCTAGCACGCTGTCACGAACTCGACTACTGACGGTCGCGCCGCTTCGCGAAGGTCGCGGCGCGCCCCGTCCCCGCGTTCGACGAGTCACCGCGAGTTCTCCGATTCGGATCCGGCCGTCAGTACTGTTCGTTCAGTCTCGTTCCGATACTCGTCCCGTTGTTGCTGTTCGGCGGCCTCGCCGTCGGACTGTCCTACGACGGCGGTCAGCCGACGCCGAGAACTGCCCGCTGAGTACGAACGGGGAGAGTAGCGGACGAACGCGGTCACTCCCCGAACAACTGCTCTTCGCGCTCTCTGAGTTCGATACGGCGAATCTTCCCGCTCGACGTTTTGGGCAACTCGTCGACGAACTCGACGCGACGCGGATACTTGTACGGGGCCGTCTCCTCCTTCATGAACTCCTGTATCTCGTCGACGAGTTCGTCGTCGCCCTCGTATCCCTCAGCGAGGACGACGTACGCCTTCACGACGTTGCCGCGTTCGTCGTGGGGGCTGGCGACGGCGGCGGCCTCCGCGACGGCGGGATGCGACACCAGCGCGTCCTCCACCTCGAACGGACCGATACGGTAGCCGGCCGAGAGGATGATGTCGTCGGCGCGGCCCTCGAAGAAGAAGTAGCCGTCCTCGTCGCGGGAGGCCAAGTCGCCGGTGCGGTAGTAGTCGCCCGCGAAGGTCTTCTCGTCGAGGTGCGGTTTCTCGTAGTAGCCGTCGAAGATGCCCGGGCAGTCGACCGGAACGGCAATCTCGCCGATTTCACCGTCGTCGACTTCCGCCTCGTTCTCGTCGATTATCGTGGTGCCGAGGCCGGGCGTCGGCTTGCCCATCGCGCCGGGTTTCACCTCGATGCCCGGGTAGTTCGTGACGAGCGCGACGGTCTCGGTCTGGCCGTAGCCGTCGCGCGGAGTGACACCGAAGGCGTCTTCTACCATCTCGATGGGTTCGCGGTTCAGCGGTTCGCCCGCCGAGAGCGCCGCCTTCAGTTCGACGTCGTACTCGTCGAGGTCGGTCTGGGTGAACATCCGGTACTGCGTCGGGACCGCACAGAGGCGGGTGACGCCCTCGTCGGCCATCAGTTCGAGGAACGTGTCGGGGTCGAACTCGCCGTCGTACAGCAGTTGGGTCGCGCCCGTCGTCACGCCGACGCCGACGGGACTCCAGAACCACTTCGCCCATCCCGTGCCCGTCGTCGCCCACAGCAGTTCGTCGCTCATATCCGAATCTGCCGTTACGCCCCACCAGTAGGGGGCGTTGACGAGTTCGAAGCAACGCATCCACCGGTGTCTGTGGAGGACGGGTTTCGGCTGGCCCGTCGTCCCGGAGGTGTAGTTGATGGACATCGGGTCCTCGGCGGCGAGTTCGGGACCGTCGTGGTCGGTCGACTGGTCGGAGACGAGTTCCGAGTATGAGTGCCAGCCCTCCCGCTCCCCGTCGACGCAGACGAGGTTTTCGAGCGGCGAGTCGTCGACGACGGGGTCGACCATCTCGGCGAGGTCGACGTGGGCGACGACGGTCGTCGCCCCGCAGTCGTTCGCGCGGAACTGGAGGTCCTTCGGCTTGAGCATCGACGAGCAGGGAACCAGGAGCGCACCACGCTTGAGCGCGCCCAACTGGACGGCGAACACGTCGGGATGCCGCGGCAGCAGGTGCATCACCCGGTCGCCTTCGCCGACGTCGAGTGCTTCGAGGGCGTTCGCAAAGCGGTTCATGTCGCCGCGGAGGTCGGCGTACGTCCGCTCCGCTCGACTCTCGTCGCTCAGAAATCGGAGGGCGACGCGGTCACCGAACGAGTCGGCGTGCGACTCGACGACCGCCGGGAGGTTGTAGTCGGCGGGGATATCCCACTCGAACGACGCCAGTTCGTCATCGTATGAGCGTAGCATACGTAGGTGGTCGTGAAGGTGCCGAATAATCATTCGGGTCGTCACACCCCGGATTCGGGCGTCTCCCCGGCCGACGTCGATGGACGGCGTCGGAGGGCGTCGGTCCGACCGCCGAGTTAAACATCACGATTATCTGTGATGCAGTTACATACAACGGTCTATCGACGCTTCGGCCATGGCTGAGTCACTCCGAGCAGCCGATTCGAAGGTGCAACGGGCGATAGACCGCGAGCGCGAGCGACAGGAGTCGACGCTCGGCATGATCGCGAGCGAGAACCACGTTTCGGAAGCGGTGCTGGAAGCGCAGGGGAGCGCGCTGACCAACAAGTACGCCGAGGGCTACCCGGGCAGGCGCTACTACGGTGGCTGCGACCACGTCGACGCGATCGAGCGCCTGGCCGTCGAGCGCGCGAAGGACCTGTGGGGCGCCGAGCACGTCAACGTCCAACCCCACTCGGGAACGCAAGCGAACATGGGCGTTTACTTCGCCGTCCTCGACCCCGGTGACAAAATCCTCTCGCTGGATCTCACCCACGGAGGGCACCTGAGCCACGGCCACGACGTCAACTTCTCGGGCCAACTATACGAGATAGAACAGTACGAGGTCGATCCAGAGACGGGCTACGTCGACTACGACGACCTGGCGGCGCGGGCACGCCAGTTCAACCCCGACCTGATCGTCAGCGGCTCGTCGGCCTACCCCCGGGAGTTCGACTTCGCACGCATCGGCGAGATCGCAGCCGAGGTCGGCGCGTTCCATCTCGCCGACATCGCCCACGTAACTGGCCTCGTCGCGGCGGGCATCCACGCGAATCCGGTCGGCGTCGCCGACTTCGTCACCGGGTCGACGCACAAGACCATCCGCGCCGGCCGCGGCGGCATCGTCATGACGAGCGAAGAACACTCGGAGGCCGTCGACAAGGCGGTCTTCCCCGGCGCGCAGGGCGGCCCGCTCGTGCACAACATCGCGGGCAAGGCCGTCGGATTCGGCGAAGCGCTCGAACCGGCGTTCGCCGAGTACGCCGAGCAGGTCGTCGCCAACGCGAAAACCCTCGCGGACGTACTGCTCGACCACGGATTCGGCGTGGTCTCCGGCGGGACGGACAAACACCTCGTGCTCGTCGACCTGCGCGAGTCGCACCCCGACTTGACCGGCAGCGAGGCCGAAGAGGCGCTCGACGACGTCGGGATCGTCCTCAACGCGAACACCGTCCCCGGCGAGACACGCTCGCCGTTCAACCCGAGCGGCATCCGCATCGGGACGCCCGCGCTCACCACCCGCGGATTCGGCGAGGAACAGATGCGCACGGTCGGGGAACTCGTCGTCGACGTGCTCGACGACCCAGAAGACGGCGAGGCCCGCAGGCGGGCGGCGGCCGAAGTCGACAGACTCTGCGAAGCGTTCCCCGTGTACGACGACTGAGTCGCACGGGGCGGAAAGCAACTCGTTACTCGCGCGGTCGACTCGCGATCGGTTTCGGCGATGTCAGCCCCGTGGGCGGCTATTCGATTGCGAGTGACCGCTTGGAGGGCCGAACGGAGACGCGGGCGTCGAAGATCAGTCGTCGTCCTCGGCGAGTCCGCTCACCGAGCGATCCGGCGATCCGGTCGTCTCGGTGGTTTCGAGGAAGACCGGACGAACGTCGCCGAACGTCCAGACCATCGACACCACCGCGACGAGCGTGATAACCGCGAACGGGCCGCCGGTGACGATGGCGGCGGCCTGAAGCGCGCTGACGCCACCGACAACCATCAGCAGAGAGGCCAGCGCGCCCATGAAGCCGCCCCAGATGACGCGGTTGATCGTCGAGGGGCGCTGCTCGCCACCCGTCGTGAGCATCCCCAGCGCCAGCGTCGAGGAGTCGGCCGAGGTGACGAAGAACGTTGTCACCAAGAGCATGAACAGCAGCGTCAGGATCTCGCCGCCGGGAAGCGCCTCGAAGAGGGGGTAGCCCGCTCCGGCCTCGCCGTACTCACCGACGGCCGCGAGGACCTCCGCCGAACCGGTGCTCTGCAGGAAGATAGACGTCCCCCCCATGGTCGCGAACCACGGGATGGTGACGCCGGTCGAGGCCAGTACGCCCGTGACGGTGACCTGCCGGACCGTCCGACCCCGCGAGATGCGGGCGATGAACAACCCGACGAACGGCGCCCACGAGAACCACCACGCCCAGTAGAAGACGGTCCAGCCGCCGACCCACGAGACCTCACCCGCGGCGTTCATGTAGAAGCTCATCCGCACGAACTGGTCGGCGTACCGTCCGACCGCTTCGAGACCCGCGGTCGTGATGAACACCGTCGGGCCGAGGACGAACGTGGCGATCGTCAGGAGTCCG
The DNA here is from genome assembly GCF_020097835.1 of Haloprofundus halobius. Lineage (GTDB taxonomy): Archaea > Halobacteriota > Halobacteria > Halobacteriales > Haloferacaceae > Haloprofundus > Haloprofundus halobius. Next base: position 1,369,782 of record NZ_CP083666.1, read on the forward strand.
AACAGCGCCATGTTGAAGTTCGAAACGCGGCGGATTCCCCTGTCGACGCCGAGGGCGACCGACAGGGTGAACGCGACCGTGAGGCCCGTGATCACGAGGACCGTCCCGAGATCGCCGACCGACATGCCGGTCGTGTATTCGATGCCGGTGAGGAACTGATCGCCGACGAGACCGAGCGTGGTGGCGATACCGCCGATGGTGGCGAACACCGCCAGGACGTCAACGAGCTTCGCCCACACGCCGTCGAGGTTGTCGAGCCCGATGAACGGGGCAATGATCGTCGAGACGCGCATCGGCGCGTCGTGTCGATAGGCGTAGTAGGCGATCGGGATTCCGATGATGCAGTAGGCCGACCACGCCGAGATACCCCAGTGAAAGAACGTGTACTGGAGCGCACCGACGGCGGCGGCGGAACTCTGCGCCTCGACGCCACCGAAAAGCGGCGGGACGGTGTCGAAGTGGTAGATCGCCTCCGCCGGTCCCCAGAAGACGATTCCGGCCGCGATACCCGCCGAGTAGAGCATCGCGAAGTAGGCGAGGTAGCTGAACTCTGCTTTGTCGTCCTCCGATCCGAGCTTGATGTTCCCCCACGGCCCGAACGTCAGAAACAAGACGAACGCGACGAGCGCGAACATAGAGAGGAGGTAGAACCAGCCCAGTTTCTCCCAGAGGAAGGCGTTGACGTTCTCCAACGCGGTAGCCGCGGCGTCCGGTCTGACGATGAACGCCACGACTGCGATCACCGAGACGGCGACCCCGACGCCGAAGACGACCGGGTCGAGTTCGTCGACGAATTTCCCGACGACGCCCCGCTCGGTACTCATACCGCCTCACCCATCTCGGATTCGCTATACTCGTCCGGTTCTCCACACGGCTGCGGAACGTCCGTTCCTCGGACGACCGCGCGAACAGACCGTGAGACGGGTCGGGTTCCCCGTCTAATGGTATGCTTTGACATATCACCGTCTCCAAAGGAGTAGTGTCTATCATCAATGATAAACGCTGAGGTTAATCAGGACTGGCCTTTTTTAGTAGCGGACGAGTTCCGCGCCAGTCTCGTCGGGTGGGGAGCCGAAAAGGAGTCCGAGAGGAGATCGCGTGAGACCCGGAGGAGCCCCTGTAAGCGGCCCCGAAAAACGTTCCCGAGAAGAAGTTCGTGAAAACGGTCCGCAGGGCGGCGAGAGCGCAGGTCCGGAACGCAGGTCGAAGAATCCGGCAGTAGCCGAGATCTACGCGTTGACGTGTCTGACCTCGTAGCCGAGATCCCTGATAGAGCGGATGATGTTACGGGCGTGGCCGGCACCGCTGGTTTCGATGTGGAAGACGAGGTGCGCCTCCCCGACGTCGAGTTCGGGCGCGGATCGGTCGTGCCGGACGGTCCGGATGTTCGCGTTGTGGTCGGCGATGGTGCCGGAGATCTCGCCCATCTTCCCCGGCTGATCGTCGATACGGACGCGGAGTCGGAGCAGTTGTTCGCGGTCGGTGAGCGCGTGGACGAGCACCGTCTGGAGCATCGTCATGTCGAGGTTCCCGCCGCACAGAAGCGGCATGACCGTCTCCCCCTCGACGTCCAGCGCGCCGTTCGTGACGGCGGCGACCGACGCGGCCCCGGCGCCTTCGACGACCTGCTTGGCCCGCTCGAGGAGGAACAACACCGCCCGCGCGATCTCGCCGTCGGTGACTGTGACGATCTCGTCGACGTGTTCGTCGATGAGCGACAGCGTCAGTTCGGAGACGCCGCCGGTGGCGATACCGTCTGCGATGGTGTCAACGGAGTCTAGCGTCACCGGCGCGCCCTTGTCGAGGCTGTCGGAGACGGTCGCGGCGTCTCTCGCCTGAACGCCGACGATGCGGGTCTCCGGGCTGAGTTCGGCGAACGCCGTCGCGATCCCCGAGATGAGGCCGCCACCGCCGATGGGAACGACGACGGTGTCCACCGACGGGAGGTCCTCGTACATCTCGACGCCGAGTGTCCCCTGCCCGGCGACGATGTCGGGGTCGTCGTACGCGTGGACGAACTCGACGCCTTCGTCGGCGACGAGCGTCCGCGCGTGGGCCATCGCCTCCTGGAAGTTCTGCCCCACTAGTTCGACTTTGGCGCCGTAGTCACGCGTCGCGTCGACCTTGGTCTGCGGGGCGGGGCGCGGCATGACGACGGTCGACTCCACGCCGAGTTTCGTCGCCGCCAGCGCCACTCCCTGAGCGTGGTTGCCGGCGCTCGCCGCGACGACTCGTTCGACGTCGCCCCGCTCGACGCACCGCTTGATCTTGTTGTACGCGCCGCGGGGCTTGAACGAGCCCGTCCACTGGAGGTGTTCCATCTTGAGATACACCTCGCCGCCGGTCACCTCGTCCAGCGACGTGCTCCGCTCGACCGGCGTCCGCTTGACCACAGACTCGTCGTCGAGTCGCCTCCGGGCCGCTTCGATGTCTTCGAACTCCACCACTTGCGATGCGTTCTCGTTCATCGTTCGTCTCGCTTCCAGTTCCGCTGTTTTCTCTCTGTATCGTCGGACATCGACGGTCTACCCGGTGAGTTTCTCGCGCTCGGGGTCGAAGAGCGGTTCGTCGCGGACGGTCGCCCGGTACCGGTCGCCTTCGTAGCGGATAGCGACCGACTGCCCCGGCTCGACGTACTCGGTCGGCAGGTAGCCGTAGGCGATCCCGGCGTCGACGGAGTAGCCGTAGTCAGCGCGCGCGACGTACCCGATCACCTCGTCGCCATCGTCGACGGGTGCGCCCGTCCCGACGACCACGCCCGAATCGTCGAGCGTCATGCAGGCGATCTTGCGGTCGACGCCGTCCGCTCGCACGTCGAGCAGCGCCTCCTTGCCGACGAAGTCGGTGTCGAGGTCGACCGCAAAGCCGAGACCCGCCTCGTAGGGGTCGTACTCGGGGGTGAGGTCCGTCCCCCACAGTCGGAACCCCTTCTCCATGCTCATCGAGTTGAGGGCGGCGTCGCCCATCGCGACCGCGCCGTGGTCCTCGCCGGCCTCCCAGACGCGGTCCCACAGCTCGGCGCCGTACTCCATCGGGGCGTACAGCTCCCACCCGAGTTCGCCGACGTACGAGACACGGAGCATCGTGATCGGGACGCTCCCGAGGTACGTCTCCCGGCAGCCGAAGAAGCCGAACGCGTCGTTCGAGAGGTCAGCCTCGACGAGGTCGTCGAGCGTTCGCCGGGCTGCCGGCCCCCAGACGCCCAGCCCGCAGCGCGCGGAGGTGCGGTCGACGACCGTGACGTCGTCAGGGGCCCGGTCGCGGATCCACCTGACGTGCTCGCTTCCCGAGATGCCGCCGCCGGTGAACGCGACGAAGCGGTTCTCGCCGAGGCGTGCGAGCGTCATATCCGCGAGGACGCCGCCCGCCTCGTTCAGCATCGTCGTGTACCGGACCCGACCGACGGGGACGTCCATATCGTTGCTGAACAGCCGCTGGACGAACGCCGGCGCACCGGCGCCGGATATCTCGACGACGGTGAAGGGCGTCAGGTCGTACAGCCCGACCCGGTCGCGCACCGCCAGGTGTTCGACGCCCTGGGCCTTCGACCAGTGGCGGCCGAGCCACCCCGAGCGGTCGGGGACGTCGTACTCCGTCAGCATCGCCTCGTTCGCCTCGTACCACTGGGGGGACTCCCAGCCACCCGAGTCGTAGAACTCGGCGCCGAGCTCCCGCTGTCGCGGGTAGTACGGACTCCGGCGGAGTCCGCGTTCGCCCCGCGGCTGCGCCCGGGGGTGAGTGAGCTGGTACACCTCTCGATACTGCTGGCCGCCTCGGTCCCGAACGAACGCCCGCGAGCCGGAGTGCGGCTGGAACCGGGCGAGGTGCGCGTCCGTGACGTCCACGGGGTCGCCGTCGAGCCGGGGCGTCCCGTTCTCCATCCACTCGGCGACGACGTTGCCCGCGCCGCCGGACTGCGTCACCCAGATGGCGAGCGACCACCAGAGGCCGTCCACGCTCTCGCTCTCCCCGAGGATGGGCATCCCGTCTGGGGTGAAGCAGAACATACCGTTGATGCCCGACTCGAAGTCGGCGGTGCCGAGCGCGGGGACGAGTTCGCGGGCCGCGTCGGAGGCCGAGCGGTCGTGATCCGGGTGCGTGTTCTCGTAGAAGTGCTCGGCCGTGAACTCCCGGAGCGAGGGGTACTCCAGGCCGAGGTCGTCGAGTTTCTCGGGACCGTAGATGTCCGCCGGGTCGACGAGCAGCGGCTCGTGGTTGTACGAGCCGACCCCGTAGGACTCGCCGTGCTGGCGGAAGTACAGCGAGTAGTCCTGGTGGCGGAGCAGCGGCTGTTCGATCCCCCGGTCGGCCTCCGCGAGTTCGTCCAGCGGTTCGGAGACGAGGTACTGGTGGGCGCACGGAACCAGGGGGACGTCGGCGCCCACCATGTCGCCGAACAGCGGTCCCCAGATGTTGGTCGCCACGAGCACCTCGTCGCACTCGATCCGCCCGCGGTCGGTGACGACCGCTCGCACCTCGCCGTCCGCGGTTTCGACATCCGTCACCTCGGTCTCGCCGTAGAACGCCGTTCCGGCCGCGTCTCGCGCACGTTCGGCCATCGTCTCGGAGACGTCGACCGCGTGGGCCTTCCCGTCCGAAGGGACGTAGTAGCCGCCGCGGACGACCGACTCGTCGATCTGAGGGATCCGCTCTTTTACCTCCGCCGCCGAGAGCAGTTCACCGCCCTCGATCCCGTACGACTGGCCCCACTCGCGCTTGCGCTTGAGAAAGTTCCAGCGGTCTTCGGTGGCGGCGACCTCGATACCCCCGCACTCCCGGAAGCCGTCGAGTTCGGAGTAGAGATCGCGGGTGTACGACGCGAGCTTCGTCATCAACTTGTTCCCGCTCGTCTGGAACACCAGTCCGGGCGCGTGGGAGGTCGACCCACCGGTCTCGAAGAGCGGCCCGCGGTCGACGACGACCACGTCCTCGCGACCGAGTCTCGCCAGGTGGTACGCGGCGCTACAGCCGACGCAACCGGCGCCGACGATGACTGTTCCCGCAGTCTCCGGCAGAGTGGTCCCTGTGCTCATGTGACGTACTCCGATGGTCCGTTCCCACCGATAAGTGTCGGTGTGAACTACCTGTGGCATTTACGGCAACGGCGCAGCAGCGACAGTAAGTGCGGTCCCCGGTGTCCCGTCGTCGACCACGCTCGTCGGTGATTTCGACAGTTCGGCGAGTCCGTCCATCGACCGTCAGTCGGCCGTCAGTCGAATCGGTCGAATCGGAACATCTCGATCGGGTGGTCCGTCTCCCCGTCGACCGCGAGGTCGGCCAGCACCTCGCCGACGACGCTCGCGAATTTGAAGCCGTGTCCGGAGAAGCCCGCGCCGACGGCCACCTGCGGGTGCTCCGGGAGCGTGTCGAGAATGAAGTGTTCGTCCGGAGAGTTGGTGAACATGCACGTGGCGAGCCGCATCGTCGGTCCCGCGCCCTCGGGGAAGTACCGCTCGGCGAACGAGTGCAGGAGCGCCTCGTCCTCCGGGTCGGGCTCGGTGTTCCACTCGTCCGGGTCGACCTGCTCGTCGCGGTGGTGATACTTTCCGAGTTTCATCCCCGGGACGTCGTAGACGGGCAGGCCGTAGAACCGGCCTTCGGGGACCGAGAGGTTCCAGACGGGGAACTCCGCGGGCTGGAACAGACGCGGCGTCTTCGGCTGGAACCACGCGAGCACCTGCCGCTCCGGGACCGCGAGCCCGTCGAGCGCGTCGGCGAACTTACAGTTCCACGCGCCGGCGGCCAGCACGAGCCGGTCCGCCTCGTACGTGGCGTCCGCCGTTTCGACGCGAACGCCGCCGTCGGGCGTCTCTTCCCATCCGTCGACCGGCTCGCGGGCGCGAATCTCCGCGCCCTCCCGCTGGGCGGCTTCGACGTGGGCGACGATGGCCTGCTCGGGGACGACGAAGCCGCCGTCCGGCTGGTAGAGCGCCAGGTAGTTGTCCGGGAGCGCGTAGCCGGGGAAGCGCTCGCCGAGTTCGGCGCCCGTGAGCACCTCGTGGGGGATGTCGTACTCCTCGCAGGAACGTAACGAGCCCTCGAAGACGACGTTCCCTTCGGGTGCGGCGTCGACGGAGCCGGTTCGATGGATGACCGGCCGTCCCGACCGCTCCGCCAGGTCGTCCCAGAGTTCGTAGGCGCGTTCGATCAGCGGAATGTAGGACGGGTGCTCGTAGTAGGCGCGCCGGATGATCCGCGTGATTCCGTGCGAAGAGCCGTGCGTGTGCGGGACGTCGTACCGTTCGAGCCCCAGCACGTCCAGCCCGCGTCTCGCGAGGTGGTAGCTCGCAGCGCTGCCCATCCCCCCGACGCCGAGCACGATCGCGTCGCGTCGATCGGTCGCCTCGTTCATACGACCGCCTTCGCGGGCGGTCACCTCATAGTTTGGGCTAGCGTACCACACATTATTTTAGGCTGAAGCCGAGCCGCCCGTCGCTGTCGGCGCGGACCGCCGCACCCAGGGTCGCCGGGACCGGAAACCGCGCCCCTCCGACCGCCGTTCACTCACGTCGCCGTTTACACTCGTCGCGTTAACCGGGTCGGACCCACTCGGAGGTTCCGGAGACCCCGCTTCGTGGATCGGTCGGCGTTCCGAGCGGACCGATCGCGACCCTCGTGAGCGAGGGACGTGACCCGAACAACCGTGGGGACTTAAACGGATACGGTATCTGCGATGAACTTTTATGACTGAATCTGAGCACCGTTCGCACATGACACGGTGGAACGACGGCACCGACGAGATCAGCGCGGTCAGTCCGGACATCACCGACGAAACGAACGCCCTGCCGGCGAAGTACTTCACCGACCCCGACGTCTGGGAGCTGGAGAAGGAGAAGGTGTTCTCGCGGTACTGGGTGTACGCTGGGCACGCGAACAGTATCCCGGAGCCTGGCGACTTCTTCACCCGAACGGTGGGGGACAAGCAGGTCATCGTCGTCCGCGCCCGCGACGGCGAAGTACGGGCGTACTTCAACGTCTGCGCGCACCGGGGATCGAAGATGGTCGACGACACCCCGATGACCGATCCGGGAAACATGGGTCGCATCCGGTGTCCGTACCACCTCTGGACGTACGACCTCGACGGGACCCTCTCGAGTACGCCGAAGAGCTTCGAGGAGGCGAGTCTGAATCCGGACCTCGAAGACGACGACGTCCGGAAACTCGACGCCGAGAGGAACGGCCTGATGGAGGTAACGACGGACAGCATCGGCCCGCTCGTCTTCCTGAACTTCGACGACGACCCGATGCCGCTGGAGGAGCAGACGGGGAAGATGAAGCGGGAGCTCGAAACGCTGCCGCTCGATGAGTACGTCCTCGCCCGTCGTATCGTCTCCGAGGTCGAGTGCAACTGGAAGACCTTCGGCGGAAACTACTCGGAGTGCGACCACTGCGAGGCGAACCACCAGGATTGGATCCGTGGTATCCAGCTCGACGAGTCCGAACTCGAAGTCAACGACTACCACTGGGTGCTCCACTACACCCACGAGGAGGACGTCGACGACGAGATGCGCATCCACGAGGAGCACGAGGCCAAGTTCTACTACCTCTGGCCGAACTTCACAGTCAACATGTACGGGACCGCCGACGGCTACGGCACCTACATCATCGACCCCATCGACGAGGGACGGTTCAACCTCGTGGCCGACTACTACTTCAGGGAGGCCGACCTCTCCGCCGAGGAGCAGGAGTTCATCCGGACGAGCAGGCAGCTCCAGGAGGAGGACTTCGAGCTCGTCGAGCGGCAGTACGCGGGAATGAAGATGGGTGCGATCGGCCAGGCACAGCTCGGCCCGAACGAGCACACCCTCCACAAGTTCCACAGGCTCGCCCAAGAGGCGTACAACGCGTAGTCCGGGCGGGAGAGAACGAACATGACCCAACAGAGACGAGCCGCGTTCGCCGTCGCGTGTTCCGAGTGTGAGGTACTCAAAGAGGTGGACGATCCGAACGAAGGAGTGGCGTTCTATCGGCGCCACCACGCGCTCACCGGCCACGACGTCGAGTGGGAGCGGATCGACTTCGACGCCGGTGACGTTCCGTCGGGCGATCTGAAGGCGGTCGTCCGCGAACTGGAACGACGCTACGACGGTGGCGTCCCCGTCGGGGTCGTCACCGCCGCGATGAGCGAGCAGCGCGCGTCGATGCGCGAAACCCTCGACGGCCTGCGCGAACTGCGGATGAACGGTGAACTGTACGAACCACGCGACGACCACCTCAGCGCGCTCTGACGCGGCTATCCGCTGCCTTTGGTGTCTCCAGACGGCCTCCGATCGTCACTCGTCGACGAGCGTCGACTCGATGAGTTTTCCCGTGCCCCGGCGGAGCCGGCCCCCCATAGCGGTCGGAGAGATGTCGAGTTCCGCGGCGAGGTCTTCGAGCGACGTTTCGCGGGGCTCCTCGAAGTACCCGTCCTCGTACGCGGCGACCAGCGCCTCTCTCTGCGCGTCGGTCACTCCCGTCGGCCCGCCGACGGTCCACTCGTCCTGCCGGAAGAGCCGGTAGAGTTCGAACGAGATGCCGCGGTCCCCGCAGAACTCCCACAGCTCGGCGAGCGCTTCGCGGTCGGGGAGGTGGAGGCGCACGGTCCACCCCTGCTCGTCGCTCTTGGCTTCGAGCATCAGACCGCCGACTTTCGTCGTCTCCGGCGAGAGCAGAATCGCCCCGTCCGTGTGACGGAGTCGGTAGATCCGCGTGGCGTTCGACTCGGCTATCAGGAGCGACTCCGAGACGGTATCGTCCGCCTCCAGCGCCGAGTCGAATTCGCCGAACTCCCCGTCTTCGGCCTCGACGAGGAAGAAGAACATCCCCGTCTCGGAATCGGTCGTCGAGTGGGGGACGACCTGGACCGAAACGTCTCTCACCGCTCGAATCGTCGGCACCAGCGCGAGGTCGGGATGGGAGACGGAAGCGATTGCGATCAGACTCATGGATCTCCGTCGGTCGGTCGAGTTGTCGACCCAGCTTCCGCGGCTGCCTTCGGGCGAACGGATTGGTTCGCCGCCGGTGTCCGCTCGCTCGAATCGGCGGCGCTCTCGCTGGCCTCGCTCGGCTCCGCCCCGGCGAACGTCGTGTGTGAATTCATACCACGGCTGAACTATCGACGCACCGGTTTTTAGTCGTTTGGACAGTAGGCGGTTCGTCTCCTGTGTCGAGCGCGTTCGCGAAGCGGTTCGTGCCGTCGCAGAGGTCGGTATCGTTCCGTTCTTTGCGACCGTTCTCGCTCAGAAATCGGAGGACGACCGCCGGGAGGTCGTAGTCGGCGGGGATATCCCCCTCGAACGACGCCAGTTCGTCATCGTACGCAAGTGCCATGCCGACAGGTCGCAATCGTGTCGGTTAATCATTCGGGTTAGTGCAGTCGGTGGGTCAGGCGGTTCGAAACTGACGGTAGTCGACACATTACAACGAGACGATAGATGGTCCGAGGGGATAGATGACCGAAACGGACCTCCGACTGTTCGGTTCGATACACGCCGACAGACGCGGCAAGGTCGCCGCCGAACTCGCCGAGTTCGCCGACGGCGTCGACGCGCTGTTCGTGGAGATGCCCGCGACGAACGTGACGTACGGTACGTATCTTCGGGCGTTCTGTCGCACGCCACTCGTCGGTCTCGGACTCGTGCTCGCGATGCTCGTTCACTACCCTGTGTACGCCCTCCTCCAGCGCAGTCCGCACAGCGTGGAGCGACTGGCCGTCGCGGAACTCGTCGAGGAGTGGGGCGTGAACGTTCACGGCGTCGACGACGACCATCCGGTCGTCTTCCTCGCCGACGCCGGGCCGAAGTGGATACTGCCCAACTGGACGGCGCTCGCGGCGCTGTTGGTCTACGACCGCTCCGGAGCCCTCGCCACAGTCGCGCTGCTCGTCGGTGCGTTCGCCGGTCTCCAGTTGGTCGCACTCTACGCCACCCGCCTCTGGGCGGTGGTGACGCTCCCGCTGTGTCTGCTGGTTCTCCACGAACTCGTCCTCGGACCGAGGGCTTCGACGGCCGCCGTCGGCGTCGTCGCCGTCGGATTTCTGTCGCTCGTGCTCGTCGGTATCGACACCCGAAACGAGACGATGGTCGACCGCATCGCCGAGGTGTCGGCCGATCGTGGCTACGAAGACGTCTGTCTCACGACCGGAAACGCACACCTCTCGGGGTTGCTCGACTCCGACGACGTCGACGTTCGCGTCTCGAAGGTGCACACCTCGAAGTGGCTTCGCCGGTCGGCGGAGACAGTCGAGAATCCCGAGCCGACGGGAGCGTCCGGTCCCGAAACCGTCGGAGACGTCGGGACCGAACAGCACGTCCTCGGCGCTCGAATCGGCGCGGCAGTCGTCGACGGCGTCGTCACGCTCGTGGTTGGGTTCGTGTTATTCGTGGGAATGGGTCTCGCTGTGTCGGGCCTCTCCGAATCAGCGTTTCTGAGTCGGATGATGGCGGGCGTGGGTATCATGAGCGGGTTCGTCGTCACACCGACGCTCGCGGCGGTGCTGTACGGCTACGTCGCCGAACACCGGTACGGTCGGACTCTCGGAAAGCGACTGTTCGGCCTCGTCGTCGTCGGCACGGACGGGACCCGCTGTACTCGCCGCGCCGCGGCGCTTCGGAACCTGCTTCGGCCCGTCGACTTCGTCTTCCTCTATACGGTGGGCTTCGTGACGATGCTCGCCACGCCGCGGCGGCAACGACTCGGTGACCTCGTCGCGGGAACGACGGTGGTCCGCGCAGCCGAGACGAGCGTCCCAGTTCGGTCGCCGACGAGGCGGAAGACGGTTCGCTCCCGACCCGAGAGCGGTTCCGACTGAGACGCTCTCCGTCGGCGGGGATTCCGAAAGATTACTCAGTACGAACTACATCGTCGCTGTCAGAGCGGTGACATCGAAGTCGACGAACGAACTGGACCTCCGGCTGTTCGGCGCGATACACGCCGATAGACGCGGGAAGGTCGCCGACGAACTCGACGAGTTCGCCGAGGGGGTGGACGCGCTGTTCGTGGAGTATCCGGTGGACGGTATCGAGATTCGTGACGTCGCAGCGATGCTTCTCAGAGTACCCATCGCCGGTCTCTCGATACTGCTCATGACTCTCGTCCACTTCCCGCTGTACGCGCTCTGTCAGCGTCACCGACTCCCCGCAGAGGCGCTCGCGGTCCGAGAGAAGAGCGATGCGTGGAACGTCCCCGTGTACTCCGTCGACGACCATCCCGTGACCATCATGGCCGAAGCCGACTGGGGGTGGACACTCCCCAACTGGGTTGGACTCGTCGCACTGGCGGCGCTGATGCCGGGTGCGACCGTCACCGTCACTAGTGCGCTCGTTTTCTCGTGGCTGCTGCTGACGGTGGTCGGAAGACACGCGACTCGGCTCTTCGTCCCGTTCGGCGTCGTCGTCCCGCCGGCGTTGCTCGTGCTGCTCGTTCAGTTCGCCTCGCTGCCGTATCTGGTCGTGGTCCTCGTCGTCGCGCTGACGCTCCTATTTGTGGTCTACGGGACGCTCGATTACCGGAACGAGGTGATGCTCGACCGAGTCGAGTCCATCTCGGCCGAGCACGGCTACGGAGACATCTGTCTCGTGACGGGCAAAGCGCACCTGTCCGGGTTACTCGAAGCCGGCGAAGAGACGACTCTCGACGTCTCGCGGATGCACACGTCGAATTGGCTTCGCACGTCGTCGAACACCGTCGAGAATCCGAAACCGACGGACGAAGAGGAGACGACACCACCAGACGGTGCCCTCGGAACCGAGAGAGACGTTCTCGGGGCACGGGTCGGCGCGGCGCTCGTCGACGTCGTTGTTACTGTCGTCCTCGGTGCCGTGGGGTTCTTGCTGATCGGTCTGGCCGGGGTCGTTCTCTTCGCCCGCCCGACTGCGAGAGCCGTTCTCCTGTGGGGATTTCTCGTCGCACCGGCGTCGGCCGCCGTTCTCTACGGTGCCACAACCGAGTACAGATACGGACGAACGCTCGGCAAGCGACTGACCGGACTCGTGGTGGTCGGAAGCGACGGTGACCGGTGTACGCGACGCTCGGCAGTACTCAGAAACGCACTTCGACCGGTCGATTTCGCCTTCTGCTACGGCCTCGGCTTCGTGGCGATGCTCGTCACCGAACGCCGACAGCGTCTCGGTGACCTCGTCGCCGACACGGTGATCGTGCGGGCCGCGGCGGCCGACACAGAGGCGGACGCCGACCGACCGCCGACCGGAGACGATGCTGGAGCGATGGAAGGCAGAGAGGACACCGATACCGAAACGAAGGCGCGAAGCTGGGTTCGGTAGGGAGTAACCGACATCCGTCGGTTGACGTGAACCGGCGAACTGACGCGAACGAGGTGGGGCCGGGCGCGTGGTTCGACTCGCGCCCGACGGAGGGGTCGGATTCTGTACGGATCGCTCTTCAGGCAGCCACCACCCGTTCGCGTGGATTTTTGTTCCTCCCGAGAGAGTGACTCGCATGGAGTACACCACCCTCGGCGATACGGGGATGACCGTCTCTCGAATCTGTCTCGGCTGCATGAGCTTCGGCACGAGCGACTGGCGCGAGTGGGTGTTGGACGAGGAGGCAGGGTTGGAACTCGTCGACCGAGCGATAGAACTGGGAATCAACTTCTTCGACACCGCGAACATGTACTCGAACGGCGAGTCCGAGCGCATCCTCGGCAAGGCGCTGGAGGGCCGACGCGACGAGGCCGTCGTCGCTACGAAGGGCTACTTCCCGATGGACGAGGACGACCCCAACTCGGGGGGCCTGTCGCGCAAAGCCATCGAGCAGCAACTCGACGCGTCGCTCGACAGACTCGGGATGGACACCATCGACCTCTACCAGACCCACCGCTTCGACTACGACACGCCCATCGACCAGACGGTCGCGGCGCTCGACGACGCGGTTAGACGAGAGAAGATTCGCTACTTCGGCGCGAGTTCGATGTGGGCCCACCAGTTCTCCGAAGCCTTGTACGCCAGCGACCTGCTCGGCTACGACCGCTTCGTGACGATGCAAAACCATTACAACCTGCTCTACCGCGAGGAGGAGCGCGAGATGCTGCCGCTCTGCGAGAAGGAGAACGTCGGCGTCATCCCGTGGTCGCCGCTCGCGCGCGGGTGGCTCGCTCGCCCGCACGAGGAGGCCCGCTCCACGAAGCGCGGCGAGACGGACAGCCTCGCGCACGGTCACCCGTATCTGGAGGGCGGCGGCCGCGAAATCAACGAGCGCGTGCAGGAACTGGCCGACGAGAAGGGTGTGAAGATGGCCCAAATCGGGCTGGCGTGGCTGTTCCACAAGGAGTGGGTCGACGCGCCCATCGTCGGCACGACGAGCGTCGAACACCTCGAAGACGCCGTGGAGGCGCTCGACATCGACCTGAGTTCCAGCGATATGGAGTACCTCGAGGCGCCGTACCAGCCGGTTCGCGTCTCGGGCCACGAGTAGTCGAACCGCTGGCTCTTCCGAGACCGAGGACGCTCAGACGGCGCGCACGGTCGTGGGAAGCCGTAAAAACCGAAATATCCTCCGAACGCCTCTGCTGCGGTATGATACTCGTCGTCGGTGCAACGGGTGAGTTAGGAACCGCAATCGTCCGCGAACTGGTCGACGACGGCCACCGGGTGCGGGCGTTCGTCCGTCCGGCGTCGGCGTACGAACATCTCGTCGGCCCGAACGTCGAGTTCGCCTACGGCGACCTGCGCGACCCGCTGAGCGTCGACCGCGCCGTCGATGGCGTCGAAACGGTCGTCGCGACGGCGAACGCGGTCGCCCCGCGCGACGGGTCGACGTTCGAGATGGTCGACGACGAGGGGTACAGGGCGCTCATCGAGGCGGCCGAGCGCCACCGCGTCGGTCGCTTCGTCTACGTCTCCACCCCGGAGACGTCGCTGGACGACGAAGTACCCTCGTTCACCTACAAGCGGATGAACGAACGCCGCCTCCGCGAGAGCGGGCTGACGTATACCGTCGTCCGGTCGTCGCTGTTCATGGACAGTTGGTTGGCGCTCGTGGGGAGTTCGATTCCGACGCGCGGGGCCGAGCGGTCGATTTGGGACCGACCGTTCTGGTTCACCCGTGCGTTCCGCCGCTTGACCGGCCGACTCGTCGAGCGGCGCGGCCGGGCGCTCGTCCCCGGCGACGGGTCGACGCGCCACGCATTCGTCTCCGTCGACGACGTCGCCGCGTTCGTCGCTGCCTGCGTCGACAACCCCGCCGCCGAGAACGCGACGATACACGTCGGCGGTCCCGAACTCCTGTCGTGGACCGAAGTGGTCGACGCCTACAGCGAGGCGCTAGGCCGGCCGGTTCGCCCCATCTACACCCCGGTTCGGGTGTACGCGGCGCTGCAGCGACTGGCGACCCCGCTCTCTCCGGCGGCAGCGAACGTCTTCGGTATGGAACGCCTCGTCGCCAGCGTCGACACCGGCGGCGACGCCGAAGCGATGGCCGAAATCGGCGCCGTTCCGGAGACGACAGTCGCCGAGTTTCTCGGCGCTCGCGTCGCCCCCGAGGAGCGAACGGAACCGGGGCACAGAATCAGAATCGAGGACGCGGCGTAAGGTGAGAGAGTCAGTCGTCGGCCTCGCCGACCACCGGCGCGGCCACCGACTCACCACTCGAAGCCAACCGCCGGACCGCCCGCGAGGCGACAAGCGCGATGCCGATTTCGGTGAAGCCGACGACGACGAACGCCTCGAAGTAGCCGAGTAGTTCGGCGGCGGAGCCGCCGAGCAGAAAGCCGGTCAGGAAGCCGAGGCTGCCGAAGATGTTGAACCCACCCATCGCCGCGCCTCGCTCGTTTTCGGCGGCGATGTCGGTGACCAGCGCCATCGTCGCCGGGGAGACCAACGCCCCGAACACACCGACGAGAACCATCGTCCCCGCCGCAAGCGGTAGCGACGGCGACCATCCGACGACGATTATCGAGAACCCATAGAGAATCGACCCAACGACGACGGGCAGGAAGCGACCGATGCGGTCCGAGAGGACGCCCATCGGGTACTGCAGCAGCGCGAACGGTCCGAAGAACATCGCGAGTACGAGTCCCGCGCCGAACGCGTCGAGGCCGAAGACGTCTCGGAAGTAGTAGATGCCGACGAGCGAGAAGAATCCAGCGGTGAGGCGGTCGATAAAGCCGAACGCGTACGGTACGCGCAACGCGGGTCGGTCGACGACTTTTCTGAGAATCTCCCGCGCACCGGCGCGTTCGTCGTTTCCGTCCCCGTCGGCGTCGTCGCCAGCGACACCAGCGCCGCTCGTCTCGGCGCCGGGCGAGCGGTCCGTCACCGTCGCCGTCAGGAGCGCGACGAGGCCGAGCAGCGCCGCCGCGCCGTACACCGGCGCGAGCGGGTCGGCCATCGAGAGTCGACCGCCGACGACGGAGCCGACGGCTGCGCCGAGTCCGATGGCGATGCCCGCCGCGCCCATGTTGCGGCCGTTGCCGCCGCCGAGGTCCATCAGCATCGTCATCGACAGCGAGAACGCGCCGATGGTGAACGCGCCGGCGCCGACTCGAATCAGGAGGACGCCGCCGAAGCCGACGCCGAGCACCGGGGCGAGCGTGAGCAGGAGGTAGCAGGCCGCGCCGCCGAGCGCGCCGGCGACGATGAGCGGGACGCGTCGTCCCGTGGCGTCGCTGAGCGCGCCCCAGAGCCCGGCGAAGACGACGAACGCCGCGTATTCGGAGACGAGAAACCACATGCCAGCGTCGAGGTCGCCGGCGCCGCCCAGCGCCTGCACGAGGTCGGCGACGCCCGGATACAGAAGTACCTGCGAAACCAACACCGCCCACACCGAGAGCGCGAGCGTGAGCCGGTCACGTCGCGCCGAGTCGTCCATACCGGTCGTTCGAACTGACATCGGAAAGCCCTGTCTCTGTGTACCCTCGGGTCGCCGCTCAGAACGTCATCGGCGGCATTTCGAGAAACGCCGTCTCGTACCCTTCGTGTCGTGCCGCCTGCGGCGGCGTGTCGACGACGAGTTCGAGCTCGTCGTCCGACGACAACCCCTCGACGTTCGCGCCGTAGTGGAAACCGACGTCCGGGTCCAGCGCCGGTTCGAGTTCGAACTCGTCGCCGTCGAGGGTCGCCGTGAGGCCCATACTCGGAATCACGAGGCCGTTGTACGGCGTCCGCGGCGAGACGAGCAGGTAGGGCTGGTCGCCGAACCGACCGCCGGGAACCGCGTTGGCGACGAAGACTGCGTCGCCGCTTGTCTCGTTGCCGAACGACTCACCCGGAAGCGAGTCGGGAGCGGGCGCCTTGCCGACGGGCATGGCCATACCACCGTTCGTGCCGCTGTCGCCGTGCATCCCAGATTCGTTCCCCATCTCCGACTCGTTGTCCATCTCCGACTCGTTGTCCATGTTCATGCCCGAACCGTCCTGTGTGTCCATCTCCATCTGCATCTCCATCACGGGGAGGGAACCGGGATTCCCCTGCCTCTCTTCGAGCGTCGTGTACGGGATGTCGTTTCGCTCGCGCTCGCTGTACTCGAACTCCAGTTCGGCGCTCGCGGGCTCTGCGAACTTCCCCTCTAACTCGCCGAACCGGCGGATGTTCGCGCCGCCGACGTCGACGCGGACGGTGTAGGTGCCGTCACCGGGCAGCGGCCAGTTGTCGCCGTAGTGAAAGCCCATCCGCTGGGAGAGCATCTCGTAGACGACCTCCTCCTCGCGGTGGCCGTCGCCGTCGCTCGTCTCGACGGTGACGCCCGTGCTCGGGACGACGACGCCTGTCTCGGCGTCCCAGACGCTCACCATCAAGTGGATGGCGTCGTTGCGACCGACGTCGATGCGCTCGGCTTGCTGACCCTGCACCTCCCAGAATCGGTGTGGGTAGCTGTACATCACGCCGACTTTGAGATCGCCCGCCTCCGCCATCCCGACCATCTCCATGCCCTCCTGATGGGTCGGGATGTAGGAGGCCTCCGGGCGGTTCTCGACGACCGGCGGTTCGCGACTCGCCGTCGTCTCGAAGAGGTTCGTACAACCGGCGAGCGAGCCCGCGAACCCGACGCCGGCCGCGGCGAGAAAGCTCCGTCGTCTCATGGAGTCGGCTAGGCGTGTACGACAGTTACGGGTTCTGGTCCGGTTCTCGAAGGACGCCCCGGAGGTGACGCCTCCGTTCGGGCGCTACTGTTCGAGGAGGCCGTCGACGAGTCGCGTGAAGCGGTCGACGAAGCGCTCGGGCAGCGACGGCGACACCGACGCGAGGAGGCGAGCGGTCGCCTCCGGGCGCGCCAGCGCGAGCGTCACGCGACCACGGCTATCGTAGCGCTTCTCGACGACCGACTGCGCTTCGAGCCGCTTCGTGTGCCACGCGAGCGTGCTCCTGGCGATACCCACCTCGTCAGCGACGTCGGCGGGCCTCGCTTCGCCGCGTTCGAGGAGCACCCCGAGCACGTCGCGTGCCGTCTCCCGGCGTACTAGTGCCAACACGCCGCGTTCCCACTCGTCGAACGTCGCCGGGTAGTAGTGCGTCTTCCCGTACAGGTGCGTCTCCGCGACCCGTTCGTCGCGGCCGAGTCGGCGGAGGTGGTACTGGACCTGTCCGGGCGCGAGGTCGAGCGCCCGGACGAGTTCGTTGAAGTGGACGCCCGGATTGTGGCGGACGTGCACCGCGATGCGGTTGCGGGTCGCGCTCATCGTCTCTCACCCGTGGGTGCGGCCCGCTCGATACTCCGCGCGTAGTACACCGCCGCGATGACGAGCGCGACCATCACGAAGTCCAGCGCGTGTTCGATGGCGTGGTGGAAGTCGAACGGGACGACGCCGCCGATGGTGAGCACGGCGACGCCGCTCCGGGCCAGAAGCGCAGCGAGCGCCAGCACGACGAGTGCGTGCGAGCGCGACTGTCGGCGCAGCAGCGCGATGAGGCCGACGGCGACGATGAGCGTCGAGCCGAACCCCGCCAACACGACGGCGGCCACCTCCGGGGCGCTCATCGTCGGCGCGGCGTGTGCTGAGAACGTGTGCATCTTGTCTGCCGGGGATTACGCGCGGACGGTAATGTGCTGATTGGTGTGGCCGTCGAAACCCGACACACCGACGACCGCCGCGCGACGACGCGTCGCGCGCCTCTCACGACAGGTCTCCGCCGCGTTCGATGGCCACACCAGAACCCCTATCCGCGAAACGGCCCTAGCGACGACGATGAGTCCGGGGACCGACGAATGGAGTCGCAGAGACGTGCTGAAAGCAGCCGTCGCCGTCGGCGGCGCGGGCGCGCTCTCGGCCTGTCTCGACCTCACCGACGAACCCGTCCCTGAGGGCGTCTCGGACCCCTCGGCGCTCCCGGCGCGGCAGCACGCCTGGGACGACCTGCTCGCACGCGACGGCGCGGAGAACGTCGAACTCCCGCGTCACCAGACGCTTCTGTATCTGACGCTCGACCGCGACGGCACGCCGACGCCCGCCGACCGACGCGCCGTCGAAGACGCGCTGTCGACGCTGGACCGCGCCTACGAGCGGAGCAACGAGGGGCTGATTCACTCGCTTTCGTTCTCTCCGGCGTACTTCTCGCGCTTCGACGACCCGCTCCCCGACACCGTCGACCTGCCGGAACCGCGCCGACTCTCGCCGTTCGAAACTCCCGATCTCGACCGACAGGATGCCCTCTTACACCTCGCCAGCGACCGCGCCGACGCGCTGTTGGAGGCCGAGGAGGCGCTGACCGGCGAGCGAGACACCGCCAACGAGGTGACGATGGAGACGCCGCTCTCGGCCGCCTTCTCCGTCGACTCCCGGCGGACGGGGTTCATCGGCAAGGGCATGCCCGCCGAGCGGCAGGACGTGGCGGGCGTCCCCGACGGCAAACCGGTGCCCGAGGAGTCGCCGCTGTTCATGGGATTCAAAGCCGGATTCGCCGGGAATCAGGCGACCGAGGAGTACGTCACCATCCCCGACGGCCAGTTCGCGGGCGCGACGACGAAACACGTCTCGAGACTCCGTCAGCGCCTCGACGACTGGTACGTCGAGCAGGAGTTCGACGACCGGGTGTCGGAGATGTTCAGCCCCGAACACGCCGCCGAGGGTCTCGTCGAGGGCGTCGGCGACAACCTCGGCGACCACAGCGGCGTCACGCCCGAGATAGCCGACCGCATCCGCGAGCACGCCCGGCAGTACGGCCGGGTCGGTCACGCCCAGAAAGCCGCCCGCGCCAACCGCGACGAGGAGGGGAACGTCCGCCTCCTCCGGCGGCACATCGAGTCGACAGACGACGACGAGGCGAGCCTCCACTTCCCGGTGCTGCAGCGGCGCATCACCGACTTCGAGGAGGTGAGAGAGGCGATGAACGGGACCGACCTCACCGACGAACCGGCCGTCCGACAGCGAGTGAACAACGGGATTCTGGAGTACATCTTCGTCAAGAACCGAGGCAACTTCCTCGTGCCCCCGCGTCGCCTGCGGGCGCTGCCGACGCCGACCGGCGGGGTTCCGGGGCTGTAACGGGGCGATTTCAGACCGCGACGGGCCGCGAGATGATCCACAGCGACAGCACCGTGTAGCCGACCATCAGCGTCGAAAGCGGTGCGTGGGACACGAACGCCGACCGGGCGTCGGGCGCGACGCGCCGAGAGACGACGTCGGCGGCGACGACGGCGACGACGTGACCGAGGACGACCATCGCGACCTGCGTCAGCCAGAACGCGGGTAACGGGAGCCAGAACAGCGGGTCGACCGTCTCCATGCCGACGGCGCTCGGCAACGCGCCGAGACCGGTGAGCGCGTAGCCGTAGTTGTGTGCCACCTCGTAGGCGGCCGCGATGGGCAGCAGCGTCGACGCGAACGTCGTCGTCGCCGACGCGGACGGCGACTCGTCGTCGCGGGCGTGAAGCGAGACGAATCGCGCCACGGCGGCGAAGACGGCGAGAAAGCCCGCGAGGCCGACGACGTAGAGGAGCAGACTCGCCTCCGGACCGAGACCGGCCGCGTCGCGCAACCCGTAGAACAGCCCTCGGTACTCCGGCGAGGCCGAGAAGCCGTCGAAACTCACCGTGTAGACGGCGGCGACGACGAACGCGGCCGCCGCGGCCGAGACGGGTGCGAGACAGCCACGCCACGGCGGGCGGAGGACGACGCGCCGGTCGCCGTCGCCATCGTCGCTATCGTCGCTGTGACCCTCGCCGCCATCGTCGCGCAGAACGCGGAGCGGCGCGACCCGACCGAGCAGGCGATACAGAACCGCCAGCGGGTCGGCGCGGTCGAACCACGTCGGGCCGAAGACGACGCCGCCGACGAGCATCGAGAGCGCGTAACCCGCCACGACCGCCGCCGTCAGCGACGGCTGCGAGGGGACCACGGTCAGGTTCTCTGCGACGCCGACGAGGAGGACGTACCCGACGACTGCGGGCCACTCGCCGAGTCGGTCGGGATACTCGGCGAGTCGAACCTCGTCGCCTTCGAGCAGACACAGCCACCGGTAGACGGTACGCCACGGCGAGAGCACGCGCCACGGCGACCCGACGACGACGGCGACGAGCGCGACTCCCTTGAACCACACCGGCCAGACGAACAGCGTCGCGAGATTCGTCGACGGTGCGCTCGGACCGGTCGCGCCGTGGACCAGCGCCGCGACGAACGCGATGAAGAACGTCCCACCGGCGGCGACGCGGACGGGCCCGACGAGAGATGACGGAACCGTCGCGAGCGTCGTGGCGGCCGAAGCGCCCCGCGTCCGAGAGGAAAACGCTCTCGCCGCAGATTTCCGGCCCGCACCGCCCGCCAGAACGACTGCTGTCAGTCCGACCGTCGCCCCCGCGCCGAGAAACAACCACGAGAGCGGAATCGGCGACTCGAACCGCGTCGCAACTTGGTGGGCCGCGGCGGGCGTCGACAGCAGCGCGAGACCGACGACGCCCAGCGCGGCGAACACGGCAGCACCGCGCGGCGAGACGCGAGTCGAGAGCCGTCGCATACGCGGACGTAGCGCCAGTACGGTGAAAACCCGCACGGTTCGGCGGTGTCGCCTCCTACTCGTCACCCATCGGTCGCGTACTCCAGCGCCGCGACACGGCCGTCGCCGTAGCGGACGAGAATCTCCTCGTCGCCGTCGCCGTCGCCGTCGAGGTCCGTGAGCGTCGGATAGATCCACACCGGTACGTCGCGCTCGTAGGTCGCGCGCGTCTCGCCCGAGGCGGGGTCGAGCACCGACACCGTGCCGCCGTTGGTGAGCGCGACGAGTTCGGGGTCGCCGTCGCCGTCGAGGTCGCCGAGTTTCGGCGCAGGGTGCTGGGCGGCGTCGCCCGTCGTCACCGTCGTCTCCCACTCGACCTCGCCGGTGTGCGCGTTGAGGGCGACGACCCGCCCGTCTGTGAGCGTGGCGTACACCTCCGCGTCGCCGTCGCCGTCGGCGTCACCGACCGCGCCGACCCGCGGGTTGGCGTCGAACGTACGGCTCCACCGGTCGGTTCCGTTTTCGCCGTAGACGACAGCGACCTCGCCGCTCCGGCCGACGAAAACCTCGGCCGCGGCGTCGCCGTCGGCCTCGCCGACGACCATCGACGAGACGCTCTCGCCGCCGCCGCGCCACTCGACGTTTCCGTCGGCGTCGAGCAGAATCGGACCGTCGCCCGTTCCGAACAGCGTCTCGTTCGCCCCGTCGCCGTCGACGTCTTCGATAACAGGAGCGGGGAACGTCGACGCGCCGAGGTCCGCGCGCCACAGCACGCCGCCGGTGTCGCCGTCCGCTGCGACGACGCCGCCGTCGATGTCGCTGGCGACGAGTTCGGGACTGCCATCGCCGTCGAGGTCTCCAGTCGTCGGCGCGCCGTAGCCGTAGGTGTCCAGCGGAATCCGATACCGCTCCTCGCCGTCGGCGTCGAAGACGACGAGCGCTTCTTCGGTCGTCACGACGGCGACCTCGGACGACCCATCGCCCGTCAGGTCGGCGACGGCGGGTTCGGTCAGCGCGTGCGGCGTGCAGTTCGACTCGGGGACGGTGTAGCGCCAGCGCGTCTCGCCGTCGTCACCGAGACGGACGAGCGTACACTCGCCGAGCGGGACGCC
The DNA here is from genome assembly GCF_020097835.1 of Haloprofundus halobius. Lineage (GTDB taxonomy): Archaea > Halobacteriota > Halobacteria > Halobacteriales > Haloferacaceae > Haloprofundus > Haloprofundus halobius. The sequence goes on from NZ_CP083666.1 coordinate 1,391,758, forward strand.
GTCGCGCTCGGGGACGCTCACCGGCGCGACGACGACATCTCCGCTCGCGCCGACGGCGTGGTGGTTCGCCAACGTGTCGCGGGCGGTGTCGCTCACCCACCGCTCGCGCAACTCGGGGCCGCCGTCGGTGAGCGCGACGCCCGCGACGGCGACGAGCGCCAGACAGAGCGCGACGAGAGCGAGGAGCGTCCGGCGACGCATCAGACGACACCCGCGGACGTTCCGCCCGCGAAAGCCTCGGTCGTCCCCGGTCGGAGCGGGCCGCGTCCGTTCATCGTCGGCCGCTTGGTGTCGGTCCAATAAGTGCGGCGTGGTCCGTCCGTCGAAGCCGAACGGGGGACGCTATGATAGTTACTTGTTCACAGGGCGCGTAGTGTACCTATGCCTACCGTACGGTTCCGCGGACGCGACATCGACTGCGAAGAGGGTGCGGTGCTGCGCGACGTGTTGCTGGCGGCCGGACTGTCGCCGCACAACGGACGCGCGCAGCAGCTGAACTGTCGCGGTCATGCGACGTGTGGAACGTGTGCCGTCGAAATCACCGCGAGCGAAGGATCGTCGGGATCGCTCAGCGTCCCCGACGGTGTCGACGGCGACGTGAGCGAGATGGGGAGGCGGGAACGGCGTCGACTCTCGCTCCCGCCGCACAGCCTCGACTCGGGGCTTCGACTCTCCTGTCAGACCCGCGTCGAAGGCGACATTCGGGTGACGAAACACGACGGGTTCTGGGGGCAACACGTCGCTAGCGAGCGCGGCGACGAGCGAGTCGAACCGGAGTGACCGCGCCGGAGCCAACGCCGTACAGTCGGTCCCGTCCCGCCTCCGAACGACCGAGTTCGTGACCCACAGTCGCGGGCGGTGACCGGCAGTCGCGCCCCGTGTCGTTCGCCGACGCGTTCGTCTCGTCAGTCCCCACGCGGTGCGGACGGCGTCTCGGACAGACCGAGCCTTCGTCGGTGGTCGGAGACGGAAACGACTCCCCCGACGGCTCCCAGCCCAATCGGCGGCATGTTCCGGAAGAACGTCTCGTAGCTGTCCGCGTCGACGACGTACAGTTCGGCTCAGAACCCGACGCCGCCGCCGTCGTCGACTGCCTCGTTGTACCAGTTCCACGCGGGGACGTGGAGGTCGTTCGGGTCTCTCGCGAACCGCTGTAAGTCCTCTAGGGACCGCCAGTACTGGATCGCCGCGCCGGTTCGCAGTCCCATGAACGCCGGTTGGTAGCCGAGAAAGCCGCTGTCGGGGTCGGCTTCCAGTCGCTCGAACATCCGGGCTCTCTTCCGCCCCGCGGCGACCCACTGCGGAATCGCGCGGAGTTTGTTGAGTCGCATCCCGTTGATGTACACCACCAGTCTGCCCTCGACGTCCGCAGTCCCCCGACGTTCGATGTCTGATGACATGTCACGGATCTACGGTACACGCGAAGAAAACCTCGCCGTCAGGCCTCGACGAACCGCTCGGTGCCCTTCTCGACGAGAGACGGGAACCGCTGAGAGAGATACAGTCCCATCCTCGTCTGCAGATCCGGCGTGATGACCGCGTCCGTCGACTCGATTTTCCTCGCCAGTTTGCGGCCGACATCGGCCGGGTCGCTCAGCAGCGACGCCGGGTAGCCGATCGTCGCCGCCGACCGCGTGTTCGAGAGCGAAGGGTGCATTCTCGTACAGGAGACGTTCTCGGTCCGGAGTTCCAGCCGAAGCGACCGTGTGAGTGCTTCGACCGCCCCTTTCGTGGACGCGTACCCGGAGAGTCCCGGATGCCCGACGAGTCCTGCGCCGGAACTCACGTTGTGGATGATTCCTCGATTCTGCGCCTTCATCTGGGGTAAGACGGCCCGAATCGTCCGGACGTAGCCGAAGTAGTTCACCTCGAACTCGCGACGCGTGTCGGCGAGCGTCTGCTCTTCGAAGGGAGCGAAGGAGAACACCGCGGCGTTGTTGACGAGGATGTCTATCCGGCCCCAGCGGTCGACGACCGCCGCGACTGCGTCCTCGACGTCGTCGCCCACCGTCACGTCACAGCGGTGAAACAGCAGTCGGTCGGGGTAGGTCCCCTGTAGCGACAGGACGTTCTCACCGTTCACGTCGAGACAGGCGACCCGATACCCGTCTTCGAGGAGCGTCGTGAGCAGGTGGTAGCCGAGTCCTTCGTTCGCGCCGGTGACGACGACGACCCGTCCGTTTGTTGGGCGACTCATGATGCAGTACGGACGCATCGTACAGAGATTAGGCTATTGACAGGTGCAGCGGTAGATATCGAGTGGCCGTTCGTCGGTCGGAGAATCCGCACCGCCACTCGACTCACTCAGTACTCATAGAAGCCCCGACCCGTCTTCTTGCCGAGGTCGCCCGCGTCGACCTTCCGCTTCAGGAGATAGGCGGGTTTGTAGCGGTCGCCGAGTTCCTCGAACAGCGTCTCGCTGGCGTCCAGACAGATGTCGAGGCCGATGTGGTCGGCCAACTGGAGGGGACCCATCGGGACGTTCGTACCGAGTGTCATCCCCTTGTCGATGTCCTCCTTGGAGGCGACGCCCTCGTCGTAGGCGCGGATGCCCTCGTTGAGCCACGGCATCAGGATACGGTTGGTGACGAACCCGGGTTTGTCGTCGGACTCCCACGTCTCCTTGCCGAGGTCCTCGGAGAACTCGTGGGCGAACTCGACGACCGCCGAGTCGGTCTTCTCGCCGCGGACGACTTCGACGCCCGTCATGATTGGGACGGGGTTCATGAAGTGCAGGCCGACGACGAGTGCCGGTCGTTCGGTGACGCTCGCGATGGTCGTGATGGAGAGCGTGGAGGTGTTCGTCGCCAGCACCACGTCCTCGTCGACGACGTCGTCGAGGTCGGTGAAGATGTCCTGTTTGATGTCCATGTTCTCCACCGCGGCCTCGACCACGAGGTCGCAGTCGGCGAGGTCCGACAGTTCGGTCGTCCCCTCGATTCGACCCTGAATCGCCTCGGCCTCGTCTGCGTCCATCTTCTCCTTCGAGACGAACCGCGAGAGACTGTCGTCGATGGCCGAGAAGCCGCGGTCGAGGAACTCCTGTTTCAGGTCGCGCATCACCACGTCGTAGCCGGCGGCGGCGGCGACCTGCGCGATGCCGTTGCCCATCGTTCCCGCGCCGACGACGCCGACCGTCCGAATGTCATCGATATTCCGCATAGTTCCGTCTGCTCCGGGGAGTCACCTAAGGGTAGCGGAGCGTCGGCGTCGAGAGTCGGCCGTCGGGTCGCCTGCGACGGCTGTACCGCTCGTTTCATTCTGTTGAACCGACACCTACAGAAACGTTGAAGTGACGATGCCGAAAGAGATAGTTGATTGCCGTGGCTGACTGTCCCGAATCAAAGAACGTGCGCGACCTGAGAGCGCTCCACCACGTCGGGCCGAAGACGGCGGCCGCACTCGACGCGGCGGACGTCACCGACGACGACGTGCGGCGCAAACGCGTCTCCTACACCGAGTTGGTCGATGCGGGCGTCAACCCCGGCGTCGCCGCGCGCATCCGCCGAGCGCACTCGCTGTCGTGGTCGTTCGAGTCCAGCGGTCGCGACCTCGAACGGCGGTCGGCTCAGGTTCGCGGCCTCGGCGACGCCGAACGCGCGTGGGTCGCCGCCAGTTCCGGCGACTGGGAGTCCCACGAACCCGCCGACCCCCCCGAATCCGACGCCAGCGACGCGTGGCCTCGCGACCCGGCCGCGACCGCCGACGTGGCCGAGACGGACGGGAGCGGCGAGTCGTCGGCCGCGGAGGCGGCGTGGCGCGCGCAGAGCCGCCCGACGCCGCTCACCGTTCTCGACTGCGTCGACGACGACGACGCGACGCTGTTGTCGGAGGCCGGAATCGTCTCCGTTCGGAGCCTCACGACGGCGAACCCCGAACACGTTGCCGACGTCCTCGAACTCGACGCGACGGTCGTTCGGCGGTGGCACGCCGCCGCCTGCCGCCACCGTGAGTAGTTATTTACTCAGAGAGTAGTAAGTAGTTGTTCACGGAGTTATCGTTCTGAGCCCGATTTCCGACGCTCTCGCTCGATTTCGCCCCGTTTCTCCGAGGGCGCACGCCGACCGATGATTTAAATAGTAGTTCACCGGATTTTGAACCGATGATTCCATCGGCAGACGCGGCCATCACACGGGACGACAGAGCGTTGATTCTCGCGTACGACCACGGCTTAGAGCACGGTCCGGTGGACTTCGAGGACGTTCCGGGGACGACGGACCCCGAGACGGTGTTCGACATCGCAACGCACGACGCCGTGACGGCGCTTGCGGTCCAGAAGGGTGTCGCCGAGGGCTACTACCCCTCCTACGAGGACGACGTGAACCTGCTGTTGAAGCTCAACGGCACGTCGAACCTCTGGATGGGCGAACCGAACAGTGCAGTAAACTGTACTGTCGACTACGCCGCCGAACTCGGTGCGGAGGCCATCGGCTTCACCGTCTACGGCGGGTCGAACCACGAGATCGAGATGGTCGAGGAGTTCCGCGAGGCCCACGAGGCCGCCCGCGAACACGACATGGGCGTCGTCATGTGGTCGTACCCGCGCGGGCAGGGGTTGAAAAACGACACCTCCGCCGACACCATCGCGTACGCGGCGCGGATGGGTCTCGAACTCGGCGCGGACATCACGAAGGTGAAGTATCCCGGCTCCGCCGAGGCGATGCAGTGGGCCTGCGAGTCCGCCGCTGGGACGAAAGTCGTGATGAGCGGCGGGTCGAAAACCTCCGACCGCGAGTTCCTCTCGACGGTCGAGACGGCGATGCGCGCCGGGGCGTCGGGGCTCGCGGTCGGACGGAACGTGTTCCAGCGCGAGAACCCCACGGAGTTGCTCGACGCGCTCGAAGCGGTCATCTTCGAGGACGCGACGGCGGACGACGCGCTCGGACTGATGCCCTCGACGAGCAACAACCGCGCGACGGCCTCCGACGACTGATGGAACGGCACACGGACGCGGAGACGGGTGCGGAGGCCGACGGCGTCGCCGACGGCGGCACGGACGAAGCGACGAGCGAGACGGTCCGCCAGATTCTCGAAACCGTCGCCGACCTCGCCCCGACGGTCCGCGACGCGCTGCCGGGTCGCCGACAGAAGAGCGCCACCGAGAACCCCAGCGGCGAGACGCCGATGGCGGCCGACGTGTACGCCGACGAGCTGTTCGAGGAGCGACTCGGCGCGCTCTCGGGTGTCGGCGAGTACGCCAGCGAGGAACGGGAGTCGGTCGTCGCGAGGGGCGAGGGGCTCTCCGTCGCCGTCGACCCGCTCGACGGCTCTTCGAACCTCAAGTCGAACAACACGATGGGAACCATCGTCGGCGTCTACGACGCGCCGTTGCCCGCTCGCGGCGAGAACCTCGTCGCCGCGGCGTACGTGCTCTACGGACCCATCACGACGCTCGTCGCCGCCGTGGGTGGCGAGGTGACGGAGTACGTCGTCGACGACGGCGAACTCGAAGCGGTCCGCGAGAACGTTCGGTTGCCCGAGGACCCCGGCGTCTACGGTTTCGGCGGTCGGGTCCCCGACTGGCCCGACGCGTTCGAGGCGTACGCCCGCGAGGTGGAGTCCGACGACTCGCTGAAACTACGTTACGGCGGCGCGATGATAGGCGACATCAACCAGGTTCTCACCTACGGAGGCGTGTTCGCGTATCCGGCGCTGAACTCCGCTCCGAACGGGAAACTCCGCCTCCAGTTCGAGGGAACGCCGATCGGCTACATCATGGAGTGTGCCGGCGGAGCGTCGACAGACGGGGAGCGGTCGCTGATGACCGTCGAACCGACCGAACTCCACCAGCGCGTGCCGGTGTACGTCGGCAACACGGAACTCGTCGAGCGGTTGGAATCGGCGCTCACCGCCTAAACGACGGAGACGTGTCGAATCACGGCTCTGCCGAGCCGTTAATTGCTCGCTCAAACCTGTTCGTAACGTACTAATATCATTGCCACACACTCCGCGGCATGAGTGACACCCGTTCGGCTCGCGTCCTCTGCGTCGACGACGACGCGAGTTTCCGCGCCCTGACGACGGCACACCTCGAACGCCAGGGGCTCTCGGTCGTCGCCGCGCCGGACGGGCCGAGCGCCCTCGACACACTCGAGGCGGAGTCGGTCGAGGGAATCGTCAGCGACTTCGAGATGCCGGGGATGGACGGTCTCGAACTGCTGGAGGTGGTCAGAGAACGACACGACGCGCTCCCGTTCGTCCTATTCACCGCCAGGGGGAGCGAGACGCTGGCGAGTCGCGCGATTTCGGCGGGCGTCACCGACTACATCCGCAAGAAGGGTGGCGCCGAGCAGTTCGAGCTGCTCGCGAACCGGGTGGCGAACTACGTCTCACAGTACCACGCCGAGCGGGCGCTCGACCGCAGCGAAGAACGATACCGGCGACTCGTCGAGACCTCTCCCTCGCCCATCGGCATCTACACCGAAGACAGCACCCTCGTCTACGTCAACGACGCGGCTGTCGACTACTTCGCCGCCGAGAGTGCGTGCAACCTCGTCGGCCGGTCGATATTCGAGTTGGCCGACGAGTCGGACCTCGACCGTGCCCGCGAGCGAAGTCGCCGCGTCTTCGAGGAACGAACCGTCGCTCCGCCGAGCGAACTCCATCTCCGTGACCTCGACGGCCGACCGTTACACGCGGTCTTGGCGACGGCACCCATCACCTTCGAGGGCGAAGACGCCGCCCAGATCGTGTTGAACGACGTGACGGAGTTCAGACGCGCACAGAGAGCGCTCGAACGCGAGAAACAGTTCACCGACGCCGCTCTCGACGCGCTCGACGACGTGTTCTTCGTCGTCGACGTCGAGGGCCGACTCACCCGCTGGAACGGCCGGCTGAACGAAATCACGGGATACGACGACGCGGAACTCGATGGAACTCCCGCGGCGGCCTTCTTCCCGGACGACGACGCTTGCGTCGAGCGGTCGGTGCGGACGCTGTTCCGCGATGGAACGGTGACGTTCGACGGCGACCTGCTGACGAAGTCGGGTGAGCCCCTCTCCTTCGAGGTGCGAGCGGTCCGCATGACCGACGACGGTGACCTCGTCGGCGCGTGTGGCATCGCTCGCGACGTGAGCAAGCGTCGCGCGCGCGAGAAGGAGCTCGAACAGTGCCGGACCGTGGTGCAGACGATCCCCGACGCGACGTACGTGCTCGACCCCGAGGGCTACATCCGGATGGTCAACGACGCCCACACCGAGCGGACCGGCGACACGTGGGATGAGTCCGTCGGCACGCACATCAGCGAGTACATGAGCGAGGAGGCCATCGCTCGCGGTCGGCGCGTGATCGCGTCGCTGCTCGACGACGACGAGCGGGCCTCGGCTCGCTTCGAGTTCGAGATCGAGAACGCCGACGGGGAGCGACGGCACTACGAGGACAACCTCTCCGTCCTGACCGACGAGGACGGGTCGTTCGACGGCTCCGTCGGCATCGTCCGCGACATCACCGAGCGAATCGAGCGCGAGCGCGCGCTGAGTCGGCAGAACGAGCGACTCGAAGAGTTCGCGAGCGTCGTCTCTCACGACCTGCGCAACCCGCTGAACGTCGTCGACGGCTATCTCGAACTCGCACGCGAGACCGGCGACGACGAGTATTTCGACGCGATAGAGCGCGCCGTCGACCGGATGGACGGGCTCATCGACGACCTGCTCTCGCTCGCGCGCCACGGCCGGGTGGTCGACGACCCCGAACCGGTCGAGGTGTGTACCGCTGCCGAACGCGCGTGGGGCTACGTCGCGACGACCGGAGCGACGCTCGACACGGGCGAGAGCTGCACCGTCGAAGCCGACGAAGCCCGCCTACGCGAACTGTTCGAGAACCTCTTTCGGAACAGTATAGAACACGGTTCCACAGACAGTCAGGTTCCGTCTGACGACGGTGACGAACACGGCGACGAGACCGTGACTGTTCGCGTCGGCGCGTCGTCGACCGGATTCTACGTCGCAGACGACGGGCCGGGCATCCCCGAAGCCGAACGCGACGCGGTGTTGGAGTACGGCTACTCGACGAACGAATCGGGCACCGGATTCGGCCTCGCCATCGTCACCGAGATCGCGGAGGCGCACGGCTGGGAGGTCGTCGTCGCCGAGAGCGACAGCGGCGGCGCGCGGTTCGACTTTCTCACCTGAGAACCGTCTCGGACGCGTTCGGCGGAGCGGAAGTCACCGCTCTGTGTCCCGCCCGATTCTACATGGAAAACAATTTGCGACCGCCTCGCGCAGTCGTGCGTATGAAAGTCCGTATCGGCGAGGGCGCGAGCGACGACGAAGCGAACGCCATCGCCCGAGCGCTGGCGACGCACCTCCGAACCGACGTGGCGGTCCACGTCGGCGACGGCGACGACCCGGTCGCGGAAGCGACGACTCCGGCCGACGCGTACCCCATCGACGACGACCTCGAACCCGGCGAGCGGGAGGCGGCCCTGCGCGCCGAGATAGAGACCATTCTCGGCGGCGGCCCGGAGAAGTACAAGGAACGGCTGCCCGAGCAGGGGAAACTGTTCGTCCGCGACCGACTCGACCTCTGGTTCGGTAGCGAGTACGGTGACGGTGAGAGCGGAATCAAGTTCGAGGACGGCAAGTTCGCCGCCTTCGACGAGTGGCACCCCGACAGCCCCGAGGTCGAGGAAGAAGACCCCGGCAACCGTCTCCCCGGCGACGGCCTGCTCACCGGCGCGGCCGAATTCGAGGGCCGCGACCTCCACTTCATGGCGAACGACTTCACCGTCAAGGCGGGGAGCATGGCCCGCCTCGGCGTCGAGAAGTTCCTCCGGATGCAGCAGCGCGCGCTGAAGTCGGGAAAGCCGGTACTCTACCTGATGGACTCCTCCGGCGGGCGCATCGACCAGCAGACCGGTTTCTTCGCCAACCGCGAGGGCATCGGGAAGTACTACTACAACCACTCGATGCTGTCGGGCTACGTCCCCCAGATCTGCGTGCTTTACGGCCCGTGTATCGCCGGAGCGGCGTACACGCCCGTCTTCGCCGACTTCACCATCATGGTCGAGGAGATGTCGGCGATGGCCATCGCGTCGCCGCGGATGGTGAAGATGGTCACCGGCGAGGAGATTTCGATGCAGGACCTCGGCGGTCCCGAGGTTCACGCGAAACACTCCGGCAGCGCCGACCTGGTCGCCCGTGACGAAGAACACGCTCGCGAACTCGTCTCCGACCTCCTGACCTACCTCCCGAACAAGGCGGGCGAGAAACCGCCGCGAAGCGAACCTAAACCACCCAAGTTCAGCCCCGAGGGTATCGACGAACTCATCCCCGAGGCTCCGAACCGCGCGTACGACGTGCTCGACCTGATAGAACGCGTCGCCGACGCGGAGTCGGTGTTCGAGATCAAACCCGCTTACGGCCCCGAAATCGTCACGGCGTTCGTCCGCATCGACGGCCGACCGGTCGGCGTCGTCGCCAACCAACCGACCGAACGCTCGGGGGCCATCTTCCCCGACGCCGCCGAAAAGGCCGCGGAGTTCATCTGGACCTGCGACGCCTACGAGATTCCGCTGCTCTACCTCTGCGACACGCCGGGCTTCATGGCCGGGTCGCAGGTCGAGAAGGACGCGATTCTGGAGAAGGGGAAGAAGTTCATCTACGCCACGTCGTCGGCGACGGTTCCCAAACAGACAGTCGTCGTCCGCAAGGCGTACGGCGCGGGTATCTACGCGATGGGTGGTCCCGCCTACGACCCAGAGAGCGTCATCGGTCTCCCCTCGGGCGAAATCGGCATCATGGGTCCCGAAGCCGCCATCAACGCGGTCTATCGGAACAAACTCGACGCCATCGAGGACCCCGAAGAACGGAAGAAGCAAACCGAGGAACTCCGTGAGGAGTACCGCCGCGACATCGACATCCACCGCATGGCGAGCGAAGTTGTCGTCGACGAAATCGTGCCGCCGAGCGACCTCCGCCGGGAACTCGTCAACCGGTTCGAGTTCTACGCCGACGTGCAGAAAGAGCTCCCGGACAAGAAGCACGGCACCGTGCTATAATCTCTCGTTACTGCCGAACGCCGCCGCGTAGGCGGCCCGTTCCGGATTTTCGACGACAGGGCACCACACGTTCCGTCTCAGTAGTGTGTCGTTTGTCCCGAGTACGCTGCGGATTACCAAGGCTCATTCTCCCGTCTCCGAGAGCAATGAGCAGAGAGGACGTGAGCGGCCTCGGGGCCGCCGGAGCGAACGGAACCGTCGCGACGCACTCACCGATACCGACACTCGCGCGGTTCGAACCGCATCTCTGGGCGTTCGCGCTGCTCGGGTTCGCACTCGACGTCGGACTGACCGCCTACGGCCTCTCGCTGGGACTCGCGGAGATGAACCCGCTCGCACGGACGCTGATGGAGACGATCGGCGTCATCGAAGCGATGCTCCTGTTGAAGACGTTCTCGCTCGCTGTCGCTCTCGTCGGCTGGAAGATACTGCCGGCGGTGTATCGGTTCGTCGTCCCCGCCGGACTCTCGCTGCCGACGTGGGTCGCCGTCGGCATCAACGGTTCGCTCATCATCTCGCTGCTCTGAGGGCGACTTGTCCGCACCCTCCGTCTTTCCCGCATCTTTTCGAGTGAAAACGGGACCATGCCCGACCGTGACGTGACCGTCACCGCGGTTCGGACGAGGCGGGTGTGCGGCCATCCGACCGCGGCGCGACGAAGAGGGCCGCCTGTTCGCCACTCCCCCCGATGGCTCGTTACGACTCGTCTGACTCGGGTCGCTTCAGCGACAGTACTGTTCGCTCGAACTCGCAGACCAACTCCTCCTCTCGCTGCTCGTCGCCGACGACGAACGCCTCGACGTGCATCGTCACGACGCCGCGTTCGCCGTCGCTCGTCTCGCGTTTCTCCGTCACCGTCGACTGCGCGCGAATGGTGTCGCCGTGGAACACCGGCGCTGGATGAGAGACATCGTCGTACGAGAGGTTCGCCACAATGGTACCGTCGGTGGTCTCGGGAATCGAGACACCGACGGCGAGGCTCATCGTGTAGAGGCCGTTGACGAGGCGTTCGCCGAACTGGGTGTCGGCGGCGAACGCCGCGTCGAGGTGCAGCGGCTGTTGGTTCATCGTCATGTCGCAGAAGCGCTGGTTGTCGCTCTCGCTCACGGTTCGGCGTGTCGCGTGTTCGATGGTCTCGCCGACCTCGAACTCCTCGTAGTAGCGGCCAGTCATGGTCGCGGCGTCGCCCGGTCGGCGCAAAATCCTACCGGTCGATGCCTCGATTCTCCCGTCGACCGTCGCCGCAATATCTGACCCGACCAAAAGCCATTAACAAAAATTATATTGGTCGGAGCGGAAACCCAGACGAATGCTCTGGAGACGCTCTTCGTCGGCGAGCACTCCGGACCGGTCGCACCGAGAGTGTGCGATTGCGAAACACAGTCACGAGAGAGTCATCTATGGCAGCTAACGCGACATCGAAGGTCGAGGAGGAATCGGAGTCGGCGGTCCAGACCGCCCGCAGGCAGTTGGAGCGAGCGGCGGCTCACACCGACGTCGATTCGGGTATCATCGAGCGCCTGTCGCATCCCGACAAGGTTCACCGAGTGTCGATTCCGCTTCGACGCGACGACGGCTCGCTGGAGGTGTTCACCGGCTACCGCGCCCAGCACGACAACGTCCGGGGACCGTTCAAGGGCGGCCTGCGCTATCATCCCGACGTGAGCGCAGAGGAGTGCGTCGGGCTCTCCATGTGGATGACGTGGAAGTGCGCCGTGATGGACATCCCCTTCGGCGGCGGGAAAGGCGGCATCGTCGTCAACTCGAAGACGCTCAGCGACGAGGAGAAGGAGCGACTCACGCGTCGCTTCGCCGAGGAACTCCGCGACATGATCGGCCCGATGCACGACATCCCCGCGCCCGACATGGGGACTGACCCGCAGACGATGGCGTGGTTCATGGACGCCTACTCGATGCAGGAGGGGGAGACGACGCCGGGTGTCGTCACCGGCAAACCGCCGGTCATCGGTGGCAGCCACGGCCGCGAGGAGTCGCCTGGTCGCAGCGTCGGCATCATCGCCCGCGAGGCCATCGATTACTACGGCTGGGACCCCGCGGAGACGACCGTTGCCGTGCAGGGATTCGGCAGCGTCGGTGCGAACGCGGCGCGTTACCTCGACGACCTCGGCGCGAAGATCGTCGCCGTCAGCGACGTCGACGGCGCGATATACGACTCCGACGGACTCGACACCAAGGACGTGGAGGGCCACGACGAGAAACCCGGCATGGTGTCGGGCTACGACGCGCCGGAGACGCTCAGTAACGGTGACCTCCTGGAACTCGACGTCGACATCCTCATCCCCGCGGCCATCGGCAACGTTCTCACCGCCGACAACGCCAACCAAGTGCGAGCGGAGATGATCGTCGAGGGGGCGAACGGTCCGACGACCTCGGCGGCCGACGCTATCTTCGAGGAGCGCGGCGTTCCGGTGATCCCGGACATCCTCGCGAACGCCGGCGGCGTCACCGTCTCGTACTTCGAGTGGCTCCAAGACATCAACCGCCGCGCGTGGCCGCTCGAACGCGTCAACGATGAACTGGAGGCCGAGATGCTGAAGGCGTGGCGCGCCGTCCGCACGGAGGTCGACGAACGGAACGTCACGTGGCGCGACGCCGCGTACATCGTCGCACTCACGCGCGTCGCGGAGGCTCACGAGGCGCGCGGACTCTGGCCGTAGCATCCGCGCCCCGTCGGTTCGTCGCCTCCGGGCCGAAACACGAAACCGCCCGAAGTTAAACCGTCACCCCACGTCAGGCCAACCATGACCCGACGCAGCGTGCTCTTCTCGCCGGGTGACCGTCCGGAACTCATGCGGAAAGCGCCGACGAGCGACGCCGACACCGTCGTGTTCGACCTCGAAGACGCCGTCTCGCCGGAGCGGAAGGCCGACGCGCGCGAGGCGATTCGAGACGTGCTCTCGGACCCCGAGTTCGACCCCGACGCCGAGGTCTGCGTCCGCCTCAGCGGCGTCGATCTCGAAGCCGACCTCGACCGACTCCTCGTCGACGAGGCTCGACTCGACGCCGTGATGCTCCCGAAAGTCGCGTCGGCGTCGGAGGTCGACCGAGCGGCCGACCTGGTCGACGAGCGCGGCTGGAGCCTCCCGGTGCTCGCGCTCGTCGAGAGCGCAGCGGGCGTCCTCGCGGCCGAAGAGATCGCTGCCGCGAACGCGACCGACGCGCTGGCGTTCGGAGCAGAGGACCTCGCCGCCGACATCGGTGCGACGCGGACCGAGGAGGCGACCGAGGTGCTCTACGCCCGCCAGCACGTCGTTCTCGCGGCTGGCGCGGCCGGCGTCGACGCGCTCGACATGGTGTACACCGACTTCCAGGACCCCGAGGGGCTGGCCGAGGAGACGTCGTTCGGGCTCACCCTCGGCTACGACGGCAAACTGGTCATCCATCCCGCCCAGGTACCGGTCGTCAACGACGCGTTCACGCCGAGCGACGAGCAGATCGAATGGGCGCAGAAGGTCGTTTCGGCCAAGGAGCGAGCCGACGACGCGGGTCGCGGCGTCTTCCAGGTCGACGGCGAGATGATAGACGGGCCGCTCGTCGCACAGGCCGAGCGTGTCGTCGCGCGGGCGGCGGCGGCGGGAAAACTGTAACCGTGCGTATCAGTGGCGATTGCTGTGGCTTCGGCAAGCTTTAATCGCTCTCCGAGACGTGTCTCAGAGCATATGTCTGAAGAGGCCAATCCGTTCGAGAGTCTGCAGGAACAGGTCGACGACGCGGCCGAGTTTCTGGACGTATCGCCGGACGTGCTCGAACGGCTGAAGAACCCCGAACGCGTGTTGGAGACGAACCTCTCGGTGGAGATGGACGACGGTCGACTCGAACTGTTCCGCGCCTATCGCTCGCAGTTCAACGGCGACCGTGGGCCGTACAAAGGAGGGATTCGCTACCATCCGGGCGTCTCGCGCGACGAGGTGAAGGCGCTCTCGGGGTGGATGGTGTACAAGACGGCCGTCGTCGACATCCCCTACGGCGGGGGCAAAGGCGGCATCGTCATCGATCCCGACAGGTACAGCGAGAGCGAACTCGAACGAGTGACGCGCTCGTTCGCGAAGGAACTTCGTCCGTTCATCGGCGAAGACAAGGACGTCCCCGCGCCCGACGTCAACACCGGCCAGCGGGAGATGAACTGGATAAAGGACACCTACGAGACACTGGAGAACACGACGGCCCCCGGCGTCATCACCGGCAAAGCGCTCGACTCCGGCGGCAGCGAGGGCCGCGTCGAAGCGACCGGTCGCTCGACGATGCTCACCGCCCGTGAGGCGTTCGACTACCTCGGCAAGGAGATGGAGGGAGCAACAGTCGCGGTACAGGGGTACGGCAACGCCGGCTCTATCGCCGCGTACCTCATCGAGGACCTCGGCGCGAGCATCGTCGCCGCCTCCGACTCCAGCGGGGCCATCTACAACCCGGACGGCTTCGACGCGCGGGCGGCCAAGGAGCACAAAGCCGAGACGGGGAGTCTCAGCGACTTCGACGGAGCGAGCGAGAAGATGACGAACGAGGACCTGCTGACGCTCGACGTGGACCTCCTCGTCCCCGCGGCGCTCGAAAACGCCATCGACGGCGACCTCGCCCACGACGTCCAGGCGGACGTCGTCGTCGAAGCGGCCAACGGCCCGTTGACGCCCGAAGCCGACGACGTTCTGACCGACCGCGACGTGGCCGTCTTCCCCGACATCCTCGCCAACGCGGGCGGCGTCACCGTCTCCTACTTCGAGTGGGTCCAGAACCGCCAGCGGTTCCACTGGTCCGAAGAGCGTGTCAACGACGAACTGGAGACGGTCATCGTCGACGCCTTCGAGGATCTCGTCGACGCCTACGAGTCCAACGACGTGCCGAACTTCCGCACCGCGGCGTACGTCGTCGCCATCCAGCGCGTCGTCGACACCTACGAACAGGGCGGCAACTGGCCGTAGACGGTCGCTGACTTCTCCCACCGCTCTCGCTTCGAGCCGCAGCATATACCATCGACCTCGGCCTACTGGCAGCCATGTCCGGTTCCCCAGGTTGGCTCCGCCGTCACAGCCTCGGTATCACCTTCCTCGCCCTCGTTGTCGTCAGTGTCTCCCTTCTGGGCGTCGTCGGCCTCGGCGCACTCGTCGCGCTGGCGTCGCTCGGTCAACCGCTCGGCGCGTTCGCGGCCGCACTATTCCCGTGGGCCGCCGGTGCCGTCGTCCTCACGGTGTTGACCGTCGTCTTCGGGTTCCTCTTCGCCTGGTCGCTCGTCCGACGGGCGCGCCTCCGTCGCGACGAACGCCTCCGTCGGCGACAGAGACGGCTTCGCGCCGTCGCCGCGGAAGCCGAAGCCCGAAACGGCTGGCTCGCGTCGCTGAACCTCTCCTCGCGGCTCGGCCCGGACGAATCGAAGGAAGACCGCATCGAGGCGCTCAAGCGACGGTACGCCTCCGGGGAACTCTCGGAGGCGGAGTTCGAGCACCGCCTCGACCGCCTCATGGACGACGGAGGCGACCGCCGCCCCCGGGCCCGAAACGACGAACGCGAGACCGAACGCCTTCGAAACTACTGACGCATCCCACCGTCGCCGGCGACGCCCGTCGGGCGATGCACGAAATTGTATAGTTATCCGTGTCACGTTCCCGATTGATTCAAGTCGCTGCACTACCCGCTGATACGTGATGCGTCAGGACCACCTCATCTCGGCGGCGAATCTGTCGCGGGAGGGTATCGAGGCGGTGCTCGACCGGGCGGCGGCCATCGACGCCGACCCGGCGGCGTACCGTCAGCGGCACGCGGGAGCGGTGCTCGCGCTCTGCTTCTTCGAACCGAGTACGCGCACGAAGATGAGCTTCGACACCGCGATGAAACGCCTCGGCGGCACCACCGTCGACATGGGTACCGTCGAGTCCTCGTCGGTCAAGAAGGGCGAGACACTCGCCGACACCGTTCGGGTCGTCGAGGGCTACGCCGACGCCATCGTCCTCCGCCACCCCTCCGAGGGTGCGGCGAAGATGGCCTCGGAGTTCGTCGACGTTCCGCTCGTGAACGCGGGCGACGGCGCGGGCCAGCACCCGAGTCAGACGCTCCTCGACCTCTACACCATCCGCGAGCGAGCGGGTCTCGACGACCTCTCGGTCGGTATCATGGGCGACCTCAAGTACGGCCGGACGGTCCACTCGCTCGCACACGCGCTGACGAACTTCGACGTCCGCCAGCACTTCATCAGCCCCGAGAGCCTCCGTCTGCCACGGAACGTCCGGTTCGACCTGCACGAATCGGGCGCGCAGGTCCGCGAGCACACGGAACTCGACGCGGTGCTCCCCGAACTCGACGTGCTGTACGTCACGCGCATCCAGCGCGAGCGCTTCCCCGACGAGAACGAGTACCGCGCCATCGCCGGCGAGTACCGAATCGACGAGGAGACGCTTGCGGCCGCCCGCGACGACCTGAGCGTGATGCACCCGCTGCCGCGCGTCGACGAGATTGCACCCGAAGTCGACGAAACCGAGTACGCGACGTACTTCCAGCAGGCGCACAACGGGATTCCGGTCCGGATGGCGCTTTTGGACGGTCTGTTGACGCGGGCGAAGGGAGGAAAGCGATGAGCGACCACGAACTCCGCGTCTCGAAGATTCGAAACGGGACCGTCATCGACCACGTCGCCGCCGGGCAGGCGCTGAACGTCCTCGCCATCCTCGGCATCGACGGCTCCGCCGGGGAGGGCGTCAGCATCGGGATGAACGTCCCGAGCGACCGCCTCGGCCGTAAGGACATCGTGAAGGTCGAAGACCGCGAGTTGAGTCAGTCCGAGGTCGAAGTGCTGTCGCTTATCGCGCCGGAGGCGAGCATCAACATCATCCGCGACTACGACGTCGTCGAGAAGAGTCGGGTCGACCGCCCCGAGAGCGTCGTCGGGTTGCTCTCCTGTCCAAACCGCAACTGTATCACCAACGACGACGAACCGATCGCCTCGAAGTTCACCGTCGTCGACGACGGGGTACGCTGTACCTACTGCGAGAACATCGTCCGCGACGACATCGCCGACCACCTCGACGTACAGACGTAGCGCGTCTGAACGGCGGCGGCGCGCCCAGTTCGATGCGTTCGGCTCGTTCGGGGCTCTCACCGACTCTCGAAGCCGCCGACGAGGCCGAGACGGGGAGTTTGGTCACAATACCTTTGTACTCCCCCAATGTACGCGATGCCATGTCCGGCAAGGCAAAATTCGTACTCGCACTGGCGATGCTGACGCTCGTCTACGTTCTCGTATCGAGCGGTGCAGAGCCCGTCGAAGTCGAAGTCGAGGCGTAACGCCCCGACTCTCGGCTCCCGAGTCTCACGACACGTCAGACGAGTGAGTCGGTTCACTCGTCGTTCGGTCAGTTCACTCGTCGTCGAACCGCCGCGCTGTCGTCGGGTCGACGCCGAGCTGTCCGAGCAGACCGAGCATATCCCAGCAGGCGTACGTCTCCGCTATCTTTCCGTCTTCGAGGCGGTGTATCACGATGCCGCCGATTTCGAACTGCTCGCCGGTCGGTTCGAGACCCATGAACGCGCCGTCGTGAGTGCCTCGTTCGGTCGCTCGAACGACCGCGTAGTCGTTGACGACGAGCAGTTCGTCGACGTCGACGCGCACGTCGCTGAACGCTCGTTTGAACCCCTCGATGAAGTCGACGAACGCTCGGCGACCCGTCATATCGGGGTTCGGACCCATCTCGTGGCGGACGTAGTTCTCGGTGAGTAGTTCGTCTGCGACGTCGTAGTCGCCGTCGCCCACCAGCTCGTCGAAGAACCGCCTGACAGTCCGCTCGTTTCGCTTCTCCCGGTCGATGTTCTGTGCCATCTTCGTCACCTCGTTCGCAGAGTGTCAGTAGGTCGCACGCGGGGATGAGCGTTCTCGCAGGTCGTCGAGACTGTTCGCCGCCACGGCCGTACCGCGACGCCGTTGGGGACGCCGGAACGAACGACTTAGGGCGCGCCGTCGCCAACCGGCGAGCATGTACGGGGTCGTCACGCGCAACGCCGAGGAAGTCGAGTGGCCGGACTTCGACGCCGGGTTCTACGAGGTCAAGGACGTCACGGGTCGCGCGGCCGCGCCGCTTTCGAACGCGGTCAACATGGTCTCCTGTTTCGGTGACAACGCCGCCGCCGACGAGAATCCCGACCTCGTGCCGGTGAGCGAGTCGGGCGAACCCGCCACCCGCGACCGGACGTACTTCGACTGGGCGTACATCTGCCCGACGAACGAGAAGTACCGGGAGGGACTGCTCGAAATCATCGGGGACTGCGCCGCCGAGAACGACGACGTCCGCCTCGACGACGTGGGCTTCCCCCGCGAGGGGTACTGCCGCTGCGAGCGCTGCGAGCGCGAGTACAGAGAGAGCGAGTTCGACGACTGGTTCGACTGGCGCGCATCGGTCATCACCGAGTTCGTCGCCGAGGCCGCCGACCGCATCCCCGGGAAGACGTATCTCACCCTCTACCCCGACCCGTATCCGGAACACCTCTACAAACGCGCTGGACTCGACGTCGACACGCTGGGCGAGTACGTCGACGAGTTCGTCGTCCCGCTGTACGACATCCACTACGGGACGACGTACTGGCTCGAAACCATCGCGAAGGGGTTTCAGAGCCGGCTCAACTGGACGCCGGACGGCGCCGCGCCGCCCTCCGGCGAGGGCGACGGGTCGGGGACTCCGTTCTCCGTCGAGCTCTACGCCGTCAACGTCGACGTCGACGACCTCATCCACGCGACGGAAGTCGCCGAAGCCTACACGAACGACGTGTTCTTCGGGTACGACGCGAGCAACGCGGCCGCGGCGGTGCGCCGCAAGCGCGCCGACGCCCGCGAGGGCGTCACCCACGGCGACGAGTGAGACGATCCGTCGACGATGCTCACAGCGGACCGTAGCTTATCGCCCAGACGACGGCGATTCCCAGAAGCGTCACGAACACCGCGAACGCAGCGAGCGCGAGCAGGAGACGACCGGTCGCTTCTCTCGACTCTGCCATGCCCACCCTCGGCACCCGACCGGCTTAGTTCGCGCGCCCGAACTGACTGCATCGGGTCGCGCACTCGGACCGAATCCGACCGCTCCCTCGACAGAACGACTTTGTTCGTCCACGACTCACGTTAGCTAGAGCCATGGCATCCGAACAGACCGCACGCTCGCGGTGTCTCAACTGCGGGTTCGAGGCGCCGTCCGGAGGGTCACAGTGGGACCGAATCGACGTGCCGCGACTGGGTGAGATGACGCGCTGTCCGGAGTGCGGGTCGACGAACGTGATGAGCGGCAGGTAGACGGCGTGCGCGGCGTCGGAACCGCGTCGAGTCGATAGTCGGTGTGATTCGATTCGAAGCGGCCGGGTGTTAGTGTAATTCAGACGTCATTATCCCGGTCGACTGTCTACTCCGGAACAGAGAAACGCCGCGAGGCCGGTCGCTACGGGGAGTACGCCGCCGCCACGGGGTCATCAGGTACTGTATGGATACTATCCAGTAAGGACACACATACAGAGTTTGAATAACCGCTTTACCGATACATTCTACATGAGCACCCACGAGTCGAGTCGAGAGTCGATAGTCGTACCTGCGATAAGCGCGCCGAGCAGCGTCAGTTTCGTCAGGTCGCTCGGCCGTCGGGGAGTTCGACCGATAGCGGTCTCAGAACGCGAGACCGCCTCGGGATTTGCGTCCCGGTATACCGCGGAGAGCCACGTCGTCGCCTCACCCGAGGAGAGCCTGCCGGAGTACGAGGACGCGCTGCTCTCGCTCGCGAAGCGGCCGGACGTGCGAACGCTCGTCCCGATGCGGGAGGCGGACGTGCTCGCGCTGGCGAGACGTCGCGAGGAGTTCGCCGAGCACGTCTCGACGCTGTGGCCGTCGTTCGAGCAACTCCGGACAGTCCACGACCGCCGTCGGCTCGTCGACGCCGCCGCCGACGCGGGTGTGAACGCCCCCGAGACGGAACTGTTGAGTGAGGTCGACGACTGGGACCGAAACCGCATCGTGAAGGGTCGGTACTCGGTGTTGACCCACGAGTACGAACCGTCGGTTCCGCCGCGGAAGCTGCTCGACCCCGGAGCGACGAGATACCTCGAAGCGGGGACCGAACCGGACGTCGCGTCGATTCGCGGCGAGATGCGACACGACCCCATCGCACAGGAGTTCGTCGACGGCGACGAGTACGCGCTGTGGGCGCTCTACGAGGACGGCGATCCCGTCGCCACGTGTCAGAAACACCAGCTTCGCGGCTGGAACTACGCGGGCGGCACGAGCGTCTATCGCCGGACGGTTCGCATCCCCGAGTTGGAGCGGGCCGGACGCGCGCTGCTAGATGAGTTGGACTGGCACGGCTTCGCCTCGGTGCAGTTCAAACGCGACGTCGACGGCGGCGAGTTCACGTTGATGGAGATAAATCCGCGCGTCTGGGTGTCGCTCCCGTGTTCGGTTCGCGCCGGGGCCGACTTCCCGCTGTACTTCTGGCGGACGGCCATCGGCGAACCCGTCGACATCGACCCCGACAACGCATACGAGGAGGACGTCGCGACGCATCTCCTCCGCGGCGAGGCGGCGTACCTCACGAGCGTCCTCTCGAAGAACGAGTCGTTCGTCGACCCGCCGACGCTCGCCGCCACCGCCGCCGGGATGGCGAAGTCGATGTACCGACCGAAACACGGCGGCATCGATTACCTGAGCGCCGACGACCCACTGCCGTTCGTTCGCGGTGCGCTCAACGTCTCGCTCGGGCAGA
Organism: Haloprofundus halobius; assembly: GCF_020097835.1. Classification (GTDB taxonomy): domain Archaea; phylum Halobacteriota; class Halobacteria; order Halobacteriales; family Haloferacaceae; genus Haloprofundus; species Haloprofundus halobius. The sequence continues at coordinate 1,412,488 of NZ_CP083666.1, forward strand.
TGAAGAACGCGCTGTGAGCGCGTCGGCGTCGTTCTCGGGGTCCGACGCCGCTACTCGCCGCGGAACTCCGGCGACCGCTTCCCCACAAACGACTCCACTCCCTCGGCGTGGTCGGCCGTCTCGAACACCGCCGACTGCGCGCCCGCCTCGTTGGCGATAGCCGACGAGAGCGACAGTTCCCACCCCTGATCAAGCAACCGCTTCGAGGTCCGGAGCGCGACTGTCGGCCCCGAAGCGATCTTCTCGACGAACGCGTCGACTCGCTCGTCGAACTCCCCGTCCGGATAGACGTGGTTGACGAGGCCGAGGTCGAGCGCCCTGTCGGCGTCGAGCAACTCGCCGGTGAAGACGAGTTCCTTCGCGACGTTGTCGCCGACGATTCGCGGCAGCAGATAGGAGGTCCCGGAGTCGACGGCCAGACCGACCTGCCGGAAGCCGAAGCCAATGCGCGCTTCCTCGCTCATCAGTTGGACGTCGCAGGCGATGGCGACGTTCGCGCCCGCGCCGACGGCGACGCCCGCTATCTTCGCCACCGTGGGAAACTCGCACTCGGCGAGCCGCTGGACGCACCGTCCCGTGTTCTGTACGATGTGTCTGACCGTCTCGTCTAGCGTCCATCCCCCCGACTGCAGTTCCATCATCGCGTTCACGTCGCCGCCCGCCGAGAACGACCCCTCGGTGCCGGTGACGACGACGCAGCGGGTGTCGCCGCCTTCCAACTCGTCGAGCGCGTCGACGATACCGTCGGCGACGTCGGCGGTGAGCGCGTTCCGCAGGCCCGGATTGTTCAGCGTGATAGTGGCGACGCCGGTCTCCTCGTCTCTGTCGAGGCGCACGGCGTCGCTGTTCGAATCGGCCTCAGTCATCCGACGCCCCGGCCTCCGCGTCGCCGACGAGTTCGAACTTCTGGACCTTTCCGGTCGTCGTCCGCGGGAGTTCGTCGACGAACTCGACCTCGCGAGGGTGTTTGTACTCCGCGAGGTTCGAGAGGCAGTACTCGCGGATCTCGTCTGCGGTCACGTCTGCACCCGGCGCGCGGACGACGAACGCTTTCACCGTCTCGCCGCGGCGGTCGTCGGGAATCCCGACGACGGCGGCGTCGGCGACGGCGTCGTGCTCGAACAGTAGCTCCTCGACCTCGCGCGGGTAGACGTTGTAGCCAGCGGTGTTTATCATGTGTTTGGCGCGGTCGACGACGTAGAAGAAGCCGTCCTCGTCGTGGTAACCGATGTCGCCGGTGTGGAACCAGCGTTTTCCGGAAGAGCCCTGCTCTTCCGACGCCCCGCTCGCTTCGCTCTCGGGGCTCCCCTCGCGTTCGGTGAACACCTCCGCGTTCGCGTCGGGCAGATTGTAGTAGCCCTTCATCACGTTCGGGCCGCTGACGACGAGCTCGCCCGTTATGTCGTCCAAATCCACCTCGTCTTCGTCGACCGGTCCCTCCGCGACGGGGTCGACTTCCTCGAACTCGTCGGTGACGATTCGCGCGTCGATACCGGGGAGCGCCTTTCCGATACTGCCGACCCGGCGACCGTCTTTGGGGCTGTTGAAGTGGGTGACGGGACTGGTCTCGGTGAGGCCGTAGCCCTCGTAGATCTTGACCGGGTAGAGCTCCTCGAATCTGCGGAGCACTTCGCCGGGGATCCCTGCGCCGCCGACGCCGCAGAGCCGGAGCGACGAGAGGTTGAACTCCTCGGCGTTGGGCTGGTTGATGACGTCGTTGTACATCGCAGGGACGCCGTGCATCAGCGTGAGTTCCTCGTCGGCGACGAGCGACATCGCCTCCTGTGCGTCCCACGACGGCAGCGGGTAGTACGCGCCGCCGCCGAACAGCGTCGCGTTCATTACGACGGTCATGCCGTAGATGTGAAACAGGGGTAAGACTCCCAACTGCTTGTCGTCGGCGCGGATCCCGTCGGGGACGATAGCGATGGACTGCTCGGCGTTCGACGCGAGGTTGTGGTGCGTCAAGAGGACGCCCTTCGGTCGCCCCGTCGTCCCCGACGTGTACGGCTGGACGGCCTCGTCGTCGTCGCCGCGGTCGACCGTCTCGAACGCCGGGTCCCCACAGAACGCCTCGAACGACGTCGCGTCCGCGGACTCGCCGCCGACGCCGACGACGTGTTCGACGTCCGTCTCGTCTTTGACCTCCTCGACGAACGGCACGAGGTCCGAAAGCGCGACGACGATCTTCGCGCCGCTATCGGCCAAGAGGTGGCCGATTTCGCGGGCTTTGTACTGCGGGTTCATCGGGACGACGACGCCGCCCGCTCGGAGCGTGCCGTGGAACGCGACGACGAACTGGGGGAGATTCGGCAGGTAGATGGCGACGCGGTCGCCCTCGCCGACGCCCGCCTCGGCGAGTCCGGAGGCGAACGCCCCGGTCTGCCCCCAGAACTCCCGATAGCTCACGTCGCTGCCTTTGAAACTCACCGCGAGGTTCTCGGGGTGCTCCTCCACCGTCTCGGCGATGTGTGTTACTAAATTTGTCATGTGCCACCTCACCACATGTCCGCCGTCGCTAAAAGGTTTGTTTCGAACGACGATGATAGACCGGCGACGGCTAGCGATTTTCGCGCCAGTCGTCTGCTCAGTCCCACAGGCGGTGGTCGAACGCGTCGCCGGCGACGCCCGAACCCTCGGGGACCGCGATTTCTCCGTCGGTCACCGGGACCGGGTCGTCGACGAGATCCTCGGCCAGCAGATCGCCGGTAGCGAGGCCGCACGGCGGAATCCCGGGAATCGCGGCGGCGACGTGGACGGCGGCCGCGCGAGCGACGGCGGCGTCGACGGTGGTCGTGACGACCGGGGTGACCCCGCTCCGCCGGAGATACTGCGCGAGCGACAGCGTCGGTCCCGGTCCGCCGAGCGCCATCGGTTTTAGAACCACCACGTCGGCGTGCTCGCGGAGGTTCGTCGGCATCGACACCGACGAGTCGTACAGCGTCTCGTCGAGGGCGATGCCGACGCCGCGACCCCGGAGTTCGGCATGGCCGTGGAGGTCGTCGGAGGCGAGCGGCTGTTCGACGTACGCGAAGTCGAGGTCGGCGAGGAGTTCGACCGCCGTCTCGGCCGTCTCGCGGTCCCACGCGCCGTTGGCGTCGGCCCTGAGGACGACGTCGTCGCCGACGGCCTCCCGAACCGCGCGGAGTCGCCTCTCGTCCGCTCCGAGCGGCCGTGCACCGACTTTCAGTTTGAGACAGCCGAAACCATCTTCGACCGCGACTTCGGCCGCGGAGACGGTTTCGTCGACCGTCCCGTCGCCGACGGTGGCGTTGACCGGGACCGTCGTCGGTCGGTCGTCGCCGCCGCGTCGCGTCTCGAATCGGTCGGCGAGCCAGTCGTGGAGTGCGACGCCTCGGTTGCGCGCCGCGGCGTCGGCCTCGGCGAGGCTCACCGCGTGGCGGGCCGCCGGTCCGAGCGCCTCCACGTCGAATCCCCATCCGTCACTCGCCGCGGTTCGCATCTCCGCGAGTCCGTCGTGACAGTCGGCGTACGGCTCGGTCCACCCCGGTAGCGGCGTCGCCTCGCCGACGCCTCGCGCTCCGGTTCCGCGGTCGACGCCGACGAGGAAGCCGCGGCGTTCGCGTATCTCACCCTTCGCCGTGCCGAGCGGTTCTCGGAGACGGAGCGAGAACGGGTCGACTCTCACACCCCGCATCTCACACCACGGGTCCGACGGCCACCCCGGCGGCGAATACGATGGCGTAGGCCGCCAGCAGTTTGCCTGTCTGTTCGAGCGCCGGGTTCAGTTTCTCGCCTCCGGTCTCCGTGAGGACGGTACGGGTCAACCGGACCGCCAGCGGCAACGTGAAAAGCGGTAGGAGCACCGTCCACGCGTAGTCCGCCACCAGCCAGAAGGACACCGGCACGGCGTAGGCCAGCACGAACATCGCGACGTACTCCGCCCGCGCGAAGCCGTAACCGTAGCGGACCGCGAGCGTTCGCTTGCCCGTCGTCGCGTCCTCCTCTCTATCTCGTACGTTGTTGACGACGAGGATGTTCGTCGAGATGGCCGCGATGGGAAGCGAGGCGATGAGCACTTCCAGTGGGACGGTTCCGGCCGGAATCCCGACCGCGAGCGGGTCGGCGAGAACCGACGCGGCCTGAACGTAGTAGGTGCCCGTGACGGCGACGAGGCCGAAGAAGACGAAGACGAACACGTCACCCAACCCGTGGTAGCCGAGCGGGTACGGGCCGCCGGTGTAGGCGATGCCGCTGGCCACGGAGAGCAGACCGATGACGAGGATGGGGACGCCGCCGACGTAGACGAGGTACGTCCCGAGGAGGATGGCGACGGCGAAGGTGAGGTACATCGCCCGCTTGACCTCCTCGGGGTCGATGAGACCGCCCGCCGTCACGCGGGTGAACCCCTCGCGCGCTTCGGTGTCCGCGCCCTGAATCGCGTCGTAGTAGTCGTTGGCGAAGTTCGTCCCGATCTGGATGAGCGCCGCGCCGACGAGCGCGGCGACGGCGGGCCAGAAGGCGAACACCGAGTCGTGAAGCGCGAGGCCGACACCGACGACGACCGGTGCGGCGGCCGCCGGCAGCGTCTGCGGCCGCGCCGCGATGACCCACGCCTTCCGGCGCGAGATGTTCTGCGTACTCATTACCGTTATCACAGGGCTACGGTGTCGTCAAATTTGGCATGTCGTGCCGCTGCGACGTACGCCTTCGACGCTCCGGCGGAGAACGCTGCCGCCGCTCCGACGCGCACGTGCGTTCGCCAAAAGAGCGATCGTCCGTAACGGGACGGGGCACGACGCCTCGCGCGGCGTTACATCAACCAGTCGGCGAGCCAGGCGACGATACCGATGGCGAGGAGCAGGATGCCGAACATCGACGTCGCCGGTTCGGGGAAGAAGAACAGCACGACCCCGGCGATGATGAGCAACGAGATCAGGCCCTCGTCCCACCAGCTCCCGTCGTCTTCGGTGGTCGACTCCGCCGTCGTTTCCTCCGTGTACTCGTCGTCGTTCCGAGCCATGTGTCCATTGGCCACATCCACGAAGTTAGTAGTTGGCTACTTTCTCCGTCTCCGCGACGGAAAACAACACGAAGGTCGGTACCGATTTCGGCGTCGACGACGGGAACATCGAGCGAGCGGCGTGGTTCGACGAACTGCCCGAGGAGACGTTCGACCGGGAGTTCGCAGAGACGGTGCTGAACAGGGTTTAGGAGCCGTAAAGCCGAGCAGAACGGTAGTGTCCGCGCGAGCGGCGAAGCCGCGAGCGCGGTTCACCGGTCGCGCACGTCGTGACCGGCCTTTTTGGTGCAGATTTTTGCGCCGAGCGGGTCGCGCCGTGCGCGACCCCGAGGCGTAAAAAGGTGCGTCTAGTAGAACCAGGGATACTTCGAGAACTCGGGCTCTCGCTTCTCCAAGAACGCATCCCGGCCCTCCGCGGCCTCGTCGGTCATGTAGCCGAGTCGCGTCGCCTCACCCGCGAACACCTGCTGGCCGACCATCCCGTCGTCGATGGCGTTGAACGCGAACTTCAGCATCCGAATCGCCATCGGACTCTTCGAGGTAATCTCTTCGGCCCACTCGAACGCCACGTCCTCCAGGTCGGCGTGCGGAATCGCCTCGTTGGCCATCCCCATCTCGACGGCCTCCTCCGCGGAGTACGTCTTCCCGCGGAAGAAAATCTCGCGGGCTTTCTTCTGGCCGACCTGCCGGGCGAGGTAGGCGGAACCGAACCCGCCGTCGAAGGAGGCGACGTCCGGGTCGGTCTGGAGGAACTTCGCGTGTTCCTCGGAAGCGAGCGTCAAATCGCAGACGACGTGCAGCGAGTGGCCGCCGCCGACGGCCCACCCCGGGACGACGGCGATGACGGGTTTGGGCATGAAGCGGATGAGCCGCTGGACTTCGAGAATGTGTAGACGACCCGCCTTCGCTTTCTTGACCGCGGGGTCGTCGTCTTCTGCGGCCTCGTCGTCGTCGCGGTACTCGTAGCCCGACCCGCCGCGGACCGACTGGTCGCCGCCGGAGCAGAACGCCCACCCGCCGTCCTTCTCGGAGGGGCCGTTGCCCGTGAGGAGCACACAGCCGATGTCGGCCTGTTTTCGGGCGTGGTCGAGCGCCGCGTGGAGTTCGTCGACGGTTCCCGGCCGAAAGGCGTTGCGAACCTCGGGGCGGTCGAAGGCGATGCGGACGACGGGCGCGTCGACCGCGCGGTGATACGTGATGTCCGAGAAATCGGTCGAGACGACCTCCCAACGGTCTGGGTCGAAGAGCTCCGAAACCATACTGAACGCGGGGTCGGAGCCGCGAAAAAAGTTCCCGTCGGGCGGTCGGTGCGGCCGGGTTCCGGCTGTTCCGCAGGGTCACGAGCTCGCCGTTCTGAACCGATGGACGGCGTGACACGCCCGCAGTAGCGCGGCGACGGCCAACGGTGGCAGTACGGCGGCGGCGACGACGCCGACGAGATCGCCGGAGACTGCACCGACGCCGACCCGCGGACCCGATGGAAGCGCTGGAAGGAGTGCGAGGCTAGTCGTCGCCCAGAGCGCCACGTTGTATCCGGCGGTTCGGATGCCAGCTAACGCGTACGAGCGCGGGGGCCACGCGGGACCGACATCGAACCAGTCACCGCGGAACGCGCTCACCGACACGGCGAGCGAGACGAAGGCGACGCCGAAGAGGAAGACGACGTCGGCGGCGGCGAAGAGCGGCTGCCCCGCCGTGACCGAGAGTACCCAGAACATGGCGGGTATCGTCAGTATCGCCACCGCTCCACCCCCGTCGAAGAGGGCTTCGAGGACGCGGTCGTAGCCGTCCGACTCCTCGCGCGGGCGAAGCTGTCGCTGCTCGGTCGAGGGGTCGGTACCGCGGCGCGGTGGACTCATACGATGTCGTTCGACTCGGAACGTCTAAAATCCCCTCTCCGACGCATCAGTCGCGGAGGCCCACCAACGGTCCGGTCGGACTCGTCAACCACGCGACGGCGACGAGCGCCGCCGCGGTGACGATTCCCAGTAGAATCTCCTGGACGACGACGAACGAGTACGCCAGCACCAGCACGGCGAGGACGGCCGTGACGGCGGCGCGGGTTGACGAGAATGCGTTGGAGAGCGCCCCCTCCCCAAGAAACTCGCCGACGAACCATCCCACGAGGTAGACGATAGTACCGGCGAGTACACCGAATAGTGGTCGCTGTGCGATGACGACGAAGTAGACGACGATAACCCCGACGAACAGCCACGTCGGAACGTTCCACGCGTTGGAGGGCATCGACCGATCACTCTCGTCGACCCGTCAAAAATTCGACGGTGCCGGCGTCAGTCGAGTCCCGCGACGCGTTCGACGACCCGCTCGTGGAGCGCCTCTCGTGTCCGGTGGCTCTCCTCGGCGTCAGTCCGAACTTCGATAGCCTGCGTGCCATCGCTCGCGACGGAGTCGGCGTACGCCTCGCGGAACTCCGCTCGTCCCTCGACGCGCTCGAAATCGAGGCCGTAGAGGTCGCCGGTCGCCCGGAAGTCGAGGCCGTGCGGCGTCTTGAACTGCGAGGTAAAGGGCGGGTCGTACTCCTCGATGGGGAGCATGTGGAAGATGCCGCCGCCGTCGTTGTTGACGAGGACGACTGTCGCGTCGACTTCACACCGGCCGAGCGCCAGCAGCCCGTTCATGTCGTGATAGTACGCGAGGTCGCCGAGCACGAGCGTCAGCGGGTCGGTCGTCGCGCTCCCCGCGCCGAGCGCCGTCGAGACGATGCCGTCGATGCCCGACGCGCCGCGGTTGCCGAGCGGCGTAACGTTCTTCTCGGAGGGGCGTGCGAAGCGGTCGAGGTCGCGGACGGGCATGCTGTTGGAGACGAACAGCGTCGACGGGTCCGGCGCGAGGTCGGCCACATCTTCCAGAATCTTGCCCTCGAACAGCTCCTCGGTCCCGTCGACGGTCTCCCAGTGCTCGCGGTCGGCCGCGACCCACCGCTCTCGCCACGCGGAACTGTCGGGACCGGAGACGAGACGGGCGACGTGGGCGGCGAGGCGTGAGGGATCGGCGACGACGAGGTCCGAGGCCGTGAACTCGGCTTCCCGCCACTCGGCGGCGGGGTCGACGACCAACTGTCGGGCGTCGGTCCGGGCGAGGTACTTTCTGAGCGGTTTCGAGGTGGGTGATGCACCGATACGGAGGACGACCTCGGGGTCGGGCCAGTCGGCGACGGCCTCGGCGTCGAGGAAGCCGTCGTACCCGCCGACGACTGGCGTCGTGCGGACGTGGCCGCCGAACCGGAAGCCGGAGAGCGGGTCGGCCAGAATCGGGAATCCGGTGCCGTGCGAGAGGACGGCCATCGCCTCGGAGTCGACGCCCGGAGGGTCCGCGGGTCCGGCGACGACGAGTCCGCGTTCAACCGAGAGCGCCTCGGCGACCTGCCGGAGTTCCCGGTCGTCTAGCTGCGGCACGCCGCGAGTCGTCTGGACGTACGCACCGTCGTTGCTGCCGCCGCTGCGGTCGCCGCCACCGTCGCGACCACGAGCGCCCAGCGACGAGAGGCCGACGGGCACGTCGCCGTCGACCGGGATTGGCTCTAAGGGTTTTCGGAACGGGACGTTGAGGTGGACCGGTCCGGAGGGCGTCCCCGTCGCCTGCGCCAGCGCGCGGTGCGCCGTCGTTCGGAGACCGCGGAGTTTTCTGTCGGTCGCCTCGGGCTCGGGGAGGTCCTTGTACCATCGGACCGAATCGCCGTAGAGCTTCTCCTGGTCGATGGTCTGGTTCGCCCCCGAGTCACGGAGTTCCGGCGGACGGTCGGCGGTCAACACGAGCATCGGGACGCGCGCCTGCGACGCCTCGACGACGGCGGGATGGAAGTTCGCGGCGGCGGTGCCGGAGGTACAGACGAGCGGCGTCACATCGCCGGTTCGTCGCGCCCGGCCGAGCGCGAAGTACGCCGCCGAGCGTTCGTCGAGGTGCGAGAAGACGTGGATCTCGTCGTGCCGGGCGAACGCGACGGTCAGCGGCGTCGAGCGACTTCCCGGCGCGATGCAGGCGGCGGAGACGCCCGCCTCGGCGAGTTCGTCGACGAGCACGCGCGCCCACAGCGTGTTTCGGTTCGGCGCGGTCATCGTTCGGACGTTGGCGCGCGTCGCCAAATAGGCGACGTGATTGCCTCGCGTCTGCTCCACCGTTGCGGGGGTCGCCGCTCGCTCAAGAGACCTATAACGGACCACGCCAACGAGCGACCGTGACCGACGAACACGCCCTCGTCGAACGGCACGATATCGACTCGGAAGACCAGTTAGACCGCGAAATTCTCCATCTCGTTCGCCGGCTTCGACGTGAGGGGTACACGCTGCGAGAGATCGTCCCCCGACTCCGTCGGAAGGCGGACTCCGACGCCGAGTTCGCCGAGGAGTACGACAAGTGGGACTACACGCCCTCGGAGTCCGGTCGTGCCGTCGTCGACGACGAGTGACGACGGCGCGACTGGAAACTCGAACCCACTGTCCTGCCGACTACCGTTCTAGCTCGTCCAGAATCGGCCGGACTTTCGGCTGCAGTTCGTCCCACTCTGCCTCCGGGTCGCTGTCGCCGACGATGCCGTTGCCCGCGAACAGCGTCGCCTGCGCCCCGCCCGCGACACCCGAGCGAATTCCGACGGCGAACTCGCCGTCGCCGTCGCCGTCGAACCAGCCGACGGGCGAAGCGTACCACCCGCGGTCGAACGACTCCGTCTCGCGGATCGTCCGCAGCGCCGCTTCGAGCGGCAGGCCGCCGACGGCGGGCGTCGGGTGGAGCGCCTCGACGAGCGAGAGGACGTGCGTGTCGCCGTCGAGCGTCGTCGAGATTGGTGTCCGGAGGTGCTGGATGTTGCTCAGTTTGCGAATGCGCTTCTCGCGGGCAGTCACGTCGCCGAACTGCGCCAGTTGCTCGCAGATGGTGTCGGCGACGAGTTGCTGTTCGTGCTGGAGTTTCTCGCTCTCCAAGAGCGACGCGGCGTAGTCGGCGTCGTCCTCGGGCGTCCCGCCGCGCGGCATCGACCCGGCCAACGCCTCGGTCTCGACGGTTCGGCCCTCGCGCTTGACGAGTCGTTCCGGTGGGGGGCCGAAGAAGGCCGCCTCGTCGGTCGGTTGCACGAGGAAGCGATAACACTCGGGGTACGTCCGGCGCAGGCGTTCGAGTACGTCCGGGATGTCGACGTCCTCGGCGAGTTCGAGGTCCAACGCCGTCGCCAACACGACTTTCAGCAGGTCGCCCGAGCGGATGCGCTCGGTGACGCGCTCGACCTGTGCGGTCCACTCGTCTCTCGGCGTGCGCCAGCGTCGATCCACGACGCCCGGCGATCCGCCGCTCGGTCGCATCATCGGCAGTTCCGAGAGTGACTCGCGTGCGGTGTCGAGCGCGTTATCGGCTGATTCGGACGTCGCGTTCGGGCCGTACTCGACGACGGTGAGCCACGTCGCGTCGTCGCCGCGGGTCAGCTGGACGCGCGGGAGAACGAACGTCGCCGCGGCGAACCCGGTCCACGGCGGCGTCTCTTCGTGGTCGACGTCGAACGAGAGGCCACCGAGCATCCGCGGACGAGTCGCCGCCGGGCCGTCGTGGTCCACGTCGTCGAAGACGGCACCGGCCTCCTCGCGGAGGCTATCGAAGCGATCCATTCCCGATGCGGTGAGGTGCGCCGCCGCCCCGCCGCCGACGAGTTCGAGTCCGTCGGGCGACGCCCAGTGGACTCGGGGGGCGTTCTGGTCGGCAAGAAAGGCCCGAAACGAAACGTCCGGAATCTCGCAGGACCGACTCACGAGCGTCGCCTCGGCGTGCGACGCCGTCGTCTGCTGGTTGCGCTGCGCCGGATTCATCTACGTCTGGTTGGGACGCGGGGCTTTTCAACCCCACCTTTTGCGCTGCGGGCGCGCAAAGCGCGCCCTCGGCAAAAGCTGGACCAAAAGCACTCGTCACTCACTTCGGCGGCTTCGCCGCCTCCGTTCGTTCCTCGGCCCGCTCGCTCGGCTTCGCCTCGCTAGCGGAGAGTAACCCTTGTTACCGGTGCCCCATCGGTCGAGGTGGTGCTCTCCCAGAACGACCGTCATTGTTCAACAGCACACCTACAGGAAAAAGCCCATACGCGATACAGAGAAGGAATGTTCCTAGCCTAAAGTTATTCAGAACAACTACTCCTGCAACGAATGAGCATCCAAGCGCGATAACACCTGTTTTACCACCAAGCATCCATGCACCGAGCAACGACGCCATTGTCATTCCAGCCACAAACAGATGAATGAGTAACATGAATTCCGATGGTGCGAGGTATCCTGACGATGCAGAATAATCGGTTATTGACGCGGCTTCGGTGATTGTCACCTCACCGATTTTGACGACTGGGTTGAACCCGACTGCAACCCAGAATCCGGAAACAACTCCCCCGGTGATGACTCCTCCAAGTTTCTTGATTTGATTTGGCATATGAGAAACTAGTTGGATAGAAGACCTGTCGTCTAATAAAACTGTGTTTGAGAAGACTATTTGCGGTGATAACAGAGTACTGTATAGCTTTATAAGAATAAGTTTGTACAAAATTTCCGTGAATTGGAACGGGAAAGTAAGACAGAGATGTAGGGAAGTGGTGTGACCAATTCACTATGACTTCGCAAAACTCTCACCGATGGAGGACCTCAGCAGAGTAGCCTGACTAGCTGTACCGCTCCTCGTTCCACGGATTCGCCGTGTTCGAGTACCCGCGCTTCTCCCAGTAGCCGCGCTCGGGTTCGGTGAGGAACTCGACGCCCTCGACCCATTTGGCCCCTTTGTAGGCGTACTTGTGCGGGGTGACGACGCGGAGGGGGCCGCCGTGGTCCGCCGGGAGCGATTCGCCGTCGTACTCGTAGACGAACAGCACCTCGTCGCGCATGCACTCCTCCAGCGAGAGGTTCGTTGTGTAGCCGTCGAGTGCGTGGAACATGACGTGTACCGCGTCGTCGTCGACGCCCGCCAGCTCCGCGAGCGTCGGGAACGTCACGCCCGTGAACTCGCAGTCGAACTTGCTCCACCCGGTGACGCAGTGGAAGTCCTGTACTTGCGTTTCGGAGGGCAGGTCTTTGAACTCCTCGTAGGAGAACTGCAACTGCTCGTCCACCGCGCCCCACACGTCGAACTGCCACGACGCCGGGTCCCACGATGGCGTCCCGCTCTTCGAGAGCACCGGGAACCGCTCGGTCTTTCGCTGGCCGGGTGGCAGGCGCTCCCCGCCGAACTCCTCGTAGAGACCAGTGACGTTCTCGGACATATCTCTCGTTTCGTCGCCACTCACCTATGGTTATCGGCTCTCACCGGTGAATTTATATGGACGAACCGGATACTACGCGAAATCCGAACTGACGTTCGTAACTTCACCAACTATTTTCGTGTGAACCCGTGTCTCACCTTGTCACCGACGTCCTCACGCGCCGTCAGTTTTAAATACGGCGTATCCAAACCCTCGTTCGATAGATGCCGAACGTAAAAATGAACATCCCCGAGCATATCGAGATGCAGATCGCCCAACTTGTCGAACAGGGCGAGTTCGTCAACCGCGAGGAAGCGGTCGAGGAGTTGCTCTCGACGGGCATGAAGGCCTACAAGACCAGTGGGCCGATGGACAACGACGAACCGGGCTTCGAAGACGACGGCATGATGGGCCACGAAGACGAGTACGTCTTCTGAGCTAGTCGTGTCGGTGTGGCAGAACGCCGCAATAATCCTTAAAACACCGACGTACCTACGCCTCCCCATGCACAAAGACGACCTGCTCGAACTGCACGAACAGATGGTCATCATCATGGAGTACTTCCGCTCCCAGGAGGACGTCGACTCCTCGCTGTTCGACCCCTACGACGAACTGAGCGTCGAGCCCTCACACGTCCACAAATCCAAGAGCGAGCACAAACACGCCGTCTTCGTCCTCGGTAACGCGCTGGCGAGCGCGATGAGCGACGACGAGTTCTCCAACGCGGGCCGCGTCGGCAAGCGGATGGAGGAACTCGCCAACGACGCCGAGTCGAAGATTTAGCGCCGCCGCGCCGTTCCGCCACGCCAACGACTATCGTGCATCCGCGTGAGCGCCTGCCAGGGACCGGCTGCTCATCGCCGAGAAAGTCGAGATACGCGTCGGCGAACTGTACACGACGGAACTCGACGTCGACACCGAGTGGGGCTACGTCGGCCAGGAGGAGATGGTCGAGATAACCGACTTCGGAACCGAGTGGGTCGTCGACCCGCAGACCGAACTGCGGTCGCTCTGAACCGGGCGCCAGGACGAAACCGGAGCACGAGCAACAGGTTTGATACTCCGTCCCCGCTTGGAACCGGTATGTTCGCGGTTCCGCCGTGGCTCCCGCTCTCCCAACTCGCGGTCGTCGGCGTCGCCGTCGTCTGTCTGTACGTCGCGTGGCGTCTCGACGGCCGACGAACGCACCGGGTCGCCGCGCTCCGTTCGCGCCTTCTCTACGGCGTGCCGTGGGGGACGCTGGTGTCGATCCTGTTCGTCCTCCTCGTCTATCTCTTCGTGCAGGGGGGGTTCGACTACTGGTACCGCCCTGTCGTCGTTCCGTTCCGGGCGTGGTCGTACTTCTATCCGACGGGGATGCTCGCGGCCGCGTTCTCGCACTCGGGAGCGGGCCACCTCGTCGGCAATCTGCTCGGGACGCTCACGCTCGCACCGCTCGTCGAGTACGCGTGGGGACACTATCCGCGGGACGAGAGAGAAGCGACGGCCGACTGGCGCTCGGACCCGCGAATCCGCGCGTTCCTCGTCTTTCCGGCCGCCGTACTCGTCGTCGGCGTCCTCACCGCGCTGTTCTCGGTCGGTCCCATCATCGGATTCTCGGGTGTCGTCTTCGCGTTCGCCGGGTTCGCGCTCGTCTACTATCCGCTGACGACGGTGCTGGCGCTCTCGGCGAGTCGCGTCGTCAACCTGCTGTACGACGCGCTGTTCGACCCGACGACCGTCGCGTCGTCGCGGGAGGCGTTCGTCTCGCCGTGGTGGGCGCAGATCGCGATTCAGGGCCACGCCATCGGCCTGCTCACCGGCGTCCTGGTGGCGCTGTGGCTGGTCGAACGCCGCGGGGACGACCACCCCGACGCGCTCAGACTCTGGTCCGGCGTCCTCCTCTACTCGGTCTCGCAGTCGCTCTGGGCGGTGTACTGGTACCGCGGCGGCGACAGCTACGTGCTCTTTCGGGCCGTGGGTCTCGCCCTCGTCTTCCTCTTGGCGACGCTCGTCACGGCGGCGGCGAGCGCAGGCGACCGGTCGCTTCTCGACCGCTTCGGTGCCGAGGTTCGCGAGCGAGCCGGCGACATCCGCAGCGACGGGTCGGGGCGCAGGGTCCGCGACAGTAGAGACGATTGCGGCGGTGACGGTGACCGCGGTGGACTGCGAGCGGTGACCGGCAAACAAGCGGCCGTCGCGCTGTTGCTCGTCGGCGCGGCGGCGATGGCCGGCTCGGCCGTCGCGGTCAACATGGTGACGACGGCGGACGAGGAGCTGCCCGGCGAGTCCGTACAGGTCCGCGGCTACGAGGTGACCTACGCCGAGGACGTGACGAACGGGATGGTGTCGGTCGTCGACGTCGACGGCTTCGGCGAGTCGACGAGCGTCACGACGTCGGGTGTCGTCGTCCGGAACCCCGACCGCACCCTCTGGTCGCGAGAGATATCGAAAGGGCGGCTCGCGTTCGACGGGCGGTCGGCGGTCCGCGTCGGCGGCGTCGGCTGGCGCGAGACGGTCGTCGCCAACCGCACCGGGTGGTCGCTCGTCGGGAGCAACGCCAGTTACCGGGTCACACTCGCCGTCGACGGAAACGAGACGCCGGTGTACACGTCGCCGCCCGCGACGGCCGAACCCGTCGTCGCCGGGCAGAACGTCTCCATCGCCGCGGAGAACGAGAGCTTCCGTCTCGTCGTCGGTCGGGAGAACGACACCGTCTCCGCGCCGGTCCCGCGACGCAACGAGTCGGTGACACTCAGGGAGATTCAGTTCACCAACCGCGAGGGGAAACTGTACGCGACGGCGAACGGGACGAAGGTGCGAGTTGCGGCGAAAGAGCGGTATAAGTGAGGGCGTCTCGCGGTCACGTCCACCGGATGCGAAACACCTCGGTGTCGAGGTCTCTCGTCTCCTGCTCGTGAAAGTCGAACTGCCGGTCCAGCGTCAGCGTCGCGCCGAAGGCGTGGGTGACCTCGCCGCCCTCGTCTGCGGCGAACGACTCGACGAACTGCCTGCTCCCCTGATTGTGAATCGAGTACGAGACGTCGGCGAGTTCGGATGCGGTCCGGAGAAACCCCCGGTCGGCCCCGCGGCGGCCGTTCTGCGCACCGAACGGCGGGTTCATCAGCACCGTCGTCTCCGAGTTGCCGTCCGAGTGCACGCAGAGCGGCGAACGCGTCGCGTCGCCGCGAATCCAGTGAATCGGCGTCGTCGTCCCGACGCGGCGCTCGTTGTCGCGGGCGGTGTCGAGCGCCGCCGCGTCGAGTTCGACGCCGACGACGCGGCGGGGGCCGCGAAGCGCCGCGCCGAGCGCTAGCATCCCCGTGCCGGTGCCGAGGTCGACGACCGTCCGTCCGTCGACGTCGCCCTGCAGGTCGGCGAAGTGGACGACGTGGGCGGCGATGTCCGGCGGCGTCGGGTACTGTTCGAGTCGGGCCTGTGGGTTCTCGAATCCGGCGACGACCGCCAGTTGCGTCTCCAGCGCGCGCCTGTCTCCCATCAGGCGAGAGTAGCGTCGCCCGAGAGGGTAAGCGTGACGCCCTCGCGGTCGGCGCGCTCGCGGAGCGCGGCCAGCGCGGGTTCGACCTTCTCGGTCGCACACACCTCGTCGACGGCGACGTCGAGACGGCCAGCGCCGAGGAACGAGGCGGCGCGGACGTGGTCGCGGAGACGGTCGACCTCCCGTTGGGTCGCCAGCGAACAGTCCTCGTCGAAATACGCTTCGACGGCGAGCGTCGCCGGTTGATAGCCCTCGTCACCGAGTTTGGTCTTCAGGTCTCGGAGGTACGACGGTGCGGTGGAGTCGAGCGTCGCCGCGTCGAGACGGACCGGCGTCACGTTGGCGGGACGGCAACCCTCGACCGCCCGTTGGACGTTCTGCGAGCGAGTGGTACTCATGCTACCTGTGCATACCTTTTGGTTATACAAAAATCTTCGTAAATGCGTAGTGCGCATACCACGGCACGGTTCACGGGAAGAGTGCAGTCGACGTATCGGTTCGAAGGGGGTGTCACGAACACTAATGGCCGATGCTGACATAACGTTCCACGGGGGTCACACGCTCCAGCCCCCACTTCCCTCGAATCCGGTACCGTTCGGCCACGATACTCCCGTTGAGCCGACGGTACCGGATCGCTCGACGGAGTTCCCTCGAACTGGAATTTCAATCTCACTTACATGGGCGTGAACGAACGGTGAACGTGGTGGGCAAGATACATAACTAGATAAACATGGAAGAAGGCGTCGCTTTGTGAACACTTGTCAGTCAGGAGTCTGTTACAAAGGTTTAAACCTTCCGTTGCCCACAAGCTTTTTATGGAACGTCCGAGTCGGCAGCGTCAGCGAGAGCAGCAAGCGGAACAGACGTCGGACGAGACCCTGAAGTGTCCGGAATGTAGTTCTACTGAAGTTATCACGGATGCCGACCAGGGTGAACTCGTCTGCGACGACTGTGGCCTCGTCATCGACGAGCGCTCCATCGACCGGGGACCGGAGTGGCGGGCGTTCAACCACTCCGAGCGTCAGTCGAAGTCGCGCGTCGGCGCGCCCATCACCGAGACGATGCACGACCGCGGCCTGACGACGACGATCGACTGGAAGGACAAGGACGCCTACGGCCGCTCGCTCTCCTCTGAGAAACGCAGCCAGATGCACCGCCTGCGCAAATGGCAGGAGCGCATCCGAACCAAGGACGCCGGCGAGCGCAACCTCCAGTTCGCGCTCTCGGAAATCGACCGAATGGCCTCCGCGCTGGGTGTTCCGCGGTCGGTACGGGAGGTCGCGTCGGTCATCTACCGCCGCGCGCTCAACGAGGACCTCATCCGCGGCCGTTCCATCGAGGGTGTCGCCACGAGCGCGCTGTACGCCGCCTGCCGACAGGAGGGCATCCCGCGCAGTCTCGACGAGGTCGCCGAAGTGTCCCGTGTCCCGCAGAAGGAGATCGGACGGACGTACCGCTACATCTCCCAGGAACTCGGCCTCGAACTGAAACCCGTCGACCCCAAACAGTTCGTCCCGCGCTTCGCCTCGGCGCTCGAACTCTCCGAGGAAGTGCAGGCGAAGGCGACCGAGATAATCGACGTCTCCGCCGAGCAGGGCCTGCTCTCTGGGAAGTCGCCGACCGGCTTCGCCGCCGCCGCCATCTACGCGGCGTCGCTGCTCTGCAACGAGAAGAAGACCCAGCGCGAAGTCGCCGACGTCGCGCAGGTGACCGAGGTCACCATCCGGAACCGCTATCAGGAACAGATCGAAGCGATGGGCTTCCGCTGAACTGTCGGCCGGCCTGAAAGTGCGTATCTCGTCTTCTCGACGGCGGTAACATGAACCGCCGCGCAGTTCTCCACGCGCTCGGAAGCGGTGCGTCCGCCGGTTTCGCTGGGGATGCTGACCGACTCGCGACCGCTACTGCAGCACGAACACGTACACTTCCCGGTTCCACAGCCCGAGTTCGTACTCCGTCGACTCGTACCCCTCCAACTGCCGGGCGACTTGACTTCTCTCCTCGTCCTCGACGACGACGACGGCGGGTTCGCTGTCGACCATCTCCAACTCGTCCGGCGCGGCGACGCTCGTCTGGCGGGCGTCGATGCGCTCGAAGTACCACGGCAACGGGAGGCGGTTACCCCACGCATCCGAGACCGGCGGCTGCAGGTCGCTGTCGGCGTCCAGCGTGTAGAACGCCTCGCCGACGTACACTACGTCGGGACCGTCGGTGCGCGCCATCGCCGCCGAGGCGTTTTCGAGCATCGGTTCGAGCGGTTGCGACGGCTGGGCGTACTGCGCGAGGTCGTCGTCGGGTCCCGGCGAACCGTAGACGTTCGTGGCGACGACGCCGCCGACGTGCGCCGACAGCACCACGCAGACGAGTGCGACGGCACCGACCCGTGCCGCCCGGTCGCGTTCGAGTCCCGCAGCACCAACTCGAACGAGCGCCGCGAGGCCGACCGCCGCCGGGAGCGTCAACGCGACGACGGTGTGGACGGCGAGCCACGGGGCGAACTGCTCGGCGAGCATCGGCACCGCCAGCAGCGAGACGGCCGCCCAAAACGAGAAGAAGTGCAGCAGGGGACGACGGCCGCCGGTCAGATACCGGTCGGCGAGGAACGCGCCGACGGCCAGTACCACCACCGGCAGTGAGAGCACGACCAGCAGTTCGACGTACTCGACGATGTACGGCAGGAGTTCGTGGCCGTTCGTCCGCCGGTAGTCGATTCGGACCGCCCAGAACTTTCGGAACGACCCGAGAAACGCCGACTCGACGGTCGCTGGAAGCGTCGACAGGTTCCAGAGACCGACCTCGTCGGTATCGCCGGCGCGCGGCGCGTAGAAGAACAACAACACCCCGAGCAACAGGAAGAGCGAGCGCGCCAGCGGCGTCGCCCGCGAGACGAACCCCCGCCAGGCGCGTTCGGCGGTCCCGACCGGGTTCCCGTCGCCGCGGACGCGGAGGTGATCGAACGTCAGAAACACCGCCAGCGTCCAGCAGAGTAGCGTGACGACGGCGAACCCGGAGGTGGTGAGAAGCAGTCCGACCGCGACCACGCCGACGTACAGGTACCGCCGACCCCCGACGTCGACGACGCGGAGGAAACAGCCGACCGCGAGGAGCGAAAACGCGGCGAGGAGCAGCTCCCCCCGAGCGAACCGGGAGTAGTAGAGCAACACCGGTTCGACCGCGAGGACGAGCGCGAACGCGACCGTCTCGTCGTCCCGAAGCCTATCGCGGTACAGGAGCGCGACCAGCGGGAGCAGTCCGCCGACGAGCGCGACGACGAGGCGTCCGGTGAAGTCGTTCGCGCCGAGGAGCGCGAACACGTGGCGGTTGACGAGCGGGAGGAACGTCCCGCCGGCGACGGGGCGGTACTCGAACGCGCCCGAGTCGAGGTAGCGGAGCGTCCAGTAGCCGACGCGCGCCTCGTCCCAGTGGAACGCCCTGGTACCGAGACCGACGAGGCGAGCGACGAGAGCGACGGCCGTGAGACCGACGACCGCGAGAGTCGTTCGGTCGAACCGGGTGGAGGCGCCGTCGTCGCGACGTGTCATGTCCCTTCCTGCCGCACCGCGGGGTAGAAGCCTTTCGGGTTCGCGTCGGCGGAACTCAGCGGTCTGTCTCGAACGCCACGCCCCACTCGGACAGGCCGTTCGACTCGTAGAACCGCCGCGCGTCGTCGGTCACGTCACGAACCGCGAGCGCGACGCAGTCGCAGCCGTGCCCGTCGGCCCGCGTCTCGACGAACGAGAGCAGCGCCGACCCGTGGCCGTCGCCGCGGTGAGCCTCGTCGACGGCGATGGCGTGCCACGAAGTGACTCCTTGGCGCCTCTCGACCGGGCGCGTTCGCAACCGTCAACAGGTCTAGTGACGTACCGCGTCGCATGTCGATACTCGATTCGCTCCCGAGTCGCCCGCTTTCGGACGCCGAACTCGCCGCGTTGAACCGCGCCGACGCCGTGGAGTTGGCCATCGCCGTCGACGACGGTCCGACGGAGGCGCTGCTGTTGGCGACGGAGTCGTGGGTGAAGGCGCTCGCGTTCGACGCCGACGGCGACGGGTGGCGAACCGTCGAGACGACGTCTCTCGACGAGATGGAGCGCTACGAGGCGCTCAAGCGATGCGAAGAGGCGATCGGTTCCTGTCGCTTTTGACGACTCTCACGTCGGATAGCCGAGAGTTCTAACTACTCCTTCCCGTACACTCTCGTATGTACGACCGAATTCTCCTCCCGACCGACGGAAGCGACGCAGCGGAGACGGCCGTCTCCGACGCACTCGAACTCGCCGAGGCGTACGACGCCAGGTTACGCGTGCTCTACGTCGTCGACACGCGAACGCTCGCGACGATAGACCTCGGAGCCGACACGGTGCTGTCGACGCTCGAAGAGGAGGGGGACGCGGCCGTCGAACGAGTTCGCTCGCGCGCGGCCGAGGTCGGTGTCGACGTCGTCACCGCCGTCGAGGCGGGGTCGCCGCCCGACACCATCGTCGACTACGCCGACGAACACGACATCGACCTCGTCGTGATGGCCACGCACGGTCGCCGCGGCCTCGACCGGTATCTCCTCGGCAGCGTCACCGAACGCGTCGTTCGGAACAGCGAAGTCCCGGTACTCACCGTTAGACAGCCCCAGAACCCAAAATAGCCCCGGCATACGTGTCGTAAGTAGCCGATACCGCCGGGTTGCGCGTCGCCGAGCGCAGCTCGCGGTGTCGGTGTCCGAACGGAACCGGAACCGTGACGTACCGGTTCCGAAGTCAGAGGCATGGTCACCGCGCGCAGGTAACGGCGCATAGATGCCGTCACGAATCGGTGGAACGTCCGGACACGGGCAGCGTCCGGCTACGCTGGCGACCGATACTGAGAACGCGCGTCTCCCGCATAACTGTTTCCCAGACGACGCCGGGGTCGGCGTCGGTGTGGTCCGGCGACGCACGCGGTGGAACGACCGGGCGAACGCGAGAGCAGTCCGTCCGTCCAGTGACACAATCCGAACGTAACGGGTGGCCTGCGTCGGTTACGATGTCCATGACGACGGTCTAACAACGGGAAATACTGGCTTGTCTGCTATTTGGCTGCACGTTACTTTGGGGATCTACCTCCTTGGGTAATCTGCATCCTGGCATGGATGGCGGTCCGACGACGCACTATCCCCCTGGTGTGTCGACGGCCACGTCCGAGAGCTTGCATGGTTCGCGTCACGGATGCGTTACCCCCGGTTCAGTACACTCCCCCTGAATCGGACTCTTCATATCCACTTTTCGGTGACCCGACCGATGGTAGCGGCGCGAAACGACAGCGACGAGAGAGGTATCACACGCGGCACGAACATGAAAACATTTATTAATGTTCACTTTGATACCCAGTCGTTGCTACAGAAGCCCCGGACGGCGCCGACATGCGCTGTGGGCATCTGCTGGCACACCTGACACACCACCTTCTCCGAACCCGACCGACGAGCGACCGGTGTCCTCATCGATTCGGGCGACGCCTCGGGAACACCCGGTACTCACAAGCAAATCGGCTATCTCCGAGACGGGTGAACCGAAACCCGATTGTCGGACGCACGGACGGGTTCGCCACAGGCCCGTCGGTGCACGAGGCCCCGGCAATCACACGGCCACTTTCCGACCACCGATCCGTCCGCAACGCGACTGGTCTGTCCGCCCGACGACGTCCACGTCCGTCTCGCTTCGTCAGACCCGCGTGGACCGATTCCGGTGGGCGCTCCGACGAGCGGCATTCTGTCGCATCCATTACGACAGTATACACCATAAAGAGTTTTCTCCGGTGTTTTCGTACCAGCGAGTATGCCCGAGTACACTGTCGAGTTCGTCGGCACCGGCGAGACTATCGAGATCTCCGACAAACAGACCATCCTCAAAGCCTGCATCGACGAGGGAATCGCCCAGGAGTACTCCTGTCGCGTCGGGATGTGTCTGGCGTGTTCTGCCGAAATCGTCGAGGGCGAGGTGACCCAACCCGCGGCTCGCGGACTCACCGAGGAGGAAGCCGAAACGTACGCGCTCACCTGCATGGCGCGCCCGCAGAGCGACCTGAAACTCGACCGCGGGAAGTACCCGCCGAGCATCGAAGCGGACGCGCAGGCGACGGGTGACGCCACCGCGGCCGACGACGACTGACCGACGGCACCGATTCTCTCGTTCTCGTCGAGCACTAACCCCCCTCAATCCGCCGTCGCCGCGCAGTTGTTCGGGCCGAGTTCCAGTTCGAACGCCTCGTCGTCGCCGACCGAATCGCGCCCGAGATTCGTTGCGATTATCTCCTCGAAGTTGTTCGGCCGTGGCGGCATCCCCGACAATGCGTACTCCACGAACGCGTCCTCGTCCATCGACAGCGCCTCCAGACGGGATTTCAGTTCGCCGAGCGTCGCGGTGTAGGTCCCGTCTTCGGTCGGGTTCGCCGAGTCGCCGTAGTGACCGGGCGCGACCACCGTCTCGTCCGGTAGCGCGAGCACCCGCTCGCGGAGCGTCCGGTGGAGCCGTCGCGCCATCCCCTCGGCCCCCTCGTCGCCGCGTTCGAGGTCAGGTCGGGCGACGCTCTCGGTGAACAGCAGGTCGCCGTCGAAGAGGACAGTTCCGAGTCGGTACGCGGTCATCTCGGTGGTGTGCCCTGGCGCGTGCATCGCTTCGAGCGTCACGTCACCGACGCGGAGTTCGTCGCCGTCGCCGACCAGTTTCGCGTCGAACGCGAGTCCGCGCTCGGTCGCCCCTTCGGGAACGACCGGTTCGGCATCGCTGCGCTCGGCCACGTCGCGCACACCACTGACGTGGTCGGCGTGGACGTGTGTGTCGAGCGCGTAGCGGAGTTCCGCACCCCGGTCGCGGGCGTCCTCGACGTACCGGTCGGCGAACGTGCGGAGCGGGTCGACGACGGCGGCTTCGTCGCCGGAGACGACGAGGTAGGCGAGACACCCGCTCGCCGGACGCTGGTACTGTATCACCGTCGCGTCCTCGGACTCGCCGTCGACTTCCTCGGCGTGGTACACCCGCGCCCATCCGCGCATCCCCTCGGCGAGGTTCACCGCGTCGACGCCGTGGTCGCGGAGCGCTTCGGCGACCGTCGCGCTCGACTCGCCGCGCCCGCAGATGACGACGACCCGCTGGCCGTCGTCGAACTCGTCGGCGATGTCGTCGAGTTCGTCCGCCGCCTGCGCCTGGACGAACTGCATGTACGGGAGATTCGTCGTCTCCACGTCGCCGCCGGAGAGCGGCCACTCATCGGCCTCGTCGCGGTTTCGTACGTCGAGCACCCGGACGCGCTCGCCGTCGTGGAGCGCCGCCGCCAGCGCCGACGGGGAGAGGGCAGTTTCGTCGGGACTCATAGCTCGGAGTACGCGCTCGGACGGCAAAAGCCCGCGGCGCTCGGGGAGCGCTCGGCGACTCGACCGCGGCGACCGGAGCAACGTTGAACTCGCGGGCACCCGTCACGACTCGTATGGACGTCACGGAGTTCCGCGAGACCGTCGAAGCGGCGAAGCGAACCGAGCTCGACCGGTTGGGGTCGAGTCAACTGCTCGTCGCACTAACCGACGCCGAACTGGATGCCGAGTCGGTGCTCCGCGTCGCCGCCGGGAGCGAGGCCGCCGCTCACGGTACGTTCTCCTCGTGGGCCGACGACGAAGCGCACGACGCGGCCCGAGAGGCGTTCCAGACGGTGGCCGAGCAAGAGGCCGACCACTACGAGCGCGTCGTCGCCGAGATGGACGACGCCTCGGGCGAGGGCGTCGAGGCGACCGCCGAGGCCGACAGCGGCCCGATGCACGGCTACCTCCGCGGGCGCGACGACACCGTCTCGCGCGTCGCGGGCGGGATGGTCGGCCGGTCGCTGCTCTCGCTGCGGACGCACACGCAGATCATCAGTTTCTTCGTCAACGAGGCAGACGAGCGGCGGGCAAATGCGTTTCGGCAGTTGAAGAACGACACGCGGGAGACGTTGGAACGCGGACTGGAACTGTTGGAGGAACTCTGCGAGTCAGCGGAGGACTGGGAACGCGCGCAGGCGGCGGCGGAGTACGTGATTCAACTCGCGTACGACGACTACGCCGACGCGCTGGGCGAACTGGGTCTGAACCCGAAGTCGGTGTGCTGACGGGTCGAGAGACGGGTCTCAACCGCTCGCGGGGACGATACGGTACAGCGCACCGCCGTCGAACGTCCCCCCGAGCACGAACAGTTCGCCCGCCGGGTTGCGGCCGAACGAGAAGACGCGTCCGAGGTTCTCGCTCCCCTCACCGACCACGTCGACGACGCGCGTCGGCCACATCCCCTGGCCCTCGGGTCGCGTCGCGACGAACAACTCGTTCTGCGCGTCCAGGTCGGCGAAGACGTACCGTCCCGCGAGCGCGGGAAGCGCCGTCCCCCGGTAGACGTAGCCGCCGATGACGGAGTTACCGGTGAGCGGCCCGTCGCCGTGCGAGTACTCGACGATGGGGTCGACGAGGCGCTCGCCGCCACGCACCGACTCGAGTGTCCGGTCCGGACAGGAATCCGCCGCGAAGCAGTTCGTCCCCTCCTTGACGTTCCACCCGTAGTTTCCGCCCTTCGTGACGAGGTTCACTTCCTCGTAGTCGCTCTCGCCGACGTCGCCGACGAAGAGGTTCTCGCGGTCGAACGACAGCCGCCACGGGTTACGAAAGCCCCACGCGTAGTGTTCGTCGAGGCCGGGTCGTCCGACTAAGGGGTTGTCGTCGGGAATCGCGTACGGTTTGTCGTCCTCGCGGCCGTCGACGTCGATGCGCAGGATGCTCCCGAGGAGGTTTCGGCGCACGTCCTGCGCGTTACCGCCGGGGACGGCGTCGTACCAGTCGTCGACGTGACCCGGACCCACGTCGCCGCCGTTGCCGCCGTCGCCGACGGCCACGTAGAGGTAGCCGTCCGGTCCGAACGCGAGGTCGCCCGCGTTGTGATTCGGCTGGGGTTCGGGGAGTTCGAGAACCGTGCGCTCGGAGTCGCGGTTCGCGCGCCTGCCGTCGGCGCTCACGGCGAACTCCGCGAGGACGAACGTGTGGCTGTAGTTCCGTGGCGTGTTCTCACGTCGTGGGGCGCTGTAGCGAACGAACAGTCGCCGGTTCTCGGCGAAGTTCGGGTGAAGCGCGATGCCGAGAAGCCCCTTCTCCAGGTCGACCTCGACGGCGTCCCGCAGGTCGAGAAGGGGTCGGTCCCGAACCCCCTCGGCTTCGACGACCGAGACGACACCGCGCTGCTCGGCGACGTACCGCTGGTCGGAACCGGGGACGAACGCGACGTCCAACGGTATCTCGAACCCGTCGGCGACCGTCTCGATTCCGACCGAGTCGGGAATCGCCGCTCCCTGTACAGAGTCGACCTCCGACGGGTCGGCCGTCGCTCCGACCGACGGCTCTGTCGACGCCCCCGCGGCGATGCCGGTCTCCGCGGCCGTGGCGACGACACCCACTAGTGCGCCCGAGAACGCCGTTCGGAGCAACTCCCGTCGACTCGATGCGAGTTTCACACCGATATACAGCAACTGTAGGGTGAAGTAACTGTGTGTGATTTTCTACACTTCGGGAGAACTGTCCGCCGAAAGAGTACTCCAGCGTGCAGAGACGGTCCGCAGCGGACGGTCGGTTCGCGACGAACGGCCACGAACGTCGTCGACGCTCGCACTCAGACGGCGCTACTGGGGTGGTACTCCTCGAACTCGTCGCGGAGTACGTTGCAGATCTCGCCAACCGTCGCGTACGCCTTCACCGCGTCGACGATGAGCGGGAGGAGGTTGGCGTCGCCGTGAGCGGCGTCGCGAATCGCCGCGAGCGCGTCTTCGACGGCCTCCGTGTCGCGCTCGTCCTTCAGTTCGCCGAGCGACTCGACCTGTCGACGCTCGTCCTCCTCGGAGACCTCCTCGACGTCGACGTGCGCCTCGTCGTCGACTTGGAACTCGTTGACGCCGACGATGATGCGCTCGCCCGCCTCTATCTCGCGCTGGCGCTCGTAGGCGACCTCCTGAATCTGGCGTTGGACCCACTGCTCCTCGACGGCGTCGAGCATCCCGCCGCGCTCGTCCACCTCGTCGATGATGTCGAAGGCGTCGGCCTCGACCTCGTCGGTGAGTGCCTCGACGTAGTAGCTCCCGGCGAGCGGGTCGATGGTGTCGGCCGCGCCCGACTCGTGGGCGAGAATCTGCTGCGTTCTGAGCGCCGTCCGGACGCTCTGTTCGGTCGGCAGCGACAGCGCCTCGTCCTTCCCGTTGGTGTGGAGACTCTGCGTTCCGCCGAGGACGGCCGCCAGCGCCTGATAGGAGACGCGGACGATGTTGTTCTCCACCTGTTGGGCGGTGAGCGTGGAGCCGCCGGTCTGCGTGTGGAACTTCAGTTGCTTCGATTTGGGGTTCTCCGCGCCGAAGCGCTCCTCCATGATCTTCGCCCACATGCGGCGGGCGGCGCGGAACTTCGCGACTTCCTCCAAGACGTTGTTGTGCGCGTTGAAGAAGAACGACAGTTGCGGGGCGAACTCGTCGACGTCGAGGCCGGCGTCGATGGCGGCTTGGACGTACTCGATGCCGTTGCCGAGCGTGAACGCCACCTCTTGGGCCGCCGTCGACCCGGCCTCGCGGATGTGGTACCCCGAGATGGAGATGGTGTTGAACTTCGGCGTCTCCGCCGCGCAGAACGCGAACGTGTCGGTTATGAGCCGCATCGACTGCTCCGGCGGGTAGATGTAGAGGTTGCGCGCGACGTACTCCTTCATGATGTCGTTCTGGATGGTCCCGCGCAACTGGTCGCGGTCGACGCCCTGCTGGTCGCCGACGGCGACGTACATCGCCAGGAGGACCGCCGCGGGGGCGTTGATGGTCATGCTGGTCGACACCTCGTCCAGCGGGATGCCCTCGAACAGCGTCTCCATGTCGCGCAGCGAGTCGATGGCGACGCCGGATTTTCCGACCTCGCCCGCGGCCATCTCGGCGTCGGAGTCGTAGCCCATCTGCGTCGGTAGGTCGAACGCCACCGAGAGTCCGGTCTGGCCGTTGTCGATGAGGTACTGGTACCTGTCGTTGGTCTCGGCGGCGGTCCCGAACCCGGCGTACTGCCGCATCGTCCACAGTCGCCCGCGGTGCATCGTCGGGTAGACGCCCCGGGTGTAGGGCTTCTCGCCGGGGAAGCCGATGTCGTCGACGTAGTCGGTGTCGGCGATGTCGTCGGGGGTGTAGAGGCGGTCGACTTCGTTGCCCTCGGTGTCGGTCGTGAACGTCTCCTCGCGCTCCCCGAACCGTTCCAGCGTCGGCCCGAGCGTCTCCTCCTCCCACTCGTCCTTCGCGGAGCGGATTCGCTCCAAATCGTCGGGGTCGAACATAGTCGAAGGTGAAGATTGGCGGGACCTTAAGCGTTCGAGAGACGCGCTCCCCTGCCGACGGTTCGCTTAGCACGCCGATATAAAGCCCTCACCGCCGCTTCGCTCGACCGAGATGGATTCGGAGCACACCCGGAGACGGGTTCTCGAACTCGCCGGCGTCGGAGCCGGTCTCCCGCTCGCGGGCCGTGTCGGCGGCGGCACCGACGCGGCGACGCCCCCCGACGAGACCGCTACGGCGACGCGTACGCTGCAGCAGACAGCGCCGAGACCGTCTCGGCTTCAGTCGCCGTCTTCGGCGAGCGTGACCTCGAACGGCGCGTCCGTCGGGGCGTCGTCGGGGGCGACGTACCCCATCCCGAACGCGGTATAGACGCCGCGGTCGTCGAGGGTCAGTTCCGTCGTCGTTACCGTGTCGCCGCCGTCCGTCGCTTGAACTTCTATCGAGCGTGTATCGGCCGACAGCGTCGTCGTCGACGCCTCGCCGTAGCCGACGTCGTCGAACACCGTCTCGTCGCCGTCGGCCGCGACGACTCGCAGGCCCGTGGTGTCCGGAGCGGCGTTGATGAACTGGAGTCGGGCGTCGCCCTCGTCGGGCAGCGAGAGGTCCTCCTCGTACAGCCGGAAGTTGAGCGGTCTGTCCGTGTCGTCACCGAGTTCGCCGAGGGCGACGCCGGTGTAACTGCCGACGTCCAAGTCGAGCGACTCGTCGAAGAGGACGCGACTCGGCTCGTCCGTGACGACGAGTTCGAGGTCGGTCCGCTCCGCGCCGAGGTAGAGGTACTGACTTATCTGGCGGAACGGTTCGTCTTTCAGCGCCGCGTCACCGAAGACGACGATGTCGATGTTCGGCGCGTCGGGAACCGCGTGGACGACGCGGAGGTTCGAACCGCCGTCCGTCGACGCCGGCCCCTGGGTCGGCTCGTCGGTCGCCGTCCCCGTCGCCGCGGGTTCCGCCGTCGGCTCGTCGGTTGACGGGTGCATCTGGTCTTCGGCGAGCGTTCCACCGCATCCGGCGAGCGCGGAGAGGAGGGCGACGCCGCTGGCATGCAGGAACGTCCGGCGACGTGAGTCGGGCATCGTACGTCCTGTAGCTCTCCGAATATCTCAACGTTTCCCCCGTTATCAAGTAGTGAAATTGAACTGTGCGCCTCAGCTACGAGTCAGCGACGACTCCCCCGGCTGTGGGTCGACGTGCGGTTTCGGTACCAGCGCGTCGAACGGTTGGGCGTCGAGCCACTCCAGTAAGCGGACGAGTTGCTGCGTCGCCGCCTCGAACAGCGCTTCTCCGTTCTCGGGCGTCGCGTCCGTCTGGTCGCCGAGGACGCCGTTTCAGGTGTTGTCGGCGGCGTCGTAGCGCGGCATCGGCCAGTCGGTGAGCGAGCTGGCGCTGGTCACGTCTGCCTCAGCGCCGTCGACACCGTTGGCACTTCTTGCACCGATACCTGTGACAGCGGCCGCACCGAGCGCGCTGAGATAGCCTCGACGGGAGGGCGAGTCGGAAACCATAGCGGAAGCGACCGACGCCGACCGCAAAACTGTTGCTGTCGAGACAGCACCGCCACGACTTACCGCGCAGTCCGCTGTTCTCGCCGGGCGTTCGCCACGTTTTTGCCCGCCCGCCACGACGCTCCGGGTATGTTTGGTGGCGGCGGTATGAACCCGCGGAAGATGAAGCAGATGATGAAGCAGATGGGCATCGACGTCTCCGAGATAGACGCCGAGGAGGTCATCATCCGGACGGCGGACGAGGAACTCGTCTTCAGCGACGCGCAGGTGACGCAGATGGACGCACAGGGGCAGCAGACCTACCAGATCGTCGGCGAACCCGAGTCACGAGCGCTCGGCGCGGGCGACGACGAGTCGGCCGAAGCCGACGACTCGACGAGAGCCGGCGGCGACGAGATCCCGGACTCCGACATCGAAATCGTCGCGACGCGCGCCGGCGCGAGCAAGGACGAGGCCCGGGAGGCGCTCGAAGCCGAGAACGGCGACCTCGCCGCGGCGATTTCGCGCCTGGAGTGATACTCCTCGTCCACGGCGACCGCGAGTACCTGCGCGGCCCGGGCGACGAACTGCAGACGGACCTCGGCGTACTCGAAGTCCCCGAGGACGTCTCGTCGGGCGACGTGCTGGAGACGCATCTCGGCGAGGAGTTCGTCGTTCGCGCGCCGCGCGGTCCCGACCTGTTCAACCACTTCGAGCGCACGGGCGCGCCAATGATGCCGCGCGATGTCGGTCTCATCGTCGGCCACACCGGCGCGGCCGCGGGCGACCGCGTGCTCGACGCCGGAACCGGGACGGGCGTGCTCTCGGCGTACCTCGCACGTCTCGGCGCCGAAGTGACGACGTTCGAGCGCGACCCCGACTTCGCCGACGTCGCCCGCGAGAACATGGAACTCGCCGGCGTCGCCGACCGCGTTGACGTTCGGACCGGCGATCTGACCGAAGAACTCGACTCGCTCTCCGGGTTCGACCTCCTGACGCTCGACACCGGCGACGCGCCCGAGGTGGTCGCCCGCGCGCCCGACCTCCTCGTCTCCGGCGGCTTTCTCGCCGTCTACTCGCCGTTCGTCGAGAACTCCCGCGAGACGGTGCGGACGGCTCGGGAGGTCGGTCTCTCCGGCGTCGAGACGCTGGAGACGATTCAACGACAGATGGACTTCGGCGACCGGGGGTCGCGGCCGTCGACGGCGGGCGTCGGACACACCGGCTATCTGACGTTCGCGCGCAACGAGTAGCGGGTTCGCCGCCGAGAGCGCTCGAAAACGGCGACGGGTCGGGTCTCCGCTCCGGCCGCAGAACCACTAAGTCGGCAGCCTCCTAACAGAACGTACGTCATGAGCACCGACGAGATGTCCGAAATCGACGAGACCCGAACGTGGCCCGAACTCGCCCTCGGTCTCTACGAGCGGTTGACCGGGCGAGGCGCGGAGATAACCTACGAGTTCGAGGATATGGAAGTCGACGTGCCGAGCAAGACGGGGGAGGACGCCGACCACGCCCACTGGCGACTCGACGGCACGCTCCGCATCAGCACCCGCGAACCGGACGAGTGACCGACAACGTGACCGACGCGCGCCGTCCGCTGGACGTCACGGCCGAACTAACGCTGACAGTCGAGGGCGAGCAACTCCGCGTGGTCGGTTTCGGCGAGTTGGTCGTCGTCGACACCCCGTCGCTCGACGCCGCGCTCGCGCTCCTCCGCGGAACGGGACGACTGCCGACCGAGCAGTTCGGCGAGGACGTCCGCGCCGCCGACGTGACCGTCGACGTGCGCGTCGACGGGGTGAGCGTCGCCCGTCTCGGTCCCGGTATCCGACCGGGCTACCTGTCGCGAGCGCTCGGCGTCGCCCCGGCCCGACTCTCGCTCGGCGGGACGGCGATGGCGCTGCTCCGGCGCTGACACTTCTCGCCTCACCGGGTCGCCCGAATCAACGCGAACAGTTCCTCTCTGAATCGCTCGGGGTCGGACGCGTCGAACGACGCTGCCTCGGCGGCGCTGGCGGTCGCCGAACGCTCGTCGACGACGCCCGTCGGGTACGCGCCGCCGGCGAGCAGAAACTCGCCGCGAGCGTCGGTCGGCCAGACCGCGAGCCACCCCTGCACGGAGACCACCGTCCCGTCGACCCGAGAGCGGGCCTCGTACCGTGCGAGTCGGGCGTCGGTGCCCCGGACGCCGAAGCGACGCTCCTCGACTCTATCGGCGGCGAGAAAGCCGCGTTCGCGGAGTTGGTCCTCGAAGCCGGCCATCGAGCGGTCGGCGACGAGACGCCACAGCATCCGTGACGGAGGGGGTCTCGGCGTGAGTCGCAGTCGACTCGCGAAGAAGAACCGTTCGGCGCGGGTCCCGTCCGCCCCTCCGACGGACCGCTCGTGAGGGGCTTCGGCTTCGTAGACGACGGTGTGTGCCGTCGCCCGAACGAGGCCCGCGTCGAAGAGCCGGTCGACGCTCGATTCGACCCGTCGCCACCCGCCGAGACGGTCCTCCGGGACCGTCGGCGGCGACACGGTCATCGCTCAGTGGTCGTCTTCGCGCCACTTGTGTTCGCACTCGGTACAGACGAAAAAGCGCGTCTCGGACTCGTCGGCCGAGCGAATCTGCTGCATGTACCAGTAGGCGGTGTCGTTGCCGCACTCGGGGCAGTGCGCCGTCGTCGTCGGCAGGCCGCTCGTGCCGCCCTCGGACTCGATGACCTCCGACTCCTCCTGGGACTGGGTGGTCACCATCGCCTCCTCTTTGGCCTGGTCGCGCAGTTTCTCGTGGCCGCACTTCGTACAGACCCAGTTGTCGCCTTGCGGCTGCATCATCGACCCGCATTCGTCGCAGAACTCCATAGGAGTGATACCAGCGTACTCGGCTACTTAAACGTCGGGATTCGAGTCGAAATCACCCGACTGCGCCCCTCCGACGTCGACCGTCCAGCAGGTTCGGGGGTAGTTCAGGCGTCGCCCTCGGACTGCCCCGGTTCGCCGACCGCCTCGATGGGGAGCACGTTGTACAGCTCCTCCGAGAGGTCCTCCGCGCTGTAGTACCGGTCGCTTCGCGTCTCGGAGACGAGCTCCCCCAGATTCGCCTCCCCGTCGGCGAACGTGACCGTCGTCTCGGCGTACGTCGCGGCCGTCTCCTCGCGCGTGATCGGGTAGGACAACTCCTCGAACACCGACTCGACGCGGCTCAACTTGACTGTCTCACTCATGGGTAGCGAATCGCTTTCGAGACGCATAGCTTCAACGTCAGTGGAGCGGAGAGTCCCGAGCGAAGACTGTCGACTTCCGGACGTTCGACTCCCGGACGTTCGACGGCCGACTCTCGACGGCCGACTCTCGACGGCCGACGACCGAGACGGACGAAAGACGCCGTGTCGAGGGTGAACGACCCGGAAACGCGACGGTCCTTAGCTGGTCGAGTCGTCGTTGAACTCGGCGACCGGGTTGTACTCGCTCTCGACCGAGTAGCCGCCGCAGGTCGGACAGACGTGATACTCCAGGGCGTAGCCTTCACCGCAACTTCGACACTGGTACGGCCCGCCGCTCACATCGCTGTCGCCGTCGATGAGTCGGTCGACGATGGCCGCGAACGGATTCATGACTCCGACAAAGGAATATAGTAACATTGTTATGAACGTACTAAACAGAAGAAATTTAGTCGTTAACGAGTATCTAATCGGGCGGAACGACTACTCGAACTCGGGGTCGCGCTTGTCGAGAAACGCGTCCATCCCCTCGCGCTGGTCGTGGGTGCCGAACAGGCCGCTCCACGCCCGTCGCTCGTAGACGAGGCCGGCTCCCTGCGGTTCCTCGTGGACGGCGTTGATGGTCTCCTTGGCCGTCTGTAGCGCGAACTTCGGTTTCGCGGCGAGGTCGGCGGCAAGTTCCGAAACGACATCGTCGAGTTCGTCGTGGGCGACGACGTCGCCGACCAACCCGAGGTCGTACGCGTCGGTGGCGTCGACGCGGTCGCCGAAGAAGATGAGCCGTCGGGCCGTCTCGTCGCCGACGAGGCGCGGCAGTCGCTGGCTCCCGCCCCACCCGGGCGTGATGCCGAGGTCGATCTCGGTCTGGCCGATGACGGCGCGCTCTGAGGCGACGCGGAGGTCGCAGGCCAGCGCGAGTTCGCAGCCGCCGCCGAAGGCGTAGCCGTTGATGGCGGCGATGACGGGGGCGGGAAACGTCTCCAGGCGGTCGGCGACGCGGTGGCCGAGTTCGGCGTATCCCTGCGCTTGGGGCACCGAGAGGTCTTTCATGTAGGAGATGTCCGCCCCGGCGATGAACCCTTTCTCGCCCGCGCCGGTGAGTACGACGACGCGCGCGTCGGCCGCCTCGGCCTCGTCGAGGGCGTCTTCGAGCGCTTCGAGCGTCTCGACGTTGAGCGCGTTGAGTCGGTCCGGTCGGTTGACGGTGATGGTCGCCACGTCGTCGCTGTCGATGTCGAGAAGTACGGTGTCCGACATACTCGTGGGTCACGCCGATTCGGGATAATCGTTCGGCCCGCGGTCGAGACGACAGCGAGTGAACCCGACGCGTCCGCGTCCGCTCGAACCCCACTACGAGATCCCGTCCGCGGGACGCTAGCGTGACTCACGCTCGTCCGTCCGCACTCCAGAACACCGATATCCTCCCTCCCCGAACACCCCGACAATGACCCTCTCGGACGAGGACAAAGAGCGGTTGGCGGACGTGGTCAACCTCCAACCGACGAAGAACAAGGAACTGCAGAACCGGTGGGACCTCGACAGCGGCAGCGAGGTCCACCGCTACCTCGAAGGGACGCTCAAGGAGTACTACTACCGCGACGAGAACAGCCTCATCCGGGCGACGACGGAGGCCGCGGAGCTGCTCGGCATCGACCCGCCGGTAGACGACGAACGCGACGAGGGCGCGCCGAGCGTGCTCCGCGTCCCCGAACTGGAGTCGCAGGTGTTCGCTGTCGTCGCCGGACCCGACGAGCGCTCCGAGAGCGTCGTCAGCGTGTTGAACAAACTGCGCGAGCGGTTCGACGTCGACCCCGAAGCCGCCGACGTCCGCCGCGCGCTGCAGAGCCTCAAGCGGAAAGGGGTCGTCGAGGTCACGTATCGGACGGTTCCGACGTTCAAACTCGCCGTCGAGCGCGACGAGGTCGACGTCGAGGTCGTCTGAGTTCGGATCGGCTGCGTTCGACACGACGGACCGAGACAGGTCGCCGCCGACCACCGAAACGTTCTCCGAGCGCTGCCCGGTATCTACTGACATGGGAGACCACCGCCTCGCCGACCCGCTCGACGTCGCATCGTTCGGTGCGGTCGGCGACGGCGACGCCGACGACGGACCCGCCATACAGGCCGCGCTCGACGCCGCCGACGACCGCGGCGGCGGCGACGTGACGCTGCCGACGGGCACGTACCGCCACACCCGCACGCTGCTCTACGGTTCGAATCTGGTTCTCGCCGGCTCCGGTGCGACGCTTCTGTTCGACCCGCCGGACCCCGACGCGACGGCGCTCGTTCCGCGAAGCTACGGCGGCGGCGAACGGGTGAGCCACGTGGTCGTCGACGGACTGACGCTCACCTCCGTAGACCCTGCGAAGGGAAACGGCATCGGCGTCGCCCACGCCGAGGACGTGACGGTCCGTGGCTGCCGCGGGGAGAAACTCCGGTGGCACCTCGTCGACGTCGCGGGCGGAAAGGACGTCCTCGTGCGAAACTGCTACGCCGTCGACCTGCGGTCGGCCGCCTATCAGGCCGACAACCTCACCGAGTACGGCGGCCTCGTCGTCGCCCCGCCCGAGGGAGACGTCGAAAACGCCGTCGTCGACGGCTCCGCCAACGAGAACGTCGCCATCGTCCACAACGTCGCCGAGGACTGCACCCGCGGCGTCCACCTCCACCGCAGCGGCGGTCACGACCTCTCGGTCGACCAGAACAAGATCCGCCGCTGCACCGACGTGGGTATCCTCGGCGACGACGGCACCGACTGGCACGACGTGCGGGTGACGGGCAACATCGTCGAAGGAACCGAGACGTCGACGGGTATCCGCCTCGACGGCCACTACCGCAATATCTCCGTCGAGAACAACACCGTCCGAAACCACGGTGGCGACGGCATCGCCGTCCACCCCGGCGGGCACGGAACGTCGGGCGACGTGTCCGACGGGCCCACCGAGTTCGAGGGGGCCGTCGCCGAGGGCGTCAGCGTCTCGGACAACACCATCGAGCGAGTCGGCGGCGCGGGTATCGCGCTCCGCCGCGCCTCGGGAGAGGTCGCCGACAACTACGTTTACGACGTGGGAGGCGGGGAGAGTCGGAGGGAGGGCCCGACCGAGGGGCGCGAGGACGGTCTGTTGCAGGGCCACCCGGTCCACGAACCGTCGGCCGTCGTCGTCGAGCGCGGCGACGGCGTCACCGTCACCGACAACGTCTGCCGGAACGTCGCGGGCGTCGGGTTCGTCGTCCGCGGCGGCCGAAACGTCGCGGTCACGGCGAACGAACTGTTCGGTTTCGAGGTCGGCGTGCTCGCGGTCTCCGACCCGACGCCGACCGCTCGGATTCGGGTCGCGAGCAACACGCTCGAAGGCCAGGAGAACTCGCGGTGCGGCATCCGCCTCCGCGGCGGCTTCGACCACCGACTCGACGGGAACGACTGTCGACGGGTCGCCCGCGGCGTCGAACTGCTCGACGCTCGCCGCGTGTTCTTCCGTGACACCGACGTCGTCGGCGACGGCGGTGGCGACCCCGACGGAGCGGGCGAGAACGGCGAAGTGGGCTACCGTCTCGACGGCTGCGAGGAACTCCGGTTCCGCGACAACGACGCCGAGGGGTTCGAGCGATCGACGGTGCTCTCGAACTCGGTCGACGTCGAGGGGGAACTGCCGCACGCCGACGTCCGCGTCGGCTCCGACTGCGCCGACGTGACGCTGACGATGCCGGGGCGGGCCCCGCCGACCGAGGGGCGCTTCGACGCCGGCTGTCGCGTCCGCAACACCGAGCCCTCGCCCGGCGGACCGATGGGGTGGGTCTGCGTCGATGGCGGCGACCCCGGGATCTGGCACGCGTTCGGCCGCATCGACGACGACCCGGCGTAGCGAACGCCGGGGGCCGCGACGGCGACCCTCAGGAGTCGGGAGCGGACCGCTCGCGGACGCGTTCGCGCCGCCGTTCGAGCAACCGCTTGATCCCCTTCCCCGGCCCGCCCTCGATGGGCCACCCTCTCGTCCGCCACTGCGGCGGTTCGGGCTGGAAGGAGGCGCACGACCCCGAGCACTCGGCGGCGGTCTGGTGACGCCCCTTCGCCTCACACCACGGGAGTAGTGCATCACCCTCGCGCCGCAACTCGAAGTACCGGCAGTCGGGTCGCATCGTCCCGTGGTACGAGCGCCACCCGCGGCCGTACGCGCGTTCGGCGAGTCGCAGACGCGTCTCCGCGCGGTCGGAAGCCGCTTCGTGGTCCTCGGGATCCGGCGAGAGCGAACTCGGGTACCACGCCACCTCGCCCGCGTCGGCGCTGACCCCCGCCCTGAAGTCGAGCGCGAGGATGCCGACATCGACGGGGATGTTTTCGAGCAGCGCGGGTTCGACGTCCGCGCCGGTCGCCGCCGTCGCCAGCCACACCTCGTCGGCCAACGCCGTCTCCACGTCGTACTCCAACTGTCCCGAGAGGGCGCGGGCGGCGCTGGCGTCCAAATCGGGTTTGTTCTCGACGGCGACGATGCGGCGGACCCAGTCGGGGTACGGTGCGACGCGTCGAATCTCGATTCGCCTCCCCTTTCGTCGCTTCTCGACGACGCCGCGGGCGGCCGCGCGGTGAATCGCCGCGAGCACATAGCGCCACGGGTAACCGGGATGCGGGAGTGCGTCGCGGTACCACGCCCACTCGCTGGGCGCGTGGCGGACGACGTGCAGGAGGTCGGAGTCGAGTTCGCCGTCGCCGAACGCCGCGCGCGCGGCGAGCGCCTCGGGGTCGGCCTCGACGACGACGGTGTCCCAGCGGCGTCGCTTCGTGCCGAGTTGCCGGGCGACGACGAGCGCCGACTTTCGGTCGCTCTCCGGCGGCCACGCGCGTTCGGCCCACCGGCAGGTCAGAAGTTCGAAGACGAACTCCGAGTCGGCCGGGTAGCTCACATCTCGACTGCGAGCGCCGTCGCTATTCGTGTTACGGAACGGAGTCGGCGTGGTCGCGCCGCCGCCGACGCGGGGTCAGGCGAGGTACTTTCGTTCGGACTCCTCTTCGCCGTTCTTCGACGCGAGTTCGTTGAGGTACTCGTGCGCCTCTTCGAGAATTTCGCGCGGGCCGTCCTGCGTGATGGTGTTGATGGCCTGCTCGTAGTCGCGCCACTGCAGGTCGCGGTGTTCGCTCGACAGTTCGGCGCTGGCCTCGAACGACCGGGCGATGAACAGGTGGACCGTCTTGTGGATGGTCTTGCCACCGGCTTCGAACACGTAGTCGTACTCTTTGCGGAACCCGTCGACGAGGCGGAAGTCGTCGATACCGGCCTCTTCTCCGATCTCTCTGATTGCTGTCTGCTGGAGTTCCTCATCCCCTTCGACCCCGCCTTTCGGGAACTCCCAGTCCCCGGGTCGGCTCTTCAGGAGCAGATACTCCCGTTTGCCGCGGGTGTCGCGGAAGAGGATGGCTCCAGCACTGACCGCTTCGACCGTCATTGCACCCACGTAGACCATCCCGTGTTAAGAGAATATCGGAGGCGTCGGCACAGCGCCGAAGAGACGAGTCTCGATGGGACGATTTCTACGGAAACGAACCCCCGTTTATCAGTACTCTCCGCCGCATTCGTGCGTGCATGCGTGACAGTCACGCGGTGCGTGGGCTGTAGATGCGTTTTTACCGCTCCGCGTGTGAAAGAGAGAGTAACCCCTCAGCTCATGACTTTTGTAACCAAACTCACCTTCGAAAGCGGTGACAGAGCCGTGCTCGACGACGTCGTCTCCGAGCTCAAACGGCTGCTCGAACGGAAGGGCGCGGAGTGTAAGGGCCCCCACTCGTCGCCGCCCGAACGGCTGCGCGTCCCGCAGTACCGGACGTTGGGACGCGGCCGGGAGTTCTCGCCGTGGTCGTACGCGGTGTACACCCGTCGCCTCGAAATCCACGGCGCGGACCAGATAGCGCGCAGCGTCGCCGAGCGGCAGTTCCCCGACAGCGTCCACGTCGAGATCGAGATCGAACAGAAGAAACCGCTCGGTCATCGGCAGCAGTAGAAACGCGGACGCACTCGTCGACCGTCGACGGCGGTGGCGAGTCGACGCCGACGAAATCGACGGCGGCGCGTTCAGAACGCGCTGTCGCCGACCTTCTCGACGAACTCCGCCTCGCCGACGTGTTCGTTCGGATCGAACGATGTGACGCGGAGTCGGACGCGGCTATCGACCATCCCGTCGGGCGCGTCGGGGACGCGGATGCGCGTGTCGCCGATGCGAGCGACGGCGACACCGCCTTCGTAGCCCGTGAGGAACGCCGAGAGCTCCTGACCCGCCTCGAACGTCGGGTGGGTCGTCCGGAGGCTCCACCCTTTCAGGTACTTGCCGAGGAGACTCATACGCGAGCCACCTCCTCGGTCTCGCGGTCGGTCGTGTACTCGCGTCCGAAGCCGGTGAGCGCCGCGAGGAGGAACACGAACAGCAGCAGCCAGCCGTGGAAGACGAACGGCCACACCTCTATCGGGTTGACGACCATCGACTGCGTGAACCACTCGTACTCCTCGGGCAGTCCCTGCAGGACGGCGTACCCGACGAGCACCCCGCCGGACCACGGGAAGATGTACCCGAGCGCCGAGGTGTTCGCGTCGAGGATGTTCGCGCGCCGGTAGCCGTTGATGTTGAACCGCTCGCCGAGGCGGGCGATGTACGGCGCGATGGCGATCTCGGCGGCCGTGTTGATGGTGATGAGCGCGTTGACCAGCGCGGTGCCGAGCACCATCGTCGTCTCCGCGCGGCGCACGGAGGTCGCGACGGTGTCGAGCAGCCAGTCCTGTATCGCCCCGAACCCGCCGCCGCGGATCATGATCTGCGCGCCGGCGACGATGAGCAGCGTCAGTACGATGAGCGGGAAGAACCCTTCCGCCCCCGCGTACAGGCTCCCGCCCACGCCGGCCTCGTCGGACGGGACGAGGGTCACGAACGGCAGCACCGACAGCGCCTGCGCGATGCCGAGATTTTCCGGGGCGGCGAAGTTGAGCATCTCGCTCGTCGCTGCGAGCCCGAGGGTCACGTTGAACACGAAGGCGACGACGATGCCCCACGAGATGGCTTCGACGATGTGGCGACCCCGTACTGCGGTGTAGATGACCACGCCCATGGAGACGAGGTGGACGAGCCCGAAGGGGTTGCTCTGCTCGCCGAGGATCTCCTCGGCCCCCGGACCGAGGTTGAGGCCGGGCAGCATCGACCCGGCGACGATGTAGCCGGCGAACGCGAACACCGCGGCGACGATGGCGTACTTGAACCGCGAGGCGACGACGCCGCCGATGTCGGCGTCCTGCGTGACGGCGCTGACGATAGTCGTGTCCGACACCGGCGCGAGGTTGTCGCCGAACACCGCCCCCGAGAGAATCGCCCCGAACATGAGGACGGGATTCGCGCCGACGAGCAGGCCGGCCGGGAAGAACAGCGCCGTGAAGGCGATGGTGGTGCCGTAGCCGGTGCCGATGCCGGTCGCGAGCAGCGCGGCGAGAACGAACGTGATGGCCGGAAACAGCGTCGCGCCGACGCCGAGCGCCTGCGCGGCCCAGACGAGTCCGTCGACGAACCCGCCGGTCTGAATCGTCTCGGCGAACATCCCCGCCCAGAGCCACGCGACGATGGCCGTCGCGGCCACGCGCTGGGTCATCCCCTCGAAGATGGTGTTGGCGTACTTCGCCCACGAGCCCTTCGCGAGGAACATGCCGACGACGAGCGAGACGAGCATGCCGGCGACGAGACCCGTCGTGTCCCCGATTCGAAGCACGCCGCTCTGGAAGATGGCCCACACGACGAACAGTCCCAGCGGAACGGTGCTCGCGATTGGACCACCGTAGAACTCGATGCGCGACTCCGTGCGGGCGCGCTCGGCCTCCGCCAACTCCTCTTCGACCTCGTCCTCGTAGTCCTCGCCGTCCGACCCGTCGACCGGTCGATCCGGATCCTCCGGCGGTTCACGATCAGTTCCCATATGGTTTCACGTTCGCTCATGGCGGGGTGAATTATAATAAATCCACACGGCTCGCCGAGCCACCGTCCGATTCGGACACCGGTACTCCGATACTGTTTGACATCCGTCGTCGAGTCCTCCACGCGTCGAAACCACGTCACGTCCGTACTCACAGCGCGTGGTACGCGCTCACGTCGACTTGAAGCGCTCACGTCGATCACCGTCTGACGGCTGTTGCGTACCGACCGATGGGCGACCGGCTCCGACGGTTGCCCCCTTGTCGGGCTTTATGAACCGGCACCGCCATCACCGAGACATGAGTCAGACGACAGACGACCTCGTCGCGCTCCGCCGCGACCTGCATCAGCATCCCGAACCGGCGTGGCGCGAGTTCTACACCACCGCCCGCATCGTCGACGAACTGGAGAAGCGCGACCTCGACGGACTGTACGTCGGCCGAGAGGTACTCGCCGACGACCGGCCGGGCGTCCCCGACGACGCGGAACTCGACGAGTGGTTCGAGCGGGCCCGCGAGGCGGGCGCGCGCGAGGACGTCCTCGAAAAACTCGAAGGCGGCTACACCGGTGCGGTCGCCGTCGTCGAGAAAGGCGACGGACCGACCGTCGCGCTCCGCGTCGACATCGACGCGCTGCCCATCACCGAGGCCGACGAGGACGACCACGCGCCGGTCTCCGGCGGCTTCCGCTCCGAGCACGAGGGGTTCATGCACGCCTGCGGCCACGACGCCCACGCGACCATCGGCCTCGGCGTTCTCGATTCGGTCATCGCAAGCGAGTTCTCGGGGACGTTCAAGGTGTTCTTCCAGCCGAGCGAGGAGATCGTCTCCGGCGGCGGTCCGATGGCCGAGAGCGGCCACCTGGACGACGTGGACTACCTCCTGGCCGTCCACATCGGCCTCGACCACCCCTCTGGCGAAATCGTCGCGGGCGTCGACGGTTTTCTGGCTGTTCACCACTTCCGCGCGGCGTTCACCGGCCATCCCGCCCACGCCGGGGCGCGACCCGAGGAGGGCGACAACGCCGTGCAGGCGATGGCCGCCGCGATTCAGAACCTCTACGCCATCCCGCGCCACGCCGACGGTGCGACCCGCATCAATGCAGGGTTGGTCGGCGGCGGCACGGCAACGAACATCATCCCCGAGGAGGCGTTCATCGACGGCGAGGTCCGCGGCGAGACGACCGAACTGATGGAGTACATGCAGGAGAAAGCCTACCGCGTGATGGAGGCCGCCGCGGAGATGCACGGCTGTGAGGTGTCGTTGACGACGGAGGGCGAAGCGCCGAGCGCGCGCAGCGACGACGCGCTCGTCGACGTCGTCGCCGCAGTCGCAGGCGACAACGACGGCGTCTCCTCGCTCGTCGAACGCGACGCCCTCGGCGGCAGCGAGGACGCGACGTTCCTCATGCAGAAGGTCCAGGACAACGGCGGGAAGGCCGCCTACGTCGGGGTCGGCACCGATCACCCCGGCGGCCACCACACGCGGACGTTCGACGTGAACGAGGACGACCTCGACTTGGGCGTCGAGGTACTCACCGACTCGATTCTCGAGATCGCGGCGACGCGGCCGTAGGCCGTCGCAACTCCGCTACCGCCTGACGAACAGGACCACGATTCCGAGGACGAGCAGCGCGATTCCGTACCACAGCGAATCTCCGGGCAGGTACGCGAGAATCAGCGTGACAATTCCGGAGGAGAGAAGCGACCAACCGATAGTGGTTTGATACGACATAGGGAGAGAACGACGCCCAGACGGATAGTGCTGGGGGCGAGGCGGCACTGTGGGGATGGCAGGTCGGCGTCGCGGGAGGGCGAATCGGCGTCGTGGAAGGGCGAGTC
This sequence comes from Haloprofundus halobius, assembly GCF_020097835.1. GTDB lineage: Archaea > Halobacteriota > Halobacteria > Halobacteriales > Haloferacaceae > Haloprofundus > Haloprofundus halobius. Next base: position 1,453,956 of record NZ_CP083666.1, read on the forward strand.
GACGTCAGGCCCGCCCGCTCCCGAATCGAGTTGGCGTAGCAGTAGACGGACGGGAGTGTTCAGCGAACGACCGAGTGTGACGACGCTTTTGCTTTCAGGCGTGGTTTGCACACTATGACGAGGCACATCAGCGCCGACCAGGTTCGCTCGTGGCTGGACGAACAGGTCGTCAGCGACGTCCAGCGCGTCTCCGGTGACGAGACCGAGTTCAACTTCCAACTCGAACTCTCACGGCTCCCCCTCCACGTCATCAAAGAGGAGACGTGGGGCCCGATTCGGCTGGTCGGCAACAACGCCTTCGACACCGACGACGTGCGCGCGCTCGTCGAGGACGACGAGCGGCGCGAGGCGCTCCTCACGAGGTTCGGCCCGGTGCTCGCGGCGACGCCCGGCTTCTACACCTTCCTCGACGAGGAGGGCGTCTCCTGTCCGCTCGCCGAGGCGCACTCGATCCAGCTCGAACACCGCATCTACCCCGACGGCGCGAGCCAGCAGTCGCTGATGAGCGGGCTGATGGCGATCGCCACCGCGATGCGCTACCTCCAGAACACGGCCGCCGAGATGCCTCGCGAGCGGGGTGGGAGTTCGGTAGCCGCGAACGGTCAGGACGAGTAGGTGACTCGCGTCGGACGAGTAGGTGAGACGTCGACGGGCGAGTAGGTGACTCGCCCCTCGGTGTGCCGGAGGAACGACCGCCGCTCGGCTACGCCGACTTCCGGGTCCGCCACCACCGCAGCGTGCGTATCGCCGGGTCACTCGACAGCACCCGGAGACCGATCCGAGAGGCGACGTCGCGAACGCGCCCGCGGACGAGCGCGCCGGCGAGCGTTCCGAGCTTCGCGCTGGGACCGACACGGTAGACCGGTTTCGGGTTCCCCGCGATCGCCACGTCGTATAGTCGCTCGGCGACTCGTTCGGGCGAGTTGACGCCCGGAGGCTGTGTCTCGACGAGGGAGATTTCGTCGAGTACGCGGTAGAGGTCGGCGTACGCCGGGGAGTGGTCGGCCTCCGCGACTTCTTCCAGAACGCGGTCGTAGAACTCGGTCGCGACGATGCCGGGTTCGACGGTCACCACGTCGACGCCGAACCGTCCCGTCTCCTGACGGAGCGCGTCGGTTACTGATTCGAGGCCGAACTTCGACCCGGTGTAGATACCGAGTCCGGGCACCGTGAGACCGCCGACTCCCGCGGTGACGTTGACGACGGTACCGTGCCCGCGTTCGCGCATTCTGGGCACCGCCGCGCGAATCAATCGGAGCGGTCCGAACGTGTTGACGTCGAACTGCTCGACGACGCCCGCCATCGGCACGTCTTCGACCGGGCCGAACTGCCCGTAGCCCGCGTTGTTGATCAAGCAGTCGAGGTGTCCCCGCTCGTCGAACACGCGGTCGACTGCGCGCAGAACCTCGTCGTCGTCGGTGACGTCGAGTTCGAGCGTGCGACAGCCGCGCGTGCCGAGGTCTTCGATGTCGTCGAGGTCGCGTGCAGTCGCGTACACCGTCCAGCCGCCGTCGAGAAACCGCTCGGCTGTCGCGCGTCCGATACCGGTCGAGCAACCAGTGATGAGAACCGTCCGGCTCATGGAGAGGAGCGCAACGTCGAGACGGGTAACGGTTGAGGCGTGCCGCGGCGACGGGGTCAACGTGGGCGTCCGTCACCCTCCCTTCAGAAGTACTGACGTTCGCCGCCGAAGATGTTGTGAACGCGAATCGGTCCGCGTTTTCGGTCAAAACCGTTCGGTGATAGTATCAATGTGTGAGATATGCTAGCGTATTCTCACAGGTGTTGTAGCAGTATGCGATGTGAGTGACTATGGCAGACGCACGAGAATCAGCTAGGAAAGGTGCGCTAACGGCCCAGTACACCGTCACCACCAGCGACGGAGCGGCCGTCACGTTGCCCGGGGAGACCGTCGAAGCGTTCCGACGGCAACTGCGCGGGTCTTTGTTGACCCCGGAAGACGAGGCGTTCGAGAGCACGACCTCGCGCTCTCGGTGAAAGGCGGCGGCCACAACATCGCCGGTACCGCGCTGACCGACGGCGGTCTGACCCTCGATATGTCCCGCCTCCGGGGCGTCTTCGTGGACCCCACAGCGCGGACCGCGACGGTCCAGTCGGGCTGTCTCCTCGGCGACGTGGACCGAGAGACCCAGCTTCACGGGCTGGCGACGGTGCTGGGTTTCGTCTCGGAGACGGGCGTCGCCGGGCTGACGCTCGGCGGAGGGTTCGGCTACCTCTCGCGCCGGTTCGGGTGGACCGTCGACAACCTGCTCGAAGTCGAGGTGGTCACCGCCGACGGGCGGGTCCGCCGCGCCAACCGCGAGGAGAACGCGGACCTCTTCTGGGCAGTCCGCGGTGCCGGGGCGAACCTCGGAGTCGTCACGTCGTTCACGTATCGACTGCACAAGGTCGGACCGACCGTCTACGGCGGGCTCGTCGCCTGGCCGTTCGAGAGCGCCGACGAGGTTCTATCGGCGTACCGGGAGATTACCGCCGAGGCGCCCCGAGAGCTGACGCTGTTTCTGCTCCTCCGTCGGGCACCGCCCGCCCCCTTCGTCCCCGAGGAGTGGCACGGAAAGCGAATCTGCGCCATGGCCGTCTGCTACAGCGGCGACGTAGCCGACGTCGACGAGGTGTTCGCCCCGATTCGGGCGCTCGGCACTCCCGTGATAGACCAGCTCCGAGCGCGACCCTACGCCGAGCTCCAGTCCTGGCTCGACGCGACGCAACCGAAGGGGAACCACTACTACTGGAAGACCGAGTTCGCCGCCGAGCTGAGCGACGAGTTTCTCTCGACGCTCCGGGAGTTGGCCGCCGAGTGCCCCGTCCCGGGAGCGCAGCTCGTGGTCGCGCACATCGGCGGAGCGCTCAACGAACGCGACGCCGACGACGGCGCAATCGGAAACCGCGACGCCCGTTTCGTCTACGGTGCGGCGGGTATGTGGCCCCCGGAGGAGCCGAACGAAAAGCGGTTCACGCAGTGGGTCCGCGATGCGTGGACGGGGCTCCGACCGTTTTCGACGGGTGGAAACTACGTCAACTTCCAGACCGCCGACGACGGCGACGAACGAATCCGAGCGACCTACGGCGACAACTTCGACCGTCTCGTCGAAATCAAGACTAAATACAACCCCGAAAACGTGTTCCGCTCGAACCGGAACGTCCGGCCGCTGGAGGCGTAATCGTCCGCTCTCTGCGGACGCGCTTCGCTCTCGTCCGCTCGCCCTTCGCGGACGCTAGTTGGTCACATATCCGATACCACTCGAACGGGCGACGACGAGAACGGTCCGGCTTACAGACCGGTGACAGCTCCCGAACGGGTAACCGTCGAGGCGAGTGCGGACAGATGCGGTTAGTTGCTATCTCGTCGTACCGCGAGCGAGTGAAACGAGCGAGCGGGCCGCCCTCAGACCGCAGGTCTGATGTGCCCGAAAATCGCAGTACGATTTTCGGCCGACGACTGAGCGGAGGCCGAAGGCCGAAGCGAAGGAGGAGTGCTTTTGGTGCAGCTTTTGCCGAGGGCCGCGCAGCGGCCCGCAGCGCAAAAGGTGCTAGTACTTGGGCTCCGCCCCGGTCGTCTCGTAGATCTGGTCCATCAGGTCGTCGCGGTGGGTCTGCCACCCAGAGAGCGCGCTCGGGCGCGTCGGATAGCGGTCGTAGTGGTTTATCAGTCGCTCGGCGAGCCGTTTTGTCTGGTAGAACGTCCGTATCTCCCGCCAGTAACTGGCGCTCTTGAACGCCGTCTGCGCCATCACGAGCGGGCTCATCGAGGTCTTCCCCGAATAGAGCGCCTCGGCGAGCTTCTCGCCCGGCAGCGCCGCGAGCAGCCCCATCAGGTCGTCGACGTCGACGGCCGTCGAGAGGATATTGTACACGTCGAGGCCGGCGTAGCGACCGCCGAAGTGGTCCATCACGCGCTCGTTGTAGTGCCAGAGCGCCTCCTCGGAGACGTCGCCCGCCTCGATAGCGCGGACGGCCTGTTCGGCGGCGTACTTCCCGGCGTAGGCCGCGCCGGCGATACCGCCGCCGGTGGTCGGGTTGACGTGGCCCGCGGCGTCGCCGGCGGCGACGAAGCCCGGTGCGGTGGCCGAGTCGTACGGTCGCCGCGTCGGCAGCGCCGCACCGAGTTTGTCGGTGACCGTCGCGCCCTCGAACTCGGGGCGCGCGCGGAGGTCCTGTTTGAGGTCCTCGACGAGTTTCATCGGCTGTTCGTTCATCTGGAAGCCGAGACCCGCGTTGATGGTCGTCGAGGTGCGCGGGAAGTACCAGAGGTAGCCCGCCGCGCGCTTCGTCGGCTTGAACACGAGCGCGTCGTCCCACTCCACGGGCTCTTTCACTTCGACGATTTCGCGGTACGCCGAGCAGAACTGCGAGTAGCGGACGTTCGTGTCGAACGTCGCCTCGGAGAGGTCGGCGGCGTCCTGCAGGTACGACAGCGACCCCGCGGCGTCGATGGTGACGTCGGCCTCGTACTCGACGACGTCGCCCTTGCGCTTACCGCGGACGCCCGTCACGGTGCCGTCGTCGGCCTGTGTCACGTCCTGCACGACGGTGTCGTAGTGGAGGTCGACGCCCGCGTTCTCGGCTCCTTCGATGAGCAGGCGGCCGTACTCCCATCGGTCGATGACCGCGAGTTCGCCGGGGACCGGGATTTCGAGCACCGTGTCGTGGCTCGGAATCTCGAAGCGGCCGTGGTCGACGCCCGTGTTGGTGAACGCGGGCTGAATCTGTTCCTTCGGAATCGACTCGGGGAACGCGTCCGCGCCCTTCAGCGCGTCGCCGCAGGCGATGTGGCCCGCTTCCTCCTCGTCCTTTCGCTCGACGATAGCGACGTCGAGACCCGCGTTCGACGCCGTCGCGGCGGCGTAGCACCCGGCGGTCCCCGCGCCGACGACGACGATATCGTACTCGTGCGTACTCATTGGACGTGAGTCTCGTAGGCGGGAGCAAAACTCTTTATTCCCAAATCCGTCCTCTAACGGCCGACAGTATTCTCTCGTGTGTGAGTTTCGCCGATACGGTCGGTTCTCACGTGCACTCGGGTTACCGTACCGACGAAACGACATACACACCTACCCCAAATACGCGGTTATCCTCCCCGGAGACGTACGCTACTCGTCATGTCTTCGCACGAACGACCCCCCGCGGACAACCGGCGGTCGACGCCCGTTCCCGAGGCTCTCGACGCGTTCGCCGACGCCTTCGGCGGTGAGGTACTGCTCCCTTCCGACGAGGAGTACGACGAGGCGCGGCGTATCTGGAACGGGATGATAGACAAGCGGCCGGCGGTTATCGCGTACTGCTCGGGGACCGCCGACGTCGTCGCGGCGGTGCGCTTCGCCCGCGAGCACGACCTCCCGCTCGCGGTCCGCGGCGGCGGTCACAACGTCGCGGGCACCGCCGTCTGCGACGATGGACTCGTCGTCGACCTCTCGGCGATGGACGGCGTGTTCGTCGACCCTGACGCGCGGCGGGTCCGCGCGCAAGGTGGCGCGACGCTCGGCGATGTCGACCGCGAGACCCAGTTGTTCGGCCTCGCGACGCCGCTCGGCGTCGTCTCCGACACCGGTATCGCGGGCCTCACGCTCAACGGCGGCCTCGGCCACCTCCGGCGAGAGTACGGCCTCTCCTTGGACAGCCTCACCTCGGTCGAGCTCGTCACCGCCGACGGGTCGGTACTGAAAGCGAGCGACGACGAGAATCCGGACCTCTTCTGGGCGGTCCGCGGCGGCGGCGGCAACTTCGGTGTCGTCACGTCGTTCGAGTACGAACTCCACGCGGTCGGCCCGGCGGTGTTCGGCCTGTTCGTCTGGTTCCGCGGCGACGACGTGACGGCGGCGCTTCGCGCCTTCCGCGACTACTCGGCCGGCGCCTCCCGGGAGGCGAGCGTCCTCCCCTTCTACGCGACGGTTCCCGAACTCGACGAGTTCCCAGAGGACGCGTGGGGCGAGTCTGCCGTCGCCTTCCTGGGTTGTTACGACGGGTCGACCGAGGACGCCGAAGCCGAGTTCGAGGCGTTGCGAACGGTCGCCGACCCCCTCGTCGACTTCAGCGGCGTGATGGCGTACACCGAACTCCAGTCGATGCTCGACGAAGACTACCCCGACGGACTGCGATACTACTGGAAGTCCAGTTACGTCACCGACCTCACCGACGAGGTACTCGACCTCGTGGTCCGATACGGCGAGGAGCGTCCGTCGCCGTTGTCGACCGTCGACATCTGGCACCTCGGCGGCGCTATCTCGGACGTCGCCCCCGACGAGACGGCCTTCTGGCACCGCGACGCGCCGTTCATGGTCACGTTCGAGGCGAACTGGGAGGCCCCCGAGACCGACGACGCCAACGTCGCGTGGGCGAGAAACGGCCTCGCCGAACTCCGGGAGATGGACGTCGCAGCGGGCGCGTACGGCAACTTCCCCGGATTCGGCGAGGACCCCGCACGGACGCTGTTCGGCGACAACTACGACCGACTGGTCGAGATAAAGACCGAGTACGACCCCGAGAACGTGTTCCGGCTGAACCAGAACGTCGTACCGAAGACGGAGTCGGCGCGATGAATCGGGTCGACTACCGATCCTCGCCGGACTCGTAGTGCTCGCCTGCCGCTTCCGGCAGTCGAGTTCTGCCGAACAGGGCGAGGACGACGATGACCGCGATGTACGGAATCGTCCGCACGAGCGACTGCGGGACGGCGATGATGGCCGCCGCCTGCAGGCGCAGTTGCAGCGCGTCCAACCCGGCGAAGAGGAACGTCGACAGCAGCGCGCCGACGGGGTTGTAGTTGCCGAACAGGTAGGCAACGATGGCGATGAACCCTTTCCCGTTTACCATCGTCTGCCCGTTGCCGACGAACTGGCCGAGACTGAGCGACAGCGCCGCGCCGCCGATACCCGCGAGTAGTCCCGAGATGAGCACCGCCGCGTAGCGGACGCGGTTCACGTCGACGCCCGCCGTGTCGAGCGCCTGCGGGTTCTCCCCGCTGGCGATGACCCATCGTCCGAACGACGTGCGGTTCAGCGTGTACCACGACGCCGCGGTGGCGACGAACATCAGGTAAACGATCGGCGACGCGTCGAACAGCGCGCCGAAGAAGGGGACACCCGCGAGACCGGGCACCGTGATGGTGCCGAAGGTCTGCACGCTCGTGGTGTTCGGGCCGCCGTAGATGACCTGCGAGGCGAACGGCGCGAGGCCGAGCGCGATGAGCCACACCGCGAGACCGGCGATGATCTGGTCGGCGCGGAACTCGATGCAGACGACGGCGAAAACCGCCGCGAGGAGGACGCTCGCGACGACGCCGACGAGCAGGCCGAGCCAGATGTCGCCCGTCACGTCCGTCGCGTAGACGCCGACGAACGCCGAGATGATGAGCAGGCCTTCGAGACCGATGTTGATGACGCCGCTCTTCTCGGCGAAGATCCCGCCCAGCGCCGCGAACGCGATCGGCACCGAGAGCCGTAGCGTCGCCGACAGCGCGCTCTTGGTGAACATGACGCGGAGGACGCGCCCGGGCGTCGACGCCGGGGCGACGAGCCCCCAGAGCACGAAGAGGGCCGCAGCGGCGATGGCGATGATGCCCGCGATGCGCCGCGTCGAGAGTTCGGCGGGTCGGCCGAGCGTCGCGTTACTCATCGGACTCGCCTCCTTCGTGTTCTACGACTCCCCCGTCCGTCGCGACGGCCCGTTCGTCGGAGCTGTCGACGACGAACTGCTTGCCGAGGAGTCGGAAGAACTCGGGCATCGCGACGAAGAGGATGATGAGACCCCGAAGCACGCCGACGAGCTGCGGCGGCACGTCGGTGCTCACGTCGACGATGATGGAGCCGCTCTTGAGGACGCCGAACAGTAGCGCCGCGAAACCGACGCCGAGGGGGTTGTTGCCCGCGAGAATCGAGACGGTGATGCCGTCGAAACCGTACGCCGGGACGCCGGTCTGGTAGTTGCCGAGAATCATGAGCACGTACATCGCGCCGCCGATACCGCCGATGGCGCCCGACAGCGTCATGCTGGAGACGATGGTCCGCGCGGCGTCGACGCCGCCGTACTCGGCCGCTTCGGGCTGAATCCCGCTCGTCCGGATGTCGTACCCGAACGACGTGTGTTCGAGCAGGTAGTACGACCCGCCCACGAGCGCGACGGCGATGCCGAGCGAGACGATGGAGAAGTCGTCTCTCGCGTCGTACAACACCGGCGGGATAGTGGTGAACTCCGGCAGGCCGACCGTCTCGTTGGCCGGGCTCTCGGGGTCCTTGAACGGGTTCGAGACGAGGTAGAGCGCGATGCTCGTCGCCACGAAGTTCAGCATGATGGTCGTGATGACCTCGTTGGCGTCGGCGTACGCCTTCAGCGCGCCCGGAATCGCCGCGAACAACCCGCCCGCGAGCGCCCCGACGAGGAGGCCGAACGGGACGAGCACGAGCGTGCCGACGAGCCCCGAGAACAGCGGGGAGGCCCACAGCACGGTGAGCGCCGTCGCCAGCGCGCCGACGACCAACTGCCCCTGCATTCCGATGTTGAAGATGCCCGCGCGGAACGCGAGCGCGACGCCGAGACCGGTGAAGATGAGAATCGTCGTCTCCCGGAGCGTCACCGCCATCTGACTGTTCAGCGGCGTCCAGCCCCTGCGGAACGGCGGCGCGAGCTCTCCCTGCAACGGCTGGAACAGCGGGTTGATGGGGTCGCCGAGCGCGCCGAGGAAGAGGCTGTCGTAGACGGCGAACGGGTCGTAACAGAAGCCGACGCCGAAGAACGTCGTCGCCGCCGTCGTACACGTCGTCATCCGCCCGGCGGCGAGGATGATGAGTACGCCGACGAACATCGACAGCAGGAGCGCGGCGGTGCTGATGAGCACCCGCTCGAACGCCGACGCGCAGACGAGTCGTTCGAGCGCGCTCCGGCCGCGGGCGCGCCAGTCGCCGGCGCTCACCGCTTCTCACCTCCGGCGGCGACGCCGGTGTCGTCGGTCGTCTCGCCGTCGGCGACTTCGGTCTCGGAGTCGGTGCGGAGACTCGTCGCCGACGACTCCTCGGGCAACTGCTCGCCCGCCATCAGCAGCCCGATCTCCTCCTCGGTGACCGTCTCGGGGTCGACGACGTCCATTATCTCGCCGTCGTGCATCACCGCGAGACGGTCCGACAGCCCCTGTACCTCCTCCAGTTTCGAGGAGACTAGCAGGACGGCTTTCCCCGCCGAGCGGAGTTCGAGCAGTCGGTCGTGGATGAACTCCGTCGACCCGATGTCGACGCCGCGGGTCGGGTGGGTAGCGACGACGAGCGCGGGGTCACGCTCGAACTCGCGACCGACGATGAACTTCTGCTGGTTGCCGCCGGAGAGGGAGGCGGCCTTCGTGTCGCGGTTCGGCGGGCGCACGTCGTACTCGTCGATGATGTCCTGTGCGTGCGTCCGCGCGTGGCCCCACTCGATGCGTCCGCTCTCGGCGAACGGCCGGCTGTGCTGGCTGCCGAGGAGGCCGTTCTCGGTGAGGTCGAACGCCATCACGAGCCCGCGCTCGTGGCGGTCCTCCGGGATGTACGCCATCCCCTCGTCGATGCGGCGCTGGCGCGACCACTCCGTGACGTCCTCGCGCTCGAAGGCGACGCTGCCCGTCGTCGGCTCCCGGAGACCGGTGATGGCCTCGACGAGTTCGGCCTGTCCGTTGCCGTCGACGCCGGCGATACCGAACACCTCGCCCTCGTGGACCGACAGGGAGACCTCGGAGACGGCCTCGACGCCGCGTTCGTCCTCAGCGGAGAGACGGTCGACCGAGAGCACCGGCTCCCCGCGTTCGACCGGCGGTTTCTCGACGGTTCCGAGCACTTCGCGACCGACCATCAGCTCCGCGAGCTGTTTGCGGGTCACGTCGTCGGCGGCGACGGTGCCGACGTTCTCCCCGTCGCGGAGGACGGTGATGTCGTCGGCGGCGTGCATCGCCTCGCCCAGCTTGTGCGTGATGAAGATGATAGTCTTGCCCTGCGCGGTGAGCTCCTCGAAGACCGAAAAGAGATCTTCGACCTCCTGTGGCGTCAGCACCGCGGTCGGTTCGTCGAGGATGAGGACGTCCGCGCCGCGGTACAGCGCCTTCAGAATCTCGACGCGCTGTTGGACGCCGACGCTCACGTCGGCGAGAGTCGCGTCGGGGTCGACGTCGAAGCCGTAGCGATCACAGAGGTCGACGACTTCGCTTCGGGCGCGGTCGCCGTCGACGGCCAACCCGCCCCACTTCCGGGGTTCGTTGCCGAGAGTGATGTTCTCGGTGACGGTCATCGGGTCGACCAGCATGAAGTGCTGGTGGATCATGCCGACGCCCGCGTCGATGGCGTCGGCCGGCGAGTCGAACCGTCGGGGGGCGTCGACGTATCGGCCGGTGGTGTCGTCGTCCGCCGCTTCGAGTCCGTCGCCGTTGACGTAGACGTCTCCCTCGGTCGGTTCGTACAACCCGTAGAGGACGTTCATCAACGTCGTCTTCCCCGCGCCGTTCTCGCCGAGGAGAGCGTGGACCGACCCCCGCTCGACGACCAGATCGACGTCGTCGTTGGCGACGACGCCGGGGAAGCGTTTCGTTATTCCGTCGAGGTGGACGGCCGGTTCCATTGGTGGTGGCTTGTCAGGTGTGTGCTTAAGAGCGTGGTTTCTCGCCTGTTCGGCTGTCGAAGCGGGAGTCGGACGGCCGAGTTACAGGTTCGAGGGGTCCGACGGCACCTCGATGTCGCCGTCGATGATCGCCTGTCGCGACTCGTCGACCGCCGACTTCACGTCCTCGGAGATATCGTCGCCGAGTTCGTCGCCGTAGACGGCCGCGACGCCCTCCTGTTCGAGACCGAGCGTGGTGACGTTGCCGCCGTCGAACTCGTCGTTGACGACGTTCTCGATGGACGTGTAAACGGCGGTGTCGACGCGCTTGACCATGCTCGCGAGGATGACGTCGGCGTACCCCGACTCCGTCATCGACTGGTCCTGGTCGACGCCGATGGCGAACCGGCCCGCCTCCTGGGCGGCCTCGAAGACCCCCCGACCGGCGTTTCCGGCGGCGTGGTAGACGATATCGACGCCGTCGTTGTACATCGCCGTCGCCGCTTCGCTGCCCGCTTGCGTGTCGTTAAAGTCGCCGACGTAGCTGACCTGTACCTCGATGTCTTCGCTGACCTCCGCGACGCCAGCGCGGTAACCCGCCTCGAACTTCCCGATGAGGTCGCCCTCGACGCCGCCGACGAAGCCGACTCTCGTCTCGTCGGGGTTCGTCTCGCCGGCACCGGCGCTGAACTCCTCTTGGGTCAGCAGTCCGGCGAGCTGTCCGACGAGGAACGACCCCTCGTTCTCGCCGAAGACGTAGCTCGCGACGTTCGGCTCCTCGACGACGGTGTCGACGATCATGAAGTTCTGGTCGGGGTAGTCGGGCGCGTTCCCCGCCAGCGCCTCCTCCTGCAGGTAGCCGATACAGCAGATGAGGTCGTACTCGCCGCCCTGCGCGAACTGCTGCTGGTACGTCTGGAACTCCGTCACCTCTTCCGGTTGGACGTCGTCGCTCGAGACGTTGTACTCCTCGGCGGCGTCCCGGAGACCGCTCTGCGCCTGGTCGTTGAACGACCCGTCGCCCAGACCGCCCGTCGCGTACACCATCCCGACGTTCACGTCGGCGCTGCCGGAGCCCCCGGAACCGCCGTCGCTCGACTCGTTCCCGGACTCGTTGTCGCCGCCGGTTCCGCTGTCGTTGCTCCCGTCGCTGTCCTCGGTCGGGCCGCCGGTACAGCCAGCCAGTCCCGCGATACCCGCCGCACCTGTCGCCTTGATGAGCGTCCGCCTATCCAGATTCATGGCTATGTCTGGACGGACATGACTCGGAAATAGGGATAAAGCCGTCGTTTGCCGTGGAACGGCCCTCGGTAGCGGTTCTCAGTCCCTCGCCGCCTCGACGGCGTCTTCGACCACGCCGTCGGCGTGGGCGACGAGCGAATCCACGTCGTCGCTCTCGGCGTAGAGGCGGACGTACGGCTCGGTGCCGCTCGGCCGGACGAGCAGCCACGAACTGTCGGGGAACTCCAGTCGGACGCCGTACTCGGTGTCGACGCTCGCCTCGGGGAAGGCGTCGGGGAGCGTCCGCTCCAGCGCCGCCATCGTCTCGCGCTTGGCTCCGTCGGGGCAGTCGACGCTCACCTTCCGGTACGGGCGCTCGGTGACGGGTTCGCGGAGCGCGTCGAGGCCCGCCTCGGCGACGAGTCGGCTGACGACCGCCGCGGAGGCGACGCCGTCTATCCACCCGCCGAACTGCGTGTGGATGTGTTTCCACGGTTCGGCCGCGAAGACGACCGTCCCCCCCGCCGCTTCGGCCGCCGCGATGCCCTCGTGGAGCGCGCCGAGACGGATGCGCTCGACCCGTCCGCCGGCCTCGCGGACGCGTTCGTCGATGCGCGCGGAGGCGTTCGGCGTCGTCACGACGACGGGGTCGTCGCTCTCGACGCTCCGGACGTAGTGTTCGGCGAGAATCGCGACGATAGTGTCCTCGTGAATCACCTCGCCGTCGGGCCCGACGACGACGATACGGTCGGCGTCGCCGTCGTGGCCGATACCGAACGCGAAGGGGTCGCCCTCCGCGTTGGCGTCGGCGACGAACGTCCGGAGGTCCCGCAGCGACTCGGGCGTCGGCTTGCTCTCGCGGCCGGGGAAGTGACCGTCGACGTTCGCGTTCAGCGTGACCACGTTCGCGCCGAGGGCGCGAAGCACCTGCGGGGTTGCGAGACCGGCCATCCCGTTGCCACAGTCGACGGCGACGCGGAGTCCGGAGAGCGGCGCACCGCGGCCGCGAGCGTAGTCGGCGACGGCGCGTCGGTACGTCGAGAGCACCGCCTCGTCCTCGCTGTCGCCCCACCGGTCCCACGCGCCGACGGCGTCGTCGTCGGCGACGCGCTGTTCGACCGAGCGCTCGGCCGCCCGGTCGTACTCGACGCCGTCGTCGAACACCTTGATGCCGTTGTCGGTCGGCGGGTTGTGGGACGCGGTGAGCATCACGCCGCGTCGTCCCCGCGAGGCGAACGCGAGCGCGGGCGTCGGCAGCATCCCGGCGCGTCGAACGTCCGCCCCGGCGGACAGGAGTCCCGCTTCGACAGCGGCGGCCAGCGCCGGGCCGGTCACTCGACCGTCGCGCGCGACGACGACCGCTCCCCCGTCGCGACCGACCGCACGGCCGACGGCGAGGGCGAGTTCGGGCGTCACGCGCTCCGTGGCGCTTCCGCGGATTCCGGCGGTTCCGAACAGTTCCATACGCGGAGGTATCGGGCGGTGTACTTAGATGGTCCCGGTTCGACCGCGTCCGCGGCCCGACGTATTTTGCCGGTCGACCTCGAACGTCGACTATGAGCGAGACACCGTCCGAATCAGACCGAACCCGCGCGCACGTCTTCATCAGCGGTCGCGTTCAAGGCGTCTTCTACCGGGCGAACACCCGGGATGCGGCCCGCGAGCGCGGCGTCGACGGTTGGGTCAGAAACCTCGACGACGGCCGCGTCGAAGCGGTGTTCGAGGGCTCCGAACCGGCCGTCGACTCGATGGTCGACTGGTGCGAGACCGGTAGCCCCGACGCGAACGTCGAGGACGTCGACGCCGAGTACGAAGCACCCGAGGGTCTCGACGGGTTCGAGGTCCGACGGTGAGCGGCGACAACCGGCGCTGAGCGCTAACTCCGCTCGCGAGCGTCGATCCGCGACACCCGTCCCGTCGACGAGGGGGAGACGACGAGGAGACGGCCTATCACGCGGCGGTTATCTCCTCCTGCGCCGTCCACTCTCCCGTGAACGACATCACCACCGCGATCGACATCGACGCGCCGCCCGAGACGGTCTGGCGCGTCCTCACCGAGTTCGAACACTACGCCGAGTGGAACCCGTACACCGTCGTCAGCGGGAGCGCGACCGAAGGGAGTCGCCTCCGCGTCTCGCCCGGTCCCGAGGCCGGGCGCGCGCCGACGTTCAGGCCGCGCGTCCTTCGCGCCGATCCGGGCCGCGAACTCCGGTGGCTCGGCCACCTGTACGTCCGCGGCCTCTTCGACGGCGAACACCGGTTCGTGGTCGAACCTCGCGGAGACGGCCGTTCGCGACTCGTCCAGTCGGAGTCATTTTCCGGAGTACTGATGGGACCGATTCTCCGTCGCATCGGAGCCGACACGGAGGCGAACTTCCGCGGCGTGAACGAGGCGCTGAAAGCGCGGGCGGAGGCGCTGTGGACCGACCGAGGCGGCGAGTCGGAGTCGAGTACTGGCGACGGAGCCCCGGAACCGACGGCCTGACCCGCCGCGAGAGTAACATTCATACACCAGCCCCGTGAGAGCAGGTCCAATGCAGCTCGTCAAATTGTCGGCGACACGCCGACGCGCAGAGACCGACCCCCGTCCGCGACTCGCCGGAGGCGTCGCGTGAGAGTCGCCGCGATTCCGTGGACGATTCTGACCGTCGTCGGCCTCGTCGCCACGCTCTCGACCGGCTTCCTCATCGTCCGGGGACCGTTCTTCGGCGGACCGACGCTCGACCCCCTCTGGCTGCTCGTCGCCACCGGCGGGTTCATCGCCGCCATCATCACCCTCGCGTTCGGCGGGTCGAAGCTGGCGCGCGTCGTCCTGTTCTGAACCGCCCCTTCGACCCCGTCTTCGGCCCCCGAAGCGTCGGAAAACGCCATTTTCCGCAGAGAGGCGCGCGCTGTCGCCTGAGCATTCGAAAACTGGGGTCCCCCTCGAAAATCCGGCGCTCAGCCCCGAGCGGCGCTGACGACGCCGACGCCGACGGCCATCACGACGCCGCCGACGAGAAACGTCGGGCCGACGTGTTCGCCCAAAAGCGCCGCGCCGAGTGCCGCGCCGACGGCCGGTTGCGCGAAGAAGAAGACGGCGACGGTTCCCGCGCCGACGTACTCCAGCCCTTTGTACCACAGATACCACGCCGCCGCCGTCGACGCGACGCCGAGGTAGAGGACCGCGCCGAACGTCTGCGGCGACGGCGCGAACGCGTCGGCGGGGACGCCGACCGCGAGGAGTTCCGCCAGCGAGAGCACTCCGAGCATCGGCGTCGCCGCGAGCGTCGCGTACGTCGCCGCCGTCAACGCCGAGTAGCGCCGGACCACCGGTACGCCCCAGACGGTGTAGCCCGCCCACGCGACGCTCGCGGCGACGAGGGCGACGAGGCCCGCGAGATTCCCGGCGGCGAGGTCGGAGAGGCGGTACTGGCCGGCGACGACCAGAAGCGTCCCGACGACGGCCAACGCCATGCCGGCGGCTTTCTTCCCCGTCAGCCGTTCGCCGAGCACCGACACGCCGAGGACAACGGTGAAAACCGGGGTGAGGACGGTGAGTAGCGACCCTTGACTCGCGTTCGTCAGTTCGGTGCCGACGAACTGGGTGGCGATGGTGAGCGCCACCCACCCGCCGAGGACGACGAACCGGCCGTAGTCCTCGCGGCGGATGCGGACGTCCTTGCTCTTCGTGACGGCGAACAGGACGACTGCGCCGATGACGACGCGCAGAAAGCCGAGCGTCACCGGCGGTATCGTCGTGAACGTCCACTTCGAGACGACGTACATGCCGCCCCAGAGCGCCGCCGCCGACAGCGGGGCGAGCGCGAAGGCGTACCGTCGCACGCCGGAGGCCGTTCGGGACACCTCAGGCGGAGTCGACCCCGAAACGGGCGGTACAGGCGGTACGCGCGCCGACGGGTCGACCGCGATCGGCCCGGTTCCGTTCGCGCGTCTCCGCCGCGTGGATGCGCTCTCGGTCGAAAGCGGTGCTCGGGTCAGTACCGTTCATGACGGGCCGTACGTCGTCGCCGACGGCCAGAAACGTTTGGCTTCTCGGCAGAATACCGCGCCGTACTCGCGCGCCCGCCGCAGGCCGGTCCCCGCAGGGGACCGTCGCCGACGGCTACGGCTGGTTTCTGCCGACGAGCGCGTCGATACCGTTTCCGGCCGCGCGGGTCAGCACCGCCGCCATCGCGGTTCCGGCGCTCCAGATGGCGGTCTCCTCGGGCGGTTCGGACCCGTCGCCTTCGTACAGCACCGAGAGCAGGAAGATGTCGTCGTCGGCGAGAATTACCCGCCCGGTGAAGTCGCCGGGGGAGTCCGCCGGCGGGGCGGCGATGCCGACGGCGTCTATCTCGTCGAACTGCTCGCGAACCGCGGCGCTGGCGCTGACGACGTGAACGTCCAGCCCGGCGGCGGCGCGCTCTCGAAGCGCCGTCATCACGTCGTCGCTGAGCAGGTCGAGCGAGTCCGCGCCGAAGACGATCCGGGTTTCCGCCCGGTGGACGAGATCGACGGTCCGGTCGTCGATGGGTTTTCGGCCCCGGACGGTCCACACGTCGTCTCGGGTCTCCTCGCCGTGCTCCTCGCGACGCAGTTCCGCGAGCGCGTCGAACGCTCGGTCCCGTTCGCGTTCGAGGCGGGCGGTCAGCAGTTCTTTGGCCGCGTCGAGGCTGACCGGCCGGTACCGCTTCGGCGTCGACTGCTGGAGTTCGACGAGCCCTCGCGCTTCGAGGTCCTCCGCCGCGCCGTACACCTGCGAGCGCGGGACGCCCGCGAGGTCGTGGATATCCTTCGCCGTCCCGGTACCGAGTCGGTGGAGCGCGACGAAGACCCGCGCCTCGTAGTTCGTGAGGCCGAGACGTTCCAGCGCCTCCTCGACGTCGCGTTCGTCGGGTCCGTCGTCGCTCATCGTTCCCACCTCGCTGCGCGCCCTTTCGACTGTTTCGCTTCCGGCCGCGTCCGCCGTTCGCCGGCCGGTGCGTCTACGACCCCACCGTCCGTCGCGACGCCGTCGCCGCGGGCCGGGCCGCCGGTCGTCCCGTGTCCGATGGGAACTTCCGGGTCGTGGCCCTGATAGCGGTCCCACAACACGAGCACCGAGGGGAGGACGAGCAGCGAGACGAAAAAGGAGTACGTGATGCTGAGCGCCGTCAGCACGCCGAACTGCCCGAGCACCTGCAGCAGCGAGAGCACGAGCACGCCGATGCCGAACGTCGTCGTGAGCATGCTCCCCGCGAGCGCGCCGCCGGTGCCGCGGACGGTCCGGTCAAGCGCGGTGAAAAGCGAATGACTCCGTCGCTCGTCGACGAAGCGGTGGACGACGTGGACCGAGTAGTCGATGCCGAGGCCGATGGTGATGGCGAGAATCGTCGCCGTGAACGCGTTAAAGGAGATGCTCAAGAGGCGCATCGTTCCCGCGATGAGCGCGACGGCGACGCCGATGGGGACGGTGTTGGCGACGCCGAGCGACGGATACCCCTCGACGAGCCAGTAGACGAAGACGAGAAACGCCACGGTTGCGCCGAGTGCGAGCGCGAGACTCGAAATCGCCGACTGCAGGATGAGGTCCGACACCGCCTTGAACACGACGGTGTCGCCCGTCGCGACGGCGTCACCTCTGAACCGGTCGGCGACGTCGCGGGCGTCCTCGGTCACCGCGTTCTGCCCGGCGCTGGCCTTCGTCGAGTAGACGATTCGAGTGCTGCGGCGGTCCTCGGAGAGATAGTCCAGCGCCTCGGCGCGAGCCGACGAGTCCAGCAACGCGTCGTACACGTCGTCGAGGTTGCGGTCGGGGATGCCGTCGCCGTCGGGGTCGTTGCGGTCGACGACGGCGCGGAACTCGGGGTCGCTCTCGGCCTGCGACTGGATGACCGTCACGATGCTCTCGGCGTCCGCGCGTCCGCCGGAGCGGACGAACGAGTCCGGCGGGTCGTCGCCGGCGCGGTGAATCTCGTCGAGCGTCGTGTCGCGTTCCATGTTCGTCTCCAGATAGACGGTCGCGCTCCCGCCCTGGGTCGTCTCGAACTTCTCTTCGAGGAAGTTCAGCGTCGCCACCACCGAGTAGTCGGCGGGTGCAAACGGCTCCGGGAGCGCGTCGAGGTAGTCGGGCGTCTCTTCGGGCGGGAGGAAATCCTCCTGGGTGAAACTCGTGTCGACACCCGTCGCGTACGCGCCCGCGCCGGCGCTCACGAGCACGATGACGAGCAGGAACAGCGCGGGGGCTTTCCCGGCGACGACGACGCCACCGCGAAGCAGCTCGCCGAGTCGCGACCCCTCCGCCCCGAGGGGCGTCTCGCTGAACGTCGGAATCGGCCAGTCGTCGCGGCGGCGGTCGATCCACACCTTCGCCGCCGGGAGGAAGACGCCGAAGATGAGGAACGTGAAGACGATGCCGACGGCGGCGACGATACCGAAGTCGCGAATCGGCGCGAGGTCGGAGACGAGGTTCGACAGGAAGCCGATGACCGTCGTCCCGGTGACGATGAAGAACGCGACGAGCAGTTGGTCGGTCGTCAGTCGCATCGCGCCGTCGATGTCGTGGCCGTCCGCTCTGTCCTCGCGGTAGCGGTTGATGGCGTGGATACCGAAGTCGATGCCGACCGCGAGCAACAGCGGCGGCACCGCGATCATCATCTGACTGAACGGGATGCCGGCGAGGCCGAGGAAGCCGAACGTCCAGATGACGGTCATGAGCAGCGACAACCCGCCCAGCAGGAGGTCGAGGAGGTCACGGTAGGCGACGACGAGGAAGAACACGATGAAGATGACCGCCGCGGGCGTGACGATGAGAAGCGAGTCGGTGATGACCGAACTGAACTCGTCGGCGGTGATCCCGCTGCCGAACACCGTGATGTCGTCGCTCGTCGTCGCGACGACGCGCTCGGCGCGCTGTTGAATCGGCGTGAGCGGACTCGTTCCCCCCTGCCCGGCGGCCGACGACTCGTAGCCGGGGACGTCGTGCTCGACGACGCCGATGGTCGCCGACGCCGACGCGGAGCGCCGGTTGAAGTCGTTGCTCACGGTGCCGGTGAAGCCGGGGTTGTTCGCGTTCTCTCTGACCGCCGCGCGAATCTCACTGGGCGACGCCCGCTCGACGGCGGTCATCTGCGCGTCGAGCGTCGTCGCTTCGGGGTCCAGCGTCTGTGCGACGACGGTGGCGGCGCTGCTCGTCGACGACACCCGTAGGTCGGTGCGGTCGTCGAGCGCCTCCTGCGTGCGCAGCATCTCCAACAGCGCCGGTTTCGCCAGCACGTTCCGGCTGCGCTGTATCAGCTGCGTCGACCCCGACCCGCTCTCGAACGACGCGCCGAACTCGCGGTTGATGTCTTCGAGCGCCTGGTTCGCCGGGATATCCTCGGCGAACTGTTCGGTTCCCGCCTCCGTGGAGACGTTGCCGAGACCGGCGGTGAACACGAGCGTCAAGACGAGAAACAGGACGACGACGCGTCCCGAGCGCTCGACGATACGCTCGTCCACCCAGTCGACGACGCGCTGGTGGTCCAGCGCCACGCTCAGACGCCGCCGTTGCGTCGGCGGTACAGTACCGCGCCGACGCCGAGGGCGGCGAGAGCGCCGACGCCGACGAGCGTCAGCGACAGGCTACCGCCCTCGCCCTCGGTGACCTCGACGGGGAGTCGGTAGGTGTCCGAGAGCTGGCTGTCGCCGGAGCGGTCCTCGTAGCGGAAGTCCATCTGCACCGGGTACGTCTTCGCGAGCGCGTCGCCGCCGACGCTGACGCCGAAGACGAGTTCCGCGCTCTCGCCGGGAGCGAGTTCGTCGACGTACGCCTCGCTGCTGTCGGCGGTGATGGGACCGTCCGGGAATATCTTCGCCGACACCTCGTGGAGCGGTTCGTCGCGTTCGTTCGTCACCTCGACGACGAGTTCGCCGCTCTCGCCCGCCTCGAACGTCGCGTTGACGCCGTCGAGACTGAACTCGTCGCGCTGTTCGTCGATGTCGACCTGCACGTCGAGCGGGTCGCTCGTGCGCCGGTCGCCGTCGGCGTTGCGGTACTGCGCCTCCAGCGAGAACTGTCGCGGCCCGGCGTCGGCGTTGTCGGTCACGTCCGTCGCGAAGTCGAACTCGGCGCGCTCGCCCGGACCGAGCGTGCCGACGGCGTACTCGGTCTCGACGGGTTCGACGTTGGAGTTCTGGCTCTCGAAGACGAGGACAACGTTGCGGGCGGGCGTCTCGCCGGCGTTGACCAGTTCGCCCGACAGACTGCCTTCCTCGCCGACGTGCAGCGAGCCGTCGACGTTCTCCAGGTCGAACGACTGTTCGGGAAGCGGCGTCACGCCGAAGGAGACGGGCGCGGACTCGGCGCTCTCGCCGTCGGCGTTCTCGTAGGCGGTGGTCGCGCGCATCGTGTGCGCACCCGAACTGGCGTCGTTCGCGACGGTTAGGTCGTACCGGAACGTCTGCGTCTCGCCGGGTTCCCACCGCTCGACGAATCGGCTAGCGGATTCGCTCTCGCCGAAGCTGACGTCGGCGCTCGTCGTCTCGGTGCTCACCGAGGCGTTGTGGGCGACGCTCTCGCCGACGTTCCGCATCGTGACGTTCATCCCGCCGCTGCCGCCGGCGGGCGCGTCCGTCTCGACGTCGGTGACGACAAAGCGCGCGCGGTCGTCGACGCGAACGGTCACGTCGACGGTGTCGGTGGACCGCTCGTCGTTGTCGTACTCGTACGTCAGTTCGAGTTCGAGGTCGTACGTCCCCGACTCGACGTCGTTGGGGACGCCGATTCCGAAGTCGAGGGTCGCCGGTTCGCCGTCCGGCATCGTGCCGACGAGACGCGTGCCGGATTTAACCGAGATGGGCGTGCCGCCCGACTTCAACGTCGCTTTGACGTTACGCGCGTTTCGCACCTCTTCGTCGACGTCCTCGGCGTCGTTGACGAGTTGTACCGAGAGGTTCGACTGCGTGCCGGGTGCGACCGTCGGTTCCGGGACGTACGCCTCGAACCGCGGGTCTTCGATGGCCGACACCGTCGCCGGCGTCGCGAGCAGTACGAGAACGAGAAGAACGCTGAGTGCCTTTCTACGCATGTGTGAGGGTGAGGCCCGGACGACGATTTCCGACCGGTGCCGGGCGAAGCGGTCGGCGTCGGCACGGGTGGCCGACTGGTCACACCCGCGGCTACACACTAACGGTACATAAGTGGTTGTAAATTTCTACAAACTGCCAGGCGGTTCGTCGGATAGCTGCGAACTCCGGTGCAGGAGGTCCTAAACGGAGTGGACCACTTCCACAGAGTTCGAATCTCCGAGTGAGCCATTTCGCCCCCCTCTATCACTACACTCAATGACGTGCCGTGGTCATCGCTTCGCTTTCGACGAGTGCCCAATTTGGTTCGTCAGAGTGACAAGAGATATATCCTCGTAGCGTAATGTCGTTTTAGATGATATCACCGCTCGCGCAGACGGGGGCCGACGTCCGCCGAGTGGTCGTCCTCGGCCGCGGCGAGTTCGTCGACGAGTTCGTCGAAACGCTTCGCGAGTCGGCCGTCGCCGTCGTCCACACCGACGACGCGCCCACAGCGCTTTCGACGCTCGACGAGGGCCGCGTCGGCTGTCTGGTCGTCGTCGCCGACGGTTCTCCGTCGACCCCGTCGTCGGAGATCTTCTCGCTGGCGCGGACGCGCTCGGACGCACCCGGACTGTTCGTGAGCGACGAGACCGCCGCGCTCCCGCCGGGCGTCGAACAGGTTCCAGTCGACGCGTCGCTGGCGACGGCGCGCGTTCGGCGGGCGCTTCTCGACGCCGCCGCGGACGACGTCGCGGCGTCGTCGTCCGTCGACCCCGTCGACCCCGTCGACGCGTACGGGTCGACGCTCGCGCACGAACTCGGCAATCAGCTCATGAAGCTCGATTTCGCGGCCGACGCGGCGGAGTTCGACGACGCGCCGGTACGACTCGACGACGTGATAGAGCGACTGCGCCGGTTGGCCGACGAGGCCGAAGCGGTCGCCAACGGCACCGCCTCCCCGGAGACGGTCGACCTCGGCGACGTGGCGACGGACGCGTGGACGCGCGTCGGCGCGTCCGACGCCGAACTCGTCGTGGAGGACGAGTGCTCACTCGACGCCGACCCGCTGCTGCTGACGCTGTTTTTCGAGAACGTGTTCCGCAACGCCGTCCGTCACGGCGGGAGCGACGTCACCGTCCGCGTCTCCGAGACGCCACGGGGGTTCGCCGTCGTCGACGACGGGTCGGGCTTTCCGGAGGACTCGCGCCTGTTCGAGTGGGGCCACACCACCGGCAACGGCTCCGGCACGGGGCTCGGCATCGTCGCCCGGATCGCCGACGCTCACGGCTGGACCGTCACCGCGTTCAACGACGGCGGCGCGGCGCTCGACGTGCGGACGGAGTAGCGGGTCGGCGAGGGGGCGGAATCGGTGAGGCGGCGGAATTAGTGAGAAAACCGAATCGGTGAGGGGGCGGAATCGGTGAGGCGGTAAGACGCTACGTGGTGTTGCCCGGCCCGATGGCGACGGCGTAGCTCTCGGCCCCGAGTTCCTCTAGTTGGTCGGTCGTCTGTCGCCGCAGGCTCGCGAGACGACGCTTCAGCAACTGGTAGTTCGAGTCCGATTCGAGTTGTCGCGCGTCGTGTTCGGTCTCCAGCAGCGCGACCTTCGAGGCGACGGCGAAGAACTCCTGCAACTGCGAGTCGTACGTCGCACGGGCCAACAGGCTCTCGACCGCCGCGAAGAGGTCGTCGCGACGGACGGGTTTGACGAGGTACTCGTCGAACGGCATCTCTGCGATGTCCGTCGTCGGGTCGACGGCGGTGACCATCGCCACCTGCGGCGGGTTCTCGTGCTCGTACAGCGCGGTGAGCACTTCGTCGCCCGACATGCCGGGCATCCGGCGGTCGAGCAGCACGGCGTCGGCCTCGTCGGCGAGTTCGAGCGCTTCGGCCCCGCTGGTGGCGGTCAGCACGCGATATCGGTTCCGCAAGCGCTCGGCGTGTCCGTGCGCGATGTCCGGGTCGTCGTCGACGACGAGTACGGTGTGGTCCATAGTTCGCCTCTCTTAATCGACGCTATTCTTTCCAGTAGGTTAATAGTTTGGTAATACATCACAGTCAAAGATACTGACATTATCGTCAGACGGACGGTTCGACGGTTCGCCGCGAGGAGAGACGACAGCCGTCACGAGGGGCAACACCGAGGTCATCGAGCGCCCACCGGACGACCGTCGCCTCGACGACCGCCCGCGTCTCGGCGTCGTCGGTCAGCACCTGGTCGCTCTTTTCGAGCAGTCGACGCTCGGTCTCCGTCTGGCCGGGTTCGTCACGGGTCGCGCTCAGCAGCGCCTCGAAATCCTCTCGGAGGTCGAACGAGGCGTAGGCGACGTTGCAGCGGGTTAGAACCGCTCGAATTTGGGCGTGTCGAGAAAACGGGACGGCGGCGCGAGAAGTCGCATCGGCGTGCTACCCCGATGCGACAGTACTGGTCGAAGACTCACACGGTTGGCACAGGACTTTCGCGCCGATTCGACGAACTCGCCGTACTATGAAGAAACTTTCGTACAAACGGGGGTTAAGTATTCGTATATAATTAGACTCCCCAAGGAAATATCCGTTTCGGCCAGAAACTACACTTACGATACTTCGCTCAGTTTGGCAAGTCGACGATTTCCATCGACAGACCGACCGCGTCCTGCAGTAGGTCGGCGGGAATCGTCGCGAGCGGGGTCGGTGCGACGACGGTCATCGTTCGACGTCGACGCCTCTCTCACTCGCGGTCACTGCGGCGGCGACTCGGCCGTCGACTCGGCGTCGGCGGCGAGCCACTCGTCGGCCCACGACTCGATCTCCTCGAACACCGGACAGAGCGACTGTCCCTTCGGTGTGAGGCTGTAGTACGTCGCCACCGGCGCGTCCTCCTCCAGTCGCCGGTCGACGAACCCCATCTCGCGGAGGTCGTCGAGCACGCGCGAGAGGGTGCGCGAACTCGCGTCGGTCGAGCGTTTCAGTTCGTTGAACCGCTTCTCGCCGTCCTGGAGGTCGTGCAGGACGATGAGTCGCCACTGCGACCCGATCTGTTCGAGCGAGTCGATGACCGGACAGACCGCCAGCGGCTTCTCGGGGTCGAGTTCGGATGACATCGGTGATACCTGGTCACGTCTATGTCCGCGAACGGATATATAGGTTCGTATCGAATACCAGGTAACGTGATGCAACTACGTTTCACGACGACAGCGGAATCGGTGATCGGCTTCCAGCACGACGGGCCCACGGAGGCGACGCGATGACGCCGCTGCAGAGTGCGGTCGCATTCGACGGCCCGGCGGCCGGGCTCGCCTTCCTACTCGGCCGCGTCCTCTTCGGAGGTGTGCTCGCGTTCAGCGGTCTGAACCACTTCCTCGACACCGAGAGCATGGTCGGCTACGCGCAGGCCAAGGGCGTCCCGACACCGGGACTCGCGGTCCCGTTCACCGGCGGGATGCTGCTGTTCGGCGGCGTCGGCATCGCGCTCGGTCTGCTACCGACGCTCGCGGCGGGGGCGCTCGTCGTGTTCCTGCTCGTGACGACGCCGCTGATGCACGATTTCTGGGCCGCGCCCGCCGAGCAACAGCAGAGCGAGCTGATAAACTTCCTCAAGAACGTCGCCATGCTCGGCGGCGCGCTCGCGTTCCTCGCGCTCAGCGCGGCCGGGTCGTGGCCGTACGCGCTCTGAGTCGACGGCGAGCGACCGCGAACGACCGCGAACGACCGCGAACTGCCAACACGATTAACCGACCGTCACCCCAACGACAGCCATGACCGACGCACCACCGACGACCGGACTGCACCACGTGACGAACATCTGCACCGACATCGAGGAGACGAAGGCGTTCTACGAGGACGTCCTCGGCTGGCACACGGTGAAGCTGACCCAGAACTACGACGACCCGGGGACACCGCACTACTACTTCTCCTCGACGCCCGAGGGCAAACCGGGAACGAACGTCACCTACTTCGAGTACCCCGACTCCCGGGGCGTCCCCGGCCCGGGGGCGAGCCACCACTTCGCCTTCGGCGTCGAGGACAGAGAAACCCTCGGCGAGTGGCGCGAGCACCTGATGGACCACGGCGTCCGTGTCTCCAACGTCAAGGACCGGACGTACTTCGAGAGCATCTACTTCACCGACCCCGACGGCCTCGTCTTCGAACTCGCGACGATGGGTCCGGGGTTCACCTACGACGAGGAGAAACCCGGCAGCAGCGAAATCGACCCGTTCGAGAAAGGCTACGGAGACGACTGAATGGAGGGCGCGCCCGACGCGTTCGGTTCGCCGTATCGCCTCCTCGCGGGGGCGGTCGTCCCCCGCCCCATCGCGTGGGTGAGCAGCCGTAGCGAGGACGGCGTCGACAACCTCGCGCCGTACAGTTTCTTCAACGTCGTCACGCCCGATCCGCCGGTGGTGATGTTCTCGCCGGTCGGCGTCGGCGACGATCGGAAAGACACGACGAAGAACGTCCTCGCCACCGAGGAGTTCGTCGTCCACGTCGTCACCCGCGACCTCGCCGGGGCGATGAACGCGACGAGCGCGACGCTCGAACACGGCGAGAGCGAGTTCGACCACGCCGAGTTACAGAAGGTTGAGGCGACGACCGTCGACGCCGCACGCGTCGCCGACGCGAAAGTCGCCTTCGAGTGTCGCCTCTACGACGCCCAGGAGGTCGGCCGGTCGACGATGATTCTCGGCGAAGTCGTCCACGCGCACGTCGCCGACGAACTGCTCACCGACGGGAAGATGGACGTGACGAAACTCGACGCAGTAGGTCGGCTCTCGGGAAGCCAGTACGCGACGACCGACGAGCGGTTCTCGCTGGAACGGCCGCCGTGAGCGTTCGAGGGTAGTTCTCTCGGCGACGAGACGCTCGATTCGTCGGAGCGCAACGGTACAGACGACGGCGTAGCCCGCAACCGGAATCGGAAGACGACCGAAACCCGGTATCGCGTCGGATTCGAGAGATTCGACGCGGTGGCCCGTCGCTGGGACGCCCGCGACGCGAACGTGGCCCGTCGCTGGGACGCCCGTATCCGTGTGTCCGGTGGGTCGACCGCCCGGACGCTCGGTCCCCACTCGGGCCAGTACGCGTCTCGACCGATACGTCCCGCGCGCGCTCGGCGGGAACGCCGACGATACGACTGACGACGAGTCGTCTTCCGTTCGGCGTTCGTCGTACTGCCACCTGTGTTCTCCCCACACCCTCTGGCCGCCCGTCGCGTCAAAGTCCCGTCGTCGGCCGATAGGCGGCGACTCCCGCCGAATCGACGCCGAATATAAGGACGTAAGTGTGATATTGAATGTTATTACGTCCTCCCGGAAAGCGTTAAGAAGGGTCGCTGGGTAGCGTGGTCCAAGATGTCACGGAGCACCGACGCACGAGACGGAGAGAAACGAACGATGAAAGACGTGAGCCACACCGCGCCGAACGGCGTCTCCGCGGACAACGTCTGGCGACGCGGCGGTAACCGAGACGAATCGGACCGCGACGACGACTGATCTGAGCGACGCTCGGTAACTGGTTCTCACTCCTCGAACACGACGAGATACATCGCGCCAGCGACGCCACCGGCGAGGATCGCGACGCCGAGTACGGCAAAGACGCCGACGAGCACTGTCGTTCCGAGCAACCCCGGTCCCAGAATCGAGAGGATCGCCGCCGCGACGAAGCAGACGAGCGCGATCCCTCCGGTAATGAGCAACGTCGAGCGCGGGGTTAGGTCGTCACCGTACGCCACACCCCCCACCACGACCTTTCACGTAGTAAAAGGTCGCACGAGTGAACAAATCGACATATCGAGAGACAGACACCGCGGAACGTATCTTATCTGCAACTAGTTAGGAGGTAGAAGTCTCCGAAGACACTCAATAATTTTATCAAGTCGTTGGTCTTCGACCCGACCGTGATAACAGTCGAGGGCCTCAGAAAGGAGTACGGCGGGTTCGTCGCCGTGGAGGGGAGTTCGTTCGAGGTCGGCGAGGGGGAGATATTCGGCGTCGTCGGGCCGAACGGCGCGGGGAAGACGACGACGCTGAAGATGCTCTCGGGGCTCATCGAACCGACCGCCGGGGAAGCGACCGTCGCCGGCTACGACGCCGTCGACCCGAAGATGCGCTCGTCGCTCGGCTTTCTGCCCGAGGAGTCGCCGCTGTACGAGGACATGACGCCGCGGTCGTACCTGCGGTTCTTCGCGGACCTCTACGACGTGCCGCGGGCGGAGGCGATTCGGCGGAGCGAGGAGACGCTGGACCGCCTCGACCTGGAGCACCGAGACCGTCGTCTCGGCGATATGTCGAAGGGGATGAAGCGGAAAGTCGCCATCGCGCGGTCGCTCGTCAACGACCCCGACGTACTGATTTACGACGAACCGGCCAGCGGTCTCGACCCGCTGACGACGAACTACGTGCTGGAGTTCACGCAGGAACTCGCCGCGGCGGGCAAGACCGTGCTGTTCAGCGCACACAACCTCTACCACGTCGAGAGCGTCTGCGACCGCGTCATCATCATGAACCGCGGCCAAATCGTCGCTCGCGGCACCGTCGCCGAGATTCGGAAGCGACACGGCCGGACGACCTACCGCGTGTTCACGACAGTGCCCGTCGAAGGAGCCGAGCGGGTCGAAGACAGTACGACCCCCGCGGACGCGATGCGAACCCGCTACCGCCGAGTCGTCGGCGACATGGCCGCCGTCGAAGCAGTCCGCGCCGAGGCCGAGTCCAACGGCGGCGAAATCGCCGACATTCGAACCGAGGAACCGAGCCTCGAAGCGCTCTTTCTCGATATCGCCGGCGACGACGGGTCGACGGCCCGAGGTGAGTCGTGAGCGACGGTGGTCGAGGCGATATCCCCGACCGAGTCGGCAACTGGACTCGAACGACAGCCGAGCGCGTCGCCGACTGGACGCGAAAGACGCTCCGCGTCGCTCGCTGGGAGACCGCCCGAACGGTCGGCGTCTTCGACCGCAAAACCGCCGGGGCGGCGTTCGCCGCCGCGGTTCTCGTCGGCGTCTTCGGTATGGCTGCGCTCTCGACGGGCGGTGCGGGCGTCGCGCTCGACGAGGACATCTACCGCGTCGGCATCGCGACCGACAGCCCGTACCACGACGCGGTGACCGAGAGTCCCCCGCTCGCGGCGCACCCGCCCGACGAGACGGCGCTCCGTGACGGCGAGATAGACGCGCTGGTTCGAGGTAGTACCGTCACTCCCGCCGACTCCGAGCGCGGCCGCGCGGCCGCCGCCGCGTACCGGTCGGCCGTCCAGTCGTACAACGACCGGCGGATGCTCGCCGAGGGGAATCAGTCGGCGGCGTTCCCCGTCGTCGTCGAGATACGCTACGCTGAACGCGGCGAGACGTCCGGCGGGTCGGCGGCGACGGACGGAGCTACAGGCGGTCCAGCGACGGGAAGCGACGACCCGTCGGCGTCCGAAAGCGAGTCGAGTTCCGCTGACGGGTCGGGCGAGTCGAGCGAATCCGACGAATCCGGCGGGACGAGTGATGCGGGTAGCTCGTCCGACGACGACGGTGCGCTCGCCGTCCCCGACGTCGGCGGTACCGGCGCGCTGTTCGGCGGCCAGAGCACCGGCTCGCCCGCGGACGTCGCCCCGCCGTTCCCGTTCGGGTCGCTCGTCCTCGCGTTCGCCTTCCTCGTGCCGGTGAACTTCGTCATCCAGTCGTACGGAAGCACGATGCTCAACGAGCGCATCAACCGCCGCGGCGAACTGCTGCTGGTCGCGCCGCTGTCGCCGACGAGCATCGTCGCCGGGAAGACGCTCCCGTACGCGCTGGCCATCCTCTGCGTGACGACGCTCGTCGCCGTCCTCGTCGGCGGCGGTCCGCTCTCGGTGGCCGCGGTGTTTCCGCTGGCGCTCGCGTATCTGGCGGCGACGTTCGTCGGCGCGATGTTCGCCCGGTCGTTCAAGGAACTCACGTTCGTCACCGTCGCGCTCTCCGTCTTCCTGACGACCTACGCGTTCGTCCCGGCCATCTTCACCGACGTGACGCCCATCGCGCTCATCTCGCCGCTGACGCTCGTCGTCCGCGACCTGCAGGGCGCGGCCGTGTCGGCGGGCGAGTACGCCTTCGCCACCGGGTCCTTCTACTTCGGTTCCGGCGTGCTGTTCCTGCTCGGCGTCGGCGTGTATCGAGAAGAGGACCTGTTCACCCAGCGGGCGGTCCCGCTGAAGTTCCTCGACGCGCTCGACAGTCGCCTCTCGGGGAAGCGCTCCGTCGCCGTGCTGAGCGCGCTGTTCATCCCGTTCGTCTTCGTCGCCGAACTGCTCACCGTCGCCGTCCTCTTCGCGCTGCCGGTACAGCTCTCGATGCCGCTTCTGTTGGCATCGATCGCCGCCGTCGAGGAGTTCGCCAAGAGCGTCCACGTCTACGCCGGCTTCGAGAAGAACCGCTTCGAGCGGTCGGTGTCGACGGCGGTCGTCTTGGGCTCGCTGTCGGCCGTCGGCTTCTTCGTCGGCGAGAAAGTGACCGCCGTCGTCCAACTGGTCGGGCTTCCGGAGTTGGCGCTCGGACAGGCGGCGTTCGTCTCCTCGGGCGTTCCCGGCATCGGCGGGGCCGGCGCACTCGCGCTCTTGGCCGCGCCGCTTCTCCTCCACGTCGTCACGACGAGCCTGACTGCAGTTGGCGCGAGCAAGAATCGGTTTCACTACGCCGCAGCGTTGGTGGTCGCCGTCGCCGTTCACACCTTCTACAACCTCGCGGTGGTGATCGCCGTTGCGTGACCGGCGTCTCACCGTCGCGCGTCGCGAGCTCTCGGTCCTGCGGTCGGAGAAGACCATCGTGCTGGCGCTGCTCATCCAGCTGTTCATCGCAGCGTTCTCGTCGTTTCTCGTGGTCGGCCTCGTCTCGCTGTACGACCCCGGCGGCGCCGACGGGTACGAGGTCGACGTCGGCGTCTCCGGCGAGGCCCGCTACGAACTCGTCTACGCGGCCCACAGCGTCTCCGGGACACAGCCGGTTCTCTTCGACTCGGAGACGGCGGCACAGCAGGCGTTCGACCGACGGCAGGTCGACGCGGTGCTCCACGCCGACCGCCGCGGCGGGCGGATACACGTCGCCGCGACGGTCCGCGACGAGAACGTCAGGACGACGGTGACCGTCACACAGGTGCGCGACACGCTCCGGGAACTCGAACGTCGGGAGCGAGCCGAGCGCGCGGGACAGCTCTCGTCGCCGCCGCTGAAACTGCCGGACGCGCCGCCGACGAGCCCGTACCACGGCTTCACCTACACGGCGCTGATTCCGCTGTTGCTCTTTCTCCCTGTCTTCATCAGCGGCTCGCTCGTCGTCGACTCCGTGACCGAGGAGTTCGAACGCGGCACGCTCGAACTCCTCCGCGTCGCGCCGCTGTCGCTGACCGACATCGTCGACGGCAAGTCGCTGGCGGCGGCGGGACTCGCCCCCGCGCAGGCGGCGCTGTGGCTCGCGGTGCTCTCGCTCAACGGTACCGCCGTCTACGGGGCGGGGCGGTTGCTCGCGCTCGTTGCCGCGCTGGCGGTGCTCGCGGCTGGTTTGGGCGTCGTTGTTTCGCTCCTCACCGCGGAGCGGCGGACTGCCCAGTTGCTTTACTCGCTCGGCGTGCTCCTCGCCTTCGCGGGCGCGACCCTTTCCCCGTTGAGTCCGACGAACGTCGTCGCTCGTCTCGCCATCGGCAGCGCCGATGCGACGGTGACACTCGTCGTCGCCGGCTACGTCGCCGTCGCCGTCGTCGCGTACGGCGGGGTTCGCGCGGCGGTCGGTCGGTTCGACGCGACGAGCGTCTGAGTGCCGCGGAGGTGGTCGCAGCGCGTCTTCGGTTCAGGGAGCGACGATTTCGACGAACGTCTCCGCGTCGACGACGAGGTTGTACGCCTCCTCGTCGTCGTTCCAAAGACACAGAACGTTCTCGAAGCCGAGAATCGCGCCGTACTCCGCCTCTGTGAGTTCGCGGTTCAGTCCCGACTCTCTCGTGAGTACGGCGTAGTGGTCGACCGACTGGCTGCCGTCGCCGACTTTGAACACCGGGTTCCTGCTCTCGTCGTCGGCGAGATTGTGACTGAGTTTCACCGCCAGGAGGTCGATGCGGTCGGTGACGTGCCGTTCCATCTCGGCCATCCGCGCGTGGCGACTCCGGTCGGCGCGCAGGTCGACGCGGCGTTTTTCGTCCTTTCGGAGTACGCTGTAGGAGAACTGCACCGACGTTTTCGTGAACGTGCCGTCTCCCTCGCCGCCCTCGTCGAGGCGGCGTTGGAACGCCGGCGTCCCCACGTCGTCGCGCACGTCGAACGACCACCCGCGGTCCGAGGGCGTCATCCCGGGCCACAGGCGGAGTTCGGGCGAGTACACCGTCGCGCCCGCCTCCGATTCGACCGCGCGTTCGACCTCCCGGAGTCCGATGCTCGTGTTTCGATCGGCGGGTGCGAGCGCGACGACGGAGCCGTCGTCGGCCAGCGCGTCGAGGTAGCGACGAACGACCGCTACGGGGTCGTCCAGTTCGCTGAGTACGTTGCCGAACAGCACGAGGTCGACGTCACCGAGCGAATCGAGGTCGAACTCTTCGGCGGTTTCGCGGTGAACCGTCGTCCGGAAGTTCTCGCGCGTCTCCCCGAGCAGTCGGTCGAGCACGTCGGCGGCGGCACTCGGTTCGACGGCGTGGTAGTCGACGAGTGAATCTTCGGGCAGGTAGTCGTGCAGGCCGAGCGCCGGACCGCCGACGCCCGCGCCCACGTCGACGACGCGGAGTGTTCTCGGGAGCAGGCCGTTCTCGGCGAGGTCGTTCGACACGTAGCCCACCTCTGCGTAGTAGTCGGCGAGGTGGTAGACGGCGTAGCCGAGTGCGGCCGTCTCGTCGTACGCCACGTCGTTCTGGTAGTAGTAATCCTCCTTCAGCCGACGCACGGCCTCGCGGAGTTCGTCTCCTGATTCGCCCGTGTGCCAGTTCGCGCCGTAGCGCTCGACGAGCAGGTCCTCGACGGCGAACGAGTAGTCGTCGGGAAGCGCCGTCGGTCGCCAGTCGCGGACGGGAACGGGCGTGTCGTCGACGGGGACGAACGTGCCGTCCTCCTGTTCGACTAACCCGAGGTCGAACGCCTCCTCGCGGAGGGTCTGCTTGACGACGGCCGGATGCGGGTAGCCCTCGATGTACTCGGCTATCTCCTCGGGGTCGATGGGGCGGACGTTGCGCAGATACTTCGCGTTCGAGACGACGGCCTCGCGGTCGGTCATCGCTCCTCGCCTCCGTCGTCGCCGACGCCGCGTCCGAGTTCGTCGGGTTCGACCGACTCGTGACGCCCCGCCTCCCGGTACAGTCGCTCGAACGCGTCGCCGTCGGCGTCTGCGATTCGGGCGGCTGCCTCGGCAACGGCGGACGCGCCGTCGAACGTCTCCTGAATCTCCGCGTACACGCGCGGGGTGCCGCCGGTGACGGTGTCGACGATATCGTCCAACGCGGCGGAGACGGGCGTCGCGAACTCCTCGCGCACGTCGTCCGCGGCGAGCGCGTAGGCGAGCACCGCGGCGTGCGCGCCGGACTGGACAGTCTTCATCGCGCCGTCGTGTTCGCCGGCCGTCGTCTCGAAGACATCGTTTCCGGCGACCGTGAACGCCTCGTCGACGGCGTCGAGCGTCGGGCCGCCTTCGTCGACGACGGCGGCGACGTTCCCCGGCGCGTTCTCGGGGGCGAAAAGCGGGTGGTAGCTCGCGCGTTCGCGGTCGGCAGCGTGTTCGCGCAGCGCCGACAGCGGACTGGCCATCACCCCGGTCACGTCGAAGACGGCGCTGTCGGCGTTCGGTGCGAACGTGGCAATCGCCGACTCGACGGCCGAGATGGGGACGGCGAGACAGACGGCGTCGAAGCGCTCGTCGGTGTCCGTCGAGACGGCGCGGCCGCCGTGGGCCGTGGCCGCCGCCTCGGCCACCCGAGCATCGGTGTCGGCGAACGCGACCTCCGCCGAGAGCGTGTCGGCGACCCATCGACCCATCGACCCGGCGCCGACGATGAGCAGTTTCATTGCGCATCCGTTGCCAGTGGCGTCGCAAAAGCCGTTCGATGCTGCCTATCCGGTATCACGTGTCAGAGTCGCAATCTTTAACGGGTCCGTGATACGTTGACACAGTATGAGAGACACGAGAGCCGAGGACGCCAAACGGCGTAAGTTCGGGGCGGCCGTGATTGCCCTGTTGGCAGTCGTCGCCGTCGTCACCCCGTTTCTCGCGGGTGCGCACGCCCTCTGGATTGCGTTCGGCGTCGGAACCGGCCTCGTCCTGCTCGTCGTCTCGCTCACTATCGCGACGGACTCGGATTTGAACGGTCCGCCGCCGCAGCGAATCGGCTGATTCGTCGCCCGCGACGAACTCTCGCTTCTCACAACCCCAACTTCAGCGCTCGATTCACCGCGAGCACCGAGAAGCCGACACCCATCACGACGACGAGGAGGCCGACGGCGACGGCCCACCCCGCGGTGTCCGAGAGCGCGCCGACGACGAAACTGCCGGTCGCACCGAGCAGCATGTACACCGTGCGGACGAGACCGAACCCCGCGCCGCGCTCCTCCGCGGAGAGTTTGTCGATGAAGCGCGACTGAATCGGTGCGCCCCAACTCATCGCCACGCCGACCATGCACGCGCCGACGGCGAAGACGGGGAGCGTCGACCCTTCGACGAGCGTCACGTAGCCGATTACGCCGAGACCCATCGACAGCGAGGCGGCGGCGTCGCGGTCGAACCGGTCCGAGAGGTAGCCCATCACCGGTTGGGTCGCGCCGTGAACGACGAAGTATAGCGAGAACAGCGCGCTCGCCGTCGCCGCCGAGAGGTCGTGGTAGGCGACGAGAAACGTCGGGAGAAACGAGGCCGTCGCCTGCCAGGTGAACGCGCCGGCGACGGCCAGAACGGTGGTGTAGACGATTTCGGGCCGCGAGAGCAACTCGAACAGCGAGGCGAACGCGAACCGCTCGCGCATCGGCTGGTCGGGCCGCTCCGGCGTCGTGGGTTCGATGCGCCGCTGGAACAGGAGGAACACCGGAACTGCGGCGATTGCGCCGAGCAGCATCGCAGTTTGCCAGTCGTAGCGCGCGGCGACGAGCGCGGCGACGACGGGCACCGAGAGTCCCGCGAGCGGGCCGCCGGCGACGTGGACGCCGATGGCGCGGCCGATGTTCGAGAACTGCTTGGAGATGAACGTCGTCGCGACGGTGTAGTGCAGTCCCGCGCCCGCGCCGAGTGCGATGGTGAACAGCGCGAACGCCGGAAACGAGGGCGAGACGGCGAGAAGGAGGCTGGCGACCGCAGTGAGTCCGACGGCCGCGAGGATGACGCGGCGTTCGCCGAATCGTTCGCCGAGGACGCCGCTGGGAAACTGCATTGTCGCGTAGGCGGCCCACATTCCCGCGAGCGCGAGGCCGACCGCACCGTTCGAGACGCCGAACTGCGCCGTAATGTCGGGGACGACCGGACTGATGGCGAGGCGCGCGACCATCGTCGCGAAGAACGCGAGCGTACAGAGGACCAGTACGGTGTTCCGGTAGCGCCAGTTCACGCCGAGCGTTGTCGGCGCCGGGCGAAGTGGGTTCTGATAGCGGAACTCCGCACGAGAGACTGTAACACGAGTAACATTTTTTGCCGTGCGTTTGGCCTCACTCCTATGCGCGTATTCGTAGCCGGTGCGACAGGTGTGTTGGGGCGGCGTCTCGTCTCGCAGTTCACAGAGAGCGGTCACGACGTGGTCGCTCTGACGCGGGACGCCGAAGGGGACGAACTCGTCGCTGACCGCGGCGGCGAACCGTATCGAGGTGACCTCTTCGACGCGGACTCGCTCGCGCTCGCCGCCGAGGGCGCGGATGTCGTTATCCACGCGGCGACCGCTATTCCGACCGACCCGAACCCGACGACGGAGGCGTGGAACCGAAACGACCGCGTCCGCCGAGAGGGTGCGCGCGCGCTCACGACCGCCGCCGCGTCGGTCGGGGCGGAACGCTACATCCAGCAGAGCGTCGTCTGGGTAGCCGCGAACTCTCGGGGCGACCCGTTCGACGAGTCGTCGCCGCCAGAGCCGACGCGCATTACGCAGTCGGCCGTCGACGCCGAACAGATAGCGATGGCCGCGAGTCACGACGCGCCGTTTTCGGCCTCCGTGTTGCGCTGCGGCGTCCTCTACGCGCCGGACGCGGCGCACACTCGCCAGTACGCCGAGCGGCTCCTGCGGCGTCGCCTCCCCGCTCTCGGACGAGGGCCGCTCGGCCGCGACGAGGTCGTCGTCGCGCCGATCCACGCCGACGACGCCGCGAGCGCGTTCGTCGCCGCCGCCGAGTCGGGAGCCGACGGCATCTGGCACGTCGTCGACGACGAACCGGTGTCGACCCGAGAGTTCCTCCGAACGTTCGCCGACTATCTGGACGCGCCGAGGCCGCTTCCGGTACCCGCGTGGCTCGCGCGAGCGACCGTCGGGTCGGAGGCCGTCTCGCAGTTCACCACGTCGATGCCGACGACGAACGAGCGATTCCGCGCGGCGACCGGTTGGGAGCCGACGTACCCGACCTACCGCGAGGGGCTCCGGCAGGTCGTCGACGAGTGGCGCGAGGACGAGACGCTCGAGG
The DNA here is from genome assembly GCF_020097835.1 of Haloprofundus halobius. GTDB lineage: Archaea > Halobacteriota > Halobacteria > Halobacteriales > Haloferacaceae > Haloprofundus > Haloprofundus halobius. The sequence goes on from NZ_CP083666.1 coordinate 1,489,311, forward strand.
ATCTGCGGTCGGGGGCAGCGGCGGAGCGACCGGACGCCGGGACGTCGTGACGCGGGACGCGACAGACGCGAACGGCACGTGGCGGGAGCGACGCGAACAGTCAAGGCCCGACCGCGAGAACGTGACCCATGACCGAGAAACCGCTCGACGGGCGCGTCGCGTTCATCACCGGAACCAGTCGAGGCATCGGGAAGGCGCTGGCGCTCGCCTTCGCCGACGCCGGGGCCGCCGTCGTCTCGACGGGGAAGACGATGGACGAACACGAGCGCCTGCCGGGGACCGTCACCCAGACGACCGAGGAGATACGCGAACGCGGCGGCGACTCCATCGCGCTGCAACTCGACGTGCGCGACGAGTCGAACGTCGAGGAGGCCATCGAACGGACCGTCGACGAGTTCGGCGGGCTCGACATCGTCGTCAACAACGCCGGTGCCATCCAGTTTGGCGGCGTCGACGAGATTCCCGCGAAACGGTTCGACCTCCTGATGGATGTCAACGCCCGCGGGGCGTACGTGACGTCGCGCGCGGCGCTGCCGTACCTCCGCGAGAGCGACCACGCCCACGTCGTGATGAACTCGCCGCCGACGACGATGGAACCGTCGCCCGGAAAGGCAGCGTACGCGCTCTCGAAGTACGGGATGACGTTCCTCGCACGCTCGCTCGCCGACGAGCTCCAGAGCGACGAGATCGCCGTCAACAGCATCTGGCCCGTCTCGGCCATCGAGACGGAGGCGACGCGGCACTTCGAACTCGGCCAACCCGAGGACTGGCGTACTCCCCAAATCGTCGTCGACGCGATGCTCGAACTCGTGACGCGCGACCCGACCGAGTGCACGGGTAACGAGTTCTACGACGAGGAACTGCTTCGGGAGGCCGGAGTTTCGGAGTTCTCGCAGTACGCCGTCGTCGAGGGGACCGACCCCGGCCCCACGTCGGCGCGGCTATTCGATTCGGGTTACGGGCAGAACGGGTAACGACCGAGGCTCGGCGACCTCAGTCGACGACGAGTTCGACGGGGTAGTCGGTGAAGTTCTCGTAGCCGTCCTCGGTGACGACGGCGATGTCCTCGATGCGGACGCCGCCGACCGCCGGGTCGTAGAGGCCGGGTTCGATGGTGACGACGTGGCCGGGTTTCAGCTCCTCGCCGTCGGGGCTGAGCCGGGGGCCTTCGTGGACGTCGAGGCCGACACCGTGGCCGGTGCTGTGGATGAATCCTGTTTCTGTGGTCGGGTCGCTTCGGAACGTCGCGTGGCCCGCGTCCTCGTACACGTCGCAGACCGCGTCGTGGACGTCCGCCCCCGTCGCGCCGGGTTCGAGCGCGTCGAACGCCGCGTCCTTCGCCTCGGCGGTCAGTTCGAACCACTCGCGAATCTCGTCGCTCGGTTCACCCTTGACGAACGTCCGCGTCATGTCCGCGTGGTACTTCGTGGCTTTGCTCCGCGGGAAGATATCGACGATGATGGATTCGTTCGCCAGAAGAGGCCCACTCCCGCGGTCGTGCGGGTCGGCCGCGTGCTCGCCGCAGGCGACGATGGTCTCGTCGAGCGCACAGCCCTCACGCAGGAGCGTAATCTCGATCTCTTGCTGGACGCGCTCGCTCGTGAGCGGTTCGCCCTCGTAGACGAGTGTGCCGTCGGCGGCGATGTCGGCGGCGCGGATGAGATTCTCGGCGGCTCGCATCGCCGCTTCGTTCGCCTTCTGGGCGGCGCGCACGTTGTCGACTTCCTCGTCGGTCTTCACCGCGCGGATGTCGCCGAGCACGTCGCGCGACTCGGCGGTCACGTCGCCGCCCTGTTCGCGGAGGCCGTCGGCGGTGCCGAGCGGGAAGCGTTCGGGCGCGAGCACGGATTTTACCTCCGCGTCGTCCAGAAACGCGGCGATAGTTCGGGCACGACCCTCCTTCGGGCCGTACTCGGCGAGTCGCTGCCGGAAGTCGTAGTCGGCGAATCGGAAGACGGCGTCGGCGCGACTCTCCTTCTTCGCGCGACCGTACTCCAGTCCGCTGACGAGCAGACGGGTCTCGTCGCCGGTGAAGACGGTGACGAAGGGGTCGGGCGCGTCGAACCCCGAGAGGTACAACTGGTTGGAGTCGCCGCCGTCGGCGTCGAGGAGGTAGCCGTCGAAGCCTTCGGAGCCGAGATGCTCGGAGAGCGAGGAGAGGTCAGGTTCCATACCTCCGAGGGGACGCCGCGACGGTAAAGTGGTTGGCTTCCCGGAAGCAAGAGACAAGAGGCAATGTCTCCGCCTTCGGTACGCTGATACCGACTCGCACGGACACCGCGGTATGGACGCGGAACTCTCTCAGTCTCGGGTACGCGGCACAGCCCGCGCGCCGCCGTCGAAGAGCTACACGCATCGGGCGATTCTCGCCGCCGGCTACAGCGACGGTGCGACCGTCTACGACCCGCTCGTGAGCGCGGATACGGAAGCGACGATGCGCGCCGTCGACGCCTTCGGCGGCGACGTGACCCGCGAGGGCGACACGCTCGAAGTCGACGGCTTCGGCGGCCGTCCGGATGTTCCAGACGACGTCATCGACTGCGCGAACAGCGGGACGACGATGCGCCTCGTCACCGCCGCCGCGGCGCTCGGCGACGGTATCACCGTGCTGACCGGTGACGACTCGCTCCGCTCACGGCCACAGGGACCGCTGCTCGACGCGGTTTCGGAGCTGGGTGGCCGCGCGGAGAGCACCCGCGGCAACGGACAGGCGCCGCTCGTCCTCAAAGGGCCGATTTCTGGGGGGACGGTGTCGATTCCGGGCGACGTGTCTTCGCAGTACATCTCGGCGCTGCTGATGGCCGGAGCAGTCACCGAGGAGGGTATCGACATCGAACTGGAGACACAGCTCAAATCCGCGCCGTACGTCGACATCACGCTCGAAGTGTTACGTGACTTCGGTGTGAGCGCCGAATCGACCGAGCGCGGCTTTTCGGTCGCCGGCAGGCAGTCCTACGACCCCGACGGCGGCGAGTACCGCGTCCCCGGCGACTTCTCGTCCATCTCGTACCTGCTCGCCGCAGGTGCCGTCGCCGCCGAGGAAGACCACGAGGTGGTCGTCGAGGGCGCGCATCCGAGCGCGCAGGGCGACGCCGCCATCGTCGAGATTCTCGAACGCATGGGCGCGGCTATCGAGTGGGACCGCGAGAACGGCCGCATCACGGTTCGGAGATCTCAGTTATCGGGCGTCACCGTCGACGTCGGCGACACGCCAGACTTGCTCCCGACAATCGCAACACTCGGCGCTATCGCCGACGGCGAGACGCGCATCGAGAACTGCGAGCACGTCCGGTACAAGGAGACCGACAGAGTGAGCGCGATGGCAGACGAGTTGACCGAGATGGGCGCAGTCGTCGAGGAAGAACGGGACGTGCTGACGGTGAAGGGTGGCGAGACTGCGCTCGCGGGCACGACGGTCGACGGTTACCACGACCACCGTATCGTGATGGCGCTTTCCGTCGCCGGACTCGTCGCCGACGGGACGACTCGGATTCGGGGTGCCGAACACGTCGACGTCTCGTTCCCGAACTTCTTCGACGTGTTCACCGGACTCGGCGCGGACGTGCGGTTGCGGGAGTAGCGCGACGGGCGCGAGAGAGAGAGAGTGCTTGGCCGAATTGGCTGACAGACGGCGCTTCGAACGTCGACTGACGCGAACCGGTGCGCCGTGCACCCGCCTCGTCCGGTTCGCGGCGGTTCTCAGAGTATGGGCGGTCTGGTTCCGTTTTCGTACAAGAAGGTTCGCCGAACACGGCGTCGGTTCTCGGCACGAGATATGAGCGGAAATAACCGACTCACCGCTCGCTGACGCCGGTTCGTCGCCGAATCGCCTCGACCCACCACGTCTTGAACACGAGTATGCCAGCGGTGCCGACGACAGTACCTACCGGCTTCCGTCGAATCGCGGAGACAAGCGCCAAGATTCCGGAAACGGCGTTCACTACGTTGAGGACGTTCGGGTAGCTGAAGTCCATCGTTCCGTTTCCTTCGTCGAGCCACGTTTCTTCGGCGAGGACGACTTCGCTGAGCCAGTTATCGGTGCGCTCAGGTTCGGAGAACAGCACCGGGTTGACGATTGTGAACGCGACAGCGGCGGCGAGCAGACGCCACTTGCGATGGTAGATAGCGTACATCAGCACCGGCGTGATGGTGAAGCGCGTGCCCGCACTCCACGGGTTCGAATGTCTGCGCCAGAACTTGTCTTGGAGTCGCGCGCGCAGTGAGCGCTGGTCGATGTTCGACGAGTCGACGACGGCGGGATCGGTCATAGGTGCAGAAATGATTGCCGACGAGATGAGGTTTCCCCGTCGCCACGATTGCGCCTTTCTGCAAACACTAAATGGCCGCGACACCGACGCCCCCGTAATGAACGGCAACGGCTTCGGACGACTGTTCCAGTTTTCGACCTACGGCGAGAGCCACGGCGACGCGATGGGCGTCGTCGTCAGCGGCTGTCCCGCGGGCGTCGAACTCGACGAGGAGGAGATTCAGCGAGAACTCGACCGGCGCAAACCCGGCCAGTCGATGATAACGACGAGCAGAGGCGAACCCGACGAGGTGGCCATCCACAGCGGGCTCCAAAATGGATATACGACGGGCACGCCCATCGGGATGACCATCGAGAACAAGGACGCGCGCTCGGGCAAGTACGAACCGTTCGTCACCGCGCCGCGACCCTCCCACGGCGACTTCACGTACTCTGCTAAATTCGGCACGCGCAACTGGGGCGGCGGCGGGCGCTCGTCCGCGCGCGAGACGGTGAACTGGGTCGCCGCGGGCGCGGTCGCCCGGCAAGTCTTGGAGCAGTCCGAATACGGTATCCAGATCAAAGCGCACGTCAACAAAATCGGCGACGTCGAGGCTCCCGAGGTGACGTTCGAGGAGATGCTCGAACACACAGAGGAGAACGACATCCGCTGTGCGCACCCCGAGACGGCGGAGAAGATGCGCGAACTCACCGACGAGTACCAGAAACAGGGCGACTCCATCGGCGGGAGCATCTACTTCGAGGCCCGCGGCGTTCCGCGAGGCCTCGGTGCGCCGCGCTTCGAGTCGTTCCCCTCGCGCCTCGGCCGGGCGATGTTCTCGATTCCGGCGACGACGAGCGTCGAGTACGGCCTCGGCAAGGAGGCCAGCGAGTGGACCGGTCACGACCGTAACGAGGACTGGGAGTTCGGAGAAGAGGGCGACCCAGTCCCCGTGGGCAACAAACACGGCGGCCTGCAGGGCGGCATCACGACGGGCCAACCGATCTACGGCGAGGCGACGTGGCACGCGCCCACGTCGATTCCGAAAGAGCAGACGACCGTCGACTGGGAGACCGGCGAGGAGAAAGAGGTGCAGGTCGTCGGCCGCCACGATCCGGTGCTGCCGCCACGTGCGGTGCCCGTCGTGGAGGCGATGCTGTGGGTGACAGTACTGGACTTCATGCTGTTGGCGGGGCGCATCAATCCCGACCGCTTGGACGGACAGGTCGGCGAGTACGACACCGAGTACCACCCGAGTAGTCCGGAGAACCAGTAACGTCGGCGCTGCGTTCGTTCTCGACTGACTATCGCCCCATTATGATAGAAATTTAACCCGACTTTTCGTCGAATGCATTTGTAAACGTAGAACTCGATTCGTAGTTGTAAACGGCTGCAAATTCCGGCAACCGACGGGCGTTTCTTCGATTCTTCATAATCATTCTATGACAACCTATAGCAAAGACTTTACTTGGTAGATGGCTACAATCGCACACTGGCGGCCCGACACGGGCCAGGACTCAAATATGACTAACGACGAACTCATCTGGCGAATCGCAGGGGGATCCGGGGACGGGATCGCCTCGACGAGCCAGAACTTCGCGAAGGCCCTGATGCGCTCGGGCCTCAACGTTTTCACGCATCGACACTATCCGTCGCGGATTCGCGGCGGCCACACGTACACCGAGATTCGGGCCTCCGCCGACCCCGTCAAGTCCCGTGGGGACGGCTACAACTTCCTGCTCGCGCTGGGTGACTCGTTCGCCCGGAACCCGCAGCAGAACGCCTACTACGGCAACGAGGAGATCAAACCGCTCTCGGAGAACCTCGACGAACTCCGCGAGGGCGGCGTCATCATCTACGACTCCGGCTTGCTCGACGCGTCGGAAATCGAAGACTTCGACGAACGAGTCGAGGAGAACGACTGGCACGTCTACGACCTCGACCTGCGCACGATGGCCCGCGAACACGGCCGCGAGGTCATGCGCAACACCGCCGGCGTCGGCGCGACCTGCGCGCTCGCGGGCATCGACCTCGAGTGGATCGAGGAACTGATGACCGACGCGATGCCCGAGAAGATTCTCGAACCGAACCTCGAGATTCTCCACGAGGCGTACGAGATGGTCGAATCGGAGTACGACGTCGACGCCCACGACGTGAAGATTCCCGAGGGCGAACACGACGAAGAGCAGGTGCTCATGTCCGGGTCGGACGCCATCGCCTACGGCGCCATCGACGAAGGCTGCCGCTTCATCGCGGGCTACCCGATGACGCCGTGGACCGAGGTGTTCACCATCATGTCGCAGAACCTGCCCGAACTCGGCGGCATCTCCGAGCAGGTCGAAGACGAGATCGCCGCGGCGGCGCTCGCACTCGGCGCGAGCCACGCGGGCGTCAAGGCCATGTCCGGGTCGTCCGGCGGCGGCTTCGCGCTGATGTCGGAGCCGCTCGGCCTCGCGGAGATGACCGAGACGCCCGTCGTCCTCATCGAGGCGATGCGCGCCGGGCCCTCGACCGGGATGCCGACGAAACCCGAACAGGGCGACCTCGAACACGTCCTGTACACCTCGCAGGGCGACTCGCACCGCATCGTCTTCGCGCCCGGCACGGTCGCCGAGGCGTACACGCAGACGCGCAAGGCGTTCCAGATCGCCTACGAGTACCAGATTCCGAGCATCGTGCTCTACGACCAGAAGCTCGGCGGCGAACTCGTGAACGTGCCGGCGAGCCACTTCGACGAGGAGCCGAACCCGTCGCTGGGTTCGACCTTGACGGAGGCCGAAATCGCGGACGCGCCGCACGACGACTCCGGCAAGTTCTCCCGCTTCAGCTACGACACGCCCGAGGACAACGGTGTCGCGCCGCGGTCGATTCCCGGCCAGAAGGGCGGCCGCTTCCTCGCCACCGGTAACGAGCACATGCCCGAGGGGCACATCAGCGAGGACCCCGAGAACCGCGTGTTCCAGATGAACAAGCGGATGCGCAAACTCGAAGCTATCCGCGAGGAACTCGACGGCGAGGTCGTCAACAACTCCGAGTACGGCGAGGAGGACGCCCAGTACGGTTTCCTCACCTTCGGCAGCCAGCAGGGTACCGTCGAGGAGGCCGTCGACCGTCTCAACGAGGACGGCCACTCGGTGAAGATGCTCGGCGTCAGCGAGATGGCGCCGTACCCGGTCGAACAGGTGAGTGAGTTCATCGAGAGCGTCGACGAGGTGCTCGTCGTCGAGATGAACGCCTCCGCGCAGTTCCGCGGGCTGACCCAGAAGGAGGTCGGACGCTACGGCGACAAGCTCTCGAGCCTCTTGAAGTACAACGGCAACCCCTTCGAGCCCCAAGACATCGTCGAGGGCTTCGAGGTCAACATCGTCGAGAACGACGACCATCCCCACACGCGAACCAAGTACGTTCCAGCAGCGGGTGACTAATCATGAGTGCATTCAGCGCAATCGGAGAAGGCAAAGAAATCGACCGCAACGACTACACGCCCGGTCTCGAACCGCAGGCGACGTGGTGTCCCGGCTGTGGTGACTTCGGCGTCCTGAAGGCGCTGAAGGGCGCGGCCGCGGAACTCGGCAAATCGCCCGACGAGATGCTGCTCGTCACGGGTATCGGCTGCTCGGGGAAGCTCAACAGCTACTTCGAGAGCTACGGCTTCCACACCATCCACGGCCGCTCGCTGCCGGTCGCTCGCGCGGCGAAGCTCGCCAACCCCGGCCTGCAGGTCGTCGCCGCCGGCGGCGACGGTGACGGCTACGGTATCGGCGGCAACCACTTCATGCACAGCGCCCGCGAGAACCACGACATGACCTACATCGTGTTCAACAACGAGATCTTCGGCCTCACGAAGGGCCAGACCTCGCCGACGAGCCCGATGGGTCACAAGTCGAAGACTCAGCCGCACGGCAGCGCCAAGCAGCCGCTTCGGCCGCTGTCGCTGTCGCTGACCTCCGGCGCGTCGTACATCGCGCGCACCGCGGCGGTCAACCCGAACCAGGCGAAAGACATCATCGTCGAGGCGATGGAGCACGACGGCTTCTCGCACGTCGACTTCCTGACGCAGTGTCCGACGTGGAACAAGGACGCCCGACAGTACGTCCCGTACGTCGACATCCAGGACTCCGAGGACTACGAGTTCGACAACACCGACCGCCGCGAGGCCGCGGAGATGATGCACGAGACCGAGGACGCCCTCCACGAGGGCACCGTCCTCACCGGTCGCTACTACGTCGACAGCGACCGCCCGTCCTACCAGCAGGAGAAACAGCAGATTGGCGAAATGCCCGAGGAACCGCTGGCGGAGCGCTACTTCGACGACAGCTACGAGTGGGAGCGCTCGTACGACAACTTCCTCGACAAGCACAAGTAAGCGACCGACCCGTCGCTCTCGTTCGATTCTTTCGCGAACCGCCTCGGGAGCGACCGCCATCGCGACAGCCATTTCACATCCCGAAGAACTGATTTCGCGTTCGCAACATATTTTTGCCGGGAAACGAAACAAAAGCGCATGGGTGCCATATCTACGGAGGACCGCATCCTCGCCGTGTTGGAGCAGGATGCGCAGGCCTCCTACGCCGATATCGCCGAACGAGCGGGGGTGTCGAAACCGACAGTCCGGAAGTACATCCGGAAACTGGAGGACAGCGGAGTCATCGTCGGCTACTCAGCCGACGTCGACCCCAAGAAACTCTCCGGACAGTCCATCGCGCTGGTCGGCGTCGACGTCGAGAGCGAGCGGTACGTCGAGGCCACGCGCGCGATGAAAGACCTCGACGCGGTGGAGGCGCTGTACACCTCGTCGGGCGACCACATGCTGATGGCCGAGGTCCGCGCGAAGGACGGCGACTCGCTCGGCGACGTCATCAGCGACGAGATTCTGAGCATCGACGGCGTCACGGCCGCACACCCGTCGTTCCTCCAAGAGCGGTTGAAGTAGTCGAACGCTCAGTACCGTCGACCGAATCCGGCGAAGGCGGCGGCGCCGACGACCCCTGCGAGAACCGTCACCGCGTATCCCGCCCAGAGAACCGCGTTCAAGCCGCTCGTCGCGGCGAGAATTCCATACACGACAGTCACGATGCCGACGAAAAACGAGAGGCCGCCGGCCAGACGCGCCACCCGTCGGTCGTCGGCCGCGGTCTTCGAGCGAGCGTCCGTGAACCGGTCGGCTCCGTCGCCGAAGACGATGTAGTAGCCAACCCAGAGGACCACGGTGCCGGCGACGAACAACGCGCCGCCCGTCACGAGTCGTTCGCCGACCATAGCAATCGTGGTTCTCACACCGATATGAACGTTCGGACCCGGCGCGGACCAGTTTCACTCCGGTTGGGAAACACTAAGAACGCTCCGACGCCAACCCCGAACTGATGAGCGGCGAGACGCTCCCCGGCGCGAGATGCGACGCCGAGGAGCGTATCGTCCTCCACGTCGACATGGACTGCTTCTACGCGTCCTGCGAGCGCCTCAGGGAACCCGAACTCGAAGGGAAACCCGTCGTCGTCGGGATGGGCTACGAACCCGGCGAAGGCCACGGCGCTGTCGCCACCGCGAGTTACGAGGCCCGTGAACACGGCGTCGACAGCGCCCAACCCATCACGGGAGCACTCAACGCGCTCCCCCGGGCGGAGGACACCGAACTGGACGCCGACGGCGACCCCATAGCCCCCGACATCCCCGCGGTCGGCCACTACCGCCCGGTCGACATGGCGTTCTACAAGGAGGTGAGCGCGCAGGTCAAGGAGATTCTCCACGACTGCGCCGACGTGGTCCGCGAGGTGAGCATCGACGAGGCGTATCTCGACGTCACCGAGCGGACGGCGTGGCAGACGGTGGGCGGTGGAGACGACGAGAGACGAACCCTCGCAGAGGGGTACGCCCGCCACGTCAAGCAACGAATCGACCGCGACGTCGGCGTCACCGCCAGCGTCGGCGTCGGCCCGAATATGAGCGTCGCCAAGGTGGCCAGCGACTACGACAAGCCGAACGGCCTCGTGGTCGTCCGACCCGACGAGGTCCGGTCGTTTCTCGACCCGCTCGACATCGAAGAGGTCCACGGCGTCGGCCCCGTCACGGCGCGTGAACTCCGCGAGATGGGTATCGACACCGCGGGTGATCTCGCGGCGGCCGAGCCTCGTCTCTTGGGGGAGAGATTCGGCGAGCGCGGCCGCGAACTGCATCGCCGCGCCCGCGGCGACGACGACAGGGCGGTGACGCCGACGGGTCTCCCGAAGAGCCTCTCGCGGGAGTCGGCGTTCACGAAGCCCACCTCGGAGACCGAGGCGATGCGCGAGAAAGTGCGCGCGCTCGCGGCCGACGTCGCAGAGCGCGCGCGGAGTCGCGGCGCGCTCTACCGGACCATCGGCATCAAAGTCGTCCAACCGCCGTTCGAGGTGAACACTCGCGCGATGTCGCTTCCGGGGCCGGTCGACGACCCCGGGCTCGTCGAGTCGGTGGCGCTGAAACTGCTGACGGAGTTCGACGGGGACCGGGTTCGGAAGGTGGGTGTCCGCGTCTCGAACCTCGACTTCGCCGAGAGCGACCAGGCGAGTCTCGACGGCTGGGAGCAGGCGGCGGGCGCGTCGACCGCCCCGGAGTCGGCCGGAGGCGGGACCGAACGCGACGACCCGTCAGGGGCCGACGCTCGCACGAGCGAGACCGACTGGCCGACGCTCGGCGACTGGGCGAACCGAGTCGCCGGAGACACCGACGACGGGGGTTCGACCGACTCGTCTGACCCGGTCGCCGAGGCGACTGACGGGCAGGCGTCGCTCACCGAGTTCGAGTAGACCGTCGTCCACCACGGGGCTCATCCGAAGTACTTTGAGACCCGTTATTTTTATTTACTGCTGGTTCCGGTTCGAATCATGGAGAGAAGAGGGCTTCTCGGCGTCGTCGCCGGCGTCGCTATCGGGTGGGGGGCGGCGTCCTCCGGCCTGCTCGGGAGCGACGGGACCGAACGCGACGCCACTACACGCGACGAGTCGGCGACCCGGACCTCAGCGGCGGCCGGACTCGCGTCCACCGCCACCGGGACGCCCGCCCGAACGTCGGAGAGCGGCGCGGCGGCCGACGAGGAAACCGCGACGGCCGTCGAGACTGAAGCGAGTCCGGAGTCGACGCCGACGCCGGATTCGACGTCGACGGCCGTACCGGAGTCGACGCCGACCGCGACGCCGGAACCGGAGAACCTCCAGGAGAACCTCGACGTCCATACCAACTCCACCGGCGTCGGCGACGATCCGGGCGACGAGGTGTCTATTGTCTACGTCATCAGAAACGGCCACGAGTTCGCCGTCGACGTCTCCTTTCAGGCGACGCTTCGCCTCGCGGACGGCGAGCACCACCGGACGACCCGGTTCACGCGCATCGACGCCGGGTCGCTCGTCAGCGGAAAGATCCTGTTCGACGCCCACGAACAGCGCGCGTCCGGGTGGGGGTTCTCGCTGCGTCGGGTCGACCGGGCGTCGGAGTGAGGGGGACCGGCGCGCGCGGGTCGACGTCGCGGTGCTCAGCGAAGGAGGCAACGACAGCAGGAACTATAGGGTCCGACTCTGAGGTGCCACCAACGACCAACATGACGGACGTAGAAACCATCACCGTCGCGGACGTGAGCGACGGACCGGGCGGGACCGACGACGCCGAACCGGGAACGACCGTCCGCCTTCCAGCGGTCGAAATTCTCACCGGACGCGGCTTCATCACCGGCAAATCCGGGTCGGGGAAGTCGAACACCGCGAGCGTCGTCATCGAGAAGCTGCTCGACTCGCAGTTTCCGGTGCTCATCGTCGACACCGACGGCGAGTACTACGGGCTGAAGGAGGAGTACGAGATCCTCCACGCCGGTGCCGACGAGGAGTGCGACATCGTCGTCAGCCCCGAGCACGCCGAACGAATCGCGACGCTGGCGCTCGAACAGAACGTCCCCATCATCCTCGACGTGTCGGGCTATCTCGACGAGAACGACGCCGACGAGATGGTGCTACAGACGGCGCGCCAACTGTTCGCTAAGGAGAAGAAGCTGAAGAAGCCGTTTCTGATGCTCGTCGAGGAGTGTCACGAGTACATCCCCGAGAAGGGCGGGATGGGCGAGGCGGGCAAGATGCTCATCAAGATCGGTAAGCGCGGGCGAAAACACGGCCTCGGCATCGTCGGCATCAGCCAGCGTCCCGCCGACGTGAAGAAGGACTACATCACCCAGTGCGACTGGCTGGTGTGGCACCGGCTCACCTGGGGGAACGACACGAAAGTCGTCGGACGCATCCTCGGCAAGGAGTACGCCGACGCCATCGAGAGCATGAACGACGGCGAGGCGTTCATGATGACCGACTGGAGCGAGACCCTGCGTCGGGTGCAGTTCCGCCGCAAGCAGACGTTCGACGCGGGGGCGACGCCCGGCCTCGACGACTTCGAGCGCCCGGAACTCAAATCCGTCAGCGGCGACCTCGTCTCGGAACTGCGCGATATCTCCGACGAGCAAGCCCGACGGGAGAGCACCGTCGCCGACCTCCGACAGGAACTCGACAAGAAGGACGCCGAGATTCGGCGGCTGAAATCCGAACTGGCGGAGGCGCAGGACTTGAGTCGGATGGCAGACCAGTTCGCGCAGGCGCTGCTCCAGAAAGCAGAAGCCCCGTACCGCGGCGGCGAGGGGCGCAACCTCGCTCGGCCGGAGAACGGCCAGTCGGCGCTCGGCGAGTACGAGTCGAACGCGGAGGACGGACCGCAGCTGGTGGGGCCGGTCGACTCCGGAGTCGACACCGGAAGCGACGCCGACTCCGAACCCGAACGCGTGAACGGGTCCGCGGCAGCGTCGCTTTCGCCGGAGAGCGCCGGCGAGAGCGGTTCCGAAGCGAACGAAGCGGGAGAGACGACCGCCGAGACGGAAGCGCGAGCGGAGTCGACGGAGCCGTCTCCGGCGGGACGGTCGGACCGAGACGGCCGGTCGACCGCCGTCGAGGGCTCCCGACGCGCCATCGTCGACGAACTCCGCGATGTCGTCGAGTCGCTGGACGACGTGACGCGCGAGATGCTCGCGCACTACCGCGCGACGGACCTGAGCACGCCCGTCGACGCCCACGTCGGCGCGGGCCACTCCGGCGACCAGCAGCTCGCCTACGGTCGGAACCGGGCGCTCCGACAGGCGGGGTTCATCGAACACGTCGGCCGCGGTCGCTACCGGTACACGCTGCCCGAACTCGTCCGCGACGAGTACGCAGACCGCCTCGCCGACGGCGAGTTCGCCGCCACCGTCACCGCTGTCGAATCGTCGTTCGCGAACGTCTCTCTCGGTCGAACGGGTGTCGCGAGCGACGCTGACAGGGTGAGCGACACGGTCGGCACGGTCGATACGGCCGACGGCGACACCACCGTCGACGCCGACTCGGACGACGGGACGGAGACGGCGGCCGCGGGCGAGAACGACGACCGAGAGAACGGAGAGAACGAAACAGACCGGACCGACCGCCGGGAGAACCGGTCGACGGAGGAGGAGACTGACACGGATGGGACGACGCTCGCCGACGTCGGACAGGTGGTCGAGGACGCCGAACTCGTCGACGACGGTGCGGAAGCGGGGCGGGCGACCGGTTCCCCGACCGAGACCGAGAGCACACCCTCGGACGACTCCGAGTCGTTCGAAGACGGTGACGCGAAAGCGGACGAGACAGGGGCGACACCGTCGGACGACGCGGAGATCATCGACTGAGCGGCGCTTGACGCTCCCCGTTCGACGCTCGCCGGGAGCGGCGGTAACGAAGCGTTGTCGGTCCAACACCTTCGTCTAGGTGTCCCTTACAGTTCGGAAACGAGGTCTTCGAGCGCCGCCCGCGGGTCGGCCGCTTTCGCGACGCCGCTGGCGAGGAGAATCCCTTCCGCGCCCAACTCGGCGGCGGCAGTCACGTCGTCGCCCGTCGAGACGCCCGCGCCGCAGAACAGGTCGACGTCGTCGTCGACGGCGTTCACCGCGTCGACGGCGTCGCGAACGATGTCGGGGTCGGCGCTGCTGACGGACACGTCGCCGCCGATGAGTTCCGGCGGTTCGACGGCGACAGCGTCGGGGCCGAGCGCCGCGACTGCGCCGGACTGCTCGGGGTTGTTCGCACAGACGATCGTGTCGAGGCTCGCGCGCTCGGCCGCCTGCATCGACGCGTCGATGTCGGCGAGTTTGAGGCGGTTCTCCGAGTGGTTGAGCAGCGTCCCGGTCGCGCCGGCCTCGGCGGCCGCCTCCGCGAGCGTGCTACCGGTGTGGCTGCCGTACCCGACGGGGCTGACGTGTTGGGCCCACGTCTCGACGTCGGTTTCGGCGACGCGCGTGAGATGTGCCGCCTGCGGGGAAACGGCGATTCGGACGCCGGAGTCGTCGGCGACGTCACGGGCGGCCGACGCTACTTCGACGGGGTCGCACGGGTACGCCTTCAGGTTCACCAGGATGAACATACCGATAAGAGGCGGCGGGGATGGCAAATAGGTTCGTCTTCGAGGAAACGATGCCGCTGTCGGCCGAATACGGCGAGCTACGACGAGGTCGGGGCCCCGGTATTCACCGCTTACACCGAGTAAGAGACGTATAGCTATATCCGCTCCACGAGTATGCGAGCGTATGCAGGGGGGGTCGTCGTGACTACTGGGAGTTCGCCGCAGGTCGAGGAGGTCGCTCAGGCGCTTCAGCCCGTCGTCCGAGCGTTCGCGTTCTGGGCGGCGGTGCTGATTCCGATAGTACTCATCGGTCTGGTGGCGACGAAGCCCGGGTTACAGGGGCAGCGGGGGACGTGGTTCGTCGTCCTGTTGGTGTTGAACGTGGTGGCGCTCATCGTCGGCCACCGACATAAGCGATAGTTCGGCAGTCCGGATTTCGGCGGCTCGGTCTTCGACAGTTCAGTCCTTCCGCTTGACCACGTCGCCGAGCGTTGTCGTGGTGGTGTCGCCGCCGGACCAGTCGGTGTCGTCGACGTCGCTCCCCTCGGTAAGTGCGATGTCGAGTTCGCGCTCCAGTTTCTTCTGCACGCCGTCGCTGGGGAGGATGTCCCCCCGTTCGAGTTTGCGGATGAGGCTCGCTTTCTCGTTGAGTTTCTTCGCGAGGTCCTCCTGACTGAGTCCGCTGGACTCGCGGGCCTGCCGGATTCGGTCGTCGTAGTCGCCGGCAATCTCGTCCATGTCGTCGAACATGTCGCGGCGACGGCGCGACCCGCCGGACGAGGAGGACGAAGACGAGGAGGACGAAGAGCCCGAATTGCCGCTCGACGAAGTGGAGTACTTCGTGGAGGCGGAACTCGTCGATTCAGTGCGGACCTCGGTCCCGAACCCCTTGCAGTTCTCACAGAGCTGGAGTTCGGCACCTTCGACTTTCGTGGTTGTGAGCGATGCCTGTTCGGCACCGCACATCTCGCACTGTGGCATACGCCCCCGTAGACGACGACGTGGTATAAAATACACGACGAGGGAATCGCGAGTCGGCCCGCGATTTTCCCCAGAAAACGGTCAAGCGCTCCGAGCGGTCCGAACGCTTCGACGGCCGAGCGGCCGGGTGTACGGACTCAGTCGAGGTCCGACCACGCGCCCCAGAAGCGCTGGAGCGCCGTGAGGTGGCCGACGACGGCGAACAGAACGAGCAACAGACCGACCAGCGAGAGGCCGGCGACCAGCGGTCCGGGGACGACGGCGGCGACGACGCCGACGATACCGACGAGCGCCAGTCGGTCCGCCCGGCCCAACAGTCCGCCGTACTGCCGACCCAATCCGACCGCCTGAATCTGCGTGCCGAGGTAGGAGGTCATCAACACACCGGTCACGGCGGCGAGACCGAGGCCGTAGCGGCCGATTCCCGCCGCCAGACCGACCAAAACGGCGATGTCGGCGTAGCGGTCGAGCACGTGGTCCAGCAGGTCGCCGCCCGAGGAGGCGACGCCCTGCTCGCGGGCGAGGGCGCCGTCCAAGAGGTCGAGCCAGCCGTTGACGAAGACGAAGAACGCGCCGAGGGCGTACCACAGCGTCGCGTCGGCGGACGCGACCCAGAACGCGCCGCCGGCGGCGACGGCGAACCCGAAGGCGATGACGCTCACGCCGTCGGGCGTCAGACCGAGCCTGTTGGCCCCCGAGACGAGCGGGTCGAGCATCCGATCGGCGACGGGTCGCAGTTGGTCCAGCGTCATAGATACTCCAGGTAGTCGACCGTCCCCGCGGAGGGCTCCCGGTCGCCTTCGACGACGGCGCGAACCGCGTCGGCGACGGCTTCGGGCGACTGCTCCGTCGTCTCGACTTCGTACACGGCCTCGACGCCGTGCTCCTCGACCGCTTCGGCGAGAATCACGTCGAGCGCTTCGCTCTCTCGGTTCTCGCTCGCTTTCTCGTCGTTCTCGCCTCTATCGAGCAGGCGGGATTCGAGCACGTCGGGACGACAGCGGAGGACGACGACGCGGTCGGCAGGCAGGAGGTGTGCGAGGTGTGATTCGACGATGGTCACGTCGTCTGTGCCGTCTTCCGAATCGCCCGCCGCACCGTACTCCTCGTCGACCCACGTTTCCAACCTCTCGACGTCGACGACGAGCGAGTCGCGCTCCTCGTCGCGCTCGGTCCAGAACTCCCGGTCACGGACCTCGTCGTTGAGGTGGGCGACGGAGAACTCGTCTTCCAGGAGCGCCGTCGCGCTCGTCTTCCCCGTCCCGGGCGTGCCGGTGACGACGACTCTCACGCCGTTGCCTCCGCGAGCACGCGGTTGAGCGTCTCCACCGCTCGCTTCGTCTGCTCCTCGCTGCCGCAGGAGATACGGATACAGGCGGGGAGACCGAAACTCGAACAGTCGCGGACGATGACGCCCTCGCGCTGGCAGGCGTCGGCGACGGCGCTGGCGTCTCCGACTTCCGCGAGCACGAAGTTGCCTGCGCTCTCCCACGTCGGCGCGTCGAGGTTCTCGTAGAGGTACTCGCGCGCCCAGCGTGCGCTCTCGACGCTCTTCTCGACGTGTCCGTCGTCGTCAAGGGCGGCGAGCGCCGCGCGGCAGGCGAGTTCGTTCGCCGCGAACGGGGTGTTGACTCGGGCGTACGCGTCGGCCCACGCCTCGGGGACGACGCCGTACCCGATGCGGAGGCCGGCGAGGCCGTACGCCTTCGAGAACGTGCGCAGGACCGCGAGGTTGTCGGGTCCGTCTCGACCGTCGAGCAACCCGACGGCGCTGGGTTGCTCGGCGTACTCGCCGTATGCCTCGTCGACGACGACGAGGGTGTGGTCCTCGACGGCGTCGAGAAGCGAGACGAGTTCCTCGCGCGGGAACTCCGAGCCAGTCGGGTTGTGCGGCGAGGTGAGATAGACGACGCGCTCGCCGTCGTAGGCGTCGAGAAGTCCGTCGGCACTCTGCGCGAAGTCGTCGTCCTTCGAGAGGCCGTAGGAGGACGAACCGCCGTGGACGTACCGCGCGCTCATCGAGTAGTACGCGAAGCCGGGTTCGGGGACGAGAATCTCGTCGCCGGGGTCGAGCATCGCGCGGTGGAGGTAGTCGATCGCGCCGTCCGCGCCGGGGCTGACCCACACCTGCTCGGGCGCGACGTCCCACTTCGACGCCAGTCTCTCGGTGAGGTCGGCGTGCGAGGTGGTCGGGTAGACGTCGAGGTCCGGTGCCGCGGATTCGACCGCCGCGACCGCGTCCGGACTCGGCCCGTGGGGGTTCTCGTTCGAGGAGAGTTTCACGAGGTCGTCGGGGTCGAGACCGAGTTCGCGGGCGACCTCCTCGATTCCCCGGCCGGGGACGTACGGTGAGTTCGCAGAGAGGTCCCGTGGTTCCATGTTCGGTACGTGTTTGTGGCGGGTCTTAAGGGTGCTTACACCGGACGAGAGGCGGGTACGACGACGGTGGTTCGTCGGCCCACAGACGGGCGCCTCGACCAGTACGAGACCTCGAAGGTTTATGACCGAGAAGGGAACCACCCGCTCCCGTGAACTGACTCACGCCGTGATGGGGTCGAGGCGGGTGTACGGTGCGCCCCTCACGGAAAATAGAGCCGACGCGCCGTCTGTTCGCAGATTACGGAATCCGAACGTCGTGTTCGAGCGTTCCGACACCTTCGATTTCGACTTCGACGCGGTCGCCGTCCGACAGTGGGCCGACGCCCTCGGGCGTGCCAGTCGCGATGACGTCGCCCGGTTCGAGCGTCAGGTACGTCGTTATCTCCTCGATGAGCGTCGGGATATCGAACACCATCTGGTCTCGGCTGCCGTCTTGTTTCGTCTCGCCGTTTACGCGTAGCGTCACGCGGGCGTCGTCGGGAACGTGTTCGGGGTCGGCGAGCACCGGTCCCATCGGTGCACTGCCGTCGAACGCCTTGCCGCGCACCCAGTTTTGCTCCGCTCTCTGGTCATCGCGGTTCGAGATGTCGTTGAAGCAGGTGAACCCGGCGACGACGTCCATCGCGTCTTTGGCGGCGACGTTCCGGCACTGCTCGCCGATGACGACGCCGATTTCGGCTTCCCAGTCGAGACGCTCTTTGCCCGCCGGAAGCGTCACGGTGTCGCCGTGGCCAGCGAGCGTGTTGGGGCCCTTCAAGAAGAGCATCGGCCGGTCGGGAACGTCTGCACCGTGTTCGGCCGCGTGGTCGGCGTAGTTCCGCCCGATGCAGACGATTTTCGACGGCTCGGACGGCGGCAGAATATCGACATCGTGGTGGTCGTACGTCTCGCCGGCGAACGTTATCGCGTCTTCGTGCCACTCGCCAGTTCGGACTGCTCCCGCTGGGTCGCGAAATCGGACGTGGTACATGGGTAGAGATGTGGCGTTCGGCGCTTAGTTCTTTGTGAGGCGGCGACGCGGACGGCCGAAGAGACGCTGCCCCAGCGACTATCGTGTTCCTCGTTGACGGGTACCTATGCTGGTCTACCTGCATCAGTATCGCGAATCGGACGCCGACGAGACTGTCGGCGGCGCAACGAGTGACGCAGACGAAGAGTCGTACTTCGGCGAACGACTCGACGCGACCGAGGACCAAGAGTGGAAGTCCGTCGACTACGGTGACCGGACGGTGTTGCGACGCGCGCTCACGTTCGAGGACGTCACCGCCGTCTCGGTACCCAGAGACGTCGAAGCACCCGACGGCGGACTCCCCGGCGTGACGGTCCAACTCCGAAAGGACGGCGACGAGGAGTACGTCGACGACGCCGTCGTCGTCGAGGTCACGGACGAGAATCCGTAACCAACCACCGGGAGGCATACACTTAGTAGGCGTCGTCCGCCTCGCTCACGCATGACAGAGCGATACGCTAACCGACGGTCGGCGCTGTTCGAGGAACTCCCCGAGTCGGTCGGGACGGTGTACGTCGCCCCGAGCGAGACGCTTCGCTACCTCTCGGGGCTGTCGATGCACCAGAGCGAGCGCCCGACGCTGCTCGTCCTCTCGCGAGCGGAGGGTCCGGCGGTCGTCCTCCCGGAACTGGAGACCGACCGTGTCGCCGACGTCCTCGGCGACGACGTGCCGTTCTACACCTACGGCGACGCGACGGACCCGACGCAGGCGGCGAGGGAGGCGTTCGAGAGACTCGCAGACGGGAGGGAACTGTCGGGCGACGCCGCCGTCGAGTACCGGTCGACGCGCGTCCTCGAATACAACCTGCTCACCGACCACCACGACCCCGAGTCGATACAGGACCTCGAACCCGCGGCGGCGGCGCTGCGCGCCCGCAAGGACGAATCCGAGCGCGAGTCGATGCGGAAGGCGGCGCGCATCACCGACCACGTCCTGCAGGAGACGTTCGAGGAGATCGAAGTCGGGTGGAGCGAGCGCGATGTCGAACGCGCCATCGAAAAGCGCGTCATCGACAGCGACGCCGACACGTACAGCGGCGGCATCGTCACCGTCGGCGAGCGAACCGCGTTCCCGCACGCGAACACCGGGCACACGGAAATCGAGAGGGGTGACCTCGTGATGATCGATTTCGGTGTCCGGGTCGACGGCTACTTTTCGGACATCACGCGCACCGTCGCCGTCGGCGACCCGGGCGAGGAGTGTCGTCAGATATACGAGGTCGTCCGCGAGGCCGCCCGCGCGGGTCGCGAGGCAGTCGCCGAAGGCGTCCAGTATCAGGAACTCGACCGCGCTGCCCGAGAAGTCGTCGACGACGCCGGCTACGGCGACTACTTCCCGCACCGTCTCGGCCACGGTCTCGGGCTGGAGGGTCACGAACCGCCGTATCTGGTCGACGGTAACGAGGCGACGCTCGACGTCGGCAACGCGTTCACCGTCGAACCGGGCGTCTACGTCGACGGCGTCGGCGGCGTCAGAGTCGAAGACGACGTGTTGTTGACCGAGGACGGGGCGGAAGTGCTGACCGAGACGCCGCGGGAGCTTCGGATTCTGTAAACTCGCTTCGTCGGTCGGTCGCCTCGTCGGTCGGTCGTCCCGTCAGTCGCTCGTCTCGACGTGGGGCGACTCCGAGCGGTCGGCGCTCGTGTGCGCCGTTTTTGTGCGTTTTGCCGTCAGCGAATCCGACCGCCGGACGTATTTTTATGCGTAACTGCTCCGTAAATCGATACGCAATGGAACTCACCTGGCACGGACACTCCTGCTGGTACGTCACCGTCGGCGACACCGACCTGCTCATCGACCCGTTCTTCGACAATCCGAAGACGTCGCTGGAACCCGACGACGTCGACGACCCCGACTACGTGCTGTTGACGCACGGCCACGCCGACCACATCGGCCACGCCGGCGAGTTCTCCGACGCGACGCTCGTCGCGGTGCCGGAACTGGTCTCCTACGCTCAGGAGGAGCTAGGCTTCGAGGACGCCGTCGGCGGCATGGGGATGAACATCGGCGGCACCGTCGAGTGCGGCGA
Source organism: Haloprofundus halobius (assembly GCF_020097835.1). Classification (GTDB taxonomy): domain Archaea; phylum Halobacteriota; class Halobacteria; order Halobacteriales; family Haloferacaceae; genus Haloprofundus; species Haloprofundus halobius. The sequence goes on from NZ_CP083666.1 coordinate 1,510,367, forward strand.
CGCCTACGTGACGATGCACCGCGCCGACCACACCAACGGCGTCAACACCGGCTACGAGTACGACGTCGGGATGCCGGGCGGGTTCGTCATCTCCGACACCAAGCCGACGCAGGTGTCCGACGAGGAGTCGACCACCTTCTACCACGCGGGCGACACCGGACTGATGACCGAGATGCGCGAGGTCATCGGTCCGTACCTCGAACCCGACGCCGCGGCGCTGCCCATCGGCGACCACTTCACGATGGGCCCGTGGCAGGCGGCTATCGCCGTCGACTGGCTCGACGTCGACTACGCGTACCCGATGCACTACGACACGTTCCCGCCCATCGAGCAGGACCCCGAGGAGTTCGCCCGCGAGGTGGAGGCGACCGGGTCCGACACCGAGGTCGTGGTCCCCGAAGCGGACGAGCCGTTCACCCTCGAAGAGGGAGACTGAACCGCCGGGATCGGTCGGCGTCCACGACTGTTCAGATTCCGCGCCGTTCACCCCGCTGAAACGACCATTTTTGTGAACGGCGGTGGTTGAAAGAGGTGTATGGCGAAAGAAGTACACACCGTTTCCGAGGAAGGGTACAGCGCGACCAGTCAGATACGGGAGTTCGAGGTGGATATCGACTCGAACGGCGAGGAGGCCCCCGACACGCTCGAGAGCCTGCTGGCGGCGTACGCGTCCTGCTTCGTCCCGGCGCTCCGCGTCGGGGGGAGCCAGCGGGGCGTCGACGACCTCGGCCGCATCGAGATCGACGCGATCGGAGAGCTGAACGACGACGACAAGCTCGAATCGGTCGCCTTCGACGTCCGCGTCGAACCGGCGCTCGAAGACGGCCAGGGCGAGGAGATCCTCGAGCGCGCCTTCGAACTCTGCAAGGTCCACGACGCGCTCAAGGAGAGCCTCCACGCGGAGACGACCATCGAAGGCGGGTCAGTCTAACCCGCGGCGGTCGGATTCGCGGCGGTGGAGTCGCGTCGCCCCCGCACCCGGGGCCGGTTCGATCGGCGATTCCGCCGCCCCCGAGCGGATCCGTCGAACCGTTAGGGAGGACGGGCAGGCGATTATTTTCCAGGCGAACGCGCAGTCATTTGGTCGCCGATGAAGCAATCTTTAGGACGTTCCAGTTCCACGCTCAGTACGTATGACGGACATCCAGACGACCACGGTCAGCGAAGAGGGCTACGCGAGTACGAGCGAAGTCAGCGACTTCGAACTCTCCATCGACGCGACGAGTGAACAGGGGCCGGACCCGAACTCGGTGCTCGTCGCGGACTACGCGTCGTGTTTCCTGCCCGCGTTCCGCGTCGGCGGGTCCCAGCGCGGCTTCGACGACCTCGGGAAGCTTCAGATCGACGCGGAGGCCGACCTCGACGACGACGACGACCTCACGGGCATTCGCTTCGACATCTACGTCGAAGCCGACCTCGGCGACGAAGTCGACGAAGTCGTCTCGCGCGCAGAGGACATCTGCCACGTCCACGCGGCGCTCCGCGAGGAACTTCAAGCCGACATCGCGGTCAACGACGGCGCGTTCTGAGCGCGCTCGATATCGAATTTTTGCGGAAGTGGAGGACGAAGAACCGAGTCGTTACTGTCGACGATAGCTTCGGTAGCTCATCGCGTAGCCGTCGACGATGACCGTCTCGCGCTCTTCGGGGTCGTACACGGGGCTCGTCGTCCGCTCGTCGCGGAAGCGGTAGGGACTGTCGTCACCTTCCATACCCGCTATTCGTCGTTCTCGTACAAAATAGTGAGGCGTGTTCTCACGAACCACGACACTCTCTCGGGTTCGGGTGACGACCGGTTCAGTCGTCGGCCGCGACGGCGGTCGGATCGTGGTCGACGCTCGTCCCGAGCACGTCGAGGAACTGCGCGAGCCACTCGGGGTGGTCCGACCAGTCGTGGCCGCGCTCCTCCAGATACGTCTGGTCGCCGCGGAAGTCGTGGACGGCGGTCTTGACCGTGTCACCGGTTTCCTTCTCGGGACAGACGGCGTCCACCCCGTGGCCGACCATCTCCAGCGCCTGGAACGGTACCATGAGTTCGAGGTCTTCGCCGAAGTCGCCGACGATCATGAGGAGTTTCTTGCCTGCCATAGCGTGAGAGGGTGCCGCACGAAGCGAGCTAACGTTTCGTCGGCCCGGAGGTCGTCTGCGCGTGGACGAGAGCACCGATTCCGAAGCAGCAGTCCACTCCCGAAGACAGTAGGACGTGCCCACCGACAGAGAACGCATGAGACGAACCGCCGTCGATGATGCCGATCCGATAGTCTTCGACGACGGTACAGCGCGTCGTAAACTCGCCGACCTACTGGCGACGACCGGCGTCGCACTCAACCGCTACCGCGTCCCGCCCGGAAGCGGACTACCCGGCGGTTTGCACGCACACGCTGACCAGGAGGAGCTGTTCCTCGTTACGGCGGGCGAGGCGACGTTCGAGACCCTGGACGGCGAGATGCTGGTCGAGGAGGAGGAGGCGATTCACTTCGCGCCCGGCGAGTTCCAATCCGGGAAAAACGATTCGGACGACGAACTCGTACTGTTCGCCGTCGGCGCACCCCGTGAGAGCCGCGACATCCGGGTCCCGCTTCGGTGCCGCGAGTGCGGCTACGACGACCTCCGTTTGGGATCCGTCGACGACGAACCCGGACTCGTCTGTCCCGCGTGTGACGCCACGTTTTCGCCGCAGCCGTGTCCCGCGTGCGGCCACGAGGAGATGCGTGTCGAACTGGGCGACGCCGGTCGACCCGTCACCGCGTGTCCCGGTTGCGGAGCCGAGTTCGAAGACCACATCTGAGCGGGTGCGAGAGCGGCGGTCCGATCGGCGACTACCCGTCCGCCAACACCCGCCCGATATCCGCGATGGAGTCGAGCACGTAGTCGGGGTCGACCGACGACTCGGCGAGCGCGCGGTCGTCGGTGATGCCCGTCTTGACGACCACCGTCGTCAGCCCCGCCGCCGCGCCGAGTGCGATGTCGGTGTCGAGTCTGTCGCCGACGACCAGACAGCGGTCGGCGTCGTGGCCGAGACGTTCGAGGGCCAAGTGACGGGCGTGCGCCGAGGGCTTGCCGAGCGTCGCGTCGGGCGAGCGGCCGGCGACGCCCGCGACGGCGTGGGTCATCGCCCCCGACCCCGGCACGTCGCGGTCGACCGCGGGAATCGTCATGTCGGGGTCGGTGCTCAGGAAGGGAACCGCCTCGTCTTCGAGCGCGACCATCGCCGCCACGAGGTCGTCGTAGTGAAAGTCGCGGTCGATGGAGACGACGACGGCGTCGGCCGCCGCGGGGTCGGTCGTCACGGTCAGTCCCGCGTCCCGGAACTGCTCTGTGAGTCCCGCCTCGCCGACGACGAAAAGCGAGTCGGCGGCGTGTTCGGCCTCGAGGTACGCCGTCGTCGCCGTCCCGGAGGTGAGCACCTCGTCGGGAGCGACATCGATACCGGCGCGGGCGAACCGCTCGGCGTACACCGGCGGCGCTTTCGCCGGGTTGTTCGAGAAGAAGACGCGGTCGACGCCCGCCGCTTCGAGCACGTCGAGTCCGTCGGTCGCGCCGGCGATCCGTTCGTTCCCTCTGAGCACTGTCCCGTCGACGTCGAGTATCGCCCCGCGAAACTCCATCGGACTCGGTACGCAGGTCGTGGAGTTGAATCCGGCGATGCGGCCCCGACAACGACTGCGCAAGCGACGGTGTCGTACGGCTACGACCGGTTCCGAACCAAAGAACAATGTAGCACGCATGCTTTTATCGGATACCGTGACGAACACGCAGTTGACGCTCATCCAGATAGACAACTACGGACCCTGGACGGTCACGCCCGAACCGCGACGGGAGATGGACCTCCAGACGCTGCAATCTCGCCTCTTTGCCGACCTCGCGCAGTTCGTCGGGAGCCGCGACGGCTACGTCTTCTTCACCCGCTTCGACAACATGGTCGCGGTGACCAACGGTCTCGACCGGACGGACCACGAACTCCTCCAGGAGTCGATCCGCAACCGCTACCCCGTCTCGCTGAGCCTCGGCGTCGGCGTCGACCAGAAACCCATCGACGCGCTCGAACGGGCGACGGAGGAGATCCAACTCGCCGGCAGCGCCCAGGACGGCGACCGCCGCGAAGTGCTCGGCGGCGAGTTTCACGCCCCGACCGGGAGGGACGACCTCCACATCGCTCACTTCGACGTGAACGACGCGACGGGCAAGTACACCGACCGACTCAACGAGTTTGACTCGTTCATCCACATCGAGCAGGGGTACGCCAGCCTGATGCGCCACATGCGCGAGGCGCACGGCGCGCTCTCCTTTTTCGTCGGCGGCGACAACATCATCTCCGTCTGCCCCGAACTCTCCGAGAACGAGTACCGAAGCGCCATCGACCACGTCGAGTCGGCGGTCGGCGTCGAGCTGAAAGTCGGCGTCGGCACCGGCGAGAGCGCCCACGTCGCCGGCTTCGCGGCCAAACACGCCCTCGAAGCGTGTCGCCACCGCGGCACGGTCGTCGAGTTCGAGGCCGCGCCGGCGTGCGTCGGCGACGACTGAACCCGACGATGCCCACCCGAACCGTGACGTTCACGGCCCCGCGCGAAGTCCGCGTCACGGAGTCGCCGGTTCCCACCCCCGAGGCTGACGAACTGCTCGTCGAGACGGAGTACTCGGGCGTCAGCCCCGGGACGGAACTGCTCATCTACCGCGGAGAGGCCCCCAAGAGCCTCGACGCCGACGAGACCATCGGCGCGCTCGGCGGGTCGCTCGACTACCCGCTCCGGTACGGCTACGCCGCTGTGGGCACCGTCGCCGCCGCCGGCGACGCCGTCGACGACGACTGGCTGGATCGGCGCGTGTTCGCGTTCAACCCCCACGAGAGCCACTTCTGTGCCACGCCCGACGAACTCCACACGGTACCCGACGACTGCTCGATGGCGGCGGCGTCGCTGCTGCCGAACGTCGAGACGGCCGTCAACTTCGCCATGGACGGCCGCCCGATGGTCGGCGAGCGCGTCGTCGTCTTCGGACAGGGTCTGGTCGGTCTGCTGACGACCGCCGTGCTCTCGTCGTTCCCGCTCGACGAACTGGTCACCGTCGACAGAATCGAGACGCGACGCGACCTCTCGCGGGCGTTCGGTGCCGACGAGAGCGTCCCACCCGACGAGGTCGAAGACCGTTTCGACCCCTCGGGACCGTCGGTGGACGGCGACGCACCCGGACGCACCAGCGGCGGCGCGGACCTCACCTTCGAACTCTCGGGGAATCCGGAGGCGCTGAACACCGCCATCGGCGTGACGGAGTACGACGGTCGCGTCGTCGTCGGGTCGTGGTACGGGACGAAACCGGCGACGCTCGACCTGGGCGGCCGGTTTCACCGCAGTCGAATCCGACTCGAAAACAGCCAGGTGAGCACGCTCGACCCGTCGCTGCGCGGACGCTGGGACAGCGACCGACGGCTCGACGTGGCGTGGGACCGCCTCGCCGAACTCGACGTCGAGCGCCTGCTCACTCACCGCGTCCCCGTGACGGAGGCGGCGCGCGCCTACGAGCGACTCGACACGGAGCCGTCGGACGCCGTGGGAATTCTCTTTACGTACCGCAACCCGTAGCGAGAGTATGTACTCGGTGACCGTCCGTCGCTCGTTCATCGCCCAGCACTTTCTGACGGTGCCCGACCCCGGTCCGGAGGGCGAACTCCACTCTCACCGCTTCCGCGTCGAACTGCGCTTCGAGGGGCCAACGTTGAACGAGTACGGCTATCTGGTCGACATCGACGAGGTGAAGGCGGCGTTGACGCCCGTCGTCGACCGCTACCGCGACGCGACGCTGAACGACCGACCCGAGTTCGAGGGGACGAACCCGAGCGTCGAGCGGTTCGCCCGTATCCTCTGTGAGGCGGTTCTCGACGAGGCGACGCTCGACGGACCCGAGCGCGTCCGCGTGACGATGTGGGAGGACGACGAGGCGTCGGCGGCCTACGAGACGGCGCTCTGAATGCGCGTCGGTTTTCTCGTCTACGGCGACCTCGACGAGCGCTCCGGGGGCTACCTCTACGACCGTCGAATCGCGGACGCCCTCCGGAGACGCGGCGACGAGGTCGTGACCTTCTCGCTACCCGAGCGGGGCTACCTCCGCTCGACGGCGGACAACTTCGACGCGTCCCTCCGGCGGCGCATCCGCTCTGCGAACCTCGACGTGCTGCTGCAGGACGAACTCTGCCACCCGTCGCTACCGTGGTTCAATCGCCGGCTGGATCTCGACGCGCCCGTCGTCGCCGTCGTCCACCACCTCCGCGCCGACGAACGACGGTCGCGGTGGCGAAACGCGCTCGTGAGACGGCTCGAACGGGCGTACCTCCGCTCGGTCGACGCGCTCGTGTGCAACAGCCAGGCGACGCGCCGGTCCGTCTCGCTGACGGTCGGCGACACTGAAGGCGAGGTCGACCGGAAACCCTCGGTCGTCGCCTACCCGGCGGGCGACCGATTCGAGTCGTTCGCGGGAACGGTCTCACCTACTCGCGTCCGCGAGCGGGCCGAAGACGGGCCGCTCCGCATCGTCTGCGTCGGCAACGTCACGAGGCGTAAGAACGTCGAGATACTGCTGGCCGGGCTGGAGCGGGTTCGAGACCCGTGGGAACTCGTCGTCGCTGGGAGCCTCGACGGGGACCCCGAGTACGTCGCGTCGCTTCGGGAGACGGTCGACCGACTCGCCCTCGACGACCGTGTCCGGTTCACCGGGCGGATAGACGACTCGGCGCTTGCAGCGCTGTACGAGCGCAGTCACCTCTTCGCGATGCCCTCGACGCACGAGGGATTCGGTATCGCCTACGTCGAGGCGATGGGGTTCGGACTCCCGGTCGTCGCCTCTGTTTCGGGCGGCGCGACCGAACTCGTCGCCGACGGGACGAGCGGCTATCTGGTCGACCCGCTCGACCCCACGGAGATCACCGACGCCGCCGCGCCGCTGTGTCGGAACCGGAACCGCCTCGCGCGGATGGGGCTAGCCGCGCTGGCGACGTACGAGGCGCATCCGACCTGGGCCGAGAGCGGCGCGCGCGTCGGCGCGTTTCTCGACTCGCTCGTCGGCGGGTAGCGAAACGAGATGAAGTGCTGACGACGGGACGGGAGCGATCGACGGGACGTATGGGAGGTGGACGTCGAAAAGCGGTCGAGGAGGAGGAGCGACGTTCGGAGACGCCCTGTCAGCAGGGTTACTTGCGCTCGCGGTGTCGGTGCTGGGCGTCGGTCCCCGACACGAGTTCGAGTTCGGGGACCTGCTCGTGCACGGCGAGCGGCCCGTGCACCTCGCGGACGTGCTGTCGAAGGTGTGGGATGTCCATGCCGACGAACTGCTCCTCGCAGTCGTCGACCGGGCACGAGCCGGTGTACTGGTACGGTTCGCCTCTGGGTCGGTCGCTCATCGCCGCTTCTTCCCGTTCATGGAGACGCCTACGTTTCCCCCTATGTAAACCTTCTTTTCTGCCGTGGTGAGCGTCACCGTACGAGGTTGCTCGAACCGGATTCCGAGTCGTCTGTCTCCGAGGGGGGCGGGTGGTCTCAGGCCGGTACGTCTCGGTCGTAGTCACCGTCCTATCGCTCTCGGTGCACCGCTGCACGTAGCGTGGGGCGGTCGATGTGCGGCGCCGAGGTCGGGTACTGCCTGCCCCTCCAAGCGCCACGCACGGTAACGTCACGTAAGCCCCAGTCCGAGACTCTCAGAGTCGTCACCGACCGCTCTAATCGGGCAGTGTGGCCGTGAGTTCTGTGACATTGTATTAACAGGCGTAGGCATTTTCCGTTGGAAAGGAGATTGTGTGAGTACTACTTTCGGACGGTGCGGGAGACCGTACTATCGGTGCAATCGATTCGAACGACGCGCAAGTACCTCGGAACATCAAACTGGAGAACAAGTGTGACTTGGACACGACGCGCCTTTCTAAAGCGCGGTTGTGCCGCCGGTGCAACCGCTGGGATGACCGCGACGGCCGGTTGTACAAGCGTGTCCGGCATCGGGGCAACGAACGCGGTGAAGGTGAGTTCGATGCGCTTCACCGAGGATATCGTCCTCGGGTACATGGCCCTCGAATCGCTACGTGCGAACACTAGTCTCACCGTTCTGGACGAGACGGGACTCGGCGGCGTTACGATGAACTTCCGCGCCGTCGACAACAGCGAGGTGACGCTGTACTGGCTGTACACGGGCGGCGCGTGGGCGACGATTCCGCCGAAACACGACCGCGTGATCCCCGACGCCGAGAAACTGTATCGAGCGGTGAAACGGGAGTTCGAGCGCGTGTACGACCTCCAGTATCTGAACCGGGCGCCGTTCAGTAACACGTACGTCCTCGTCGCGGACCCTCAGTGGGTCGAACAGACTGGCGTGAAGACGATGAGCGACTTCGCACGCTACGTCGACGGGGGGAACACCGACTTCACGGTCGTGATGGGCCCAGAGTTTCAGCAGCGTTCGGACGGGTGGCCGGGGCTGGCGAAACACTACGGCTTCGAGAAGCTGCGCGGCGAGTTGAACGTCCGCAACGTCGGCCCGTCGCTCACGTACCAGATAGCCGGCCAGGGGGGAGCCGAGGTCGGCATGGGGTTCAGCACCAATCCGAAGATCCGCAAGTACGGGCTGGAGACGCTCGAAGACGACGAACGGTTCTTCCCGATCTACAACCCCGCGCCGCTGGTCGACGGCGAGGCGCTCGACGCGATGCCCGCGATGCGCGAGCCGCTGAACGCCATCGGACCGACGCTCGACACGGACACGATCGTACGGCTCAACGATCTCGTCTCGCTACAGGGGCGGGACCCGCAGAACGTCGCGCGCGAGTACCTCCGGTCGGAGGGGTTGATATGATCGCCGCCGGGTCGTTTCTCGGCGAACTCGTCTCGTTCGCCGTGGAGAACGCCGGACGACTCGCGCGACTATCGTACGAACACGTCGTGATCACGCTCTGGACGCTCCTCATCGCGCTCCCGATCGCCATCTCGCTCGGCGTGCTCATCAGCTACTACGAGCGGGCCGCGACGGTCGTCCTCTGGGTCGCAGGGGTGCTGATGACGATTCCGGCGATCGCCTTCTTCGGCGTCCTCGTGCCCGTTCTCGGCATCGGCAACCCCCCGACGATCGCCGCGCTGGTCGCCTACACGCAGTTGCCGGTCATTCGGAACACGTACATCGGGCTCACTCGAGCCGACGACGCCGCCATCGAGGCCGGGACGGGACTCGGAATGACCCGGTTCGAACGCCTCCGACGCGTCCGACTCCCGGTGGCGCTGCCCGTGATGATGGCCGGCGTCAGAAACGCCGTCATCATCCTCGTCGGCCTCGCCGCGATCGGCGCGTTCATCGGCGCCGGCGGCCTCGGCGACTTCATCTTCTACGGGATCAGCGCCGGTGATACGGCGATGATCGTCGTCACCACGGTCGTCCTCTCGGTACTCGCGCTCGCGTTCGACTACGTCTTTGGGGTAATCGAAGAGGGGCTTCGGCTCCGCAACGGCGAGGAGGTCGACCGGGCGCTCCTGACTCGACTGCTCGCGACAGTTCACGCAAAACTCACATGATCCGATTCGAAAACGTCCACAAGCGGTACAGCGACGGAACGCACGCGGTCGACGGGCTCGATTTCGAGGTCGAGGACGGAACGACGACCGTCCTCGTCGGTCCCTCCGGCTGTGGCAAGACGACGACGATGAAGCTCGTCAACCGCCTGGAGGAACCGACCGATGGGGCCGTCTACTACGAGGGAACGGACGTCAGAGAACTCGAAGCGACCGAACTCCGCCGGCAGATCGGCTACGTGATCCAAGACATCGGTCTGTTCGACCACATGACCGTCGGGGAGAACGTCGCGACGGTGCCCGAACTGAAAGGGTGGGACGCCGAGCGCACCGACGAGCGGGTGGACGAACTGCTCGACCTGATGGGACTCCCGCCCGCGGAGTATCGCGAGCGCTACCCGTCTGACCTCTCCGGCGGCCAGCGCCAGCGCGTCGGCGTCGCCCGGGCACTCGCGGCCGGTCCCGACGTCATGCTGATGGACGAGCCGTTCGGCGCGCTCGACCCGATCACCCGGGAGGAACTGCAGGACGAGTTCATCGACATCCAACGGGAGATCGAGACGACGATTCTCTTCGTCACCCACGACATCGACGAGGCGCTGAAGATGGGAGACCGGATCGCGATCATGAAGGACGGCGAACTCGTCCAGTACGACACGCCGACCGCACTGCTGGACGCGCCGAAGACGAAGTTCGTCGAGGAGTTCATCGGCCCCGACCGGACGCTGAAACGGCTCCGCGTGCTCCGCGTCGAGGAGATCATGCGACCCGAGGTGCCGGACGAACACGCCGACGTTGTCGACGCGTTCCGGGGAAACGACGCCTTGATGGCCGACGGTGGCGAGATCGTGCCGGTGAGCCCCACGGACAGCGCCCAGGTCGCACTTTCGCGGTGCATCCAAGCCGGCGTGGAGGCGCTGCCCGTCGTCGAGGGAGCGGAGGTCGTCGGCGTCGTCACGGAGTCGGCGATCAGGAACCGCCAGTCGGGGGACAGATGACGGGATTCTTCGGGCTGCTCGCGGCGACGTGGACGTATCTGATCGCGAACCTCGATCGGTTCCTCGAACTGTTCCGCGAACATCTCGTGCTCGTGTTCGTCTCCGAGGCGCTGGCGGTGGCCGTCGCGATTCCCCTCGGAATCCTCGCGACCCGGGACGACCGCGTGAAGCGCGTGGTCGAGACCGTCGGCAACGTCGCTCAGACGATCCCCACACTCGCGATCATCGCGCTCATGTTCCCGCTTCTGGGACTGGGCTTTCTCCCCGCTCTGACGGGTCTGTTCGTGTACGCTCTGTTGCCGGTGCTGACGAACACCATCGTGGGGATCGAGAGCGTCGACGCCGGTACCGTGGAGGCAGCTCGCGGGATGGGGATGTCGGAGTGGACGCTCCTGCGAAAGATCCGCCTGCCGCTCGCGGTCCCCGTGATCTTCGCCGGTATCCGGACCAGTACGGTACTCAACGTCGGTACCGCGTACCTCGCGTTCTTCATCGGCGGCGGGGGACTCGGCGTCTGGGTGATCGGCGGGATCAAGCTGTTCAACACGCCCCAGCTCCTCGCCGGCGCGATCAGCGGTGCGTTGCTCGCTATCGTCCTCGACGGACTGCTCGCGCTGGTAGAACGACGGACCGGAGACGAGACGAGCGTCACCCAAACCGCCTCGACGAGTTGATCGGAGACGGGGAAGCTCATCGAGCGTGTGGGCGTGTCTGTTTCGGTGCTCGAATCGCCCAGAGCTTCAACTCTACCTCGAAATCCGAGAAAATGGAAATCGTCGGAAAGGGCGCGAGGCTCACGTCTTGCGGTTTTGGGTGTAGAACGTGAGGGTATGGGGTCGGAGGGATTTGAACCCCCGATCGACTGATATCTCCGGTCCGCCTCGGAACTCCAGAGGGTCGTCGTCGCGAACCGATGATCAGTCGGTCGCTCAGTATATCAGTCTGGAGTTTCGTCCCGGGCGTTGCCTCTGGAGTCAGTCGCCATGCCGGGCTTGGCCACGACCCCTCGTCAGTTCATTGTCGCAAAACCACTAAAGGGGTTTCGATTCGATTACCGGTCGTCGTCGGCCCACTCGCAGTCCTGACATTTGTAGCCGGTGACGAACTCGGTGACGCTCGGCATGTAACCGACGCTGAGGACGTTCCCGCCGCACTCCGGGCAGTCGAAGTCGGCGTCGTCGATGCTGTCGGCCTCCATCGGGCGTTCCCCCTCGACGAGTTCGGCGAGTCGCTCGGCGGTCACCATCCGACCCTCCACGACGCGGTTGCTCATACACGTCCCAGACGACGAACCCACCTAAGTTCTCTGTCTTCGTCGACACCTCGCTGTCGGCCCCGAATCTTACCAGTCTACGGAGTGAATACTCCGCTATGGTTGACGTTAGTGGACATCTCGGACTTGCATTGCTAGCGCTCTCACCGGCCTGGTTCCTCGTCGACCGTGACTCCGCAGCGCTGTTCGTCGCACTCGGACTCCCGTTCGGGATGCTTCCCGACGTCGACTTGTATCTGAGCAACGCGATAGGAACAGTCCAGCACCACGGCGTCACGCACACGCTTTTGTTCGTCGGAATCGTGAGTCTCCTCCTCGGACCGATTCTGGGTCGAACAGTCGTCCCGTGGCTCGCAAACCGCGGCTCGTTGTCGAGACCCGCCGACGCGCTCGACAGGCCAGCGACGTTCGCCACGCTCGCGGTGTTCGTCGGCGGTACTGCCCACATCTTCGGCGACATCCTCTCTGCGCCGGACGTCTCGCAGCCGATCGAGCCGCTGTGGCCGCTCGTTCCGGGGAGTGTCGGAATCGAGCTCGTCTACTACAACTCGAATCCGGTGAACTTCGGGCTGCTCACCGCCGGTATCCTGCTCAATGTCGGTCTCCGGTGGTGGCAGAAGTAGCGGCGGAGCCGAAACGGGGTAGTGAACCGTCGGTGCTCAGAGCCACGGCGCCCGCGAGTCGTCCTCGCCGGGGTAGCCGTACGCGGGACCGGACTCTTCTTCGGGGTCGTCGTCGCCGTGAACCGCCGACTGCGGGGCGTCGCCGCCGTCGGCGACCGGGTTGTCGACGACGCGGCCGTCCGAAGCCCGGTCGTCGGACACCCGACCGGTGGACGGCTGGTCCTCGTAGTCGCTCGGTTCGTCCGTCTCCGTGGCGTCGGCATCGTCGGACGCGCCGGGGTCGTACGAGAACACCGCCGTCACGCAGAGCACGCCGAGCGCGACGGGGTAGTGGGTGTTCATGATGCCCAGCACCGACAGCGCCAGCATCGCCAGCGCGACCGAACTTCCGAAGCGGAACAGGTCGATGTCGACTTTCCCGCGCAGGTGGTCGCCGAAGACGGCGACGCCGAGCGCGAAACCGACGCCGACGCCCGCGGCGGCCGCGCCCGCCAGCACGGTCACGGGGTCGAGGTCGACGACCAACTGCGCGCCCGCGGGGTCGAAACTCGCCACGAGCCCGAGGCCGATGATGACGCCGGGTCCGGGCAGATACTTGCCGATCTCGGCGCTCGCGGTCTTCGCCGCGATGGCGACGATGACGACGCCGGCGAAGCGCTCGAAGATGTCGATGTTGAGGAGGCTCTCGATGGTTCCGGCGAGCGCGGCTTCGACGGCCGCCAGCGGAATCAGCACCGCCCCCAAGAGGAGCACCGACTGTATCTGTTCGCGCCGCGTCCCGTCCATCTCCGCGAGGATGACCGCCATCGTCGCGGAGCCGCCGAAGATGAGCAGACCCGTCTCGACGATTCCCACCGGTGAGAACCCCGTCGCGCCGCTCGCCGTCGTCGTCGTCAGCGCGCCCGCTAACACGAGCGCGGGGAAGATACCGTCGACGAGCGGCAGCGCCATCACCGTCGCGAGCAGGCGCGTCGCGCCGCCGACCTGCTGCTCTAAACGCAGCGCAATCGGGTGCTGTGAGACACTCATCTGAGACTAACGGCCGTCACCTTCGGCCGAGCGGCGATACGAGCGCAAGCCCGAGGATGCGGACCACCACGGTCGTCCGCCGCCTACAAACCCCGATTTGATTGTGAGCCACATCGCTGTAAAGAGGGTGCCGGAGTTGCAGTCTGGTCGACCGGCAGTGCGCAGTGCGGCTGAACTCTCGGAGTTCATGGCTCAACTAATTCGGACAGAACTATTAAGTGTTGTGTGGGAAGCGAGGGCATACGTCAGCGTACTCGCGGCCTACTTTATAACAGTCGCCTACGATTTCACGAATAGTTACTCGCTGAGCTGTAGTATCCACACCACGACGCTTTGTATCGGGCGAATATTGCACCGGTTCCGCAGGGGCTCGTCCGTCGGTCGCATCGCGCCCGGTGTTGCACACAATCGTGGATATTCAGTACGCGCCGAGTGTGAAACATCCCCAAGAGGATGCTATCTCGCAACGTTTTTGTCGGGACGGCCAGGACCACTTACATGGCGAACGACGTTCCCGACGACACGTTCTCGGAGAAACTACGAGTACCGGACGCGCTGACGTTCGACGACGTCCTTCTGCGCCCGATGGAGAGCCGCGTCGAACCCGACGACGCGGACGTAGCGACGCGCGTTTCGAGAAACGTCGAACTCAACATTCCCGTGCTCTCGGCGGCGATGGACACCGTCACCGAGAGCGGCATGGCCATCGGGATGGCCCGCGAAGGCGGCCTCGGCGTGCTGCACCGCAACATGCCCGTCGAGGCGATGGTCGCCGAAGTCGAGAGAATCAAGCGCGCGGACGAACTCGTCATCCGCCGCGAGAACGTCGTCACGGCGAACCCGAGTCAGACTGTCCACGACGTCGACGAGATGATGGAGTCCGAAGGCGTCAGCGGCGCACCCGTCGTCGACGACGACGACGTGGTTCTTGGCATCATCTCCGGGACCGACATCCGCCCCTATCTCGAAGTCGGCGAGCGCGACGAAGTGCGCGAGGCGATGACCGACGAGGTCATCACCGCCGGCGAGGACGTCACCGCGCGCGACGCGCTCGAACTGATGTACGACTACAAGATCGAGCGCGTCCCCATCGTCGACGAGAACGACCGCCTGGTGGGACTGGTGACGATGCAGGGCATCCTCCAGCGCCGCGAACACGAGCACGCCGCCCGCGACGACGAGGGACGACTCGTCTCCGGCGTCGCCGTCGGCCCCTTCGAGACCGACCGCGCCGTCGCCGCCGACGAGGCGGGCGCGGACGTGCTGTTCATCGACTGCGCGCATGCGCACAACCTCAACGTCATCGACAGCGCCCGCGAGATCAAAGCCGAGGTGGACGCCGACGTCGTCGTCGGCAACATCGGCACACGCGAGGCCGCCGAAGCCGTCGTCGACTTCGCCGACGGCGTGAAGGTCGGCATCGGACCCGGTTCCATCTGTACGACGCGCGTCGTCACCGGGTCGGGGATGCCCCAGATCACGGCCGTCGCCGAAGTCGCCGACGTCGCGAGCGAGGAGAACGTCCCGGTCATCGCCGACGGCGGGATTCGCTACTCCGGCGACGCCATCAAGGCCATCGCCGCGGGTGCCGACGCGGTGATGCTCGGTTCCTACTTCGCGGGTACCGAGGAAGCGCCCGGGCGCGTCATCACGATGAACGGCAAGAAGTACAAGCAGTACCGCGGCATGGGCAGCGTCGGCGCGATGCGCTCGGGCGGCGGCGATCGCTACCTCAAGGACGCCGACGAGGACGAGGAGTTCGTCCCCGAGGGCGTCGAGGCTGCCACCCCGTACAAGGGGACGCTCGCCTCCGAACTCCACCAGCTCGTCGGCGGCATGAAGTCCGGGATGGGCTACGTCGGCGCGGAGACGCTCCCCAAATTCAAGGAGCGCGCCCGGTTCGTCCGCGTCTCCTCGGCGGGACAGACCGAAGGCCACCCCCACGACGTGATGATCACCGACGAAGCGCCGAACTACAGTCCGCAGGAGTAGTCGACGCCGCCGAGAATCGAGGCTCGACCGTCCCGCGACGCGGTCTTCGTGACGGAGAACCGAACGGACCGAAGGAACAGTTATTAATCGTTATGTTGTCGATTCGTCTCTGATGGATACCGCGGAGCTACGCCGGGCACTTGAGGACGCGGAGCTGTCGCCGTACCAGGCCGACGCCTACACGGCGCTGCTCCGGTTAGGGTCAGCCAGCGCCACCGGACTCGCCGACGCGTGTTCGGTGCCGACCGCTCGCATCTACGACGTCCTCCGCGACCTGGAGGCGAAAGGCTACATCGAAACGTACGAGCAGGACAACCTGCACGCGCGCGCGAACGAACCGCATTCGGTGCTCGCTTCCCTCCGCGGCAAGGCCGACCGGTTCACCGCCGCCGCCGCCGAGATCGAGGAGCTGTGGGAACAACCCGCCGTTGACGACCACATGGTTAGCATCGTCAAGCGGTTCGAGACGGTGTTCGACCGCGCCTGCGCCATCGTCCGCGAAGCGGAGACGGAGGTGCAGGTGTCGGCGACGACCGAGCAGTTCCGCCAACTCCGACCAGCGCTCGCGACGGCGTATAGCAACGGTGCAATCGTCAGCGTCTCGATACACACCGAGTCGGGCACGAACGCCAGCGAACTGCCGGACACGCTATCGTACGAGTCCGTCGCCACCGAGGTCCGACACCGGACGTTACCGGCCCCGTTCATCGTGCTCGCCGACCGGAGTCGGACGTGTTTCACGCCGCACGAGCGGTCGGTCAACCAGTACGGCGTCCTCGTCGACGACTACACGCTCACCTACGTCTTCCACTGGTACTTTCAGACTTGTCTCTGGGAGGTCTGGGAACCGATGTACGACGCGCGGCCGACCGAACCGCCGCTCGTCTACGCCGATATCAGACGGTTCGTTCGAGAGATGGAACCGCTTCTCACCGACGACACGACCGTCCGCGTCAGCGTGGAGGGGTTCGACACCGGGAACGGGGAACCGGTGTCGTTCGTCGGGACGCTCACCGAGGTCTCGTACGCGGGCGAGTCCACGAGCGGCGAACCGCCGCTCTCGCAACTGGCCGGCGAGACCGCTATCACCGTCGCCGTCGGCGACGACGTCCGAACCGTCGGCGGGTGGGGCGCGGTCGTCGAGGACGTCGAGGCGAACCGACTGACCGTCGAGGCGCTCACGTCCGCCCCGTAAAAGTCAAATTACTGACTTGTTCGCCGCTGCTATTTCGTCCACAAGAGGTATCTTGATATAGCGTCGTCCGACAAAGAGGTGATATGGGCGTTTGCCGGGCAACGGGGAGAGACAGATGACCGACGAAGCGCCGCTGGTCCTCGTCGTCGAAGACGAGTCGGACCTCGCGAACCTCTACGCGGCGTGGTTGGACGACGAGTACCGCGTCCGAACCGCCTACGGCGGTCACGAGGCCCTCTCCGAACTGGACGAGGACGTCGACGTCGTGCTTCTCGACAGACGGATGCCGGGCCTCTCGGGCGACGAAGTGCTCAGCGCAGTCAGAGACCGCGGTATCGACTGCCGCGTCGCGATGGTGACCGCCGTCGAACCCGACTTCGACATCGTCGAGATGGGGTTCGACGACTACCTCGTCAAACCCATCACACGCGAGTCGCTGCAGCGCACCGTCTCGAACCTCCTGCTCCGCAGCGAGTACGACGACGGCGTCCGCGAACTGTTCGCGCTCGCCTCGAAGAAAGCCGTACTGGAGGCCGAAAAGGACGAGTCGACGCTCGCCGAGACCGCCGAGTACCGGCAACTCGACGACCAACTCAGCGAAGTGCGGTCGCAACTCGACGAACGGTTGCAGGACGGCGACCACAACAGTTTCGTCGGGATGTATCGAGACATCGACCGCGACGACGAGTTCGGCTTCGACGAGTTCGACGAGTGAACGGACGGCCGGCGACCGACTCATCCGACACCCGGATCTCCGCTCCCCGACCGACTCACCCGCGTTCGATTCTCTCCGCCGGACCACGCCGGCAGTCAGTTCATCTCTCCGCGGAGTCGCCGTCCGTTAACTACCGCGCCTCCTCTCGGCTGACTACCGCCGTCCGTACCCCCACTCTTCCATCACGTCGACGACGTCGTCGACGTTTCTGAGTCCGGCCGTGACGACCGCTTCGCGCACGTCGAGCGACATCACGTCGTCGCCGTCGAATCGGCCGTCGAGGTCGCGTTCGAGCGCGTCGAGTCGCTCCGTCGTCGTCGGCCTGACGTAGACCGGCAACGCGTCGCGGTCGGCTTTCACCGTCCGACGCGCGAAGATGAACGGCAGCGAGGCGGTTCCGTTCGTCTCCTCTCCCTCTTCGCCGGTCGACTCCGTCTCGGCCGGCGAGTCACGGTCAGGAGACGACACCTCGGTACCGTTCTCGGCCGCCTCGGGCGTCGGGACGTCGCCGTAGGTGTCGCCGGCCGCGCCGTAACGATCGTCTTTCGTCATTGCGCCACCTCCACGTCGACGGCCGCCTCGACGCTCCCGCGTTCGACGATGCGGGCGACGGTGTCGAACTGGTCGAGTAGGTCCTCCTCGTACGGTCGGAGGTCTCTCGTTTCGGGACTGTCGGCGAACTCGAAGACGTTCATGTGGTTGCGCCACGCCTCCTTCAGCACGTCGCGCTTCCGGATGCCGAACGGCGTCACCGGTTTGCCGTTCGACTCCAGTTCGTCGCGGACTTCCCTATAGATGTTCGAGTCGCCGACTTCGTTGGGGACGACGGCCAAGATGCCGAGCGCGAACGACTCGTCGAACGTCCGGAAGCCGCGTTCCATGCTGTCGAGGGTGTCCTCCAGTCCGTCGATGGAGACGCTCCCCTTCCGCGTCAACTCGATAGGGATGACGACGTCGCGCGCGGCGACCAGCGCGTTGTCGACGAGGACGTTCAGCGTCGCCGGCGGGTCGACGAGGAAGTAGTCGTACTCGCTCGCCAGCGGCGCGAGCGACGAGCGCAACTGGAACTCCCGCAGCGAGGTGTTGCGCGCGGCCATCTCGCTCTCGATGTTCGCCAACCCCTCGTGTGAGGGAACTAAATCGAAGTGGCCCGCGTCGACGACGAGTTCGCTCGCGTCGCGCTCCTGGTCGAGGAGTACGTCGCCGAGGTGGTCGTCGTCGGTCGTCTTCAGATCGCCGAAGCCGACGTGGTCGGTCAGACTGCCGAGTTGGGGGTCCAAGTCGACGACGAGAACGTCCGCGTCCCGTCGTCCGAGCGCGGCGGCCGTGTTCGTCGCCATCGTCGTCTTCCCGACGCCGCCGGATTCGCTCCACATCGTCACTGCCCGTTTCATGCGCGGTGTTTCCGTGGACCTGCATATAAAGCTCCGTCAGACGGTCGTACCCTCCGGTCTCCCCAGTAAGCCCTGTAGATAGCCATCTACCGATATATACAGAGATATATCTATACAGCTCTCCGAAACGGTTAGCAGATAACCGGCAGACTGCTCCGCGATAGGGCGGGCGTGTAGAGATCGAACGTCCGACTGTCACTCCCGCGCGCCGTGACTACTCCGGCGTCGACTCCGACGCTTCGCGCTCGTCGGCGTCTCCAGCAACCGTCCGAGTCGGGAGGCGACTCGTGTCGTGGGTTCCGGTCGGCGGGAGGTTGGTCACGGCCGCCTCGGACGCGTCGAGGTCCGTCCGCTCGCCGAGAGCGCTCAGCCCGTCGCCGGCATCGCGGGCGTCCCGGTCGATACGCATCGAGCAGAACTTCGCGCCGCACATCGAGCAGAACTTCGCCTCTTTGTAGTTGTCGCCGGGGAGCGTCCGGTCGTGGAAGGCGCGTGCGCGCTCGGGGTCCAGTGCCAGGTCGAACTGGCGACGCCAGTCGAACTCGTAGCGGGCTTCCGAGAGCGCGTCGTCCCAGTCGCGAGCACCGGGCAACCCGTTCGCGACGTCTCCCGCGTGGGCGGCGATTCGGTACGCGGCGAGTCCCTCCCGGACGTCCGACTCCTCGGGCAGTCCGAGATGCTCCTTCGGGGTGACGTAACAGAGCATCGCCGCCCCGGCTTCCGCGGCGATGGCCGCGCCGATGGCGCTCGTGATGTGGTCGTACCCCGGGGCGATGTCGGTCACGAGCGGCCCGAGCAGGTAGAACGGAGCGCCGTCGCAGAGCTCCCGCTGCCGGTCGACGTTCGCCGCCACCTGATGCATCGGCACGTGGCCCGGCCCCTCGACCATCACCTGCGCGCCCCGCTCTCGGGCGACCCGCGTGAGTTCGCCGAGCGTGTCGAGTTCGGCGAACTGCGCCTCGTCGTTCGCGTCGGCGATAGAGCCCGGTCGGAGCCCGTCGCCGAGGCTGAAGGTGACGTCGTGCTCGACGAAGATGTTGCAGATATCCTCGAAGTTCGCGTACAAGGGGTTCTGCATCCCGTTCTCCTCGATCCACTTGGCGAGAATCGACCCGCCGCGGGAGACGATACCCGTCTTGCGACCGTCGGTCAACGGCAGGTGCTCCATCAGCACGCCCGCGTGGATAGTCATGTAATCGACGCCCTGTTCGGCCTGTTTCTCGATGACGTCCAACAGCAACTCGCGGGTGATGTCCTCCGGCTCGCCGGCCCGCTTGAGCGCTTCGTATATCGGGACCGTCCCGACGGGCACCGGCGAATGGTCGACGTTCGCCCGCCGAATCGCGTCGAGGTCGCTGCCGGTGCTCAGGTCCATCACCGTGTCCGCACCGTACGAGACCGCGGTGTGAAGCTTCCGGAGCTCTCCGTCGAGGTCGCTCGTGGTGTCGCTGTTTCCGATGTTCGCGTTCACCTTCGTCGCGAACGCCTCGCCGATTATCATCGGGTCGAGCCCGTCGTGGTGTCCGTTGTTCGGAATCACCGCCCGTCCGCTGGCGACCGCCTCGCGGACGAACTCCGGGTCCCGGTTCTCGCGCTCGGCGACTCGCTTCACGGCGTCCGTCAGCTCTCCGCTTCGCGCACGCTGTAGTTGTGTCATCGATTACCAAGTGGTATCATCCGGTGATAAATTCTGGGTATCGACCGGCCGGTCGAAGCGGAACGAACGTCGAGAAAACGCCAATCGTGGGAGTGCTCACCGACGACACATTCGAAAGATCCCCGAAACGAGGTGGTTCGTCGGCTTCTCGACTTTGTATCGTCGTATCTCGTTTATAGGGTGCTCACCGAGCGTCGACGAACGCCTCGATGCGGTTCATCGCGGTCCGCAACTCGTCGAGACCCGTCGCGTAGGAGATGCGGAGATGGCCCTCGCCACCGGTTCCAAAGACGCTCCCCGGGACGACAGCCACGTCTTCCTGGCGAAGCAACTCTTCGGCGAAGCGCTCGTCGTCGCCGCCACAGTATGGGAAGGCGTAGAACGCGCCCCGAGCCTCGAAGCACTCTACACCCATCTCGTCGAACCGCGAGAGGACGAACCGGCGGCGGCGGTCGTACTGATCGCGCATCTCGACGACCGCCTCGCCGCACGACTGCAGCGCCTCCAGCGCGGCGTACTGCGCCGTCGTCGGCGCCGAGAGCATCGAGTACTGGTGGATGCGGTTCATCGCCCGAATCGCCTCCGGCGGTCCCAGCGCGTAGCCGAGACGCAGCCCCGTCATCGCGTATGCTTTCGAGAACCCGTTGAAGACGACCGTTCGCTCACGCATACCGGGGAGCGTCGCGATGGAGGTGTGTTCACCTTCGTAGGTAAGCGCGGCGTAAATCTCGTCCGACAACACCATCAGGTCGTGTTCGACGGCGAACTCCGCCACCTCGGCGAGTTCGGAGCGACTCATCGTCGCCCCTGTGGGGTTGTTCGGATAGCAGAGCATCAACACCTCGGCGTCCTCCGCCCCGGCGTTCGCCAGGTCCTCGTAGGTGAGCGCGAAGTCGTTCTCCGGGCGCGTCGGCACGGCGAGGGGGTCGCCCCCGGCGAAGACGACGCCCGGAACGTAGGAGATGTACGACGGCTGGTGGACGGCGACGCGGTCGCCGGGGTCGACGAACGCTCGCATCGCCACGTCGAGCGCCTCGCTCGCGCCGGTGGTCACGAGAATCTCCTCGTCGGGGTCGTAGTCGAGGTCGTAGCGCCGGACGTGGTCGGCGATCTCGGCGCGGAGCTCGCGCATGCCACGGTTCGCCGTGTACGACGTTCGGCCGCGTTCGAGCGAGTCGATGGCGGCCGTTCTGGCGGCCCACGGCGCGCTGAAGTCCGGTTCGCCGACGCCCAGCGAGATGACCTCCTCTTTCTCCTCGGCGAGTTCGAAGAAGCGCCGAATCCCCGACGGCGGGACGCGCTCGACCCGGTCGGCGATTCTCATGGCGAGATGGAGAGGCGGTCATCGTCGTCCTTCTCGCCGAAGGAGACGCCGCGTTCTTTGTACGTCTCCATGACGAAGTGCGTCACCGTCTGGGTCACTTCGGGAATCGGCGCGATCTGCTCGGCGACGAATCGCGAGACGTCGTGCATCGAGTCGCCTTCGACGCTCACGGCGAAGTCGTAATCGCCGGAGATGAGCCGCAACGACGCGACCTGTGGGAACTTGGCGATTCGCTGCGAGATGTCGTCGTATCCGGTCTCCCGGTCGAGTTCGACGTTGAGTTCGATCTCGGCTTGCACGTGTTCTTCGTCCAGTCGGCTCCAGTCCACGATGGCCTGGTAACCGCGGACGACGCCGTCGGTTTCCAACGACTCGATACACTCTTCGACGGTTTCCTCGTCGAGTCCCGTCTGTCGGGCGAGGTCGGTAGTGTCTTCGCGAGCGTTCGACAAGAGGAGTTCAAGAATCTCCCGTCTGTCGTCCATAGGCCTCCGTTATCGGCGTCGGTCAAAGGGTTTGCCCACGACGCAATGAACGATATACCGATATATGGAATGCGCTCGTTGCCTCTCGAACTCGGTCGAGTCGACTCCCCGTCCTCCTCGATGCTCCCTCGGTCGTAATCGGAGTTCGTCGACCGAGTTCTGACTCCTTCGTCACCTCTATGCGCCAAGATTTACTATACGAAGGCGATGCACACACCTGACGGATTTCTCCATCCCTGGATGGCAGGTGCGTTTCTCGAACTCTCCGGAGTCGTACTGACGTACGCTGCGCACCGCTCGCGCGCGCAACTCACCGAACACCGGATTCGACTGTTCGGCGTCGTCGCGGGGGCGGTGTTCGCCGCGCAGATGCTCAACTGGCCCATTCCCGGCGGAACGAGTGCTCACTTCGTGGGTGGCGCGTTCGCGGCGGTCGTCCTCGGCCCGCATCTCGGCGCGCACTCGCGGTCGGCATCGCCGTCGCCGTGCAGGCGTTCGTCTTCGGCGACGGCGGCATGCTCGCCGTCGGGGCGAACGTCTGGAACATGGCTATCGTCGAAGCCTACGTCGGCTACGGCGTCTACCGACTGCTCGCGCCGCGAAGTGAGTCGCTCGCGATGGTCGTCGGTGGCTGGGTCGGTATCGCCGCCGCGGCCGCGTCCGCGAGCGTCCAGATGGGACTCTCACCCGCGTTCGGTGGCGAACTGCTCGCGGTCATGACGGTGATGGTGGCCGGTCACGCCGCTCTCGGCGTCGGTGAAGGCGTGCTCACCCTCGTCGGTGTGCGGTTGCTCAACCGCGCCGGTGTCGAGCGGGAGACCGTCCTCACGGGAGGAGTTCGAGCGTGAGCGCGGAGTCGTTGCGGCACTCCGAGTGGCAAAGGCGCTCGCTCGTCGGGCTGTTCGGACTCGCCGTGCTCGCGCCCGCCTTCGGGTGGGCAGCGTCGAAAACTGGCTACGCCGAACCGATGGAGAACGCGGCGGAGGCGGTCGGTGCCGCATCCGCGCCGACGACCGCGAGTATCCTGTCGGGGTACACGCTCCCGGGAGCGGGTCCGCACGTCGGAACCTTCGGCGCGGCGCTCCTCGGCACTACGCTGACGCTCGGACTCGCGGTCGGATTCGCCCGCCTGCTGGCGAAAACGGAGTGAACGGCGGGTCGAAGCAGTTCACCGACACGCGGTCGGTTGTCGATCGTTTTCGATCGTTTTCGACCATTGTCGACCATTGTCGGTCGATTGCCGGACGGTTGCCGGTTCGGACCCCGTCGTCTCCGAGACCGACTCCGAAGCGAGACAGACCCCGTCGCGAATCGGTCACGCGCGGAGGTAGTCCGCAACAGTCGGAACACCGCTTTTCACCGGATTCGTGGTAGTCGCCGTATGACGACCACGGCCGAACTCGTCGACTTCGCGCTCGACTTATCGTACGACGACCTCTCCGAGGAGACGCGAGACGCGCTGAAACGCCGCATTCTCGACTCCGTCGGTATCGCCGTCGGCGCGATGGGTTCCGAGACCACCGAGAAGATTCGAAGGACCGTCGAGTCGATGAACGACGACGGGGGGTGTCGCCTCTGGGGGAGCGACCGGTACGCGTCGCCACCGGACGCGGCGATGCTGAACACGGCGCTCGTCCGGTATCTCGACTACATGGACTCGTATCTCGCCCCCGGTGAGACGCCGCACCCGAGCGACAACATCGCCGCCGTACTGGCGTGCGGCGAACTCGCCGATGCGTCGGGCGAGGAACTGTTGACCGCTATCGGCGTCTCCTACGAGGTCCAAGGCGCACTTGGCTACACCGCCCCGGTTCGCGCCAGAGGATGGGACCACGTCACGCACACGGTGATTTCGGCCGCCGCAGGCGCGGCGAAGATCCTCGGCCTGGAACGCGAGCAGTTCCGAAACGCCATCGGCATCGCCGCGACGGCGCACAACGCGCTCCGGGTGACGCGCACCGGCGGGATCAACGAGTGGAAAGGCGTCGCCTCGGCCAACGCCGCGCGCAACGCCGTCTACTCGGTACTCCTCGCGCGCGACGGTCTCGAAGGACCGGTCGACGTGTTCGAGGGACAGAAGGGCTGGAAGCAGGTCATTTCGGGCGAGTTCGAGGTGGAGTACACGCCCGCCGAGCGCGTCCACGACGTGATGGCCAAGAAGTACGTCGCCGAGACGTACGCGCAGTCGGCCATCGAGGCCGTTGTCGAACTCACCGCGGTGGAGGATATCGACCCGACCGACATCGACGCCATCCGTCTCGACACGTTCGCCGGGGCGAAACTCATCATCGGCGGCGGCGAAGGGAGTCGCTACGAGGTCGAGCGGAAAGCGCAAGCCGACCACTCGTTACCGTATATGCTCGCCGTCGCCGCTCTCGACGGCGAGGTGACCACGGCGCAGTACACACCCGAGCGAATCGGGGAAGGCGACGTACAGCGCCTGTTGCAGCGGGTCGAAGTCCGGGAGGACCCCGAACTCACCGACCGGTTCGAGACGGGCGAGATGCCCGCAGTCGTCGAACTCGACGTCGGCGACGAGACGTACCGAATCGAGAGAGACGAGTTCCCCGGTCACCCGAACGACCCGATGCTGTGGGCGCAGGTGACAGAGAAGTTCGAGACGATGACGCGCGAACGATACGAGGCGGACCACCGTCAGCGTATCGTCGAGACGGTTCGGACGCTGGAGGACGCCGACGCAGCCGAACTCGTCTCGCTTCTCGACTGACGCGGACGGACGACTCTGGCGACGGCGGCGCACTCGCGCGCTGAGGCTATCTCCGCGCACGACCTACTTCCAAGATAGTGGTACACCATGTCACAGGCATACCCCTTTCGGATGCCGACCGAGACAGGCTCACGGGTCTGGACCGCGTCGGTGCTGGCGGGCCTCGTCGCCGGAATCGCGATGGGGCTCGTCATGCAGTTCGTCATGAACGCCATGCCCCTCATCGGGGCGTTGATCGGACAACCGACCGTCGTCGGCGGGTGGGTTCTCCACCTCGTCATCAGCGTCGTCTTCGCGCTGGCGTTCGCGGCGATAGTCACGCGAACGTCGCTGTCGCGCTACGGTCGAACGACCCTCGGGATGGTCGGACTCGGACTCGCCTACGGCGCGGTTCTCACCGTCGTCGCCGGGTGGTTCGCGCTGCCCATCTGGGCGAACGCAGTCGGTGCAGGGCCGCTCCCCGTTCCCCTGCTGATACCGATGGGCGTGGTCACGCACCTGCTCTACGGAGCCGTCCTCGGCGGCGTCTACGCGTACGCTCGGGGAACGACTGAGTCGACGCCGACGGAAGAAGCGGAGATCCCGGCCTGAGCGACGGCCTCTCTTTTCTCCACGCGACTGAACCGATTCCTAACACGACTGAACCGCTAAGTCGCCGTCTCTGGTTCGTCTCCACGGACCATGAGCGACCGAGCATTCGACTTCCTTACCCGAAACGACCGCCCCGAGAAACCGCGCGAGCGAGGTATCACCGAGATTCGCGGGCCGTACTACGACCCGATGGGGAAACGCGAACTGCGCGACATCCTCGAAACCGTCGGCCGATACGTCGATATCTACAAGTTCTCCGGCGGGTCGTTCGCGTTGATGGACGAGGAACCGCTTCGAGAGCTCATCGACACCTGCCACGAGTTCGACGTGGAGGTGTCCACCGGCGGGTTTATCGAGCGCGTCCTCGTACGCGACCAGGGGCACGTCGACGACTACCTCGCCGCCGCCGAGGAGTACGGGTTCGACATCGTCGAAATCTCGTCGGGGTTCCTCGCCATCGACGCCGACGACCTGGTCGCGCTGACCGAGCGCGTCCAAGAGTACGACATGAAGGCAAAACCCGAGGTGAACGTCCAGTTCGGCGCGGGCGGTGCGTCGAGCGTCGAGGCACTGGAGGAGGAGGGCGCAATCGACCCCCAGCAGGCCGTCGACGAGGCGAACCGCCACCTCGACGCGGGCGCGTACAAGGTGATGGTCGAATCCGAGGGAATTACCGAACGCGTCCACGACTGGCGAACCGACGTCGCGTTCGCCATCGCCGAGGGCGTCGGCATCGAGAACTGCGTCTTCGAGGCGGCCGACCCCCCTGTTTTCGAGTGGTACGTCAAGAACTTCGGACCGAACGTCAACCTGTTCGTCGACAACTCCCAGATCGTCGAGTTGGAGTGCATGCGCTCGGGACTCTGGGGGAAGAAGGGGACGTGGGGACGTATCGCGTCGTACGCCGGGCCGGACGCCGACGAGTAGCCGTCGGACCGACGGTTCTCGGACCGGCAAGTCTCGAACCGGCGGGTCTGTGACCGACAGTTCGGCGAGGGAACCGTTCAGGCGACCCAGCCGTCGACGACGAGTTCACCGACCTGTTGTTCCCAGTCGTCGAACTCGACCGAACAGTACGGGCTCCGCGAGAGATGGGTCGGAAACGTCTCGACGCCGCCGTCGAGCGCCGAGAGACAGAACGGGCAGCGGGACGGGTCCTCCCACGCGTGGGTGAGATGCGAGATGTGAGGCGCGTGCACAGATCCGAGATGACCGCGGGGGGTAGTTATACCCCGACGGTTCGCATCGAAACGTTATACCCCGACGAGTGACCCCACTCTACATGAACTATCTGCCGTGGGCACTCTTGGCGCTCGTCACCTACACGCTGGTCGCGCCGCTGATGAACTTCGCGACGACCGGCAACTCGGCGGTGCCGAGCAACGTCGCGACGCTGATGTCGAACACGATTCTCGTCCTCGTCACGCTCGGACTCGTCGCGTTCACCGACGAGAACGCGGTGAGCTACATCGCGCACCCGAAGTCGCCGTACGTCTATATCGCCGGTCTCTGTCTCTCCATCGGCATTCTCTCGTACTACCGAGCGCTCTCACTCGGCGACGTGAGCGTCGTCACCCCCGTCTTCGGTATGTTCCTCGTGACGAGTTCGGTCCTCGGAATGCTCTTTCTGAACGAGTCGGTCACCGCGCGCAAGGTCGCCGGAATCCTGCTCGCCGTCGTCGCCGTCTACCTCGTCTCCGTCGAGTGAGTCCGCTCGGCGCACTCCGTCGGCGGTGCGGAACTGCGCTCCTCCCCATCCGTGCATACGTCAGTAAGGATACCTCCCAATATATCTGGAAAGGTATACAGAAATACAGGAGGCTATCCACGGAGATGCGGCCGAGCGAACCCGCTCACGGAGCGCTACTGCTCCGCGCGGATCGATTCGAGCGTTCCCCGAGCGTTCTCGACGGCGGTCTCGCGTTTGGCCGGATACGCTTCGACCTTCGCGCGGAGCGTGATTCCCTCGCCGAGTCGCACGTCGCCTTTGAACGCCGCCTGCTTGTCGAGGCGGACGAAGAAGGAGCAGTTGTCGTCGACCCTGTCATCGAGTTCCGCGAGGAGGCGGTCGAGTTCGTCGAGTTCGCTCAGTCGCGAGAGCACGTGTCGAAGGTCGTCAGCCTTCTCGACGCGCGTCGAGAGGATGACGATTCGGTCGCCGTGGTAACCCGTGTTCTCGACACGCTCCAACTCGAACTCCTCGGGGAGAAACGTCCGAAGCGCCTCCTCCACCCGCTTCTCGTCTTCGGTCGCGTAGCAGAAACTCCGCAGGTCGATGTAGTGAAACGGAACGCTCGCCATGGTCACGATAGGCGGAGCGAAGGGAAAAAAGCCCTACTCCTCGGTCTCGTCGTCGTCCGCGGCCTCCAGGGCGTCGGCCGGAACGCCGGTCTCCTGTCCGTCCTCGAAGCTCACCGTGTACGTCGCCTCGCCGAACATCGTCTCCATCACCTGCGTGACGGTGCCGACTTCCTCGTCGAACTCGCTGTGCTTGTCGTGGAACACGACGCGGTCGTCTTTCTCGAAGCTCATACGACCTGTTCCCGTCGATGGCGTAAAAGGACGGTGGTTCGACGTGCCGCCGGGACGCGTTTCGATGCCGTCGACCCGGCGTCTGGTGACACCGAGTCGGAGTTCGACGCTGACGATTCGACGCACTCGCGAACGTCGAAGCCTTATTTTTCCCGGAGTCGCAATCTTCTCGCGATGATTCACCGGCACCGTGCGGGGAGCGACACGCTCTGGCACGCGCTCCGATGACGACGCTCAGCGACCTCTGGTTTCTGGCCGACGAGGCGCGACGTCGCGCCGAGCGAGCGTACCACACGCTCGACGACCGATACGACTCGTTTCTGGAGCGGCCGCGGACGAGACGCGTCTCCCGGCCGCGGTTCCGCACGCTTGCGACCCGTATCCGCGCGACGGGCGCACCGTTCGGCGCGCAGACCGTGGTCTACCGGACCGACGGACGGGTGTTGTTAGTGCGCCACGACGCGGTCGACAGGTGGGTCCTCCCCGGCGGCGGCGTCGACGACGGAGAGACGTTTCTCCAGGCGGCCGAGCGCGAACTCGCCGAGGAGGCGGGCGTCGACGCGTCGTACGACGGCCTCGCGATGCTGAACCGCGTTCACGTCGTCTTCGACGACCATCGGACGTGGGGCGTCCTGCCGGTGTTCGCCGCCGAGGCCGAGACGACGCAGACGCGCGTCTCCGACCCCGACGACGAGATCTCGGCGGCCGACTGGTTCCGCGTCGAGGCGCTCCCGGACGACACCCGCGACGCGGAGGATATCGTCGCGTGGTTCCGGCAGGCGTTCTAGCGCCCGCGACTCCGGATAGATACGTCTCCCGTCAGCGTCGGTCGTTCCGTCCGCGACGCGTCGGCGTCTGTCTCGCGTTTCACCGGTCGACGGTTCGTGACGGCCGAAACCGGCGGGGGCGTCGACAGCGGACGCTCGACGGAGCGATAGCGAACAGGCGGCCCCTGGTTCCGCACGGCTTCGGCGCGGCGTCTGCACCGTCGTCGGCGGGCCGCACACCCGCCTCGACCGACGACGGTAGTTCTCAGCGCACGCGGACGAGTGGCCCCGTAACCCTACTTGAAGTTCAGGTAACGACCGCGTAGACGAACAGGAAGCCGAAGTAGAGGACGACGAGCGCGCCGAGTGAGACGAGGCGGAACCGTTTGAGGTCGGCCTCCTCGTCCGCGTAGGCGTCGCGGTACGCCTCCCGTTCCGTCTCGGTGAGGTCGTTCGCGTGGTTCAGTCCCCGGTGAAGCGCGAGATGCCGCTCCTCGACGAAGGGGTCGCCGCAGTACCGACAGCGGAAGGCGACGTCGTCCTCGCTGTCGCCCTCGACGCGACGCGGTCGAACGGCGCGACCGTCTCCGGTACGGCCGGTCCCGACGGGCGAACGCGCGCTCTCGGTCGTCCGCTCGCCGCCGGCGGGCGCGTCGATGCGGTCGGTGCGGTCGGTCCGTTGGGTCGGGTCGGAGTCGGTCATATGTAGGGGGGTGTCGCAGGCGGTTCGCTGACGATCCAGAGGCTGGCCATCGTGTACAGCACCATCACGACGGTGACACCGTACTGGCTGTGGATGGCCTGCAGTCGGTCCGGAAAGAGGTCGTACGCCACCGCGTGGGCGACCCAGACGGCGACGAGGTGACCGAGGAGGACGAAGAACAGTTCGAGGCCGCCGAACCACGACGGCAGCGACGCCAGCGTGAGCGGGTTCTGCGGCGGCGAGATGGCCGAGAGCGTCGCGAGGTCGACGAGCGTCGAACCGCCGACGTCGAGTAGCGTGGGCGACAGCGACAGCAACACGCCGAGGTTGTGCGCGAGGTGGTAGCCCGCCGCGATGGCCAGCAGCGACGGCGCGAACCGCTCGGCGAGATACTCGACGCCGTAGTACGTCTCGGCGTAGCGTCGGGCGAGGCGCGCCGACCACCAGTAGACGCGCAGAAACGCCAGGTAGCCGAGGACGTAGACCCCGAGATAGCCGAGCAGCGGCGGGACGCCGACGGCGACCAGTTCGATGACGAGCCACGCCCAGAGGTTCGTGCCGACGAAGCCGTCGTAGGTGGTGACGTAGACGACGGCGACGACGAACGCCACCTGGTCGCGGCCGACGACGAGGCCCGCCTCGGAGAGACCCGCCCCGGGGAGTCGAAACCGGAGGCCGTCGTCGGTTCGCTCCAGCGGCGCGGCGCGGCCGTAGAACTCGAACGTCCGCGAGATGGGATCGACCGTCCCGAACCAGCGGTCGGGACCGAAGACGACGCTCCCGGCGAGCGACACAATGGTGTAGGCGACGATGACCGCCGCGAGTATCCGCGGTTCGTCGCCGACGGGGGCGACGACCTCCACGAAAATGAGCGCGAGGAGGCCGACGACGGCGGGCCACGTGCCGTAGCGCGCGGGGTACTCGCGGTCGAGCGACGGGAGCAGTTCGGCGAGCGCGCGGAACGGGTTCAGCGTCGGCCACGTGTCGCCGACGAGGTAGACCGAGGCGACGTAGCCGCCCCACCACCCCACCCAGACGACGAGAATCGCGAGGTTCCGGAGCTGCGTATTCGGACCGACGAAGCCCACGTAGACGGTCACCGCGAGCAAAACGACGGAGGCCGCCCGGGCGACGAGACGGACGAGTCGGCCCGGCGACGGAAGCGCGCCGCCCCAGTCGTGAATCGAGCGAATGAACCGCCGGTCGGTGACGAAACTCGCGAGCAGAAACGACGCGCCGACGGCCCCGCCGCCGGTGAGCAGGAACAGCCACGTCGGGATGTCGAGCGTGCCCGGCGCGGCGCTGCGAACCGCACCGGCGTGGGCGGCGGCGACGCCCGTCACGGCGACGAACGTCGAGAGGACGGCCGCCGCGACGACGAGCGCGCGGGCGAATCGGGCGGCGGGTCGTCGGTCGTCGCGAACCGGGGAAGCGTCGCGGCCGCCGAGAGCGACGGCGTCGCCCCCGCCGGGAGACGCCGAGTCCGAGCGACCGCCACGACCGGACGACCGGGGACGTTGAGCCATCGTCGAGAGTAGGACGACTCGCCACGAGTATGTTGCGACTTCGCGCCACCTATCGAGAGTCGAACCACTCGCAGACGGTCCCCGCGTGCGCCGCAAGTAGGGAGGTTTTTTAGTGGACCGACGGCAACGCACGGACATGAGTACGCAAGAATCACACGAGGACCACGGGCATCACCTCCCGGCGGTCGAGGACTGGCCCCACGGGTTCGGTGAGGCGTCGTGGTGGCCGTTCGTCACCGCCGTCGGCGGCGCGGGGTTGTACATCGGCGCGGCGCTGTACATCATCGCGTCGGGGAACCCCCAACTGCTGCCGCCGATCGCCGGCCCCGCCGTCTTCGTCGGCAGCGTCGGCCTGTTCCTCGTCGGCGTCTACGGCTGGGTGTACCACGCCTTCGTGAGCCACTTCTGGTCGCGCGACACGCACGCGAACGGGTCGCTCGCCCTGAAGTGGGGGATGGTCGCGTTCCTCGGTTCCGAACTCGCGACGTTCGGCGCGGTGTTCACGTACTACTTCTTCATCCGTGCGGGGACGTGGCCGCCGCAGGAGCTTCCGCCACTACTCAGTTCGCTCGTGCTGGCGAACACGGCGCTGCTCATCGCGTCGAGTTTCACGCTCCACTGGGCGCACGTCGCCATCCGCCGCGAGAACCGCCGCCAGTTCATCCTCGGCCTCGTCGTGACGCTCGTGCTCGGCGTGGTGTTCATCGGCGGACAGGTGCTCGAATACTACGAGTTCATCGCACACGAGGGCTTCACGCTCACGAGCGGCATCTTCGCCAGCGCGTTCTTCGGCCTGACGGGTCTCCACGGTCTCCACGTCAGCCTCGGCGCGGTGCTTCTGGGCATCGTTCTCGTCCGTGCGCTCGCCGGACAGTACTCCGCCGACCGTCACGTCTCGGTCAGCACCGCCTCGATGTACTGGCACTTCGTCGACATCGTCTGGATCTTCCTCGTCGTCGTGCTGTACGCCGGTGCCGTCGTCGGCGGCGGCGCGTAATCACGGACGACCAGACAGCCCGCATTTTCGGTCGTTCTCGCCTCCGAGCGGCCGCACCGTTTTTCGACGACCCGACACCGTCTCTCACCCGAACCGCGTCTCCGGCGGCGGAGTCGTCTCCGTGAGTACCAGCGTCAACAGGACGAAGTACGTCGCGAGCCCGGAGACGAGCGCCGCGAGCACCCACCGAGACCGAGCACGACACCTGCAACAGCGACGGCGAAGACGGCGAGAACCGACGTCAGTTGTACCCCGGGCCGCCGCCAGAGGCGCGCGCTCGTCATCGACGCGAACCGACCGACGCCGTCGCGACAGGGCTCAGCGCCAGCACCCACGCGGCGAGAATCACCGCCCCGACCAGTTCGGGAAGCGCGAGACCGGGCCCCGGAAACCACCCGGCGGCCCACGCTGCCCACGAGAGCAGGTGGACGACGACGAGCGTGAGCGAGCGTCGTCCGGTCGTCGCGCGACGACGGACCACGCCATCCGCGGCGAGCGTCGCCGTCAGGAGCAGGTAGAACGCGACGGCGACGGCGAAGTGCGGCGACGTGTCCATCGGGAAGACGCCGACGAGACCCATCGCGACGGCCGTGAGCGCGAAGAGAACGGCGACGACGCGGGATGCACGCGACACCGCCGCGCGCCACAGCGGAACCGCGTACGGAAGCGCCAGCAGCGCACCGACGACGAGGCCGCCGTTGAACAGCAGCGCCGTCACCGGGTCGACGCCAAGTTCGGAAAGAGCGTCGCGCGACCACGAGAACCACGGCGCGACGACGGTAGCGGTCAGAATCGCCCCGAGTGTGACGGCGGGCGCGACGCGACCGAGTCGGCGAGCGAGTTCGACGCGTTGCATCGTCGACTATCGAGGAGAGCGAACGATAGTGGTTGCGGAGTTGATGGGTCGGCAGGTGGAGGGTGTTCGCCGAAACACCGGCGTATCGCGGTCGCCGAAACAGTTCTTATCCGCGAGCGGGGACGATACCTATGAGCAGCGAAGAGACGGGAGACCTGTACGACACGTACGTCGCCGCGCTCCAACACGGGTTGGTCGAACTTCCCGAGGACGTGCGTCTGGTCGGCGTCGTCCGCCGGCCGACGCGGTGGTTCCACGCCGCCGTCGACGAGAATCGTCCGTCGCTCGCGCCGCCGGAGACGCTCTTAGACGAGTTCTCACGGGAGCGAGACGACCTGAAGATGGCCGGGCTCTGCGACGAGGGCGCGCACAACGCCGCGTGGGAGAACATCGGATTCGGGGGACGCTATCGGGAGTATCTCGAAACCGCCGAGCCTGAGTCGACGCTAGAGTCGCTGACGGCCGAACTCCGCGCAGGCGACGACGCGGCGCTCGTCTGCTACGAGAACACCGAGAAGAAACGCTGTCATCGGACGATTCTGCGGGACGTACTCGCCGAACGCCTCCAAAGCTCGTCCCGGTCGGAGTGACGGCGGAACGCGCCGTTCTCATCATCCGAGCAACACTTATTCGCCAACAGTACACGTGTTCACTATGCATTCGAACCCGTGGCGGGTCGCGCTCAGCGCCGTCCTCGCTGGCGCGCTCGTCGCCTCGGCGATGAACCGAACCGCCGAGCGAATCGACACGACCGGCTACGGGACGTACGGCGACTACAACCGCCTCGACCAGAACCACCCGTTCGGGCAGGCGTTCCTCGACTACCCCGAACGACCGATGGACGGGTCGCCGTCCACCGTGTTCAACTGCCGAACCGACAGCCAAGTCGGCAGCAGCCTCCGGATGGTCGTCGGGTTCGAGAACGACTCCTCGGTGATTCTCCCCGGCGACAGCTCCGGCAACCCGTGGTCGCCGCAGTACGACGACCAACTTGATATGTGGGCCGACGGTGAGTACAGACGGATGACGCTCGATTCGCCCGGGGGCGACCCCGACCTCGTGTTCGTCGCGGAGGAGTCGTCGTGAGCACCGGTACGCGCACGGACTCGGCGCTCGCGCCGGTCCGCACCGGCCGGTACGCCGAACTCGCGCTGACTCTCGCCACCGTCGTCGGCGTCGCGGCGACGGTGGTTCACTGGGCGGGCCTCGTCGTCGGCGGCGTTCTCGTCGGCCTCGTCGCCACCTCGCTCTCGCGCGCCGTCGTCAACGGTCTCACGTTCGGCTTGGTCGTCCTCTTCGCCTTCGGGGCGTGGTTGCTGTACGAAGGGGCGCTCTCGACGGCGCTGGAGACGGGACAAATCGGCGCGTTGACCGTCGCTGCCGCGTTCGGACTGCCGCTCGCGGCCGCCGTTGCGGTTCGCGCGCTGGTCTGAACGCGGCCCATCTCGCGTCGGGGGGAGGGGTCACGCGCGGCCATAGAATTATACTTCAAGCACCCTATATGTGCGTGTGTTCGAGAGCAATCGCGTCCGTCGCGAGAGTGCGCTCGCCAGTCTCCGCCGTCGTCTCGGCGGGTTCGCGGGCGTCGCCGCGCTGTCGACGCTGTTCGTCGGCGGCGTGCTCTCGACGACCCGCGCCGTGGCGACCACGACGGTCGGACGCTGGTTTTGCGTCGCCGCGGTGGTGCTTGCGCTTGAACTCGGGTGGACGGCTCGTCACCTCGGCCGGAACCGACGAACGGGCGAGGCGCTGTTCACCCGACTCGGGGCTGGCACCCTCGTCACGCTCGGGCGGGGTGTCCTGCTCGCGTGGGTCGCCGCGTTCGTCGTCGTCGACTGGCCCACCTCGACGGCGTTACTGTGGATTCCCGCCGTCCTCTACGGCACCGCCGCGGTGCTCGACGCCGTCGACGGTGCGCTCGCGCGTCGGACCGACCGCGTGACCGAACTCGGCGCGTCGCTGGACCTCGAATACGACGCGCTCGGCGTGCTCGTCGCCTGCTCCGTGGGCGTCGTCGCCGGCCTCCTTCCCGTCTGGTACCTCTCGGTCGGTCTCGCGCGCTACGCGTTCGGACTCGGCCGCTACCTGCGCCGCCGCCGCGGCGCGCCCGTCCACGACCTTCCGCCGCGCGTCAGTCGCCGTCTGCTCGCCGGACTCCAGATGGCGTTTCTCGCCGTCGCGCTGTCGCCGCTCGTCGGTCCGGCAGTGAGAACTACCGGCGCGACGGTGTTCGGCGGGGCGCTTCTGCTCGGGTTCGCCCGCGATTGGCTCTACGTCTCCGGCCGCGTCGGCGACGACGCGCCGAAGCCAGCCGAACACGCCGTCGATTGAGCGGTTCGGTCCGAGGACGTCTGTCAGCAGCGGCCGTACACGTCGAGGTGGTGGGCGACGAAGGAGAGTTCGCCCCGCTCGACGGCCGCGTGTCGCTCGTCGACCCACGCGCCGAACCCGTCGATTTCGTCCGCGCCGCCCACCGAGCCCTCGAAAAACGAGAGCAGGTGGTGCAGGAAGTACGCCTCGTCGCCCGCGTACGGCGGCGTGACCACCCAGTCGGACCCGCCCGCCGCGAGCACCTCCCCGCCGAACTCGGGGACCGCCGCGAGCAGTTCTCTCCCCGTGCGGCTCCCGCCGGGTCGGTCCGGTGCGTCCATCGTCGCGTGGTAGGCGTCGACGATTCGCGCGTCGCGTTCGGGATCGGCCGTCGGCGCGAACCCCGTCTCGCCGTCGAAGGTGACCGGGAAGTACCAGCGGCCGTCGGCGGCGAGCGCCGAGAAGAGAGCGGCGAGCGCCGAGTCGAGGTCGACGACGTCCAGAAACGCGGCGGCGACGACGAGGTCCCACGTCTCGCCGGTCTCGGCGAGGTAGTCGAAAGCGTCAGCAGCGACGAACGAGACGGCGATACGCTCGGTCGGCGTCGAGAGAACGAGGTCGGCATCCGGTTCGTCACCGGCGCTCTCGTCGACTGCGTACCCCGCGTCCGGGGCCCACTCGACGCACCGCTCGCGGCCGCGTTCGAGACTCGCCGCGTCCCGGTCGACGAGCGTGTAGGAGACGCGGTCGGGGAGCCGATTCCAGTCGAGCAGCCGGCGGAGCATCGACCCGAGGCCGCCGCCGATATCGAGGACTCGAACCCCGCCGAAGGAGTCGCGTTCCTCGCCGGCGTCCACCGACCGAGCGAGGTCCGCGAGGTCCGCGGTCACCGCGTCGAGCGTCGGGCGGTGGAGCGCCCGGTCGTCGACGCGCTCTTTGGCGGCGAGATAGCGCTGAAACGAGTACGAGTCGGGACGTGACACGACCGTACGTCGGTGGCGGGGGCCAAAGAGCTACTGACGGCACGTTCACAGGTGACAGACGGGTGGCTGACGGACGACTGACAGCCGCTCACGCGTCCGGAAAGTATTTGCTTCGGGTGTGGTGAAGTAGCATCAAATGGACAGCAACGTAATCGAGACAGTCACCGGGTGGGAGGAGCGACCGTTCGCCGACGGCTACGCCGGTCTCTCCGACCTCGCGGCCGCGGGGTTCACCGGGGCCGTCAGCGCCGAGATGGCGTGGGCGTTCTTCGTCAACGGTCGCGTCGTCGGCGTCTTCGAGGGGACCATCGAGTCCTTCGAGAACGCCGAGGGAACCGCCTACACCGCACCGGACCCCTCGCTGCCGCTTCTGTTCACGATGCGAGAGCAGGGCGGCGAGACGCGCGCGAGCTACTACACGAACGAGACGTCGATTTCCGAGGCTGACGCCACCCTGAAGTCCGGGAAGTTCACGGGCTACATCGAACTCTCCGAGAACGTCCTCTCGGGCGACTACTACGTCGTCTACCACGGCGGCAAGTCGATGAGCGCCGCGTTCGTCGGCAACAACCGAACCCTCCTGACGGGCGAGGAGGCGTTCGAGCGCGCCGACGACGAGGTGGGCATCTTCGAGGTGAAAGCCGTCGACATCGAGATCGTCGAGATTCCGGAACCCGAGGAGCCGGTCGAGGCGGCCTCCGAACCCGAACAGGAGGACGTGACGTTCGGTGCCGCAGGGACCGCCGGGGGCGCCGGTGCAGCCGGTGCTGCAGAGGCCGCCGGGTCGGCCGCATCGGAACCGGGCGAGTCGGCCGACACAGCCGAGGCGGCCGACGCATCCGAGAGCGGAACGGAGCCGACGGCGGACGAGCCGACCGCTTCGGAGGCGACGGACCCGCTCTCGGACCCCATCGCCGAGACGGAGGAAGTCGACGCCGAGACGCCGACCGACCCGACGCCGTCGGAAGCGGAGGCCGCCGCACACGCCGCAGCGGAGCAGGCGAGCGACGAACCGCCGTCCGACGTCGACGTCCCCGCAGAGCGTCCCGAGGGCGACGGGTACGACGACGTCTCGGCCGACACCGTTGGCGACGAACCCGAGCCGGGAGGGACGACCGCCGAGACACCGGCGGACCCCCTCGGTTCGGCCGACGACTCCGGAACCGAAGCCGCGGCCGAGAGTGCGAGCGCGGCCAACGGCGCCGTGGACCCCGACGTGTTCTCCGAGGAGGCGGAGTGGCGCAACGCCAAGTCGATACCGGCGTTGGACCCCGAGCAGACGGACGTGAGCCTCCCGTCCGGCGACGAGAGCCGACAGCGTCGGCGGCGGATGCAACGCCGCAGACAGACCGCGCGGGCAGACCGGTCGGGCGACGACGGGACGCAGTCGGGACGGCGGGCCGGTCGGGGGAGACAGGCCGCCGCGCAGCAGCAGTCGAGTCGCGGAGAGTCGGCGCTCGAACAGCGACTCGAACGCACCGTCGCTGCGAAGGAGAAAGCCGAGACCGAGCGCCAGCAGGCGATCGAGCGACTCTCCGAGGTCGAAGCCGAGCGCGACGAACAGCGCGAACGCGCCGAGCGCCTCGCGGAGACGGTCGAGCGGTTGGAAAAGAACGTCGAATCGCTCGAAGAACGACTCGCTGCCGCCGAAAGCGGGAGCGACGACGGGGGCGCTACGTCGTCGCCGGCGCAGACGATGGGCCGCAAGGAGGCGCTGGAGGGGACGAACCTGTTCGTCCGCTACGGCACGAAAAGCGGCGGGACGCTGGAGAAAGCCCACGCGGGCGAAGTCGACCGCGACGAGGTAGTCGAGAACCTCCGACTCGAACACCACACGCGCTTCGAGACCGACGACCTCCACGTCGAGGGAGAGCCGTACGAGACGTTCCTCGAAGGGACTGTCGAGTACGGCTTCGTGAAGTGGGTCGTCGACGACCTGCTGTACGAGATCCGTGACACGGGAAACGTCGCCGCGATGCAGGAACTGTTCGACGCGATTCCGAAGGTAGACCGGACCGAACTCGGCGGTGACGTCTCCGTGCAGTACGTCGAGAACGGCGAGGAACACCGCGAGCAGCGGACGTTCGACGTCGTGTTGCGCGACCGGATGGGCAACCCGCTTCTGGTCGCCGACCTCAACGACTCGCGGGCGGCGGCGTCGGAGACGATGATGTCCTCGCTCGTCCAGAACGCCGGACAGGTCGGTGAGACGAGCGACACGCTGGGCGCGGCGTTCCTCGTCACGACGAGTTACTTCGAACCGGAAGCGTTAGAGACGGCCGCCGACGCGACGGGCGGTGGGTTGCTCAGTCGCGGCAAGCGAAAGAGCCTGGTGCGACTCTCCAGAAAGCGGGGATTCCACCTCTGTCTCGTCGAGACCCGTAACGGCGACTTCCATCTGAACGTTCCCGAGCTCTGAGGGAGAACAGTTATCCTTCGACTTCGACCGCGTCTTCTATCTTCATCGTGTCGAGTTTGTCGACGATCTCGTCGAGTTTGCCGTCGAGTTCGTCGACGAACTCGGCCGTGCGCTCGGTCGTGATCGCACCCTGGCTCGACGGCTCGATGAGGTTCTCCTCTTCGAGGACGCGCAGCGAGTAGCGGACCTTGTGGTGGGGGTACCCGGTCTCGTTCGACATCTTCACGATACCGATAGGTTCGTTCTCGATGACCATCTTCAGGACTTGGAGGTGTCGTTCGAGCATATCCACCTCTTTTTCGAGTCTGTCTATCATGCCATTTGTTAACTTGTCTTCGTTCCCTTTAAAAGTTGCTGTCGAAGCCGACGAGAAACGGTAGTGGTTGTCATTGTACACCACGTGTATTGTTAACCGTTTGGATTCGTCCTGCGGCGCGGGGAATACACGTTCGTGTTCAACGACAGCCGAGCTGTCGAACCGCTGTGCGCACCCGTGTTCATTTTCCGACGACGGACCGTAACCGGTTTAGCGAGTCGCGCAGAATCGGCGACTATGACTGTCACGATCGTCGGCTCGCAGTTGGGCGACGAAGGCAAGGGCGCGCTCGTCGACCTCTGGGGCGGCGACGCCGACGTGGTCGTCCGCTATCAGGGCGGCGACAACGCCGGCCACACCGTCGTGGAGGACGGCACCGAGTACAAGCTCTCGTTGGTTCCCAGCGGCGCGGTGCGGGGCAAAATCGGCGTGCTCGGCAACGGCTGCGTCGTCAATCCCGAGACGCTGTTCGACGAGATGGACGCGCTGCGCGAGCGCGGCCTCGACCCCGACGTCCGCGTCGCCAAGCGCGCGCACGTCATCTTCCCGTACCACCGCCGCCTGGACGGTATCGAGGAGGAGGCGAAGGCCGATTCGGGCGTGAAGGTCGGGACGACCGGCCGCGGTATCGGCCCGACGTACGAGGACAAGGCGGGCCGTCGCGGCATCCGCGTCGGCGACCTGCTCGACCCCGACATCCTGCGCGACAGACTGGAGTACGCCGTCCCGCAGAAACGCGCACTCGTCGAGGACGTCTACGGCCTCGAAGCCGGCGAGGAACTGGACATCGACGCCCTCCACGAGCAGTACGTCGAGTACGGCCGGCGACTCGCCGAGGAGGGGATGCCCGTCGACTGCGGCGACTTCCTATACCGGCGCCGCGCCGACGGCGACGAGGTGATGTTCGAGGGCGCGCAGGGCACGCTCATCGACGTCGACCACGGCAACTACCCGTACGTCACCTCCTCGAACCCGACGGCGGGCGCCGCGGCCGTCGGGTCGGGCGTCGGACCGACCGTCGTCGGCCGCGGCGAAGTCGTCGGCATCGTCAAAGCCTACCTCTCGCGGGTCGGCGAGGGGCCGCTGCCGACCGAACTCGACGGCGACGAGCGCGAGGAGGAACTCGCCGACTTCATCCGCGAGAAGGGCGGCGAATTCGGCACCGTCACGGGTCGACCGCGGCGCATCGGCTGGCTCGACGTGCCGATGCTCCGCCACGCCTCGCGTACGAGCGGCTTCACCGGCGTCGCCGTCAACCACGTCGACGTGCTCGCCGGACTCGACGAGCTGAAAGTCGGCCACGCCTACGAACTCGACGGCGAGGAGATCCGGACGATTCCGTC
The DNA here is from genome assembly GCF_020097835.1 of Haloprofundus halobius. Taxonomy (GTDB): domain Archaea; phylum Halobacteriota; class Halobacteria; order Halobacteriales; family Haloferacaceae; genus Haloprofundus; species Haloprofundus halobius. Next base: position 1,550,659 of record NZ_CP083666.1, read on the forward strand.
GACCACCGAGGAATGGGCGCGCTGCGAGCCCGTGCTGAAGGAGTTCGAGCCGTGGCCGGAAGTCGACTGGAGCGAAGTGGCAGAGGAGGGCTACGAGGCCATTCCCGAGGCCGCCCGCGACTATCTCGACTATCTGAGCGAGCAGGTCGACGCGCCCGTCTACGCCGTCGGTGTCGGCCCGGACCGCGAGCAGTCCGTCGAACTGGCGAACCCGTTCGAGTCGCAGTAGACGGCCGATAGCGCCGACTGGACGTCGCTGCCACGGTTTTCACAGAGCCACTCGATAGTTCGCCGAACCGACACGCTCTTGCCGTTCCCCCGAGTCCGGCCGCTATGTTCGTCTCACCGACGGCGAGCGACCGGTCAGCGTCGCTCGGGAGGTCCCGATGAACGCGTTCCGCCTCGTCGCGTTCTCCGAAGCGGTTCGGGAGGCGATTCCGCCGGAGCTCGGCGGCTGGTTCGTCCCGGCGACGGAGCTCGGCGGCGTCGCCTTCTCGCTCGCGTTTCTCTGTCTGTTCTACTGGCTCACCGACCGCGAGCGGGCGGCGACACTCACGGCGCTCGTCCTCGGCGGAGCCGCCCTTGCCGTCGGACTGAAGGCCGGGTTCGCGCTCCCGCGGCCGCCGGCTGAGACGGCACTCGTCGCGGAGACGGGGTACGGCTTCCCGAGCGGACACGCCGTCATTGCGACGGTGCTGTACGGTGGTCTCGCGACGCTCGTCGACGTCGGCCACCGTGGGGTTCGCTACGCGGCCGCCACCGTGCTCGTCCTCGTCGTCTCGCTCTCGCGGGTCGTCATCGGCGTCCACTACGTCGGCGACGTGCTCGCGGGCGCGGCGTTGGGGGCGGCGTTTCTCTGGGGCGCGCTCCGCATCACCCGGCGAGAGCCCTTACGGGCGTTCGCCCTCGCGGCCGGTCTCGGCGCGGTCGGCTACGCGCTCGCCGGACCGACGGTCAACGCCGTGACCGTCTTCGGCGCGAGCGTCGGCGGCGCGCTAACGTGGTACGCCCTCGAACCGACCGCGCGCCCGGTATCCCGACTGGAGGCGGCGACGCTCGCGCTGGTCGGCCTTCCTGCAGTAGTCGGCATCCGCGTCGCCACCGAAGCCGCCGGGGCACTCTTTCCGCTGGTGTTCGCGCTCAGCGTGCTACTGGTCGGGTTCGTCGTCGCGTTCCCGGTCCTCGTGACGGAACTCGGTACGCGCGTCGGCGACGACGTCGCCGAATCCGGGTGAGTGAGAACGGAGAACCGGCGAACCCGCACGCTTTTTATCCAGCGCATCTACCTCTCGGACGATGAAGGAATCCCTCATGGACATCCTCTGCGACCCGCTCGACAAGAGCGACCTCGAACTGGAAGTCGACGAGCGAGACGACGACGAGATACTCGAAGGCCGGCTCATCGGAACGGAGACGGGCGAGGTGTACCCCATCGAGGACGGCATTCCGAACCTGCTGCCGCCGGATATGCGCGACGACTGAGCGACCCACGATGAGGGTTTCCGCGGGTGCCGGCGTAAAAATCGTCCGAGAAGCATCTGTAACGTCCTGTATCTTTTTGCCGACGCGTACTGTGTGAGGAGACATGTCACAGACGCTCCCCGTCGAAGTCAACGGCGAACGACTTCACGCCGTGGACGCACCCAGCGAGTTCACGACAGCGGGGTCGTTCGTCGTCGACCTCGTCAACCGCGGCGAGTCCGTCCACGTCCACCTTCGACTCGGCGACTCCCTCTCGCGGGTCGCCCGACTCGACGCCGGCAACCACTACGTCGAGCGCGGGGCGAAACTCCCGATTCACATCGCCGTCGACGAATCGCTCGACCGAAGCGTGACCGGCACGCTGGAGATATCGACCGGCTACGGCGCGGAGAAGACGACTGTCGGCGTGACGGTCGAACCCGACCCCGAGGACTCCGGCGTCGACGTCGACGAACGTCTCAGTCGGCCGCCGGCGGCAGAACAGACGTCGAAACCGGGAACGGGAACGCTCGACGACGTCCGCGACAGCGTCGGCGACGTGGGTGTCGTCCCGCTGGTCGGCGTGGGAGTCGTCGCGCTGACTGTCGCACTCGGCGTCGGGGTCGTTCTCAACAATCCAGTCGTCTTCGTCGCCGTCGGCGTCGTCCTCGGGGTGGCGCTCAGCTTCGCGGCGAGTCAACTCCGCTGAATCCGTCTCTCACTCGGCGTCGGTGTCGGTCGGCGTCCCCGACAGCTCACGTGCCCACCTTTTCTTCGGTCGTTCGCTGCGCTCACTCCCTCGAAAATCTGGACCAAAACCCGCAGAGTCACTCCCCGTCGGTCGGCGTCCCCGACAGGTTCCCCTCGTCGTCGAACCGCTTCGCGCGGAGGAACCGCGCCCGATACCGGTTCGCGCCCTCGTACACGTCGGCCTCGCGGATCTCGTCGGTCCGCCCCTCGGCGACGGCGTCGATGATGTCTTCGACCTGCTCTTTCTCGCTCGGCGTGAGTTCGAACTCGTACGTCCGTGACTCCTCGCGTTCGAGCGTCGTCCACTTGCGCGCGGCGGCGACGACGAGCGAACACGGTTCGCGGCAGGGGAAAACGCCGTCACCGCGGTCGGCGTCGAGTTCCGACTCCTCGTCTTTGTCCCACATTCGGCGCTTGAGACACTGCGAATCGACGCAACAGGACTCCGCGATCCACTCGACGGCCTCCTCGTCCAGTTCGTCGACGACGTCGTAGATTCCCGTCTGTCGCTCGGCCGTCTCGTCCCAGTGGCTCACGTCGAGGCGACCCTCCCGCTCGCGGTACCAGTTCGGAATCGTCGCCGGGTAGACGACGTCGACGGTGTCGACGAGCGATCGGCCGTCGAGGTCGGTGAACGCCCACCCGTCGCGGAGCGTCGGTGCGGTCTTCAGCGGGCGGTAGCGCCCTCGCTCGTCGTAGGTGACGATGCTGCGGGCTTCCAGCGGGTCGGTGTACACGTCCAGCGACGAGAGGTCCGCGTCGGCGTCGGCGACGTGTCGGAGATGGTAGCGACGCTCGCCGTGGTCGGCGACGGTCGCGGTGACGCAGAGTTGGCCCCACTCGCGGCTGACGCCCTCGGCGAGCGCCTCGTACCGTTCGGGGACGCCGTAGTCGTCGGCGTTCTCGGCCCAGCGGAGGAACGTGTGGCGCGCGCTGGCGCCGTCGTGGTGTCTCGTCGCTGCCTCCTGCTCACCGCGCTCGCCGAGACCGACTTCGCGCGTCCAGTAGTACCAGTTCGAGACGAACCACGGGTTCGACTCGGCCACCTCGCGGAACTCGGCCTCCGAGAGACCGGTTCGCTCGGTGTGTGGGGTACGGAACCGAAAGCCGTCACCGTCGCGGTTCGCGCGTAACCCATCGAAGTCGACGCCGCCGGCCCCCCGCTCGTCGTCGTCACCGTCGCCGCCGTTGCCGTCCTCGACGGCCTCGACGAGCGCGTCGAGTTGCCCGGCGCGCATCAGTCACCCGCCGCGGGCGTCCCGCGCGTTCGCTTCCGGACGATTTCGACGGCGTCGTCGACGTCCGCACCGGCCTCGGCGGCGCGTTCGAGCACCACGTCGGCCATCAGCGCCTCGGTTCCGACCGCGCCCGCGTACCAGATGCGGTGGCCGTCGACCTCGGCGGGGACAGGGTAGCCCTCGCGATAGTCGTCGGTCAGTCCCACGTCCTCGGGGATGTCCTCCTGGGTGTGGAAGCCGTCGGCGATGAACAGCGGGACGACGACCACGTCGTCGCTCTCGAAGCAGTCGGTCACGTCGTCGACTTCGGGTTCTTCGTCCATGTACAGCGCCTGTACCTCGTCGAAGCGGTCCATCTCGCGGATGCGCTCGGCGTGGTACTCGATGGCTTTCGCGCTGTTCTCGTTGCGCTCGGTCCCGTGACCGACGACGGCGAGGCCGAACCCTTTTCCGACGTTTGGGTCGCCGGTCACCGACTCCGCGCGGCGGACGAGCACGTCGGTCATGGACTCGTGAGTGCCGACGGGACCGCAGTAGTGGACGCGCTGGTTCGTGTCGCTCGCGGTGAGCGTCGCGTGACTGGCGCTCAAGCCGTCGGACTCCCACTGTGAGACGTCCCACCCGTCGAGGCGAAGCTCACGAGGAATGACCTGCTCGGTGAAGTAGCCCTCGCTGATGAACATCGGGACGACGAACACCTCGTCGGATTCCACCGTCCTGAGCACCTCTCTGAGCGAGGGTTCTTCCTTCCAGAAACCGGTCTTCACCTCGTCGAACGCGCCGACGTCGCGGATGGTGTCCGCGTGGTCGTAGGTCGGGGCGCTCGAATCCGGGTTGAGGTGGGACCCGTGGGCCACGATGACCAGCGCTTGCATGTCTGACGCTGAGGGCGCGACGCTCTTAGGGACTTCGGGTCCGGCAGTCCGACCCGGTTCGTCTCGGGCGGTTTTCGTGCAATTCTGCAGCGGTTGGGAGGGGAGGCGTCAGCGGGGATTCGGTGTGGTTCGAGTGCGATTCGACTCCGATTCAGGCGTCGATGCAGACGCCGGTTCGGGGGATGCAGATGTGACTCCGTCGACCCAACGAGCGACGCGCGGTGAGTACTGCCACCGTCGCAAGCGTCAGTACGCCGACGCCCGCCAACACGAGGAGCGTCGCCATCGGATACGAGGCGACGACCATCGCGGCGAACGCCACGAGGAGGAAGACGAACGTCTGCACCACCGATTCTGTGGTCGTCGGGAGCGGTTCCGGGTGTGGTCTCATCACAGGTAGAGGGTGGGCCCCCACCGGCATAAGAGTAATCTGAATGATATTTCTGTACGCGATGTTACTGAAATTCGCTTCAGTCGGCGGTGCGACAGGGACCCTTCGGATTTTTCTCCGCTCCGTGAGAGTCGCGGCCATGTCACTAGCCGCAGACGCCCGCGAGGCCGCCCGCGAGCGACCGTTTCTGTTGACCGCACTCCGGGCGAGCGTCGTCAACTACAGCGCCGCCGCGACGCATCTCGATATCGACGGCGACACCGACGCCATCGCCACCGCGCTCCGTCGCTACGCGGAGGAGTTGCCGCCGCTGGAAATCGAAACGAGAGATACTCGCGTGACGATGAAGAGTGGTGTCGGCGTCGCCGACGCGGCGGACGCGGAGACGACGGACGAGGACGCGCTGTTGACGCTCGGCGGCAGCGCGGTCGTCGCCGACGGCGGGTCGCAGACGGCGATTGTGGCGACCGGCGAGGCGGACGTCGACGCGCTGGCGACGGTTCTCGGTCGGTTGCAGGCGAGCGAGATTCCAGTCGACGCGGCGGCGACGGCGGGGGATTCGCTCGTCGTGGTTGTCGGGAGACGGGATGGCGTGAACGCGCTTCGAGTCGTCGAGGCGGCGCTGGAGGCGGTTTCGGTTGCGGACATCCGGTAGACGACAGTCCGCGCCGCGACGGGGACGTGTCAGAACCGGTAAACGACACAATAGTTATTGAAACATGGTCTGACTCTTTCCGGGGGCGCGGAGGGGACCATGAGCACGACAAGTGAAAGCACCGACAGCACGACAGAACAGCGAGGACAGTACGACCTCGACGGCATTCGACAGCGAGCGGCCAGTCGCACAGAAGCGCTCACCGAGCGTCCACTCGACAGCGTTCACACGGTCGAGTACAACGACGAAGCGGGACGATGGCGCACACTCGTCGACGTGGTAGAGCGACGGTCGATTCCGGATACACAGGATATCTTGGGCGTGTACAGAATCGAGTTCGACGACCGAGGGAACGCGGTGGCGTTCGAACGACTCCAGCGGTACCGTCGTGGGGACCGGATTTCGTTCGTTCACTAGTACAGAGAGTCAGTATCAAATCGATCAATTCGGGCGACATTTATTGACACGCAGCATGATTGTGCAGTCATGACGTCGAATGAGACAGTTCTGACGTACGACGAGGACATCCGAAAGCCGTTGGACAGCAGTCGAGAGCGTACGTTTCACCAAGGCTGGCAGGATGCTCTAGACGACGGTCCCTACAGCGAAGGGACGTTCAACAGATTGAGTTGGCAGAACCTCGGCAACCGTCTCGGCTGTCTCTTTGGAGACGTTCCCGAAGAGATGCGAGACGAGCTCATGTTCTGGGCAGAACGCCAGCGCCGACTCGACTGATGCCACCGCGGATGGAGACGGCCGAATCGACCTGCTCGCTCCCCGACGCAGCGGGTTATCTACACCGAGAACCCGAACCGAACAGCGCCCGCCACCCCTTCGCACAGTTCTGAAAGGCCTAAATCCCATCCCGAACAATCCCTCGTCAATGACGCTGTCCGTGACCAACACCCTGACGGGCGAACGCGAGGAGTTCGAGCCGGGCGACCCCGACGATGTGCTGTTGTACGTCTGCGGGCTGACGGTCTCGGACGACGCACACCTCGGTCACGCCCGGGTGTGGACCCACTCGGACGTGATGCATCGCTGGCTGGCCCACGAGGGATACGGCGTCCGCCACGTCGAGAACTTCACCGACGTGAACGAGAAGATCGCCGCCCGAGCGGGCGAGGAGGGCCTCGGCGACACAGAGGGGGAAGTCGCCGAACAGTTCATGGCCTCGGTCATCGAGGACATGCGCGGGCTCAACCTCTTGCGTGCGGAAGTGTACCCCCGAGTGTCGGAACACGTCCCCGAAATCGTCGGCCTCATCGAGACGCTCGTGGAGAAGGGCTACGCCTACGAGTCCAACGGGTCAGTATACTTCGACGTGACCCAGTTCCCCGACTACGGCAAGCTCTCGAACCAGAACGTCGAGGAGATGGAGGCGCAGGGCGAAGCCGAGGAACGAAGCGAGAAGCGCCATCCCGCGGACTTCGCGCTCTGGAAGGCCGACGGCGTCAGCGACGTCGCCATCGCCGAACACCGTAAGGACGACCGGCCCATCGACGAGTCGACCGACCACGGCGAGACGTGGGAGTCGCCGTGGGGCGAGGGGCGACCGGGCTGGCACATCGAGTGCTCGGCGATGTCGATGACGCATCTCGGCGAGACGCTGGATATCCACGTCGGCGGCCACGACCTGGTGTTCCCGCACCACGAGAACGAAATCGCCCAGAGTGAAGCCGCGACAGGGGAGAAATTCGCCCGGTACTGGCTCCACACCGGGCTTCTGGAGACGAAGGGCGAGAAGATGAGTTCGAGTCTCGGTAACTTCTTCACCGTCTCGGGAGCCTTAGAGGAGTTCGGCGTCGACGTCGTCCGGACGTTCTACCTCTCGACGGGCTACGGCTCGAAACAGACGTTCAGCGAGGGTGCGATGGCCGAGGCGAGAGAACGCTGGGAGCGCCTCGAACGCGCCTACGAGGCGGCCTGCGACCGCCTCGACTCGACCGACGCGCGGACGAAAGTCGACGATCAGGAACTACGAGCGACCGTCGACGAGACGCACGAGGAGTTCGCCCGCGCGATGAACGACGATTTCAACGTCCGCGAGGCGATGGCCGCCCTGCTGGAGCTCGCCGCGGGCGTCAACCGCCACATCGAGAATCACGACGAGTACGACTATCGGGGCCTCCGCGAGGCCGTCGAGACGTTCGAGGAACTCGGCGGCGGCGTGTTCGGCCTCACCTTCGGCGACGAAGCGGGCGGCGACGTAGGTCTGGCCGACGACCTAATCGAACTCGTTCTCGACCTCCGGGAGTCCGAGCGCGAGGCGGGCAACTACGGGCGCGCCGACGACCTTCGCGACCGTCTCGAAGCCATCGGGATCGAAGTGCAGGACAGCGACGACGGCCCGACGTTCCGGTACTGAGTCGCCGAGTTCGCGTCGTCTGAGAGAAGTCTCCGAGAACCGACAACCTCTTCTCCTTTGTGATGTGCCAACATCCGACACCCTCATATCCGCACGGGCTCCTAACCTCCGGTAAGCGCGGGCGTCGCTGGTCGGCGTCGGCGCACCACCCCATGAAGTCAGACATCGATTACGAACGGTTGTACGAGGAGGTCATCCCCTCCGTCGTCTCCGTCTACGTCGCCGGACGCGGTCCGATGGGCGGCGCGGGGTCGGGGTTCGTCTACGACCGCAACCACGTCGTGACCAACGAACACGTCGTCCGCGGCGGCGACGGCGTCGAACTCCGGTTCAGCGACGGTCAGTGGCGCGAGGGCGAGGTCGTCGGCGTCGACGCCTACACCGACCTCGCGGTCGTCCGCGTCGAGAGCCTCCCCGAGACCGCGGTGCCGCTCCCCGTCGCCACCGAGAACCCGAAACCCGGCCGCCCCGTCGCGGCGCTCGGCAACCCGATGGGTCTCGACGGCTCCATCAGCGTCGGCATCGTCTCCGGGTCGAACCGCTCGATGCCCACCTCCGGCGGCTTCGCCATCCCGGACGTCGTCCAGACCGACGCGCCCATCAACCCCGGAAACAGCGGCGGGCCGTTGGTGGCGCTGAACGGGCGCGGTGACGGCGATTCGCCAAAGCTATCCTACGAAGTCGTCGGTGTCAACCGCGCCAAGCAGGGCGACAACATCGGTTTCGCCGTCTCCCCCGCCATCGTCTCGCAGGTGGTACCGGGACTCGTCGACGACGGCTTCTACCGCCACTCGTACCTCCGGACGCGGACGCTCGACGTGACGCCGACCGTCGCGCGGGCGAACCGACTCGACGACCCGCGGGGTGTCCTCGTCGTCGACGTGGCCGCCGGACCGACCGGCGGCGACGCGCTCCGCGGGTCGCGCTACTCACGGACCGTCCGCGGGCGCGAGGTGCCCGTCGGCGGCGATGTCATCGTCGGCAGTAACGGCCGCACGGTCAACTCCCACGAGCAGTTGATGCACTACCTCATCACCGAGACGCGTCCGGGCGAACCGGTCGACATCGACGTGCTGCGCGACGGCGAGGAGGCGACGCTGAGCGTGATTCTCGGCGAGCGACCGACGCTGAACGACGGACGCCCGCGGCGACGCGGCGGCCGCGGCGAGCGCATCCCCATCGACTGAGCGAGCGGCCCGTCGCGACCCCAATAGCTACGGTTTCGAGGCCGAAACCGAAGTCCATGGGCTACTGTCCCTACTGTGAGACCGAGCAGCGGGAACTCGTCGAGAGCGACACCGACCTCCGGTTCACGGACGGGACGGTCTGGGAGTGCTCCGAGTGCGGCGCAATTCTCGGCGTGACTCGGGTCGGCGTCTGAAACTGTTTTTGGCTCCTTCGCCGGCAGTCTTGAGATACGCCGGAGAAACTGGTCCGAGTATCGTGACTACCTGAAAGCCCTCGGCGCTCTCGACTCCCGCGGCTCGTTGCGCGCGTTCGCTCCTTGCAGCCGCTCACGTGCTTGCGTCGCCGGGGTTCGTCGAGAGTGCCTCGCCCTTTCGATCCACCAGGGGTGTGGTTGTTTCACTGACCGAAGCTGGCGGTGGATCGAGCCTCGTCTGAATAGTGTCCTTTCGCCGACACTGTGTTTTATCACCGAAGACGGGACCATCCTGTCGTGCGTTCGACGACGAGAGCCGAGAGGTGTTCGTGCTCCGCTAATCCGTACGCGGGATGGCGAACGCCCCCGCGGCGAAGAAGACGACGGCGAGGACGGCGACGATAGCGAGATTCGCGAGAACCGTCGCGTCGCCCACGCCTGCACCTTCGTACGTCAGCGCCCGCACCCCGCGCGAGAAGTACGTCAACGGCGAGAGGTTCACCACCGGCCCGAACCACTCCGGGAGCAACGCGGGCGTGACGAACGTCTCCGAGAGGAACAAAAGCGGAATCGCCACCGCGTTGCTCGCGGCGATGACGCCGTCTTGGGAGTCGGCGACGCTGCCCAGCACGGAGCCGAGCCCACAGAAGGTCGCGACGCCGAGTCCGACGAACGGAACGAGGAGCAGGAGACTCGGGGAGAGCGGTATGTCGGCCCCGGTCGCGACGACCATCAGCACGAGGATGAGAAGCGCCGCGAGGCCGATGACGACGACGTTGACGAGCGTCTGCGCGAGCAGCCATTCCGCGCGCGACAGCGGCGTCGTCGCCAGTTTCTCGAAACGGTTGCCCTCGCGGTGACGGGCGATCTCGCTGCCGACGCGCGACAGCGGCGTGAACAGTACGACGGTGGCGAGGTAGCCCGGCACGTAGTACGCCTGCGGTTCGGCGAACAGGCCACCGCCGGTCGGTTGGGTCTGCACCAGCGCGCCGAAGATGAGCACGAGAATGACCGGGAAGAAGAACGTGAAGAACACCGCTGTCCGGCGACGGAGGAAGGAGCTCCAGGCCGCGCCGAACTCGGCACGTACTCTGCCGGTCGCCGTCATCGGTCACCTCCGGAGCCGGCGGGCGCGCCGGCGTCGACGGGTTCGGATTCGGCGCTATCGGCGTCTGTGGCCTCTGCGGCGTCGGCCGCGGCGGTCGTCTCCGCGGTCGACCGGTCGACTGCGGCGAACTCGTCGCCGGTGAGATGGAGGTAGACATCTTCGAGGTCCGGTTGCTTCCAGGTCAGCGCGTCGTATTCGATGTCCGCGGATTCGAGCGCGTCGACGGCCGGGCCGATGGCTCTGGGGTCGACGTTGCGGAAGGCGAGTTCGTCGCCGGCGACCGCGAGATCGAAGGTCGGGTTCTCTTTCGAGAGGGCGTCGACCGCCGCGTCGGGCGCGGACTCGGGCCGGACGACGAGTCGGCTCTCGCCGCCGTACTCGGTGACGAGCGAGTCGGGCGTGCCGACCGCGACCAGTTTCCCGTCGGCGAGCAGACCGACGCGGTCGGAGAGCCGTTCGACCTCGGCCATCGAGTGACTCGTCAGAAACACCGTCGTGCCGCCCGCCGCGAGATCTTCGAGGAGCGCCCACAGCGACCGGCGACCGGCGGGGTCGATGCCGGTCGTCGGTTCGTCCAAGAAGAGCAACTCGGGGTCGTTGACGAGCGAGACGCCGACGCAGACGCGCCGCTGCTGTCCGCCCGAGAGGTTCTCGTACCACGTGTCGGCCGCGTCGCTCAGTCCCACGTCGGCCAGCACATTGTCAGGGCTCCGGGAGCTGTCGTACAGGCCGGCGTAGTAGGCGACGAGTTCGCGGGCGGTGAGCCGCGCGGGCGGCGAGAAGGACTGGGGGAGGAGGCTCACGCGCTGTTCGTCGGCGTCTTCGGGGTCGCCGCCGAAGACGCGAATCTCCCCGTCCGCGCGGGTCGTCCCGGTGAGCGCGCGAACGAGCGTCGTCTTGCCCGCGCCGTTCGGGCCGATGAGACCGAACACCTCCCCCGCGCCGACCGACAGCGAGACGCCGTCCAGCGCGACGGTGTCCTCGTACCGCTTTCGCACGTCGTCGGCGACCAGTACCTCGTCCATGGTCGGACTCGGAGCGTTTCGGCCGTAAGGATTCGGATTCCCCCTCGGTCACGCGGCGTGGTTCGACTCTCGGATACGGTTCGGCTCCCGGACACCGTCCGACAGCCGTGCGTCCGTCAGCGCGTCAGTCGTCGTCTCCGGGTTCGACGGCCTTCGCCGCTTCGGCCGTGGCGTCGACCGATGTGTCGCGCTCGCCGTCGAACGCGCCGATGTCGACGGTCTCTCGGCTCTCGGCCGCTTCGTACGCCGCCTCCGTGAGCGCCGTCACGCGGACGGCGTCGCTCGCCGGGATGACGAGTTCAGCGTCGGCGCGGACGGCGTCGACGAAGTTCTGGAGTTTTCTCTCGGTGAGTTCCTCGAACTGGGGTTCGGGGGCGTCCTCGGCTTCGACCTCGCCGCCGGACTCGACGGTCAGCGTGTCGTCGGCGAGGCTGATTCGGCCCTCAGTCCCCCAGAGATGCAGTCCCTCGCCAGGGGCGGGCGTACTGCGACCCGCGCCGGAGACGCCGACGCTCGCCGAGATCCGGTCGCCGTCGCGGTCGAGCGTCACCGCGAGCGCGCTGTTGACGTCCACGTCGTGGCCGCGGTCGTCGACGACGGCGGCGACCGAGAGGGGGTCGGCGCGCGTGGTCCACAGCAGCGCGTCGAGCAGATGCGAGCCGGAGTCGTACAGTTGTCCACCACCGGAGAGCGCCGGGTTACCGCGCCACTGTTCCTCGGCGATCGATATCCACACCTGTTCGAGGAAGCAGACAACCATGTGGAGGTCGCCGATTGCGCCCTCGTCGACGAGGCGACGAATCTTCCGGAAGCGCGGGTCGAGGTGGCGCTGGTAACCGACCGCGAGCGTGAGGTCGGCCTCGTCTGCTCGTTTCTGGAGGTCGCGGGCGTGGTCGAGGTCGGTCACCATCGGCTTCTCGAGGTGGACGTGGACACCCCGGTCGAGACAGGCGCGGGCTTGCTCGTAGTGGAGCGTGTGCGGGGTGACGATACAGGCGGCGTCGGCGTCCTCGACGTCGAGCATCTCCTCGTACGACTCGTACGTCGGCACGTCGTGCTCCTCGGCGAACGCCTCGCGGGCGTCAGGCGAGACGTCCGCCCCGGCGACGAGGTCGACCCCGTCGAGGGCGGCGAGCGTTCGAAGTTCGAGGCGGCCGAGGTCACCGAGTCCGATTCCTACAACGTTCACGGCCGGAGAAGCATGGGAGTGGGTATCAATCCGTCGGAGTCGGCGCGACTGTGCGACTCGATTCGGAGGGTTTCCGGTACTCACAGCCTTTTGCCTGATGCCGCCGAGCGGTCGGTATGGAGTACCGACAACTCGGGGCGACGGGAACGCGCGTCTCCTCTCTCTGTTACGGCACGTGGCGATTCGGCATGAAGAGCAGCGGCGAGTACGAGACCGACCGCGACGAGGCACACGAACTCTTGGACGCCTACGAGGCTGGCGGCGGCAACTTCATCGACACCGCGAACGTCTACGGCGACCCCAACGGCACGAGCGAAGACTGGATCGGCGACTGGTTGGCCGAACGCGACCGCGAGGAGTTCGTCGTCGCCTCGAAGGTGTACTTCCCCTTCGACGACGAGAATCCCAACGGAAGGGGACTCTCGCGGACCCACATCAGAAACCAGATAGAGGGCACGCTCGACCGACTCGGTACCGACTATCTGGACCTCTACTACATCCACCGCTGGGACGAGAACACGCCCATCGAGGAGACCCTCCAGACTTTGAACGGCCTCGTCGAGGAGGGGACGGTGAACTACCTCGGCGCGTCGACGATGGCGGCGTGGCAGTTGACGAAGGCGCTCTGGAAGTCGGACGCCCACGACTACGCCCGGTTCGACGTCACCCAGCCGATGTTCCACGCGGCGCAGACCGACGTCGACGACTACCTCGACGTGTGCGCGGACCAGGACATCGCCGTCTGCCCGTACTCGCCGCTGGCGGGCGGCTTTCTCACCGGCAAGTACGAACGCGACGACGACGGGAACGCCGTCGGCCCCGACGGGTCACGGGCGAACCTCGTCGACTACTTCCAGGACGCCTACGTCTCCGAGCGCGGCTGGGAGGTGCTCGACGCCGTCCGCGAGGTCGCCGACGAAGTCGACGCGACGCCCGCACAGGTCGCGCTCCGCTGGCTCGTCGACCAGCGCGAGTTCGACTGCATCCCCATCGTCGGTGCGCGCACCGTCGACCAGATGGAGGAGAATCTCGGGGCCGTCGACGTGACGCTCTCCGACGACCAGTACGACCGCATCGCCGACGCGCGCACCGGCGACGAGGAGTAGTTTCCGAACCCGCTGCCGGCGACTCCACACTTTTCGTTTTCGCTCTCGAACACGCCGTATGGAGTACCGACAACTTGGGTCGACGGGGACGCGCGTCTCCGCGCTCTGTTACGGCACGTGGCGCTTCGGACGTAAGACCGACGGGACGAACGAGACCGAACGCAGCGAGGCGCACGACCTGCTCGATGTCTTCGCCGAGCGCGGCGGGAACTTCATCGACACCGCGAACGTCTACGGCGACCCCAACGGCACGAGCGAGGAGTGGATCGGTGACTGGTTGGCCGAGCGTGACCGCGAGGAGTTCGTCGTCGCCTCGAAAGTGTACTTCCCCTTCGACGAGGACAACCCGAACGGGAGAGGGCTGTCGCGGACGCACATCAGAAACCAAATCGAAGGGACGCTCGACAGATTGGGGACCGACTACCTCGACCTCTACTACATTCACCGCTGGGACGAGGACACGCCGATAGAGGAGACCCTCCAGACGCTCGATGGGTTGGTCGAAGACGGCCGGGTCAACTATCTGGGCGCGTCGACGATGGCGGCGTGGCAGTTGACGAAGGCGCTCTGGAACTCCGACGTCCACGACTACGCCCGGTTCGACGTGACCCAACCGCTGTTCCACGCGGGCTACTACGAGGACGTGAAAGAGTATCTCGACGTGTGTGCCGACCAGGATATCGGGGTCTGCCCGTACTCGCCGCTGGCTGGGGGATTCCTGACCGGCAAGTACGAACGCGCCGACGAGGACGACCCGCAAGCGGTTCGCGGCCCCGACGGGTCGCGGGCGAACATCGACGAGCGATTCGGCGACTACTACGTCTCCGAGCGCGGGTGGCGGGTGCTCGACGCCGTCCGCGAGGTCGCCGACGAAGTCGACGCCTCGCCCGCGCAGGTCGCGCTTCGCTGGCTGATGCAGATAGAGCAGTTCACCTGCATCCCCATCGTCGGCGCGCGCACCGAAGAGCAGTTGGAGGAGAACCTCGGCGCGGTCGACGTGAGCCTCAGTCAGGAGCAACACGACCGGATTCTCGAGGCGCGCTACGACGAGAGCGGCGGTATCTGGGGACACTGAGCCGGCGACGTCCGCGGGCACAGCGGCGACGGTACGGGGAGAACGGCGTCGTCCGCGGCGCCGATCGATTTTTCGCCCCCGTCGCCGACGACGGAGACGTGAGCGATCCGACGACCGAACGCGATTCGATTCGCCGCGCCTACGACGCCATCGCCGACGACTACGCGGCCGCCTGCTCCGACGCGCCGCCGGAGACGGTGTTGCTCGACTCGCTGTGCGACTCGCTCGACGCCGGCGCACGAGTGCTCGACGCGGGGTGCGGTAACGGTGTCCCCATCTCTGTGGACCTATCCGACGAGTTCGAGGTCGTCGGCCTCGACTTCTCGCGCGAGCAGTTGCGCTGCCACCTCGCGGCGGCACCGACGGCCCGACGCGTCCAAGGAGACATGACGGCGCTTCCGTTCGCCACCGACGCGTTCGACGTCGTCTGCGCGTTCCACTCGCTCATCCACGTCCCGACGGCACAACACGGAGACGTGTTAGCGGAGTTCGCTCGCGTACTCCGTCCCGGTGGCCGAGTGCTATTCTCGACGGGCGAGGGGGCGTGGACCGGGTCGAACCCCGACTGGTTGGACAGCGGTGTCGAGATGCGCTGGAGTTTCCCCGGTCTACCGAGGACCCTCGAACTGCTCGACGCGGCCGGGTTTCAGCAGCTCGACGTTCGGCGAATCGACGACGAGTTAGCCGAAGAGGACGACGACGACGACGGTTACTTCCCCTTCGTCTTGGCGCGACTGCGAGCGTAGGTTCGGATTCGTTTCGCAGCCGAACTGCGGCTCAGGCCTCGCCGAGCTGGTTCCGGACACCTTCCGCGATGGCGTCGACGTCGTACTCGTCGCCCTCGTCCTTGTCGAACACCACCTCGTCGTCGGCGGTGACGCGGAGCACGCCGTGGTCACCGGTGACGAGCGCGACGGAGTCGAGTTCCTGTCCGAACTCCTCCAGTAACTGGTGTTGAATCTGTTCGGCGCGGTCGAGGTAGCCGCACGGGACGCAGTACTCGATGTTGACGGATGTCATGTGCGCACGTACGACAGCCGCCGGGTTAAAACTCGGGCCGGGGAGTAGAGAGGTGAGTACTCACCGGCCGAACGGCCGCCAGTACAACAGCGCGACGGTGGCGAGGAACACGAGCGTCGAGAGGTCGTACGACAGCGCCGTCGCCGACGCGGCCAGCGCCGACCCGCTGCCCAGCACCGCCGTCGCGACCGAGGCGAGGATCGGCCACGAGCAGGAGACGCAGGAGAGCAGGCCGAGGATACCCGAAACCGCGGCCCCGGCCGCGTCGACGACCGTCGCGTAGACGAGATACGCCAGCGCGACGTAGCCGACGACCCGCCCGGGCATCAGAATCAGGTTGAGCGTCTCGCCGCCGTAGATGAGCGCCGGCCCCCACCCCGGCGGGAGCCAGCCGATTCGGAAGCCCGCGCCGCCGTGAGTCGACGCGAGCGTCACGAGGCCGCCTGCGACGGCGAGCGCCGCGAAGTAGCCGACGGCGACGGCGGCCGCGCGACGCTTCGTCCGGGTCGGAGCGGGTGCGACGCGGGTCTTCGCCACGGCGAAGACGCTCGCGTTGAGCCAGAGCAGTCCGTAGAGCGTGTAGCGAACGGGAACGAGTGACCCGGGCGTCAGCAGTCCGTAGGCGAACAGCAGGACGAGTTCGACGTTCAGCAGTATCCCGCCGTAGAGGAGCGTCTCCTGCGAGGGTCGGGGGAGTGAACGGGCGAAAGTGGTCATGTGTCGGTAGTGGGTTCAGACGGCGAGCGCGTCGACGACGACGGCCAGCAGCAGCGCGCCGAGGTAGGCGTTCGAGGCGTGGAACGAGCGGAACGCCGCCGACTCGCTCTGCTCGTAGTGGAGGCGGACGACCATCCAGAGGAACAGGCCGCCGAAGACGACGCCGGTGAGCACGTAGAGCCAGCCGAGCATCTCGGCCGCCGCGAGCGCTGCGGCGGCGACGAGCGTCGCGCCGAGATACCAGAGGATGTGCTTTCGGGTCACCGTCTCGCCGCGGACGACGGGCATCATCGGGAAGCCGCCGCGCTCGTAGTCGTCCTTGTACGCCAGCGCGAGGTTGTAGAAGTGCGCGGGCGTCCAGAGGAAGATGACACCGGCGAGGACGAGACCGCCGAGGCCGACCTCTCCGGTGACGGCGACCCAGCCGATGAGCGCCGGGAGCGCGCCCGCCGCGCCGCCGATGACTGTGTTCTGGACCGTGTTCGGCTTGAGGACGAGCGTGTAGACGACGCTGTAGAAGAGAATGGCCGCGAGGCCGAGCGCCGCCGCAAGCAGGTTCACTGACGCGAACAGGCCGAGCGAGACGACCGAGAGGAACAGTCCCCACGCGACGGCGTTGCGAACGGGGACGAGGTCGGTCACCAGCGGACGGTCGCTCGTGCGGTTCATCCGGCGGTCGATGTCGCGTTCGAGCACGTGGTTGAACGTGCCCGACGCGCCGATAGAGAGCGCGCCGCCGCCGAGCGTCGCGGCGACCGTCGTCGGGTTGAGGCCGGGGCCGCCCGCCAGCGCCATCGCGGCGCCGGCGACCAGACAGAGCAGCCACATCAGCCGCGGTTTCATCAGTCGGAAGTAGGCGTTCGCCGTCGCCTTCGCGCGGGCGAGCGGCGACTCGGGTACCTCGGGCCGCCGGTCCTCCGCGGGCGGGAGGTCTCTCTCGGGCATCCGTTCGGGCCGGTCGTCGGGGTCGCCGGTCTCGATTTCGAGCGTCCACGCGAGCGCGGCGACCAGTCCGCCGAAGATGGTCATGCCGACGACGAGGTGGACGGTCGACAGCGTCGCCGTTGCGCCGTTCATCGCGACCGACGCGCCGATGCCTGCCTGAACTGGGTAGAGCAGAAGCGAGAGACCGAGCGCCGCCCTGATTCGGGTCGACTCGCGACGACGCCAGGCGAGTACACCCGTGACGGCGACGAGCACGCCGACGACGAGCGCCACGGCGCGGTGACCGAGGGCGACGTAGCCCATCGCCGAGGAGGGAAGCGAGAGGCCGTCGCCGCAGGCGGGCCACGCGGCACACGCCGTCGCGGCGTCGGTGAGCGCCGTCGTCGCGCCGACGGCGAGGAGGAGATAGACGCCCATCGCGGTGGCGGCGAGGAGGGCCGGGAACCGGTCGGGAGTGTCTGTCGATTCCACGTTTATGTCACTACCGGAGGTTGGGAAGCCCGGTACTTAGGCACCGCGCTTTATCGGGCTTCGGGGGGCGGTCCGCGGCGCGTCGACGCCGAGTCTCGCGGTTCGAGGCCGGCGCCCTGTAGTTCGAACGTCGAAACCGGAAATCTGTCCTTCGACCGGCGTCCCGTCGGGCGAACGGGGAGTCAGCAGCTATTTACGTCGGCTATCCCAACTCCGCAGTAGCAATGAAGCGTACGCGTATCGCACTCGTCTCGCTGTTCTCCGCAGTGGCGCTGGCGCTCGTCGCCGTCCCCGCGGCGGCACAGCCCTCGACGACTGCGGAGCTCATCAACGAGCTCAACGGGAAGCTGCTGTATCTGGGGATTCCGATCACGCTCCTGGTCGAAGTCATCCTCATCTACACAGTCATCAAGTTCCGCAACAACGACGACCCGCAGCCGACCAAGGAGAACCGCCGACTCGAAATCACGTGGACCGTCGCGACGGCTATCATTCTGGTGTTCGTCGGCGTCGCCTCCTACGGCGTCCTCGCGAACCCCAACGTCACGTATGCCGAAGAGCCCGGCCTCCAGGAACCCGGACAGGACGGAAGCACCCTCGTCCACGCCGAGGCCTACCAGTGGGGCTGGGAGTTCACCTACCCCGGTGAGAACGTCACCGTCGACGGGAGCGAGGCCGCCCCGGTGGTGATACCGGCGGATCAAGACGTCTACTTCGAGGTCACCTCACGCGACGTGATACACGCGTTCCACGTCCCGGAGATGGGGCTGAAGACGGACGCGTTCCCCGAACAGAACAACACCATCAAGACGGTGGCGCACTACCAGGAGAACGATGACAACGTCTACCAGGGCTACTGTGCGGAGTTCTGCGGCGTCGCGCACTCGCAGATGTACTTCCAGGTCGAAGTTGTCCCGCAGGACGAGTACGAGCAGTGGTTGCAGGAGCAGTCCTCCGAGGGCGAGTCGGGCGGCTCCGGCAACGAGTCGGGTAACGCCTCGAACTCCTCCGTGGTCACCGCGCCGGCCGAACTGACCGCGGTCGAGTACTGAGGCGCGACTTCGCCGCTTCTCGCGCGTTTCTCCCGCTGAGCGTCGCCGCCGACAGCGACGACGACCGCCGCCGACGACCACCCCCTCCCCGCAAACCACGACGTAGTGGTCGGCTTTTATTACTCGCGTCGGCGCAGTAGCGCACGAATGAGTTCAAGCGACCGACAGCGGAACCTCGAACGCATCGTCGACAGCGGCGTCGTCGCGGTCATGCGCGGCGCGGACGCCGACTCGCTCCTCGAGACGGCCGAAGCGCTCGAACGCGGCGGCGTCTCCGCCATCGAGATCACCGCCGACAACCCCGGCGCGTTGGAAATGATTCGCGACGTTTCGGGAGCCTTCGGCGACGAGGTCGTCGTCGGCGCGGGAACCGTCCTCGACGCCGAGACGGCCCGAAGCACCCTGCTCGCGGGCGCGGAGTTCGTCGTCGGTCCCAACTTCGAACCGGACGTCGTCGAGACGTGCAACCGCTACAACGCCGTCGTCGCGCCGGGCATCATGACCCCCACCGAGGCGGTGCGGGCGATGGAGGCAGGCTCCGACTTCGTGAAGGTGTTCCCGGCGTCGACGCTCGGCCCGGGTCACCTCAGCAGTATGAAGGGTCCGCTCGGTCAGGTTCCGATGATGCCGACCGGCGGCGTCGACGTGGACAACGCCGCCGACTTCATCGACGCGGGCGCGATGGTCGTCGGCGCCGGGTCGGCGCTCGTCGACGGCGACGCCGTCGAGCGCGGCGACTTCGACGCCGTCACCGAGCAGGCGCGGCGCTTCACCGAGGTCATCGACGAGGCGCGCGACTCGTAATCGACCCGAGAGGCGAGAAAATCAGCCGAGCGCCCACTCGACGCGCGTCGTTCGCTCGCCGTACACCTCGTCGCGTTCGGTGACGACGACGGTGGCGGGCAGGTCGTCCTCGAAGTCGAATACTGCGTCGTAGCCGTCGACGGTCAGGTGTTCGGGGACCGACTGTGGATTCGAGTCGTTCGCCGACCAGTTCGCCGAGAACGAGTCGTTTTCTTCGCCCGTGTCACCGGTGACGACGGTGTCGTTCGACGTCGTCGCGGTACCGGAACAGCCGTCGATGCTGTCGTCGCGGTCGGCGGCGACGACGACTTCGAGCCGTCGGTCGTCGGCGTCGTACGTCGCCGACGACAGCGAGGCGCGGAGGCAACTGTCCGATCCGATGACGAGTGCTCCGGTGAGACGGATTCGCGTCTCCTGTGGCTCGAACGTCACCGACGGCCGTTCGGCGGCGTGTTCGTCGTCTCTCGGGCGGCGGCGGTCGAACTCGCCGGTCTCTGCCGGGTCGTCCGACTGGAGGCCGAGCGCACCGACGCCGAGCAGCGCTGCTGTTCCCGCTGCCGCACCGGCGAGGAGTCCGCGACGATTCATATCTTCCCTCTCCGAGCTGGATACAAGTACCTTCTGTTTAGAGAGAGTGTTCTCTCTAGAAACGTGTTAGAGAGACGCCGAGATCCGCCCGAATGCGTCGACGAGATGCACGCCGCCGTCGGCGACGAGTCTGCGGTTCGTTTTCCGCGTCAAGTCGTACTTGGACTGTCGTCGCTCGGCGACTCCGCGTCGTCGGCCGGTGTCGAATTGTCAGCCTGTGTCGAATTGTCAGCCTGTGTCGAATTGTCGGCTGGTGTCGAGTCGTCGGTGTACGTCGAGTCTTCGGATTCCGTCTCATTATGTCGGGGTTCGTCAACCGACGTCTCGCCGTACTCGCCGTTTCTGCTCACCTCGCCCTCGCTCCCGTTGTCGCTCCCGTCGTCGCTCTCGTCTGCGTCCACCTCCCGTCGGCGTGCCACGAGCGCCTCCTGTAACCGCGTTTCGAGCGTCGAGCGCAGTCGCTCGGCTTCGTCGCGGTCGATGTCGACGGCGGCGGCGTCGCGAGCGGCGAGCGACCGCGACCCCGCGGTGTCGATGGTGACGGTCGCGACGCGCCAGCGGCGCTGAAAGATGGTTTGCGTGTCGACGAGCGTCTGGATGCGGTGGTAGGGAACGATTCGCGTCTGGCGGTTCCAGAAGCCGTTCCGTGTCACGACGTGGCGCTCGTCCAGCCAGTAGCCGCGGTGTTTCCACTTGTAGTGTGCGGCCACCGGAACCAGGGGCAGGGCGACGGTGGGCACGTACCACGGATAGCTCCCGCCGAGGGCGTAGTTCACGCCGTAGAGCGCCGCGAGAAGGATGCCGAGGACGATGAGATACCGGCCGACGTAGCGGCGGCGGATGCGTTTCGGCGGCCGCCGGAAGTCGAACTCGCCGAACTCGTCGATGTCGCGAGCGAGTGCGAGAACCCGGTCCACGCGCGCCAGCGGAACCGCGGCTTCCGACCCGTAGCTGCCGCCCTGTCCCGGCGCGTAGCCAGCCGTCTCGATGGCGAGGGTGGCGTAGCCGAACCGTCGCTTGAGGGGGTTCTCCTCGACGGTGAGCGTCTGAACTTTGTCGAACGGAATCGACCCGTCGTAACGCTGGACGAGGCCGCGTTCGTACCGGAGTTCGTCGGTCGTCTGCGACAACCGAAAGCCGTAGTAGTTCAGCACCGCGACGACGGCGCCCACGAGCCACGAGAACAGCAGGATGGCGACGGCCAGCAGCACGCCGCCGACGGCGAGGACGGTGAGTTCGGACAGCGACGGGACGAGCGAGGAGAGAATCGGCACCGAACTGGAGGCGAGGAACGCGACGATACCCGGTATCCGGAGGTCGAACGAGAGCAGGCCGACGAGCGCCAACTCCCGGTCCGAGAGCGCGAACAGCAGTTCGGTCCGGTCGGCCGTCGAATCGTCGCCGTCCCCGGTTTCGCCCCGCTTGCGGCGGCCGACGGCGCGCTGCAGTCGCTTTGCCTCCTCGAAGCTGACGTAGCGAATCGCCGCCTCCGTCTCGCTGCCGCCCGCCGTCTCGAAGTCGACGGCCGCGATGTCGAGAAAGCGCTGGACGACGTTGCGGCTGATGTCGACGTTCTGAATCCGGCCGAGCGGGATCTCGCGAGTCCGCCGGGAGAACACCCCCGACCGGATGTCGAACGTGTCGGCGGTGAGTTCGTACTCGTAGCGCCGGTAGTACGCCACCTCGTAGCCGACGAGCGCGAAGACGACGACGAGGAGGACGCCCACCGCGAGGAGGAGACCCGCCGCGCCGAACGCCTGCTGGAGACCCGTCGCGCCGGTGAGAAAGAGGACGACGAGCGAGAAGACGAGGCTCCCCGCCTTCTGAGCGACCCGGTACGGAACCGACAGCGGCGAGAGTTTCATACCGCGTCGTCACCCTCGGCACGGATGGCCAACCGCTTTATCCGCTCCTGGAGGTCGTCGGAATCCGACGCCGACAGCCCAGGGATGGTGACGTCCGCGCCGCGCGAACCGGCGGTGTAAACGACGGTAGTCGCCAGTCCGGCGAGACGTTCGACCGGCGACCGCGAGGAGTCGACGTGCTGGATGCGGACGAACGGAACCACCGTGCGGACGCGGGTGAACACCCCGCGCTCCAGATACAGCGAGTCGTCGCGGACCTCGTAGCGCCAGTAGCGATACCGGAGGGCGGCGAGGACGACGCCGAGACCGAGAACGCCGAGGAAGACGACGATCGGGAGCCAGATACCGCGCTCGAAGACGAAGAAGTCGAGGACAGCAGCGAGAGCACCGAAGATAGCCGCGACGACCAGCGCCCGAAGCGACCAGAGCAACTGTACGCGGGGGTCGAGTCGCATCATGGGCGCGACGCCACCCCCACCGGTCGATCGAGCTTCTCGCCTCGGTGGTCGCGTCGGCTGCATCGGTCTCGCCAGCTCCGCCGGCAGTCCAGTCCCCATACCGACGGTGTCGTCCGGAACCCGCTCATCGCCGTCCGTTTCGACGGGACCAGTATAAATCCCGGTACCCGAAGTCGGTCAGGGCGTCGCGGTCAACTGTCGGTCGACGCGTCGGCAGGCGCGTCGAATCGTCTCGGCGAGCGTCGCGGCGGCGGAGAGCGCCGGATACGTGTACGGTCGCTCCTGATAGAGAAACGTCGGCAGGTCGACGGCGGGGATGCCGAGTCGCTGGCGATGGCCGCTGATTCTGCGCTGGCGCTCGGCGTGCAGATCGGTCGCCCGGCGTTCGAGCGCGGAGACGCGCCCTCTGAGTTCGCAGAGGTCGTCGAAGGACCGTTCCGGGAGCGGTGTGTCGTCGAGCGCACGGAGCGTCTCCGAGATGGAACCGACGCGGTCGAGAACGGTCGTCAACGAGCGCACCTCCTCGTCGAGGAGTCCGAGAAACGACTCGCGGTCGGACGCCGCACCCTTCGTCGCTTCGACGACGACGCGCCGGAGTTCGGGGGTCAGCCCGTCCGCAGAGACGAGCGCGCCGCCGACGCTGGTTCCGAACTCCTCGACGATACTCCGGCCGATGGTGTCGCCGTACTCTGCCTCGTAGTGCGGGACGGCCATCACCGTCTGCCGGTACGCGTCGAGGACCCGCTTTGCTGCTTTCGGTCCGGCGTCCCCGGCGTTCGTCCCTCTGACCGCCGCCGGGACCGCCCGACCGGTGGCCGGCTGGATGTCTCGGAGTCGCTCCGCGAACGCCCGAAACGCCTCGCGTTCGTCGACGGTTCTGCGCCGCTCCTCGCGAACCAGCCGACGAGCGTCCCGAACCGACTGCTCGGCCGAGTCGAGCGTCGGTCGCTCCGTCGTCATCGCTCGACGTCTCCGGTGGACGCCCCGAGCGGTGTCCGCGGTCGGAGCCGTCTTTGCCCCGTCTCGGTCGACGACCCGATTCGCAGTCCTCCGCCGAGAGAAGTAGCCCAGTCGCTCGCGCGTTCCCGTCTCATTGGTCCGTGAACAGCCGGGGACGGGAAAAAAATATCGGCCACTAGTTGGGTTGAAATAATTACTACTGTAGAGACCGATATTGTTCAGAAACCTAACACGTCAACCGGGAGGGCTTCCTGCGTTCGACCAGTACGAACCCCTCGACCGCGCGTGGAGACCGAGAGATGTCACGCCGTGGATCCGGCCAACGCCGGGATAGGTCAAACACCTGTTTGTGCCTTGGATAGTTTCTTTTGACCTTGTTTATATGTATTCGACATGCGTGTCAGCTCACGGACGATCGCGACGCTGGCGGTCACGTTCCTGTTAGTGACGGCGGGGTGTGCGGCCAGCGACAGTAGTGGGGGCGCCGCCGGGGGCCAGAGCGGAGACTTCGCGACCAGCGGCGGAGGTGACGGCGGCGCGGCGACCGAGGCCGCCGCCGACGGCGAGACGGCGAACGCCGAGGGCGACACCCAGTTCGCCCAGCGCCGCGAGATAATCCGCACCGGCGAGTTGCGGATGCAGGTCGACGAGTTAGAGCCCGCCCGCGACAACCTGACCGCGGCCGCCGCCGCCCGCGGCGGCTACGTCAGCGACACGAGCGTCTCGAATCGCGGTGAGGGGAACGACACGTGGTCGGAGGGCCGCGTCGTCATCCGCGTCCCGCAGGAGAACTACACGTCGATGCTCGACGCCGCGAAGGCCGAAGGCGACGTGCAGTACGAGGAGACGACGACCGAGGACGTGACGGACGAGGTCGTCGACTTGGAGGCCCGACTGGAGAACCTCCGCGCCGAACGCGACCGTCTCCGCGAACTGTACGACCAGGCCAACGAGACCGAGGACGTGCTGGCGGTTCAGCGGGAACTCTCGGACGTCCAGTCCGAAATCGAGCGCCTCGAAGGCCGACTGCAGTCGCTCGAACAGCGAGTCGCCTACTCGACGCTCACCGTCCACCTCGAAGAACCCCGACCCGAGGGGCTGTACGACCGCGCCGCGTGGTACGACACCGGCGTGCTGTCGGCGTTCCTCGACTCCGTCGACGGCGTCGGCGTCACGCTCCGCGCCCTCGTGGTCGGACTGGCTTACGCCGCGCCGTATCTGCTCGTCTTCGGCGTCCCCGTCGTCGGCGCGGCGGTCCTCCTCGTTCGCCGCATCCGCGGCAGTCGGCCGTTCGGCGACTGACGCGCTCGCCGGCTATCGCACTCGCCGGCTATCACACTCGCCGGTTACCCCCGCCGCCGGAGGAGATACGGGACGAACGGGACGAACAGGAAGAAGACGAAACTGTCGAAGTACCACCACAGCAGCGCGCTGACGAGGAGGCTGCCGAGGATGCCGACGACCGCAGGCGCCGTTCGGGAACCGACCATAACGCGCCTCGGTAGACCTTCGACGAACAAAAGCAGACGGCCGGTGTGGCCGTGACTCGCGTGTCCGGAACTCACCGCGTGCGGCGGTACCGCGCTATTCGAGTTTCGGCCGAACGGACGCCGGAAGCGCCTCGACGAGTGCCTCCAGCGTCGCGCGGTCAGCGGCGGCGACGTACGTGGTTTCGGATTCGACGGACTCGACGTCGGCCTCCGCCGCCAACAGCGACCCCGCGTACTGCTCGTAGACGTCGGGGCGGAAGGCGACGAGCCCCTCGATTCGCCCGGTCGCGAGCAGCCCCCAGTCGACGCAGGGTGACCACGTCTCCAGAACCCGTTTGCAGACGCCGTTGAGCGCGGCGGCCATCTCTCTGCCCCGCTCGTGCAGGTTCGGGTCGCGGATCGCCGGCAGTCCGAGGACGAACGAGACGGTACCGTGTTCGAGCGGCAGGCGGTCGTCGCTCCCGCGCTCGGACTCGATGCGCTCCCCGTTCACCGTCGCCCCGCGGCCCCGACGCGCGAGATACAGCGACTCGGGCAGCGGTTCGTAGATGGCCGAGACGACGGGCGCCCCGTCGTCGACGACGGCGACGGCGGAGGCGAACATCGGCAGGCCCGCCGCGAAGTTGTTCGTCCCGTCCAGCGGGTCGACGACCCACTCGTAGCGGTTCGACCCGGAGCGCCCCGCCTCCTCGGCGTGGATGGCGTGGTCGGGGAACGACTCGCGAATCGCGGAGACGACTCGCTCCTCGGCGGCGCGGTCGGCGGCCGCCTTCACGTCGTCGGTACCGTACTCGCCGTCGACCGTGCCGTTTCGGAACTCGTCGCGGAGAAACTCGCCACCGGCGCGAACCGCCCGTTCGGCCACCGCGGCCAACTCGTCGACGTCGACAGCTGTCATACTCGGCGGTTCGAGGCCAGCGGTATGAGCGATTCGGTCGTCGAGGCGGTCGTCCGGGCGCGCGTCTGAACGGCCGAGAGGGACCAGCCACAAATATGTACAGATACATTTCTAGATATCTTTCCAGACAGATATCGGATAACTCACGGGACGTGCCGATTGCCCAACGTATTTCGAGGGGGCAGGAGAGGTACGACCGATGAGCGAACCCGTACCACTCGAATCCTTCTACGACTTCACCGAGATCTCGTCGGCGTTCGACGTCTCGCCGGACGGCCAGCGACTCGCCTTCGTCGCCGCCGAGTCCGACCAACGCGAGGAGAAGCGACTCACCTCGCTGTTCGTCGCCCCGACCGACGGGAGTCGAGACCCGCACCGACTGACCCGCGTCCCCGGCGGCAGTCAACCGACGTGGGGCCCCGACGGCGAGCGACTCGCCTTCGTCGCCGCGCGCGAGGAGGACACCGAGCGCCGCGTCGGATGGCAGGAGAAGGAGGACGAGAGAGACGAAGAGACGCACGGCGACGACTCGAACGGCGACGGCGAAAACGGTAGCGACAGCGACGAACCCAAATCCCAGGTGTGGCTGTTCGACCTCGCGCTCGGCGGCGACGCCCGGCAGGTCACCGAGTTCGACGAGGGCGTCCGCGAGTTCGATTGGTCACCCGACGGCGACCGACTCGTCGTCGCCGCGCGCGACCCGACCGAGGAGGAACGGGAGTACCTCGACGACCGGCGCGACGGCGGCCCCATCGAGACCGAACGCCTCCAGCACAAAGCCGACGGCGTCGGCTACCTCGACTCGGTGACGACGTACCTGTTCGTCGTCGATATCGAATCGGGCGACAGCGAGCGACTCGACGACGCCTACGGCGGCGGGGCGTTCGAGGCGCTCTCGGGGATGAACCCCGCGTGGGGACCGAGTGACCGGATCGCGTTCACCTCCTGCCGTCTGGAGAACCCCGACGACACGATGGTTCGGGACGTGTACACCGTCGACCCCGACGGCGGGAGTCTGGAGCAGCGGACCGACTCGGACCTCGCCGCGAACGCGCCGACGTGGTCGCCCGACGGCGACTCTCTCGCCTTCGTCGGCAGCGACCCCGAGAACTGGTACGTCCCCTCGCAGTTGTTCGTCCACGACGGCGACGAGTACGGGTCGCTGACGGCGGACTTCGACCGAACCGTCGCCCGCGGCGCGAGTCCGCAGTGGGCCGACGACGAGACGCTGTACGTGCTCGTCGGCGACGAGGGGAAGACGCGGCCGATTCGCGTCAAGACCGACGGGAGCGTCGAACGCGTCTTCGCGGCGCAGGGTGACGATCGCGCGGTGAAGGGGTTCGATGTCGGTGGCGACAGCGCCGGAGTGCTCCTCTCGCACCCGAGCGAGGGGCAGGACCTGTTCGCGGTCGGTGTCGAGGACCTCGCCGACGACGAAGGCGAACCGGAGCCGCTGACTCGCCTCTCCCGGGTGAACGACGAGTTCACCGAGGAGTACGAGATGCCGCAGGTACGCCGGGTGACCTACGAATCAGATGGATGGGACGTGGAGGGAATCGTCTACGCGCCCCCCGAGTTCGACTTCGACGAGCCTGAATCGCACCCGCTCGTCGTCGCCATCCACGGCGGCCCCATCTCCTACGACGAACCCGAGTTCCGCTTTACGCACGCGGCGTTCACCTCCCGCGGCTACGTCGTCTTCCGGCCGAACTACCGCGGCGGCTCCTCGTACGGCCGGCAGTTCGCCGAGACGCTCCGCGGGCGCTGGGGCACCGTCGAGGTCGAGGACATCGCCGCCGGCATCGAGGCGATGGTCGACCGCGGCTACGCCGACGCCGACCGCGTCTTCGGCCACGGCTTCTCCTACGGCGGCATCGCGCAGGGCTTCCTCGTCACGCAGACGGACCTCCTGACCGCCGCCGCGCCCGAACACGGCCTCTACGACCTTCGCTCGGCGTACGGCACCGACGACAGCCACATCTGGACCGAGACGGAGTACGGCGTCCCGTGGGAGGACGGCGGGGCGCTCGACGCCTCCTCCAGCATCCTCGACGTCGGCGACCTCTCGACACCGTTACTGGTGATGGCGGGCGAGGAGGACTGGCGCTGTCCGCCGTCGCAGTCCGAGCAACTGTACGTCAGCGCGAAGAAGCGGGGCGTCGACGCGAAGTTCGTCCTCTACCCGGACGAACACCACAACGTCGGCGACCCCGACCGCGCGATTCACCGACTGGAACAGATTCTGGCGTGGTACGAGCGCCACGACCCGGCGTCGGAGTGAACCGCCGAGAGCGCCTCCGGAATCACCGACTCCCGACCTTCTTTCCCCCCGCCCGTCGACGTCGTTCCCATGCCGACTGTCGATTCTGTAGACGTCGCCGTTCTCGGCGGCACGCCCGGCGGCATCGCCGCCGCAGTTCGCGCCGCCAGAGACGGCGTCGAGACGCTCCTGATTAGCTACAACCGCCACCTCGGTGGGATGATGGCCGGCGGGCTGAGCTACACGGACACGCTGATACAGAAACCCCGCGCGCCCATCCTCCAGGAGTTCTTCGACGCCGTCCGCGACCACTACGCCGAGAGCTACGGCGAGGACTCCAAACAGTACGAGTTCTGCGAGGGCGGCTACATCTTCGAACCGCACGTCGCCGAGGAGCTGTTCGACCGGCTCGTCGACGACGAACCGAACCTGACGGTCCTGCGTGCGTACCGCCCGATTTCGGCAGAACGGACGGGCCGAACCGTCCAGTCGCTCCGAATCGAACCGTTCGACCCCCAAACTGGGAAACGACGCGACGGCGACGAGCGCCGCGTCGGGGCCGACGTGTTCGTCGAGGCGACGTACGAGGGCGACCTCGCGGCGACCGTCGGCGTCCCGTATCGCGTCGGCCGTGAGTCCCGGAGCGAACACGACGAGCAGTTCGCCGGGCGGCTGTTCACGGGCATCCGCGGCGACCGCTTCTATCCGCGCGAGGCCGTCGGCAACGAGGACGACAGCGCGCCCGCCGACCGACGTGGACCGCTCGACGTTGCCCCCGAGAAACAGCAAGGCGAACTCGACCTCACCCCGCACCCTGCGGGACTCACCGAAATCTTCCCCGGCAGCACCGGCGAGGGCGACGACGCGATCCAGGCGTACAACTATCGCCTCTGTCTGAGCCGTGACCCCGAGAACCGCCGTCGACCCGAGAAACCGGCGAACTACGACCGCGAGGAGTTCCTCAGCGAACTCCCCGAAATCGAAACGTCCGGCCTCCGTTCGTACCTACTGCTCCGGTATCTCCCCAACGAGAAGGCGGATATGAACTCGGCGGACCTCCCCGGCGAGAACCACGACTACCCCGAAGCCGACTGGGAGCGCCGGGCCGAGCAAGCGCGGAGACATCGCGAGTACGCGCTCGGCCTGCTGTACTTCCTACAGAACGACGAAGCAGTCCCGGAGGCGATTCGAGACGACGCCCGCGAGTGGGGACTCGCGGCGGACGAGTTCGAAGACACCGACAACTTCCCGTGGCAACTGTACGTCCGCGAGGCGCGGCGCATCGAGGGACGGTACACGTTCACCGAGAACGACGCCCGCCACGCGCCCGGCCTCGACCGAACGCCGGTGCACGCCGACAGCGTCGCCGTCGCGGAGTATCCGCTCGACTCGCACGCCTGCCACGAGGAGCGGCAACTCGGCAGCCAACCCGAGGGGTTCTTCTACGCCTCGCAGGTGACGCGGCCCTCCCAGATTCCGTACCGGGCGATGCTCCCGAGAGGCGTCGACAACCTCGTCGTCCCCGTGCCGCTCTCGGCGACACACGTCGCCTACGGGACGATTCGGCTCGAACCGACGTGGCTCCACATCGGCGAGTCGGCGGGCGCCGCCGCCGCGCTGGCGGTCGAGACGGGAGACGCACCCGCAGCACTCGATTCCTCGCGCGTCCAGCGCCGACTCGCAGATTCGGGCGTCTCGCTCTCCTTCTTCAACGACATCGACGCCGAGACGGACGCGGCGTGGACGCCTGCGGTTCAGTATCTCGCCACGAAGGGGTTCTTCGCCGGCTACGACGCCCGGCCGAGCGAATCGCTGTCGCGGCCCGTCGCCGACGCGTGGATCTCGGCCGCCGCCGAACTGCGAGAAGAGAGCGTCGTCGACGCGTCGGCGCTCGCTCGGCGACTGCCGACGAGCGACTCGGTCGACGCTGACGATTCGGTCACCGCCGACGCGTTCGCCACCGAGCTCTCGGACGCGCTGGAAGACGACGTGTCGCTTCCGGACGCCGTCGGCGGCGACGCGCCCATCTCGCGGGGCAACGCCTGTCTCGTCGTCTACCGTGCGCTCGCGGAGTAGCCGAGACGGCGCCGAGATTTTTTGCGATAGAAACCGAAGACCGCGATATGAAACACCGAGTCGTCCAGGGAGACATCGCTGCACAGTCGGCGGACGCGCTCGTCAACGCCGCGGGGACGAGTCTCCGCATGGGGTCGGGGGTCGCCGGGGCGCTCCGGCGCGCCGCGGGCGCCGAACTCAACGAGGAAGCGATGTCGAAAGGGCCGGTCGACCTCGGCGGGGTCGCCGTTACCGACGCGTACGACCTCGACGCCGACTACGTGATTCACGCGGCGGCGATGCCCCATTATGGAGACGGGAAAGCGACCGAACGGAGCATCCGCGACGCGACGCGGAACGCGCTCGAAGCGGCGGACGAACGCGGCTGCGAGTCGCTCGTGATTCCGGCGCTCGGTTGCGGCGTCGCGGGGTTCCCACTCGACGAGGGCGCGCGGCTCATCGCCGAGGAGATACGAGCGTTCGAGCCACGGTCGCTTCGCGACGTTCGGTTCATCGCGTACAGCGACGAGGAGTACGAGACGGTTCGGCGCGTCGCCGACAGCGTATCGGGCGAAACGGAGTGATTCGGCAGTAGACTCGTCTTACAGTACGGTTTATCTCCTCAGCGGCTCAATCAGAGTCCGTTATGATTGGCGATTCGCTCACCTACCTCCGCGAGAGCGACGACGCCCTCGCGACGGTGCTCGTCGGCGGTGTCCTCCTCCTGCTCGGGTTCCTCCTGGTACCCCTGTTCACCGTCGCGGGCTACCTCGTCCGCGTACTTCGCCGGACCGCCGACGGCGACGAACGACCGCCGGCGTTCGACGACTGGGCCGAGATGACTCTCGAAGGGGTGTTCGCCTCCGTCGTCGGGTTCGTCTACTTCGTCCTCCCGTCGCTCGTCGTCGGTCTCGTGGGCGTCCTCGCCGTCGGGGCGTTCCTCGTCGTCGTCCCCGGCGAGCCGTCGCCGGCCCCGACCCTGAGTCCGCTCGTCGTCTTCGCCATCACGCTCGCCATCGTGGTCGGTTCGTTGCTCCTCTGGCTCGTCGGCCTCTACGCCGGTCCCGCGGCCGTCACCAACTACGCGACGACCGGCCGACTGGGCGCGGCGTTCTCCGGACGCTCGCTCTGGCGGGCCGTGACGACCCGTGAATACGCGACAGCGTGGCTCTCGGCGGCCCTCGTGCTCTTCGTCGCCAGCGTCCTCGGCGGACTGCTCGCGGCCACGCTCGTCGGCGGCCTCCTCACGTCGTTCGTCACGTTCTACGCGCTCGTCGCGGCGGCGTATCTCCTCGGGCGCTCGTGGAGCGACGTCCGCGCCGAGCGCCGACGGTCCGAGAGCGTCGCCTCGGACGAGCGACCCACGGTCTGAAGCACCGTCGAGCAGACGGACAGCGCCCACCGTCGACACCAGCGTTTTGTCGCCTCCCGCGGTGGATGAGATATGCCGCGGCTCGAAGACCCACTCGACATCGGTGGGCTCACCGTCCCAAACCGCCTCTACCGAGCGCCGCTTCTGGAGTGCGCCGGCAACGGCGACGACGCCGTCGAGACGCTCGTCGCCGACCTCGAACCCGCCGCGGCGGCGGGTGCTGGCCTCGTCTGTCAGGGCGCGACCGTCGTCCGCGGCGACGGCGGTTGCGCCGCGCCGGGGATGACGCGCGTCCACGATCCCGACTTTGTCACCGGCCTCTCGGCACTCACCGACGCGATTCACGCTCACGGCGGTACCATCGCCATCCAACTCGAACACGGCGGCCTGCGGAGCATGGAGACGTGGCACGCGGGCTACCGCGCCGCCAACCCCGGACTGCAACAACTGGCCGTCTCGCGGCCGCCGTGGCCGCTCCGACTGCTCGACAGACTCGGCTTTCTCAGCTACGACACGCGCGTGCTTTCGACCGGCGAAGTGTACGAATTGGCCGCGGACTTCGGCCGGTCGGCGGCGTACGCCGTCGACGCCGGCTACGACGTGGTCCACCTCGCCGGCGCGAACATGGGCATCGTCCAGCAGTTCCTCTCGCCGTTCTACAACCGCCGGACCGACGAGTTCGCGGACGGCGTCCGGTTTCTCGAACTCGTCCACGACGAGATTCGCGAGCGGGCGGGCAACGTGCCGCTGATGACGAAAGTGCCGGCCGAGACGGAAGCGCCGCCGTTCGTCCGTGCCCGTCTCTCCGCGGCCGAGGCCGTCCGAATCTGTGAGCGACTCGCCCACGTCGGCTACGACGCGCTCGTCCCGGTGAACGCCTCCGTATTCTGGGATATGAGCATCGTCCGCGGCGAGTTTCCGGCGCGGGCGTGGTGCGACGAGCAGTACAGAGACGGTTATGCGGAGGCGTTCGGCGGGCGGGCGCGGGCGGTACTCGTCGCGCTCGGCAACCGGGTGGAGTCGCTCGCGTACGACTTCGAACCGGCGTGGAACGCTACCCTCTGTCGACAAGTTCGAGAGCGCGTGAGCGTGCCGGTGCTCGCGGAGGGCGGGATTCGCGACCGACGAGAGATGGACCGGCTACTGGGTCGCGACTGCGACATGGTCGGGATGGCGCGGCCGTTCTACGCCGAACCCGAGCTGCCCGCGCGGTTGCTGAACGCGTCGCAGGAGACCCGCGTCGTCTGCGAGAACTGCAACAACTGCGCGGTGCCGCAGGCGACGGGCGAATCCGGCGTCTGTCGAACGCCGGAGGTACTCCGGCGAGCGGGCGAACTGCGCAAAGTGGGTGCGTACGAGCGGAGCAGCCGCTCGGAAGTCGAGTGACGAAAAATCGGTCGTCTGATCGTCCTCCGGCCGTTCACCCGAGGACGTAGTCGAGTTTCGGGTACTTCTCGATGAGCGGTTCGCCGCCGACTTCGTACTGTTCGATGTAGCTGTCGAGACCGAGGATGCGCTCCGCGCCGAACGCCGCGACGGCGAGGAACACGAGCATGTAGGCGAAGTCGCCGTTGATGACGCCGTGTTCGATGCTCCAGTTCCCGAAGTAGAATATGAGCATCATGAACGCGCCGAAGAACGCCGCCAGGCGGGTCATCGCCCCGAATACGAGTCCGAGGCCGATGAGGAGTTCACCCCACGGGACGGCGACGTTCGCGAACTCGACGAACCACGGCGTGGCGCCCATCCACGCGAACAGTCCCGCCAGCGGGTTGCCGTTCGTCGTGGCCACGTTCGTCAGGTAGCCGCCCGCGTCGAACGGCGCAACGAGCTTCTCCACGCCCGCCCACGTGAACGCGACGCCCATCATGAGGCGGAGCGCGAGGACGAACCACGCGCTGAGCGGGTGCGCCTCCGCGGTGACGGTGTAGCCGCCGATGCTGCTTCGGAACGTGTTTTGGGTCGTTTGGGTCATTGTCTTCACCTTACAGTGAGACCATGGACTGGAGTTTCCATATAACCGGAATCTGGTTCCCAACAACTGGGAATCGTGCGGTGCGGTGGCTCAAAACAGCCGATACGACGAGCGAGTTCGTCCCGAGCGAGGTGAGCGGGACATTCCAGCTGTTTCACAACCGCGCGCGCACCGACGAGAGTTCGGGCATCGAGACGCCGACGACGTTCGAGAGCGCGTCCGCGCCGCCCAGTAGCCACTCGGCGCGTTCGATACGCGATTCGAGGTCACCGGGGCCGATGCGGTAGGCGTCGACGATGTCGCGGGCGGGGACGTCCTCGGCCCAGTCGTGGAGGATGCGCGCCGTCTTCACCGCCTCCAGCCACCGCTCGAAGTTCTCGGTCTCGCCCATCTTCGTCGTGAACTCCGCGGCGTGTTTCGTCGCGTACTGGTACATCGCCGCCCGCTCGCGGTTGCCGAGGTACGTCCCGTGCATGTCGGGGGTGTCGCAGACGATTTCGAGCGCCGTCAGCTCTGTCGTCGTCTCCATCCTGGCGGCGGTCCGAAGCCCCGAGACGATTCGTGCGCCGGTCTCCGGCGAGAGATACTGCCGTGACACCTGCGCGCCGAGTTCCGTCGCCGACAGCGCCTCCTCGTCGATCACCATCTCCATCGACACGAGGTCCGAGATAACCGCGTCGACGACGCCCGAGAGGTCCATGTCCGGCGTCTGGTGTGCGTAGAACGTCGCACCGAGCAAATCGAGGATGCTCTCGCGGGAGTCGGCGAACTCCGAGGCGACGACGGAGAGGACGTGCGTCCGCAACGCCTCGGGGTCGGCAAGTTTCGACTCCACCGCTTCGGGTTCGGCTTCGACGTATCTGGTCCGCAACTCGTCGCGCGTGTTCTCGTCGCCCACGAGCACGGCCTCGCCGTACGGGTCGAGGTGGGGTCGGCCCGCCCGCCCGCACATCTGGTGGACTTCGAGGACGGGGAGCCACGCCATTTCGGACCCGGTGTAGCGTTTCTGGTCGCGGATGACGACGCGCCGCGCGGGGACGTTCACGCCCGCAGCGAGCGTCGGCGTCGCACAGATGACCGAGATATCTCGGTTCCGGAAGCCGTTCTCGACGGCGACGCGGTGGTCGCTCCGCAGGCCCGCGTGGTGGAAGGCGACGCCGGATTCGAGCGCGTCGGCGAGTCGCTCGCCCGTCTCCGTCGCGCCCGCGTCGAGCACCTCGTCGGCGACGGCGGACGCGGAACCGAGTCCGTCCTGCGCGAGTCGTCGCGCGAGCGACTCGGCCTCGCGGCGCGAGCGGACGAACGCCAGCGCCTGTCCGCCGTTGTCGACGGCGTCGGCGACCAAGGCCGCAGTCGCTTCGGTGTCGGCGTCGGCGCTCGGCGGCAGGTCGGTGGAATCGCAGTCGACAGTGAGGTCGGTTCCGTCGTCGAATCTCACCCGCTCCTCGCAGTAGACTCCAGTACGTAAATCGATGGGCCGCCACCGGTTCCGCACGAGTTCGGCGTCCAGCCAATCGGCGATGTCCTCGGGGTTGTCGACGGTGGCCGAGAGCGCGACGATCTGCAGGCCGGGCGCGCGGCGCTGCAGCGTCGCGAGCGTCACCTCCAGCGTCGGGCCGCGCCCCTCCGCGCCCAAGAGGTGGACCTCGTCGACGACGACACAGGCGAGTTTCTCGACCCACGACGCGCCGTTTCGGATGGCCGAATCGACCTTCTCGCTCGTGGCGACGACGACGTCGTAGTCGGCGAGTTCCTCGCCTGGCGAGTCGAAGTCACCCGTCGAGATCCCCGCCTCGACTCCCGGAAGTTCGGCGAACGCCTCGTACTTCTCGCGGGCCAGCGCGCGGAGCGGAACGACGTAGAGCCCGGGGCCGTCGGCGGTGAGCATCGCCAGTTCGGCGATGAACGTCTTTCCCGACGCGGTGGGAATCGCCGCGACGACGCCGCCGCCGTCGCAGACGCCCGCCTCCACCGCGGCCGCCTGCGGGGGATAGAGTTCGTCGATACCCTGCGCTTCGTAGTGGGCGACCAACTCGTCGGACAGCGGCAGGTCCCGAACTCGCATTGTCACTCTCTGTCTCCGGCTTCGGGTAAAAAGGTACGCCGCGGAGCGAGAGTGTGGCGACGCTGACCGACTCTCCCGTCGATAGGCGTTTCTGTCAGCTCGAGAGAAAGACCTAACTACTCAGGATTTGTCGTCGGACTACTGCCCGTCACACACCTCCCGCTGCGCCGCTCCGCGGTGGTCGGCGCAGTTGCGTACGCTGTTGGCTACGCCCTGACGTTCGCTGTGACCGCCGGACGCGCCGGTGCCGTCGCCGCGATCGAGATTAGTGGCAGCAGGTACGATTCCGCTTCGCTCGGGGAGATTATCGGCTCCGGGCTCACCGTCTGGATCACTCCGGCTGGCTGTTCTACAACGCACATCTCGTCCCGACGAGCGTCCCCATCGCCGACGCGGTGAACGGTCTGGGCGGGCTCACGAACCGCTCGCTCCTGGGGACGCTCGGCGGCCCGTTGTACGCGCTGATCATGCTGAATCGAGGGTGAGGAGAGATTACTCTCGAATACCCCTTCTGGGTCGTCTGCACAACTGTCGCCACACTCTCCGGTGCAACGACACTCCTTGGTCCCGCAGTTGCTGCAGCAACTCCCCTGGCGAGACACGGCGAGAGCGACGACCAGTCCGACTTTACCGACCCGTATTCCAGGAGTTGCTCCGATATGAGGGACGATAACAGCCTCCGTTCCCCGTCAGAGTTTTCCACTCTTACGACCAGTAAGGGATAATGACAGACGAGGCTGGGGACGACCTGTCCTCCTCGCAGGAGGAGTCGAGGAAATCAGCCGATACCCGTCACCACCCACAGGATGATCGTGACCTCCAGTTCCGCACCCTTGTCGACGCCGTCGAGGAGTACGCGATTTTCCGCCTTGATCCCGACGGCTACGTCGCGAGCTGGAACTCCGGCGCCGCGCGTATCAAGGGTTACGCTACGGAGGAAATCGTGGGTGAGCATTTCTCAACCTTCTATACTGAGGAAGACCGTGCTACCGGAATCCCCGAAGAGAATCTGGCCGCTGCGGCTGAACAGGGGTCCATCGAGGACGAGGGTTGGCGCGTGCGGAAGGATGAGTCGCAGTTCTGGGCGAACGTCACGATTACGGCCATCCGAAACGATGACGGCGACCTCGAGGGGTTCGCGAAGGTCACGCGCGACATGACCGATCGGAAGCGGGCTCGCGAGGAACATCAACTCCACCTGTCGGTGAGCCAGTCGGTAGCAGAAGCGACGTCGCTCGAAGCTGGAATCCAGGCAGCGCTTACGGAGGTTTGCGAGTGGACCGATTGGGTCGTCGGGCAGGCGTGGGTTCTGACCGACGACACAACTGCCGAACGACTGCCCGCGGCCTACGTCGAAGATTCCGAATACGTACCGTTCGAGGAGTCTTCCCGCGACTTCACCTTCGCTCCTGGAGAGGGTATACCTGGACGGGTCATCGAATCGGGTGAGTCGGTCTGGTTCCCCGATGTTACTGACGTCTCCGAAACCGTCTATCCACGCAAAGCTCTCGCGGCCCTGTTCGGTCTTCAAGCGGGACTGGGCGTCCCCGTAATGGCGGAGGGGGAAGTCGGAGTGGTACTCGAATTCTACATGGCCGAGGAGCGCGACATAGACGACCACCTCGTCGAACTAGTGAGCTCAATCGCAGCCGACCTCGGCGGTCTGGTGGCTCGGAAGCAGATCAAAGACGAACTCGAGCGCGAACGGGAACTGCTCGCGGAGATGATGGAGGCGGCCCCCGTCGGGATTTCAGTCCTTACTGCCGATGGCCAGGCCGAGCAGATGAACGAACGAGCGAGAACCCTTCGCCGCCTTCGCCCGGACGCCGCGAAACTCGATGCTGCTGACCGAGTGTTCTTCGACGAGGACGGAAATCGGGTTCCCGCCGAAGCACGTCCATTCGCGCTCGTCCGCGAGTCCGGTCGACCTGTCTACGACTGGACGGCGCAGATCGAACTCCCCGACGGCAAGCGCAAGTGGGTATCGATCGACGCCGCCCCCATCGAGAACGACGACGGGACGCTCGATCGGATCGTCATCGTCGAAGACGACATCACCGAACTCCGCGGGCAGTACCGCGCGATCACGGAATCGATCACCGACGTGATCGTGACGATTGACGAAGAGAGCGTCATCCAATCGGTGAACCCGGCGGTCTCAGATATCTTCGGATACGATCGGGGCGAACTGATCGGCGAGTCGCTGACCGAACTCATGCCCGAAGAGTACCGCGAACAGCACCACGCGGGCATCGAACGGTATCTGGAAACCGGCGAGCGGGCGCTCGATTGGGATTACGTCGAGTTACCAGGGAGGCACGCAAACGGGGCAGAGATTCCGTTGGCGGTCTCGTTCAGTGAGATCGAGTATCGCGGAGACCGGCATTTCACCGGCGTCATTCGCGACATCTCTGTGCGGAAGGAAGCCGAGCGGAGACTCGAAACCCGAGCCCACCAGCAGGAAGCCATAGCCGAGTTCGGGCAGTTCGCCCTGGAGGCCGACGACCTCGACGAACTGATGCACGAAGCGGCACAGCGAGTTGCGGACGTACTGGACAACGCCTACTGTAAAGTGCTCGACCTCGACCGGGATGAACGTGAGCTTCTGTTACGCCAAGGCGTCGGCTGGCAGGAGGGGATCGTCGGACACGCCACCGTGGCCGCGGACGATAACTCTCAAGCGGGCTACACGCTGCGCTCCGAGAAGCCCGTCCTCGTGGAAGACCTCGACGCTGAGACGCGCTTTTCCGGCCCGGAACTTCTCACCTCCCACGATGTGAAAAGCGGCATCAGCACTATCATCGGGTCAGTCGACGAGCCGTGGGGAATTCTCGGGACCCACGACACCCGGCGCCGGGAGTTCACCGAGGAGGACGTTAACTTCGTTCAGAGCGTCGCAAATATCCTCGCGGACGCGATCGAGCGCCATCGGTATCAGGCGGATCTCGAGCGGGTGATCGAGAACTTAGAGGAGTCTAACGAGCGGTTAGAGCAGTTCGCCTACGCGGTCTCCCACGACCTCCAGGAACCGTTACGGATGGTCTCGAGCTACCTCCAGCTTATCGACCGGCGGTACGCGGATGAGTTGGATGAAGACGCCGAGGAGTTCATCGACTTCGCCATCGACGGCGCCGAGCGCATGCGGGCGATGATCGAGAGTTTACTCGAGTACTCTCGAGTGGAGATGCGCGGGAACCCGCTTAAGCCAGTCAACTTAGATCCCGTCCTCGACGACGTAATCGATGACCTGCAAGTGAAGATCGAGGAGAGCGACGCGGAGATCACCGCCGATTCTCTCCCCCGGGTTAAGGGAGACGCCAGCCAACTCCGCCAAGTGTTCCAGAATCTCGTCGATAACGCCATCGAATACTCGGGCGACGAGCAGCCGCGCGTGCATGTCTCCGCCGAGCGTGACGGCGATTTGCACGTGATCTCGGTCCGCGACGAGGGGATCGGCATCGATCCGACCGCCTCCAATCGAATCTTTGACGTGTTTCAGCGTCTCCACACCCGCGACGAGCATCCGGGAACCGGCATCGGGCTTGCCCTCTGTGAGCGGATTATCGAGCGGCACGGTGGCGAGATTTGGGTCGACTCAGAGCCGGGCGTGGGATCGACGTTCTCGTTCACGCTTCCAGCCGCGAGCCCGCCGGATTCGTGATTTCACCCACTGAGGTTCGTCTGTGTCGGACAGCTACTTCTGCAGCAACACTACGTACGAAGACACGTTCTGGATGCAGCACGGCATAGAAAAGACAGCAATTATGTTCAGGTGAAAAGTACTGAAAATAGATCTGCTTCGAGCGCGCCGCTACAACAACCCGCCGTCGTCCAACCGCTCGACGGCCTCCTGCAGGCGCTCTTTGCTCGCCGCGTAGGAGATGCGCGCGTAGCCGGGCGCGCCGAACGCGCTGCCGGGGACGGTGGCGACGTGGGCCTCCTGAATCGCGTTCTCGCACCACTGCTGGTCGTCGTCGACCGGGAGCATCATGTAAAATGCCCCATCAGGCACCGAGACCTCGACGCCGCGTTCGTCGAACATCTCGACGAGCATGTCGCGGCGCTCCTCGAACGCCTGCACCATCTGGTCGACCGCCGTCTCGGTGTTCGTGATGGCTTCGACGCCCGCGTGCTGGACGAAGTTCACCGCGCAGGAGACCGAGTGGCTGTGGAGTTTGCCCGCTTCCGAAATGAGTTCCTCGGGTGCGTGGAGGTAGCCGAGCCGCCATCCCGTCATCGAGTACGCCTTCGAGAAGCCGTTGATGGTGATGGTTCGGTCCGCCATCCCGTCGAGGG
Source organism: Haloprofundus halobius (assembly GCF_020097835.1). Classification (GTDB taxonomy): domain Archaea; phylum Halobacteriota; class Halobacteria; order Halobacteriales; family Haloferacaceae; genus Haloprofundus; species Haloprofundus halobius. The sequence continues at coordinate 1,590,572 of NZ_CP083666.1, forward strand.
TGGCGAGACTCGTCTGTTCGACGCCGTAGGTGATCTGCTCGTAGATCTCGTCGGAGATGACCGCGAAGTCGTGGTCGACCGCGAGGTCGCGGACGCCTTCGAGCGCCGCGTCGGAGTACACTGCGCCAGTCGGGTTGCTCGGCGAGTTGACGACCAAGAGCTCGGTATCGTCGGAGACGGTCTCGGAGAGTTCGTCGAGCGCCGGTTCGAGTTGGAACCCGTGCGGCGAGAGGTCGACGCGCGAGAGGTCGCCACCCGCGAGTTTCACCATCGCCTCGTAGGAGACCCACGCCGGGTCGAGGAGGACGACCTCGTCACCGTCGTCGACGACGGTCTGTATCGTTTCGTACAGCGCCTGCTTGCCGCCGGGGGTGACGATAATCTCGTCCGAACTCGCGTCGATGCCGTCGCCGCGAAGTTTCTCGGCGACGGCCTCGCGGAGTTCGGTGATGCCGTTCGAGGAGGTGTAGCCGGTGTGTCCCGACGCCATCGCCTCCTGGCCGGCGCGGATCACGTTCTCGGGCGTCGGGAAGTCGGGTTCGCCGACCGAGAGGTCGACGACGTCGACGCCGTCGGCTTCGAGTTCGCCCGCGAGGTTGCTGATGGCGAGCGTCGCGCTCGGTTCGACACGGCCAACACGTTCGGAGAAGTCGAATTCGTAGCTCATGGGAGTTCCTCCAGTAGGTCGAGTGCGGCATCCACCGCGTCGGCTCCTTTGCCGACGCGTTCTCGCGCTTCAGCGCCGCTCATGCCCGGACCGCTGACGCCGAAGGTGACGGGCACGTCGCGGTCGAGGCTCACCTGCGTGAGTCCCTGCGCCGTCGCGTCGGCGATGACCCGGTCGTGGTCGGTGTCGCCGGTGACGATCGCACCGACGACGGCGACAGCGTCGATGTCGTCGCGACGGGCGAGGCGATCCGCCGCCAGCGGGGCGTCGTACGCCCCCGGCACGTGGACCGTTTCGGCGACCGTCGCGCCGCGTGCTTCGGCCGCGTCGCGGGCGATCGCCTCCATCTCCTCGGTAACCGACGAGTTGAACCTCGCCGCCACCAGTCCGAGTGTGACCATACGGGGGAGGTAGAGAGGCCGGCCCAAAGAGCTACCGTTAGCCGCCGCGATTGCGGCGGGTCGGTCGAGGGATGGGAGGAGTTCTGCTCGTGGCAGCAGTATTCTGCTACGCAGGTGAAAACACGAAACGACGAACACCTCGAAAGTCCCCGCCGTCCCTAACCACTATCCCTCGTTCCAAATACAAAACTACTGCCCACGGCGAACACAAGAGTTGTTATCCCCCGTGTGCGAGAGGCGAGGTATGACTAACGACGACGGCGTCGGTGCGACGGCACCGGCGAGCGCCGTCACCCGCCCGGAGTCGGAGACCGCGACGCCGGCCCCCGTCCTGACCGGGGCGCGTACCCTCTATGCGGTCCTGGCCGTCGCCGCTTTCGCCCTCCTCGCGCGGCTCGTCGGCCTCGGGACCCGCATCATGCACTGGGACGAAGGCCGAGTCGGCTACTGGATACTGCGCTACCACGAGAACGGCGAGTTCTTCTACCGACCCATCATCCACGGGCCGTTCCTCCCCGTCGTCAACGACTGGGTGTTCACGTTCATCGGCGTCTCCGACTTCTCCGCGCGCCTCGTCGTCGCCCTCGTCGGCGGTCTCTTCCCGCTGGCGGCGTGGCTGTTCCGCGAACACCTCGACGACACGGAAGTCGTCGCGCTGGCGCTCGTCCTCGCGGCCAACCCCCTCTTGGTCTACTACTCTCGATTCATGCGAAACGACGTGCTCGTCGCCGCGTTCTCCGTGTTCGCGCTCGGCTTCGTCGTCCGCGCCGTCGACACCGGCAAACTGCGGTATCTCTACTTCTCGACCGCGTCGATGGGGCTGGCGTTCACCACGAAGGCGAACGCGCTGCTCTACCTCGTCTGCTACCTCGGGGCGGCCGCGTTAGTGTTCGACCACCGACTCGTCGGTATCGCCGCGCGCGGGGAGTCGGTCTGGAGCTACCTCCGCTCGCGACCGCGGTGGGCGAAACGCGGGTTGCGGAACCGCTGGAAGAACGCCGAGTACGGCGCGGGGGTCCTCGTCGTCAACGTCGTCGGCGCGCTCCTCGTGTTCCTCGCCGTCGTGGCGTTCTTCTACGCGCCGCGCCCGGAGCTCTGGCAGGCGCTCGCCCAGCCGTCGGGACTCCCCGCCGTCCTCGACGAGGCGACCGTCGGCGCGGCCGAGGAGTTCTACGATAGCTGGGGGTCGGGGAGCCATCAAGACCACCCGTATCTCCCGTACCTCTACGGCCTGCTGGAGACGCTCGTCTACGGCGCGGGCGTCACCATCGTCTTCGCCGTCGTCGGCCTCGCCGCCGACGGCTACGGAAGCGGAACGACCGGCCGACGCGGCCGCCGGTGGCTGGTCGCCTTCGGTCTCTACTGGGGCGTCGCCAGCGTCATCGGCTACCCCATCGCCACCGACATCGAGGCACCGTGGGCCGCCGTTCACGTCGTCGTCCCGCTGGCGTTCCCCGCGAGCGTCGGCATCGCCTACCTCTATCGGGAGACGCGCGCCTCCGTCGTCACCCGCGATACCGTCAGCGTCGGACTCGCCGCCATCGTCATCGTCGCGGCGCTGGCGGGCGTCGTCGGCGCGAACGCCGCCTACACGAACAGCACCAGCCAGGAGAACGAGGAGGTGCTCCAGTGGGCGCAACCCGACAACGACCTCAAGTCGACGATGCAGGATGTCGAACGCGTCGCCGAGGCGAACGACGGCGTCGACGTGCTGTTCTACGGCAGTTACCACCCGACGACCGACGAGACCCTGATGTACGTCGAGAACGAGGAGAGTCTCGAACGGATGCCGCCGGGCGGCCCGGACTGGCACGGTCGCCTCCCGCTGCCGTGGTATCTCGAACGCGCCGACGCGAACGTGACGAGCACGCCGCCGAGCGAGAACGGGACGGCGTTGGAGAACCCGCCGCCGGTCGTCATCGCCTACGGCTGGGAGGCCGACCACCTGCGCGAACAGCTCCCCGGCTACACCGAACACCGGCACCTGTTCCGCCTCTGGAGCGACGAGGTGGTCGTCTTCATCGACGAGTCGGAACTGCCCGAGGAGTAGAACCGACCGCCTCCGGCGGCGCGCCTCGATACTCACCTTCGTGCCCATCTCGGACACGAGTGAGCAACGTTTATGCAGTAACGTCCATAACCGAGCGACCGTGACTCTCACGCTTCCCGGTCCGACGATAGGCGTCGTCGGCGGCGGGCAACTCGGCCGGATGCTAGCGGAGGCGGCCGCACCGCTCGGCGTCGACGTCGTCGTCCTCGACCCGACGCCCGACTGTCCCGCGTCGGCCGTCGCCGACCAGGTCGACGGCTCGTTCGACGACCCCGAGGGCGTCCGCGAACTCGCCGAGCGCGCCGACGTGCTGACGTTCGAGATCGAACTCGCCGACCCCGACGTGCTCGAATCGGTTCGAGACGAGTACGGCGTCGCCGTCCACCCCTCGCCGGAGACGCTGCGGACCATTCAGGACAAACTCGTCCAGAAGCGGACCCTACAGGACGCAGGCGTTCCCGTCCCACCGTTCCGCCGCGTCGACGACGTTAACGACCTGAAAGCCGCCGTCGAGGAGTTCGGCGCGGTGATGCTGAAGGCCCGCACCGGCGGCTACGACGGGCGCGGGAACGTCCCCGTCCACGCCGCCGACGAGGCCGAGGACGCGCTGGCGGAACTCGGCGGCGCGCCCGCGATGGCCGAGTCGTTCGTCGAGTTCGAGCGCGAACTCTCCGTCATCGCCGTCCGCGGCGACGACGAGTCGCGAACGTTCCCCGCGGGCGAGAACGTCCACGAAGACGAGATACTGCGCGAGACAGTAGTCCCGGCGCGGACGACGGACCAAGTCCGAGCGCGTGCCGAGGAAGTCGCCTACGACGCGCTCTCGCTGCTCGACGGCCGCGGCGTCTTCGGCATCGAACTGTTCGAGGCGGATGGAGAGATATCGGTGAACGAAATCGCGCCGCGACCGCACAACTCGGGTCACTGGACCATCGAGGGGGCGCTGACCTCGCAGTTCGAGCAACACGCCCGGTCGGTGCTCGGGTGGCCCCTCGGCGCGACCGACCGACGAGGTATCGCCGTCAGCGCGAACCTCCTGGGCGACGTCGAGGAGACGCGGAAAGCCGAACTTCGCGGAGTCGAGACGGCGCTGTCGACGTCGGGTGCGGGCCTCCATTGGTACGGTAAGCACGAGGTTCGCCCGCTGCGGAAGATGGGCCACGTGACGCTCGTCGACGACAGAGATGGAGACGCAACGACCGGCGACCTGCTGGAGACGGCGCGTGGCCTCACGGACGAACTGACCTTCGGAGACACCACGGAGACACGAGAATGACCGACGAGATACAGCACCTCATCAATCAGTTGGAAGCGGAGACGAAAGAAGAGAAACCGGCCGCGGAGACGCCCGACGTGGGTATCATCATGGGGTCGGACTCGGACCTCGACGTGATGGCCGGCGCGTACGAGGCGCTCGAAGAACTCGGCTTCGAAGAGCAGACCGACTACGACGACGCCCCCGACGCGCGCTTCTCGTTCGAGAGCTACGTCGTCTCCGCGCATCGGACGCCGGAGTTGATGTACGCCTACGCCGAGACGGCCGCCGCGCGCGGCGTCGAAGTCATCGTCGCCGGCGCGGGCGGGAAGTCCGCGGACCTCCCGAACATGACCGCGTCCATCGCCTACCCCCTCCCGGTGATCGGTGTTCCGGTCCAAGAGAAGTCGGTGGACTCGGTCATCGGGATGCCCACAGGAGCGCCCATAGTCGCCGTCGACGCCGGAAAGTCGTTCAACGCCGGCCTCTCGGCGGGCCAGATTCTCTCACGTGCACACGACGAACTGGTAGAGCGACTGGTCGAATATCACGACGGACTGCAGGGTGACGTCGCCGAAGCCTCGCGCGACCTGCACCGACTCGGCCTCGACGGCTACAGGGGCCGAAAGCGATAATACCGACGTGTCGCCCGGCGCTTCGGGCCGAACCGTCTCCTCGGGGGTCGACGCCTTCGTTTTCGCCCGAGAAGGCAACAATCAACGCTTATAGGGTAGCACACCCAAGCGCCGGACGTTGGAAACACCGGTATGAATCCATGGATAGCCATCGGCGCACTGGCGGTCGTCGGCATCGGCATCCCGATTGGGATGATGGCGGTGTCGGCGATACTTCGCCCGAGTGTGCCGGAACAAGGAAAGAGTGCCACCTACGAGAGCGGTGAGATTCCGACGGGGAGCGCGCGCATCCAGTTCAACATACAGTACTACATGGTTGCGCTGCTGTTCGTCGTCTTCGACATCGAAACCGTCCTCATCTTCCCGTGGACCGTCATCTATCGCTCCGCTCTGGAGCAGGGTGTCAGTCTCGCAGCGGTGTTGACGCCGATGCTCGTCTTCGTCGGGATTCTCGTCGTCGGTCTCCTCTGGGCGTGGCGCAACGGCGCGGTCGAGTGGGTCAAAAGCCCGCGTGCGACCCGTCGGAAGACTGAGAGGCAATCATGAGTAGCGACCAGCCATTCGTCACAGACGATTCACAAGTACTGACCGATACCCGCGACGCCCGCATGGCGGGCGCGGACGACCGCTTCAACTCGAAGCTTCGGGAAGCGTTCGGGTCCTCGCCGTTCATTCTCACGAAGTTCGACAAGTTCATGAACTGGGTCCGCGGGTCGTCGATGTTCATGCTGCAGTTCGGCATCGCCTGCTGCAGCATCGAGATGATGCACACCTACGCGGTCAAACACGACCTCGACCGCTTCGGTGCGGGTGTTCCCCGTGCCTCGCCGCGACAGGCCGACGTCATCATCGTGCCGGGCACTATCGTCTCGAAGTTCGCGCCGCGGATGAAGCGCGTCTACGACCAGATGCCCGAACCCAAGTTCGTCGTCGGCATGGGCTCCTGTACGATTTCGGGCGGCCCGTTCCAGGAGGGCTACAACGTCATCAAGGGCGCAGAGGAGGTCATCCCCGTGGACATCCACATCCCCGGCTGTCCGCCACGGCCCGAAGCGCTCGTCTACGGCGTCGCCAAACTCCAGGAGCGTATCGCCAACGGCGAGAGCTCACCGGTGGTCGTCAAACCGTACGAGCTCGAACAGTTCGGCGACCTCGAACGCGACGAGATCGTCGACAAACTCGCACAGGAAATCGATACGGACGACCTCGTGATGCGGTATAACTGGGCCGATTCGCCATGAGCCTGGAACGACCCGAAACGCCCGAGAGCGCGAGCGTCCAGCGCCACAGCGCCGACGAACTCGCCGAGCTGCTCGGCGACCTCGTCATCGGACGCGAGAAACACGTCAACGCGCCCGGGTTCGTCATCCCGCCGGACGCGGTCCAGGAGACGCTCTCGTTGCTCAAGAACGAGGCCGGGTTCGACCACCTCTCCTGCGTCACCGCCGAGGAGCGGACGGACCGCTACGAGTCCATCTACCACCTGAAGAAGTTCGACGACCCGACCCAGGAGGTCAGCGTCGTCGTCCCTACGGCGAAGGATAACCCGGCGAGCCAGACGGCCGAACCGGTGTTCCGGACCGCCGACTGGCACGAGCGCGAGGCGTACGACCTCGTCGGCATCGAGTACGAGGGCCACCCCGACATGCGGCGCATCCTCCTGCCGGAGACGTGGCAGGGCCACCCGCTGGCGAAGGATTACGACCAGGAACGCCCGCAGGTCGTCGCGCTCCGCGAGCACGCGAACCCGCTTCAGCAGGACCACAAGGACGACCAGGACTCGGAGACGATGTACCTCAACATCGGGCCGCACCACCCGGCGACACACGGGGTGCTCCACCTCAAGTGTACGCTCGACGGCGAGCAGGTCGCCGACGTCGACCCCGACATCGGCTACCTGCACCGCTGCGAGGAGCAGATGTGTCAGCAGGGCACCTACCGGTACCAGATCATGCCGTACCCGGACCGCTGGGACTACATCTCGGCGGGACTGCTCAACGAGTGGGCGTACGCGCGCGCGGCCGAGGACCTCGCGGACATCGAGGTGCCGGAGTACGCGCAGGTCATCCGGACGATGAGTGCCGAACTCTGTCGCATCGCGGCGCACATGCTGGCGGTCGGCACGTTCGCACTCGACGTCTACGGCGACTTCACGGCCATCTTCATGTACGCCATCCGGGACCGCGAGAAGGCCCAGAACATCCTCGAAGACCTCACCGGTCAGCGGCTGATGTTCAACTACTTCCGCCTCGGCGGCGTCGTCTGGGACCTCCCCGAGCCGCGAGACGAGTTCTTCGAGAAGACCCGCGACTTCCTCGAGGAGTTGCCGGAGGCGCTCGAAGAGTACCACGACCTCATCACCGGCAACGAGATTCTGCAGTCGCGCACCATCGGGACGGGCGTCTTGCCCCCCGAGGTCGCCAAGAACTACGGTGCGACCGGTCCGGTGCTTCGCGGCTCCGGCGTCGACTACGACCTCCGCCGCGACGACCCCTACGGCTACTACGAGAACCTCGACTGGAACGTCGTCGTCGAGGACGGCTGTGACAACTACTCGCGGTTGCTCGTCCGGATGAAGGAAGTCGAGGAGTCGGCGAAGATAATCGAACAGTGTATCGACATCCTCGAGGACTGGCCCGAGGACGAGCGCACCATCCAGGCGAACGTGCCGCGGACCCTCCGTCCGGAGGACGACACCGAAATCTACCGCGCCGTCGAAGGCGCGAAAGGTGAACTCGGCATCTACATCCGCGCCGACGGGACAGAGAAACCCGGTCGCTTCAAGATTCGGAGTCCGTGTTTCTCGAACCTCCAGACGCTGCCGGAGATGTCGAACGGCGAGTACGTACCGGACATGATCGCGTCGCTCGGCAGCCTCGACATCGTACTCGGTGAGGTCGACCGATGACGCTACTGCAGCAAGGACCGGTACTGCTGCCGGAGACCATCGCGAACCTCCTCGGCCTCGGCGACGGCTTGCTGGGCCAGGTGGTCGGCGGCCTCATCGCCGCGTTTCTCATCGCGAACATCATGCTCACGATGACCGCCGTCGCCGGTCCGTGGGCCAAGCGGAAGATAACCGCGGCGTTCACCGACCGCATCGCGGTCAACCGCATCGGGCCGTTCGGCCTGTTCATCATCGTCGCCGACGCGGTGCGACTGCTCTCGAAGGAACTCGTCGTTCCCGAGAACGTCGACCGCCCGGCGTGGGACCTCGCGCCCATCATCCTGCCGGCGTCGGCTTTGCTCGGCTTCGCCGTCATCCCCATGGGCAGCGGCATCCAACTGGCCGACCCCGAGACGGGACTCGTCTTCGCGTTCGCCGTCGCCTCCATCGCGTCGCTGTCGCTCGTGATGGGCGGCTACGCGTCGAACAACAAGTACTCGCTGATGGGTGGGCTTCGCGCGGTCGCACAGAACATCGCCTACGAGATTCCGCTCATCGTCACGGCGGCGTCGGTGGTCATCTTCACCGGCACGCTCCAGATGAGCGAGATCGTCGCCGTCCAGCGCGAGCCGCTCGTCGCTCTCGGCGGCGGCCTGACGATTCCGCAGTGGTTCGCGTTCGTCAACCCGTTCGCGTTCGTGCTGTTCCTCGTCGCCAACATGGCCGAGATCGGCCGCAACCCGTTCGACATCCCGGAAGCGCCGACGGAGATCGTCGCCGGCTACCAGACCGAGTACTCCAGCGTCTACTTCGTGCTGTTCTACCTCGGGGAGTTCCTGCACATCTTCCTGGGCGGCGCGCTCATCGCGACGCTGTTCCTCGGCGGCCCGGCCGCGCCCATCGCGGCGCTCAACGTGATCCCGGGCTTCGTCTGGTTCCTCATCAAGATCTGGGCGGTGTTCCTGTTCACGCAGTGGGCGCGCTCGGCGATTCCGCGCGTCCGCATCGACCAACTGCTCGACATCGGCTGGAAGGGGATGCTCGTGCTCTCCTTCGCTAACCTGGTGCTCACGGCCATCATCGTGGGAGTGATAGCATGATCGGAATCCTGAAATCGATGGCAACGACGATGAAACACGCCCTCGACGGCCAGACGTTCACCGTCGAGTACCCGGACGTCGCCCCTGAGGTGAGCCCGCGGTTCCGCGGCGTGCACAAGTTCAGCCAGGAGCGCTGCATCTGGTGTCGCCAGTGCGAGAACGTCTGTCCGAACGACACGATCCAGATCGTGATGGACGACAAACGCAACGGCGAGCAGTACAACCTCCACATCGGGCAGTGTATCTACTGCCGACTCTGCGAGGAGGTCTGTCCCGTCGACGCCATCCTGCTCACGCAGAACTTCGAGTTCACGGCGGACACGAAAAACGAGTTCGTCTACAACAAAGAACAGCTCAAGAACGTCCCCTGGTACAAGGGAATCGACCCCCTCAACTCGCGCAACCCCGACCGGGACGCGTGGGTCGGCGAGGGAGACGGCGAGGTCGACTACCAGTAATCGAGAGCGAAGCGCCCGAAGTCGGGCGTGTCGTACGTTCTCGAAACCTTCAAACGGATACCTCAAGGAGACACACACAATGGTTTATGAAACCCTCGCGTTCGCGCTGTTCGCCCTCATAACCGTGGGCTGCAGCCTGGGCGTCGTCCTCGTGCGGGATATCTGGCACTCCGCACTCTTGCTCGGGGGCGCGCTCTTGAGCGTCGCGGTTCATTACGTGATGCTGCAGGCGGAATTCCTCGCAGCGATGCAGGTGCTCGTCTACGTCGGCGGAGTCCTCATCCTCATCACGTTCGCCGTGATGCTCACGCGGACCGACCCGGAGGTGAGTAGCACATGACGACCAAACCGCAGTTGAACGACGACTCGAATCTGCTTCCAGGGCTGGCCGCCCTCGGCCTGTTCGTCCTGATGGCAGTCGTATTCCTGCAGGCGGAGTTCGGAACCCCCGAAGGGTTCCCCGCCGACGTCAGCATCGTCGCCAGCATCGGCTACGCGATGTTCGACATCTCGGCGAACCAACTGGAGGAACAGATAGTGAGCGCCGAGGGCTTCCTCGCGGCGTTTCTCATCATGGCCATCGCGCTCGACGTCGCCATCGACGGCGCCGTCTACCTCGCAAAGCGCGAGGAGGCCGGCGAAGTCGTGACCGCGCTGGTCGACGACGTTCGCAGCGACGACCCGACGAGCGGCGGCGAGCCGACGGACGGACGCGGTCCCGCCGCGCGAGCGGACGGTGGTACGTCCACTGACGACGACACGACCGCGGGAGGTGACCGCTGATGGTTCCGCCGCAGTACTATCTGCTGCTCTCGGCGGCCATCTTCTGCATCGGCCTGTTCGGCATCCTCACGCGTCGGAACGCGCTGCTGTTCCTGATGTCGGTCGAGTTGATGCTGAACGCGGCGAACATCAATCTCGTCGCGTTCTCCGTCTACTGGGGCAACGTCACGGGCCAGACGCTGAGCCTGTTCACGATGGCGCTGGCGGCCGCGGAGGTCGCCGTCGGCATCGGCATCATCCTCGCGCTCTACCGCAACTTCGGTGACGTAGACGTGACGGACGCGACGTCGATGAGGTGGTAACTATGGTAGGTGCATTCGACTTCGTTCCGGCAATCGTGCTCCTGCCGTTCTTCTCGTTCCTGATCGCGCTCTTCGCGGGCAAGTACATGCCCAAAGGGGGCGCGCTCGCGGGCATCACGGCCACCGCAGGGTCGCTGTTGCTCTCGATATGGACGGTACTGACGGTAGCGGGCGGCGCAACGCTTCGACAGACACTGTACACGTGGGCGGGCGCGGAGCAACTTCCGTTCGAACTGACGTTCGGACTGCTCATCGACCCGCTGTCGTCGATGATGCTCCTCATCGTCACGCTCATCGCGTTCCTCGTCCACGTGTTCAGCCTCGGTTACATGAACGACGAGGGCGAGACCGGCCTCCCGCGGTACTACGCCGGTCTCGGCCTGTTCTCGGCGTCGATGCTCGGCTTCGTCGTCGCGGACAACCTGCTGATGGCGTTCATGTTCTTCGAGCTGGTCGGGCTCTGCTCGTACCTGCTCATCGGCTTCTGGTTCCGCGAGGAAGCGCCGCCGAGCGCGGCGAAGAAAGCGTTCCTCGTCACGCGCTTCGGTGACTACTTCTTCCTCGTCGGCGTCGTCGCCGTCTTCGCCACGTTCGGCACGGCGGCGTTCGCGGGCGACGGGAGCTTCCCGGCGCTCGCGGAAGCGGCGCTCGCGGGCGAGGGCGGCGGTAACGTGACCACGTTCTTCGGACTCGCTCCGCAGGCGTGGTTCACCGTCATCGGCCTGCTCGTCCTCGGCGGCGTGGTGGGCAAGTCCGCGCAGTTCCCGCTGCACACGTGGCTGCCCGACGCCATGGAGGGTCCGACCCCCGTGTCGGCGCTCATCCACGCGGCGACGATGGTCGCCGCCGGCGTCTACCTCGTCGCGCGGATGTACGGCTTCTACGCGCTCTCCCCGACGACGCTCGCCATCATCGCGTTCATCGGCGGCTTCACCGCCCTGTTCGCGGCGACGATGGGCGTCGTCAAGCGCGAGATCAAACAGGTACTCGCGTATTCGACCATCTCCCAGTACGGCTACATGATGCTCGCGCTGGGTTCGGGCGGCTACATCGCCGCGACCTTCCACCTGATGACACACGCGTTCTTCAAGGCGCTCCTGTTCCTGGGTGCGGGGTCGGTCATCATCGCGATGCACCACAACGAGGACATGTGGGACATGGGCGGCCTCAAAGAGCGCATGCCGGTGACCTACTGGACGTTCCTCGCGGGATCGCTCGCGCTCGCCGGCATCTTCCCGTTCTCGGGCTTCTGGTCGAAAGACGAGGTGCTGTACGAGGCGCTCGTCCACGGCCTCGGCGGCAGTCCACTGCTGTTCGGCGCGTGGGCGATGGGACTGCTCGCCGTCTTCTTCACCGGCTTCTACACCTTCCGGATGGTCTTCCTGACCTTCCACGGGAAGCCGCGGACGGAGACGGCGCGCAACCCCCACGGCGTCCGCTGGAACGTCAAAGGGCCGCTCGCGGTCCTCGGCGTGCTCGCCGTCGTCGCCGGCTTCATCAACATGGTTCCGGTGGCGAAGCTGACGGGTATGGAGATCGAGTTCCTGCACGACTGGCTCGCGCACGGTCCCTCGGGCCTCACGAGCGAGCACTACGGCGAACTCACTCACGCCTACGCCGACTACAGCGTCGGCACCATCGTCGGCGGTGAACTCGGCACGGCGCTCATCTCGGGTGCCGTCTCGCTCACGCTCGCACTGGCGGGCGCGGGACTCGCCTACTCGCTGTACAACGTCCCGTCGCCGGTCGAACACACCGACCGCCTCGGGGACGCCAAAACCGTACTATTCAACAACTACTACCAGGACGAGTACCAGGTCTGGCTCGCGAACGACGTCACTCGCGGTTTCTCGCGGGCGGCCGACAAGTTCGACCAGGGTGTCGTCGACGGCGTCGTCAACGGCATCTCCAGCGTCAGCCTGCTGTCGGGGAGTCGCGTCCGCCGCATCCAGACGGGTGTGGTCAGTAACTACGCGGCGCTCCTGACGCTGGGGCTCATCGCGTTGCTCGTCATTCTCGGCATCGACGGAGGTTGGTTCGTATGATAATCGAAGCGCTCATCGCATTCACGTTCGCCGCCGCGCTGGTCACGTTCGTCCTCCCGGACCGACTCGCTGGCCGCGGCGCGTTCGCGCTCAGTCTGGTTCCCGTCCTCGGGAGCCTCTACATGTGGTCGCAGTTCGACGCGTCCGGCAACGCCCTGCTGCAGGGCGGCCAGACCGCGTTCGAGACAGTCATCCCGTGGCTGCAGGTCGCGGGCTACGAGATCTCGTGGTACGTCGGCGTCGACGGCATCAGCCTGCCGCTGGTCGTGCTGACGACGGTGCTCACCTCGCTCGCCATCGTGAGCGCGTGGACGCCCATCCAGCACCGCCAGTCGCAGTTCTTCGGCCTCATGCTGTTCATGGAGGCGAACCTGCTCGGCGTGTTCACGGCGCTGGACTTCTTCCTCTGGTTCATCTTCTGGGAAGCCGTCCTCGTGCCGATGTACTTCCTCATCGGCGTCTGGGGCGGCCCGCGCCGGAAGTACGCTGCCATCAAGTTCTTCGTCTACACGAACGCGGCGTCGCTCATCATGTTCATCGGCTTCATGGCGCTCGTGCTGGGCCTCGGCGACTCGACGTCGTCGTTCGCGCTGCCCGACGTTGCGCAGGCGCTTCGCGCCGGTGACCTCGGGTCGTTCTACGGCCTCGACGCGAACACGCTCCGAGTCGTCGCCTTCGCGGCGATGTTCTTCGGGTTCGCGGTGAAGGTGCCGGTCGTCCCGGTGCACACCTGGCTGCCGGACGCTCACGTCGAAGCCCCGACGCCGGTGTCGGTGATGCTGGCGGGCGTGCTCCTGAAGATGGGGACCTACGCCCTGCTGCGATTCAACTTCACGATGCTGCCGGAGGTCGCCGTCGAGTACGCGCCCGTTATCGCGGCCATCGCGGTCATCAGCGTCATCTACGGCGCGATGCTCGCGCTCGCACAGCAGGACCTCAAGCGCATCGTTGCCTATTCGTCGGTCTCGTCGATGGGGTACGTCATCCTCGGTCTCGTCGCCTACACCGCCTACGGCGTCGGCGGCGCGACGTTCCAGATGGTCGCCCACGGCCTCATCTCGGGACTGATGTTCATGTCGGTCGGCGTCATCTACAACACGACCCACACCCGGATGGTCGGCGACATGTCCGGGATGGCAGACCGGATGCCCGTCACGACGGGTATCCTCATCGCGGGCGCGTTCGGTTACATGGGTCTGCCGCTGATGGCCGGATTCGCCGCGGAGTTCTTCATCTTCACCGGCGCGTTCCAGTCGACGGTCATCGCGGGTAACGGCCTCGCCATCTTCACCGCGGCGGCGATGTTCGGCATCGTCATCGTCGCGGGCTACCTGCTGTTCGCCATGCAGCGGACGCTGTTCGGACCGTTCCGCCTCGACACCGACTACGAGGTCGGTCCGGCACCGCTGCACGACACGCTGCCGCTGGCGGTGCTGCTCATCTGCATCATCGCGCTCGGCGTCGCACCGGAGATATTCTTCAGTATGATCACCGACGCAGTCGACCCGGTCATCGGAGGTGTGCTGCAATGACGGCGCTCACCGCGCTCACCGCGCTCACGACGCCACTCCAAGCGGGACAGCCACCCGAGTGGACGGCGCTCGCGCCGGTGTTCATCCTCGCGGGGACGGGCCTCTTGCTTCTGCTCATCGACAGTATCGACCCAGACACGACCGACAGCGCGCTGCTGGCGGGCGTCTCGACGCTCGGGGCCGCCGCGTCGCTGGCGGTGACCGCGTGGTATCTCGCCTCCGGCACCGGTCAGACTGGCGGCGAGATCACGCTGTTCGCCGAGGCCATCGTCGTCGACGGGATGAGCCTGTTCTTCACGGCCATCTTCACGAGCGTCGTCGTGATGGTCACCATCGCCAGCTACGACTACCTGCTCGGGCACGAGAACCAAGGCGAGTTCTACTCGCTGGTGCTGTTCGCCGCCAGCGGGATGGCGCTGATGGCGTCGGCGAACTCGCTCGCGACGGTGCTCGTCAGCCTCGAACTCTCCTCGCTGCCGTCGTACGTGCTCGTCGCGTACCTCAAGAAGAACCGCGGCAGCGTCGAGGCGGGGCTGAAGTACTTCCTCATCGGCGCGCTCTCAGCGGCGGTGCTCACGTTCGGTATCAGCCTCGTGTACGCCGCCACTGGGTCGCTCATCTTCAGCGATGTGGCCGAGGCGCTCGCCGGCGAGGGCGAACTCGTCGGCGTCGCCGGTCTCGGCGTGCTGATGGTCGCCGGCGGCTTCGCGTTCAAGACCGCCTCCGTCCCGTTCCACTTCTGGGCGCCGGAGGCGTACGAGGGCGCGCCCGCGCCCGTGTCGGCGTTCCTCTCGTCGGCCTCGAAGGCCGCTGGGTTCGCCGTCGCCTTCCGCGTGTTCGTCGAGGCGTTCCCGCTGGCGACGATTCCGGAGGGCATCAACTGGGTGCTCGCGTTCCAGATTCTCGCCGTCGTCACGATGACGCTCGGCAACTTCGCCGCGGCGACCCAGGAGAACGTCAAGCGGATGCTCGCGTACTCCAGCATCGGTCACGCCGGCTACGCGCTCATCGGTCTCGCCGCGCTCTCGGCGGGCGGCAGCGCCAACGGTAACGTGCTCGGCGCGAGCATGGCGCATCTGTTCGTCTACGGCTTCATGAACACCGGCGCGTTCCTCTTCATCGCGATGGTGGAGCGCTGGGGAATCGGCCGGACGTTCGAGGACTACAACGGCCTGGCGACGCAGGCTCCGGTCGCGTGTCTCGCGATGACCGTCTTCATGTTCAGCCTCGCGGGACTCCCGCCGTTCGGCGGTTTCTTCTCGAAGTACTTCCTGTTCTTCGAGGCCATCGAGAACGGCTTCTGGTGGCTCGCTGCCGTCGGCGCACTGAACAGCGTGCTGTCGCTGTTCTACTACAGCCGCGTCGTGCGGGCGATGTGGATAGAGGACCCGAGCGGGTCGCTCGAACTCGGCAGTCAGCCCGTCGGGCTGTACGCCGCCGTCATGCTCGCCGCCGTCGGTACCGTGTTGCTCCTGCCCGGCTTCCCGCCGGTCATCGAGACGGCACAGACCGTCGCGGCGACGCTGTTCGCCTGAGTTCGCGTTTCGACCTCCTCGACTTCGGTCGGGTTTCTGTCGGATTTTCCGCTCGTTTCGCGCGACCGTGAGCGGACGCACCACTTCGTCCGCGCGCCGAGGACGGTAGGGTTTTCCCCCGAGGCGACCGAACGTCCGGTATGGTGAGGTGGCTGTTGCTCGGTTGCGGACCGGTCGGGCACGCGATGCTGGAGATGCTCTCGGAGCACCCCGGCCACGTTCGGGTGGTCACCGACGACCGAGAGCGCGTGACGTCGCTGCGCGAGGAAGGCATCCGGGCGACCCACGGTGACCCGACCGACCCGAGTAACTACCCACCGAGCGCAGACATCATCCTCGTCGTCGGCGAGGACGCCGAGTGTAACATCAAAGCCGTCGAGAGCGCGAAGCACCACTACCCGAAGGTGCAGGTCATGTCGTACGCGGGCGTCGAAGTCGACCCCGACTGCGTCGAGGACCTCAACGAGGCCGCCGACCGCGTCGTCGACGCGACGGCAGTGCTGACAGACTACGTCGTCGAGATGGTCGACCGCGAACCCGCACGCCGCCTCCGCCGACTGCTCTCGGTGCTGCGCGAGCTGGACGGTCCGCTCGCCGTCGTCACGCACGACAACCCCGACCCCGATGCCATCGCGAGCGCCATCGCCCTCTGTCGTATCGCCGGGTTCGTCGGTGTCGACGCCGACGCCTGCTACTTCGGCGAGATATCCCACCAGGAGAACCGCGCGCTGGTCAACCTGCTGGACCTCTCGATGCGAAACGTCGAGTCGCCGGCGGAACTGGACCCCTACGCGGGTATCGCGCTGGTCGACCACTCCCGCCCCGGCGTCAACGACGGGTTGGACCCCGACACGGTCGTCGACATCGTCATCGACCACCACCCGCCGCGCGCACCCGTGGAGGCGCGCTTCGTCGACCTCCGAGACGAGGTGGGCGCGACGAGCACGCTGCTCGCCGACTATCTGGAACGACTCGGCCGCGAACTCGACAGAACGGTCGCGACGGCGCTGCTGTACGGTATCCGCGTCGACACCAAGGACTTCACCCGCGAGGTGTCACAGACCGACTTCGAGGCGACGGCGTACCTGCTCGAACGCGTCGACGTCTCGGTGCTCGAACGCGTCGAGACCCCGAGCATGAGCGCGGACGTGTTCGAGACCATCGCCCGCGCCATCCGCAACCGCGAAATTCGCGGCGGTGCGCTGGCCTCCTGCGTCGGCGAGGTGAACGACCGCGACGCGCTCGCACAGGCGGCGGAGCGACTGCTCGACATGGAGGGTGTCCAGGTGTCGCTCGTTTACGGCTACAAGGACGGAACCGTCTACGTCTCCGGACGCGCACGCGGCGCGGACGTCGACCTCGGCGAGACGCTCAGAGACGCCCTCGGCCAGATCGGTAGCGCGGGCGGCCACGCCGACATGGCGGGCGCGCAACTGCCGCTGGGCATTCTCGAAGACGTCGACGACGACTCGAAGGAGTCGCTGACCGACATCGTCCGTGGCATCGTCAGCGGCCGATTCTTCGAGACGCTCGGCAGCGCGCCCTCGGTGGGCGTCGGCGACGCCGAGGAGTTGGCGCTGGAGTTTCCGCCGGACGACCGCACGTAGCCCTCGTCGCGGCGAAGCGACCGACACCACGCTTTTGCTTCCCGCTCGCGTATCGCCGCCTATGTCGGGGAACGCCACGGTGAAAGAGTACATGACGCGGGAGGTGTCGACCGTCTCACCGGACGCCACCGTCGCGGACGTCGCCCGCCGCATCATCGAGAGCGACGGCCACAACGGCTTTCCCGTCTGCAACGGCCGGAAGGTCGAGGGGTTCGTCAACGCCCGCGATATCCTGATGACCGACAACGACGCCCCCATCTTCACCGTGATGACCGACGACATCATCGTCGCGCACCCGGAGATGAAGCTCACCGACGCCGCCCGTGTCATCCTCCGGTCGGGCATCCAGAAACTCCCCGTCGTCGACGACGCGGGCAACCTCGTCGGCATCATCTCCAACACCGACGTGATTCGGAGCCAGATAGAGCGCGCGACTCCCGAGAAGGTGGGGAAACTGATGCGGACGCTCGAACAGATTCACGACGTCCCGGTCCACGAGGAACGCCGACTGGTCTCCATCTCGTCGCTCATCCCGACGCAGGCGCGCGTCTACGCCGACGAACTCGAAGGCCGCCGGTACGAACTCGAACGCGGCCTCGCCGAACCGCTCGTCGTCATCGACAACGACGGGACGCTACTTCTGGCCGACGGCCACCACCGCGTGCTCGCCGCCGTTCGCTCCGAGATGGACGAGATGGACGCGTACGTCATCGTCATCGACGACGTGGTGGAACTCGGAATGCAGCGCACCGCCGAGAAGGAGGGGCTCACCTCTATCGACGACATCGACATCGTCGACTACGCCCGCCACCCGCTCATCGAGACGACGAAACGGTTGCAGTAGTCGAGTGACGGCGGCGAATGCGACGCACGCGACGCGCCCGTTGCACCGATGCGCCCGCCGCACCGATTCGCAGTCCAATAGTCACACCGATGGGCGGTCCAACGAAACGATTATTTTCGATCGGTAGAATCTCGGTTTATGGTCCTCGGAGCCCTCGATCCGCTGGGAATCGTCGTCGGTCTCTACGCCGTCGCCGTCGGTGTACTCGGCGTCATCCGACCGCAGACGATGTTCAGGATGCGTCACCGGCTGTCGGTGACGAACGACTCGGAACTGAGCGAGACGGGCGCCCTCTGGTACCGGGTCAGCGGCGCGCTTGCGCTCCTTCTCGGCCTCTGGTTGCTGTACGACTGGGGCAACGTTGGACTGGTCGTCTCGCATTGGACGGGGTCGGCCGCTGCACCGTAGCCGACTTCGCCGTCCGGTGCGGACGACGCATCACCGACTCTTTCGTCGATTTCGCCGCTCGAAGGCGAGAATGAGCAGGCCGATGACCGCCCACGCGAGGATGGGAATCGGCCGCGACAGCGGCCACCACGAGGCGACCGGGAGCGCCGCGAGAACGACCGACACCACCGCCACGACGAGGAAGAACAGTCCGACCGTCTCGTTCGGTCTCATCGTCTCACCGTCGGCCGCCGCGAGTAAACCGTCTTCGACACGCGACCGCGGGCGACACCGAGCGTCGCCGACGAACCGCTCCCCGGCAAACGGTTAAGCCGTCGCCGTCGTCAGTTCCGGCATGGACGGCACAGGGTCCCCGCCGGCAATCTCCGTCCGGAATCTCACCAAGGTGTACGGTGACGCCGAGAGCGGCGGCGTCCGCGCCGTCTCCGACCTCTCGCTGGACGTGCAAGCGGGCACCGTCGTCGGAATTCTCGGTCCCAACGGCGCGGGGAAGACGACGGCTATCAAATGCATGTTGGGGCTCATCGTCCCGACGGCGGGCGAAGTCAGTATCCACGGCATCGACGTACACAGCGACACGCGCCGGGCGTACCGCCGCGTCGCCGCGATGCTGGAGGGCGCGCGCAACGTCTACTGGCGTCTGTCGGTCAGAGAGAACCTGGACTTCTTCGCCAGTCTCGGCGGCCAAGAGCGCGCCGAGGCCCGCCGGAGACAGGACCGCCTCTTGGAGCAACTCGGCCTCGCCGAGAAGGCGGACACCGCGGTCAACGACCTCTCGCGCGGGATGAAGCAGAAGGCGACGCTGGCGGCGACGCTCTCTCGGGGGACGGACGTGGTGTTTCTGGACGAACCGACGCTCGGTCTCGACGTGGAGAGTTCGCTCGAACTCCGCCGGGAACTGCGGCGGTTGGCCGAACGCGAGTCGATGACCATCGTCCTCAGCAGCCACGACATGGCCGTCGTCGAGGACGTCTGCGACCGCGTCGTCATCGTCGACGACGGCGGAATCGTCGCCGACGACACCGTCGAGAGCCTCATCGACCTCTTTCGGACGCAGTCGTACCGCCTCGTCCTCGGCGGCGAGGTACCGCCGACGGTTCGAGAGACGCTCGAATCGGCGTACGAGGCGACGGGGTGGGAGCGCCTCGGCGAAGGTGAGAGAATCGACCGCACGCGCGTCACCGTCTCCGTCGCCGACGGCGACCGACTGTACGACCTGCTGGGCGTCCTCCGGGAACACGGCGTCTCGCTTCGGCGCATCGACAGCGTCGACCCGGACCTCGCGGACGTGTTCTTGGGACTGACCGACCGGGGGAGAGACGAACCGGGTCGCCCGAGTCGGTCGCCGATGGCCGTCGACGCGGGCGAGCCACCCGACGGAGGCGACGCGTGAGCGAGTCGCCGAGGACGGCGGAACCGGTCGTCACGTCCGGTGTTCGGCCGTGGCTCCGACTGCTCGTCGCCATCGCTCGAAAGCAGTTCACGCTACTCGTTCGGTACCCGATAAACACCATCTCGCAACTGTTCGGGTTGTACGTCTTCTTCGCGCTCATCTTCTTTGGCGGACAGGCTGTCGGTGGTGCGGCGTTCGGCGAGTCGCTCGCCGCCATCATCGTCGGATTCTTCCTCTTTACGATGACCATCGTCGCCTACTCGGGGTTGGCGTGGGACGTGACCCGCGAGGCGCAGTGGGGGACCCTCGAACAACTGTTCATGTCGCCGTTCGGGTTCGGCCGCGTGATGGCGGCGAAAGCGGCCGTGAACGTCTGCTTTAGCCTGCTGTGGGGCGCGGTGATTCTCCTGTCGATGCTCGTGACGACCGGGCAGTCGCTCTCGGTCGACCTGTTGACCGTCGTCCCCCTCGGCGTGCTCACCATCGCCTCGGCGCTCGGCGTCGGCTTCGCCTTCGCGGGTCTCGCACTCGTCTACAAGCGCATCGAGAACCTGTTTCAGCTGATTCAGTTCGCGTTCGTCGCGCTCATCGCCGCGCCGGTGGACGCGGTTCCGGCGCTTCGACTCCTCCCTCTGGCGCAGGGGAGCGCGCTGCTGCGCGAGGCGATGACGCAGGGCACGCAACTCTGGCAGTTTTCGCTCCTCGACCTCGCCGTCTTGACGCTGACCGCCGCCGCGTACCTCGCCGTCGGCACGTACGTCTTCGGTCGGGCGAGCCGTCGGGCGCGACGACTCGGCGTGCTCGGACAGTACTGAAACCGGACGTGCGCTCGAAGACGCTCACGCCTCCGGCGCGTCGAACGCCGCCCGCCACTCGTCGACGAGCTCGAGCGCTTCCTCGCGCGTCGCGACGGAGTCGCGTCGGTACGTCCGCCCGTCCGGAGCCTGTTCAAGTCGGTCGAGGCGAACCGACCACCGACCCGCGCCGGTCTCTCGCACGCGAATCGTCGCCCATCCGTCGTCGCGCTCCCACTCGGTGAGTCGGTCCGTCGTCTCGGCGTTCGTCCAGCCCATACCCGCCGTTGGGCGCGGACGATTAAGGCGCTGTCCGACCGTTGCCGTCGGCACTCGTTCCGGAGTTCGCGCCCGAGTTGGCGTTGGCGACGGGTCCCGTCCCGCGACCGCACGCCGGACAGACCGCGTATCCGAAGCCGTCGTACTCGATGTCGTCCGCTCGTTCGGCCGCTCCGCACGCGCTACACTCGAAATACGCCACCCATTCGAATCCCATGTTCGGTCAGTAGACATGACTATCCTTAGTTAATGACCGCCTGTGACTGACTTAGAGCGTATCTACCACACCGAGAATCGGGGGACTGCGCCGCAGGAGCGTGGTGAAACGGGTACTGGGCGGTGGGTGGCCGTGAACCTACTGAAAGCGGGGAACTCGTCGACGGAGCGGGTTGGTCGGTCCGTCGGCCACGGCGCGACGAGACCCGAAACGGGGGTCGCGTGTAAAATAGTGTAAAAACGTGCGAGTGCTCGCCGATAGACTAGGGGCTCAAACACCGGTTTACATCGGCAGCGTCGCGTCTCAGGTATCCGACGGCTGCCGATGGGGTAGTGTCGATCAGGTCACAGGCCGAACCGTTCGCTCGAACGACCGATTAGCGTGGACGAACCCGCTTCGTCGTTCACGCGGCAACGATGAACGCCAACCCGAGAATCCCACTCAGATAGAGAACTAAGACGACGAGCGAGTCGAGCCCGAGTCTCGCAATCAGGTAGCGAGGTCGGAATATCAATCCGGCGAGGTACACCGCCGTGAGCAGGCCACCGAGGCAGGCGAGGTAGATGTTCGTGCTGGAGAGAGCCGGAAGGACCGCGTTCCCCGAGAGGACCGACGCGAGCAGGAAGAGCACGGGGAGAAACGCGTTTCCACCGAAGATGTCGCTGACTGCGAGTTGGTAATCGCCGAGCCGCACCGCCGCCGCCCCGGTAGAGATCTCCGGAAGCGACGTCACGGCGGCGAGCACCGTCGCTCCGAACACCGCCCCGCTCACCCCGAAGCCGTCCGCGAGCATCGAACTGCTCCGCTCGAGTGCGATACCGCCGGCGAGGGTCACTCCCGCCGCGAGGAGGAAGACAGTGAGGGTGTGAGTCGCCGTGTATCCCTCGATTTGCGTCAGTTTCTCCCGTCTCGCGACGCCTCGGGGCTCCAGTTGCGCATCCGGTGGCGTTCCCTGTCCGTGCCACGGCAGTCCCGTGCGCGCCTTCGACACGAGCCAGATGCCCCCCACCCACAGGAGGGCGATCAGCAGTTCGGGTGGCGTCACGCGCTCGAACACGAGTGTCTCCGGCAGTTGACTGCCCGCGATGACGGTGAGCAGAATCACAATCACGACAAGCCCCTCCAGGACGAGAACGAGCGACGCGGCGCGGTAGGTGAGCGTCTCGGAGTCCCCCACAACGACGTCGAGGTAGACGAGGACGACGACTTGGATAGCGACACCGCCAAGGATGTTTCCGATTGCGAGCGAGAGCGTGCCGCCGAGCGCTGCACTCGTCGTGATGACGACCTCCGGGAGATTCGTCACGATTGCCAGCAGGACGAGGCCGCCGAGTTCCTCACCGAGTCCCCACCGAACCGTGAGAATATCGGTGGTGTCCGAGAGGAGGACGCCCGCTAGATACACCGCTACCGCGGCGACGACGAACACCACCGCCGGGACGAGAAGCGTCACTATCGACTCACCCCGCTCACCGATTGGCGCGTCCTGTGCGTCCGCCCCACGTGGTGTCTCGTCTTCGCGCATCGACGTATTCGTACCTCTCGGCGCGTGATACGTGGAGCGCCGCGACGCCAGCTATCTGCCGTCCCCTCGAAACGCCGGCTATGGCGTCTGCGTTCGAGCGCCGCACGCGCGCCCGTCAGGAGCGTCTTCCCGAGCGAGTCGGAGAACGGAACTCAGAGGTGGTACCGCTCGAACGCTCGGACGGCGTACGCGCCCGAGACGGCGGCGAGCGTTCCGGCGAGTACGGCGGATGCGACGAGTCCCGCCACGAGGACGAGCGTCGGCGACAGCGAGAGGAGTGACGCGACGAACTCGCGGACGACCGCCAGCGACGCGAGCGAACCGGGGGCCGCGGCGGCGAGAAACAGCGCCGAGTAGAACGCGAACGCCGCCAGGCCGGGCATTACCGCCTCCCGGCTACGAGTGACTCGACTCGCCTCGAACTTCGGGAACGCCGACCCCGCGCCCGCCGCGAGCGCCGTCGCGCAGACGGCGAGCACGACACCCAGCGCCGCGACGGCGGCGACGACGAGCGGCGTCGCCGAACTCACCAGACTCGCGACCGCCGTCGCGACGAGAACCACCGGGACGCCGAGGAGAACGCCCGCCAGTGCACGGCCGCCGACGAACGCGCGCCCGGAGAGGGGCGTCGTGAGCGTCACCGGTAACACCGCGCCCTCGTCGCCCAGCGGGTTCAGCGTGAACGCCGCGCCCGCGGCCCACGCGAGGTAGACGACGAGCGTAACGAGCATCTCGGTCGAGATGGACTCCGCCGCGACCGTCCGCTGGAGGGGGACGATGGCGAAGAACAGCGGATAGACGACGTAGAACAGCTGTATCGGTGCGCGCCACGCCCGGCGCAGGCTCTTCTCGGCGACCGTCGCCGCCGGCCGTGAGACGAACGGGAGTCGTTCGAGATGGCCGGTCGTCGCACGCGTCGTCGCCATCGCGGACGCGGAAGTAGCGTCGTCGCCGCCCGTCTCGGGGCGAGCGGCGTCGCCGAACCAGAGCCGTTCGGTCAGCGACCGATGCAGGAACAGGAGCGCCGGCAACGAGACGGCCGTGAGCGCCACCGCGGCGACCGCACCTGTCGTCGACCCGAGCGGGAGCGAGACGTACGCGAGGTCGCCGTACCAGCCGAGCGGGGAGTCCGCCAGCGTCCGCAGCACGGTGCCGAACGCGTCGTTCCCGGAGTCCGAGAGGATGACGAGCATGTACGCACCGAACAGCAGGACGGAGACGAGCATCCGGAACCGTGCGAGCAGCGCGACCCGGGCGACCGCGAGGTGGTAACCGACGCCGACGACGACGCCTGCGAGCAGTCCGACGGCGACGGCGGCGAGCACCGCGAGCGGAACGGTGACCGCGGCGACGACGGAGCCGGCACCGACGGCGAAAGCGAGCCCCGCCACGACGACGAACGCCGAGAACGGCCCGAGGACGTTTGCTACCTCCGCCAGCGCCATCCCCGCGGCGGCGTCGCGGTGCGGGACGGCGGTCAGCAGGAGGTCGGCCGCGTCGGGACGCGCCGACGACCCGGCGGTTCGCGCCACGCCGATGAACGCGCCGAACAGAATCGGCGCGACGATAGCCGCGCGCGCGAGTTCGACCGACAGCGACTCGCCTTCGGCGACGCCGGAGCCGAAGACGTACGCCAGAAAGACGAACAGCAACGCCGGTAGGAGCGATGCGAACGCGGCGAGCGCGAAGACGGCCGCCCGCCGCGAGTCGTCGGCGACCGCCCGGGCGCGCCGACGGAGTTCGGTGCGGGCGACGATGAGCGTGCGCCTCGGGTTCGGAGCGAGCGTCATCGACGCTCCGTCGAACTGTCCGCCCGGAGTTCCGACTCGCCCGTCACGTCCAAGAACACGTCTTCGAGCGTACGCTCCTCGCCGGTCTCGGCGCGGGATTTCAGTTCCGCGGGCGCGCCTTCGGCGACGAGTCGGCCGTCCGCGAGCACGCCCACCGTATCGGCCAGTTCGTCGACGACCGGGAGGATGTGCGTCGAGAGGAAGACCGTCGTCTCCTCGGCCGCGAGCCCCGAGATGGTGTCTCTGACCGTTCGCGCCGCACGCGGGTCGAGGCCGGAGGTCGGTTCGTCGAGGAAGACGACCGCCGGGTCGTGCAGAATCGCCTGTACGATGCCGACTTTCTGTTTCATCCCCTTCGAGTACGTCGAGATGCGTTTGTCGGCGTCGGCGGCGAGGTCGAAGCGCGCGAACAGGTCGTCGATGCGGTCGGCGGCCGTCTCCGTCGGCAGGTCGCGAAGCCCGGCGACGTACGCAACCTGCTCGCGGCCCGAGAGTTCGTCGTACAGCGGCGGTTCCTCGGGAAGGTAGCCGATGTTCGGGGTGACGGCTTCGCGGTCGGTCACGGCGTGACCGGCGACGCGGGCGCTCCCACCGGACGGCCGCGAGAGCGTCGTCAGCATCCGTATCGTGCTGGTCTTGCCCGCGCCGTTGGGACCGAGAAAACCGTAGACGGTTCCGGCCGGAATCGAGAGGTCGAGTCCGGCGACGGCCGTCTCGTCGCCGTACTGTTTCCGGAGGTCGTCGGCTTCGATAGCGAAGGAGGGCATCTGTGTCCGGATATTTCGCCGACTCCGCAAAGAGCTACCGCCGTCATCGCCACCTCGCGGCATTTATCCGCTCTCCGGATGTATGTCAGATATGCGCACGGCCGTACTCTCGGAGGATCTCCAGCTACGGATCGAGGAGCGCGACCGACCCGAACCCGCCGACGACGAGGTGTTGGTCAGGGTGCGCTCGGTAGGCATCTGCGGGTCGGACGTCCACTACTACGAACACGGTCGCATCGGCGACTACGTCGTCGACTCGCCGCTGGTGCTCGGCCACGAGAGCGCCGGAGAGGTAGTCGAGGTCGGGTCGGCGGTGGACGGCCTCGACGCGGGCGACCGAGTGACGCTCGAACCGGGCGTCCCCTGCGGCCGCGACGACTGCGAGTTCTGCCGCGCGGACGAGTACAACCTCTGTCCGGACGTCCAGTTCATGGCGACGCCGCCGGACGACGGCGCGTTCGCCGAGTACGTCGCCTGGCCCGCAGAGTACGCGTATCGGCTGCCGGAGTCGGTGTCGCTGCGGGCGGGCGCGCTCGTCGAACCGCTGTCGGTCGGCATCCACGTCTGTCGGCGCGCGGGTGTCGGCCTCGGCGACGCCGTCTACATCTCCGGGTGTGGCCCCATCGGCCTGTTGGCGATGGAAGTCGCCCGCGTCGCGGGTGCGGAACCGATCGTCGCCGCCGACGTGCTCCCCTCGAAACTGGAGCGGGCGCGCGAGCGCGGCGCGATTCCGGTCGACGTCTCCGAGGAGGACCCCGTCGAGGCCGTCGAGAACGCGACGGGCGGCCGCTTCGCCGACGTGGTTATCGAAGCCTCGGGCGCGGAACCGGCCATCGGAAGCACTCTCGACGTGGTTCGTCGCGGCGGCACCGTCGTCCTCGTCGGCCTCGCCGCCGACGGCGTCGTTCCGTTCGATACCCACGACATCATCGACAACGAACTCGACCTACTGGGTTCGTTCCGCTACCGCCACACCTACCCGACGGCCATCGAACTGCTGGCGAGCGGGCAGCTCGACGTCGAGGGGCTCGTCGACTTCGAGATGGCGCTCGACGACGTCGACGCGGCCTTCCGACGCGTCCAGTCCGGAGAGACGGTGAAAGGAATGATTTCGCTCGGTTGAGGGTGCGTCGATCGAGAAGTACGGGGGTCGCGAACCGAACGGAAAACGGAGCAACGGCAACGAGGCCACGAGGGTCGAGGCGTGGCCTGTGCCGACTTCGGTACGACGGGTGTGTGCCTCCGACGAACCAAGGCTCTCGCAGGTGTCTCACCTCTGCCGGGGTCTGTGGGAAACCCGGGCGTACTAACGAACCGCCTCGTTGGGGAAAACAGCCGTCCCTAATCGATTAGGTCAGTCGTCCGACCGCGAGACGCCGTCGAAATACGCGGTGAGCAGTTTCTGTTGGCTCCGGCGGAGGTGTTCGTGGAACGTCGGCGGCGACACGTCGAGCGCGTGGGCCACCTCCTCGGCGGTGCTGCCGCGGGGCCACTCGAAGAAGCCGGCGAGAAACGCCGTCTCCAGCACCTCGCGCTGTCGCTCGGTGAGCGCGCTGTCGAGCGAGTCGCGGAACTCGACGCCGCGGCTGTTCGTCCGCTCGCGTTCGCGCTGAGCGCGCACGGCGACGTTCGGGAACCGCTCCTGCAGCGCCGTAACGACGGCGCGAACGTCGGCGACGGCGGGCAGTTCGACGGTCAGTTTCCCCTCCTCGCCGTCGGCGCGCGCGCTCCGGAGCACGCCGCCCAGATCCGCGACGACGGACGCGACGGCGTCGTCCGGCGGCGTCAGCCGGAGGATGGACTCGTCGTCGTGTTCGGCGACGACGCTCGCGTCGCCGCCCGCGTTCCGAGCGGCCGCGACGACGGCGTCGGCTCCGCCGTCATCGACGACGACGAACTCCGAGAGCGAGCCCTCGTCGCCCGTGACGACGCCCTCGACGGAGAGCGAGGCGTCCGCCGCCGCCGCGACGGTGAGAAAGAACGGGCCGGGCGTCGTCACGTCGAATTCGAGTTCGACGATCGAGTCGCTGACGAGCGCGCGGCGCTTCTCGACGGCGTTGATGGCGTAGCCGACGGTCTCGCCGAGTTCCTTCAGCACGTCGAGTTCGTCCTCGTCGAACGCCGACGAGCGGGCCGCGTACAGACAGAGCGCCCCGTAGCTCGCGTCCCGGTAGACGAGCGGCACCGCCGCCGCGGAACTGAGACCGCTCTCTGCGGCCGCCGCCCGCGGTTCGAACGTGCCGTCGCCGCCACCGTCGGCGGCGGCGACCCGGACTTTCTGCGACTCGATGGCCGCGAGCGCTATCGAGCCGTCGCCGTCTATCTCGTCGGGCGTGACGTCGTTGAGGCCCCGACCGCTCGTCCACGTCCGGTGGACGACCGACTCGCCGTCGTACCCGTGTTCGCCGATCCACGCGAAGCGGTACGGCTCCTCGCCGGCGAGGTGACCGCAGACCTCGCGCTCGATCTCCTCGCGCGTCGAGGCTCGGACGAGCGCCTCGTTGACCTCCCGGATGACCGCGTTGATTCGATTTAGCGTCTCAACGCGGCTCGCCTGCCGCTGGAGCGCTTCGATGCGACGCATCCGGCCGGTGATGTCGCGACCGATGCCCGAGATGCCGACGGGAATGCCGTCCTCGTCGTGGAGTAACGCGCCGGTGAACTCGTAGGGAATCCGCTCGCCGTCGGCGGTCAGAAACGACGCCTCCTGCTGGGCCGTTCCCTCCTCTACGACCCGGACGATGGCCTCCGAGATAGCCGCCTCGTCCTCCGGTGCGATGAAGTCCAACGGAACCATCTGTTCGATTTCGTCGTCACCGTAGCCGGTCACCTCGCGGAGTCGACTGTTCCAGCGGAGAAACCGGCCGTCGAGGTCGAACAGAAAGAACACGTCGGTGAGCGTGTCGATGGCGCTGTCGAGCAGCGCCGACGCATCTTCGTCGACACCTTGTCGCTGCATTGCTCGACGTTTCGTCGCAGATACAATAAACGACCCGCCTGTCGCGTACAGAATGATAAAACACCGGTCTCCGGCAATCGGCGGGTGTTTCGACCGCCAGACGGCCGACGTTTCGGTCGGTAGTCGGCCGCGTCCGGCTGTCTGAGCTTCGGACGTTCGGGGGCCGGCGCTGCTGACCGGCTAGACGAGCGTCGTCTCGTCGAGTGTCGCGAGGTCACCGGCCTCCGCGCGCTCGACGGCGTCGTAGGCGTCGACGAAGCCCGCGCCCGCGCTGGCCGGCTCGTAGCTCGACAGCGCGTCCTCGGCCTCGGCTTCGACCGTCGCGAGCAGTTCGCGCACAGTCGGTCGACTCCCCTGACCCTCGACGTGGGCGTCGACGACGAGCGCGGCGATGCCCGAGACGTGCGGGCAGGCCATGCTCGTCCCGCTGATGCTCGCGTAGTACAGTTCGCCGTCGTCGACGGTGGTCGCGCCCAGCGGGTCGTCCGGCGACATCGTGCTCACGATTTCGTTCCCGGGCGCGGCGACGCCGGGGCGGTAGATACCCAGCGGGCCGTCGGTCTCGCCGGACTCGTAGTACGTCTCCAGGTTCGACAGCGCCGTTTCGCGGTCGTAGTTGCTCCCGTCGTTGCGGCCGCGCGAGGAGAAGTCGGTCACCGACTTCTCGTCGTCCGTCGCCGCGACGCCGACGACGTGCGGCGCTTTCGCGTAGTCGTTCAGCGTGTCGTAGTCGGGGCCGTCGTTGCCCGCGGCGAACACCGGGAGGATGTCGGCCTCGAAGGCGTGCCACGACGCGACGTTGAGCGTCGCGTCCGGGTCGAAGTCGTCGGTGCTCGACGCGCCGTAGGAGTTCGAGACGACCTGGTACGTCGACCCGTCGCCGTTTTCGAGCATGTGGTCGAACGCCGCGGCCGCCTTCAGGATGGAGACGCCCGCGCTCGTCGAGTAGGAGGTGAGCGTCGCCTCCGGAGCCATCCCGCGGTACTGGCCGTCGCTGGCGCTGCCGTCGCCGGCGACGGTGCCCGAGCAGTGGGTCCCGTGGCCGATTTCGTCGGTGTCGAGACCGCCGACTTCGGGCCACAGCGTCTCGGTGTCGGTGAGGTCCAGCGGGTCGCCGGCCCACTGGTAGTTCGCGTCGAGGTTCGCCGCCAGATCCGGGTGGTCACCGTCGATACCGCTGTCGATGACGACGACGTGGGCGCTCGCCCCAGCGTACCCCAACTCCTGTTGGACCTCGGCCGCCCGCGTCACGTCGCGGCCGTCGTCGTTGAAGTATTCGAGGTCGCGGTTGGCCTCGACGTAGCGCACCTCGTCCCAGTCGGCGACCGTCTCTATCTGCGTTCCCGTCAGTCGGGAGTACCCGACCGGAAGCACCGAGAACGCGTGGTAGCCGTCGGTGAGGTCCAGCGAATCCAGAAGCGAGACGTCCTCGTTCGACTCGAAGACGACGAGCGCCTCCTGCAGCGCGTCGCTCGCCGTATCGAGCGTGTCGTCGACGAACGAGGTGAGCGTCCCTGCCCGCGCTGTACCCGCGAAGGGGAGCAGCGACGCAGCGCCGGTCAGTTTCAGTGCGGTCCGTCTGTCTACCGTGAAATCGTCCACCATGTTTCGAGGGAGCGTCGGAGAGAGCCGCGTCGCAGCCGGTCGATTTCGCAGACCACGATCAACGATTATGCTCCGACTCAAATGAATTTTTATTGGACGTAGAAAAGAACTCAACCTAATCTGATTAGGTTTAGAACGTGTGTCGTCCCGAACGAAACCCGGGGCCGACGACTAGGCGGGCTCACCCGAAAGAGCGCGAGAGAGTACGAACCGCGCGGTGTGGCGGACGAGGCGTCGTCACCGCGGGCGGGCACTCCGGCAGCGACGAGTTACTCGCTGCGCTCGTCGTCGCTCGCCGCCGGGACGAGCGCGTCGACGTCGGCGTGCTCGAACAGCAGTTCGCGCATCAGTTCGACCGTCTGCTCGTCGCGCGTGCGGCCACCGCGGATTATCTCCTCGGCGCGGTCGATGGCCGACAGCGTGTCGGCGTTGAGCACGAGCACCGGAACGCCCTCGGACTCGGCGCGGCCGACGACGGCCCCCGAGGGCCGATGGCCACCGGTGAGCACGAGACACTTCACGCCGGGCGCTTGGAGTGCGGCCGTCTGCACGTCGGCGCGGTCGCCGCCGGTGATGACGGCGGCGTCTTTCGTCCGGCGGAAGTACCGGAGCGCCTCGTCAGCACCCATCGCGCCGACGAGGAAGCGTTCGACGTAGGCGTCGGTCGGCGCGTCGGTGACGAGTTCCGCGCCGAGTTCGTCGGCGAGGTCGGCCACCGAGACGCCTGCGAGTTCGCGCTCGCGGGGGACGACGCCGAGCACGGGCACGCCACGGCCTTCGAGGAAGGAGACGACCTCCTTCTCCAACTCGTCGTAGGCGGCGTCGCCGACGCGGTTGAACAGCACGCCGGCGAGGCGGTATTCGCCCTCGGCGCGCACGTCGTCGACGGCGGCCAGCACGTCGTCGAGGTCGGCGGGAGTGGCGTAGTCGGCGACGAGGAGCACGTTCGCGTCGAGCAGGTCGGCGACTTCGGGGTCGGTGAGATCGACGATGCCGCCGGTCGTGTGTTTGCCGCCGCCCTCGACGAGCATCAGGTCGGCGTCCGCCGAGAGCACGTCGAAGTACTCGCGGACGATCTCGGCGAGGTCCTCGCCGCTCTCCTGGCCGCGGACGGCGCCCTGCACGAACGTCGGCGAGTAGACGATGGGCTCCATCTCGTGCATCTCGGCGTCGGTGTCGAGCAGTTCGCGCGCGAGCATCGGGTCCTCGTCGAGCGTCTTGCCCACGTTGCTCTGCAGGCGCGTCCCCTTCGGCTTCATGTAGCCGACCGAGAGGCCGCGGTCCTGCGCGAGCAGGCCGAGCGCGAGCGTCACCGCCGTCTTTCCGGTACTGTCCTGCGTCGAGGTCACCAGTAGGGTTTCAGTCATGAGTGTGTGAGGGTTTCGTGGTCGCTTATAGTTGGTCCGGGTCGATGGTCAGCCGCACGTCGACCGCCTGTACGCCGGTCTCGTCGCCCTCTTTCGGGAGCGCGACGAGCGGGTTGATGTCGAGTTCGAGGATGGCCGGGAAATCGGCCACCAACTGCGAGAGCCGCTGGATGGTCTCGACGATGGCGTCGCGGTCGACCGGGTCGCGGCCGCGCGCGCCGCGGAGCAGCGGCGCGGTCTGAATCTCGTCGGTCATCTCCTGTGCTTCGCTCTCGGAGACGGGCGCGACGCGGAACGTCGTGTCCTCCAGAATCTCGACGAAGATGCCGCCGAGACCGAACATCAGCAGCGGCCCGAACTGCGGGTCGCGGTTCATGCCGACGATGGTCTCGACGCCGTCGTCAAGGTCCACCATCTCCTGGACCTGGACGCCGAGAATCGTCGCGTCCGGCTGGTAGTTTCGCGCCCGCGTCACGAGGTCCTCGTAGGCGTCGTACACCGCCTCGTTCTCGACGCCGACTTTGACGCCGCCGATGTCGGATTTGTGGAGAATGTCGGGGCTGACGATCTTCATCACGACGTCGCCGTCGATATCGCGGGCAGCGGTGACAGCGTCGGCGGGGTCGTCGACGATGTCGCCCGCGGGCGTCGGGATGCCGTAGGCGTCCAAGAGGCTCATCGCCTCGACGCCGATTCGGGTGTCGCCGCGGTCGGCCGCTTCTTGGAGAATCGACCGGACGTGCTCGCGGTCGACGTCGAACTCGACGGGTTCGTCGTACTCGCGGCGCTGGATGTCGCGGTACTCGCCGAGAGCGTCGAGGCTCTCGACGGCGCGGGCGGGGTCGAAGTAGTTCGGGATGCCCGCCTCGCGCAGGACGCCTTCGGCGGCGTCGACGCGCTCGCCGCCCATGAAACAGGCGGCGACCGGTTTCTCGTGTTTCTCGCGGAGTTCGACAGTCGCCTCGGCGAGTTCGCCGTAGTCGAGTACTGCGGTGGGTGCCGAGAGAACGAGCGCACAGCCGACGTTCTCGTCGGCGAGCGCGACGTCGAGCGCGCCGCGGAAGCGGTCGATGTCGGCGTCGCCGA
Organism: Haloprofundus halobius; assembly: GCF_020097835.1. Taxonomy (GTDB): domain Archaea; phylum Halobacteriota; class Halobacteria; order Halobacteriales; family Haloferacaceae; genus Haloprofundus; species Haloprofundus halobius. Next base: position 1,622,863 of record NZ_CP083666.1, read on the forward strand.
CCACGTCGACCGGATTGTAGATGTTACCCTCCTCGGGGAGTCTCTCGCCGAAGGCGTCGAGCGTCTCGTCGGAGAACGTCGCCATCTCCAGGTCGGATTCGCCGACGGCGTCGGTGGCCATCACGCCGGGACCGCCCGCGTTCGTGATGACGGCGATGGACTTCTCGTCCGGCAGCGGCTGGTTGGCGAGCATCTGCGCGGCGTCGAACAGTTCCTGCGGCGACGACGCGCGCAGCACGCCCGCCTGCTCCAGTCCGGCCTCGTAGGCGCGGTCCGACCCCGCGATGGTCCCGGTGTGCGACGAGGCAGCCTGCGCACCGGCGTCGGTCTTCCCCGACTTGACGAGCAGAATCGGCGTCTCTTGGGTCACCTCGCGGGCGGTGTCGATGAACTCTCGACCCTCCTCGATGCCTTCGAGGTAGCCGATGACGACGTCGGTGTCGGGGTCGTCACCCCACTCGGCGACGAAGTCCGTCTCGTCCAAAACGGCCTTGTTACCGAGCGAGACGACGTCTTTGAAGCCGACGCCCTCGTCGTTGGCCCAGTCGAGGACGGCGGTGATGAACGCGCCCGACTGGCTCATGAACGAGAGGCCGCCTTCGAGGGCGTTGTCGGGGCCGAACGTGGCGTTCATCCCGTTCGGCGTGCTCATGATTCCGAGGCTGTTCGGTCCGACGAGGTTGATGTCGTGTTCCTCGGCGACCTCACGGAGCTCTCGCTCGCGGGCCGCGCCCTCACTACCGGTTTCGCCGAACCCGGCGGTGATGACGACGACGTTCTCCACGCCGCTCTCGCCGGCCTGGCGGACGGCGTCGACCGCGATCTGCGGCGGGACGACGACCACCGCGAGGTCGGCGTCGCTCTCGCCGACGGAGTCGACACACGAGAGTCCGAGCACCTCGTCGTAGTTGGGGTTCACCGGCACGACCTCGCCGTCGTAGTCGTCGACGAGGTTCTGCGTGATGGCGCGGCCGATGGATCCTTCACGCGCGGTCGCGCCGACGACGGCGATGCGTCCCGGCGCGAACAGTTCAGATAGCGCTCCCATCGTCTCTGTGTACCGTCTCTCGGCGCATAAGTTCGGGTGTGTGCGCCGTAACGTGGTCCGAGCTGTCACTCACCGACGACCGTGATCGATTTACAGCTGACGTGAGCCGGATTCAGCAGACGCGGTCCCCGCGGGCGACGCGGGGGTTCACCCGCGCAGTAGGAGGCGCGTCCCCCAGCCGGACAGGCCCACCGCGAGGAACGCGGCGGCGAGGTGGAGTTCGGAGAGCCAGTAGGGAACCGGAAGGACGTGATGGAGCGAATCGAGCAGCAGCGAGAGGACGGGGACGTCGCGGCTCTGCGGCGACTCGTCGCCGACGTCGTCCCCGGAGACGTCGTACGGTTCACCGCCCGACTCGCCGACCGAGACGCGGTCGGCCTCGTACGGTAACGACTGGACGGTGTAGCTGGCGACGACATCGCCCTCGCGGCTCACCTCGACGACGCGGTCGTTTCGACTGTCGGTGATGAGCGTGTTGCCGTTCGGGAGGCGGTCGGCGTCGCGCGGCCAGTCCAGCGGGATGCCGTCGACCTCCGAGAGCTGCCAGACGACCCGCCACTCGCCCGACTCGCCGCGGTGGAGTTCGACGACGCGGTCGTTCTCGCTGTCAGCGACGACCACCGCGCCGTCACCGACCCAGTGGGGGTTGTGCTGCTGATTCAGCACGTCCGGGTCGCGGTCCTCGTTGATGACCTCGACGACGCCGACCTCGTTCGTCTCCGGATTCCGTTCGAGGACCAGAAGCTGGTTCGTGTTCCGGACGGAGACGAGATAGCGGTTCTCGCCGATGAAATCGACGTCGTTGATGTGGAGCCAGTCCTCCCTCGTGGGGTCCGCCGGCGCGTCGTAGAACTCGCTAGCGTTCCACGTCCACGAGCGTTCTCCGGACCTCATGTCGACGGCGAAGATGCTCTCGTACTCCATATCCGCGACTAACAGCTCTCCGGAGGGGAGAAACTCCGCGTCGTGGACCTCGCTGTCCTTCCGCGTTCGGATCGGATAGCTCCACTCAGCGACGACTCGCGGCTCCGGCTTCGTTTCGATGATACGGACCCCGGTGCGCTTACACGGCGGCTCGAACCGACCGCACCGCTCGAAGCCGCTCTTCGTGTACGTGGCGAGCACCGAGCCGTTCTCGAGGTAGCTGACGTCGAGGTAGCTTATCGCGTCCCCCATCGTCCACAGCGCGGTGCCGTTCGCGTCGAGTTCGGTCACGTTGCCGGTCGGGCCGGGCCCCTGGACGCCGACGAGCGTCGTCATCTCTCCGTCGGCGTCGGCGGTGAGAGCCGTCGTGTCCTTCGAGAGCGCCCAGCTCCCACCAAACGTCAGAACGAGGAGTAACGACGCGGTGACGAGGAGGGCTGCTCCGCGACGACGGTGATCGCTCAGCGAACCCATCGCCACCGACCGCGCTCGCGACTCTCGGTTTCGGTACGGACGTCAGGCGGGCCGTCACGTGCTTCGGAGTTCGACATCACATTACAGAATAACACCAGCATTAGCCGTATAAATATAATCCACATTCTCTCCCGCTGACGAGCTTCGGTTCGCCGCGGCAGACGCGTCGGGACTGGGCCGAGCGCGGCGTTTCGGGACGTGACGTTCGGGAGGCGATGTCAGAGCAAGTCGTCCGGGTCGTATTTCTCGCGCATCCGCGCGGCCTCCGTCGCGTAGGCCTCCCGGGTGTCGGCGTCGTCGACGCGGCCCAAACTACCTGGCTTCGCGTCGACGGCGGCGGTCGTGTCGCGCGCGTCGCCGAAACTCGTGAGCGCGCGCTCTTTTCTCAGGTAATGTGACCCATCGGGCGTCGCGTAGACGAGGATGATGATGTTCTGCTCGTCGTCGGAGTAGGTGCGCTCGACGAGCCACACTCGGACGGCGTCGTCTCCGGTGTTCTCGGAGTCGTCGGCGTCAGTGACGCTCATCGGCGCGTGCTACGTCCTCCGGCCGGAAGTGAGTTGCTCGGCACATCCATCCGCTCAGAGCACCCCGAATCCGAACATCGGGCCGAACACGAGATGGATGCCAACGCCGACGACGAGCGCGGGAATCGTCGTGTAGATGCTGGCGACGACGGCCGCCTTCTTGTCGATGGCGATGAGCGGGAACAGCGCGTCGCCGTCCTGGCTGATAGCGTTCGCCGTCAGCGCCGAGAACGGAATCGCGCCCTCGGCGTACGCCGTCGCGAGCAGGATCTGCGGGCCGCAGCCGGGAATCAGTCCGACGGCGGCCGCGCCGATGGGCGCGAGCACGCCTGCGGCGGCGGCGAACACCTGCAGGTCGACGCCGGTCAGGATGAGACCGTACTCGTACAGCAGGTACGCTGCGATGACCCAGACGGTGACGAACGACGTCTCCATCGCTGCGTGGGTCAGCGTCTCGTAGACGTTCCCGAACGTGTCGCGGGCCTTCCCCACGTGGCCGTGGCCGACGTATCGGCGGCCGACGAAGTAGAGGTAAAACGACAGCGTCGTACCGACGAGGCCGAAGACGGTGAACGCGCCCGCGAAGCTCGCGTCGGCGACCATCGGCACGTCGGGCGCGCCGCGGACGAGGTAGAGCACGCCCGCGGCGAGACCGCCGGCGGCGGCGACCCACCAGACCGCGAGCGCCGCTTGACTCACGCGACGGAGTATCGGCGCGTCACGAACGCTACCGTCGACTTCGCAGCCCTGGGCGTCCTCGTAGTGGTGGACCTGACTGCCGACGGCGGGCGCGGCGACGCCGCCGTCGGTCATCGTCCGGCCCACACGGGCCACCGCGCGGTCGATTCGGTCGACGCCCATCCCGAAGCGGTCGATACCGTAGCCGAAGACGACCGCGGAGACGAAGGCGAGACCGTAGGCGTACAGTCCCGCCTCGGGGGCGAGCGCGATGATGACGAACGCCGAGTCGCCCGCCGTGGCGACGAGCGTCGCGACGACCGTCCCGAAGGAGACGCTGCCGCGGACGTACAGCGGCATCATCACGATAGCGCCGCCGCAACCGGGAGTCAGTCCCATCAGCGCGCCGACGAGCGGTTGGTACTTCTTCTCGGATTCGAGGCGTTCGACGAGTCGGCCGTCGGTTCGGTACTGGACGTAACTGAACAGGAGCACGGTGACTGCGACGAACGCGCTCACCTGCACGAAGCCGTCGCGGACCGACCCGAGGAGGATGTCGAACAGTTCGTTCGGTAGACCGGTCTGTGCGAAGGAGACGAACTCACCCATCGCTCGGCCACCCTAGATTAGACATATCTAATTCTCTCTTTAGCCTCTCACAATATATATCTTCGTGTTACGTCGTGTCAGCGGTCACGTCGGCGACGGTGGCGGCGGCGTGCTCGCGGAGCGACTCCGGTGTGAGCGAAAAGACGGCGCTCGGCGTTCCGGCGGCGGCCCACACCGTCTCGTACTCGGTGAGCGTGGGGTCCAAAAGCGTCCGGACCTCCGAGTCGTGACAGAACGGCGGGACGCCACCGATCGCCCAGCCGATTCGTTCGCGAATCGTCTCGGGGTCCGCCATCGAGACGGCGTCGGCGGGGACGCCGAGTTCGTCGGCCAACGCCGCCTCGTCGACGCGGTTCGCGCCGCTCGTGATGGCGACGACGAGCGTCTCCTCGGCGTCTCCGTTCGCGGCGGAGAAGACGAGGCTACTGGCTATCTGCCCCACCTCGCAGCCGACGGCGTCGGCGGCGTCGGCGGCGGTTTTCGTTCCTTCGGGAAACTCGCGGACGGTTACGTCGAGGTCGTACGCGTCGGCGGCGCGTTCGGTGAACGCCTGTGCGCGAGGATGCATGGGCACCGATGGCGCACAGGAGCGTAAAACAGCTACGCCGTCGGCAACGAGCGGATGGACCGCCCCCGGTCGAGCCGCCGCTGGCGACGTCAGCGCAGCGGGCAAAAAATGTGGTGCGAATCGCTACAGTAAGAACGACAGGATCGCCAGGACGATGAACACGAGGATGAGGATACGGGCGATCTCCATCGTGACGCCCGCGATTCCTCGCGCACCGACCACGTAGGAGACGATGGCGAGGATGATGAACAGCACCGCGAGTTCGAGGAACCCGCCGGACTGCAGTGGAATCGCCGCCGTCGCGTTCGCGAGTTCGGCTAACATTCCCGCCACCCCACGTACCGTCCGCCGTTCGTCGTTTTGAAGCTCATCGCACCCACAGATACGACTGCGATAGGATTAGTTATAGTTCGTACTTTCGTGAACATTCGTGTTTAAAGACAGTTTTACATCGATGAACGGTCGGATTCGGTGAACTCCGATTCGAGTTCTCGATTCGGCCCGCGTGAAATCATTCGATAACTGATATCATCTCGTCCTACCTAGACGAAACGACAGCCATGGCCGACCTCTCGAACCTCCTCTTCGTATTCCTCGCGGGACTGCTCACCGCGATGGCGACGGGCCTCGGCGCACTACCGTTCTTGCTCGTCGACGAGGTGAGCGACCGCTGGAACGTCGCCCTCTGGGGACTCGCCTCCGGCATCATGCTCTCGGCGTCGACGTTCGGCCTCGTCACCGAGGGGTTGTCGACGGGGCGACCGCTCGGCGTCGGCGTCGGCGTTCTCGCGGGCGCGGCGCTCGTCGTCGTCGCCCACGACTTCATCGAAGATTCGAGGGTGAATCCGAAGCAGTACGAGGAGGCCGGTTACCGAAAGCTCGTACTCGTCCTCGGTATCCTGACGGTCCACAGTTTCCCCGAGGGCGTCGCCGTCGGCGTCTCGTTCGCGGATCTCGGACTCGTCGGCGGCGTCGACGTTCTCGGCGTCTCGGTCCCGCTTTTGGCGGTGTTCATGACCGTCGCTATCTCGGTTCACAACGTCCCCGAGGGCGTCGCCGTGTCGATACCGCTGCGAGCGCTCGGCGTCCCGCGCTGGAAACTCGTCTGGTGGTCTGTGTTCTCCAGTCTCCCCCAACCCGTGGGCGCGGTGCTGGCGTTCTACTTCGTGCGCGTCGCGCGTGACCTGCTCCCGTTCGGGTTCGGCTTCGCCGCGGGCGCGATGGTGTACCTCGTGCTCTCGGAGTTCATCCCGGAGGCGCTGGCGGCCGGGACGGGACTGCCGGGCGAGGGGCGACGCGAACTGCTCGTCGGACTCGCCGTCGGTATCGTGGTGATGGTTCCGCTGGCGTTCCTGTGAGCGGGGCACACCGCCGGTGACACCGAGATACTGGCCACGCTCGCGTCTGCGAAGTGAGTCTGAAGATGAAAAGAACGCGTGAAGCGGTGCGGGCGTCGCTCAGTGCGAGTGACCCGTCGCCTCGGCGAGCGTCATGCCGAAGCGTTCCTCGAACAGTTCCTCACCTTTCTCGTTTATTTCGACGAGGTCCTGCGGCGTCTCGCCTTCCGAGTGGTGGACGATGGCGTGCGCGCGCTGAACGAACGACAGCAGCAGGATGTCGCCGACGACTTCCGTGGGCTGTTCGCCCTGCTCGGAGAGCACGTCGACCAGACCGGCGGGCAGTTCGACGGTGTCTTCGTCGCCGTCGGGTCCTTCGATGGTGTACGTCTCGGTGTCGACCATAGGCGTTCGACGGGCGTGCGGGGTAAAGGGGCTGTGGTCTGGGGTCGAGTCCCAAACGGCGCGTCTCTGACCTTCGACGCTAGCAAGCGCGGTTAGTGTTAGCAGTAGTCGAAAAGCCCCTCACTCCGGAATCCGGCCCCTCCAGTCCCACTCTGACGTGCGAGCGCGCACCGCCGCGCTCGCGTCCGGCGGTCGTCTCACCGGTCGTCGCCGGAGAACGGAGAGAGAACCGACGAGAAACCGCGTTCTCAGTCGTCCGACTCGGCAGCCGCGGGTTCCGCCGTCTCCGGACCCGACCGGTCGAGTCCTTCGAGGTACTCGTCGGCGTCGATGGCGGCCTTACAGCCCATCCCGCCCGCGGTGATGGCCTGCTGGTAGTGGAAGTCGACCACGTCGCCCGCGCCGAAGATTCCAGGAACGTCGGTCTCGGTCTGCCCGCCCTCGAACCCGCCCTTCGTCTTCAGGTACCCCTCGGGGTCCATCTGCACGCTCGTGTTTTCGAGGTACTCGGTGTTGGGCGTGTGGCCGATGGCGTAGAACACCGCGCCGGCGTCGAACTCGAACTCCTCGGTTTCGGGGTCGTCGAGGCGGTCGGTCGGGTGGCCTTCGGGGTGGCGAACCATCGTCACGGTGTCGACGCCCGCCTCGGGCGAGCCGTGGAGTTCGGTGACCTCGGTGTTGAGCATCAGTTCGATGTCGCCGTCTTCGACCTGCTCCATCACGCGGTCGATCCAGTAGTCCTCGGCGCGGAACTCCTCGCGGCGATGGACGAGGTAGACCGTCGAGGCGAACTTCGTGAGAAAGGACGCCTCCTCCATCGCGGCGTCGCCGCCGCCGACGACGACGATCTTCTCGTCGCGGAAGAACGCGCCGTCGCAGGTCGCACACGTCGACAGCCCGTAGCCCATCAGTTCGTCCTCGCCGGGGATTTCGAGGGTTCGCGCGCTCGCGCCCGAAGCCGCGATGAGCGCGTCGGTCGTGTACACGTCGCCGTTGGTGAGTTCGACGCGGAACGGTCGCTCGGAGTCGTCTACGTCGGCGACGACGCCGTTCTCGATCTCCGTGCCGAAACGCTTCGCCTGTGACTTCATGTTGTTCACGAGTTCGGGACCGCTGATACCGTCGGGAAAGCCGGGGTAGTTGTCGACTTCCGTCGTGAGCGTCAGTTGCCCGCCGGGTTCGGTCCCCTCGAACACCAGCGGGTCGTTGTTCGAGCGGGCGGCGTAGATGGCGGCCGTGAGCCCGGCGATACCGGTCCCGGCGACGATGAGCCGCCGGTGTTCGACGAAGCCGTCCTCGTCAGAGACATCTGTCATTGGCCACTCTTGGCCGCGGGTTTGTATTTAATTTGTGCTGTTCGACGCGGGTGGCGCAACCGGAGATCGCTGTCGGCCGCCCAGTCGAACCGACAGGGGAACGCTTAGGCGACGACGCACGCATCCATCGGTATGGCTGCGGACCTCGAAGAGAAGACGACGCGCTACGAGCGGATGCTGGCGGACGCCCTCGACGAGGCCGAAGCGGTGCCCCCGGAGGGGACGCCGCTGTCGGCGATGGCCGACGACTGCCGGGAGATGGCCGAGTCGTACCTTGACGACGGCCGCCACTTCCGCGAAGCCGACGACTGGGTGAACGCGCTGGCGTCGTTCTCGTACGGGTACGGGTGGCTCGACGCGGGCGTTCGAATGGGACTGTTCTCGATCCCCGAGGAGACGGAACTGTTCACGACGTAGCACAGGTCGCGAGGCTCCCGGCGGCGCGTAGTGGGCGTTGCCATCCCCTCGCAGAGCCTGTATGCTCCGGCGATGTGTTTAGGTCGGTCGGTGAACTCTCACCCGGTGATGGAGTCCGTCCTCTGGTACGTGCTCACGAGCACGCGCGGCGGCGACAACCGACTTCGACTCCTCGTCGCCGCCGACGACGAACCCCGCAACGCCAACCAGTTCGCCGCCGACCTCCACCTCGACTACAAGACGGTCCGTCACCACCTCGACGTGCTCGTCGAGAACGACATCCTCGAACCCGTAACCGAAGGGTACGGCGCGCGATACCGACCGACTGACAAGGTTCGTCACTACTGGGGAACGGTCGAAAGGATACTCGAAGAGGGCGACGGCGACCGGTACCGAACCTGAAGCCGATGCGGTTCGGGTCGAAACGTCGAGCGCTCAGCAGTCGCGCCGTTCGAGGATACGTTCGATGATGTCGCCCGTCGAGAGTAGTTCGTCGGGATACTGGGGTTCTCTCGCGGAGGCACGTTCGACGGCGCAGTCGATACCCCGGTCGGCCAGCGCCGACTCGATGGCCGCCTCGTCGTGGTGCTGGTCGTATCCGAGGACGATGAGGTCCGGTTGAATCTCCTCGATTGGGACGAAGATGTCCTCGCGGTGGCCGAGATGCGCCTCGTCGACGACGGCGAGCGCGGCGACCAGGTCCCGGCGCTGGCGGTCCGAGAGAATCGGCTTCTCCTTGTGGGTGACGTTGTCGCGACGGGCGACGATGACGTGGAGTTCGTCGCCCATCGAGGCGGCCTCGGTGAGATAGTGGATGTGCCCCGGGTGGAGCAGGTCGAACGTGCCCTGTGCGATTACCGTCGTCATACGTCGAAGTTCCCGTGTATCATGAGTCCTCGGAGAGTTCCCGGTCGATGTCCTCCTGGGTGAAGTCGAAGAACGCCTCGTCGTCGGGTAAGTCGACGTCGAGCACGTCGAGTTTCCGACGCTTGCCCTCCCGGTCGAACGCGCGCCAGTCGTTTCGGCCGTACGGCGCGCCGATGATGATGTGGGCGTCGCCGCTTCCGAACGTCGCGAGGTCGGCGTCGCTCGGGCGGAGCACGCCGTTGGGATGCGAGTGAACCGACCCGACCGCGTGTCTGTCGTTGGGGACCATACTCGTCTTGACCGTCGCACTTACCGGGTTCGACTCCGTCCCGGGTATCACCAGCACGTCGGTGATGACGGTGCCGTCGCGGTCCAGCCCCAGGTCGCGGGCGTCCTCGCCGCGGAGAAACCCCATGTACTCGTTGGGATGGGTCTCTTCGGAGGCTTCGAGGGCGAACTCGAGCGTCTCGGCGGCGATGCCGAGGATCTCGCTCGACCGGAACAGCCGCATAGGACACACTCCGACCCGTCGCCTTCTAAGGGTTCCGGAAGGGTCGCCGCGCGCCGTACGGCGAGTCCACACGCCGCATACCGCGCCGCACGTCGGCCTGTCGGGACAGGATGTAAAGCTTAAGGCGGGACCCCCACGTAGCACGCCCATGACCGATGACACCGCCGGAGATTCCGGCGCAGGGTCGGATTCGAGACCCGTCGTCTATGACCTCGCTCCCGACTGCACCGTCGCCGACGTGGAGACGGGCGCGCGCTACCACGCCGTCGTCAACGGCGTCGTCGACTACGGCGTCTTCGTCGACGTCTCCGACAGCGTCTCCGGACTCGTCCACGAGTCGAATCTCGACGCCGAGTACGACGTCGGCGACAGCCTCGTCGTCGAACTCGTCGAAGTGAAGGCGAACGGAGACATCGCGTTCGACGAGGCCGACGTCGACGACTACCGGACCGAGACCGTCGAGCACGAACCCGACATCACGTCCGTCGCGTCGCTTTCGACCGGCACCGAGGCGACTATCGAAGGCCGCATCGCGCAGATAAAACAGACCGGCGGCCCGACCATCTTCCACGTCGCCGACGACACCGGCATCGTCTCCTGTGCCGCGTTCGACGAGGCGGGCGTCCGTGCGTACCCCGAAGTCGACCTCGACGACCTCGTCCGTATCGACGGCCAGGTCGAGACCCACGACGGGACGACGCAGGTGGAGGTCTCCTCGCTCACCTCACTCGACGGCGAGCGCGCCGAGACGGTCCGTGAACGCCTCGACGACGCGATGGCCGAGCGCGCCGAACCGAACACCGTCGACCCGCTCGTCGAGTGGCCCGCGTTCGAGAAACTTCGCGACGACCTCCGGGAGGTCGCCCGCCTGCTCCGCCGGACGGTACTCGAAGGTCGCCCGATTCGCGTCCGCCACCACGCCGACGGCGACGGGATGTGCGCCTCCATCCCGGTTCAACTCGCGCTGGAGAACTACATCGCCGACGTCCACGAGGACGCCGACGCTCCCCTCCACCTGTTCAAGCGCCTGCCGAGCAAAGCGCCGTTCTACGAGATGGAGGACGTGACGCGCGACCTCAACTTCGCGCTCGAAGGGCAGGCCCGCCACGGCCAGAAGCTCCCCCTCCTCCTGATGCTCGACAACGGGAGCACCGAGGAGGACGTCCCCGCCTACCAGAACCTCGCGCACTACGACATGCCAATCGCGGTCGTCGACCACCACCACCCCGACCCGGAGGCGGTCGAACCGCTGCTCGACGCGCACGTCAACCCCTATCTGTACGACGAGGACTACCGCATCACGACCGGGATGATGTGCGTCGAACTCGCGCGGATGATCGATCCCGACATCACCGACGACCTCCGCCACGTCCCCGCCGTCGCCGGACTCGCGGACCGCTCGAAGGCCGAAGTGATGGAGGAGTTCGTCGAACTCGCCGAAACGCAGGGCTACGACCGCGAGGACCTCGGCGACATCGGCGAGGCGCTCGACTACACCGCCCACTGGCTGCGCTACAGCGAGGGCAAAGCGCTCGTCAACGACGTGCTCAACGTCGGCTGTGACGACGACGCTCGTCATCAGGAACTCGTCGAGTTCCTCTCGGCGAGCGCCGAGCGCGATGTCGACGACCAACTCGACGCCGTCGAGGACCACGTCGAACACGAGCGCCTGAAGAGCGATGTCCACCTCTACACGGTCGACCTCGACAACTTCGCGCACCGCTTCACCTACCCCGCACCCGGCAAGACGACGGGCGAACTCCACGACCGCAAAGTTCGGGAGACGGGCGAACCCGTCATCACCATCGGCTACGGGCCGGACTTCGCTGTCCTCCGCTCGGACGGCGTCCGCCTCGACATCCCGCAGATGGTCGCCGAACTCAACGACGAGGTGAAAGGCGGCGGCGTCTCCGGCGGCGGCCACCTCGTCGTCGGCTCCATCAAGTTCGTCAAGGGCATGCGCGAGGAGGTCATCGACAGCCTCGTCGAGAAGATGGCCGAAGCGGACATCGACGACGAACTGTCGAGCACCGCCGCGCTGGACTGAAGCCGGTCGGTCGCCCGTCGGCTCACGGCGTACCGCTCACTCGAACTCGATCTCTCTCGCTCCCACGACCACAGCCAGCGCTACGGCTGCGACGACGGTGACGCCGAACCAGACGGGGAACGGCCGCCGCTCACCGTCGCCGCTGGCCCGCCAGTCGGCCGCGAACACCTCCGCGTAGTATCCCGCCGCGTCCGCGCCGTCGAGCGCGACGACGACTTCCCGGTTCTCGCGCGCGGAGTGGTTGTTCCAGTTGAGACTGCCGACGAGCGCCGTCTCGTCGTCGACGACGACGCCTTTCGCGTGAACTTTCCCGTATCTTCCTCGTGGGTCGGCGAGGCGGACCGACAGCGGCGCGTCGTTCCGGTCGGCCCACTCGTTCAGTCGGTCGGCAACAGCGCGGTTCTCCTCCTCGGCGTACCACGCGCTCGATAACAGAATTCGGACACGAACGCCGCGCTCGGCGGCCCGCGTCGTCGCCTGGACGAACGGCTGACGAGGACCGCCGACGGTCGGTTGCAGCACGTCTATCGACTCCTCGGCCCCGTCGAGTTCGGCGACGACGGCACCCTCGGCGTTCCCGGGTGCGGTGAGGAGCCGCACGCGCTCGGCGGCGACGGACCGAAATCCGAACTCGCCCGCGTACGAGTCGTCCGCCGATTCGGGGTCGACGAACGTCGCGTTGCGTCGGAACTCCGCCCATCGTTTCGCATCGCGCCACCCGGCGTCCGTCTCGAACACCGCCGCGAGTTCGTCCGCGGTCGCCGCGTCGTCGACGCGGACGCCCCACCCGCGGCTGTCGCGGCCGCCGGTGCCGCCGGGTTTCCAGTTCTCGGTGAGCACGAGCGCGCTGTCGTCGGCGACGGCGTACTTCGCGTGGTGGTAGCTGTAGCGGGCGCGTTCGCCGTCGACGACGCGCACGTCGATACCTGCGGCCGCGAGGTCGTCGAGCAGGCGGGCCTGACGCTTCGAGACGCCGCCGACCGGCCCCCCCTCGACGAGGACGCGAACGTCGACGCCGCGGTCGTTCGCTCGCCGGAGCGCCGCCGCTGCGCGCTCGGAGGAGAACGTGTAGCCCGCGAGCAGGAGTCGACTGTCGGCGTCTCGGAGCGTGTCGACCGGCACGTCGGAGGAGTCGGGGAGGACGAACGCCGTCGCGTCGACCGGCCCCGTCTCGGCGACCGGCCGAGGCTCGAAGCCGCGCGGCCGCCAGTGCGGGTCGGCGTCGCGGAGCCACCGCTCGCCGCTCGGCGCGCTGTCGTAGACGACCGCGTCGACCACGCGACCGTCGCGGCTGAGGACGAGACGTTCGCCCCCGTTCGACAGCGAGAGCGCACCCTCGACGACCGGCGCGTCGGTCAGGTTCCGCGCGGCTTCCGGGTCGGCGGCGAGCGCGACGCGGTCGGACGGCGGCACCGCGACGGTCGACTCCCCGTCGGAGAGCGTCCAATTCCCTCCTCCCCCAGTCTCGACGACGACGAACTCACCGACATCGTCGTCGCGAACGGGGTTCGGGTAGAGTTCGACGATACGACCGGAGGCGTCGTTCGACGCCGCGGAGGCGTTCGCCGGGACGTCGAGCGTCGACGCGGCGGGCGCTGGCGACGCCACTCCCGCACAGACGGCGAGCAGACAGCAGACGACCGCGAGGCGTCGAGACACGACACGGGATGGTCCCGTCTCCGCGGATAAACGTTCGCTTCGGTGTTTTTTTGCCTTCGACAGACGGTGTGACTCTCATGGTCACCGTCGATCTCGTAACCGGTCTCGAACTGGCAGGCTACGCCCTCGGCGCGCTCGGGGGCGCGCTCGTCTTCATGGAGTTCTTTCAGGAACCGACGTACGTCGAGTACGATCCGGAGTTCAACGGCTACACCATCGACATCTCGCCACAGGAGGTTCGAGAGCACACGTGGCTCGGGCGCGTCGGCGGCTTCTCCATCGCGCTCGGGTTCGCGCTGCTGTTCCTCTCGACGTTCCTCGCGTGAAAACTGCGACCGCCCACTCCCTCACGCCGTCGGCGGCGTTGTTTCGAGCGACTGCTTCGCCCGGTCGACCTCGTGCTGGACGATGAACGAGTTCTCGTCGGAGTGGTCCGCGACGGCCTTCAGCGCCTTCTCGGTGCCGATCTGTCGGAGCGCCCACGCGGCGCTCGCGCGGACGTTCGGACTCGCGTCGTCTTCGAGCGTGTCGGTCAGCGGGTCGACGGCGCGCGTGTCGCCGATGAGACCGAGCGCGCGCGCGGCGTGCGGCCGGACGTTGTCGTTGTCCATGACGAGTTTGTCTGCCAGCGGCTGGGTCGCTTCCTCGCTGCCGATTTCGCCGAGCGCCTTGAACGTCACCTTCTGCAGCGCCGGGTCCTTGTCGGTGTCGACGTAGTCGACGAGCGTCTCGACGGCGTCGAGCGCGCCCGACCCCATCTTCCCGAGCGCTTTGATGCTCGGCTTGTCGCGCTTCTGTGCGCGCTGGTGCATCGCGTCGAACGCGCGGGCGTCGTTCATCCGCGTGATGGCTTCGAGGCAGTGCTCCTCCATGAAGTCCGACTGGAGGCTGTCGAGCGCGAGCAGCACCATCTCGACGTTGCCGCGCTTCTCGTGTTCCTTCAACGCGCTCCACTCCGGTGGGTAGTCCTTGTAGTGGCCGAGAACGGCGTAGAACCCCTCGGCTTCGAGCTGTTCGCGCGTCTCCAGGTCGTCCCATTCCTGGGCGTCTTCGAGGTCCGACTCCAGCGATTCGGTGGCTTCGAGCAGTGCCGCGATGGTCTCCTCGTCGTCGTCGGGGTCGAGTGACGCCGATTCGACGGTCTTCGCGACGGCGTCGAGCGACGAGACGAGGTCGCTCTCGTCGCCGCTGGAGACGGCGGCGTCGACGACGGCGTCGCTCTCGTCGTCCTCCTCGAAGATGTCGGCGACCGCGTCGAGGAACGACTCGACGGCCTCCGCGATCTCGTCCTCGCCGCGGTCGGTCCAGCGCGTCTCCTCGATCTTCGTCTTCGCCTCCTCGACGTTCCCGACGACGTCCTCGGCGTACGGCCCGCGCTGGGACTCGAGGTCGTCACGGAGGTCCGAGAGGCGCGATTCGAGTTCCTCTCGGGGGTCCTCGGCGTCGTCGTCGTCCTCGTCCGGTTCCGGAAGGTCCGCGGCTTCGAGGTCGGCGGCGATGATGTCGAGCGTCTGTTCGACCTCGTCGAGGTCGGCTTCCGTCTCCGCCGCGTCGAGTTTTTCCTCGGCGGCGTCGAGGCGTTCGTCGAGGCCCTCGGCCGTGACCTCGGACGATGCGTCCGCGGCCGACTTCTCGTCGTCGGTTTCCTCGTCGTCGGTTTCCTCGTCGTCGACTGTCTCTTCTTCGCCGTCAGTTTCTCCGCTCTCGTCGGTCGTTTCGCTCTCGTCGGCGGCCTCCTCTTCGCCGGGTGTTTTCTCCCCGTCGGTCGCCTCGGTGGGCGTCTCGTCGTCCCCGTCAGTCATATGCGGAATCTCCGCGCGTGCGCCAAAAGAGCGTTTCCCTTTGCCCCCCACGACAGAGAGAAACCGCGGCCGCGACCCTACCCGCGCGGGACCATGACGAACCCGCGCCGTTCGCGGCCGCACGATGCCGGCCGAACGTACTGTGGTAACGACCAGCATGTCAATTTAACACACCCAACTATATGCATCTATCGCGGGCTATCAGCCCGAGCGAATCACAGAAACTTTGGCCGATTCGGCGGAGAGTCGGTCCATGACGACCGTCGCAGCCGTTCAGACGACCGTCCGAGACCTCGACGTCGCGGCGAATCTCGACCACGTCGCCGAGCGAGCGGACGCGCTCGCCGACCGGGTCGACGTCGCGCTATTCCCAGAGTACGCGCTCACCGGCTTCGTCGTCGACGACCGCGTTCGATCCGTCGCGCTCGGCCGCGACGGACCGGAACTCGACCGTCTCCGCGACATTGCGGCGAGAAACGATCTCGCGCTGCTCTGCGGCTTCGTGGAGGCGGCCGAGAGCCGCACAGGCGGAGGGAACGACTCGACGCTGTACAACGCGATCGCCTACGTCCGTCCCGACGGATCGGTGACGGTCTCCCGAAAGCGTCACCTCTGGGGCGACGAGCGCACCGTGCTCGCGGCCGGCCGCGAGCGCACCATCGTCCGGACGCCCGTCGGCCGAACCGGACTCGTGACCTGCTACGAACTGAACTTCGTCGAAGACAGCGCGGCGTTCACCCGCGATCGGGTCGACGCGCTGTTCGTCGTCGGCGCGTGGCCTGCGGCGTACAGCGAGAACTGGCGGCTTGCTGCTCCGCGCACGCGCGCTCGACGGGGTGCGCTGGGTCGTCGGCGCGGGACGGACCGGCCGAAAGCGACTCCCGGAGTCGGACGCCGAGTACGCCGGACGCTCGGCCGTCGTCAAGTCCGACGGGACTGTCGCCGCCTCGTTGAGCCGAGACGACCGCGACCTCGTCGCCGACCTCGACCCCGACGTCCTCACCGAACAGCGGGCACTCGTCGGCATCTACGAGGAGTGAGCGTCGCCGACGTGGTCGCGGTCGTCGGCACCCCACGGCGAGGCCGCGACTGTGTCCCGAATTTCGGTCCAATGCGACAGGATGGTGACGTTCTGTGAAACAATTTTTTGGAAAGCCGAAAAATGATTTTCCCAGAGTCAAGGTTTAAGTGGGTGGCGTCCGTACAATGGAGTGTTATGAGTACGCAGAAGACGGTTCGTCAGCCGGCGGACGAAGTCGAGGAGACGGCCCTTCGCATCGAGAAGGACAAAGCCGAGCAGATCATCGACGCGCTCAACACCGACCTCGCGAACGCGTACGTGCTCTACCACCAACTGAAGAAGCACCACTGGAACGTCGAGGGCGCGGAGTTCCTCGAACTCCACCGCTTCCTGGAGGAGGCGTACGAACACGTCGAGGAGGGTGCCGACATCATCGCCGAGCGCGCGCAGGCACTCGGTGGCGTCCCGGTCGCTGGTCCGTCGAACCAGGAAGAGCGCGCCACCGTCGAGTTCGAGGGTGAGGACGTTTACGACGTCCGCACGTCGCTGCAGAACGACCTCGAGATGTACGGTGACATCATCGAGGACATGCGCGAGCACATCCAACTCGCGGGTAACCTCGGCGACCCGGCGACCGAGGAGATTCTCCGACGGATTCTGGTCGAAGTCGAAGAGGACGCCCACCACATCGAGCACTACCTCGAAGACGACACGCTCGTGCTCGAAGAAGCGACGCACTGAGACGAGAGCAGTCGGCCGACCGGACCATTCTCTCCATTTTTCCCGCCCGATAGCCGCGCAGTCGTCGACCGAGAGCGCAGGCGAGACGCAGCGGAGACTGAACGGAGCGGGGAGTGAAAACGGAGGCCCGCCTCGGGCGTCAACCGGGGAGGGGCAACCGACGTCAGGTACCAAGAGGACGCATCACCAGGAGTTGACGCCGGAGAGCGGGCTACCGCTGGAGGACGACGGTGTAGTCAGTCGCTATCCAGCCGTCGTTGTTGCCGTCTTCGGTGAATACGGTTCGGTTCTGTGAGGTTTGACACGCCGAAACGGAGAACTCGGGCTCCGCAGGGATGGCGGAGTCGTCGTCGCGGGCGTCGGAGACAGCCATGGATAGAGTTAGGTGAGCCTAAAGCAATATAGGTTTTGGTTGCCCTAAACGGGTTCTGAGACCGACGTTCACCGGTGAGAAGGCGTGACCCCCGCGGAATCCCACGCCTCGGCTCAGACGGGTATCCAGTCGTTCGGGAGCGTCCGGTCGGGGAACGTCCAGCGGTGTTCCGGGATGCCGTCGCACATCCGGAGTTCGATGATACCGTCGAAGACGTCGGCGAGTCCGTCGACGACCGGGTCGTCGAGGGGGGAGGAGAGGTGGTAGTGCGCCATCCCGGAGACGGAGTCGATTCGACCGCCGACGACGCTGACGAAACGTCGAACCGCTCCGACACCGTGGTCTTCGACGAGCGGTTGCAGCGAGTCGAGACACAGCCGCAACTCGCTGGGGGCGAGCGACTCTCCGGACTCGAACGAGTGGATGGCGTCGCCGATGGCCCACGAGAGCGACCCGACGCCGTCGGCTTCGACGTACTCCCGGGAGACGGGGCCGCCGAGGTTCGACCCCGAGAGACTCTCGGCGGCCAACGCTCCGCGGACGACGGCCGACTGCGTCACCACGCGCAGCGAGTCAGCGTCCCGCGGGCCGTTACCGAGATTTTCGTGCGTGTGTACGCCGTCGGTGAAGACGAACAGCCGCTTGCGCGACTCGACCGTGGCGTCGCCGAGAAGGCGTCGCGTGAGTGACTGCCGCGCGTCGGGAGCGGTGGATCCGACGACGAGGATGTTGCACCCCTGTCGTTTCAACTCCGAGAGCGTTCGGGTGAAGGAATTTTGCCCGGGGGTGTTCATTATTCGAAAAGAAACGATGGAGTGTACAATAAACATTGTGGGTGCGACACCGACGCGAGTCGGTAGGCGTTTTGTGGATGGCCTCGAACGAGGGCGTTGATGACGGATTCGCTGTTCAGCCCGCTGACCCTTCGAGGGACCGAGATTCCGAACCGCGTGATGGTTTCGCCGATGTGTCAGTACTCTTCGCCGGACGGCGTCGCCACCGACTGGCATCGCGTCCACCTCGGGAGTCGAGCAGTCGGCGGGGCCGGTATCGTGATGACCGAAGCGACGGCAGTCTCGCCGGTGGGACGAATCTCGCCGGACGACCTCGGTATCTGGACGCAGGAGCAAGCCGACGCGCTCGCGCCCATCGCGTCGTTCATCCGCTCGCAGGGGAGTCACCCGGCGATTCAGTTAGCCCACGCCGGTCGCAAGGCGAGCACGCATCGACCGTGGGACGGCGGCGGCCCCATCTCACCCGACGAGCGAGGGTGGGAGGTGTACGGACCGACCGACGAACCGTGGCCGCGCGAGGAGTCGTACCCGAAGACGCACGCGCTCGATGAGGATGACCTCTCGGTCGTCGTCGACCAGTTCGCGGAGGCCGCCAGACGCGCGCACCTCGCCGGTTTCGAGATAGCCGAGGTCCACGCCGCCCACGGCTACCTCCTCCACGAGTTCCTCTCGCCGGTCATCAACACTCGAGGGGACGACTACGGCGGCAGTTTCGAGAACCGCACGCGGCTCGTCCGCGAGGTCACCTCGGCGGTTCGAACCGTGTGGCCCGACGACAAGCCGGTGTTCGTCCGCATCTCGGCGACCGACTGGCTGCCGGACCGTGAGTCGTGGGACCTCGAACAGTCGGTTCGTCTCGCGCCGCTGCTCAGAGAGGCCGGCGCCGATCTCGTCGACGTGAGCTCCGGCGGTATCCACCCCGACCAGCAGATCACCAACACGGGCGCGGGCTACCAGGTCAAGTTCGCCGAGTCCATCCGTGAGGAGGGCGAGATACCCGTCGGCGCGGTCGGAAAGATAACCGAGGCCGAACAGGCCGACCAACTGATCCGGAACGAGCGTGCCGACCTCGCTATCGTCGGCCGCGAGCACCTCCGAGACCCGTACTTCACGCTCCACGCCGCCGAGAAACTCGGTGTCGACGTCGACTGGCCGGTGCAGTACCGCCGCGCGTAACTGACAGTCGGTCCATTGCGTCGCTGTCACCGCCTCGAATCGCTGCCGTCCGGACGAAGCCTTATTCCCCTCAGCTACGCAACGTGAACGTATGAGCCGCCGCGACGACGACCTCGAAGAACTCCTCTCGGAGTTAGAGGAGACGCTGTCGGAGCTCCGAGCCGAACTCCGCGAGGAGCGGACGCCCCGCCGCCGACCGTTCGAACCGCCGACGCCGAGAGACATCCTCCGCTTCACCGAGGAGTACACCATCCCGACGGTCATCTCGACGCTGGAGGCGACGATTCAGGCGCTCGAACTGTTTCGGCGACTGCTTCGTCTGGCCGATCCCGAGCGCGCGATACGCGAGGAGAGTAAAAGCGCCCGCGAGACGACGCGCCGACACGCCGACGACGTGGGCCGCGTCGCCGTCGACGGACTGGAGCGCGCGCTCACCGAGCTTCAGCGGGCGCTCTCGGAGGCGAACCTCCCCGAAGAGAGCGAGTCCCGCGACATCGTCGAAGAGGCACGACAGCTCTCCAGAGATATCGAAGAGCGTCTCGCCGAGTCACAGCGGCGGACGGACGACGCGGACCGACGGCGCAGTCGCTCGACCGACGACCGAGCGCGACGAAACGGACGCGAGGAGACGCTGGACGAGGGGGCGGTCAGAATCGCCGTCAGCGACGAGGAGAGCGACGGTGCCGACGACGCTGACGAGCGCGAGGAGTCCGAAGACGAAACGGACGAGACACAGACGGTCGACATCGAGTCGGAACTGGATTCGATTCGCGACGAGGTCGAGCGGGCGGAGCGCGGCGAAGAACCGAAATCCGACGACGACGAGGAGTAGCGACTCGGCGCAGAAGTGGCGAACAGACGGTGGAACCGAGCGCGCGACGGGCCACCGTGCTCCCGCCTCGGCCGTCGTGCGCGACTCGTCAACTCACGCGGAAGGCTGGCCGCTTCTTCTCTCAAAAACGTTCACGTCAGCAGCAACAGCAGGGAGTGCAGCACGACGAGCAGGCGTCTCGGCGTTCGATAGTCGATTCCGCACAGCAACTGCGTTCGGTACAGTCGTTGGATGTCACGAGTGGTCCTCTGTCCGCTGTCGACATATATCGGACAGTGTATCGACATCAAGCTGGTTTCTGCGCGGAAACCGGTCGGCCACGTTTACCCGCCGTCGGCGCGTATCGGCCCCCAATGACGAACGCGGACGCCGAGGACTGGCAGACGCTCTGGCACGGACTCCACGAGACGCTCGGCGGGAAGTGGGCGCTACACGTGCTTCGGCTGCTCTCGGAGCGAGACGCGGGGTTCAACGAGATGCGCCGCGAACTCGACGGCGTGACGGCGAAGACGCTCTCGAAACGACTCGGGGAACTGCGCTGTCGCGGCCTCGTCAGTCGAACCGTCGAGGCGTCGTCGCCGCCGCGAACGCGGTACGCGCTGACGCCGGCGGGCGAGCGATTCGTCTCCGTACTGCGAGACGTGGAATCGCTGGTGTCGGTCGTCGACTGCGGGTGCGACGACCGCTGCGGAGTGCTCACCGTCGACGCCGACGCGACGGCGGCTTGCGCCGAGCAGTGCTGAACTCGCCGGACTACTCGATCGGCCGGAACCGGTAGCCGTCCCAGTCCTGACTCTCCCGCTCGCGGATTCCGGCGTCGGGGTCGCGGAGTTCCGCGGCGTAGACGGGTTCGACCTCGTCGCCGATTTCGACCTCGTGGCTCTCGCCGTCGACGTCGAGTTGGCCGATGGCGCGGACCGGTTCGCCGTCGACGTCGAACTCGACGATGGCGAGCGAGTTCGGCGCGCGAACGCCCGGCGGCGTCGCCGTGCTCGTCGTCCACGTGACGACGGTGGCGGTGTACTCGCTCAGGTCGACGGTGCCGACCGGTTCCTCGCCGTCCGGACCGAGGGGATGTGGCGGGTACGTGATGCTACCGTCGGAGTATCGTGCCGCTTCCATGGGTGGGTTCTCGCTCATCGTTCCGCCTCCAGAATCGTGGTGATGACGCAGTTGCCGAAGCCGCCGACGTTGCAGGCGAGGCCGGTGTCGGCGTCGACCTGTCGTTTCCCGGCGTCGCGGGTGAGCTGCTTGTAGATCTCGTACACCTGCGCGACGCCCGACGCGCCGAGGGGGTGGCCCTTCGACTTGAGGCCGCCGGAGGTGTTGATCGGGAGGTCGCCGTCGCGGTCGGTGACGCCGTCGTCGACGGCCGTCCAACCCTCGCCCTTCTCGAAGAAGCCGAGGTCTTCGGACTGGAGGAACTCGAGGATGGTGAACATGTCGTGCAGCTCCGCCACGTCGATATCCTCGGGACCGAGGTCGGCCATCTCGTAGGCGATGTCGCTAGAGTTGACGACACCGCTCATCGTCGTCGGGTCGGCGCGCTCGTGGACGACGTGGGTGTCCGTCGCGCCGCCGATACCCGAGACGACGGCGTACTCGTCGGTGTACTCGCGGGCGGCCGACTCGGGGCAGAAGAGGAGCGCCGCGCTCCCGTCGGTGATGGGACAGAAGTCGTAGAGACGGAGCGGGTCGGCGACGACGGGCGACTCCAACACGGTGTCAAGGTCGACCTCCTTTCTGAACTGCGCGTGGGGGTTGTCGACGCCGTTTCTGTGGTTCTTCACCGCGACTTTGCCGAGACTCTCGCGGGGGGCGTCGTACTCGTTGAGGTAGAGCCGCGCCGTGAGTCCGGCGAAACTCGGGAGCGTGACGCCGTGTTTGTACTCGACGGGGTGGGTGAGCGAAGCGATGACGTCCGTGGATTCGGCCGTCGTCCGGTGCGTCATCTTCTCGCCGCCGACGAGCAGCGTCATCTCGCTCGCGCCGGAGGCGACCGACTGCCACGCGGCGTAGGTGCCCGCGCCGCCCGACGAGGAGGTCTGGTCGATGCGAGCGGTGTACGCCGGCATCGCCGCGATGTCGTGTGCGAGCGCGTTCGGGATGCCGGTCTGACCCTCGAACTCGCCACTCGCCATGTTCGAGACGTAGAGGTGATCTATCGCGTCCGGTGCGACGCCCGCGTCGTCGAGGCAGGCCTGCCCGGCCTCCGCGAGCAACTCGCGAATCCAGGCGTCGCGCTGCCCGAAACGGGTCATCGACGCACCGATAATCGCTACGCGTTCCATACCGGACGGGTGCGGGCCACCCGCTTACCGGTTTCCCTTCTGGAACGTCACGCGCGTCTCAAACGCTTTAACCGCCCCGCGAACCGAACGGTCGGTATGCGCACCGCAGACGCCGCTGCCACCGCCGGCACCGTCGCCAGTCTCGTGCTCCTCGTCGTCGTCGCCGTCCCCTACCTCGTCGTCACCAATCCGGAGGCACCCGTGTCGGCGTACTACGCCGCGGGATCCGTCGGGGCGAACAGCGTCGGCTTCCTCGCGGCCCTCGCCGCCGTCGTCTTCCTCTCGGGGACGCGCGGCAACGCCGAACCCGATTTGGTCGCGGGTATCGCCGTCGTGCTCGGCCTCGCAATGGTGGCGCTCTCGCTTCTGTGGGCGACGGCCATCGACACGACGCTCCTGTTCAGTTTCCCGCCCGAGGCGGCGTGGATACAGAACCACCGTTGGGTCGTCGTCGCGCTCTCGTCCGTCGTCGCCGTCGTCGCCGGCGTGTACGCCCGCGAAGTGGTCTAAAACGCGGACGCGGGCACGGACCGAGGACCGCGCCGTCTCCGTGTTCTCCCGCGACTGGAGTCGAAAGGGCCTTAAGTCATACCCGAGTAACTTCGAGTGGACTAGGTCGGGCAGTTAGGCCCTGCTCTCCCACCCGCCATAGAGTCTTCAGCGGGGACCGAACGTCGGGCGCGTCCGGTCAGACCGGTACGGGCCCCGAAAGCCAACGTAGAAACCTCGTCCTGCGGGGACAGCGGTTTCGTGTCGCTCGTCCGCAGGGGCGAACCGACACGATTCATCGGCGGTACTGGGTCAGGCGCGGAAGCGAGCAGCCCACCGTCGGACGTGTGTCGCTCGTAGGATCGCGGGGTGGAGGAGGCAACCGGGATTCCCCGTACCGGAACGCCGGGCAACCCCGACCGTCCGCATTCATACCGATTTTGAACCGCGAGCGGTCGCGCTGTCGATAGCTCGCACAGGTGACTCCGGAACCCATAGGTCCCACAGTTCCCAACGACGAGCCATGAGCGAAGCCAGCGCCGGCGACGTGGAGGCACGCTACTACGAAACGGACGGCGAGCGCATCGTACAGTTCTCGCGGGAGGGACGGACGGCCGCTATCGCCCAGAACGTCGACGGCTACGCGATGCTGAAAGTCAGACCGGCCGCCGACGGCGACGAACTGGAACGCTACTACGGCTTCGAGATGGCGTTAGACCACGCCGCCGAGTTGCTCGGCGTCTCGCCGCACGACCTGCCGGTGCCCGACGACGCCGAAGATATGGGGATGTGAGCGTCCCGCGGCGGGTCGGTTAGCGACCCCAGTAGAATCGCGGCGCGAGAAACAGGTACGCCAGCGCCAGAAACAGCAGGCCGAAGGCGAACCCGCCGCCGACGCGGTGCGGGAACAGAATCGCCAGCGCCTGCACGACGCCCATCACGAGCGCGTCCTGCGTGTGCAAGTCGGGGTACGGAATCGTCGTCACCATCAGCGCCGCGAGCAACGCCGTCAGTCCGACGAGCGGGAACGGGTCGGTGAAGCCGACGAGCACCCCCGCGGCGAGAATCGTCGCCGCGAGCGTCGTCGGGACGCCGCGGGTCTGGTCGGAGTCGGCGTCGTAGGCGGTGTACATCCCGAGACGAGTGACCGCCATCACGACGAACAGCGCCGCGACGGCGACGGCGACGGCGACGCGAAGCGACCCGAAGCCCCAGACGGCCCGAACCGCGGCGACGACGACCATCGCCGGAGCCACGCCGAACGACGCCACGTCGGCCAGCGAGTCGAGGTACGGCCCGGCGTCGGTGCCGCCGTAACGCCGGGCGAGCACGCCGTCGAGGCCGTCGGCGATAGCGGCCAAGAGAATGAGCCTCGCGGCGAGACCCGGCGAGACGTTGGCGGCGGCGACGGCGAGAAACCCCAGTCCGGCGTTGCCGACGGTGACCACGTCGGCGACGCCCAACCGTCCGACGACGAACCGGGGATGCATAGTTTTCGGGTTGCGGAGGTGCGGTATACGTTTTTACATCCGGCGTCGGCGAGTCGGCGCGTTCGGGTCGGCCGACGGTTTCGACGCGCATACCACGCCGCCTTTATCCGACCGGGACCGAGGTCCAGCCATGAAGCGACGCGCGTTTCTCGCGGCGACTGGGGCGGCCGGCATCACGGCGCTCGCAGGGTGTGGTGGCGCGAGCGGACAGGGAGACGAGTACGACGTCGGCATGACGGCGACGGCGTTCGACCCCCGCGAGATCACGGTCTCCGCCGGCGAGGAGGTCGTCTGGCAGAACACGAGCACCCGGGACCACACGGTGACCGCCTACGAGAACTCCATCCCCGAGGAAGCCGAATATTTCGCCAGCGGTGGTTTCGAGAGCGAACAGGCCGCCCGCGACGGCTGGCGCGATTTCGAAGGCGCGCTCAACAACGGCGACACGTTCACGCACACCTTCGAGGTGCCCGGACGGTACGAGTACGTCTGCATCCCCCACGAGAACGGCGGGATGGTCGGGACCGTCGTCGTCGAGGAAGGCTCGGGGTCGGGTTCGGGCAATCAGTCGCAGTCGAGCGACAGCTCGTAGGTCGGCTTCGAGAAAAATCGAGTTCGCGGAGTTTGCGGCGTCGAAGCCGAGTTACTCGGCTTCTTCGGCGACTTCTTCGGCGATATCGGACTCGTCGACGTCGACGGCGGCCTCCTCTTCGGCTTCGACCTCTTCGGGACGCGCCTCCAGCGAGAGCTTCTGGACCTCGACCCGGCGGAGCGGGTAGATGGTCTTCGCCTCGCCGTAGATGGCCGAGGAGAGTCGGCCTTCGACGACGCTGTCGATGAGTTGCTCGAAACTCCGGTCGTCGGCGGCCTCGTGGACGAGGTCGATCATGACCCGGCGAATCGCCTGCTCCTGGCTGCGGTCGGCCTTCTTCGTCGTGAACGCCACGGGCTGGACCTGGACGCGGTAGTCGTCGGTCGTCAGGATGGTGATATTCACCTCGACTTTCGAGGCGCCGCGGCGAACCAGACTGCGCAGGTAGTCGCGCGTCAGTTCGTGCTGGATGAACTCGGTGTACGCCGAGTCCGATCCCACGTCGTTTATCTTGAACGTGAGTTTCGTGTTGTTCGCACCGGCGTCGTCGGTGAGTTCGCCGAGCGTGGTCTCGATGGTGCGTCCGTACACCATCTCCGGTTCCTCTGCGACGGTCTTGCCGAGTTCGGCCCGGTCGAACTGCTCGGGCGCGAGCACGGAGTACCATCGCTTGCCTCGTTTCTGCTTGGATACTGAACGTTCGCTCATGTTGTGTCTGTAGCTGCGTCGATGACGGCCTCTGCGACCGTCAGGTTCACCACGTAGTCGTCGACCGTGGCCTGCAGGCCGCCGGTCGTCTCCCGCTCGATGTCGGTGACGATGCGATTTGCATCCACCTCGGTCGTCATCGAGTCGGTGTCGTCGGGGGCGAGCGCGGCGGCGACGAGCGCCGCCTCCTCGTGCGTCGTCTCGACGCGGGCGGTTCGCGCACACGAGTTTGTCTCACTCGTGCGTGTCATGCGCGGAGCGCCTCCCGAAACGCCGCGGTGAACGGGTGTTGGTCTGTAGTCGATGCGTCCGGTGTCGTCGCGCCTGTCGCGTCAGTGTCCGTCTCCTCGGTCTCCTCGGTGTCGAAGCGCGCTTCGCCCGCGTCCCCTCGTCCGTAGCCCGTGCCGCCGACTTCGTCGGCCGCCGTCGCCATCGTCTCCCCCAACTGCCGGAAGTCGACGCTGGCGGCGGCGGCGACGCCGTCGCCGACGGCCAGCACGACCGGTTCCGGCGACCGGAAGTCGCGGACCAGTCGCGCAGTCGTCGCCAGCACGCCGAGCGATTCCGACCCGAGGCCGGTTCGCACGACGAAGCAGTCGGCGTAGCGGGCCGTTTCCGCCTCGCGCAGGACAGTATGTGCTTCGAGCGCGTGGTTGCGCCACGCGTCGAGCGCGGCCGTCCGCGTCGCGTCGGTAGCGTGCCCGAGTGCGAGCGCGACGCCGGTGCCGGGTCGCTCCCGGGCGACGGCGCAGAGCACGTCCGCGTAGCCTTCGACCGTCTCGAACGCGCCGTCCGGCGTCTCGTACGGACGCAGGACGCGTTCGAGCGACTCGACCGCACGCGGCGTCGTTCCCTTCGCCGTCGCGTCGAGCGCAACGACGGAGGCGACGCAACGGTGCGCGTCGTCGTCGAGGTCAGTTGGAAGCGTCGCCTCGGCGAGCGTCGCTCGCGCCGATTCCACGTCGCCCGAGAAGGGCGCGCAGAGCAGCGTCGAGTGGGCGAGGCCATCGGCGAGATCTGCGACCGGAACGCCGACACCGGGCCGTCGCGTCACTCCGGCGGCTTCGGCGGCCGAGCGAATCGAATCGTAGGCGTCGTCGTCGAGCCTGCCCTCGCCGGCGACGACGCCCGCGAGCGCGAGCGTCGGGTCCGGCGTGTCGCCGAGTTCGCTCGCGACGCGGTACGCCGCGAGGCTCGCCGGCGAGTCGTCGCCGGGAACGGCGAGCGCCGCCGCCGTCGCGCCGACGGAGACGACGGTGTCGTCGGTGACGGTCGCGGCGGATTCCGGGGTCGGGTTCGGTCGGAGCTGGACGTGGAACGGAATCTCCGCGCTCCGCAGCGCACGCGCGAGGATGCCACTCGCGGCCAGCGAGTCGCCGTCGGCGCGCGCAACGACCCGGACGAACGGGGCGTCGGCGAGCGCCGCGGCGACGGCGGCGGGGGCGGTCTCGGCGTCGGCGGAGCGCGCAGTCGACATCTACGTTATTCGAGGAGTTCGACGGCGGCGTCGTAGCTGTAGCGGAACGACGGGTCGAGCGCGTCGCCTCGGTAGTAGTTGACGAGGCGGCGGATCTTCGACTCGGTGTTCTGCAGGGCGCGGCGGTTCTGGTGGTCCTGCGGGTTGCGCTGGACGTGCTCGCGGAGACGAATCGCGCGCTGCATCAGGTTCTTGAGGTCCTCGGGGAGTTCGTCTTTCGCGTCGTTCTCCTCGAGAATCTCGGTGATTTTCTTGCCGGTCGCGAGTTTGACGTTCGGGACCGGGGTGCCTTTGACGCCTTCGTCGCGCAGTTTCAGGCCGATGACGCTCGGGTCGTGGCCCTGCTCTGCGAGTTCGACGACGCGCGATTCGACGTCGTCCGCGTCGACGTCACTCCACTCGGGGGCTTCGTCTGTCACCGGGCGGTCCGAACCGGACGAGCCGCGGCGACGGGTGTGCATTCGTGCCATAGTTCGAAATTGGAACGGCACTGACCGCAGAAAGCGTGACCGACGGCTGTCGGTGCACTTCCGCAATCCCAAGCCCGGAGAGAGAATCCGGGCGAGTCAGAGTTGCGGCCGTGCTGTTCCCACGAGTGGGTACCAGCGTCTGACGTTAAACCGTTTCGACTCGTGATGGACGTCGTGTCCATCGTCGACGGCGGGACGTTCGCCCGACGGCGTGCGGATGCGACGCAAGCGCCTCTACGAGTCGAAGCCCTTATTAGTCGCTCTGGGATACGTGAGAGTGCAGACGAGGGCTCGTAGATCAGCGGTAGATCGTTCCCTTGGCAGGGGAAAGGCCGCGGGTTCAAATCCCGCCGAGTCCACTCGAACTACATTCTCGGAGAACGCTGGGCAGTTAGCGCGCCGTTCGAGCAGTGCTCGGATTTTCCGACTACTTCGAGTAGTGTACATCGCAGGTGCCGGAACGGCTGGATTCGCCGGCCACGAACTCGACCGAGAACCGGAGTCGACGACCCGTCGCTACGCGCGGACGACGGACGGGCTGCGTTCAGTCGTCGGACTCTACTGCCGGAAGCGTGCAGTAAAACGTCGTCCCCTCGCCGAGTTCGGACTCGAACCAGATGTCGCCGCCGTGACGCTCGACGATGCGCTCGCACAGCGCAAGACCGATTCCCAGGCCGGCGCCCTCCTCCCGCGTGTGGAGGCGCTGGAACACCTCGAAGACGCGGTCTGCGCCGTCGGGGTCGATACCGACGCCCTCGTCACTAACCGAGACCCGCCACTCGTCGTCCGCCCGCTCCGCCGAGACGCGCACCCGCGGCGGCGCTTCGCCGCTGTACTCGAGGGCGTTGTTCAGCAGGTTCTGGAACAGCTGTCGGAGTTGGTTGGTATCGCCCTTGACGCGGGGGAGCGGCTCCGCGTCGATCTCGGCGTCGGTCTCCTCGGTTTTCACTCGAAGGTTCTCGCGGACATCCTCGAAGACGGCATCCAACGCCACCGGCTCCAAGAGACTGCCGCACGTGTCGACCCGCGAGTACTCGAGCAGCCCCTCAATCATGTCGCTCATCCGGTCCGCTCCGTCCATCGCGAACTCGACGAACTCCCGTCCATCCTCATCGAGGTCGTCCGCGTAGCGCTGGTCGATGAGCCCGAGGAAACTCGACACCATCCGCAGCGGTTCCTGAAGGTCGTGGGAGGCGGCGTAGGCGAACTGCTCGAGTTCCTCGTTGGACTCCTTGAGCTCTTGTTTGTACACCTCGCGCTCGAGTTCGTTGCTCACCCAGTTGCTGAGCAGGCTGATGAACGACACCTCCCAGTCGGAGAACTCCTCGGTTCGGGCCTTCATTCCATAGAAGCAGAACGTCCCGTACACGTCCCCGTTGACGATGACCGGCGTCCCGAGATAACAGGAGATACCCCACTCGGGGTCGACCAGTTCCGGCGCCTCCGCCTCCACGTCCTGCAGGACGAGCGTCTCCGCAGTCTCGACGACGCGCGAACAGTTGGGGAGCGTCGAGAGCGGCGTCGTGTCGCCCGATTCGAGGCCGGACCCCTCCGGCGTCGCCACGTGCTCGAAGATGTACTCGCCGACGCTCTCGTTGACGCGCGAGAGCGTCGCGAACTTGGTTCCGACCGCCGCGCGAACCACCTCGAGAAGCGATTCTATCTGCTGGGAGAACGGCCGGTCCGTCGCCGCCATCACCTCGTTGGCGCGTCGGAGGGCCTGCTCCCGGTTTTCGAGTTCCTGCTGTCGGTCGTTCGGGTCGGTGACGTCGTGGGCGTACACCGAGACGCCGGTTTCGGAGGGATAGATGCGCACCTCGAACCAGCTCTCCCGGGGCGGGTAATGCGCCTCGAACGTGACGGGTTCCTGCGTCTCCATCGCTCGCTCGTGCTCCCACTGGAACGGGGTGTCGGCCACTCTGGGGAACTCCTCCCAGATGACCGTCCCACGGAGCACCTCGATGTCCCGCCCGAACAGGGATTCGGCCCGGCCGTTGAGGTACGTGAACTGCCAGTCTTCGTCGAGCGCGAATACCGCGTCGGAGACGCGCTCGAAGACCGCTTCAGGAGAACTTTGACGAGGATGTTCACCCGGCGTCTCGGGGTCTGTCATTGGATGTACTTTCTGGTGGAGCGACATGGATATTACGAACGTCTCTTGTAACTCGTTCCGATCTCTTCCTGATTCTCCTCTCGCTGTGCGACGACCGCTGAAGCACCTGCTCGCCGTCGACGGCGGAGCGCTCGGGCTGTGGACCGGCTGGGGCATCTACACCGCCCACCACGGTACCGTCGCCTACCAGGACGTGATGAACACGAAGGACGGGTGGTACGGAGATATGAGTTCAGATAATCGAGTCTCATCCATCGAAGACGAAGGTGAACTCACGCCCTTTCCGTCGTTCTCGTTTTTGGATCTGAAAGAAGTGTACTCTACGGGCGATACTCCGCACGCCCGTCCTTCGGGGAGTCAGAGAACAGCGCGTCCAACAGTTTGGAGAGGCCGATTCGGACGTGCTGGTGGAACGTCGGCGACGACACGCCGAGCGATTCGGCGACGACCTTCCCGGAGCTGTCGCGCGGCCAGTTGAAGAAACCGGCGAGATACGCGGTCTCGAGCACCGCTCGCTGGCGCTCGGTCAGTTCCTCCGACACCGCCGTCTGAATCTGCTGTGCGGACCGGTCGCGGCGGGTCGTCTGCCGCTGTGCGACCACCTCGGCGTCGGGGTACGCCTCTCGCATCGCCTCGCTCAACCGCCACACCTCTGCGTTCGGCGGAAGGTGGACCACGAGGTGGAAGTCGCCGTCCTCGATGGTCGTCTTCTCGATGTAGCCGCCCTGCGAGGCCAGCGTCGAGAAGATCGGCGGCTTCGTAAGGTGGAGTTCGAACTGCGCGGAGCCGAGGCCCTCGCGGATTATCTTGAAGCTCTCGAAGTGGGGGACCTGCTCGACGAAGTCCGGGAACGAGTCGAGTTCCGCTTCGGCGACGGTCCCGTACGCGAGGTACGAGTCGTCGCCGATGGGGATCACGCGGTCGAAGGTGATGGAACTATCCGGAATTTCGGAGACGCCGATCTGCTGTAACATCTTCTCGACTCGGAATCGGACTTCGGTGACGTCGTCGCTCATCAGGGCCTCCTTCCGGTCGAGCGCGGCCACGGCGTGGCCGATAATCTCGCCGAGTTGGCGTATCACCGCGTACTCCTCTCCCTCGAAGGCATACGGCCGCACGGCGTACACGTTCAACACACCGTACAGGAGGTTTTCGTGGGCAATGGGAACCGCCGCAGACGACTCGAAGCCGTATTCGAGGGCGTGCTCTCGCCAGTACTCGTAGTCGGGGTTCGTGGTGATCTGCTGGGCGACCTGCACCTCCTGAGTCCGAATCGCCTTTCCCGTCGGTCCGTTGGCCGTCTCGCTCTCGTCGGCGGTGATGGTGACATCGTCGAGGTAGCCCTCGACGCCGGCTTTGGCCCGCACGGTGACCTCCTGGCTGTTCCGATCGAGGGCGCCGATCCAAGCGAACCGATACGACTCGGAGGCGGCGAGACGGTCGCAGACCGACTGCTCGATCTCGTCGCGGGTCGACTGCTGAACCAGCGCCTCGTTGATATCGCGGACGATGGCGTTGAGGTTGTTCAGCGCCGCGAGCTGTTCGCGCTGGTGGGCCAACCGTCGCTCGCGGCTCTGTCGCTCTATCGCGTAGCGAAGCGACCGCTGCAGGAGCGCGCTCGTCAGTTCGTCCTTGACGAGGTACTCCTGTGCGCCCTGCTCGACCGCCTGCAGACCGACCGCCTCGTCCTTCAGGCCGGTCAGAACGACGATGGGCGTGTGCGTCGCGTGTTCGAGCACCGTTTCGAGCGTTTCGAGCCCTTGGCTCTCCGGCAGGCCGAGGTCCAGCAACACGACGTCGACATCGCGGCTATCCAGCAGTTCGAGTCCCGCCGTGAGGCAGTCTGCGTGTCGAAGCGACGGGGCGCTACGCGCCTCGCTCGCGCCGTCCTGCACCGCGGCGCCGATCGGCTCTCGGAGGTACTCGTTGATGAGTCTCACGTCGCCCGGCTTGTCCTCGATCAGGAGGATGTCGAGTTCGTCCCCGGACATCAGCGTACGTTACACGACGGAAGCCGGACAATCGAGAGCCAAAACGAGTTGAATGACTGTATCGTCTCGATGAACTCCATCGGGTTGACCGGTTTCGTCAGGTAGGCGTTCGCGTGTAGTTCGTAGGACTTCGCTACGTCGGACTCCGCCTCCGAACTCGTCAGGACGATGACTGGAAGCTTCGAGAGGTCGGCGTCGTTGCGAATCTCTTCGAGCACCTCGTCGCCGTTCTTCCGCGGGAGGTTGAGGTCTAAGAGGACGATGTCCGGACACGGCGCGTCGGCGTGCTCGCCGCGTTTGAAGAGGAAGTCGAGCGCTTCGACCCCGTCGGTGGCGACGTGGAGGGTGTTGTCTATCTGACCCTCCCTGAACACCTCCTCGGTGAGGCGAACATCGCCCGGGTTGTCCTCGACGAGCAGGATTTTCGCCGGTCTTCCGGAGTCGGATCGGTTACTCATCGCGACTCTCCACCGTCTGTAGAGTAAACGAGAACGTCGACCCCTCGCCGGGTTCCATTCACCCAGATGTCGCCGTCGTGGCGTTCAACGATGCGTTCGACCAACGCGAGGCCGAGACCCGTCCCGTCGTGTCCGTTCTGGGTGTGGAGGCGCTGGAAGACTTCGAAGATGCGGTAGGTATCGTCGGGGTCGATGCCAATTCCCTCGTCACTAACCGAGATGACCCACTCACCTCCGTTTAGTTCGGCAGCGACGTTCACTCGTGGCGGTTTGTCCCCGCTGTATTTAATCGTGTTGTCCAACCGATTCTGGAACACCTGACGTAACTGCCGCTCGTCGCCCTCGACACCATTCGGAGCGGTTCCTGCAGGTCGTGAGAGGCGGCGTACGCAAACTGCTCTAAGCGCTCGTTCGACGCCTGTAGTTGCTCTATCGTCTCCCGGAGTTCGAGCCGCCGCGTTTTCGCCCGCGCGTCGTACATCCCGGCGATGAACCCGGCGACGCTGGCGAGCGCAGAGAGGATGAGAACGTTCTCGACGATGCTCGTGATGCCGGCGACGAGGGCTACGAAACTGAGCAGGCCGATCATCGCCCCGATACCGCCGAGACACCATCTGGCGACGGTCGAAAAGAGTTCAGGACAAATGGAGGTGCGTGGCAACCGGTAGCCGCCGTAGAGGAGGGCGAGGCCGGAACCGCCGACCAGAACGGCGACGACGACGTGCGTTCCGCGCGATGTGTCCTCGACGGCGACGAGCGGATATCCGGCGGCGAATGCGAGGTAGAGGGCGCCGAGGCCGACGACGATACGGCTCCAGTTCACCCGAGACGGAAACCGGTTCCGAATAGCCATTATTCGGATAGGAACGCAGTCGTTATTATTGGCGTTGTTCCGAGAAATAACCAACACATCCGCTCGAACCCAGACGATTCCCAGTCGCCGACCGGCTCGGGCACTCGTCGTGTGCGGGTTTTCCTGGAGCGCCATCGGCAGCTGGGTGAGTCGCCTCCTCGAAGCGCTCGACGAACACGACGGTGCCGAAACCTAATCCGCCGTAAACTGGCGTGAATTTTTATAGGTTGAAGACAATCAGTCTCCAATGCAGCTATCCGGGCCCGCGCGAGAGGGGCGACTCGCGCGCGAAACGGGAGGGAGAGACCGGGGGCAGTCGGAACTCATCGGGGTCGTCCTGTTGTTCGGGTTGGTCGTCGCCGGAACGGCGGCCGTCGTCGCGCTCGGCGGGGTCGCCATCGACGACGCGAAGGGCCAGTCGGAGTTCGACCGGGCCGAGCAGGTGATGACGCTGCTCGACTCGAAGGTGGCGACGGTCGCGCTCGGCGATTCGAGCGTCAAGACCGTCTCGCTGGGGCGGTCGAACGGCCTGTACCGCGTCGACGAATCGAGCGGTACTCTCCGCATCGTCCACCGGAACTACGATGGCGCGGGGAGTACGAAGACGCTGTACGACCAACCGCTCGGTGCCGTCGTCTACCGCGCCGACGGCGGCACCATCGCTTATCAGGGCGGGGGCGTCTGGTCCGCCCACGACGACGGTGGCGCGACGATGGTGTCGCCGCCGGAGTTCCACTACCGCGACGGGACGCTGACGCTGCCGGTCGTCCGAACGACGGGAGCGGCGGACACGTCCACGTCAGGCGGCCTGTCGAGCGCGCGTATCACCGGCGTCTCCCGCGGCGAGGCGGTGTACCCCGACCCGTCGGCGACGTACGACGAGAACGGGCAGGAGTACCGAAACCCCGTCGAGAACGGACGCGTCGTCGTCGAGGTTCAAAGCGACTACTACCGCGCGTGGGCGGGGTTCTTCCGAAGTCGAACGGAGGGAGAGGTCGACGAGTACGACAGCAATCAGACGGCGACGGTGGCGCTCGTCACCCTCGGGACGAACGGCGACTTCCAGATGCCCGCCGAGCGCGACGGCGTCAACGTGCGAGGGATGGCCGAGCACACGCTCGACGAGTTCGACATCACGCTGCGCCCCGACGACACCGACAGCGCGAACTTCAACAACCTCCAGTGGTCGCTCGCCGCGGAGGAGGGGCGACAGCAGTTCGAGGTTCACCTCAGAAAGGGCGGCGGGAGTGGCTGTGACATCGACGTGTCGTCGACCGTCTACTACTCCGACGACGGCGGCGACACCTACCACGGCTGGTACGCCGACGACGCGTTCACCACCCACTGCGAGGATATCGACGGCGACGGCGACGACGAGGTCGTACTGGACGCGAACCTCGTCGACGACGAGACGATGCTGAGCTACGAAAGTCTCTCGCAGAGCCAACTGCTTCACTTCAAGCCCGACACGCTCGAAGGCACCGCCACGTTCGACGAACACGGCGTCGACGACGGGACGTACGAACCCGGCGACGAACTGCCGCTCTCGACGCTCCTCGAACATTACTTCTCGCTGCTCGCGCCGTCGTTCGAGTTGACCGTCCACGACAAGAACTCCAACACCATCAGCGAGAGCGCCTCCAGCGGCCGCGTCGTTTACGAAGGTGACGACAACTACGTCACCTATCTGCAGGTCAGCGAGAGCGAAGTCGTCGTCGAACTCGACTGAGGCGGCGACGCGAAGAAAGAGGGAGACGGAGGCGGACGGACAGTACAGCGCGCCGTCTCACTCGAACTCCACGTTGAGATACGTCGCCGTCACGTAGACGCTGTCGACCGGGATATCTGAACACGTCACCGTCGACTCCGCCGCGCCGGTCAACTCGCAGTCGCGGTCGAGTTCCGCCTCGAAGTAGCGCGCCCAGACGGGCGCACGCTCCGTCGTCGTGTCGAGCGTGAGCGTCACCGTGGTGTCGGTCGCCTCCGGGAAGCGCTCCGTCTCGGCGTGTTCGGCGCGGACGAGCACCGTCGTCGACCCGCCGACGTTCGTCCGTCCGTCGCCGGGGTTCGTCAGAATCATCGGCACGACGAGCTCGCGCTCGTTGCCGGTCCCTCGGGAGACGAGGTCGGGTTCCCGAAGCATCACCGCCCCGCCGCCGGGGTCCGTGCGGATGACCGCGCCGTTCTCATAGACGAGTTCCGAGCCCGACCCGGTTCGGAACAGTATCGGCTGGTAGGATTTCTCCGGGTCGTCGACCGCATCCCGACTGGCGATGTCGACGCCGACGGAGTGCGACTGCCCCAACAGCAGTTGCGCGTCGGCGAGTTTGAGTTCGGTCGCTCGACTCGGCGCGTCCTCGTGGTGGATGTCCGCGAGGTTGTCGGCCATCACGTCGAAGGCGCGCTCGGCGTTCGTGAACCGCTCGGCGTCGCGAGCGTCCTGCAGACCCGAGAAGCCGGAGACGTAGACGACGCCGACCGTGCCGGTGATGAGTGCGAACACGAGGATGAAGCTCACCGTTTCGCTCACCGCCCGCGAACGGCGGCCGCGTCGCGACTCCAGCGCCGACGTGCGACGCTGCTCGCTCTGCGTCGGCGTCCGGTTGCGACGACGGTTACGCACTCTCGACCACCAACTCGGAACCGGTGTAGTCGATGCGCACGTCGCCGCCGTTGACGGACTCCGTGGCGACGGCCGTCCGCGTCACGAAGGCGACGGTGACCGCCACGTCGGGGCTCGACGTCGACAGCCGAATCGAGTCGGCTTCGCCGTCGTCGTCGCCGTCGACCACGTCGACGACGTAACTCGTCCCGACGACGCGCGAGGGGAGTCGCCGGTCGAGTCGCACCGTCCCCGACGGCGCGGAGGCCGCCAGCGCGTCCGCCGTTTCGAGGTCGGCGGCCAACTGTTGGCCGACCACGCGGAGTTCGTTTTCGAGCGTCCGGTCGCGCTGGTCCTCGACGAGTCCGCCGCCCGCGACCAGCAGGCCGGAGATGAGAATCCCCGTGATACCGAGCGCGAGGACGTACGACAACGTCGTCGATACTGCGCGGTCGGTTCGCGCCGGCGACCGCGAGTTCGGCGGCCACGGCGGCCGCGGCCGCCGCGGCGAGCCTCGGCTACGCATCGGGTTCACCCGGTGCGACCCGAATCGTCGTCTCGTAGTCGAGGTCCGACGAGTGGTACGTCAGCTCGACGGTCACCGCGTAGATGGCCTCCGTCGAGGAGGGGACCTCGCCGATGCTCCCGCCGCGGGCGACGAAGCGGTACGTGCCCTCGACGGCGTCGCCGTCGTCGTACGACACGTCGTAGGTCGCCGACTCCTCGAAGAACTCCAGCGCCGGACAGGGTTCGCCGCCGACGGTGGCTGACGTGAGGTCGACGGTGACGGAGTCGTCGGCGTCCGCGCCGTCGTACAGCGCACAGCGCTCGGTTCCCGACGGGGTGTCGACTTCGACGCGCAGGTCGTCGTCGCCGACCCGCAGGAGGCGAACCTCGTGGGTTTCGCTCCCGTCGTCGAACTCGGTGGCGAACGCGTCCTCGGAGTCCGAGGCGAGCGAGCCGATTCGGATCCGCTGCTCGAACGCGCGGAGGCCGTCGGCGTCCTCGACGACGGTCCAGTCGTCCGAACCGTCGTCGTCGAGGAACTGCCCCTCGGTCGACTGTTCGGCGGCCGTCCCGGAGTCGAGCGAGTCGTACGAGACGCGCACCGCCCGGCCGTTGCGAACGCTGTAGTTTCGAACCTGCGTTTCGAGTTCGGCGACGCCGCTCTCGACGGCGGACGGGTTTACCGCTTCGCGGTTGCGGTTCTCGTAGGCGACGAGTCCGGCGACGCCCGCCTCCACGTCGGCGCGCGTGTCGAGCGCCGCCGCGCCGCCCGCCGTGTCGGTGCTGCGCGTCGCGAGGTTCTCGGTGTAGATGGCGGAGTTGAGGATGAGCGAGAGCGCGACGAAGACGACGGCTAAAGCGAGCGCGCCGACGAGGAACAACTGCGCTCGCGAGACGCCGCCGTCCCGCCCTCCGCGTCGAAGGCGACTCACATCCGCCACACGACCACCTCCACTCTGAGGACGTTGTAGACGCCGCTGTCGCCGCCGTCGGCGTTCTCGGCGTAGAAGTTCGAGCCGTCGATCTCCGTCTCCGTCGGTTCGGCGACGCCGTCGTCGTCCTCGTCGTCGTACAGCACCGCGTCGTCGTAGAGGGTGACGAGCTGGGTCGCCGTCGCCGCGTTGTCGCTCGGTTCGCCCTGGTAGAAGAGCCGCTGTGTGCGCTCGTCGCCCGCGTCGGTGTGGTGGCGGACGTAGACGTTGGCGGCGACGCCCCGGTCGCCGAACGTCGACCGGAGCGTCCGACCGAACTCGGTCGGCGGGTAGTCGCCGGTGTAGTACGCCTCGTCTGTCGCGCCGCGGAACTCATCGTCGCCGTCGCCGTCGTCGTCGCCCCAGAACAGCAGCGTCCGTTCGAGTGACCCCGAGTCGACGGTCGTAGCGAGGACGCCCTCTGCGGTCGCCTGCTGTTGGTTCTCGATATGCTGGCTGGACGTACTCGCCGACAGCGGCGTCACCGCCGTCACCTGCAGCGCGAAGATGACGCTCGTGAGCAGAATCATCGCCGACAGCACCGCCTCGAGCGTGTGCGCCTGCCCGCGGTCACCCCGGCCGCGGTCGGTCCCGCGTCCGCGACTCGTTCCGGGGCTCACCAGACGCGCACCTCCAGGTGTCCCGCCTCACCGGCCATCGAGACGGCCCGCCACGCCACGACGACGGAACTGCTGTCCGCCGGCGGCGTCGGTCCGGCCTCGAATCGGTTCGCGGCGTCGCAGCCGTCCGCGTCGGCCTCGACGACGCGCCGTTCGTCGTCGTCCCAGCAGAGCCGGTCGACGCCGTCGCCGGTCCGGTCGCCGTCGAGCGTGACGTTGAGATGGACGCCGTCGGAGACGCCGACTCGGTCGTTGACGGTCGCTGCGCCGGGGTCGAAGCCGCAGTCGGGATCGCCCGTCACCGACGCGCCGAAGAACACCGCCGCGCACTCGCTGTCGACGCGGTACGGGGTGTCTGGGGCGCTCAGCGTCCCGCCGACCAGTTGCGAGGCCACTCGGTCGGCGACGACGGTGTCCTCCTGTCCACCGTCGGCGAACGGCGAGAGCATCGACGGGACGAACGCG
Source organism: Haloprofundus halobius (assembly GCF_020097835.1). Taxonomy (GTDB): domain Archaea; phylum Halobacteriota; class Halobacteria; order Halobacteriales; family Haloferacaceae; genus Haloprofundus; species Haloprofundus halobius. The sequence continues at coordinate 1,661,086 of NZ_CP083666.1, forward strand.
ACGACGAACGCGACGGCGAGCAGAAAGACGCCGGCACCGATGGCGAAGTCGATGGTCGTCTGCGCGCGGGCGTCTGCGCGCCCGATCGGTCTGTCGCGGCGGGCACGGCGGCCCGTGCGACGACTGCCGCGCCGACTCATCCCACCACCACCCACACCGCGAGCGCGATGGTCTGGAGGACGACGACGAACTTGACGCCGGAGACGATGTCGGCGTCGCGGATGTAGCCGCTGATGAACGCCGAGAGCACCGCCTGCAGCGTCACCGCGTGGAAGAACAGCACCGAGAGGACGTTGGTGTCGACGCCGCCGCCGAAGCTCATCCCGCCGGCGCTCGTCTCCCCGCCGCCCGTCAGCCCGGACATCACGTCGAGGAACTGCGTCTTCAGGATGGCCATCACCGCCAGCAGCGTGAGGTACGTCATGATGATGATGACGACCTGCATCCGCGCGCGGGACTTCCGCTCGCGGTCGATGTCGTCCTGATTCTCGGAGGCTTGCGCCGCCGTCGTCAGCACGTCCGTGATCTGACTCGACGCCTCCTGTGCCTTGGTGATGAGTTTGACCGTCCGCGCCAGTCGCGGGATGTGGTACTTGTTGTTGAACTCAACGAGCGCCTCCCGCAGACTCATCCCGTAGTGGACCTTCGCGTGCATCACGTCGAACTCGTCGGCAAGTTTGCCCGACGACGTGTCGGAGACCGTCTTGACCGATTCGAGCAGCGTCTGTCCCGTGTCGTTGGCGCTCGACAGCTTCCGGAGGTTGTCCGAGAGTTTGCCGATGACGGCGTTGCGCGAGTAGACGTTCCACGTGTGGAACACGGCGAGGGGGACGGCGACGATGTACGACGGCACGTACCACCAGACGAACGTCCCCCACACGGGCTGCGAAACCATCCCGTCCCACGACAGCGGCGCGACGCCGTTGGCCGCCGAGACGCCGACGACGACGGCGGCGACGGGGAGCGTGAAGACGAGTGTGAAGAGTGGGTTGTCGCGGAAGAAGATGTGCGGTCGCTTCAGTAGCTCCTTGGTCTTGAACGTCCCCTCGCGGTTCTTCACGCGGTCGAAGAGGCTGAACTCGCCGACGAAGCTCTCGACGAGACCGAGGTGGACCAGACTCTCCTTGTTCTCCTCGGCGAGTCGCTCGCTCCCGTCGGTCGGCCTGAGGTACCCGTCACCGACTTCGTCCTGTTTCACCGTCGAGACGAGCACGAGGAAGCCGACTCCTGTGAGGGGAATCAGTCCGTAGACCGTCGCGTACAGCAGCATCTCGTCGGCGTTGCCGAGCATGCTCATGATGACGAGGATGATGATCAATAAGAGTGGAAACAGCGAGAGCGTCATGTACATCTCGCCGAACAGTTCGAGGGTTTCGAGCGTCAGCTCCTGCTGCTGCTTGGCGGTGCGCATGTGCTTGTCCTTCTTGTCGTCGAGGAACTGCTGCATGTTGCCGCCGGAGTTGACGATGGAGAGCATGTCGGTGAGAAACTGCGAGAGTTCGTCGCTCGGCGTCTCCATCGCCTGCTTCTGGATGGCGGTTCGGTAGTCGGTGCCGAAGTACTCCGTCTCCTGGACGATGCTGCGGAACTCCAGGGAGACTTCGCCGTAGGTGTCCTCCGCTTTGGCCATCGCCTCCAGGATTTCGAGTTGGTTCAGCCCGCCCACCGAGAGCGCGTACATGAACGAGATGGAGTCCGAGAGCAGCATGTCTATCTCGCGTTTTCGGGCGGAAGCGGTCGAGTACGGAATCGCCAGCAGCGTCCCGAAGCCGAGGCCGAAGCCGAGAGAGCCGAACACCAGCCCCGTGATACCGACGGCGGCGGGCATCTTCATCGCCTCCAGCAGGTCGACGACCGTCGGGTTCGGGATTCGCGCGCCGAGCGAGAGCATCTCGGTGCTGACCAGACCGAACTGGAACAGCGCGTAGCCGAGAAGCGTCCCGGCGAGCCACAGCGCAAGTCCGGCGAGCACGCCGACGGCCAGCGCCTGTGAGATGTACAGTTCGACGGTCGTCGTGACGCGCGCCTGCGTGAGTTTCTCCTCCACGTCGGCGACGAAGTCGCCGTCGGGGTCGAACAGCCACGTGAAAAGCGGGTAGAACGCGTCGCCGAGCATCTCGCCCGCGTTTGCGCTTCCCGCCCCGCTCGACCCGGTGTCCAGGCTCATTCGTCGCCCTCGTCGGCCGCCGCGACGTCGCTCGACGCGCCTCCGAAGTGCCACTCGTCGTCTCCCGCAGCGCCGTCACCGTCGTCGGCGTCCGATTCCGTCGTGTCGCTCTCGCTGTCGTCGAGCCTCGTCGTCCGACTGTCGTCCGTGCGACTACCGTCCGTGCGGCTATCGGCCGCTTCCGTGGCGTCGTCTGCGCCCTCGGGTTTCGCGCCGGCGGACGTCTGCTCGTCGACGGGCGTCGGCTCACTATCGTTCGCTGTCTCGTCGCCGTCGAGCGTCTCTCCGTACACGTCGGTGAAGTCGTCGTTCACGCCGTCGGTGAGCGCCGGGACGTCGCTGCCGTCGATGTCGTCGCCGTCCGCGAGTTCCGGGTCGCTCGCCGCAGCGTCGAGTTCGGGGTCCGTGCCCGCTTCGTCCAGCGCCGGACCGTCCACCGTCGGCGACTCCTCCGACGGCGTCGCCGACGTGGCTGTCACGTCCGCGGCGGGTTCGACGCCCGAGAGCGCGTCGGCGACGCTGCCGACGGGTTCGCCACGGTACTCGTCGAACAGTTCCTCCTCGGCGCGTTTCAGAATCTCGCGGGCCTCCGCCAGCGTCTCGGCGTCGGGGTCCGGCCGCGGCACCATCTCCTCCTTCTCGGGGTCGATGTCGATGAGCACCGACTCCATCTCGCGGAGGTCTTCGAGGCTCTTCTCCAACCGGTCTTCGGCCATCAGCGTCAGAATGGTCTCGGGGTCGTTGATGAACGCCTGGAACGTCGCCGCGACCTGCGTGTACGTGTTCAGCCCGCGGTCGATGAGATACGCGAGGACGACCTGTCGCTCGAAGATCTCCGAGCGGAGCGTCTCCTCGGACCACCCGCGGTCGAACTTGATTTCGTCCAACGTGTTCGACTCACCCATGAGCAGGAACTCGTCGTCCTCGGCCTGCCACTGGTAGACGTCTTGGACGTTTATCTCGTCGTTCTCGGCGTCGTAGTGGTTGATCTCGGTGAGCGACTTGTTCCGGCGGACCTTGTTGCCCTGCACCCGGGTGGAGGTCTGAATCGAGACGAGGTCCAGCGCCGAGAACATCGTCTTCGAGACGTTGATGGGTTCGGTCGTGAATCGCTTGAGCACTTCACCGACGGAGTCGGCGTGGAACGTCGTGTACGTCGTGTGTCCCGTCGACATGACCTGAAAGAGGGTTCGACCTTCCTCGCCGCGAATCTCGCCCATCACGATGTAGTCGGGGCGCTGTCGCAGCGCGGCCTCCAGCAGGTCGAACTCGTCGACGTCACCCTTGTCGTCGTCCGAAAAGGAGGGTCGGGTGACTGACGCGATCCAGTTGCGCTGCGGGAGTTCGACCTCGCGGGTGTCCTCGATGGAGACGATTTTCGTATTCGAGGGGATGAAAAGCGAGACGGCGTTGAGGCTCGTCGTCTTCCCGGACGCCGTCCCCCCGGCGAAGATGAGCGACTTGTGGTTCTCGATGCAGAGCCACAAAAAGGCCATCTCGTCGAGCGAGAACGTGTGCCAGCAGATGAGGTCGATGGGGGTGAACGGCACGTCCTTGAACTGCCGGATGGTGTAGTTCGTCCCGTGGTCCGACACCTCTCTGCCGAGCGTCAGTTGCGCGCGAGAGCCGTCGGGGAGCGTGGCGTCGACCTGCGGGCGGCGCTTCGAGATGCCTTTTCCGGACCGTTGGGCGAGTTTGACGACGAAGTCGTCCAACTCCGTCTCCTCGTGGTAGACGTTCGTGATTATCTGCTCGTAGTCGCCGTGGTAGACGAACACCGGCGAGTTGTAGCCGTCGCAGGAGATGTCCTCGACGTTGATGTCGTGTTTGATGCCGTCGATGCGCTCGTAGCCGATGAAGTCCCGAGTCAGGAAGTAGAGCAGTTTCTCGACCTGATACTCCGTGAGGTCGACGTCGTCGTCGGCCAACACCGCAGGTTCGGGGCGGGCCGAGATGCCGTCGAGCCCCGTCACGTCCGCCTCGGCCGGCCGGTAACCGAGCAGGCGGACGAGTCTCCCCGCGACGCCCTCGTCGTCGCCGGCGACGCCGAGTCGGTCGGCGAGCGTGTTCGCAAAGGGCACCGTCCGCTCGCGGCTGTAGAGGTCGTACCGCTCCAGCAGTTCGTACGTCTGCGTCTCGATGACGCGGCGGCGGTGGGTGTCGCCGCCGACCACGTCGTCGTCGTACTTGATGGCCGTCCGGAGCTTTCCGGTGAGATACTCTTCGAGTTCCCGCTCCAGACGGTTCATGTACGGCTGGACGACGTAGTACTTGTCCTCGTTCTCCTTCGTGGAGTGGAAGATGATGACGAACGCGTACGGTTCGTTCACCCAGTAGCGTTCGATCTCCTCGAAGTGCGTCTTCTTCGCCATCGGCACCGCCTTCTCGAGGTCGTAGCGATTGGCGACCGTCGTCGTACCCGCGTCCGTCGAGAAGAACGCGTCCTCGTCGAAGTCGGTCCTCGTGTTGACCGTGCGCTCCTCGACGAGTTCTTCTAACTCCTCGGCGCGGTCGCTCAGATGCGAGATGGTGTTCTCGATAGCGTCGGGGTCGTGCCCCAGCGCGTCGACGGGGTCGAACCGTTCTATCTCGCCGTCGGCGTCGCGCGGGCGGGTCCCGTCGTCCTCGTAGTAGTACTCGCGCTTGTAGTGCTCCCAGATGTACTCGTCTTTGACGACCGGCGTCGTCTCGGGGTCGCAGAACGCCTCGAATAGCTCGTGGAGCGTCTCGGCGTTGCCCCCGGCGAGTCCCACTCGCGCGTCGATGTCGTCGGGGTGAAAGCCCAGAAACGACACCGGGTCGAGTGGGATGCGGTCCCAGTCGGTCCCTACGGGTTTCGTCTGTACGTCTTCGTCGTCCTCCCAGCGGTCGGTGCCCGGCGCGGGTCGAAGTCCTCGATAGAGGTCGTCGGCCGCCCCCGGCGGCCCGTACTCGTCGAGGTACTCCGCCCACGTGTACTCCCCCACGGCGGCCGGGCGACGCGCCTCGGAGTCCGACGTCCCCTCGCCGGCGTCGTCGAACTGCCCGGCATCCGAGTCGACTGCGTCGTCGATAGCCATTGGGAGTGAGTTGTGTTCATTATTGAAAAGTCCTTCTGCCGAATTAACTCTCAATTACTTTGGACTAATAGTGTGTGAGAGTTTCGAACTTGTCTCCCAAACCCGTCCGACTGCTGCACCTTTGCCGGTGCATTGCCGTCACTCGACCGAGCAGTGTACCACGCGAACGTGAGCGCGACGGCGATCGTCTCGTGACCGGCGACTAGAAACGTGACGAGTTCGTCGCGAAGCTGTCGCGGACGCATCCGCTCGTCGTTCTCGTCGGGTTCGAGCAGCGTCGAGACGAGCGGTCCCGCTCCGTCGCCGCGTCGGTGGGCACGGACGGCCGAGACGACCGCTCGGTCGACGACGCGCATCGCCCGGTCGAACCGTCGATTGGCGGGCGTCGGAAGCCAGTTCGGCAGCGAGAGAGGTATCCCGGTCCGTCGGTGGAGTTCGCGGAGGACGACACCGAACGCGTCGCCCAGTTCCGGCGCGTCGGTGGCGACGTCGACGCCGAGCAGCGCGCTCCCGACGATTTCGAGCGTCAGGTCGGTCATCGCCTCGTTGACGGCGAGGGGTTCGCCGGGTGTCCACGCGTCGATCATTCGCTCGGCGTACGCGGTCATCGTCTCGGCGTAGGCGCTGATAGTGGTGGCTGAAACGCCGGTTGGATGCGCCGGCGCTGTTGTCGCCAGAGATCGCCTTCGCTGACGAGGAGCCCGTCGCCGACGAGGTCACCGAACTGCCGTTCGAGAAACGACGCCTTCACGTAGCGGTCGGAGTGCTCGACGAGCACGTGTTCGACGTACACCGGGGATTGAGTTGATAGAACTGCTGGCCGAGGACGCGGAAGCCGACGATATCGCCGTACGTAGCCGCGTCCGAGAGAAACCCGAGTGCGTCCCGCCCGAACTGGTGTGTGTTGCCGACGACGGGGAGACCCGGCGGTCCCGGTGGTGACTCGGGCGTGGTGGCCATACAGACCGGAACGTCACCAGCAGAGAAAAAGTCGCGTCGCTCGGCACGAGGAGCGGGCGTCTTCTGCTGGATTCGCTCGACGCGAAGAGCGGGCGTGGCGGGAGTGAGCAAACGCGCAGCGTTTGCGAACTACGCCACGCGAGTGAACGCAGTAAACGATCGTGGCGGGATTCGAACCACGGTCGGACGTGCTCGCTTCGCTGCGCGCGACCTCCCTGATTCGAATCCCACACGCGTCGCTCTTCGGCCTCACTCCGTTCGGCACGAAGAGCGGGCGTGATGGGATTCGAACCCACGATCTAGAGGTTAGGAACCTCTCGCCCTATCCGCTAGGCCACACGCCCCGGCGACCGTTCGCAGCCGTCGCTGAAAAGCGTGCGCTTCGACGGCGGAAAATGATGCCCGACTCGTCGGGCAGAAGGGTCAGTTGCTGCTCTGCTCGGTCGCTTCGTTGTTCGTCTGCGTCGACGTGGACGTCGTCGTAGACGAAGCCGTGTCGTCGGTGGAACTATCCGAGGTGCCTTCCATCTCCTGCAGTTCCTCTTCGATCTCCTCGCGTCCTTTCTTGAACTCACCCATCGCCTGACCGGTCGAGCGCGCGAGCTTCGGCAGCTTGTTCGCGCCGAACAGCAGGACGATGATGAGGAGGATGATGAGCATTTCGGGCCCCCCCGGAAGCGCCCCGAATAGTGGTATTGCGGTGTCGAACATCTCTACTCCTGCTTAACTCTGTGGCGGTTATAGGCTTTTTGCTCACCGAGTCCGCTCCGTCGAGTGAGGAAAACCGTCCGATGAGGCGCTCGAAGCGGCCGCGGGACCGTCGATACGGGCGACGACGGCCCGGTCGATACCCCCGGAGCGGTTCCGCAAGCGCAAGCGTCATTCCGTTCTATCACTTTCGCCGACTATGGTCGACGTAGGAGACGACGCGCCCGACTTCACCGTTCCGCTGGCCGACGGCGACGTCGGCTCGTTCACGCTCTCGGATCGACTCGACGAAGCCCCGCTCGTGTTCGCATTCTTCCCCGCGGCGTTCACGGGCACGTGTACGAACGAGATGCAGACGTTCCGCGACCGCATCGAGAACTTCGAGTCCGTCGACGCCGCGGTCTACGGCGTCAGCATCGATACGCCGTTCACGCTCAACGAGTTCCGCCGACAGAACGACCTGAACTTCCCGCTTCTGAGCGACGCGAATCGAACACTCGTCGACCGCTACGACGTGTCGATGGATTTCGCGTCGCTCGGCGTTTACGACGTGTCCAAACGCGCGGTGTTCGTCGTCGACGACGACGGCGACGTGACGTACAAGTGGGTGAGTGACGACCCCGGCGTCGAACCGAACTACGAGGAAGTGCAGTCGGCGGCGGCCAGCGCCGCCGACTGAGTGAATCCACCGCCGTGGCGACGTGAGACACATCGAAAGCAAGTTCTTTTCCGCCGCCGAGCATTGGGTCGGATATGAGTAGTGACGCGAGCGTCGACCCGAAAGACACGACGGACGGCGGGCGGGAGTACGACTCGGAGGCCGACCACGCCTACCCCGACGAGAAACTGAACGAGATTCTTCCCGAACTGCTCGACGACCCCGAGGTGACGACGTATCTCGAAGCACAGAACGTCAACGCCGTCACGCGGAAAGGGTACAACGACCACGGGGCGAAACACATCGAAATCGTTCGGAACCGCGCGCTCCGCCTCTACGACCTGCTCAAGCGAGGCGGCGTCGAGTTCAACGGCGCGCGTCAGCAGGGGCTCGACGAGGCGGACGAACCCGTCATCGTCGCGCTCGCGGCGACGCTCCACGACATCGGTCACACCGTCCACCGCGACGAACACGCCTACTACTCGATTCCGCTCGCGGCGGATCTCCTCGACCGCTTCCTCCCGCGGTTTTACGAGACGCCGGGCGTCGTCCGGATGAAAGCCGAGGTGCTGCACGCCATCCTCTGTCACCACACCGAGGAGGACCCGCTCACCCACGAGGCGGGTGTCATCCGCATCGCCGACGCGCTCGACATGGAGCGCGGACGCTCGCGCATCCCCTACGAGAAGGGCGGCCGCGGCATCAACACGCTCTCCAGCCAAGCAATCAACAGCGTCTCGCTCAAGGAGGGCGACGACGTGCCCGTCCTCGTCGAGATAGAGATGATAAACGCGGCGGGCGTCTACCAGGTCGACAATCTCCTGAAGGCGAAGATGCACAACTCCCGACTGGAGAACGACATCCGTATCGTCGCGGTCAACACCAAAGCCGACGACCAACTCGTCGAGCGCATCGAACTCTGAGACGGGCGGTGAACGCCGAGACACCGACCGCCTGCGTCCGCGGCGACGGCTCGTTTCCCCGGCGTTGCCCGTGTGAAACACCCGCTAAGGCGTCCGGTATGCGGTCATTTATCCGTCCGCCCACCATTTCGAATCGCAACTGTGGTCTCGGTACCGGGCCAGTCGCTGTCGTTGCTCAAAAACCGGGAGTTCGCCGCCCTCGCTGGGACGGCGTTCGCCCGTAGTCAGGCGTACTCGACGGTCATCATCGCGCTGGCGCTGTACGCCGAGATATACCAGACGACGGGCGTCGTCGAGGGACTGTTCGGCACGGCGTTCGCGCTGACGCAACTGCTCATCGTCCTCCCGCTCGGCCGGAAGATAGACACCGGCAACGCCAAACACTTCTTGCTCGCCGGGTTGGCGCTGAACGTCGTCGTCTTCGGGGCGTTCGTCCTCGTCGACAACGCCGTCCACGTGGTTTTGGTTCGGATGCTGCAGGGCCTCGGCGCGAGTCTGCTCTGGATCACCGGGTCGACGGTCGTCGGCGAGATAAGCCCCGACAACGAGAGCGGTCGGTGGCTCGGATCCTACAACCAGGTCGCCGCGCTCTCCAGTCTGCTCGGCGATGTCGTCGGCGGCTACCTGCTGTACGCCCACGGGTTCACGCTCACCTACCTCGTGCTGAGCGCGGTGACTATCGGCGCGTTCGCGCTCGTCTTCTTCAACCTCCGGTCGAACCCCGGAGGGCGGAAAGACCCCGAGGATGCGACGAGCGTCGAGACGTTTCGTGCGCTGTTGGACCGGCCGATGATTCGGGCGCTGGTGTTCTTCCGCCTCTCGTTCAGCGTCGGGAAGATGGCCGTCATCATCTTTCTCCCTATCTTCGCGTACGGCCAGTTCGGTATCGAAGCGTTCGCTGTCGGGTGGATTCTCGCAGGCGGCAAACTCACCAAATCGATATCGCAAGGGTACGTCGGCGATCTGACCGACCGCATCGGGCGCAAGCCGTACTTCGTCGCCGCCGGAGCGCTCGTCTACGGCGTCGGGACCGCCTTCATCCCGTTCGCACTCGTCGCCGAGGGCGCGTTCGACCCGATATACGTCCAGACGTTCGAGGGGACGCTGACGCTCGGCGGTGCGTTCTTCTCGCTGTTCGCCGCCTACGCCATCTTGGGCGTCGCCGACAGCCTCCGCCTCCCGGCGAGCATGGCGCTGTTCGTCGAAGAGGGCGAACGGTTCGATTCGGTCGCCAGTAGTATGTCGCTTCGCTCTATCTCGTGGAAAATCGGGCAGGTGGCGGGGCCGCTGATGGTCGGCGTAGTCAAAGACGTCGTCTCCAACACGGCGGCGTTTCTGTTCGCCGCCGGATTCATCGCCGTCGCGACCGGCGTGTTCGTGTTCACCTACCGACGGATGACCCCCCGAGAGACAGCGAGTGCCGTCCCCGGTGACTGAAGCGGTCGAGTCGCGTCAGCTCGTCGACTGCGAGTCGGCGTCGCGCTCGGTGTCGGCGTCGAGGTCCACGTCGTCTTCGGTGTCGCCGACGCCGGAGGTCGGGCCGGACGTGGCTGGCGACTGTCGGAGTTCCTGTTCGATTTCGTCTCGGCCGCGCCTGAACTCGCCCATCGCCTGTCCCGTCGAACGCGCGAGTTCCGGGAGTTTGTTCGCGCCGAACAGCAGGACGACGATGAGGAGGATGATGAGCATCTCGGGGCCGCCCGGCAGTCCACCGAAGAGTACGAACGTCATGTCGAGACGTAGGGAGGCCGTCGACCGAGATAAACTCGCCGTGCGTACCCGGGGGTGAAGGAGTGTCCGACAGCGGCGGCGGTCCTATTTATACACCTTGTCAGTACAGGCATGTTCCCGAAGCAGAAGTGCTGTGAGTTACGGATGGTAGCGCGGAGACTGTGCTGGGGGAACACTATATATCGATGGAGAAAGTAAATCGAGGGAGCGTATCGGCGGAACCGAGCGAAGACGACTACACGCTGACCGAACAGTGCGCCGACTGTGGCCATGAGACGGAACACAAAGTCGAGGTGAGTATCGTCTCGACGAGCGACGAACAGCAGACGAACCCGGAGAACCGGAAGTTCGCACGGGTGCCGTGCCGGACCACGACGTGTCTCAGGTGTGGGGCCGTCACGGAACGACTCCGCCGCTGACCGTCCGTCCACGCGTCGACCCGCAGTCGAATCCTCCGGAACTTCAGCGTTTTCGTACTCTCTGAGGGAGCGTAAAAAACAGTTACGTTTTGAGACGGACTATCTCGATGTATCGTGTCGCACCCAGAACAATCTCGCCGCCGATTCCTCGCGGCGGTCGGCGCCGTCGGCGTCGGCGGTCCGCTGTACTCCGTCAGGGGTCGAGCGACCGACTCTACGGGAGAAAACACGCAACAGACCGGGTCGAATCGTCGAGAGCAGTCACGACAGAACCAGTCGCAGACGCCGCGCGCCGCGTGGCCGATGTTCCAGAGCGACGCCGCGAACACGGGTTACCAGATAGACGGGGTCGGACCCTCCGGGAACGTGAGGGTTCGGTGGCGGTTCACGCCCGGAGAACGGCAGATACTGGGACGGGACGTCAGCGGCATCCTGTCGAGTCCGGCCGTCGTCGAGGACACGCTCTACTTCGGAGCGAACGACGGCTTCCTGTACGCCAAAGACGTCGAATCCGGTGACGACCGGTGGCAGTTCGAGTCCGGTGAGGTGCTCGCTCGGAGTCCGGCGGTCGTCGGCGATACCGTCTACGTGGGCGCGTCGACGGGAAAACAGCCGATATACGCCCTCGACACCGCTGACGGGAGTCAACGGTGGGAGTACCAGACTATCAACACGTCGGGCCGAGCGACGAAAGGTCGCTCACCGAGCAGTCCGACGGTCGTCGACGGCGTGGTGTACGTCGGCAGCGCGGAGACGTCGCTCGTCGACCCCCGCGGCGCGGTGTACGCGCTCGACGCCGAGACCGGCGACCCGCAGTGGACCGCCCGCGTCGACGGCTACGTCGACGGAACCCCGGCCGTCGACGAGAATAGTGTCTACGTGGGCGACTCCACCGGGACGGTGTACGCGTTCGACATCGACACCGGGGCGGTGTCGTGGCAGTTCGAAACCAACGACGTCGTCCGAAGCAGTCCGAGCGTCGTCGACGGCGTAGTGTACGTCGGCAGCGAGGACACCAACGTCTACGCGATAGACGCCGAAAACGGGATCCAGCGCTGGCAGTACGTCACCGGTAGGGGCGTCCAGAGTAGTCCGAGCGTCGCCGACGGCGTGGTGTACGTCGGCAGCGACGACGGCGGCCTGTACGCGCTCGACGCAGCGAACGGACAGGAGCGCTGGCGCTATCCGACCGGCGGCTACGTCAGAAGTAGCCCGACCATCGTCGGCGACACCGCCTACGTCGGCAGTTCCAGCGCCAGCGTCCACGCCGTCGACGCCGACAGCGGCGAGCGGCGCTGGCGCTTCGGGACCGACGGCAACGTGCTCAGCAGTCCCGCCGCCGTCGACGGATCGCTCTACGTCGCCGCCTTCGGCGGATCGCTGTACGCGCTCGCCGACGTGGAGTGAACCGACACACGACGGGAGAAACTGACGCCACCCCGGGAGAGACGACGCGCCCGGGAGGAACGACGTCGCGCCTCACGGGCCGAATCAGTCTTGTTCCGGCGGGTCGTCCCCCAGAGAGTGAACTCGACAGAACGGTTCGGTGGGGGCGGAGCGCGTCGACCACGGCGACGACCCGAGAGGGGGCGACCAGGGTGGACGTGAGACTGTTCGGAGCGGTCGTCACGCTCGACGAGACGGCGGTGTCGGCGTCCCCGGGCGAACTCCGCCGACAGGTCGCCGCCTACGAATCCGGCGAGCGCCGGAGGTTCGACCTCGACGTGCGTCGACCGATCGGTTTCACCGGCGAGGTGATGCGAGCGATGGCGGCGATTCCCTACGGCGAGACGCGCACCTACGGCGAGTTGGCGGCGACGCTCGACACCGCCGCCGTCGCCGTCGGCCAGGCCTGCGGCCGCAACCCCGTCCCGCTCGTCGTTCCGTGTCACCGCGTCGTCGGCGCGGACTCGCTCGGTGGCTACTCCGCCGGCGACGACGACCTCACGCTGAAGCGACGTCTGCTCGACCACGAGCGCGCGAACCGATGACGACCGGGCGAGCGACGCGCGACGGGAGCCGTACTCGCGCTCGGACGCGTCGCACCGGGTTCGACGCCAGCTATTAGCTCTCCCGCCGTCTACTGTCAACTATGAGTGAAGAATCCGGACGGCGGAACCTCCGGATGCCCACGGACGACGAGCAGTTCGCGCTCGTGACGGACATGCAGGGGTACGGCCGCGTCAGACTCCGCTGTAACGACGGCAAAGAGCGGATGGGTCGCATCCCCGGTCGGATGCGCAAGCGAATCTGGATTCGCGAGGGCGACATCGTGCTCGTCGAACCGTGGGACTGGCAGGACGAGAAAGCCGACATCGTCTGGCGGTACGAGAAGCAGGACGCCGACCAGTTGCGCGGGGAAGGCCACATCACCATCGGGTGAGCGACGGGTCGGCGTTCGCGTTCGATTTTCGTCTCGCGTGCCTACTCCTCTCGTTCGTCGGCCAACTGGAACAGCTTCCCGTACTCCTCGGGCAGTTGCGCTCGCACGTCCTCCATCTCGCCGGGCGGGACGACGTCGTTCACGAGCGCGACGATAGCCTGCGCGTGATACGTCGCGTCGCTCCTGTCGATGGGGTCGGTCGACCCCTCGCGCTCGGCGACGCGGTCGACGAACTCGTCGAAGGCGAAGCGTTGACCGGAGTCCGCGTCGAGCAGGTAGCGGTCGATCTCCATCGGAAGCGGGCCGGCGAGGTCCTGTGCCTCGCCTTCCTGCAGTCGCTCGCCGAGCGTGGTGAGCGTCGCCCGGATAGCGCGGACCGATTCGCCGGTATCCGGTAGTTCGAGTCGATTCTGGACCTGACCGGTGAACTCGTCGAAGTTCATCTGTCCTCCTCCGCGTAGGTTCGCGACGCGCGGATCCATAACTGTCGACCCGCCCGTTCGAGCGGCGCGCGGCCGCGCGGACATCGTCGGCCCACGTTCTCCTCAGTGGGTCGCGCAGCCGTCTTCGCCGGACCGCGCACGCGTCCTCGATGGGTCGGTAAATACAAGCAGGATCTATCTCCCCGACTGTAACGATTTATCACGTGCGATGGTTCGAGAGTTCACCGAAGACGATCGGAGCAAAGACGTCGTGACCGCCGAGGGCGACCGGGTGGGAACGATACGCGAGGTAAACGGCGACCGCGCGACCGTCGACCGCGACGACGATTCGAGCCTCACGGACAAGGTGAAAGACCTGCTCGGGTGGGGCGACGACGACTCGAACGAACTGCGGACCGAACACGTCGACTCCTACGACGAGGGGCGCGTCCGACTCCGACGGTCGCCGTAGTCGGTGTCACGCTCGCCGGCGACCCGCTCGTCGCGCTCACCGGCTGACACACTTTTGTCGAACGTGGCAAAGCGCTCAATCGTTCTCGGAGGCGTCCGGTACCGGTTCGGGTTCGCCGAGAGCGCCGGGAGGCTCCGCGAACGCGAGCGACGCGTCTTGCACCCCGACGGCGTCCAGAATCCCCCGCAGCGTCCGACCGCGGTCGGGGCCCTGCGGTGCGTCGACGCAGGAGAGGTGGACGAGCGCGCGATAGACCTCGCCGCCGACCGCGTGTGAGACCGAGAACAGTCGCTGCTCGACGGCGAACTCGCCGAGTCGGAGTTCGACGACCGGGTCCTGTTCGGAGAAGTCGCCGCCGCAGACGTCGCACGTGGGTCGACCGTTGTTGTTCATGGCGGTTCGGCAGAGGTAGGTGCGCCAGCGCCGAGAAGGTGCGGAACGGTCCGCGAACCCGAGTTTGTGGGCCGCGGACGCGTCGAATCGTCACGGCATCGCAGCGTCGGACGTTGCGACGTCGAACCGTTGCAACGTTGGAGCGACCTTACGTCGGACCGTCGCAACGCCGGAGCAATCCGACGCTACGCCGCCGAAACGCCTCAGTCGTCGGTTACGACGAACTCTCGCTCACGAATTCGTCCATCTTCCGCGCGAGCGCCAGCGCGAACTCCTCGTCGTTGACCGCGGCGTCCATCTCGACGAGTTCGACATCCGAGTCGAGATGCTTCCGAACGGCGTCGAACAGCGCCTCGTCGGCCGCTGGATCGTAAAACGGTTCGCCCTCGACGTCGAGCATCGACACGCCTTCGAGCGGCAGGTACACCGCGACTGGCCCCGACGCGTCGTTCACCTTCTCCGCCAGTATCTCGCCGAGTTCGGCGGTCTCCTCGGGCGTCGTCCGCATCAGCGTCACCTGCGGGTTGTGCTGATAGAAGTTCCGACCCTCGAACCGCTCGGGCACCGACTCGGGCGGTCCGAAGTTCACCATGTCGAGCGCTCCGACGGAGACGACGTGCGGGATTCCGACCTCGCCGGGTGCGTCGAGTCGCTCCGGTCCGGCGGTGAGCACGCCGCCGACGAGTTCGTCGGCCCACTCGGTCGTCGTCACGTCGAGCACGCCGTCGACGACGCCCTCTCGGACGAGACTCTCCATCGCTCGGCCGCCCGAACCGGTCGCGTGGAAGACGATGGTCTCGTAACCGGTGTCTTCGAGATACGCTCGGGCGGTCTGAACGCAGGGCGTCGTGACGCCGAACATCGTGAGCGCGATGGTGGGTTTCTCTTCCACGTCGACGTCGGCGTCGCTTCCGACCATCCCGGCCGTCGCCAGCGCCGCGTTCGCGATGACGCGCCGCGAGAGCCGGTTCAGTCCCTCGATGTCGGCGACCGAGTACATCATCGTGACGTCCTTGAAGCCGACGTACGGTTCGACGTCGCCCGAGGCCATCGTCGACACCATCAGCTTCGGGACGCCGACGGGGAGCGCCCGCATCGCCGTCGTCGCGACGGAGGTGTTGCCGGACCCGCCGAGTCCGAGGATCCCCTCCAAGGTGCCTTCCTCGTGCAGTCGCTCGGCGATAGCGGCGGCACCGCGACCCATGGCGTCCATCGCCTCGCCGCGGTCGCCGGCGTCTCGGAGCGACTGGCGGTCGCTCCCGCTGGCCTCGGCGACGGCTTCGGCGTCGGTGTCCGGCGTAATCTCCGGGTCGCCCATCACGCCCACGTCGACGATGTGGGTGTCGAGCCCCTGTGCTTCGATAACGTCGCGGGCGAACGCGATCTCCTCGCCTTTCGTGTCGAGCGTCCCGACGATAACGACGCTCATGGTTTCGCCCCCCTCGACACGTTCGTCTCCCTCGTTTCGGCGGCCGATTCGAATCGTCGACTCGACGGGGTCTCGCCGTTCGTGAGCAGTCCGTTTCGAGTCATGCTATAGTTCGATCCCCTTGAACTCGCGTGCCTGGTTCTCGATGGCCTCCTCGGTCGGGAGGCGTTCGATGCTGGACGCGCCGAAGAAGCCGACGACGCCCTCGGTGTTGTCGAGGACGTGCGCCGCGTCGTCGGGCCACGCTATCGGGCCGCCGTGGCAGATGACGAGCACGTCGTCTCTGACCGCTTTCGCCGCGTCGTGAATCGCCTGCACGCGCTCGGCGGCGGTGTCGAGGTCCAGCGACGTCTCCGCGCCGATGTCGCCACTCGTCGTCAGTCCCATGTGCGCGACCACGACGTCGGCACCGGCCTCGGCCATCTCCCGCGCTTGATCGGTGTCGAAGACGTACGGACAGGTGAGCATCTCCTGCTCGCTGGCCTCGCGAATCATCTCGACTTCTTTGTCGTACCCCATCCCGGTCTCCTCCAGATTCTGTCGGAACTGGCTGTCCTCGTCGATGAGGCCGACTGTGGGGAAGTTCTGGACGCCCGAGAAGCCGCGACGTTTCAGGTCGGCGACGAACACGTCCATCTGTCGGAACGGGTCCGTCCCGTTGACGCCGGCGAGCACCGGCGTCTCCTCGACGACCGGGAGTACCTCGTGACCCATCTCGACGACGATCTCGTTGGCGTCGCCGTACGACAGCAGTCCGGCCAGCGACCCGCGGCCGCCCATCCGGTAGCGACCGGAGTTGTAGATGATGAGCAGGTCGACGCCGCCGCGCTCGGCGAACTTCGCCGAGATACCCGTCCCGGCACCCGCACCGATTATCGCCTCTCCCTCGTCGACGGTCGCGCGGAGTTCGTCGAGCGCTTCGTCGCGTGTGAATCGGTTTGACATACCACGAGGGAGTATCACAAGGTGCGGTAAGTAATGATGGGGACGTGACAGCAGCGGCGAACGTGGTCGAGCCACTCACGTCGGGCAACTGCCATCACGTCTCCGCGGTACGTCTATGCGCACGGCGGACGAACGGCCGGTCGATGCGCACCGCAGCATTCACCGAACTCGTCGGCCCCGACGGCGTCAGTATCGTCGACGAACCGACGCCCGAACCGAGTCGAGGCGAAGCGGTCGTCGACGTCGACGCCTGCGCTATCAACCGCCACGACCTGTGGATACTCGACGGCGACTCCGCGATGGTCGACACCGGCGATCTGCCGTTCGTCAGCGGTCTCGACGTCGCGGGCGTCGTGAGCACCGTCGGTGACGACGTGACAGCGATCGAACCCGGCGACCGGGTCGTGCTCTGTCCGAACGAGACCTGCGGAGTCTGTTGGTTCTGCCGCGAAGGCCCCGAAAATCTCTGCGAGGAGTTCTCGCTGTATCACGGCGGTCTCGCTGAATCCGCACTCGTCGCGGCCGACCGCCTCGTTCCGCTCCCCGATTCGGTCGATGCGACGACGGCGGCGGCGCTCCCCACGGCGTACATGACCGCCTTCCACATGCTCCGTCGCGCGGACGTCGGCCCCGGAGATCTGGTGTTCGTTCCGGGTGCGACCGGCGGCGTCGGCGTCGCGGGGGTCCAACTCGCCGACGTACTCGGCGCACGGACGGTCGGCACTTCGTCCTCGGCGGCGAAGCTCGAACAGGTGTCGGAGTTGGGCCTCGACCACGCTATCGAGGGAACCGACGTCGACGAGATTCGCGCGGCGGTTCGAGAGGTCGGGGGGCCCGACGCGGTACTCAACCACCTCGGCGGTCCGTACACCGAACTCGGGGTGGACCTCCTGCGTCGCGGTGGACGGATGGTCGTCTGCGGACGGACCGCGGGTAGTCGCTCCGAGATCGATATTCCCGATTTATTCCTCGGGCACAAGCGTGTCATCGGCAGCACGATGGGGACGCAACTTGACCTCGAACGGCTGGTCGATCTCGTCGCAGACGGCTCGCTCACACCGGAAATACACGAGACGTACCCGCTCGAAGAGACGGGCGTGGCGTTCGCCGCGATGCAGCAGCGCGACCACGTCGGCAAAATCGTCGTGACGAACTGAGCGTCGCGGAAGGGGCACCCTCGGGAGCGCGTCGGCCACCGGTCGCCGGAGTCGACAACGCCTCGAAACTTCGGTGATCGTACCAGAACGGCCTTCTCCGCGCCGCCGAATCGTTTCGACGTACCATGTCTCGTGAGGAGCCATCGGACGCGGACGCGGGCGCGTTGGGACGTTTCGACCGCCGTCGGTTCCTGAGGGGGACCGCCGGAATCGCGGCGGCAGCGGCTGCCGTTCCCGTACTGAGCGGCGTCGCCGCGGCGCATTTCCCGGTCGAACTGGAGATAGACGTCCAGCCCGAAAACGAGGACAACTTCGTGGACGTAGACGAGCACGAGCGCGTCTCGGTCGCCGTCTACCCCTCGGAGTTCCTGAACGGAGACGGAGAGCGCGAGACGTTCGACCCGACCGAGCGAGAGGTGGCCTATCGCTTCGGCTCCCGGAGCGCGCTCGACGACGGTGCCGGCGCGCGCCCGGTCGACGACGGCGAGGTGACGTCGACGACGACCGGACACGGCGAGGAGTCGGAGACGACCGACGCTCTCGTGCTCTCCTTCCCGGTCGAGGAGACGGGACTGGACGGCGGCGACGACACCGCCTGGCTCTACTGGGAACGCGACGACTCCGGCGAGCACGGCTACGCCGGCGTCGATACGGTGTCGGTGTACGGCGGGGAGCCGTCGGCGGATGATCTCGTCGCGCTGCTCCAGCGGCTGTTGAGAGGGAACGTTCGGGGCTGAGCGAATCGACGGCGGTGCTACTCGTCGGCGTCGCGGCGAATCGTACGTGGGGTTCCGAATTTCCGGCATCTATTTCGAGATGCACACCCGAGAGGTGCCGTTCGCCGACGACGAAGAGGTGGTTGCTGTCCCCTCCACGTCACTTATCGACGTAGCCGCTGAACTCCCGTGAGACGCATGACGATCGATACCTCAAAATCACTCCGCGAGCACCTGCAGTGGGCGATTCGAGTCGAACTCTCGACCATCCCCGCGTACCTCTACGCGATGTACTCGATCGACGACGACGCCTCGGTACCGTATCGGCTCATTCGGAGCGTCGTCGTCGAGGAGATGCTCCACGCGGCGCTCGTAGCGAACGTGCTCGCTGCCGTCGGCGGCGAGCCCCAGTTCTACGACGAGGCCGTCGTTCCGTCGTATCCGATGGCGCTGCCGCACCACCGACCCGAGATCGTCCTCGACCTGGAACGGGCTTCCCCAGAAGTGATCGACCGGGTGTTCGCGACCATCGAACGGCCCCGGGAGGTCGGCGGACTCCCGGAGGACGACGACTACGAGACGATAGAGCAGTTCTACATGGCCGTCGAGGAGGCCGTCGACCGCCTCGACGCCGAGGCGGGACTGTTCGAGGCGGACCGAATCGACCGCCAGATGGCGGAGCCGGAGTACTACGCCCCCGTGGAGTACGATTCCGAGGAGAGCGGCGGGCTCCACCCCGTCACCGATTGGGAGACGGCCGCCCGCGCCATCGAGACCATCGTCCACCAGGGCGAGGGGTACCGCGAGGCCGAGTACGCGGACCCCGACCATCACGAACAGACACACTACTACAAATTCAAACAGATCGCCGACGGGACGCATTCGCTCGGCGGGACGCGCCCCGTGCCGACCAACCCGCTGTCCGCCGAGTATCCGGCACGGCTCCGTCCGGCCGCGGACCTGTTCAACGCCTGCTACTCGTACCTCTACGTCCTGCTGGACGGACTGTACTCGCCCGTCGACGCCGAGACGAAAGACGACATCGTCCTCGAACTGTACGGCGTGATGATGGCGGCGATGCGACCGCTGGCTCGGTGGCTGACCGAACAGCCCCTCGGCGATGTGGACGGCACCGGCGACACCGACGGACACGCCGCGCCGACGTTCGAGTTCTATCGCTTCGACGGCGACCCGACCGAGGAGCTACACCGACTCGCGGACGAGGTCACCGACCGGAATCCGGAACTCGCCCACGTCCACGGCGCGCTGGTGCAGCTCCGGGGCGTCGACCGGTGAGCGGGCACGGCACCTCGACCCGCTTCACCGCTCGCCAGAACGTTCACTCACCCTCGGTCGAGAAGCCGACGCGGGCGTGTGTGCCGTCGCAGAAGGGCTTCGCTCCGGAGTGCCCGCATCTGCAGAGCCACGCGTCCGTCCCGCGGAACACCGACGCGTCGTCTTCGCCGTGCATCTCGAACAGCCCCGTGACGTGGAGCGGCCCGTCGGGCGTCGGCACGACGGTGAGTGGGCCGCCGCGGTCCGTCGTGCCGGGTCCCACGTCGTCGGCGTGTTCGTCCCCGACGGTCCCCAACGCCTCGAACTCGATTTCGAGGTGGGAGTTGTCGCAGAGGGGTTTGTTCTCGGAGGCTCCGCACCGACACAGCGCCATCCGCGTGTCGGCGAGCAGTTCACCGCCGCCCGGCGTCTCGATGACGCCGTCGCCGCGGACGTAGTGGGGGCCGTCCGACGTGACGGTGACGGTGTTCTCGTCGGGGACGGCTTCCTCGGGGCCGTCGTCCGTTCGTTCGTAGTGGAGCGCGCCGGTGGGACATCGTTCTATCACCTCGGCGATGTCGTCGGCGTCCGCGTTGTTCGGGTCGATCCAGGGTCGTCGGTCCGGGTCGAACACCGCCGGCAGGCCGCGGACGCACTCTCTCGCGTGGATACACCGCCGCACGTCGTAGCTCACCTCGATTCCCTCGCCGGTGTAGTTGTGAATCTCTTCTTTCATCGTTCTCCGCTAGAACGGTCGGGGGACTGTTTAAGATTCTTGACTCGGTTTGAGAATAAGCCGTTGATGGTTCAGTACGCGTCGTTGTTAGCTCTATGATCAAATCGACAGGTGTTATTCGAGTTCGGTCGTATGAGTCGGCTGCTGCTGAAGTCCAGATAGAGACACGTACCGATGTCCTTGCACGAAGGCAACCGTGCGATTCGTGTCTGATGCCGTCTTGTCGTTCTGAATGGTCTGAGGGAGTTCGAGGCTCTCGGAAAGAAATATCACCTTTTGTTCCTCTCCGTGTCGCCACGACCCATCTCGACTCATCTGAGCGACTGCAGCACTCACCTCGTCACGTTGTTGTGCGGTCAGGTCGTCGTGTGCCTTGACGCCCGCCTCGGTCAGTTCGACGCTGTCGACCATGCCGGTGATTCTCGGCACCGCCGTCTTGATTTCTCCATCTGTGTAAAACGCGAGGTGACTCACCGGCTTGAACGACCGTCCGACTTGGCAGAAGTAGAGCCCGTATTTCTCGTACTCAGGCCACGCACGACGAGCCGCAACGACGAGTACGCGATCCTCTTTGCCGCTCGTGAGCCCCTCGTCGTAGATGAATCGTACCAGTTCGCGCAGGAGGAACGCCTCGCGTTCGGTAGGGACGGTCATCATTTCATCGGTCGTGCCAATATCGCGGTCGAGAACGGCCTCGACTGCATCGACGATGTCGTCGAAGTTCGCCCACACGATGCGCCCATCTCGGGGAAGCTCCCCCGTGGGTGCTTCTGCATCTGGAGTTAGTACGACGAGGCGTTCAGTATCGCCAAGAGCCGAGAGGTGGCGTTCGAGTTGGTCGCGGTCGACTGCATCTCGTGCCGTCTTGGTCTCGAACCACACCGCGTTCGATGAGCGAATAACTGCGTCTGGTACTGAGTCGACGCCGCTCACTTGGTTCTCGAACGTGATGAGCTGGAAGTCAGACTCGTCGAGGACGGTTTCGAGGATCTCTTCGAGAAGTGCGCTGTTGATGTGCTCGAAGACGGCCAACAAGGTGGATGTGACGCGGTTCTCCCCTTGGGTGTAGGTGGAAAAGAGTGGGTTCGTCATGGCTATCTCACCCTGTTGAGCGCGTCGCGGCGATCTTCGACGGGCGTCGGGTCGTATCTCATAGTAGTCTCCGGGCTCTTGTGACGCAACTGAGCCTATCGAATGCAAAATATCGTTCTCGTGTTATGTAGATGGCGACTAACTAACGTATCGTCTCCCAACTCGTAGCCTGGTCTACACACTCAGCAGTACCCGTTTGTGCTCGTTGTATCCGAGAAAATGCGCCGGCCGGGACCGAGCAAACCAAAGGTTTGCGAGGGTCGGCCGGCGTACGACCGAAGGGAGTGCGCCGGCCGGGATTCGAACCCGGGCCATGAGCTTGGAAGGTACAATTAAATGATAAGTCTGAAAACAGACCTATTCACGAACCTGCCAGGCCAATAAGCCCACCACTCGCAGACACACTTCGGAGACCGTCGCTCCGCCCCTCATTCATTGTAGCTGGCACATCCCTGAGTCACATGTGATAACATCAACCACCTACTTATATACCTGCGACTTGAGCCTCGGGCTTAGAATCACACAACCCAATGTGATTTCCGCCGCACTGTCGACGGTGAGATTCGCTCGCTGAATTAAGACATAGACGAACGATCACCCGAAAGAGTATCTGGCCAGGACATTAACTCTGCGTTCGACGAACGAAATCGTCGAGTTTTGCTTCGATGAGTGTCGCGACGCGCTCGCTGTATTTCCAGAGTGCTGCGTTAAGTCGCTCTTCGGTCTCGTCGTCGAGACCGTCTCGCCCACGGAGGACGGAGTCCTTAGTGATCTGTGGATGATAGACACAGACGACGCCAAGTGAGGTATCCGAGCTTGAGGTCCCCGCCGTGTGGATTCCGTACTGATCGGTCCCCCAGACACCATCGCCGCCCTGTCGCTCCAGTTCCGAGTCGAGCGCATCGAGGAGTTGCACCTCTTCAGGGGAGAGGAGAGGATCGTCGCCTTCAAACAGTTCAGTGTACGCCTCTCTCCGGGCACTCTTCGTCCACTGGTCCAACTGGGAACGCGCCCGTAGTACGAGCTGTCGTTCGTCTGGAAACTCGGCCATGCTTCTAGGATGGCGGCCAGATGAATCAACGTTCGGCCAACGTTGGCGACCGGTGGGCGTGGTGACGTCGATTGGGAACCGTTCGGTCGCAAAGAGAACGAAGGCGAAGACGACGAGCATCTCGGCCGTCACCGACGTTGAGGCCAGACCCTGAACTGCCAAAGAATTTAGTAATCTCCTCTGCTGGTCCGACCTGCCAACAAACAAGTTTAGACGGGCGTACAACTCACCCCCGTTGGAAGCCACGCAAGCTTTGTCCTAACCGCCTACGGCGGGGTGAGGACGAGGTGGTTGACAGATGGTCCGATTCTGTACACACAAATAAAGAATGAAGGGACCTTTATGTCAATATGACTGAACAGGGAGACCGTCAGCATTGGTTTTCGGACCATGTTGTACTGTCGATCTTGGCGGTAGTGAGCGGCGTTCTCGGCCTACTTTTCGTTTTCACACAGCTTCAGTATATCTTGCTCGCGATCGTCCTCGCATACGTTCTCGCACCCGCACAACGGAAGCTCGAGCGCCACACGAGCTCAGCTCCGGCTGCCCTCATCCTCATTTCGCTTTCGGTATTTGTACTCTTCATCCCGGTCGCGTATCTCCTCACAGTTGCAATTCAGCAGGGACTGGGGCTGCTAACCGCCCTGCAAGAAGGAGGACTCAGTCTGGACACCGTTCAGGATCGAATCGAAACCATTGGCTATGTAATCGATCTCGATCTATTGTATGCGACATATCAAGAGCCAATCGCGACCGGGTTGCAGCGTCTCGCAACCGGCGCGGTAACCGTCATCGGCGGTCTCCCTGGTATGCTGATCGGACTCACCGTGACGGTCTTCGTACTCTTTGCGTTATTGCGAGACGGTGAACAGTTCGTCACATGGCTGCAGTCGATTGTCCCCCTCTCTGATCACGTAGAGCGAGAACTCATTAGAGAACCTGACGCCCTCATGTGGGCGTCTGTCATCGGGAACGTCGCCGTCGCGGGGGTCCAAGCGGTACTACTCGGCATCGGATTGGCGCTCGTTGGCATGCCCGGGGTTGTGTTCTTGACCGTGGCAACGTTTGTCCTCACGTTGCTCCCCCTCGTTGGGGCATTCGGTGTCTGGCTTCCGGTTTCGGGCTACCTGCTCGCAATCGGTCGCCCCACTGCAGCGGTACTGCTTTTCGTCTACGGGTCGGTGGTCAGCGCCTCGGACATCTACCTTCGCCCGGCGATCATCAACCGGAGCGGAGCGATCAACGTCGCGACCATCGTCGTGGGTATCTTCGGGGGAATCGTTCTGTTTGGGGCGATTGGCCTGTTCGTCGGCCCCGTCATACTCGGCGGCTCGAAGGTCGTCCTTGACCTGTTTGCCCAGGAGCGAGCGGACTCAACCGTTGGCCGATAGACGATCGCTTCCGCCGATAGAGAGAACGAGACACATTGTCATAGACAGTAGGATAGTGGAACTACATAGAGCTGTTCTGGTCCGTGAGAACCCGACAATTCTCGGAGTACAGGATTGGACGCACTGACACATCCGTTGAATGCATCCGGATGACAGGGTAACTCAGATAATCAAAAACCAGATGATTGTGAAAATGTTTGCTTTTTATGAGGATAGTCGTAGGTACGTGTACTATGCTGGTGGAAACTCTTGACAACTGTCTACAGCTTATCGCTGATCGATGCCAACGACGGGTCATCCAACAATTACGGCACGAGACCACTAGTAAAATGACAATCGACGACCTTGTAGACCGAATATACAGTGGCGAACTGAAGCTCGACGGCAACCGAGGTATGGACCGGGAACAACTTGCTATCCATTTATACCACACCTCATTGCCGAAGTTAGAAGATCACGGCGTCGTCAAACACGATCGCAGAAGCGGGACCGTCCGGTATCAGTCCAACGATCAGGTTGAGGCAGTTTTGGACTCACTGCCCGATGAAATGGCGGTGTCCAGCCTTTGAATACTGAGTAGCTTCCACTCGATTGACCCGCTATTACTCCCCGTCCGATCGTGGCTCAACTGGCCCAACGACAACCCTTCCATCGTTTTCAACAATTACGTCGTGGCCAGCAAACACGAACGAAACGGTGATATCTCCGTCAATCGAGGGGATTTCACTCGA
Organism: Haloprofundus halobius; assembly: GCF_020097835.1. GTDB lineage: Archaea > Halobacteriota > Halobacteria > Halobacteriales > Haloferacaceae > Haloprofundus > Haloprofundus halobius. The sequence goes on from NZ_CP083666.1 coordinate 1,685,904, forward strand.
ACCAAGGAGCGCATCTAAGGCATCTGGATCAACCGTCTTGTATAGCGGTTCGAGTGACGTGGGCTCACGGTCGGACGCGATTGCAACCGTCTCGATAACCGCAGCGCTGGGAGGAATTGCCGACTAGTCGTGTTCTGCCCGAATCTCACCGTCCGAATAAGGAACCGGTTCGCGATCATCTGTTCGATCTGACCCAGTCATGGGTGATATCGATAGTCTGTTGATGGGACTGATAGACCGCGTGAATTCATGTATACTGTTGCTACCAAATTTATCTCTCTCCATTAGTCCGGGCCGTTCGCGCCGAGTCGCCAAGTGAAAATCGCCTTCAGAACTACGACCAGACTGTTCGTTTCACCCTCGCCCCAGATGGCGGTTTCCGACCGCGGATCGGACGGACTCGCGTCCGCGCCGTTGACGAGCGCACTCACGAGCGTTTTTTGCCCGTCGACCATCATGAGCCGTCCCGCTGACGTGTCCGACCAGACCCACAGCGACTCAAACATTATCGCGCCGGGAATGCTGTCCTGAATGTGCTCTTGAACCTCCGATGAAACCCCTGCAAGCTTGATCGAGACACCCCGGTCTGCAGCCTCGCTCAATCCGTCGATTAAATCGTCCGTGAGGAGGTCCTCGACGGTCATGTATACGATCTCTTCTTCCGCGCTCGCGAAGAACTCCAGGACTCGTTCCGTGACTGCAGTCTGTCCATCTACCGTCCAGACGCCGCGTTGTTCGGCTTGGCGTTCGATGGGTTCGAGTTCACTCAGCGCCTTCTGGAGGATTTTCGTGCGGTACTCTAGCTCATGTTCGAATGTCCGACTCGCGGTTTCGGCGGAGATCGCCCAGAATCGCTTGGGTGACGATTGGAGGATATCGACGAGTCCCCGGTCGTGTAACTCGTCGATTGCATCGTATACTCGAGTGCGTGGCACCTCCGACACTTGGCTGACGTCTCTGGCCGTCCCCGTACCGAGGCTAGCAAGCGCGACAAATGTCCGTGCGGCGTAGGCACTCAACCCGAACCGTTCGAGTTGCTCGATTGCGACGGACTGGGGGTCCTCTATTGGATCGTGGCTCATCGTTTTGGCGGCATTGGATCAGTACCGGCCACATGAAGTGGCCGGAGCGGCACGCAGCAGTAGCGTGGTTGGGACACAGTACCAGATTGCGCGCCAGTAAAGTGGTTGGCCACCACTCGGTAAATCTCTTTTGTGATTAAACGGGTGACTTCTTTACTCACTCGTATATCTGCATCTCTATACGTCTATACGCCCATACCTCTGTTGTTACTATAATCATCACAAACTCTCCGGAAAATTCGTCTGTTCCACGAGATTAGGCCGTCATATGGGTCGCACCGCGTCCTTCCGGTGGTTGCCGTCATGAATTGAGTGACAATACCTATCCGTGTCGGAGGCGAATTATCTAGAGAATCACTAGGGAATACCTCGTGAGGTTGGGACACATGAATACTAATGATAGTTTGGAGGAAGCGATCGAAGTCCTCCAGCAACTCGGCTTGAAAGAATAGAGGCACGATGCTTCGTCGGCTTGTCCCGTCTCAATGCGGGAACAGCAAAGCTGTTGAGTGAGATGACGGAGGTTCCCCGAACGCGGGTATACGATGCGATTCGAGTGCTGGAGGCGCAAGGCCTGGTCGAGATCCAGCACTCGAGCCCGCAGCAGTTCCGGGCGGTTCCGCTCGAAGAGGCGACTGAAACGCTCCGAGACCAGTACGAAGACCGCGTTGAGCGACTCCACGATGCTCTGGATACGGTCGAAGTTGTCGATGGAGACGACGAGACTCCCGTCCAGCAGGTGTGGACGATGTCCGGGCGCGACGCGATTGAAAATCGGACGGACCAACTTATCGAGAAAGCGTCCATGGAGGTCGTACTAGTACTAGGCGATGAGTCATTGCTGACCGAAGATCTCGTTGCCAGCCTCAACGACGTCGGTAACGGGGTCGATCTTCTCATCGGAGCATTGACGAAGTCTCTTCAGGACCAAATCCAAATGGCCGTGCCGGACGCCACGACGTTCATCTCTGGCTTAGAGTGGCTACACGGCGAGAACACTACTGAAGACGAAACGGCAATCGGCCGGCTTCTCCTGACCGACCGATCGACGATTCTCGTGAGTTCAATCATGCCCGGCACTAAGGAGGAACAAGCGATCTTCGGCGAAGGATTCGGGAATGGTCTCGTCGTAATCGCCCGACGACTCATGGCCCAGGGGTTGTTGACCGTTCGTGACCCTGGGCAGTGAGCTCCGAGGGTGGTCATCGGCCATCCGTCAACGGGAAAAGCTGTCGGTGGGTTATGGGTCACGTTCATCGCAGAAACGGTCTTCGAGCAACTGAAGAGTGAGATACTCGCCATTGTCAATCGTGATGTAACAATCGTTGTAAACGAATGAGAGGCGTCCGCCCGTCCGAGGTGTTCCGTCGTACCGCGGGTCGAACAACGTATCTAACACAGCCGGATCAACGACATCCGCCAGCGGTCGAAGGAAACATGGTTCACGACCTTCGATTGCGCTCACCGCGCGTACAACGGCCGTGCTGACCAATTCGTCTCCCCCAATCTCATACTCCATACTACTCAGTGGTGCTGGACGATGAAAACGCGTGAGTTTTTCACTCGTTTTATCAAAACAGACTTCAGAGAGTGGTGGGGACTGGACGTGCGCAATCTATATTTCTGGTTGGCTTGAGTTCTAAGCTGCACTCGGGACAGCAATTGGCTGTTGCTCGACCGCGGTACTACAGCTTTCACATATCGTTAGACTACTCGATTCGACGCGCTCACCAATCAAGTCGAATTGACGAAATACTGGGATCTCTACTCGAGAGTATTCAACTGCGATTCCTCGATTAGACCGAGTCCACTGAGATCTGCGTATAGGATGTCCCCCTCACGGATGACGCATCGTTTGGCCAGCACCGGTAACTGACATTTCGTGTACCCCGCGGTCTGGATGTCGAGTTCCTCACCGAGTTTGAGAGAGTTGGCCAGCTTTCGGAGGAACGCGTGAGTGATGAGACCACCTTCGTAGTCAGGAAGCCCATCCTCACGGGTTTCGTAGATCTCGAAGGCGTCGTATTCCCAGATGATGACTTCGCCTTCTTCGTCTATCTCCCAATGTAGGGTCCCGGAGCAATGTGCTTCGCAGAGCTGGCGGACTGCCTCTGTATCCGTTACGATCGCGCCGATCGAGGTCGTCGCTGCTTGGAGCGTGGCCATTGTTTGTACCCGAGGGCGTTTTCCTCCCCCGCACCCCTTTGGGAGGATAACAGAACCGACAGCGAGGCTCTGTTGAAATCCTCAGTTGCTGATAGTTCGTTGAGGCTGTGCTGAATACAGGGCGCATATCGGTCAGCAGTCTTCCGCTGAAAAGCAGTACTTGTAGATCGGGCAATTCAGGGTGTATGATTAGCGAGTAGCTTTCAACTCATGGTCATCCCAACTTCGATTGACTGAGGTCCGTTCCATCTGAGGGATCACCATCTTCTATAAAATTCAACCAAAGAGAACGTAACCGTCAGTACTCAGTATTGGTGGTAGTATCGTCTGTTTCCTCCGACGGTAGTGGATCTGTCCCTCCGCGCCAACTGAACAGGAGCTCACGGATGGTGAGCTCACGGATACCAGGGTACCGGGATTGTTCGGTTTGAGCATAGTTCACTAGTGTGAGCAAAAATACGCCGCCGATAGTATTGCCGAGCAATATCGGCAACCAGTACTGAGAAAAGACGATGAAAACACCGGCGTCAGTGGTTAGCAGAAAGTAGAAAGCTTCAGACGCAGCAGTTATCACGTGATAGAGGTCGGCAGCGGCGATCAGGTAGAAGGAGATATAGATGATGAACAACCGCGAGATCGTATCTCGTGCGGCGTGATCGAGCCATACAACCCCGGCGACTAACCACCCGGCAAACAACGCCCGGTTGAAGATCGACCACCATTCGTGATCAAGTCCGCTACTGACAAATGTGGTCCCAGTTTGGATTGCCTCTGGCGAAAGTACCCCACCGTACACCAGCAGGTACGCACCGAGTCCCGCTCCGACGACGTTGCCGATCAGTACAACCCCCCAGACGCGCAAGAGCAGCGGAATACTGGCGAGACGAGCGAGCGCGAGCGCGACGGGAGGTAACGTGTTCTCGGTGTACAGCTGATAGTGACCGAGGATAATATAGATGAATCCGACCGGATACAGGATCGAACTCAAGAACCGATTATCGGGGAACATCTCCATACCGACGATATGCCCAAGGAAGGTGAGGACGATGGCGAATCCGGCAGCCAAGCCGCTAAAAAACAGTTGCTGTTTAGGGGCTCCGATTTCTTGGGCGGCACTCGCCAGAATCCGTTCGAAGATTTCATTCGCCGAGAAGCGATCCCGAACTGCCCACCCCGCGGCCGGGGCCCCGGACGCGGCTCGGTCGGGCGACTCACGGAATTCGTCACCTGATCCATCGTCATTTCCGTCACTCACTTCCGATACCCTCCAGTCGCGGAGACGTTGTCTCTATCACAACTGACAGACGTTGAATGTTTCCTCTCATAGTGCACTCCTTCAATTTGGAACGAGGTCGGCTATATTCTGTTTTTAGACATCAAAATGTGGATTCGTTTATGACAGAAGAGACTTACCGCGCCGGTTCCGACGTGTAACTGTCTGAATAATCGAGGTCGTTGTTCGTCGCTGCGGACAACGGGTATGTCTCGGTATTACTGCCGGACGACGTTCGCTGCGCGAGGCCCCTTCGGTGAAGACTCGATGTCAAACTCGACCTCAGTACCTTCCGTGAGGTCCTCGCCGCCAACGTCTTCCATATGGAAGAAGACGTCTTCGTCGTCGTCGAGATCGCCATCGTCAGTCGAAATGAAACCGTAGCCGCCTGTGTCGTTGAAGAAATCAACCTTACCGTGTGCCATTGCAACCAAACAGAGGATCGAGCGAGGGTTAACCCTTCCGAGGGTCGAGGTACCACGACTCCTCATACTACATTCGCAGGCTCATTATCTCGGCTGGTTCGTCGTAACAGGATGTGAAATCAAAATTGGTGTATCACTCAATACACAGGCTTGTCCTCTTGGCCGATTCATGGTAGCTGGACTTGGAAGCAAAGCTTGGAGATCGCTCAGTACAGCACACACACATAAACAGCGCAATTATTGAGGTAGTAATATAAATCCGATTTATAACAGAGAGAAGGTCGATGGCAGAGAGTCCAGAAGAGGAATCTAAAAACGAGCATAAGCAGATACTAATCGAATGTACTGAATGTCCATTCTCCAAAGTTGTCGATGGCGATAGCGATAAAATGTCTGTCGAGGTGCTGATCGAACACGGCGAAGAAACAGGCCATAGGGTCATACCTAAAACAATCGAGGAGTAAGCACGCTAGTTCTGACAGCTTATCCAGGCGTACAATCCTGAAATAAACGAGTGCTATGTGATGGATACACCCTCTATATCTCGTACGCTGCTTCTGACAAGAGCTGGGTAGGTTTCAGCGGTCGTGCTGACTGCAGTGCGGTATTTTACAGTACCTTCTATCTAATTCTACCGCAGGTCTGGTTCCACCGCTAGAATCCCAGAGGCCTCATTTGTTGACCCGATTGACGAACGACTACCAATCAGGCCAGTAGAGAACGAGCCACACTAGATGACGGCAAGAAGCCGAACAGGCCAAACGATCAAGTCCGTACTCCCACTCAATCCACCGCTGGATCATCGGGATCTTTTTCATGGACCCATACCGTCGAAATTCGGGTCCCCTCGACACTCGTTACCTCGACCACGTGACCGTCGATCTCGACGCGGTCGCCAGGTTCTGGCGCGCGGTTGAGTTGCCCGAGCACCAGTCCACCGATCGTTTCGACCTCCTCGCTTTCGAAGTCCCCTGCCAGAGTATCGTTAACCTTCGACAAGTGGACTCCTCCGTCAATGTCGTACCCCCCATCGTCGCGCCGACGTATCGAGGGTTCGCGCTCGTCGAGATCAAATCCGTCTCGAAGATCTCCGACGAGTGCCTCAACGATGTCTTCAACCGTTGCAATCCCCTCGAACGCTCCCCACTCGTCGATGACTGCGGCCATCTGCTGGCGATCCTCTCGGAACTGTATCAGGAGATCGCTAATTGCCATTGTCTCCGGGACGATGAGAATCTCGCGGGCGATGTCACCGACTATCTCGGCATCCCCATCGTCCACCTCTGCGCGCAGCACCTCCTTGACATCCACGAATCCGACCACTTGGTCGCCGTCGTTGGCATCAAGAACCGGATAGCGCGTGTGACCGGCCTCGAAGACGGTCGAATGAAGCTCGGATAGCGTGACATCTGCAGGAACGCTCACCACGTCCGGGCGTGGGACCATGACCTCTCGCACTACGGTGTCGTCAAGATCGAAGACGCGCTCGATCATCGTCACTTCTGCCACATCGATGTTCCCTCCCTCGCCGGATTGCGTTAGTACCCGAAGGAGCTCCCGCTCGCCGAGTGTTTCATCCGTTTCGGAAGCGGGCGGCACACCGAGCGACCGCGTAAACGCGTTGGCTGCCCCGTTGAAGACGACAATTCCCGGATAGAGTATGTAATAGAAGAGCTTCATCGGCGGGGCGAGGAACAGCGAGAGCCGCTCGGTCTTGGCGATTGCGAGCGTCTTCGGCGCGAGCTCACCGAAAACGACGTGGAGAAACGTGATGATACTAAAACCGATTGCGAACGCAACGAGATGGATGAGATTCGCCGGGAGAACCGATTCCAGGACGGGTTCGATGAGCGCCGCGACTGCGGGTTCGCCGACCCATCCCAACCCGAGGGACGCGATGGTGATACCGAGCTGCGTTGTGGCGAGGTAGTTGTCGAGATTCGTCATCACTTCTTGGAGCGTCCCCGAGCCGGGCCGCCCTTCCTCAACGAGCTGGTCAACTGATGTCCCCCGAATCCGAACGAAGGCGAACTCTGCAGCGACAAAAAAGCCATTGAGCACCACGAGAAACAGCGCTAAGACGATTTGTGCCGCTGAAAGCGCGATGTTTACCATCGGTGCCTCCGGAAAGTACTGCCGTTCGATTGGAGTGTGTCCATAGCTATGCATCTCGTTCCAGTGACTAAAACCATCTAAAGGATTCGCGGGTGATCGACTACTGTCAGTAGTGAACTGGTCCTGTGGATTTAGAGGCCAGAGACTCTCCTCCTCATTCCGCCGACTGCCTGCGAACACGGGGCCTCGACATTCAGTAGGCAAATCAGCATCGGGTCCTGCTGAAGACAAGCTCTCTATCTCGCACTTGTGGCGCGTCATTCTGTCCGTCGAGAGGTCACTGATGAGAAACTGGGCGCGTGAACAACAGTAGTTTCGTGCCGCCACCGTCGTAGCTGATCGTCTCTGCGAGTTCCCAACCCTCTGCACCGAGGCGGTTGAGTTCGTCTGTTGGATCGACTGTCTCTCGCTTGGTCGATCCCTTTGGCGGATCAAGCGTCTTGTATTCCCATTGCTAGTGCATTTGGGTACCCACGAGCTGTTATCTGCTCTCAGATGACTCTGCTGACAGGCTGTTTTCCGTCGTGTACTGATCGAGAACGGAGCGGTGTGCTCGTACATCGTCGTCTATCACAATCATAAGTCCCAGGTAGCCCCGAGTACGAATCTCGGACGATCTGGAAATCCGTTTTCAGTACCTCACGAAGCGTCCACGTCCAACCGTGTTCGAGGTTCGAGTTCTGCGTCGGATCGGCTGCACCACCACGGTTGACGGGGTAACCATGAGGAGATCGATGGAGCCTTGTCGCTGTCGACGGCGGTCAGCCGGCGACGCGACAGCGTTGCTACTCCCGAAGAGGCGTACCTGGTCGCTGACTACCGAAAGAACCGGCGTCGGGTGGTTGGTCGCGGGGACGGCCCGACGCACAACCAGGGCCGTCCGCGCAGCCCGTGTTACTATGTCCATGGAGTCCTCGACCACCACCAGAGGCGACTCCCGCCTCGGCGCGGCGTCGCAAGCCGTAGGCACACCATTCAGCAAGCAGACGCCTCCAGACAAGCGCCAAGCGGAGCTGTAACGCTTTAGCGTTGTGATTCGCGGAGGATCAGCGGCTCGATGGCAAGTGTCCGTTTCGCTATAGTGACGATGCGAAGGACGTACGAGACGAACAGCATGAATGGAACGAGCGTCACCGCAAACGCACCGCCCACGACGAGGATGATGTGATCGAGACCGAGTGTGCTTCCCGGGAACGTCCCCGCATCGACGATTCCGACCATGATACCCGCAACGGCCAATGCCGGGACTGCAGCATAGAGAATCATCTGAGACAAGTCGATGAGTGCCCACTGGAAGTACAACGTCTTGATGTGTTCGCGCGCCGGACCAAACAGAGACAGCGCTGTTTTGAGATCGTCAAGCAAGCCGCGTTCTTCCTCATCGAGACTCTCTTCGTATTCGTTCGTAAGACGTTCAACTTGGAAGATTTTCCAACTATAGTTGAAATTTAGTGCAGCGAATAACACATCGAACGAGCCGAACTGCGCATCCTCAAGTTGGTCACGGACCTTGTCAGCGTTCCCAGTGACGCTTTCAGCGAATTCATCGACCTCTTCTCGGAGGTTCTCGTCATCATTCTTGTCAATAGACTCTCGAAGAGCTGTAGTCCGTTGTGCCGTAATTCCGATGATCTGCCGGAGGAATTCGGATGGATCGGCAGGACTCGGAGATCCGATTAATTCTTCAGTATAATCCCGGAAATCCATCGAACTGGCCATACGCTCGCGTTGATCGCCGAGCGGGCCGTTCTCCTGGGAGAGGACGAGCTGACCGATCGTGACGACGAGTGTCGTTCCAGTCACGATGACCGTGATCATCGTCGAGAACATCGTGTCGATCATGTCGCCGGACTCGATTTGCCGTGAAAACGGTGGATCGAGGACAGCGACGGCGATGATGAATGCGACGAACACGACACTGGTCAGGATGCTGGAGACGAGAAGGCGGTTCGCGCGTAGCAGCAACCAGATTTTAATCCGACTCTCGCCCGAGCGCTCACGCATCGTGTTGGCCGTACTGATGTCGGTCTCGTCAGTCATACTGGCTCACTCGATTGGGCAGGTCGCTTGAAAACGAGGTACTTGGTGCCGCCTCCCTCGTAGTCGATCGTCTCCACAAACTCCCAGCCCTCTGCACCGAGTTGATTCAACTCTGCTTTCGGATCCTCTGCTTCTTTTTGGGACTCATCACGTGGTGGGCGAAGCGTCTCGTACTCCCAGCGGGTCGCCTCTGATTCGGACATCACTACTAGTAGGTACTGCAGCCCTCTATATCCCGTTCCACTACCGAGATGGTACATTATACGGAGAACGTATTTATCGGTCCGTCTCTTTCCAGTCGCCCGGGTCCCCTTCACGGAATTCACCCTTGGCATGGCGCTCGCGGGGCCAGAAGGTGACGCCCAGCAGTACGACGTAGAATACACCCACAACGGCAACCACAGCAATTCCAGGTATACGGGCGATTCCAGCGGTTGTCAGCCAGTCTTGGCGCGGCGCGAACGCTGTAATCCTGAAGACCCACGCGACCAAGAGGACACTGAGCAGAGCGAGGTACACACGCCGGAGCCGGTTTGCGAGTGCTTCGTATACCGAGACTTTCAGCGTCGGCCTGCGATAGTCCCTGCTTAGTTCCGCTCGCCAATCATGACTTTCAGTGCCTTGGGACGGATCGAGGGCGTTTGCGAACAGGTTCTCTTGGATGACTCGAGCACGAGAGCGAAAGACATCGTAGTCCCGGTACCGCCGTGCTTCGATGCCCAGAAATATGGTGACGACAACAATCCCGATTAGCAAGATATAGTGTGGGTTATCAGCACTCGAAAACGCCCACGTCAAGATTGCTGCCATAAGCGTCACCGCCCACGTCGTCGTCTGGTCGAGGCGCTGTCGCCACGTCCCTACTCGGTCTATCTCTCCGCGATAGGCGTGGGCCATCACCGACCCGAGTCCCGTACTATCGTCAACCATTTCGCGGCCTATCTCCCGTTGGTCTGGTGCTGCTGGGTCGAACTCGTCGCTACTCGAATCGGTCATAGAGGAGAGACCTCTCCTCGCTGCATAAGCAATTATGATGACGGCGTGAACTGAAACGAATGCTTAGCCCATTCGTTCGAGTGCGTCCCTCCTGTCTTCGACCGGGGCTTGATCGTATTTGACCGTCGTTCTAGTTGTTTTGTGTCGAAGCTGCGTTGCAGCTGCTTTCAAATCCTCTTCACGCGTCATATACGTCCCCACAGAATGGCGAATCGAATACCACGTCAAATCGCGGGTTTCATACTCAATCCCTGCCTCATCACAGAGGTTCGCTAGCAAGGGATTCAACGACTGGCTGCTGTACGGATTACCATACCGCGTCAACCACAAAGCATCGGTATCCGCATACTTCCCACGCAATTCTCGTTCCTCGAGCCATCGCTCAAGCGCCATCACAGTCCGACTCTGCAGGCTGGTTTCCCAATTTTCCGTGTTCTTCGCGGAGTCTTCTTTCGGAATTCGAAGAACCTGATTTGTCGTATCAACCCAAGACACGCGAGCACGTCCAACTTCGATTGGACGCAATCCTGCATCCAACGCGGACCAGATGATTGAGGGGATTTTCCAACTGTTCGCATCCTGCCAGTCAGCGGCAGTAACATCACGAATTGGCTTTCCGAATCGTTGGGCTAGATACGCGTTCCAGTCCCTTCGGTCCTTCTGGTTCACCGAATAGTAATTCGGTACAGAACCGAATTCTAACGCTGCTTCACGGATACGGCTGCGCTCATCCTTCCGCAGGTAATCACGGGGTTGATGTGTGGAGTTACTACTGAATCGGTATGGTGGTTCCCACGTTCGCTCACTGTTAGTGCGGTCGGCTTGCCAATTGAAAAACGAGAGTAAGGCTTTGACGCAGGATGCTTTGTAGGTCTCAGAATAGTCTGTGTCTTTCAGGAGTTCGACCCAGGCATCTGCGTGAGCGGTAGTGATGTTTTCCGTGTAGTGTCCTTCTGCGTCCCAGACGAGCCGATAGAATTTGTCGAGACGGTATGCTCGTGACTGTACGGTGCTGGGAGCGTATCCTTCTCCGCGTTTCGGGTCTTTTCCACGGGTGAGCATCCACTCGATAAGTTGACGTCGATGTTCGGTATAGGACGTGAGCTGTCGTTTGTCGAGTTGAGCCTCAGACTTACCTGTGGTAAGTGGGATTCCTTCGTGTTTTTCGGGCATGGTGATCGGTCTCGCTGTTGTTCAGGGTTATTGACCACGGTCCAAACCCGAGTGTTTGGGCTTCGTCACAATAACCAGGGACCCCGGAAATACCAGAAGGACGTATGAGGCGGTTAGAGGCTTGTATGCGCCGGCCGGGATTTGAACCCGGGCCATGAGCTTGGAAGGCTCAGGTCCTACCACTAGACCACCGGCGCGCAGTTACCCAGTTCTGGACGAGAGAATAAGGGTGTTACTCTTCGCAGTCGTCGTGGGGAGAACGTCGACACTTGACGAGTCCGTCTCCGACGCCGAGAAAGCCCGCTCACCTACCGCTCGAACAGTTGTACCGCAACAGCTCGACGTGCTCTGTCGACTCCGGCCCATCGAACCGGGTCGGCTCTTCGACGTAGGAGACGGTGACGTTCCGCAACTCGCCCTCGCGCTCTTCGGACCACCGCTCGCAGAGATACCCCGCGAACTCGCGCTGAATCGTCTCGTCGCCGGACCACTTGGCGTCGACCAGATATTTCCGCCAGCGCGAACTCGGGTACCTCTCCATCGTGTCGGGCGGTTCGTCGCCGACGGGTGACGACAGGTAGTAGGCGTCGACTCGTTCTCCCGACCGGAGTTCGCCGGGCGCGACGTACCACCCGTCCGTCGTCGGCGGATGTGGCGCGAACATGTTCCACGTGTGGTCCGCGGGGTCGAGCGACGGTTCGCCCTCGCCGGGCATCGAGACGAACCCGACAGCCATGGCGTTCCAGACGAGAATCAGCGCCAGCAACGCGCCGACGACGGCGGGCGAGACGCGGCTCGTCCAGCGACGGAGCGCGGTGAGACGTCGCGAGGCGGACGGGCACGGTGTGTCCCCGGGTTTGAACCGTGCGACTCGGGCAGACGCTCCGAGCCGCGTCGCCACCGATTCGATCGGTCCCGAGAGTCGAGCGGCCAGCCACTCCCACACCGACGGCGGGAGGAACACGAGCAGCGCTGTAATCGAGACGAGTGGGAACAGCCCGATGCGCATCGTGAGGAGCATCCCGAGATGCATCCCTGCGAAAAGCGAGGCGAGCGCCGTCCGGAGACGCCCCGTCAGCAAGAGCAACAGCGGTGAAACGACGACCATCCCCAGCCAGAGCAGGTCGAACGTGTGAAGCAGCGCGGGGTACTGCGAGAGCGTGTCGCCGAGCAAGATCGTGAACTGCTGGAGGCTCAGGATGTACCGAACCGCCTCGCCGTCGAGCCAGAGGTCGCCTCTGAGTTTGAACACCGCGTTGACCGCGTAGACGAGGACGGCCTGAATCAGAAGCGCCGCGGAGGCGAGACCCGCGACTCGCTCCCTCGGAGCGCCGGGGCGGCGACGCGCGTCGAGCGACCAGCGTTCGCTCAGCGGGAGGAAGAGGCTCCAGAAGAGCAGTCGCCGGAGCATCGAATCGCCGCCGTTCAGCACGTCCGGGTTCCGCCCGTGCAACGACACGAGGAGAACGACAGAGAGCAGCGCCGCGGTTCGCGTCCGATAGCCGAGAAGCAGCGAGAGCGCGCAGAGACCGGCGAGGTGAAACAGCAGCACCTGAAACCACGCGTCGCCCGAGAGGGTGTGAAACGAGAGCTGCGAGAGCGTCGGATACCGGTCGTACAGGAGCGTCCGCGGGAACACACCGGAATCGGTGTAGAAGGCTTCGAGGTGTCGCGCGCGGAGGAGCAAGTCGGTGACCAACAGCAGGCCGAGCGAGATCCGAAACGTCGCTAGCGCTCGGGTGTCGACACCGAAACGGGCCGCGAGGGCGGTGGAGAGACGAGCGCGAAGGCTCGTCGCGGATGGAGGACTACCCGTCTCGCTCATCAGGTCGGAGTCACGACGAGTCGTCGTATTCAATCATTCCATCGACGGCGGAGAGAGCCGAGAGAGTCGTCGTTCAGTCGTCGTCCGCGGGCGGTGCACGCGCTTCTCCGAACGCGCGGGCGGCGTCGCGGACGCGAGCGCCGAGACCCGGCGTCTCGTCGAGATCGACGGGACCGTGCTCGCGAATCTCGTCGAGGCTGCGCGGGAACTCCCGGAGGTCGTAGTGGATACCGATACCCGCGTTCGCGCCCTCGCCCATCGCGACGGGGACCTGATTGTGTCCGGGCGTGACGTCGCCGACGGCGACGACGCCCTCGACGCTCGTCCGGCCGTGGTCGTCGACGGCGACGGTGCCGTCGTCGGTGAGTTCGCAGCCGAGCTGTTCGGCGAGGTCGGTGTTGTAGTTCGAGCCGTACATCGGGAAGCCGCCGCGGTACTCGCGGAACTCGCCGTCGTCGAACTCGAACCCCTCCAGCCAGCCGTCGTCGCCCTTCTGCATACCGGTGATCTCGGCATCGACGATGTCGACGGGATGTCCTAGGAGGCGCTCGTCGGTCTCGTCGCTCCACTCGGGGTCGTCGCCGCGGAGCAGGAGGTCCACCTCGTCGGTGAAGTTGAGCATGATCATCGCGACGTGGGCGGCGCTCTCGCCGTTACCCATCACGTACACCGGCCGATCGACGAACATGTACGCGTCGCAGTGTAGGCAGTAGTGCAAGCCCTTGCCCGTCCGCGGCAGCGGCGGGTCCGGGCGCTCGTCGGAGAACCCGGTCGCGAGCACGACGCGCCGGGCGAGGAACTCGTCCTCGTTGCCGAGGAGGCGGAACCGGCCGTCGTCGTTCTGTTCGGCCTCGGTTATCAGGTCGCGGTGGAACTCCGCGCCGTACTCTTTGACCTGTTCGCGGGCGGTCTCCAGAAACTCGTTACCCGAGACGTCCTCGGTGACGCCGATGACGTTGTGCGTGTCGACCATCATCGCGGCGCGGCCGCCGCCGCGGTCGACGACCGCCGTGTCGTGACCGAGTCGGGTCGTGTACAGCGCCGTCGAGAGTCCGGCGGGGCCGCCGCCGACGACGACGACATCGTACGATTCTGTCGTCCGACTCGACGCGTCTTGCTCGTCGCCTGCTGAAGTCTCGCTCATTGCCAGCCTGTTGGAACGGCCCTCGTTTAAGAATGTAGCTCGCGTGCGACGGGAGCGCCCGCCCGTGACAGAGTGACATGCGTACAGGGACGCTACCGGCGTCGACACTGTCGGACTCGGTGCTCACACCACGACGGCGTAGCAGTTGCCGCTGGAGACGAACACGTCGACGGGCGTGAGGTCGCTCGAACCGAGGTCGTCGCGGAACTCGTCGGGGTCGTAGATGTGGTAGAACCGGGGAACTCGCTCGCCGCCCGGCAGCGTCCAGTCGACGGTCGTGTCGAACCCCGCCGTCTCCTCGAACGTGCTGTGCTCGGTACTCCAGGCGCTCACCAGCGCGCGGCCACCGGGTCGCAGCACCCGCGCGAGTTCGTCGAGGCTCGCGACTCTGGCCTCGCGGGAGGTGAGGTGATGCAGCGTCGCGACGTACACCGCGAGGTCGAACGTCTCGGTCCGAAACGGGAGTCGCGCGGCGTCGCCGTGGACGAGCGACACGTCGAACCCGCGCTCGGCGGCGCGCTTGCGGGCTTCGCGCAGCAGTTGTCGGCTCACGTCGAGTCCGACGACGCTCCGCGCGTGCGACGCCAGTAACTCGCAGTGCCGCCCGTTCGCACAGCCGACGTCGAGCGCCCGCGTCGCCGGTCTCTCGTCGGCCACGTCGGCGACGAACGACTCTACCTCCGGCCACGGATACTCGCGGGTCGCCGCGAAGTGTTCGGCGATGGCGTCGTACGTCGCTCGCGGGTCGCCCTCCATGGGATAGAGTTCGGCGGGGAGAATAAACCAGCACCGGCCTGCGACGACCCGCGACGGCCCGTGAAGATCCTCGACAATTCACGACAACCCACGACGACTCACGACAACCCACGACGACTTGCGGTGACGCACCGCGACCCCATCTCGGCCCGGCGTTCAGAGGATTCAGAGGAGTGTGAACGCGAGCGCCGTCAGCGCGAGCAACACTACGACGTGTTTGATGCCGCCAGCGGGCGTCCCTTCGCCGAGTTGCCCCGCGACGACGCCGGAACACACCGCGTGGACGACGCACATGTGGTACAGCGTGAGCGTGTAGAGCCCGATGTCGACGCCCGTGAACCCGACGAGCGACGCCGGTCCGCCGGAGGTGACGCCTCCGTCCGGGGCGGCCGTCTGTGCCTCGTGGACCGCGGGGACGAACGCGAGCGTGATGGCGGCGACGATTGCGAGGAAGACGAAAAAGGAGATGTAGATGACTAGCTGGTAGGTGAGCATCTCCTGGCGGCGCTCCTCGCGGAGTCGCTCGGTCGCCTCGGCCTCGTCGGCGGCGATGCGGAGGACAGGACCGAGGTCACCGCTGGCGCGGGTAGCGTTGGCGATGAGCGCAACCGCTCGGGTTACCATCCCCGAGCCGACACGACGGTCGAAGCGCGCCAGCGCCGCCTCCACGTTTGCACCCCACTCGATGTCGCGCCGGAGTCGACGCACGTCCGGTGTGAGCGCTCCCAGGTCGCTGTCGGCGACGCGCTGGAAGCTCTCGACGACGGTCGAACCCGCCTCGTTGACGCTCGCCAGTCGGTCGAGGAAGTCCGGGACCGCCGCCTCGTACGCGCGGATGCGACGCTTCCGGAACTCGTGAGCGAGCGCGAACCCGCCGAGTGCGAGCGTCGTCGCCTCGACGAGCGGCCCGTCGAGCGCCGTCACCGCGCCGACGAGGTCGGCAGGGACCGTCGAGAAATCGATGCGAGCGACGAACCACAGAAGCGCCACCGGGACGCTGACCCACAGCGCCCGAACCGGCCGGTCGAGGAGCGCACCGGCGGGGTCGGAGAGCATCGCTCGAATCGGACGGATGCGGTCGTGGATTCGCAGGCGTTCCCTGTCGGCGCTCCAGCGGTCGGGCGGCACCTCCGCGGGGGCGACCGCGGTCAACGCGTCACCTTCGACCGTCCCGCCGTCGGCGACGACGTCGTCGTCCGTACCAGGGTCGAGACGGTTCGACGGCGGTCGGTACGACTGGGTGAGGCTATCGACGTAGACGACGTAGCCCGCCGTCGCCAGCGGGATTCCGAGATAGACGATGAACCGGAGCATCGCGAGCGTGTCGCTGAGAACGAGGCCGATGACGACGAGGATGGTGACGAGAAGCAGCGGTCCGACGACCAGAAGCGAGACGTACGCCTCCGCGAACGTCGCCAGCAGTTCGAGATACCGGAGCTGCTGGGACGCCGCTTTCGTCTCGTAGCGCTCGTACTGGTCGTGGAGGAAGCCGGAGAGATTGCGGCCGCTGCCGAGGACGCTCGCGAGGTTCTCGGCGAACTCGGCCATGTCCTCGCTGGGCGTCCGACGGGCGGTCCGCGACAGCGCCGTCAGCACGTCGACGCCGAACATCTCAATCTCGCGGACGGCGACGCCGATCTCGACCGCCGCCTCGCCGTAGACGTCGTCGTTCTCCGCGAGCGTCGAGAGCACCGTCGGAAACGACGTGCCGCTCCGCGACAGCGCGTAGACGAACGCGACGGTCCGGGGCAGCGACGCGTCGATGCGGTTCGCTCGGGTGCGGGCCGTCGCGTCGTGGAGATACCAGCGCGCCCAGTAACAGCCGACGCCGAGGCACACCGCGAGGCCGCCCCCGACGGCGAGCAGCAGGAGGAATCGGGCGCTGTGACGCATCGACCCGGAGTCGTCGACGAGCGCGGTCCCCGCGAGCGCCTCCGCCGCCTCCAGCGGCGATATCGCGAGCAGTCCGAGCCCCGCGCCGAGACACGCCCCGGCAAGCGCCAGCAGAGCCGAGAAGAACAGCGTCCGGGAGGCGTGGGCGTAGTGGGTTTCGGCGACGTGGGCGGCGCGGAGGCGGTCGATCTGTCGGGCCTTCCGTGGGCCGTCGTCAGCGACGTAGTCACCGAAGACGAGTGTCGACGCGCGGGTGAGCAGGCGGTTCGTCGGTGCGTGGACGACCGAGAGGCAGAGCGGAGCGCAGAGCAGCACCGCGAACGCGACGGCGAATGCGACCCCCGCGGCGAGAATCACCGTCTCGCTCCGTCGGTCGCCGCCTCGGCGGGATGGTCGCCAGCGTCGTCGCCAGCGTCGTCGCCGCCGTCGTCGCCAGCGTCGTCGTCGCCGTCGTCGCCATCGCTACTGCCACCCCGGCCTCCACCGTCGTCCTCGTCGAGGCCGACACGCGAGAGCGCCGCCTCCGGGTCGGCGTAGTACTGGTCGACGAGCGCGGTGAAACGGCGGAAGTCCGAGATGCCACGTTCGCACAGTACGTCGAGGAACCGCTTTCGACGGTTGAGTTCGCGCAGCAGCGTCGACCGGTCCCAGCCTCTCTCGGCCTGAATCTCGTCGAGCAGGTCGCTGTCGTGTCGGGTGAACTCGTCGCGTCCGGGGTTCCACGAGAAGGACGACGAGTAGTCGAGTTCGCCCGTCCGCTGGTCGATGCCGCCGAGTTCGCCGATGATTTTCGTGCGCCGGACGCGTTCGCCGTCGAAGCGGGTGAGCGTCTGTATCGAGAGGATGTCGAGCGACTGCACCATCGCCCGCGGCACGTCGATGGGTTCGTTCTCCAGTCGGTTGATGACCGTCTCGATGCTGTCGGCGTGCATCGTCGAGAACGTCGTGTGGCCGGTGTTCATCGCCTGAAACAGCGTGACGGCCTCCCTTCCCCTGACCTCGCCGACGAGGATGTACTCGGGGCGGTGTCTGAGCGCCGAACGAAGCAGGTCGTACATGTCGACGTCAGCGCCCTCCTGGCGGCGCTCGCGCGTGACGCCCGAGAGCCAGTTGTCGTGGTGCAGCGCCAGTTCGCGGGTGTCCTCGATGGAGAGCACCTTCGCCCGCGGCGGGATGAACATCGAGACGGCGTTCATCGAGGTGGTCTTGCCCGACGCCGTGCCGCCCGCGAAGACGAGCGACTTGTTGTGTTCGATGCAGAGCCACAGGTACGCCATCTGTTCGACGCTGAAGGTGCCGAACTCGACGAGATCGACGGGCGTGAACGGCTCTTCGGCGTACTGTCGGATGGTGAACGCCGAGCCTCTGGGCGTCACCTCCTCGCCGAGGGCGAGTTCCGCGCGCGACCCGTCGGGCAGCGTCGTCTCGACGATGGGGTCGCCCACGGAGATATGGCGACCGGACTGCTGAGCGAGACGGACGACGAAGTCGTCGAGTTCGTCGCGCTCGAAGCGGATGTCGGTCGCGATGTCGGCGTACTCGTTGTGGTACGCGAAGATGGGGACGCCGTAGCCGTCGCAGGAGAGATCCTCGATTCGCGGGTCGGACAGAAGCGGGTCGATGCGGCCGAACCCGCGGAAGTCGCGGTGGAGGTAGTACAGAAGAGTGTGGAAACTCTCGGCCCCCGGCGAGACGCCGTACGATTCGAGCAGTCCGGCGAGCGCGTCGGCCAGCGGGTCGTCTTCGAGCGTCGCGTCGCCGCTGTCGGCGGGGCTCACCGGGTCGTCACCGAACAGCAGCGGTTCCCGGATGTCGCTCGACGTGCGGCGGAGCAACGCCCGCTCGAACGCGTCGAGGTCGGGTTCGACCGTGTGGTAGCGGTGGGCGTTCTCGGCCGCCGCGTACGTGACGACGACGTAGGCGTACGGCGCGCTCACCCAGTAACGGTCGACCTCCTCGTGACCGTTCGGCGGGTCGAACGAAGCGAGCGGTCCGTCCGACGCCGGCCGGAGCGGCCGAACCGCCACGTCGACGCCGCGCAACAGTTCGAGCGTCCGCGACGCTCGTCGTCGAAGCGCGTCGAGGGGCGTCGTCGGTCCGGCCGAAGATATCGATTCGTCTGACATTCTGTTTCTCCGAAGTTCAGCGCGACCATTCCGGCGCGGGGGTCTTAAAACCGAGCGTCCGGTCGGGGCGGCGCGCCGAACGACGGGTGGTCGACGAAGATGGACGCGAAGCGGGGTCGACAGGGTCACGATGAGGGTGGACGCGAAGCGAAGTCGACGGACCACGAAGAGGAGTGGAAGCCACCATTCGACCTCCCGCCGGCGTTACGTTCATACCGCCTCGAACCGAAGTTCCTGCTATCGAATGAGGCGGGATTACTTCGAACTGGCAGTCGAACACATCGACTGGGTCGAAACCGGCGACGCGCCCGAGAAGCCGACGGTAAAAATCGACTTCTACGGCCCCGCGGAACTCCTCCAGCGGCGGCTTTCGGGCGTGGACGGAGAGCTTCTCGACGCGAAACAGACCGACGTCGCGTTTCGACTTCAGGAATCGCTGGACGAGAGCCCCGAGGCACCGGGCGTCGTCAGTGTCACGAACCGCATCACGGGTGACTTCGTCCTCGAACTGAACGAGGACGCCGACGACGTGCTGAAGTTCATCCGGGCCGCGCGCGAGTACGGGAAAGCGTCCGGCGACGACGACGGCCGGTACCGAGTCGAACTCTCCATCGAAGGCGAACCGCTCGTCACGTACGAAAAGACGACGTTTCTCGTCTACAACGCCGACGGCGACCTGATGCGACGAGAGAGCCTCATCCCCTCCGGCGTCGAACTCTGAGTTCGTCGCCGCTGCGCTCCGTCGACCGGCGGAAACGTCGCCCGAATCACGCCTCTTATAACGCTCAGCCGCCGTATTCGGCCCGTGAAGAACGTCACCGACCGCACGAGCAACCCGTTCGGCATGCGGCCGTCCTGCCCCGAGTTCGTCCCCGGCTACGGCGACGCCAACGCGCACTTTCACGTCGTCGGCGACCACCCCGGCGTCCACGGCGGCGCCGACACCGGCGTCCCCTTTACGAACGAAGCGAGTCGAAAACTCCAGCGGGCGCTCGTCGAGGCGGGGTTACTCCGCAGCGCGGGTGACGAACCGGAGGTCGACCGGACGTTCCTGTCGTACCTCCACATGTGCGTCTCCGAAACGACGCCGACGCAGGCGGCGTACGACGACATGGAACGGTTCTTCGACGCAGAACTCCGCGCCATCGCCGCGCACGTTCTCGTGCCGGTGGGCGCACGCGCGACGAAGCACGTCCTCGAAATGTACACCGCACAGGCGTGGAAGACCGAAATTGACATGGAACAACTCCACGCGACGGAGATGCGCGGCAGCGGGTGGCTCGTCGTCCCCGTCAAAGACCCCGCGGAGTGGGAGGACGGCGACGGGGACCGCCTCGTCGAGGCGCTGTTGACGCTGCAGTCGACCGACTACCGTCGCGAGACGGACCTCGGGCGCTTCCTCCCCGGCGACGACCCGTATCTCGTCCGGTAGGTCCACTTCGAAAAATAATTATAAATCCGACAGAATTGAGACGACTGTCCAGCGAAGCGGAGGCGTTCTTTCTATAGTGGAATATCGTGCGGGAGTTTGGTCTATTTCTGCGCGGTTCATGCACTTACTCCGAGAATTCAGGCTGATATTGGACTATACCAAGGATTTTTAGTGGTATCTATCAAATCAGTAGTTGGCGTGCGTGGATGCCCATGCCGCCATTTGCGACTGCGGGACTGGTGCTCACCGTAGTGGCTTGGTCAAAGGCGGTCCGCCTCGCGGACCGTTTTCCACTCTTCTGAACCACGTCGCTCCGCGAGCGATGGGGTCGGCGGAACGCACACCGAAGCGCGCAGTTCGCGATACCGGCGCCGAGAACTCAGAGAGGGAACCCGAGACCGACTACGCCGTCGGGTCGTCGGTCTGGTCGCGCAATTCCGTCCGTCGAATCTTGCCCGTCACCGTCTTCGGCAAGTCGTCGACGAACTCCACCTCCCTGGGGTACTCGTGCGCGGAGAGTTCGTTTCGGACGTGCTGCTGAATGTCCTCCGCGAGTTCGTCGCCGGGGCTCTCACCCTCGGCGAGGACGACGTACGCCTTCACGATGTTACCGCGCTCGGAGTGGGGTTTGGGGACGACGGCCGCCTCCGCGACGGCGGGGTGTTCGCCGAGCGACGACTCCACCTCGAACGGGCCGATGCGGTAGCCCGACGAGAGGATGACGTCGTCGGCGCGGCCCTCGAACCAGAAGTAGCCGTCCTCGTCCTTCTGGGCCAGGTCGCCCGAGAGATACCAATCGTTCACGAAACAGTCGGCGGTCTGCTCCGGCTTCTCCCAGTACTCCGCGAAGAAACACGGGAACTCGCCGCGGTGGGCGATCTCGCCCGTCTCGTTCGGCCCCAGGGGTTCGCCCGTCTCGGGGTCGACGATGTCGGAGGTCACGCCGGGGAGCGGTTTACCCATGCTCCCCGGTCTGAGTTCCATCGTCGGGTAGTTGTTGACGACCATGTTGCCCGTCTCGGTCTGGCCGTAGGTGTCGTACACCGTCACGCCAAGGCGCTCTTCAGCCCAGTCGATGACGCCCGCGCTCAGCGGTTCGCCGATGCTCAGCGCGTGTCTGAGGTCGAGATTGACGCCCGCGAGCACCTCCTCGTTCGCGCGGAGCATCCGGTAGGCGGTGGGGACGCTGAAGAGAACGGAGACGGGATACTCGTCGAGCAACTCAGCCCACGTCTCGGGGTCGAACTCGCCCTCGTAGGTGAACAGCGTCGTCCCCCAGAACCACGCGCCGAGCGTGTTGATGGGGCCGGTGAGCCAGCCCAAATCGGCCGTGCTCCAGTAGAGGTCGCCCGGTTGGAGGTCGACGGCGAATCGCTGGGTCGCCGCGACGCCCGCGACCCACCGGTGTTTGTGGAGAACGCCCTTCGCCAGTCCCGTGGTCCCGCTGGTGTAGTACAGCAGCGCGTCGTCCTCGCCGCCCGTTTCCGCCACCTGGTACTCGTCGCTCGCCTCACTCATCGCGCGGTCGAAGTCCACGTCGTCGTGACGCTCGTCGCCCTGCCGCCTCTCGCCGCGAGCGTCGTCCGTTCCGAGGACGATTACGGTCTCGACCGAGGGCGCGTCGTCGAGCGCTCGCTCCACCGTCTCCTCGTTCTCGGCGGTCGTGACGACGAGTTTCGCGTCGCAGTCGTCGAGGCGGTAGGTGATGCCATCAGGTCCGAACCGCTCGTTGACGCTGCCCCAGACGGCCCCGCGCTTCAGCGCGCCGACGAGCGCGACGTAGTGTTCGGGCACCCGCGGCATGTACGAGAACACCCGGTCGCTGCGCTCGACGCCGAGTGATTCGAGTACGTTCGCGAATCGGTTCGACTGCTCCCTCAGTTCGGCGAAAGTGAGTGTCTCGCTCTCCCCGTCGGTGCCGACGTAGCGAAGCGCCACGTTCTCGCCGCCGGCGGCGTGGCGGTCGCACACCTCGTGCGCGATGTTCAGTCGCTCGGGCGCGTCCCAGTCGGCTTCGCCGTAGATGTCGTCCCACGTGAACGAGTCGTACGTCTCCTCGTACGATTCGAGGTTGTGCTGTGTCATCAACGAACGTGATGATAACCGACGAAATAACGGTACGGACGGGTCGTTCAGACTGAATTGTTAGAGAAGACGAACGAGTGCGCTCAGAGCAACTCGGCGTACTCGCGGAACCGCCGGCCTCCCTCGGACCGAACCGGGTCGCCGTGACCCATCCCGACGACGTCGACGTCGCCGAGGTGCTCGGCCAACTGGCGGACGCTCCGGTCGTTTCGGTCGGCGTCGTAGGCGAGCACGGAGGGGAGGCGCGCGAACCGACCGTCGTCGCCGCGGACGAGATCGCCGACGAGCGCCAACCCGTACTCGCGGTGGACGAACGAGGTGTGTCCCGGCGTGTGGCCGGGGGTCCGGTAGGCGACGAACGCGCCGACGGTGTCGCCGTCGACGACGCGTTCGACTTCGAGGTCCGGCACGTCGACGAACGCGCCGAGGGCGCGCTGGAGCACGCCCTTGTGGTTGCCGAGCGGCGGTTTCGCCTCCCCCAGTAGAAAGCTCGCGTCGGGTTCGCTGGCGTAGACGGGCGCGTCGAGGCCCATCTCGGCCAACCCGGCGAGCGCGCCGACGTGGTCGAAGTCGTAGTGGGTGAGGAGGACGCGTTCGACTTCGGCGAGCGAGTAGCCGGCGCGCGCGACGTACTCGCGGAGTCGGGTGGCGTCCATCGGCGTGCCCGCGTCGACGAGCGTCAGTCCCTCGGCGTCGACGAGATAGGCGTTGATGCCGCGGAGCGGTACCCGCCACGTCGTGTCGGAAGGCGGACTCATGGAGGACGATAGGAGCGCCGAAAGGAAAAATCAGGGGAATCGGACTGTTCGTCGCCGGAGGTGGCGTTTACCGCGTCGCCCAGAGATACCGTCCCACGTCGCCGATGAACAGCGCCGCCGAGAGAACGGGCACGACGACGGCCAGAAGCAGCGTCAGCGACGCCATCGGCGCGAGCGCGGCGCTCAGGCCGACGGCGGCGAGCGGGGCGAACGCGCCGACGACGTAGAACCACGTCGTCCCCGAACCGAACCGGTGGACGGTGACGACGAGCGAGAGCGGGAGTGCGACCGCGCCGACCGGGAAGAGGAGGGCGGTGGGTGTCGTCGGGGCCGTCTGTCCCGCTGCGAGGACGAACTCGAAGAGGCTTCCGAGGCCGAACGAACCGGTCAGCGCCGCCGACGGCGCGGCCGCGAGTTCGGCCGCAAACGCTTCAAGCGCGGCGAGTTCGAAGACGAAGAACTGCGCGATACCGGCGGCGTACAGTATCGTCGCGCCGAGGACGGCCGTCCAGTGGTACAGAAGTGTTCGACGACGCGACGAGCGGGCCTCGTTCTGTTCGCGCTGTTGGCGGCGGCGCGCGCGACGGGCCTCCCGCGCTCTCGCGCGGGCGCTCGTTGCCTCCGGGTCGTGGCCGCCGACCGTCGCGTTCGTCGGACGAGCACTCGACCGACTGCGGGAGGTCCTCGTCGTACTCGTCGACGAGGCGGTACCGGACGCCGAGGCCGAGCGAGCGGTCGACGAACGGCCCGTAGAGGAGGTCGACGCGGAGGAAGTCGATGTCGATGTCGACGTGCTGGTGCGACGGGACCGCGACGAGGCGGTCGCCGACGTTTCGCTGGAAGCGGACGACCTGCTCGCGGAGGTCGACGAGCTATCGTCGTCGCCCCACCGCGACGCCGAGGGGTAGCCTTTCATCCGCTTTTTCACGTACGTTCTGTGCCCCAGGCGCTCGTAGTCGGCTCGTTCGGACTCGTCGGAGAGCACGTCGTACGCCCGGCGAATCGTCTGGAACTGCGCGGTGGCGCGGTCGTCGTCGTTCACGTCCGGGTGATACTCACGCGCTTTCGCCCGGTAGGCGGCTTTCAGCTCCGCCTGTGTCGCGTCGTCGGAGACGCCGAGGAGGTCGTAGAAGTTCTCGGGCATACCCTGTTGCGGAAGCGCTACGCAAGCCCCCGCTTTGAATGTACCGGAGCGTGACTTTCAAGAAAGACAGGAACTGGTCGAACGCGAAGACGGAATCTATCGTAATCGAAAGTGGGAAACCTGATACGGGTCCGCCGAGTGGTTGGAACGTGAAGCGAATCCAACTGGGGAACACCGTCTTCGAGGGGAAAAACGACGTCTACCTCCTCGACGGGGAGACGACGGCCCTCGTCGATACGGGCGTCGCGACCGCGGCCGTCCGTGAGCAACTCGAATCCGAGTTGGCGGCGTTCGACGTCAGTTTCGCCGACGTCGACGAGATTCTCCTCACCCACTGGCACTACGACCACGCCGGCCTCGCCGGCGAGATACAGGCCGAGAGCGATGCCGTCGTCCGCGTCCACGAGGCCGACGCACCGCTCGTCGCCGGCGAGGAGAGCGCGCTCTCCGCCGAGAACGAGACGACGCGCCGGAAACTCCGCGAGTGGGGCCTGCCAGACGACCGCCGCGAGGAACTGCTCGACTTCCTCGGCGAACACGAGAGCCTCGCGGGTCGCCCCGCCGACGTGACGCCCTTCGGCGACGGCGAGACGTTCGATATCGACGGCCGCGAGTACGAGGCGGTCCACCTGCCCGGCCACTCCGCCGGACTTTCGGCGTTCGCCTTCGAGGGCGAGTCGGGCGAAGAAGCGTTCGTTGGCGACGCGATTCTCCCGAAGTACACCCCGAACGTCGGCGGCGCGGACGTACGCCTCGACGCACCGCTGGAACGGTACGTCGACAGTCTCGTCCGCTTCATCGACCGCGACTTCGACCGCGCGTGGCCCGGCCACCGCGACGTCATCGACGAACCGTCGGCGCGCGCGGCGACGATTCTGGAGCACCACCGCGAACGGACCGAGAACGTCGTCGGCGTACTGCGTGAGCGTGGTCCGAGCGACCCGTGGACAGTCAGCGCCCACCTCTTCGGCGAACTGCGGAACATCCACGTGCTCCACGGTCCCGGCGAGGCGTACGCCCACCTCGCACATCTCGAAGCACGCGGCGTCGCCGAACGCGACGGCAACGAGTACGAACTCGTGGACGACGACCCGGACGTGGACGACCTGTTCCCGAGGGTCGGACGCGTCGAGTAAGCGTCGCCGACGGGCGTCGAGCCACCGCCGACGGAAAGACGAAACACTAAACCGGCCCGGAGGGAAAGCAAGCGGCATGGAACTGCGGGTCATCGACAAGACCGACGAGGAACTCCGCATCGAAGTCGCCGGCGAGGACCACACGTTCATGAACGTGCTCAAGGGTGCGCTGCTGGAGACAGAGAGCGTCGTCGCCGCGACGTACGACATGAACCCCGAGCAGTCCGGCGGGCAGACAGAACCCGTGTTGACCGTCAAGACCGACGGTGCCGACCCCCTCGACGCGCTCGGCGAGTCCGCCGGACTCGTCCGGACTCAGATGGGCAGCCTCCGCGACGCCTACGAGTCGGCCGCCGGCGCGTAGCGTTCTCGACGCGTCTCGATTCTCTCTCTACTCCGCTGCGCTGTACCCCTCACTCGACTCGTACGTCTTCTCGCCCGCCTCGATAGCGACGTCGAGCCAGTTTTCGACCGGAACCATCGGACACTCGTAGCGCGCGGAGTACGCGCAGAAGGGGTTGTACGCGAGGTTGAAGTCGACGACCCACCGGCCGTCGCCGAGGCGGTCCTCGTCGGCGTGTAAGTCGAGATACCGACCCGCGCCGTACGTCTCCTCGCCGCTGGTCTCGTCGCGGAACGGTACCCAGAGCCCGGGGTCGTCCTCGCTCCGGCGGTACGCCTGTAACCGCTGTTGCTCGCCGTCGACCTCGAATCGGAACTCTCCCCAGCGCAGGTACTCGCGTTCGCCCTCCGTTGTCGTCGCGGCGACCACCTGTTCTTTGTCGTCGTGCTCGTGTAAGTCGAGCTCGAAGCGATAGTCGTCGTCCGGCGGATAGTAGTACAGACCCCCGAACTCGGCGCGTTCGATCCCATGAATCGGTGACTGCGGGTGGTCGCGGAAGTAGTCGTCTTTGTCTCGGCGGTACTGTTCGAGCGACGCCTCCCAGTCGGACGGTGTACTCATGGGCAGAGTTACGGGGTCGAAATAAATCAGCGTTCGTCGAGCGGGCCGACGACGTGCAGCAGGGCGAGACCAGAGTGACAGACGGCGAGCGACGCGCGGCGGGCGACGGACGACCCGATTACAGCCGAACCGGCACGTCGCGCTCGGCCAGATACTCTTTGCAGTCCCGAATCGAGTACTCGTCGAAATGGAAGATCGAGGCGGCGAGGCCGGCGTCGGCGCCCGCCTCGGTGAACACCTCGTACATGTCCTCGGGGCCGCCGCACCCGGAGGAGGCGATGACGGGCGTCGAGACGGCGTCGCAGACCGCTTTCGTCAGCGGAATGTCGTAGCCGTCCTTCGTGCCGTCGGCGTCGATGGAGTTGACGAACAGTTCGCCCGCGCCGCGGGACTCGGCCTCCTCGGCCCACGAGACCACGTCGACGCCGGTGCCCTCGCGGCCGCCCTTCACCGTACACTCGAACCAGCAGGACTCGCCGTCGA
The DNA here is from genome assembly GCF_020097835.1 of Haloprofundus halobius. Classification (GTDB taxonomy): domain Archaea; phylum Halobacteriota; class Halobacteria; order Halobacteriales; family Haloferacaceae; genus Haloprofundus; species Haloprofundus halobius. The sequence continues at coordinate 1,712,920 of NZ_CP083666.1, forward strand.
CCCGCGCGTAGTGGTCGCCCGCCTCGTCGTATCGGCGGCGGGCGTCGACGCTGATGACCATGCACTGACTGCCGAACGCCGCCGCGCCCTCGGTGATGAGTTCGGGGCGGTCCAGCGCCGCGGTGTTGATAGAGACTTTGTCCGCCCCGGCGCGGAGCGTCTCTTTGATGTCCTCACGGGTGCGGATGCCACCGCCGACGGTCAGCGGAATGAACACCTCGTCGGCGACGCGCGAAACGGTGTCGAGCATCGTCTCGCGGCCGTCGGCGGAGGCGGTGATGTCGAGGAAGACGAACTCGTCGGCGCCCGCCTCGTTGTACAGTTTGGCCATCTCCACGGGGTCGCCGGTGTACTTCAGATCCTCGAAGTTGACGCCGGTGTAGACGGCCGGATTGCCGTGGTCGTCCAAATCCACGTCGATACAGGGGATGATGCGCTTCGTCAGCATTCGTTGCCGGAAGCTTTGCGGGTAGCGGGTTTCACGGTTTCGACTACGGAAGCGCCCCGGCGGCGAGTTCGTCGCGTCTCCGGTTCGGACCGTCCGTTTGGCCCGGACTGTCCGTTCGACTCGGACTGCCAGTTCGACCCGGACTGTCCGTTCGCTGAGACCGCCAGTTCGGCGCAAACTGTCCGTTCACCTCGCTCACGCTCGTCGGCGCAAAGCGAGAAATGGAGAAAGGGAGAGAAGGATGCTGACACACCGTTTCGCTCACCACCTTCATGGTGGTCGGGCCGTGAAGCGCCGACGGTCACTCGTACACTCTTCGGTCGGTAATAGTCGTTGCCGATACGGATAGGCTAGCTGTCAGACTCGCGGGCGTCTCGACAGTTTTCGGGACGTTCTTCTCGCTCGGCACGCCTCGAAAATCGCCCGAAAAGGAGTTTTCCGCGCGGGCTGGCCCGGGCGCGAGTCGTGAACTCGACCGGCGGAGGCGACCCATAGCAGATTGGGTCGGGCAAGCGAGCGACCGCGAGTGGACCAGTCAGTCTCTCCGAACGGGTGTGTGTGCGCGGCCGCGGCGAACGGCTCAGCCGAGTCGGTAGACGCGACTCTCCCACGGGCGGAGCGCGAGTGCGTCGACGTCGTGTTCGACCGGTGGGCCGTCGGCCGCCTCGTAGTTGCTGACGAGCAGTTCGGCGGTGGTGTCGTCGACCGCAGCCCGGACCGACTCGGGGAGTTCGAACGCCGTCTTCCGGTCGGCGAAGTTGAGTACGACGAGCGCCGTCTCGTCGCCGAGCGTTCGGGTGTACGCCCACAGGCGGTCGTGGTCGGGGTAGTGGAGGTCGTACTCGCCGTAGACGAGCACGTCGGTGCTCTTTCGAACGTCGACGAGCCGACGGTAGTGGTGCCAGACCGATGCCGGATCCTCGCGAGCGGCCTCGACGTTTATCTCCCGGTAGTTCGGGTTGACGTTTATCCACGGCTCGCCGTCGGTGAACCCGGCGTTCTCGTCGTCGGACCACTGGACCGGCGTGCGTGCGTTGTCACGGCTGTTCTCGCGCAGGCCGCCCTTTATCTCCTCGAACGACCCGACGTGGCCGGAGTCGAGCGCGTCGCGAACGGGGTTTATCGTCTCCACGTCACGGAACTCCGACAGCGACTCGAACGGGTAGTTCGTCATCCCGATTTCGGCACCTTGGAAGACGTACGGCGTCCCGCGGAGCGTAAAGAGGAGCGTCGCGAGAAGCTTCGCCGACTCGACGCGGTACTCGCCGTCGTTGCCGAAGCGCGAGACGAGGCGTGGTTGGTCGTGGTTGCTCAGATAGAGGCTGTTCCAGCCGTCGGGAAAGAGACCGTTCTGCCAGCGGGTGAAGACGCGTTTCAGTTCGGTCAGGTCGTACTCGTGGTAGTCCCAGATGTGCTCGCCCTGGTCGAGCAGCACGTGGTCGAAGTGAAACAGCGTGTCGAGGCCGTCGCCGTCCTCGCCGACGTACTGGAGCGCCTCCTCCATCGGCATCTCCTGACCGATCATCTCGCCGACGGTGAACACGTCTCGGTCGGCGAGCACCCGGTCGCCCATCTCGCCGAGATACTCGTGGACCTTCGGGCCGTCGATGGTGCCGTCGAAGTCGTCGTGGACGTGCGGCGGGTCGTGCTGGGTGACGCTCTCGGGTTTCGAGACGAGGTTGATGACGTCCATCCGGAAGCCGTCGATGCCCTTCTGGAGCCACCACTCCATCATCTCGAACACCTCGTCGCGCACCTCGGGGTTCTCCCAGTTGAGGTCCGGCTGTTTGCGGTCGAACAGATGCATGTACCACTCCTCGCTTGCGTCGTCGTACGCCCACGCGGGGCCACCGAAGAACGACCCCCACTCGTTCGGCGGCGCTTCGTGCTCGGGTCCCTCGTGGCCGGTGAACCCGTCGACGTCGGTCCGACCGTGTCGCCAGATGTAGTAGTCGCGGTAGTCGCTGTCGGGGTCGCGCGACTTCGTGAACCACGCGTGCTCGTCGGAGGTGTGGTTGACGACCAGGTCCATGATGAGCCGGATGTCCCGGTCGTGAAGCCCGTCGAGCAACCGCTCCCAGTCGTCCATCGTCCCGAACTCGTCCATGATCGACCGGTAGTCGGCGATGTCGTAGCCGTTGTCCGCGTTCGGCGACTCGTACACCGGGTTGAGCCAGACGATGTCGATGCCGAGGTCGTCGAGGTAGTCGAGTCTCTCGACGATTCCGGGGATGTCGCCGACGCCGTCGCCGTCGCTGTCGTTGAAACTCCGCGGGTAGATCTGGTAGACGACCGACTCCTTCCACCACGCCCGGTCGACGTGCGCGGGGTCGGCGTCCTCGCTCGTCGCGTCTGCTGTCTCCTTCACGGCCACACACACGGGAGGAACCCATTTAGTTGTGTTTTAGTAGGCAGGCGCAGAAGGGTCGGCCATGACCGACCAGAGCAAGCCGAGCGAGCGACGCGACGTCGACGAGGGGCAGGAACCACACCAGGAGGCCGAGGACACGATGGCGGGCGAGCGAACGACCGCCCCGCAGAGCGCCTACACCACGGGCCAGGTCGGAACCGGCTTCGTCGTCCTCCTCGTCGGTCTCGCCGTCGTCTTCGGCGTCCCGCTGCTTCTGGCCTGACCACGGCTATCGAGGCTGTCGAGACGGCGCCCGCCGGAGTTTTTGGCAAGCCTAAAAAACCATGGGTCCGTTCGTTCGGACGATGAGTGACGCGAGCGAACGGACGGACAGCGAGCGAGCGGATGACCGAGAACGCGACGCCGGCGAGAACGATCGCCTCGGAGAGAGCGACGGAATCGACGTGATCGAGGGAGTCGGCGACGTCGAGCCCGGAGAACGCGACGCCACCGACCGGCAACGCCCCTACACCTTCGACGACGTGAGCGTCGTGATGGGGACGTACAACGAGGAGGCGGCCATCGAGTCGGTGCTCTCGGACATCGACGAGGTGACCGACGGCCGCGCCGAGGTCGTCTGCGTCGACGGGTCGTCGGACCGGACACCCGAGATTGCTCGCGAACGCGGCGCGCGGGTCATCTGTCAGCAGCCGCAGGGGTACGGCGTCGCCGTCGAGGCGGCGCTGACGGCGGCCTCGCGGCCGGTCATCGTCACGACCGACTGCGACGGCACCTACCCGATGGAACAGCTCCCCCAGTTCCTCGACGCCATCAACGACGGCTACGACGTCGTGAGCGGCGACCGACTCTACCACGGCGCGGAGGCGATGCCCGCGTTCAACCGCTTCGGCAACGCCGCGTTCGCGCTGCTGGCGAGCGCGCTGATGGGCGAACGCGTCCACGACACGACGACGGGGATGCGCGCGTACCGCCGGGAGGTCGTCGACGACATCGAGTGGACCGAGAACACGGGGCTGTCGGCCGAACTGCTCATTCGCCCGCTGATGCGCGGCTACGCCGTGAAAGAACTGCCAATCGAGTACGACGAGCGACTCGGCGAGACGAAACTCGACCCGCTCGGCGGCGGGGCCGCTATCGCGAACTCCATCGTGCGCGTCTGTCTGGAAGAGCGGTAGCGACAGCGATAGCGGTAAACGCTCAGAGCCGCGAATCGAGGTCGTCGGCGACGCGCAGCGCGAGCGCGGCGATGGTGAGCGTCGGGTTCATCGCGCCGCTCGTGACGAACGCGCTGGAGGACGGAATCCAGAGGTTCGAGAGGTCGTGGGTCCGGAGTTGGGGGTCGACGACGCTCGACTCGGGGTCGGTCCCCATCCGGGTCGTCCCCATGTGGTGGTACGCCGGGCCGGTGTTGTCCGGACCGACCGTCCACTCGATGTCGACGCCCAGCGACTCCAGAATCGTCCGTTGAATCTCGTTGGCGCGGGCGAGCGTCCGCTTCGTTCGGTCGTCGATACGCCAGTAAATCGCCGGGACGGGGTTCCCGTGGTCGTCGGTCGTCTCGGGGTCCAGCGTGATTCGGTTCTCCGCGCGCGGCAGTTGCCCGACGAGCGCCCCCATCGCGACGTGGTTGCCGTAGCCCTCGCGGAGCTGCGGCAACAGGTCGTCGCCCCACGTCTCCGCCGAGAGCGCCGTCTCGACCGGCGAGGGGCCGGCGTAGTTGAGAAACTCCAGTTTGAGCGGGCCGAGGTCGTCGTCGCTCGGCGGAACCGACGACTCGGTCCCCTCCGCGCCCGCGCCGGGGTCGTCGTAGAACTGGTGGCTCTCGGAGGTGATGAAGCCGACGTGGTTCTGTCGCGTCCGCCGCTCGAGCGTCCCGCCCATCCCCGCGAACAGGTGCTCCATGAAGTGACGGCCGACGAGTCCCGAGGAGTTGGCGAGGCCGTCGGGGTACTGCTCCGACTCGGAGAGCAGCAGCAGCCGCGGATTTTCGACGCCGCCGCAGGCGAGCGCGAACGCCCGCGCCTCCTGTCGGTGTTCCTCGCCGTCGGACGTCGCGTAGACGGCCGCCTCGACGCGCTCGCCCGCGCTGTCGTGTTCGAGTCGCTGGACCGGCACCCGGTCGAGGACGCGCGCGCCGGCTTCCTCGGCTTTCTCGACGTGGCTCTCGGCGGTGTACTTCGCGCCGGAGGGACAGACCGGTTTGCACGTCCCGTAGCCGACGCAGGCCGAGCGGTCGTCGTACGGTTCGGAGTTGCGCGCGTTCGGCACCGCGTGGGTCGTCACACCGACGCGCTCGCAGGCCTCCGCGAACAGCGAGTCGCTGTGGGACGGCTCGAAGGCGGGGAGCGGGTGCGGCTCCTCCCGTGGCGGCGCGAACGGGTTGTCCGACGCGCCGGCGACGCCGAGTGCGGACTCGGCCTCGGCGTAGTACGGCCGGAGGTCGCCGTAGGCGATCGGCCAGTCGTCGGCGACGCCGTCGCGACTCCGGCGCTCGAAGTCCGACTCGTGGAGACGCATCACCATCCCCTGCCAGTGGAGCGTCGAGCCGCCGACCCCCTTCACCCGGGCGACGTTCAGCGGGTAGAACAGCTCTCCGGGCGTCGTGAACTCGTCTCTCGGGCCGCTCATCTCCCACACCTCGTCGTCGCCGTGAATCGGTCGAATCGCCCGCTCCATCCGTTCGAGGCGGTCGGCCGGGTCGAACCGCGGCCCGGCTTCGAGGACGACCACGTCGTGGCCGCGGTCGGCGAGGCGGTGGGCGACGAGTCCCCCCGCGGGTCCCGCGCCGACGACGCAGACGTCGACCCGGTCGCTCGGCGTCCGGTCCTGCTCACTTTCTTCTGTTTCGTCCGCGCTCACCGCTCCGGCCCCCGTCTGTAGCTCTCCGTGCCGCCACCGTGTCCCTGCGGGTTGTCGATGCCGACGAGTTCGCCGCCGGTCGGCGAGGTGTAGAGCGCGTACTGCAGTTCGTTGACGATGTAGTATCGAACTCGCTCGGCGTCGGTGCCGTCGGGGTCGGGGTCGGCCGTCTGCGTGCCCAGTTGCCTGAGCAGTTGGTCGCGCTCCTCGCGCGCCAGTTCGGGAACCGGCGCGTCGAACCAGTCGACGGCGTACGCCTCGACGAGCGCCGCCGTCTCGGCGACACCGCGCTCGTACTCGGGGCGCTCCGAGGCGCGGCCGACGACGTACGTCTCGACGAACTCGCCGACGTTCTCGACCGCCGAGGGGTAGACCGCCTCCGCGAGGGCGGTGAGCGTCTCGCCCGTCGGACGCTCCGACGACTCGCCGTTCTCGTCGAGGCGGTCCCACGTGAGCGCACCCGCGCTCCCGGCGACGACGGTTCCCGTCAGCGCCGCCAGCGCGTCCCGTCTCGTCAGCTCCATCAGCCCCGATTTAGGTGGACCTAAACAAAGAGGTTGTGTTTTCGGTGACGACGGGAGCCGAATCGGGGGAGCCACATGGAGATATCTACAGAGCTTTCTGGAAAGATTTCTGTATAGCCACCTTTGGAAATATCCGAAGAGGACGGGCCGCAGACAGTCGTGTCCCGACTCGCTCGCGCTACCCCACCGCCGTCGCGTTCGTCGCCACGGAGACGCCGTCGAGGTAGTCGCCGTCGGGGCCGACCCACGTCCCCTCGCGGCCGCACTCGGTCTGGAGGCGACAGACTCGCGTCTCCGGCGGCCACAACGCCCGAATCTCGCCGCCTTCGCGATCGACCGTGAGTTCCTGTCGGTACGTAACCGACTCGCCCGCGGGACCACCGAAGGTGACGACGAGGTCGACTTCGCTCGCGTTCGACGGGAGCGGCACCGAGGGACCGTCGGTGTCGCCACCTGCGCGCTCCAGATTCGTCACCCGCGCGCCGTCGGGCGTCACCGTCCACTCGACCGGGACGTCGTCGGCCCCGTCGCCGGCGTCGAACGCTGCGACCGCGTAACGGGCGTACCCGCGTTCGGTCTCGACGCGGACGCTGACGCTCGTGCTTCCAGCGGGCACCCCGACGGTCGTCTCGGCGTCGACGCGGTCGCCGCGGAGCAGTTCGAGGCGCTGCAGTTCGGGGTCGACCGGTTCGACCGCACCGGTCCACGCGCCGCGGTAGGTGAACCGGTAGGGCGTCCGATTCCCGACGGCGTCGAGCGTTTCGAAATCCCTGTCGGGCCCCTCGTCGAGCGCGTACACCGCGTCGCCGTCGAAGCCGGGGTCGTTCCGGAGAGACTGGAACGGGTGGTTCTGCCAGTCGCCGTAGGGGTCTGGGACGAAGACGAGCGCGCGGTCGAACTCGACTCGCTCGAACGGTTCGTACGTCGTCGCGAGGGTGTCGGTCCGGAGGCGGTTCTCCTCGTAGGGGTCGGCGACGACCGACGCCTCCGCGGCGACGACGACGGGCGCGGAGACGAGGAGCAGTCCGACGACGGCGAGACGTGCGACGCGCCGGTTCCGGCGTTCGGCGAGCGCGCCGTACACCGCGTCGGCGACGCCGACGACCCCTGCGGCGGCGAAGACGCCGAACGGGACGAGCAGGTCGAAGTGGTAGTACGGGCCGAGCAACTCGAAGAGGCCGTTCGCCAGCCCGTTGTGGGTCCCCCAGAAGTACGCGTTGCCGACGGCGACTGAGACGCCGACGCCGAGCAGTAGCGCTCGAACGCCGTGGCTCGAACGGTCGGCCGGGCCCGGCGCGGCCGGAGCGCCCGCGCGCCGCCAACGCACGGCGGTGACGCCGACGCCGACGGCCGCGAGAAGCGTTCCGACGCTTCCGGCGGCGACCCAGCCGGTGAACAGCATCGTCAGGGCTTCGACGGTGACCGTCGCCGCCAGTTCCGGGGTGTAGTCGACGACGTAGCCGAGAATCTCGCGCTCGCCGAAGCCGAGACCGTCGCGAGGGGCGAACACCTCGTAGGGGAACAGCAGCGGGTCGCCGGTCGTGACGGCGTTGTAGCCGAGCGTCAGCGCGACGAACGCGAGCCCGGGAACGGCGACGGCGGCGGTCCGCACCAGCGTCCCGCGGAGGCGGTCGGTGCCGAACGCGCGGAGCAGCACGGCCAGCGAGTGGACGATAAACGGCGCGGCGAACAGCACCGCCGTGAACTGCCGGGCGAAGAACGCCGCGCCGACGGCGACGCCCGCGACGAGCGCCCAGCGACTGCTCTCCTCTCTCACCGCGCGAACGTAGGCGACGGCGAAACAGAGGTTGAGAAACGTCGTCGGCGCGTAGGCGAGGTACACCGAGGACGTGAAGAGAAACAGCGGCGACGCGAGGACGAACGCGCCGGCGAGGAGGCCGACCCGTTCGTCGAACGCCATCCGCCCGAGGACGGCGACGAGCGCGACGCTCCCGGCGGCGACGACGACGAGCGCCGCGGCGTATCCGCCGGTGAGCGCCCGCGAGAGCGCGAAGACGGCGGGCACCGCCGGCGAGTACTTGCCGTACATCCGGAGCGTCTCGCCGCCGTCGTCGACGACGAAGAACCACGGTCTGACGACTTCCGCGAGCGCGCCCGGCCGGAGGAACAGGTGGCCCTCCAACAGCATCGCCGCCTGCGTGAGGTAGACCGCCTCGTCGTCGTTGACCGAGTAGTACGCGAACAGGTCGGTGACGAGCCAACCGACGACGACGGCCGCGAGAAGCGAGAGCCCGAGGACGCCGACGGCGAAGCCGCGACGCCGGAGAGAGGACTCGTCGGAATCGGACATCGAGAAGCGCCGACTCGGCCACGACATCAGCGGTCGACGACGGTGTCGGCTCCCTCGGGGAACCACGAGAGGTCGTGCGACGCCACCAGCGAGAGGGAGACGCGCTCGCCCCGGTCGAGGTGGACGTCGTGGTTGTGCATGCAGCTAACCGTCTCGCCGGAATCGAGTTCGATTTCGTACAGCGCCGTCGGACCGAGGTAGCGCCGGGAGGCGACGACGCCGTGGCCGTCGGAGTCGGGCGTCGCTTCGAGGTCATCCGGGCGGACGAGGAGCTCTATCGCCGAACCCTCGTACTCCGGCGCGAGGCCGTGAATCCGCTCGCGCGAGACGTCGCCGATGGCCGTCGAGACGGCGTCGCGGCCGACGGTGCCCGCGAGGAAGCTCGCGTGACCGAGGAAGCCGGCGACGAAGCGCGACTCCGGATGCTGAAACACCTGTTCGGGGCGGCCGATCTGTTCGATTCGGCCGGCGTTGACGACGGCGACGCGGTCGGAGATCGACATCGCCTCCTCCTGGTCGTGCGTGACCGAGACGGCGGTGACGCCCGCCTCCTTGAGGATGCGGCGGACCTCCTCGCGCATCCGGACGCGGAGGTCGACGTCGAGATTCGAGAACGGCTCGTCGAGCAGCAGCACGTCGGGCTCGGGCGCGAGCGACCGCGCGAGGGCGACGCGCTGCTGCTGCCCGCCGGAGAGCTCGTCGGGGTAGGAGTCGCGCTGGGCGTCGAGGTCGACGAGCGCCAGCAGTTCGTCGACCCGCGCCTCGCGGTCGCTCTCGTCCCACTCCTTCAGTCCGAAGGCGACGTTCTCGGCCGCCGTGAGGTGCGGGAACAGCGCGAACTCCTGGAAGACGACGCCGACGTCGCGCTCCTCGGGCGAACGGAACGAACCGTTCCCGGAGACGACGTCGCCGTCGATGCGTATCTCGCCCGTGTCGGGGCGCTCCAGCCCGGCGACGAGCCTGAGCGTCGTCGTCTTCCCGCAGCCCGAGGGGCCGAGCAGCGTGAGTATCTCGCCGTCTTCGACGGTCAACGAGAGCTCCTTGATGACCGTCTCCTCGCCGAAGCGTTTGGAGACGCCGTCGAGTTCCAGCACCGATTCTGTCGAGCGCGTCGTCCTGTCGGCCATCGTGTTATCGCTCATCGTGAATCACTATCGTCGGACGGTCGTCGTTCGAACCGTCGATGTTCGAGTCGTTTCTGCGGTGTTCGTTGTTCTCGACGTATGTCATTTGACATCGTACCCCTCCTGCGAGACGATGACGAGCATCGAGAGCCCCGAGACGGCGAGGAGGATGAGCGCCGGAATCGCGGCACGACCGAAGTAGCCCTGACTGTACGCCGACCAGACGCGCGTGACGAGCGTGTCGAACCCCGTCGGCGCGAGAAACAGCGTCGCCGGCAGTTCCTTCATCGTCGTGAGGAAGACGAGCGCCATCCCGCCGAACAGCCCCGGCGCGACGAGCGGCAGCGTGACGCTCCGGAACGCCCCGCTCGGGGTGCGCCCGAGCGTCCGCGCCGCCTCCGGTAACTTGGGATCGACGCGGAGGAACGACGCCCGCAGCGACCCGACCGCCTGCGGGAGAAAGCGGACGACGTAGGCGAACACCAGCAGGTAGAGCGTCTGGTAGATGGGTCGCGCGTACTCGGTGCCGAGGTAGACGAGCGCCAGTCCGATGACGACGCCGGGGACCGCGTAGCCGACGTACGTCGCCCGCTCGGTGAGCGTCGCGACGTTTCCTTTGTGGTGGGCGGCGAGGTAAGCGACGGGGAACGCGAAGACGGCGGCGACGAGAGCCGTCGCGGCCGCGACGCCGACGGAGTTGAGGACGTACGAGATATCGAACGCCAGCGTCTCGCTGCCGACCTCGCTCGCACCCCGGACGAACCACGTGCCGAGAATCACGAGCGGGACGACGAGCGCCAACACGGAGACGCCGGTACAGAGGCCGAGCGCGGGAAGTTTCCACCGGCCGAGGCGGACCCGGTCGGTCGCTCTCCCGCCGCCGTACACCTGTTCGTCGCCGCGGATACGCGCCTCGGCGGCTAGAATCAGAAGCGTCACCGCGACCAGCTGCAGCGACAGCAGCGCGGCGAAGTCGCGGCCGAAGGAGTTGAACTCCACGAAGATGACGCGAGTGAAGGCGTCGAAGCGCATGATTGCGGGCGTCCCAAAATCGGAAAGGGTGTACAGCGCCACGAGCAGCGACCCGGCCGCCACCGCGGGGCGAATCTGCGGGACGGTCACGCGGCGGAACGCCTCCCAACGCGAGTGTCGGAGCGTCCGCGCTGCCTCGACGAGCGTGGTGTCCATCGACTTCAGGGCCGCTCGCGTCGTGATGTAGACGTAGGGGTAGGTGTACAGCGTGAGCACGAGCGTCGCTCCGGCGAAGCCGTACAGTCGGGGCAGCGACTCGACGCCGAGCGGCGCGAGCAACCGCTGGAGCGCCCCTCGCGGCCCGAACGCCGTGACGAACGCGAACGCGCCGATGTAGCTCGGGATGACGAGCGGCAGGGAGACGACGACGGTCCAGAAGCGCCGGAACGGCAGATCGGTCCGGACGGTCAGGTACGCCAGCGGAACGCCGACGAGAATCGACGCCGCGGTGACGGCGACGACGAGGGCGGCGCTGTTGGCGAACACTTCGAGCGTCTGCAGGCGAAGCGAGAGCGCCGCCGCCTCCGCGAGGCCGACGTCGAAGGCGAGGCGGACGAGCCAGACTAGCGGGAGCAGTACGAGCACCGCGACCGTCGCCGAGGCGAGCGAGAGGCCGAGCGGCGGGGTCGACCCCCCGAACGACGGCGTCGAGCCACCGAACAGCGAGGTCGACGCGTCGAGCCGCGAACTCGACTCGTCAACGTCGCTCGCGGTGTCGTCTGCTCCGGTAGCGTGTTCGGCGTCCATCTGTGAGTTCGATCTGTGGGTGCGACCAGTCGGCGAGCCGGGATTTCGGAATCCAGACCCCGGAACCGGCTGAAACGCCCGACCTCAGAGCACGCCGACGTCGCGCATCAGTTCGACGGTGCCTTCGAGGTCGGACAGCTGTGTCAGGTCTAACCCCTCCGGCGGGTTCAACTCGTCGATACGCGGCAGGTCGCCGACGGGGTCGACGCCGGAGACGAGCGGGTACTCGAACGTCTCGCGGGCGAAGTAGTCCTGCGCCTCCGCCGACAGCAGGTGGCGGACGAAGTTCGACGCCAACTGCTCGTCCTCGGCGGTGTCGAGGGTGCACGCCCCGGCGACGTTGAAGATGCTCCCGGCGTCGCCGTTCGTGAACGCCGTCGAGAGCGGTGCGTCGTCGCGCCCCGCGAGGACGCGCTGGATGTAGTAGTGGTTCGCGAAGCCGACCGAGATCTCCCCGTCGGCGATGGCCTGACAGACGAGGAACTCGTCGCTGTACTCCTGGACGCCGAGGTCCTGCATCCCCTGTAACCACTCGCGGGCGCGCTCGTCGCTCTCCAGCACGCGCATCGCGGTGATGAACGCCTGAAACGACCCGTAGGTGGGCGCCCAGCCGACCTGGTCGGCGAACCGCTCTGTGTCGGGGAACGCGTAGATGTCGTTCGGGATGTCGGATTCGGACCACTGGTCCGTGTTGTACGGGATCGTCCGGGCGCGACCGGAGGTGCCGGTCCAGTGGCCGTCGGGGGCGCGGAACTCCTCACGGACGAGTTCGAGCACGTCCTCGGGGAGCGCGACCGTCAGCCCCTCCTCTGCGAGCGTGCCGAGCGAGCCGGCGTTGACCGAGTAGAACACGTCCGCGGGGCTCCCGTCTCCCTCGGTGATGATCTGGTTGACGAGCTCCGACGAGCCCGCGTATCGGACTTCCGGTTGGAAGTCGTCGTAGAGATCGTCGATGAAGCCGACGAGCTCGCCGACGAGCGCCTCGCCGCGACCGGAGTAGATGGTGAGTTCACCCGAGAGGTCCGGCATCTCCGACATCGAGGTGCCGCCGTCGATGGAACGGTCGCCGAACGGCGAGCGGCCCGACCCGATCTGACCGATGCTCTGCGAGCCGTTTCCGCTCGCGTTACCCTCTCCGCCGTTGCTTCCGCCCCCGAGGAGTCCGTTACACCCCGCGAGGCCTGCGATACCTGCCGTCGTGCCTGCTGCGAGGAGACGACGACGGCTGAGCCGTCTGGAGTCGTTTCGCGTCATGTGCTTTAGGCACACCTAAAATCTTATAGAACTACCGATTCGATCGGTTCAATCGTCGCTCGGTATCGGCTGCTGGGCGGGCTCCGACGCGCCGGACGCGTCGAGCGCTCGCAGGCAGTCGAGCCACTCGCGCATCCGTTCGCCGACGAAGGTGAAGAACGCGCCGTTGTTGTACTCGCTCCAGTCTCCCTCGGCGAGTTCGTCTGCGATAGCCTCGAAGACGTCCGCGTACGTCTCGCAGTCGCCGCCGACGCCGTCGACGACTTCCCAGAGGTGTTCGTTCAGTTCGAGTCCCGGTACCTCGTTGTTGAGGTCGTCGAACGTCGGTCGCGGGGCCTTGTTGTGCTCGCAGAGCGGGCGCCCGTTGACGACGTCTTTGTCGAGCACGTCGGCGGCGCGCTTGAGGAAGACGCCCGACCAGATGTCGTCGAAACGGCCGACCTCCCACTCGTTGTCGTCCATCGGCAGCTGGTAGAACGCCGGCACGACCTCGCGGCGGAACGCGAGGTTCATCGAGCAGACCGTCAGATACTGGCCGCGGTCGGCGACGAAATCCTCGCCGAAGTCCTCGGCGGCGGTCCGGGTCTGCGCCTGTCCCTGGAGGTCGCCGTCCATCAGGATGCGCACCGCGTCGAGGTCCGGGACGTTCGTCCACAGTCCCTGCGAGGCGACCACGTCGTCGACGTAGCGGGTGTCGGTCTCGACCGTCTCGTCCATCGCCGCGTAGGGGTAGCCGCGGGGGTAGAGGCCGTGGTCGTCGAAGCTCTGGTAGAGGACGTTCACCCACCGCTCGTCCGAACGGACGCACTCCATCTCGCCCTCGTAGCCGAGGTTCTCGAAGTGGCGACCGAAGAAGTCCTCGTCGGGGTGCGGGAGCGTGTCGTCGTCGATGAAGAGGCCGAACTCGAACTCGTTGGCCCACAGGTAGAGGAGGCCGAACGAAGTCTGCGCGTGGCTGGCGGCCGGAATCAGGTGCGCGTACTGTGAGAGGCCGCGCGCCTCGAACCACTCCTGACGTCGACTCCCGTCGAACACCTCGCCGGAGACGCCCTCCTCGTCGAGCATCGCGCGCATCGCCGCCGTATCACAGAAGTCCTCGGTGACGAGGACGACGTGTAATCGGTCGAGGTCGAACCCGTGGTCGCGGGCGTTCTCGAAGTACGCCCGCATACACTCGTACTCTCGTATCGTCGGGACGATGACGCAGGTGTCGGTACGCATAGTCGTTGCTCCTCCGGTTTTTAGGCCGTCCTAAAAAGACTGTCGGTTTTTAGGGTCGCCTAAATTTTGGCGGTCCGACAGTTGCGAGTAGCGCCATTGGAACGACGAACGCGCCGCCGGTGACGGCCGTCCAGGTGCGATCCGACCGCCTCAGTCCAACTCGCGGGCGAGCACGTCGCGCAGTTCGCGAATCTCCTCGGCGTCGTAGACGAGTTCCTCGTCGCCCACCGAGAGCGAGAGCGTCCCGTCGGTCGTCGCTGCGCCGAGTTCGAAGACGGGCGCAGCGCCGTCGAACGTCTCGCGGACCGCCTCGGGGTCGGTCGTCTCGACGACGGCGCGGCCGGGCGTCTCGTCGAACAGCTTGATCGCGTCGTCGACGGCGACGTCGACACCGGCGCTCTCGGTGACCATCTCCGCCAGCGAGACGGCGAGGCCGCCGTGACTCACGTCGTGGACGGCGAGCGTCGTCTCGTCGTCGGCGACGCTCGCGAGCTGTGTGACTACCTCGCCGGGGTTCTTCGGCAGTTCGGGGAACTGGTCGGAGCCGCCGGCGTGCGCGAGGAACTCCGACCCGCCGAGCGCGCCGCCTCCCGTCCCGACCAGCAGTATCGTTCCCTCGCCCGAAAACGCCGCGGGCGGGGCGTCGTAACCGTCCTTCGTGCCGACGACGGCGAGCGTCGGCGTCGGCGGAATCGGTCCCGTCACCGAGTCGTTGTACAACGAGACGTTGCCGCCGACGACGGGCGTCGAGAGCTCGCGGCACATGTCGGCGAGGCCGTCGACGATGGCCTCGAAGCCGCCGTACACCTCGGGTTTCTCGGGGTTGCCGCCGTTGAGACAGTCGACCGCTGCGAGCGGTGTCGCTCCTTTCGCGGCGAGGTTCGTCGCATTTTCGAGCGCGACGGCCCGCGCGCCGTCGTAGGGGGCGGCGCTCGTCCACTTGGGGTTCGCGCCCGAGGAGAACGCCAAGCCTTTCTCGGCCTCTCTGATGGCCATCACCGCCGCGTCGTCGCCGGGTTTGACTGCCGTTCGAAGCCCGACCTCGTGGTCGTACTGGCGGTACACCCAGCGTTTGCTCGCCGTCGTCGGACAGCCGACGACCGCCTCGAAGGTGGTAGAGAGGTCGACGACTCGCGGCAGGTCGCGCTCGGGCTGTTCGGGGTCGACCGAGTCGAGGTCGTTCATCGGCGCACCGTCGGCGAGATACTCGGCGGGAACGTCGACGGCGACTTCCCCATCGAACGTGCAGACGTAGTTGCCTTCGGCGACCTCGCCGATGACAGAACAGCCGAGGTCGTACGTCTCGGCGATTCTCTCGACCGCCTCGACGTCCTCGGGGCGCACCTCGTAGCACATCCGTTCTTGAGACTCGGCGAGGAGAATCTCCATCGCGTTCATCTTCGGTTCGCGCTGGTGGACCGCGTCGAGGTCGATGCGCGCGCCGAACCCGCCCTTGGCGACGAGTTCGGAGGACGCGCCGCCGAGGCCCGCCGCGCCGAGGTCGCGCGCCGACTGGACGAGGCCGGCGTCGACCAGGTCCTCGTTGGCTTCGATGAGCAGTTTCTCCGTGTAGGGGTCGCCGACCTGCACGGCGGGTCGGTCCTCGGTCTCGGCGTCTTCGGCGAGGTCCTCGCTGGCGAACGACGCGCCGCCGAGACCGTCGCGGCCGGTACCGTTGCCGACGAGGACCAGTTTGTTCCCCGCCTGCTGGGCTTCGGCGGTGACGAGACGGTCGGCGGGGAGGAGGCCGACACAGGCGACGTTGACGAGCGGGTTCCCCTCGTAGTCGGGATGGAAGTCGACGCTGCCCGTGACAGTGGGAACGCCGATGGCGTTGCCGTAGTCGGCGATGCCCTCGACGACGCCCTCGAACAGGTAGCGGGAGTGTTCGTCGGAAAACTCGCCGAAGTACAGCGAGTCGGCGAGCGCGATGGGGTACGCGCCCATCGAGAGCGTGTCGCGGACGATGCCGCCGACGCCCGTCGCCGCGCCGTCGTAGGGGTCGACGTAGGAGGGGTGGTTGTGACTCTCGATGCCGAGGGTGACGTAGATGTCGTCGGAGACGGCGACGACGGCGGCGTCGTCACCGGGGCCGATTCTCACATCCGGGCTTTCACTATCGAACGCCGAAAGCAACGGTCGAGAGGAACGGTACGCACAGTGTTCGCTCCAGAGGTTCTCGAACAGCGCCGCCTCGGCCCTCGTGGGTTCGCGGCCGAGTTCGGCGACGACGAGTTCGTGGTCGGCGTCGGAGAGACTCATTCACTTCCCTGTTTAGAAAGCGTCGATAAATCCCTTTTCATATGCACGTTCGTGTGTATCTTCCGGGCGATGTCGCGGAGAGATACGACGGGTGAACTCTCACGTCGAGCGTGAGATTCCGGTAGTTCTATCATTGCACGTGGTCACATCGGCGACTAATGGACGAATCACGCCTTTGGGGAGGAATCGGCATCCTCATCGCGCTTGGCGGTATCGGAGTGATGGCAACGGACGGGGAGTTCGTCGACCATCTCATGAGCGGGTCCGTCGGCGAACCGCTCGTGCTGTACGGTATCGGAGTTATCCTGGCGGGCCTCTTCACCATGCTCATCATCGGACCGAGCATGCTCCGCAGCAGGTGAGGCCGGGTCGGACCGGCGAACTTTTTTAGACACCCTTCCAAAGGCTGTCCGTGCTATCGGTCGAACTGCACGCGCACTCCGCGCTGTCGTACGACGGCCGCGACCCCGTAGAGTTACTGCTCGAACAAGCCGCGGCCGTCGGCCTCGACGCGTTAGCGGTCACCGACCACGACGAGTTGGACGCTAGCGTCGAGGCGGCCGAACGCGCCGACGACTACGGCCTCGTCGGCATCGTCGGGATGGAGATAACGAGTTCCGCGGGTCACGTACTGGCCTTCGACATCGACGAGCAGATTCCCGCCGGCCTCTCCTACGACGAGACGCTCGACCGAATCCGAGACCAGGACGGTCTCGCCGTCGTCCCCCATCCGTTCCAGAAGTCCCGCCACGGCGTCGCCCCGCACATCAGCCGCGAGCAACTAGCGAGCGCCGACGCCGTCGAGGTGTACAACTCCCGACTGCTGACCGGCCTCGCCAACCGGAAAGCCGAGACGTTCGCGCTCGCCAACGACCTCCCGATGACCGCCGGCAGCGACGCCCACATCAGCGAGATGATCGGACAGGCGGTGACGGAGGTCGGGACGAACGAGCGCCGCGCCGACGCCATCCTCGACGCCATCGCCGAGGGCCGGACCGGCGTCGTCGGCACCCGCACGCCCTGGCACATCAGTTTCCGCCAGGCCGCCGGCGGCGCGAAGCGGCGGATGAAACACGCGGTGGCCGACTTCCTGTGATTCGCGGCGCGTCTCCCGACCGCGTCGCCGCCGCGCTCGATAGCGGTGACCCCCTACCGGGGACCGCCGGGTTCGCCGGGCGTCTCGACATCGAATCGTCTACTCTGTCCCGCGACGGCTCGTTTCTCGTCCGCGACGTACTCGGCCGACAGCCCCTCTTCTTCTCGCCGGCCGAGCCGACCGCGTGGAGCTTCGACCCGACCGAACTCGACGACCCGCGCCGACTGCCGGCGGGTCACGTCCGGCAGCTACGGTCCGAAGACGGGGAGGATACGGAGAGCCAGCAGGTGTGGAGCCTCCCCGAACCGCCGGCTTTCGACGACGAAGCGGCGCTCGACGCGGTTCGGGACGCGGTGCTGGGTCGCGTCCGCGCCGTCGACGCCGACGACACCGCCGTCGCCTTCTCCGGCGGCGTCGACTCCGCGCTCGTCGCCGCCGGAATCCCCGACGCGCCCTGCTACGTCGCCGGATTCGAGGGGTCGCACGATATCGAGGCCGCCCGCGACGCCGCCGAGGCGATGGGCCGCGACCTGCACGTGGTCGAGTTCACCCACGACGACCTGAAGCGGGCGGTCCCCGAAATCGTCCGCGCGACTGGCCGGACGAACGCGATGGACGTCCAGATCGCGCTTCCGCTGTACCTCGTGGCCGAACGGGTTGCTGCCGACGGCTACGACCGACTGGCCGTCGGACAGGGCGCGGACGAACTGTTCGGCGGCTACGCGAAGGTGGCGAACGCGCCCGACGACCACCGCGTCGACGCCGAGACGGTCCGCGGTGCGACGCGCGAAGTCGTCGCAACGCTGCCCGACCAACTGGAGCGCGACGTGCTGACGCTCCGCGCGGCGGGCGTCGAACCCGCCGCGCCGTTGTTACACGACGACGTCGTCGCCGCCGCGCTCGGCCTCCCCGGACACCTCCTGACCGACGGCGACGAGCGAAAGATTTCGCTTCGGCGCGCGGCGGCGGGCGTCCTCCCCGACGATGTGGCCGCCGCCGACAAGAAGGCCGTTCAGTACGGCAGTCTGGCGGCGCGCGAACTCGACCGACTGGCTCGCCGCGCGGGGTTCAAGCGGCGGATGGACGACCACGTCGGACAGTACGTCCGCTCGTTGGTCGAGAATCGATAGTCGAGGGGTCGAACGTTCTCGGACGACCAACCGAGCGTTCTCGGACGACCAACCGAGCGTTCTCGAACGGCGCGCGCTACGAGGGCGCGGGCGAGAACGACGCGTCGAGAAGCGGGGAGTCGGAGCGACACGACACCGTTGCGCGCGCCGCGTCGTAGTCGACGACGCCCGCGTCGGCGAGTTTCGGGAGCAGATTGTGGCGGAGTCGAATCGCGTGCGCCTCTCGCTGCCCGCCGATCCGAGCGGCGAGGCGCTCGGCGACCGTCGAGACGTCGAGCTCTACCTCGGCGGCGTCGACGAACACCGCGAGCGTCGCTCGCGCCGCGTCGGTAGAGAACAGACGAAGTTCGGCGTCGGTCGTTCGACCGTCGAGCGCCTCGACGAGCATCCAGCGGTCGGTCGCGCTCCCTTCGTCGATTCGGCGGCCGGGACTGACCGTTCGCCGACCGGGGTCGTAC
The DNA here is from genome assembly GCF_020097835.1 of Haloprofundus halobius. Taxonomy (GTDB): domain Archaea; phylum Halobacteriota; class Halobacteria; order Halobacteriales; family Haloferacaceae; genus Haloprofundus; species Haloprofundus halobius. The sequence continues at coordinate 1,731,757 of NZ_CP083666.1, forward strand.
TCGACGAAGCCGACGTCAGAGAGCTTCGGAAGGTGGACGTGGTGTAGCGCTATCGCGAGCGAGTCCGCGTCGGCAGTCGCCGCTCGAGCCGACTCGGCCGACGCCGGTGGAAAGCCGTCCTCGACGGCGAGCAGAAGCGTCACGAGCGTCGACATCGGGATGTCGGCGCGGCGCTCGGAGAGTACCGCGACGACTCGGCGGCGGCAGGGGTCCGCGAGTGCGGCCAGCGCCCTCGATAGTTCGCCCGCATCGCCGTGTTCGTGGCTGGACGGCTGGTTGCTCATCGGTTGCCCGTCAGTTATCAGTCGGACCGTATGAACGTGGGGCCTAAGCAGTTAGTGTTACTTCCTCGAACCGACCGCGGCGTCACCGTTCGAGGAGCGCCTCGAACAGTTTCCGTTGAGCGTGGCGGAGGTGCTGGTGAAACGTCGGCGACGAGACGCCGAGCGCCTCCGCCACGTCGTTGCCGGAACTCTCGCGGGGCCACTCGAAGAAGCCCGAGTAGTACGCCGCTTCGAGCGCCGCGCGCTGTCTGTCGGTGAGCGTCGTCCAGAGCGTCTTCGAGAGCGACGGTTCGCCGACGCCGCGTCGTTTGCTGTGCCGCTGAGCGATGAGTTCCAGTTCCGGATACGACGCCTGAACCGCGTCGACGACGGCGCGAACGTCGGCGCTGTGCGGCAGTTCGACCGTCAACTGGTACTCGCCGTCCTGTATTCGGCCCTCGCGGATGCGGCCGCCGTGTTCGGCGGCGATCGACGACACCGGTGGCTGCGAGAGCCCGAGTTCGAACCGAACCTCGTCGAACTCCGTGGCGAAGAGGTTCACGGCCTCGAAGTGCGGAATCTGGTCGACGAGGGCGTGAAGCGTGTCGACGGAGTTCGAACTCGCGCGGCCGTACTCCAGGAACTGGTCGTCACCCAGCGGGACCGTGCGCTCGAACCGGATATCCACGTCGTCCGCCGGTTCGATATCCAGCGCCGCGAACAGGTTGTTGATGTGGAACTTGACTTCGACGATGTCGTCGCTCATGAGCGCCTCCTTGCGCTCTATCGCGGCGATGGCGTGCGCGATTATCTCGCCGAGTCGACCGACGAGGCGCCGTTCGCGCTCGCCGAAGGCGGCGAATCGGTCGGTGTAGACGTTCAACACGCCGTACAGCGACCCCTCGTACGCGATGGGAATCGCCGCCGACGCCTCGACGCCGAACTCGCGAGCGCGGTCGTTCCACGGCCGGTACGTCGGGTCGTTGGCGGTGTCTCGGACGACGGCGACCTCCTGAGTTCGAATCGCCCGAGCGGTCGGCCCCGCCCCGGTGTCGCTGTCGTCGACGGTGATGGTCACGTCGTCGAGATACCCCGCCGCGCCGCTCTCGGTCCGGGGGACGACCTCCTCGGTTTCGGCGTCGACCGCCCCGACCCACGCGAACGAGTAGGAACTCGACTCGGCGAGTCGGTTGCAGACGCGTCGCTCTATCTCGTCGCGGGTCGACGACTCGACGACGGCGTGTGCGATCTCGTTGACGACCTCGTTGAGGTCGTTCAGCGTCGACAGTTGCGAGCGCTGGCGTTCGAGACGGCGTTCGCGGCGCTTGCGCTCGGTCACGTTGCGGCAGACGCCGAGTCGCCCGTCGCCGTCCGCCAGTTGGAACGACTCGATCTTGGTCTCCGCGACGATAGTCCGACCGTCCGCCGTCCGGAGCTCCGTCTCCACGGTCGTCCGCTCGCGCTCGTTCGTGCGGACGTTCTCGATGCGAGAGAGCGTCCGTTCGCTGATGTCGTCGTAGACGAGCGTCACCGGCGACCCGAGCAGTCGCTCCCGCGAGTAGCCCACCATCTCGGCGTACGCGTCGTTGACGAAGACGAATCGGTCGTCGCCGTCGACGGCGTAGACACCGTCGGACACCGTCTCGACTATCGACTCGTACTGTCGGAGTTCGTGCTCGCGGCGCTTGCGCTCGGTGACGTCCCGGAAGTACAGCGAGAGCCCGGTATCTGACGGGTAGACGGTCCCCTCGACCCAGACGTCCGCCGGAGCGTAGTACTCCTCGAACGTCGTCGACGACCGGGTGACGAGCGCCTCGTGAATCGCCGTCTCCGACGACTCCTCGACGTCGAGCACGTCCCAGACGTGCGACCCGAGCAGTTCGTCCCGACCGACGTCGAGATACCGGAGCGTGTACTCGTTGGCGTAGGTGAACCGCAGTTCCGTGTCGAGCGCCAACACGCCGCCGGAGAGTCGCTCGAACATCTCGTCGAGTTCGACTGCGAGTCCGTCCCGCTCGCGGCGGAGTCGAGTCTCGTTCGCGTCCGGCGCCGCGTCGGGGCGAAGAACGCCCGCGATGTTGAGACTGCCGTCGGCAGTCTCGAACCGGGAGAGGTGGAAGGTACAGCGACAGGGCCCGTCGCTCGTCGGCACGGCGACGGACGCCGTCACCGTTGAGAACTCGGGGTCGGTAACCGCCTCCTCGACGCTCGATTCGACGCGTCGGCCGTCGTCGTCGGATACGACGGAAGCCAACGAGTCGCCGACCAGCGTCGAGTGCTCCCGTTCGACGAGTCGACAGAGTTCGTCGTTCGCGTCGAGAACCCGACCGTCGCCGTCGAGACGGCAGACCGCGTCGCCCGACGCGCGGAGCACCGCACGACCGAAGGCGTCGTCCGACTCGGATTCCCGCCGGAGGGCAAAGGACCCGGCGTCCTCCCGGTTTCGGTTCATAGTACGATGGAGAACGGGTGCGGACGGAAAAGTTCGTGGGTTCCAGCGGAGGGTAGCAGTCTCGGTAGTCGACTGTTCGTCGAGGGAGAACGGTACCGTCGCAGAGGATGAGACGAGTGGCGAACAGGCGGCGAGAGTCGCTCGAACGGGTGGACGCCGCGCAACCGCCTCGACACCCGCTCGGTGAGATGTCAGCGCACGCGGCGGAGTGGTTCCGTTCTCGTACGTAAACTCTCCGACCGGTCAGCGACGGTCGAGACGACTCCGCTCGTCGGTCTTCAGCCCTGCCTCGCCGCACACTCGATGGCTTCCAGTCCGAGTTCGACCACGTCTGGGTCGAGACCGCTCGTCCGGAGGTTCTCGGGGTCGTACCACTCCCACGCGTCGGCCCCGGGTTCACCGTTCCCGGGGTCGATGGCACGTCGCTCGACGGTCGCGTAGTAGATGTGGTCGATGTGTTGGTGGCCGACCTCGTCGCCGTGGATAGTGATATCTGCGAGCAGCAGGTGTCGCGGCCGCGGAATCGTCCGCGCCGTCTCGGAGGCGATGTCGCGCTGGTCGGTGAGCAGCGTCGGCGCGAGTCCCGTCTCCTCGCGGGCCTCCCTGAGCGCCGCTTCGTGGGGGAGTTCGTCTCTATCGACGTGACCGCCGGGCGGCAGTCTGAGGTTCAGGCGCTTGTGTTCGTGCAGCGCCGTCGCGCCGTCGTTGACGATGTACACCGTCGCCGTGAAGTGCCGCGTCGTCTCCATGCCGGGCGGTCGGAGCGACCGGCTTTAACCGTCGTGACTTTCGGGCGCGAGATGGCAGTCGCTCGAAGCGTGGGTACGAAAGCGAAACGCGGTCCGAAACGAGGCGTCGAGTCGCGGTGCGTCCACGTGGAATCCGACTACGGCAGGTGAACCTGCTCTTCGGCTTCGAGCAGTTCGTGGTAGCGGTTGCGGATGGTGACCTCGCTGATGTTGGCGACGTCCGACACCTCGCTCTGGGTCACCTTCTCGTTGGTGAGAAGCGACGCCGCGTAGACGGCGGCGGCGGCGAGTCCGACCGGCGACTTGCCCGAGTGGACGCCCTGTTCCTTGGCGTTCTTCAGCAGTTTCCGTGCGCGGCGTTCTGCCTCGTCGGAGAGGTCGAGCGCCGAGGCGAACCGCGGGACGTAGCTCTCGGGGTCTGCGGGCTGGATTTCGAGTTTCAACTCGCGGACGACGTAGCGGTACGTCCGCGCGATTTCGTCCTTTTCGACGCGGGAGACGCTCGCGATCTCGTCGAGGCTCCGCGGCGTCCCCGCCTGCCGGGCGGCGGCGTAGAGGCTGGCCGTCGAGACACCCTCGATGGAGCGGCCGGGCAACAGGTCCTCGCCGAGCGCGCGGCGGTAGATGACCGAGGCGGTCTCGCGGACGTTCTCGGGGAGCCCGAGCGCCGACGCCATGCGGTCGATCTCGCCGAGCGCCTGCTTCAGGTTGCGCTCCTTCGAGTCGCGGGTGCGGAACCGCTCGTTCCAGGTGCGCAGTCGCTGCATCTTCTCGCGCTGGCGTGAGGACAGCGAGTTGCCGTAGGCGTCTTTGTTCTGCCAGCCGATGTTCGTCGACAGTCCCTTGTCGTGCATCATGTTCGTCGTCGGCGCGCCGACGCGGGACTTCTGGTCCTTCTCCTTGGAGTCGAACGCGCGCCACTCGGGACCGCGGTCGATGCCGTCCTCCTCGACGACGAGACCGCAGTCTCGACAGACCGTCTCGCCGTGTTCGGTGTCGCTGGCTAACTGCCCGCCGCACTCCGGGCAGCGCAGCGTCTCGTCGGCCTCTTCTTCACTCTCTTCTTCGTCTCTCTGTCGGGTGCGCTCGCCCGTGTACCGTCGGACACTATCTGTCATTGTTGGGGGGTGTGGGGTGGTGGAGAGACGCCTCTCTCGTAGACTGTTCTCCATCCCAATATTCGGAAGCGGTTTACTTAACTCTGGTGGCTGAATTCGGCGTCGAGACGCCTCGAAAACTGCGTTCGGGCGTCGGGGTGGGACCGCCGTCCATCCCCCAAACGGGTTCGCCCCGGTCGTGGGGTTTCGTGATGGCCGGGGATATTTGCCGCTTTCGGTGTGCGTCGTCCCCTCGTCGGCGTGTCAGGGCGCATCGAAACCCTTACTCTCGGCGCCCGACACCGAGGAGACATGAGCTATACGTCCGTCGACGCCGACGAAGTGCGGCACGTCGCGACACTTGCGCGAGTCGACCTCGACGACGAGGAGGTCGAGGAGTTCGCCGCGCAGTTCGCCGACATCCTCACCTACTTCGACGCGCTCGACGAGGTGCCCGAAGTCGACGCGGAGACGGAACTGGTGAACGTGATGCGCCCCGACGAGGTCCGCGAGAGCCTCACGCAGGAGGAGGCGCTCGCGAACGCCGCAGAGACCGAAGACGGCTTCTTCAAGGGACCGAAGGTGTCGTAGATGGCCGCCGACCTCAACATCTTCGTCACCGAGGAGACCGTCGAGTCCGACGCCGACGGCCCGCTGAGCGGCAAGACCGTCGCCGTCAAGGACAATATCAGCACCGAGGGCCTCCGGACGACCTGCGGCTCCGCGATGCTCGACGACTACGTCCCGCCGTACGACGCGACGGTTGTCGAACGCCTCAAAGAGGCGGGTGCGACCATCGTCGGCAAGGCGAACATGGACGAGTTCGGCATGGGCTCGACCACCGAGACGTCGGCGTTCGGCCCGACGAAGAACCCCGTCGACCCCGAGCGCGCTCCGGGCGGCTCTTCGGGCGGGTCGGCGGCGGCCGTCGCGGCGGGCGAGGCCGACCTCGCGCTCGGTACCGACACCGGCGGGTCGGTCCGCAACCCGGCGGCGTTCTGCGGCGTCGTCGGCATCAAACCCACTTACGGGCTGGTCTCGCGTTACGGCCTCGTCGCCTACGCCAACTCGCTGGAGCAGATCGGCCCGTTCGCGCCCACCGTCGAGGAGGCGGCCGAGCTGCTCGACGTCATCTCCGGGCCGGACGCCAAGGACGCGACGACGCACGACGAGGGCGTGAACTCCGACTATATGAGCGCCGCCGACGGCGACGTCGAGGGGCTCACGGTCGGCGTTCCGACCGAACTGGTCGAGGGCGCGGACGGACGCGTCGTCGAGACGTTCGAGGACGCGCTCTCGGAGTTGGAGGCGCAGGGCGCGGAGACGACCGAGGTGAGCCTCGAATCCGTCGGCCACGCGGTGCAGGCGTACTACGTCATCGCCATGTCCGAGGCCTCGTCGAACCTCGCGCGGTTCGACGGCGTTCGGTACGGAATCTCCGCGAGCGAAGCGGGCGGAGGCTCGGAGGGCGAGCGAAGCGAGTTCTCCGGTGAGTCGAGGGGCTACGAAGGCAACTGGAACGAGTCGTTCGCCCGCGTCCGCGAGGAGGGTTTCGGCGCGGAGGTCAAGCGCCGCGTCCTCCTCGGCACCTACGCGCTCTCGGCCGGCTACCACGACAAGTACTACAAGAAAGCCCAAGACGCCCGTGCGTGGGTGAAACAGGACTTCGACGCCGCCTTCGAGGAGGCGGACGTGCTCGCGTCGCCGACGATGCCGGTGCTCCCGCCGAAACTGGGCGAGAGCCTCGACGACCCGCTGCAGCTGTACCTCACCGACGCGAACACGGTGCCGGTGAACCTCGCGAACCTCCCCGCCATCTCGGTTCCGGCGGGCGAGTCGGAGGGACTGCCGGTGGGGCTGCAACTCATTGGTCCGAAGTTCGGCGAAGAAGAGATCGTTCGAGCGGCCAGCGCCGTCGAGCAGTAGGTAACTGCCGTTTTTGGTCCAAATTTTTCGAGTCAGGCGGTACCACTTAGTGCTCGCGCTCGACGTACTTCGCCTCGAACTCCTCGCGACTCTTCGAGAGGTAGAGCGCACCCTCGACGATGCCGACGAGCCCCGGCAGTCCAGTCCAAAAGAACAGCAAATACAGAATCCCCATCTTCGTCCGGCCGAGGTAGAACTTGTGCGCGCCGAACGACCCCAGTAGGATAGCTAACAGAGCGGCGACGAGTCGCTTGTCGTCGACGGCGGACGGCGGCGGCCGCTGGCGGACGCCGCAGTTCGGACAGAGTTCGGCTTCGGCGGCTATCTGTTCGCCGCAGTTACGACAGTAGACGGTGTCGTTTTCGCTCTCCGCGGTCGCGTCGCCTCCGGTCGGTCCGCCCGTGTCGCTCGCCATGTGGTGAGGTCGGCGAGCGGTGACAAAAGTGTGGGGTGAGCAGGCGTTCCGAGCGCGCTACGGCCGCAGGTCAGGGCGTCCGCCCCACCGAGAGGAACGGTCGACCGCACCTCACCTCTCTTCACCCACCCCCACCTACACTCACTCACCGCTGCCAGTACTCCGGCGTCAGAAGCACCAGTACGGGAAGAATCTCCAGCCGACCGGCCCACATCAGCCCGACCATCAGCAGCTTCGAGGCGTTCGAGAACTCCAAGAAGCCGCCCATCGGTCCGAGGAAGCCGAACCCCGGACCGACGTTGCCGATGGTCGTCGCCGACGCGCTCACCAGTTCCAGCACCGTCACGTCGAGACCGACCCGGACGGCGTCCAGTCCGAGCAGTACCGTGGCGACGGCGAAGATGAAGAGGTACAGCAGCGTGAAGGCGTAGATACCGCGGACCGCCCGTTCGTCGAGCGCGCGTCCGCCGAGTCTGACGGGGCGGACCGCCTCCGGATGTGCGGTCGTGAACAGTTCGCGGCGGATCGATTTGAGGATAACGTACCAGCGGACGATTTTGATTCCCCCGCCGGTCGACCCTGCGGAGCCACCGACGAACATCGCGGCCAGCAGCACGGCTTTCGTCGGCGCGCTCCACGCGTTGAAGTCGAGGCTGGCGTACCCCGTCGTCGTCACCATGGCGAGAATCTGAAACAGCGCCTGCCGTACGGACGGTTCGAGGTTGCCGACGATTCCGGGCGCGGTGTCGGCGACGTAGGCGGCGTCGTACGTTCCGCCCGTGGTCCCGGGTGCGACGAACCCGTTGCCGCTGAACAGGAGTCCGGCGACGATCGCGGTGAGCACCGCGACGAGACCGAGGTACGCGCGGAACTCCCTGTCCTGGACGAGCGTCAGGGGGTCGTCCGCCAACACGTGCCAGATGAGCGCGAAGTTGGTGCCGGCGACGGCCATGAAGGGGATGATGACCCACTGGGCGGCGGCCGAGAACGCCTCGATGCTCCGCGCCTCCGGGGAGAACCCGCCGGTCGGCATCGTCGTCAGCCCGTGAGCGACGGCGTTGTACAGATCCATCTGCGGAGCCATTCCCCCGACGTGGAGGCCGTAGAGCAGCAGAATTTCGAGCACGGTGAACCCGAGATACGCACCCCACAGCACGCGCGCCGTCTTGGCGATTCGAGGCGTGAGTTTCTCGATACCGGGTCCGGGCGCTTCGGCGTCCATCAGTTGCGCGCCGCCGACCGAGAGCTCCGGGAGGATGGCGACGGCGAGCACGACGATACCCATCCCGCCGAGCCACTGGGTGAGCTGTCGCCACATCATGATGCCGCGGGTATGCGTTTCGTAGGAGATGCTGCCGAGGACGGTCGAACCGGTAGTGGAGAAGCCGCTCATGCTCTCGAACAGTGCGTTCACCGGGTTCGCCAGCGTCGATTCGGGATAGTGTGCCGGAGCGAGAAACGGGATGCCTTGGGCTTCGACGAGATACGGAATCGCGCCGACGACGGCGACGGCCAACCACGTCACCGCGACCATCAGAAAGCCCTCTCGCGCGCGGAGGTCCGGTTCGGGGTCGAGCCGCTCCAGCCACACACCGAACGACACGGTGACGACCATCGTCACCAGAAACGGAAGCACCGATTCGCCGTAGTAGAGCGAGACGACGACGGGGAGTGTGAGCGGAACGACGAGGTACTTCAGCACCGTCCCGACGAGGCTGAGACTGGCGCGGTAGTCGACGCGGAGGTTCGGCGGCCGCCAGCGGTTCCACGGAGTTGTCACGAGTGGCGTCCGGTTTCGACGGCGGGAGTATGAACGTAGTGAAACGCCGACGGATCGGATGAGAACACAGCGCTGCGAGTCGCTCGGCGACGGGGCGACGCCGCTCAGAGCTTCGGCGTCACGTCGTCGAGTACCTCGATATCGACGAAGACGACGACGTGGTCGCCGGGTTCGACGACGGTGTCTCCGCGCGGCGTGACGAACTCGTCGTGACGGGTGATGGCACCGACAACGACGCCAGTGGGCAGTTCCGTCATGACCTCCTTAATGGGTCGGCCCACGAGGACGCTGTCGTTGTCGACCTCGATTTCGAGGACCTCCGCCTTGTCGCTCTCGATGAGCGCGACGTTCTCCGCGCCGCCCTCGTGAGTGAAGCGGGTTATCTCCTCGGCGACGACCTCGCGGGGGTTCAGCCCCACGTCGACGCCGACCGTCTCGAACAGTTCGACGTACGCGGGCGTGTCGATGACCGCCACCGTCCGGCCCGCGCCGAGGCGAGTGGAGAGAAGCGAAACGAGGAGGTTCTTCTCGTCGGAGTCGAGCGCGGAGACGACGACGTCGGCGTCGCCGACGTGTTCGCGTTCGAGGAACTCGGCGTTCGTCGCGTCGCTCTCCATCACGATGGTCCCCGGCAGTTCCTCGGCGAGACGGCGCGCCCGGTCGGCGTCGTACTCGATGAGGCGGGGGCGGAGACCGCGTTCCTCGAGGAGTCGGGCGACGTGGAAGCCGACTTCGCTCCCCCCGACGATGACGACCTCCTCGGGCGACCCCGGCGACTCGGCGGGGACGAGCGCGTCCGAGAACGCCTGCACGCTCTCGGGGCTGCCGATGACGACGACTCGGTCGCCGGCGCCGATGACCGACTCCCCGCGGGGGATGACGACCTCGCCGTTTCGGAGGATGGCTGCGAACGTCAACGAGTCGAAGCGGTCGGCCTCGCGCACAGTCTGGTCGGCGACCGGACTGTCGGCGCTCACCTCGAACTCCGCCATCTGGACGCGACCCTCGGCGAACGGGTCGACGTCGCGGGCGGCCGGGAGGCCGATGATTCGGACGATGGCCTCGGCGGCGAGCAGGTTGGTACAGACCATGAAGTCGATGCCGAAGGCGTCGCCGGACTGCTGCCACGTGCGGAGATGTTCGGTGTTCTTCACGCGCGCGACGGTGAACGCGTCGCTGACGGCTTTCGCCGTCGCGCAGGCGACGATGTTCGTCTCGTCGTTGTCGGTCGTCGCGATGAGCATGTCCGCTTCGTCGATACCGGCGTCTCGGAGCACCGACAGCGAGGTTCCGTCGCCCTGAACGGCGAGCACGTCCAGCGAGTACGTCAGGTCGTCGACGCGGTTGGCGTCCCGCTCGACGACGATTACCTCGTGGCTCCCGTCGAGGTCCGAAGCGATGCTTTCGCCGACCTGACCGGCGCCGATGATGATTACGCGCACGGCGCACCCTCACCTCTGTTCATATCACTCGACCGTCGTCCGCCTACATTTGTCTTTTCTTCTGGAGAACGCGCGGCGGTCGGTCGACGCCGGGTCGGTGCGCGCTCACGCACCGGTTCGGTGCGTGCCCACATCCCAGTCCGAGACGCGCTCACACGCCGCTCGGCCGTTCGCGGACGGTGAGCGTCACCGAGCGCTCCCGGCCTTCGAGATCGGTGACGACGCGTTCGACGACGCGTTCGGCCTCCTTGACGACGAGCGGTTTTATCTTGTCGATGACCCAGTCGAAGGAGACGAACATCGGGAGGTCCAGCGCTCCGTGGGCGCTGTCGGGGTCGAACTCGACCTCGAACAGCACGCGGCACGCCGTCTCGGCGTCCGGCGGCGCGTTCTCGGGGAGTTCCTCCAGCGGCTCGACGAGCCAGCGGCCCTCCGCGTCGATGGTCTTCGTGAGTCGCCACTCGATGCGATTCGGCGGGTCGAGTTCCGTCACCTCCGAGTGGGCGGTGTAACTCAGTTTCCACCACTCGAACCGGAGCGCGTACTCCGTCCCCGGCACGCCGTCGCCATCGGCACGCACGTCGGTGAGGTACTTCGAGTAGTTCGCGTATCTGGGGAAATCGACGAGGAACTCGTACACCTCCTCGGACGGGAGGTAGACGACCGTCGAGACGGCTATCTCGTCCACGACAACAGATGTAGAGCCGACGGGGTAAGCGTTGCGGAGCCGTGTGTTTCGACGCGTATCCGCCCGGTGGCCGGTGTAGCCGTCGTGTGGCCGGGTACCGCCGGGACCGCGAGCATGGTCGTACGTACCGCGTTCGGCGTATCGTGGTCGTGTGTATCGCGTTCATCTGAACCGTGGTCGTGTATACCGTGTTACTGACACTCATTTAGGCGTGCCTAACAATCGACGCTTTTATCTGATTTAGGCGAACCTAAACAGATATGCGACGACGAAAGTATCTCGGCCTCGGCGCGGGTGCGCTCGTGACGGCACTCGCTGGCTGTTCGGACACCTCGGACGAGTCGACGCCCGCGGAGGGGACGGGTACGTCCGGCGACGCTTCGGGAACCGAGGAGTCGACGGGGAACGGCTCGGAGACGGGAACGGAGAACGGTGAGAGCGGGTCGTACACCGTCTCGATGGCACCCGTCGGCGACGTGACGTTCGACTCCGTTCCGGAAAAGTGGCTCGTCTACGAGGCGGGCTACGCCGACATGGGCGTCGCGCTCGGGCAGGCCGACGGACTGCTCGCCGTCGGCAACAAACCGCGCTACTACACCCGCTACTACGACGAACTCGACGGCGTGAGCGTCGACAGCGGATCGCTGACGCAGTTGCTCGGCGACGGGTCGCAGATAGACAAGGAACTGCTCTACGAACTGAACGCCGACGTCCACCTCGTCGACCCGAACTGGCTGATAAGCGGCTCCGGGTTCGGTCTGGAGCAGGCGGACATCGACGAACTCGACGAGAACGTCGCGCCCTTTATCGGCAACACCATCTTCCGGCGGACCGACACCGAGTGGCACGACTACGAGTACTACACGATGTACGAGGCGTTCGAGAAGGTCGCACAGGTGTTCCAGCAGGAGGAACGCTACCAGCAGTTCAAATCGGTGCACGACGACTACGTCGAGTCGGTACAGTCCGAACTGCCGCCGGAGGGAGAGCGGCCGAACGCGCTCTTGACCTTCGGCGCGGGCGACGAACCCGAGGAGTTCTCCCCGTACCGTCTCACCGACGAGGGGACGAACAAGAAGCAGTTCCACGACCTCGGTATCGGTGACGCGCTCGAAGGCACCGGCGTCGACGGCCTCTCGACGAGCGACCGCGGCACCATCGACTACGAGACGATGCTCGAAGTCGACCCCGACGTCCTGCTCGTCCGCGGACACGAGGACAAGACCGCTGACGAGTTCGCGAACACGGTTCTGTCGTTCATGCAGAACCACGACGTCGCGAGCGAACTGACCGCCGTCCAAAACGAGATGGTGTTCCGCGGCGGCCCCATCTACCAGGGGCCGATTCAGCACCTGTTCACGCTCGAACGCGCCGCGAAGGACTTCTTCCCGGAGACGTTCGAGGGTGACCTCTTCGACCGGAGCGCCGTGTCGGACGCCATCTCCGGTTGAGGCATCCGAAAGGAGGCGCGGACGCCGACCGGACCGCGCACTGCTCTCCCCCGTTTGCTCGCTTCTCTCTCCTCCCCCCTCCAGCCCTCACTCCGTGGGTCGCGCTCCCGAGAGTGTCATTCGTTCCCGAGAGCGTCACTCGCTCCCGAAAGTATCACTCGTTCTCGTCCGACGGCGCGTCGTAGACGGTGTCTGCGATTCGCGACGCGGCGGCGGTGCTCTCGACGCCGGGGCCGACGCGTCCCCCGCGTTCGACGCCATCCAACTCGAAGACGGTCAGGTCCCCGTCGCCGGTGACGACGACTTCGTAATCGAGGTAGATGAAGCCGATTCGAACCTTCGACTCCGTGGCCTGGCGCCGTCGCGCGAAGAGGTTGTCGAGCGCGTCGGCGTCGAGGTACGTCCGCAGCGGCGGGAGTTCGTGGGTCGTGACGCCTTCTATCGTCGCAATCGTGGTAACGACGGCCTCCGTCACCGTTCCGTACTCGTCGAGGGAGACGGTAGAGACCAGGCCCGAACTACCGGAGTCGGCGTCGTCGTCGCTCATCGATGTGCTCCAACTGTGAGACGGCTGGTCGGCGAAAGATGACGCAATCGAAACGGCTGGCAGATGCGTGTCACGGTTGTCGCGTACATACATCTCCGGATACTTATATTTGATAGAGTTACTGTCAGGAAAACAGGTAATAATCGCCGCTACCGAGTGTCTCTAGTTCGGTGTCCTGAATTACATTCGATAGTGATATTCAACGTCGAAGATAGTTGTCCGACGTTGTGTTCGGATTCCGGGGCGGGTTTTAAAAGGGAATAGGTAGTGTATATAAACATGAACGGCGACGTCGGAGAGCCCACCGAGAGGGCGCTTGCGTCCGGAATTCGCGACGGACGCGCAGTAGAACTGTTCGACGCGCTGAGCGACAAGCGTCGTCTCTGGGTCGTCGACTATCTCTCCGAGGCGGACGGCTCCGTGGCACTCGCCGAACTCGCCTGCGTCGTCGCCGAGAGGGAGACGGGTGCGCCCGTCGCCGACGAATCCGAGGACGCCTACAGAGAAGCGTACGCGAGTCTGTACCACAACCACGTCCCGAAACTCGCTCGCATCGACGTCGTCGACTACGAGGAGGACCAGCGGACGCTCGAACTCGTCGACTGCGCCGAACTCGCACCGTTGCTGGAGTTCGTCGCCGTCGAGCACCGACCGGACGAGACGTCGGACTGACGGACACAAACCTTTTTAGGCAATCCTAAAAATCGAAGTTCTTTTGAACCGGCGAGACACCAGTTTGGGACATGAAACGTCCGAGAGTGGCCGGTACGCGAGACCGGGAACGGTCGACGGGCAGGCGCCCGATTGGTGGGCGCACTCCCGATCGGTGGGCCCGCTCCGGCGGAGTCGAAAGGAGCGTTCGATAGATGGCGAGCGACACGCAGACGAGCGAGCACGGGAACGCGGCGAAACGAACCCGCTTCGGATGGGTGAACTCCTCGCTCGTCACGTTGGCGGTGGCCAGTCTCGTCGTCGTCGTGCTCGCGGCGCTCGTGCAGGTGAGTTTCGGGACGTACTCGATGACTATCGCACAGGCGTGGCGCGCGGTGTTCGACCCCACCGTTCTGACGAGTCCGTACCTCCTGTTGCAGTTCTTCTTGGGCGAAGGCGTCGCGGAGTCGGTCGCGGGTGCGTTCGGCTTCGAGGCCGCCGCGCCGGAGCTAACGAGAGAGACGCTCATCGTCTGGAACATCAGACTCCCGCGCGTCGTCGTCGGCGCGCTGGTCGGCGCGAACCTCGCCGTCTCGGGGGCGATATTTCAGGCCGTGACGCGAAACGAACTCGCCTCGCCGTACATCCTCGGCGTCAGTTCGGGCGCGGGGCTTGCGATTCTGCTCACGCTCGTCTTCTTCACCGGGCTGGCGGCCTACCTGCCGATTCTCGCCGCGCTCGGTGGGACGCTCGCGTTCGTCATCGTCTACGGCATCGCGTGGAAGAACGGGACCAGTCCGGTGCGTCTCGTCCTCGCGGGCGTCATCGTCTCGACCATCTTCGGATCGCTGCAGACGGCCATCTTCTTTTTCGCCAGCGACATCGGCGTCGTCCAGAGCGCCATCGCGTGGACGACGGGTTCTCTGACGGGAACCGACTGGGAACAGGTCCGGATGGCGCTGCCGTGGACGGTGCTCTCGCTAGTGCTCGCCGTCGCTGGGTCCCGACAGTTGAACGTCCTGCTGCTCGGCGAGAAGACGGCGCAGGCGCTCGGGATGTCCGTCGAGCGCGTCCGCTTCGCGCTGTCGGGCGTCGCGATTCTCGCCGCCAGCGCCGCCATCGCCGTCGCCGGTATCGTCGGCTTCGTCGGCCTCGTCGTCCCGCACATCGTCCGCAACATCGTCGGCAGCGACTACCGCCGACTGGTCGTCGGCTGTGCGTTCGCCGGTCCCGCGCTGATGGTTGGCGCGGACGTGGGTGCGCGCCTCGCGCTCAATCCGGCGCAGATTCCGGTCGGAATTGTCACCGGCCTCGTTGGCGGCCCCTACTTCCTCTATCTCATGCGCAAGAAACAGCAACTGGGTGAGATCTGATGGTGGACTCGAACGTCCCGACGAACTCCGCAGCGTCGAATCGGACGAACGGCACCGAACCCGCCGACTCGGGGGCGAACGCGGACACAACCGACCCGGCTACCTCCGCCGACGAATCCGGTACGGTCGAGGCGGCCGACTCCAGCGACGCAACAGAGCTCGTCGGCGAGAACCTCGCCATCGGCTATCCGACGACGCCGGAACCGGTCGTCGAGTGCGACTCGGTCGTCGTCCCCGCGGGCGAGGTGACCGCCCTCGTCGGCCCGAACGGCTCCGGCAAGAGCACGCTACTGCGGTCGCTGTCGAACCAACTCGAACCCGAGCGCGGCAGCGTTCTCCTCGACGGCCACGAACTGCAGACGTTCGGGACGAAGGAGCTCGCACAGAAGCTCGGCCTGCTCTCTCAGGAGAACGAAGCGCCCAGCAGTCTCACCGTCGAGGAACTCGTCTACCACGGCCGCTATCCGCACCGCGGTTTCTTCGAGACGGTCAACGAAGAGGACGAGAGGGCCGTCTCGAAGGCCATCTCGCTGGCGGGCGTCGAACACATCCGCGACTCGCAGGTCGGCAACCTCAGCGGCGGCCAGAAGCAATTGGCGTGGATTGCGATGGTGTTGGCACAGGACACCGACGTGTTGCTGCTCGACGAGCCGACGACGTATCTGGACCTCCACCACCAGTTGCGCGTGATGGAGGTCGTCCGGACGCTCAACCGCGAACGCGACGTCACCGTCGCCGTCGTCCTCCACGACATCGGCCAGGCCGCGCGCTTCGCGGACAACCTCGTCGCCATGCGCGACGGCGAGCTATACGACTGGGGTCCGCCCCGAAAAGTCGTCACCGAGGAACTGCTGCGCGACGTGTTCCGCGTCGAAGCCACCGTCGACGCCGACCACCCGACCGGCCCGCACATCTCGCCGCACCAGGCGATGGACGAGTAGCGTCGAGTGGAGTCGAACTGTCGGGACAGCGGTTTTCCGCTTCGATTCCACACGCTTTAGGGTGGCCTAAAATCCAAAGCGTTTAACTAGGGATTAGGCGAGCCTAAAACCATGGTCGAAAACAGTCAGTCGAGTCGTAGAACGTTTCTGAAATACGGGGGGACGGTCGCAGGTAGTGCAGTTCTCGCGGGCTGCGTCGGCGGTGTCGGCGACGAGTCGGATTCGAGTGGTGGGTCCACCGACGACGCCGTCGGAGCCTCGAACGGCTCCGAGGATGGGTCGAATGGTGGTTCCGACGGTGACCCCTACGCCGTCTCGATGGAACCGACAGGAGAAGTGACGTTCGAGTCGGTCCCCGAGCGGTGGGTGTCCTACAAGTCCGGCTACGGCGACATGGGCGTCGCGCTCGGCGTCGGCGACGGGATGGTCGGAACCGACATCGAGTACGGTTCCTTCGACGTTCTGAGCCGCCGGTTCTACGACCAACTGCCGGGCTTCGAGTTCGGTCTCGACGGCGTCACCGACATCAGGGGCGGCGGCGAGAACGTCGACAAGGAGGTGTTCTACGAGATGGACGCCGACGTCCACCTGATGGATCCGAACCTCCCGAAGGTGTACTTCGAGTGGGACGACGCCGACACCGAGGAGATAGCCGAGAACGTCGCCCCCTTCGTCGGGAACTTCAACCGTCGCAAGCGCGACGACTCGTGGGGCGAGTCCTACCAGTTCTACACGCTGTACGAGGCGTTCGAGAAGGTGGCGCAGGTGTTCCAACGCGAGGAGCGCTACGAGGCGTTCGCGGAGTTGCACGACGAGGTGCAGGCCGAAATCGCCGACGCGCTCCCGCCGGAGAACGAGCGTCCGAGCATCGGCCTTCTGAACGGCGGATCGGACCCCGCGAACGGCGAGCTGTACGTAATGGACCCGACGGCGAAGGGGTACGAGATGAAGCAGTACCGCGACCTCGGCATCCGAAACGCCTTCGAGGGGGCCGAGACCGGCGAACACGGACTCGTCGACTACGAGACGGCCCTGGAGTACGACCCCGAAATCATCGTCTTCCACTGGGGCGTGACGTACGAGGCCGACGAGTTCGCCGAGCAGTTCGTCGAACCCATGCGGAACCACGAGGTGGGGAGGGAACTGACCGCGGTGAAGGAGGGGAACCTCTACCCCGGTGGCACCGCCGAACAGGGGCCGCTCATCAATCTGTTCCAGACGGAGATGCTCGCCCAGCAGCAGTACCCCGAGACGTTCGGCGAGTTCCCCGGACTCGGCGAGGAACCGGAGGAGACGCTGTTCGACCGCCAGCGCGTCGCCGACATCGTCGCCGGCGAGTTCTGACGCCGATAGCGAATCGAAACCGACGAGGCTTCACCGCACTCCGAACTACGAGAGACCATGAGCGGACCATCGAACCCGGACGGAGGAACGGAGACGGACGAAACGGCCGATATCGAGAACACCATCGACACCCGCCGCCACGACGTGCTCGTCGTCGGCGGCGGCGTCGCCGGACTGAGCGCGGCGACGTTCACTGCGCGTGCCGGACTCGATACTGTCGTCGTCGACGACGGCAACTCGATAGTCAAGCGGAACGCGCATCTGGAGAACGTCCCCGGATTCCCGGCGGGCGTCAACTCCCGACTGTTCTGCGAGATGCAGCGCGGACAGGCCCGGCGAAGCGGCTCTACGTTCGTCGACGGTCGAGTGACTGGACTTCGACGCGTCGACGACGGGTTCCGTGCGACCGTCGACGGCGACGACGATGTTGGGGAACTCGAATCGAGGTACGTCGTCGCCGCCTCGTGGAGCGACACCGGTTATCTCGACGGCCTCGGGGTCGACCTACGAGTCGCGGGAAGCAAGACGTACATCGGCGACGACGGCCTTGGGCGGACGAACGTCGAGGGACTGTACGCCGCCGGACGGCTGACCGAGCGCTATCACCAGGCGGTCGTCGCCGCAGGTCACGGCGCACAGACGGCGATTACGCTGGTCCACGACTCGGAGACGCCGTTCTACAACGACTGGGTCGCTCCGGAGGGCTACTTCACCGACCGTGGTCGGGAGGTGCCGCCGGGCTGTGAGGAGATAGACGAGGCCGAACGACGCCGGCGTGAGGCCGAGTCGCTGGAGACGATGCAGACGTTCTTCGCCGAACCGCATCCGGAATCACAGCGGACGCATCCGAGTCTCGTCGACGAGTAAAGTGCGGCAGACCTTGTCAGCGAAGAAGAACGTACAGCAGATCTGATCGGCGAAGAAGATCGATTGGAACCGCGTCGACGAGTATCCGAGCGGGCGTTCGGAGCCACGTAACCCTCCCACACCAGTTTGCAAATGTTCGTGACGGCGAGAGAGGGGGTGGTCTCGCTGCCGAACGGACGAAGAACCCTCATTTCGATATAAAGGAGACGTATCGTCGACCGAACCACACCAGTTTGCAAATGTTCGGGGTCGTCTACGTCCGTCCGTTTTGCGAGAAAACTCTATACTACACTACACTAGTTTAGAAAGATATAATCATAAGAAAGAGATCTCGTCCGGAGACTCACGATAACACGTCCCACGGCAAGTGTTAGCATCGGGCTTCTCATCGGTCGCGGGTCGTGCTCTCGCCCGAGACCTCCGACCTCGACTCGCGCTCACGCCCCCACCCCCTCTCGCAGACGGAACATTTGCAAACTGGTGTGAGAGAGTGGGCAGCTACGCCGTCCGACCGCCGTCGCAAGTTCCGAGACGTCCGAGAACACTTGAAAACCGCTCTCCCCCGATTCGAGCCCGACCGTTCGACGGCTGTCGAACGGACTCAACAGTTGAGTTCGTCGCCGGAGTTCGATGGTCGAGTTCGACGGGCTCGGCCGTCGACAAGCGTTCTCTACTCGAGTCAGCTCGCGACGATGGTCGGCCGAAAGCGGCTAGCACTTGAAACACGTGAAGCATTTGCAAAGCACTAAGTGGTGGCACCCGGCAGGCACGAATACTCCATGGCACCGGACTCTATCTTCGAAGACGAGGCCGAGGTGTTCCGCGACATCGAGGTTCTCGAAGAGGACTACACGCCCGACACCATCCTCTGTCGCGACGAGGTGATGACGGAGTACATCAACGTCCTCAAGCCCATCTACAAGGGTCGACCGCCCCAGAACGCGTTCCTCTACGGCGACACCGGTGTCGGCAAGACCGCCGTGACCAACCACCTCACGACGCAGTTGGAAGACGACATCCGACAGAAGAACGAGGATATCGAGCGAAAGCACGAACGAACGCAGGACGCGGACGACGCCGACGAGGCGAACGCCGCCGTCGACGGCGAGACTACCGACGCTGCCAACGCCGTCGATGCCGCCGATTCGACTGCCCCCGTCGACCTCACCATCGTCAAGGTGAACTGCCAGAACCTCACCTCCACCGGCGAGCGGACCTCCTCCTACCAGGTCGCCATCGCGCTGGTCAACGAACTCCGCCCGCCGAAGGACATGATCGCCTCCACCGGCTACGCCCCGCAAGCCGTCTACTCGATGCTGTACGAGGAGATGGACGCCCTCGGCGGCACGGTGTTGGTCATCCTCGACGAGGTCGACCGCATCGGTGCCGACGACACCATCCTCTACGAACTCCCCCGCGCACGGGCGAACGAGAAGGTCGAAAACGCCCGAATCGGCCTCATCGGAATCTCGAACGATTACACGTTCCGGTCGAACCTCTCGCCGAAGGTCAAGGACACGCTCTGTGAGACCGAAATCAAGTTCCCGGCCTACAACGCGATGCAACTACGCGAGATTCTGCGCGACCGCGCCTCCCGCGCGCTCTACGACGAGACGTACGGCGACGACGTCATCGCACTCTGCGCGGCGCTCGCCACCCGTGAATCCTCCGGGAGCGCCCGAAAAGCCATCAATCTCCTGCGCCGCGCGGGCGAAATCGCCGAGAACGACGGCCGGACGTCCATCCTCGAAGCCAACGTCCACGAGGCGAAAGACGATCTGGAGTACGGCGACATGGTCGACTCCATCACCGACCAGGACGCGCACAAGCGCTACGTGCTCGCCGCCGTCGCCCACCTCTCGAAGGCCGACGCGACGCCCGCGCGCGTGAAGGAGGTCCACCGCGCGTACCGCGCCGTCGCCGAGAGCTACGCCGCGGACCCGCTGAGTCAGCGCGGGATGTATAACCACCTGACGAAACTGGCGATGCTCGGCTTCCTCACTTCCCACGACAACAACGAGGGTATCAAAGGCGGCCAGTACTACGAGTTCGAGTTCTCCGACGAGGTCGACCGCTCGAAAGTCCGCGAGGCGTTCGAGTCGATGGGGCACTCCTGGCACGACGTGCGAATTCACGATTCGTAGCCCCTGAAACGGGGGAGCATTTGTAAACCGGTGTCCCTCGCCCACCGAAACACGTTTATCCGGTTACGTAACTGGACCTCTCGACCGGTTCTGGACGTGTCGTTCACCGGGAGCATTTGCAAACCGGTGTAGTCGCCGGGTCGCGTCGAGTCGCGTCGAGTCGCGTCGAACCACATCGAACCACACCGAACCACACCGCACACATCGAACGCATCGAACCAGACCGAACCGGACCGAATCGAGACGCCGACCGTTCGTGCCAGCGAGGGGTCACCTGTCGTGAACCGCACAGGACTATGTACCGCCGCCCCCGACTCCCCGGTAGATGCTTCAGGGAGTCAACGTCGCGCTGGGGGTGTCGGGCAGCATCGCCGCGGTCAAAGTCGTCGAACTCGCCCACGAACTCCGGCGACAGGGTGCGAGCGTCCGCGCCGTAATGACCGACAGCGCCCGCGGCATCCTCCACCCGTGGGCCGTCGAGTTCGCCACCGAGAACTCCGTCGTCACCGAGATCACGGGCCGCGTCGAACACGTCGAACTCTGCGGCCGCGAGGGCTGGGCGGACGTGCTGCTGCTCGCGCCCGCGACGGCGAACACGGTCGGGAAAATCGCTGCCGCCGTCGACGACACGCCGGTGACGACCTGCGCGACCACCGCCCTCGGCGCTGGGATGCCCGTCGTCGTCGCGCCTGCGATGCACGAACCGATGTACGATCACCCCGGCGTGCTCGACGCCATCGAGCGTGTCGAGTCGTGGGGGGTCTCCTTCGTCGACCCGCGAATAGAGGAGGGGAAAGCCAAGATAGCCACCGAGGAGGCCATCGTCACCGACGTCGCGCGCGTGACAACTGAGCAGTCGCTGTCGGGAACTCACGTCGTCGTCACCAGCGGCGCGACGAGCGAGCGAATCGACCCGATTCGCCTGTTGACCAACCGCGCGTCCGGGCGGACCGGCCGCGAAGTCGCCCGCGCCTGCTACGTCCGCGGCGCCGACGTGACGCTCGTCCACGACGGGCCCGACGTGTTCTATGCCGCCGTCGAACGCGTCGAGAGCGCCGCCGAGATGCTCGATGCGGTCGAAGCCGCCTGCGCCGGTGACACCGACGGAAACGGTGGCGACGGCGACGATGAGAGCGCTGCGGACGCCCTCGTCTCCGCCGCCGCCATCTCCGATTTCACCGTCGACGCCGCAGCGGAGAAGATCCGATCCGGTGAGGCGCGAACCCTCGAGCTGACGCCGACGCCGAAGCTCGTCGACACCGTCCGCGACGCCCACCCGAACCTCCCCATCGTCGGATTCAAAGCCGAGACGAGCGGCGACGACGAGTCGATGGTCGACGAAGCCACGCGTATCCTCGACCGAGCGTCGCTGTCGTTCGTCGTCGCCAACGACGCGAGCGTAATGGGAGAGTCGACGACGCGGGCACTGTTCGTCCGAGAGGACGGCGTCGTCGGTGAGTACGTGGGTGACAAAACCGGTCTCGGCGGGCGGGTCGCCGACGAACTCGCGGCCGAACTCGACGAAAACTGAGCTTCTCTCGCTCCGCATTCAGTATCTCCGACGACCTGATACATCCCTCGAACGCGAAATGAGATAAGAATAGTTTTGCGTCAACAGCTACTCGCTTCATACGATTAGCCAGTATGACGGGTCGAACACGCTTGAGCGACTGTTGGCCTCCCCACCGTCGCCGAATGGAGTGGAGAGACAGTGGCGGCTGAGGAAATGACGGGCGCGCGGGTGCTCGTTCCGGTCGGCGAGTCGCCGACGCTTCGAAACACCGTTGCCTACGCCGTCCGAACTGCCCGCGAACGCGCTGCGGAGTCCGAGCAGTCCGCGACCGTTCACTTCGTCTATCCGGCGTTGTGGCGCGCGATAGAGCCGACGCGCGCAGGGAAGTTCGAACAGGCCGAAGAACTGCTCGACCGCGTCGAACTGTGGGCCGAGGAGGACCTCGGCGAGGACGAAGACGGGTCCGAACCAGCCGTCGATGTCGAGACGGCCGTCGTCGGCGCCGACGAGTACCTGTTCAGCCCGGCCGATTTCGCCCGCGTCATCATCGAATACGCGCGAGAGCACGATCTCGACCGCATCGTCGTCGACCCGGAGTACCAGCCGGGCGGCAACGCGCCGATGCTGCGCCCGCTGGAGTACGAACTGACGAAGTCCGAACTGAGCGTCGAGGAAGCGCCGGTCGAACGACCGACGCGTCGCGGCGTGCTCGTCGGCCGCGAGAGCCTGACGCAGTATCTGCTCGTCTTCGGGGCGTCGTACCTGTTCTACGTCGTTCTCGGTGGATTCAGCGGCGCGTTCGACTACGTGACGGGCGCGATAAGCGCCACCGTCGTCACGGTCGTTCTCGGGAAAATCGCGATGAAGGGGAAACCGAACCTCCGACAACTGCCGGGCGTCCTCGGACGACTGCTTCTGTACACGCCGTATCTGCTCTGGGAGATCGCCAGAGCGAACGTCGCGCTGGCGTACGTCATTCTCCATCCGCGACTGCCCATCGACCCGGAGATGGTGCAGTTCGAGGCCGCCGTCTGGAACGACCTCCCGGCGACGACGCTCGCCAACAGCATCACGCTCACGCCGGGGACGCTGACCGTCGAGGTCAGCCAGCGCGAGTTCGTCATCCACTCGCTCACCGGGTCCGCCCGCGAAGACCTCTTCGACGGGGCGCTCGAACGCGCCGTCCGCTTCGTCTTCTACGGCCGGGCGGCCGCACGAATCCCGAGTCCGAAGGAACGCGACGCGACGCGCGAAGAGGTGTCCGAGACGCCGAACGACTCGGTGGTCACCGACGGCGGGGTCGACCGATGAACGCCGTTCCGCTCGCCGCCGCGTCCGGTGCTGCCGACCCGGCGAACCTCACGCCGTTCGTCGCCGACGCGCTACTCGGCGCGGCGGCGGCGTTCGTCGCTCTCGCAGTCGTGGTCCTCTACCGCGTCGCCAAGGGGCCGACGATGCAGGACCGCGTCATCGCCGTCAACGTCATCGGTTCGAACACCGTGGTCATCCTCGCGTTTCTGGCCGCGGCGTTCGGTGAACCGGGCTTCCTCGACGTGGCGCTGGTCTACGCGCTGCTCAACTTCCTGATGAGCATCGCCATCTCGAAGTTCACCGTCGAACGGGGTGGCGTCATATGACGCCGGTCGAACTCGCTATCGTCGCGCTGCTCGCCGGCGGCGTCTTCTTCGCGTTCGTCGCGGCGGTGGGCGTGCTCCGCCTGCCCGACCTCTACACGCGGACGCACGCCGCCTCCAAGAGCGACACACTCGGCGCGGTGCTGGGTCTCGGCGCTGTCGCGCTCGTTTTCGGCGCGGAGCTGTCGACGGTGAAGGCGGTGTTCCTGCTCGTCTTCATGTTCGTGACGAACCCGACGGCGGCGCACGCCATCGCGCGTGCGGCCTTCGACCAGGACATCGAACCGTGGACGAACGAAGACGCGGAGCGAACTACTCGCGGTGCCGACGCCGACCGCTCGCCCGAGGACGCCGACGGTTCGGAGTCGGTAGCGACCGACGGCGGTTCCGCGAGCGACGCGAGCGGAACCTCGTCGGGAGCGAAGCGAACAGACGGCGGGTCCGCGTCGGGAACCGATTCCGCGGACGTACCGGTCGGTTCCACCGCCGCCGACGGGGGTGACCGATGACGTTCACGCCCATCGAGGCCGCGACGCTCGTCTTCGTCATCGGCTGTGCACTCACGGCGGCGCTGCTGCGAGACGTGCTCGCGGCCATCATCGCGTCGGCCGCGTACAGTCTCGGCATCGCCGTCCTCTGGGTGCTGCTACAAGCGCCCGACGTGGCGCTCACCGAGGCGGCCGTCGGCGCGGGCGTGATGACGCTGCTGCTGCTTTTGACCATCGCGAAGACGGTCCACCCCGAGCGGGGGAGCCAGTTCGAGCGGGTCCGCCTACGGTCGCTCGTCGTCATCGTCGCCTTCGCGGGCGTGTTGCTGGCGACGGTCCCGGCGCTGCCCGCCATCGGCGCGGCGGAGTCGCCGGTCGTCGGCGGCGAGGTCACCCAGTACTACCTCGACAACGCCTACGAAGAGACCGAGGTCGGAAACGCCGTGACCGCCGTGTTGGCCGCCTACCGTGGGTTCGACACCCTCGGCGAGGCGGTAGTGGTGTTCTCCGCCGGGGTCGCAGTACTGCTCGTGCTGCGCCGGGAGGTGTTCGTATGAGTACCGACACCGATGAGTCGGAGAACGCCACCTCCGCCAACCGCATCGTGCACAACGACGAGCAGACGCCGTACGTCGAGAGCACCATCATCATGACCACCGTCCGCGTCGTCACCCCGTTCATCCTGACGCTCGGACTGTTCGTGATGTTCCACGGGGCGTCGTCGGCGGGCGGCGGCTTCCAAGGCGGTGCTATCGCCGGTACCGTCATCCTGCTGCTCGCGTTCGCGTTCGGTATCGGACCGGTCCGCGACTGGTTGAATCCGGCCATCATCCTCGGACTCGTCGTCGTCGGCGTCGGGACGTTCCTCGCCGTCGCGCTCGGATCGCTGCTGCTTGGCGGCGAGTTCCTCCAGTACTCCGCCTACCCCATCTACCACGCGAGCAAGTACGGTATCGAACTCGTCGAACTCGGCATCGGTGCGGTCGTCGCCGGTATCATCATCGGTCTGTTCTTCCTCATCGCTGCCGGGTTCGAAATCGGTGAACCGATGGAGGACGAACAATGATCGCAGAGATTCTACTCACACGGTACAACTACGTCGTCGTCGCGCTGTTGCTGCCTATCGGTGCGTACATGATGATAGAGAACCGGAACCTCGTCAAGAAGGTCATCGGCATGAACATCTTCCAGACGGGTATCTTCCTGTTCTTCATCACGTCGGCGTACCGCGAGGGCGGGTCGCCGCCCATCGTCGGCAGCGGTGGCGAGGGCGCGACGTACGTCAGCCCCCTGCCGCACGTGCTCATCCTCACGGCCATCGTCGTCGGGGTGAGCCTCACCGCGGTGGCGCTGGCGCTCATCGTCCGCATCTACACCGAGTACGGCACGCTCGACGAAGCGAACCTTCGGGAGGTGCGCGCGGATGAGTGAACTGCTGTCGCTTCTCGTCGCGGTACCGATTCTGGGTGCGCTCGTCGCGCTCGCGGTCGGCTACTCGTTCGAGCGACTCGCGTGGCCGCTGGCGTTCGTCACGTCGCTCGGCCACACGGCGCTGGCGACGCTCGTCGCTGTGCAGGTCTACTCCGGCGGCGAACCGCTCAGCTACGCGGTGGGCGGCTTCCGGCCGCCGTTCGGCATCGAACTCGTCGTCGACGGCCTCAACGCCGCGGTCGTGGTCCTCGTCGCGGTCGTCGCGCTCGGCGTGCTCGTCTACGCGCGCCGCGCCGGCCCGCACTCGGCGGCGTTCTACACCGGGTACCTCCTCCTGGTCGCCGGTCTCTCGGGGATGAGCGTCACCGGAGACATGTTCAACCTCTACGTCTTCCTCGAAATCACCGGCCTCACCGCCTACGCGCTGGTGGCGACCGGCGACGACGGACGCTCGGCGGTCGGCGCGCTGAAGTACCTCCTCGTGGGGACCGTCGGCGCGTCGCTGTTCCTCGTCGGCATCGGCTACGCGTTCGTCGCCACGGGGACGCTCAACATGGCCGACCTCGCCGAGAAACTCGCCGGCGTCGGCTACGGGTCGACGCTCGTCCGGGCGTCGTTCGCGCTTGTGGTGACCGGGTTGGCCGTCAAGACGGCTTTGTACCCGCTGCACACGTGGCAGCCGGAGGCGTACGCGAGCGCCCCCGACAGCGTCAGCGCGCTCATCTCGGCGCTCGTCTCGACGGTCTCGGCGTACGCGCTCGCGCGCGTCGTCTACAGCGTCTACACCGTCGACTTCCTCGCCTCCGTCGCCTACGCACGCGAGTTCGTGCTCGTGCTGGCCGGCGTCAGCATCGTCGCCGGGAGCGTCCTCGCGGTGATGCAAAGCGAGTTAAAGCGGATGCTCGCGTACTCGTCGGTGTCGCAGTTCGGCCTCGTCGTCGCCGCGTTCGCCGTCGCCAACGAGGCGGCGGTGACGGGCGGCCTCGTCCATCTCGTCGGCCACGCCGTCATGAAGGGTGGCCTGTTCCTCGCGGTGGGCGCCATCGCGGCGCGGACGGGTGCGCGGTACGTCGGGGAGTTCGACGGCCTCGCCGACCGCGCACCGCTTCTCAGCGCCGCGCTCGCGACCCTGTCGCTGTCGATGGTCGGCGTTCCGCCGGCGGTCGGCTTCGTCGGCAAGTGGTACATCGCCCTCGGCGCGATTCAGGCGCAGGCGTGGCCTATCGCGGTCGTCATCCTGCTGAGCACGCTGCTGACGCTGGCGTACTTCCTGCGTCTCGTCGAGCGGATGTACTTCCGGACGGCGACGACGACGGAGACGCCCGCCGACTCGCCGACCGGAACCGGCGCGGCCGCCGTCGCCGACGGTGGGAACACCGATGACACGGACGACGACCGGCCGACGCTCGGCCGTGGCGACGACGCCGACTTCGGCGGCCCGACTGCCGGCATGGTCGCCGTCGTCGTCGTCGCGGCGGTGCTCGCCGTCGCACTCGGTCCGCTCGTCTCCACGTTCGAACCGCTGCTCGAACCGACGCTCGACCTCCTACTCCAGCCATGACAGAGATTTCATCACTCAGACCGCTCGCGGCGGTCGCCGTTCCGGCGGTCGCCATCGCCTTCATCTACGCGTCGAACCGCCGGCCGAACGTCCGCGAGGCGTGGACGCTCCTCGCCGCCGCGGCGACGTTCCTCATCGTGGCGAGTATGGTGCCGCGAACGCTCGCCGGCGACGCCTACGTCACCGGTCTCGGCAGCTTCGTCCCGGGTATCGAGTTCGCACTCAAAGCGGACGCGCTCGGGATGCTGTTCGGCCTGCTCGCCAGTCTGCTGTGGCTCGTCACCAGTTTCTACAGCATCGGCTACATGCGCGGCCTGCACGAACACGCCCAAACGAGATACTTCGCGGCGTTCGCTGCCAGCGTCGCCAGCGCCGTCGGCGTCGCGTTCGCGGCGAACCTGCTCGTGCTGTTCGTCTTCTACGAACTGCTGACGGTGGCGACCTACCCGCTCGTCACCCACGACGAGACAGCCGAGGCGCGCGCCGCCGGCCGCAAGTACATCGCTTACACCTTCGGTGGCGGCGTCGCAGTACTTGCGG
Source organism: Haloprofundus halobius (assembly GCF_020097835.1). Taxonomy (GTDB): domain Archaea; phylum Halobacteriota; class Halobacteria; order Halobacteriales; family Haloferacaceae; genus Haloprofundus; species Haloprofundus halobius. Next base: position 1,759,054 of record NZ_CP083666.1, read on the forward strand.
GCACCGTCCTCGTCTACGTGCTCGCCGGTACGGTGGCGTTCACCCCCGGCGGCATCGAGGGTCTCGCCGGCGCGGACCCGACGCTCGGGCGCGCGGCGTTCGCGCTCTTGACGCTCGGCTTCGGCGTCAAGGCGGCGCTGATGCCCGTCCACTCGTGGCTCCCGGACGCAATGGTCGCGCCGACGCCCGTTTCGGGCTTGCTTCACGCGGTGGCCGTCGTCAAATCCGGCGTGTTCGGCATCGCCCGCGTCGTCCTCGACGTGTTCGGTCCCCAGACGGTGGGTGACCTCGGCGTCGGTGTCCCGCTGGCGGCCGTCGCGGCGTTCACGCTCCTCATGGCGAGCGTCATCGCGCTCCGACAGGACAACCTCAAGCGCCGCCTCGCGTATTCGACGGTGAGCCAGCTATCGTACATCGTCCTCGGTCTCGGCATCGGCGCGTCGATGGGCGGTGACGCCGCCAGATACGCGCTCATCGGCGGGTTGTTGCACATCCCCGCGCACGCGTTCATGAAGCTCACGCTGTTCTTCTGCGCGGGCGTCATCCACGTCGAGACCCACACCGACGACATCAGTGACATGGCCGGCATCGGCAAGCGGATGCCGCTGACGATGGCCGCCTTCAGCGTCGCGGCCGCCGGGATGGCCGGCATCCCGCTCGTGGCGGGGTTCGTCAGCAAGTTCTACCTGCTCGTCGGCACCGCCTCCGGCGGCGAAGTCGCGTTCACCGTCGCACTACTGGTGTCGGGGGTGCTGAACATCGCGTACTTCTGGCCGGTCGTCTATCAGGCGTTCTTCGAGAGCGAGATGCCCGGCGGCCACGACCGGAAACCCCTCGTCAAACACCGCTACGGCGGCCGAGCGGACGTCGCCGCCGACGGCGGCCACAAGTCCGGCGGCGGGCGCTCCGAGGAACGCCGCGGCGACGAGAGCGCCGACTCCGGCGAGGGCTCCGCGCTGACCGGCGGCGATGCCGGTGCCAGCGCTCGCGCGGACGAGATACAGAAACCCGCCGACCCGAACGGTGACTACGCCGTCGACCGCCACCCCTCCGATCACACGAAACAGGGCGGCCAACTCGGCGACGGTGCCGCGGAGATGGCCGAAAGCGACGCACAGGGCGACGCGGACCACGACCACCACCACGAGGGCGGTCCGCCGACCGGCGGGTGGGAACGCCGCAGCCGGCTCGGACAGGAGAGCACGTGGTTCATGCTCGGGCCGATTCTGACCGCCGCCGCCGGCTCGATCGTCATCGGCATCGTGCCGGGCCGAGCGGTGTTCCTCCGCATCGTACAGGAGGTCGTGACGGCGGCGACGACTGCGACTGCCGCCGCGACGATGGGGGTGTTGTTCTGATGGCAGTTGACGCGCTGACCGCGGTACCGCCGTTCGTCTACGTGCTCGTCGCCGCACTGTTGCTGCCGGTCGTCCCCCGGCGCGTCGGCCACGCGCTCGGCGTCGTCGCAACGGCCGTCGTCGTCCCCATCGCGTTCCTCGCGCCCGAGGGTACCTTCTGGGCGACCCAGCTGTTCGGCTTCGACGTCGCGCTGTTCAACGTCGACGACTTCTCCCGGCTGATGGGCATCATCTTCGGCTTCATCGGCGCTATCGCGGTGCTGTACTCGTACGCGAGCGACGCGTCGAACAAGCAGACCGCCTACGCGCTCTCGTACGCCGGGACCAGTATCGGGGCCGTCTTCGCGGGTGACTGGCTCACGCTCGTCTTCTTCTGGGAACTGATGGCCGTGACGAGCACGCTTCTCGTCTGGGACTACGGCGGTAAAGCCGTCCGGGCGGGCTTCCGCTACGCCGTGTTGCACGGTATCGGCGGCAGCCTCGTCCTCGCGGCGATCATCTGGCACTACGCCGAAGTGGGGTCGTTCCTCTTCAGCGCCTCGACGGGTATCGCCCCCGGCGCGCCGGCGATTCTGGCGCTCGCGGCCGTCGGCATCGGCGTCAACGTCGGCTTCGTCGGCCTGCACGCGTGGCTGCCCGACACCTACCCGCGGCCGCACGTCGCCGCCAGCGTCTTCCTCTGCGTCTACACGACGAAGACCGGCGTCTACGCGATGTACCGCGCGTTCCCGGAGGGCCACCTCTGGATAGCGTACATGGGCGCGGCGATGGCCGTCTTCGGTGCGTCGATGGCGGTGCTCCAGAAGGACATGCGCCGCCTCCTCTCCTATCACATCCAGTCGCAAGTCGGCTACATGATCGCCGGCGTCGGCATCGGCACGACGGTCGCGACGGCGGGCGCGTTCGGCCACGTGTTCAACCACATCCTCTACAAGAGCCTGCTGTTCATGACCGTCGGCGTCATCATCTACCGGACCGGCGAGGAGAGCCTGAAGTACGTGGGTGGCCTCTGGCGGAAGATGCCCGTCACGTTCGTCGCGTTCGTCGTCGCGGCGCTCTCCATCGGCGGGTTCCCCGGCTTCAACGGCTTCGTCAGCAAGGGAATGGTGCTCGCGGAGGCGCACTACGAGCACCTCGACGTCATCTGGTACCTCCTCTTGGCCGGTGGCGTCGGGACGTTCCTCTCGTTCATCAAACTGGGCTACTACGCCTTCTACGAGGGGAGCTACGACGGCCCAGTCCGCGACGCAAACGGTCTGCAGAAAATCGCGATGGTCAGCGTGGCGATTCTCTGTGTCGTCTACGGACTGGTCCCGAACGCGCTGTTCGCCATCCTCCCCGGCAACGAGGGCGGCTTCGATTACACGACGTACACGTTCGGTCACATCGAGGAGGGGCTCATCCTGTTCGCCCTCGGCGTCGTCGCCTTCGTCATCCTCAAGCGCCCGCTCGACCGCATCGGCCGCGTTCCCGACATCGACGCGCTGTACAACCCGTTGGCGTTCTACGGCACGCGCGGACTGGTCCGCGGCGTCACCGAGACGTACGCGGCCGTCGACCGTGCGGCCGTCGCCACGGCGTCGGGAGTCACGTGGACGGTCGGCAATCCCGACGAGGCGCTCCGACGCGTCTCGGGACGAGACGAGACGAACGAGGGGGGAGAGCCGACGTGGCCGGTGTCGCTGCGGGCGGGGATGGGGACGAGTATCCTCCTCCTGACCGCGGTCGTGACAGTCGGTATCGCGCTGCTCGTCGTCGTCTGAGCGAACGACGCTGAGGCCGCGTTCAACGGTACGTTTCACCCGACACGACCCGTGACACCGAACCACGAACGAACGCCGAACCACCAGCATTTATCCCCACCCGCGGAAACTGTCGGCATGGACCAGTTGCGGCAGTCGCTGTGCGACGCGCCCATCATCGAGAAAGGCGAGTACGAGTACTTCGTCCACCCCATCAGCGACGGCGTGCCGATGCTCGAACCGAGTCTGCTGCGCGAAATCGTCATCAAGATCATCCGCAAGGCGGAACTGGAGAACGTCGACAAGATCGTGACGCCCGCGGCGATGGGCATCCACATCTCGACGGCCGTCTCGCTGATGACCGACATCCCGCTCGTCGTCATCCGCAAGCGCCAGTACGGCCTCGACGGCGAGGTGCCGTTGTTCCAGGAGACGGGCTACTCCGAGAGCGAGATGTACATCAACGACGTGGGGGCGGGCGACCGGGTGCTCGTCCTCGACGACGTGCTCTCGACCGGCGGGACGATGAAGGCGATTCTCGACGCGCTCACCAACGACGTCGGCGCGGAGGTCGTCGACGTCGTCGCTGTCATCAAGAAGGCCGGCCCGAACGAACTCGACGACACCGACTACGACGTGCGGACGCTCATCAACGTCACCGTCGAGGACGGCGAAGTCGTCATCGTCGACGAACACGGCGACGGGTAGACGACGGGCAGAGGACAGGCGACGGGCAGAGGACAGGCGCGAGAACCGTCGGGAGTCTCCCCGCCGGGACAGACGGCGGCCGAAGACTGCTTTTTTAACCGGTCGGTCGCGAGTGGCGGTATGGCGTACGCGAACCCGCGGAATCTCATCAGTACGGTCCTCCTCGTCACCGGGGCGCTCGTCTTCGGCGAGGCGCTCCACCAGTCGATAGTCTCCGGCGAGGCGTCGCTGCTCTCTCGACCGATTCTGCTCGCGTTGGCGCTCGGGACGGTGCTGATCGCGCTCGGCTACTGGGTGCGCGTCCCGCTCGAAGAACTGCAAGCCGGCGAGTCGAGGACCGACGCACCCGTCGACGGGGTGTCCCGTCCCGACGGACCCGTCACCCCCGCGGACGACGAGTACGACCCCCGCATGAGTCCGCTCGGCAACGTGCCGTCGGACGCCGACGACAGCGCGGGCGTCGCCGGAGCGGACGACGAGAAAACACGGACCGACCAGGAGCGGGCCGACGGGGAACGAGTCGACGAAGGTCGTTCGGCCGACGACCGGCCTCACGACTGAGGTCACCCTTGCGGGGACGACTGTGGACGACCGTAGATACGTCGTGTTGGCGACGCTCCGGCGTCTCGGGCGGCGAACCGACGTTCCGTGTGAACGGATAGCGCGGGATATATATGACATTACCACGATGACCCGATAGCTACTATGTCGCTCAAACATCGGGTCCCTCCGAAGATGCAGCAACCGCTCGGATTGGCGTCGCTGGGGCTGACGCTCGTGGGTGCGGTCGTCGGCTACATCCTCACGATGCTCGGTATCACGCTGTACTTCGGCCTCAACGGTCTCGGGAACGACATCACCACCGTCGAGTCGTTCATCGTCATGGGAACCGGCCTCGTCTGCCTCGCCGCCGGCTACACCGGGTGGCGCGGCTTCATGACGTTCGCGTACTGAAGATGCCCGTCGACATCCGCGACCATCCGGACGCGCCCGACCTCGAAGCCTTGGGCGATCTGACGCTCGAACCGATCCCCGCCGCCGAGATCCGTCGTCGCCTCGACGACGGTGACGAACTGCTGGAGGATCAACTCCGTGAGCGCGAAGACCTCGACGCGTACGTCGAACTCAACCGCCGCGCGGAGGGTGGCGAGTACGGCGATATCGGCACCGCGCTCTACCGCCTCGTCCAACTGTTCGGCGCGCCGCAGGTCCCCGGCTACGAGGCCGGCAGCGACCTGCGCGAACGGACCGACGAGACGTTCAAGTACCTCTTTCGCGTCGGTGCCGACGCCGACGAGCTCCCCGACTCGTGGCTCGTCACCGTTCACGACTGGCACGTCGACCTCGGCGTCGGCCTCGCCGCGTGGGAGTCGACGGGAGTCGACCCCGCCGAGACGGAGACGACAGTCGCGCTCGTCTCGCTGGCGCTCGTGACGAACGTCGTCACCGAACCGGTGCAGTGCGAGTACGAGAACATCTGGTACTGAGTTCGATGGGACACCCGTGACGCTGGACCGACTCGAAGAACGCGCCTATCGGTGGTACGCCAGCGGCGTCAATCGAACCCTCCTCATCTTCGGCGTCGCGGTGGTGCTCGCGGTCGTCAGCCTCGTGAGCTTCTTCGTCACCGACGACGGCGTCTCGCGGTTCGAGGTGTCGCTCGTCATCGCGGCGACCGCGCTGATCGTCTACGGGTGCCTCGAAAGCGGCTTCGAGTGAGTCGGCGTCGGCGCGGGTCCCCGTCCGCTGACGCGAGGCTCGGGTCCCGACTCCCGTCGCCCTCTCTCTCTCACTCCCGGTCAACGCTTGAAGTGCATCGCCGCGAAGGCGACAGCGATGGCGACGACGAGCAACCCGCCGAAGACCGGGACGATGGCCGACTCGCCGTAGTACCCCGCGTAGAACCCCGCGTAGGCGAGACCGACGAACGTCGGCACCGACAGCAGGAAAAACAGCGAGGAGAGATAGCTCGCCAGCGTCGGGTCCTCGTTGTGACCGGCGTACGTCCCGCGTTCGCGCGTCGAGCGCTCGCGGGTCGGGATGTCCTTCGACATGGTCGGCCATTCCGGCCGGGCGGTGATATGTTCGTCGCTCCGAAAACCCGTCGTCAGGACCAGAACGTCCCCTCGACGACGACGGCCCCGAGATAGCCGATGAACAGCTGTGGAACCAGACTCGCGAACACCAGGCTCGCGATCTCCTCGCGGAGAATCGACTGTATCAGCAGTTGACGCACCATCGGGTCGTACGAGAGCAGCCACACCGGCGCGAGCGCCGCCACGAGGTAGCACGCGGTCCCGACGACAAGCGCGACGATGAACGCTCGGATGCTCTCGCCGAGGTCCTGGCTCAGCGCGTGGACGTAGCCGCCGCCGAGGAGCCCGGCGACGAACAGCGTCCACGACGGCACCGCCGGGACCATCGACGGGCGGTTGGCGCCGTAGGCGGCCAGCGCGACGAGCAGGCCCGCGGCGACGCCGATACCGACGAACCGGACGGTGTCGCCCGACAGCGGGAGCGAGGGTCGCAGCGTCGCGCGCTCGCGGCCGGCGACGGCGGGTCCAGCGGCCCCGGACGCGTCGTCCGGCGTCGAATCACTCACCGTTCGACACCCCGAGCGTGATGCGGACGTCCTCGATGTGTCCGACGAGCTCTCCGCCGACGCTGACGCGTCCCTCCTCGACCGCCGTTCGCGCTGCTTCGGTTTCGCCGTCGACGAGTTCGACGGAGACCGAGAACGTCGTCGCCTCGCCCGGCGAGAGTTCGATGCCGGAGAGCGAGCGCGTGCCGTAGTGCGTGAGCTCCTCGCCGTCGACGCGACCGACCAGTTGCGCGCTCGACAGGGTCAGCGTCTTGTCGGTCGGGTTGCGTGCGCGAACCGTGATCTCGAGCGCCTCGCCGTCGTCGGAGACGGCGAGTTCCGTCAGAGACGCCTCGATGGTGTCGCTCTCGGCGACCGCTAACTGCGTCTGAAACGTCGCCCCGAACAGTCCCGCCGTCAGCGCGAACAGCGCGACGAACGTCACCACCGCCGGAGAGCGGAGGGAAGCGCGGAGGCGACTGCCGAGGCTGACGAGGCGGGAACGGAGGGCGGACACGCCGAGTTACTCCGCGTGCGGCGTCGCAGGCGTCCGTTCGGCGTCGTCGCCCCCTTCGTAGAGGTGGCAGGCGACGCGCTGGTCGCCGAGCGCCCGCGGTCGGGGGGTCTCGCGCTCGCAGACCGTCGTGAGTTCGTCCAACTCCGCGAGCGCCCCCTCTCGGTTGCCGTCGAGGTACGCCCGCGTCGCCGCACGCAGCGACGACTCCGTCTCGGGAGGGAGGTCGAGCGCGGAGACGTCCACGTCGAGGCCGGTTCCCGCGACCTCCGAGGAGTGGCGGTACTCCTCGGGGACGTCGAGCGCGAGTCCCTGGCTGAGCATCCGCTCGACGCCGTCGTCGTCGGCCTCGAACGCCTCCCGGTCGAGGGCTTCCTCGCGGAGACGAATCTTGTACTGATAGGCTCGTCGGAACGCGTCCTGACTCCCCGTCCAGTCGGCGGGCGGGATGATGTGCGCACAGCGCGGGTGGTACCGACAGCCCGCCGGCGGGTTCCGCGGACTCGGCACCTCGCCCGTGGCGTTGGCGCGGCGGCGGTTCTCGGCGATCTCCACGTCGGGGACGGCGTCGAACAGCGCCTCGGTGTAGGGGTGTTTGGGGTCCTCGATGAGACTGTCCGTCGGCCCCTGTTCGATGACCTGTCCGAGGTACATGATGGCCGTCCGGTCGCACATGTAACGGATGAGAGAGAGGTCGTGGCTGATGAAGACGTACGTCAGGTCGTACTTGTCCTGAAGCTCCTTCATCAGGTTCAACACGCCGGCGCGGATGGAGACGTCGAGCATCGAGACGGGCTCGTCGGCCACGACGAAGTCCGGGTCGACGACGAGCGCACGGGCGATGGCGACGCGCTGGCGCTCGCCGCCGGAGAGTTCGTCCGGGAACGCGTCGAGGTACACCTCGGCGGGGCCGAGACCCACGTCGTTGAGCACCGTCTTGACGCGTTCGCGGCGCTCGTCGTAGGAGTCGGTCATCCCGTTTATCTGCAACGGCTCCGCGATGGCGTCGAACACCGTCATCCGGGGGTTGAGACTCTCGAAGGGGTCCTGAAAGATCATCTGGACGCGCTGTCTGAACTCCCGCTCCTGTTTGCGCGAGAGGTTTGAGACGTCGGTCCCGTCGAATCGTATCTCGCCGTCGGTCGGTTCGTACAGTTTGACGAGCAGCTTTCCGAGCGTCGTCTTTCCACAGCCGGACTCACCGGCGATGCCCACGATGTCTCCCTTCTCGATGGAGAGGTCGACGCCCTCGACGGCGCGGACCGGTTGCGGTTCGCGGCCCAGCAGGGTATCGACGACCCCCTGGCTCATGTCGAACCACTTGTGGACGTTCTCGATTTCGACTAGTGACTCTGCGTTGCGGTCTTTTTCCATGTTTCCTCCTTCATCGCCTTCGTTCGTATCTCGTCCAGTTCGTCGGTGCGATAACACGCCGAGCCGTGGCGGCGGTCGTCGATGGCTTCCTGCAGTCGGCCGGTCTCCTCGACGGTCCCGACGTCGTACATCGGCGGGTGACTCCGCTCGCAGTCCTCGACGGCGAACGGACACCGCGCGCGGAACCGACAGCCGGGGTCGGGGTCCCGGAGGTGCGGCGGCGTTCCCGGGATGGAGACGAGCCGCTGCTGTTTCTGCGTGATGGTCGGAAAGGAGTTCTTCAGCCCGAGCGTGTACGGGTTCGCCGTCTCGGCGAAGATGTCGTCGCGCGTGCCGCGCTCCATGATCTTGCCGCCGTACATGACGGCCATCCGGTCGCAGATCTCGGCCATGACGCTGATGTCGTGGCTGATGACCAGGATGGAGACGCCGAACTCCTCCTGAATCTTCTCCAGTTCCTCCAGGATGCGGTCCTGAATGATGACGTCCAGCGCCGTCGTCGGTTCGTCGGCGATGAGCAGCGCGGGGTTGCACGCCATCGCCATCGCGATGACCGCGCGCTGCTTCATCCCGCCGGAGAACTCGTGGGCGTAGTCGTCGGCCCGCTCGGGGTCGATACCGACGCGTTCGAGCAGGTCGCGGGCGCGGTCGTCGGCTTCGCGTTTCGTCGTCTGCGGTTCGTGTCGGAGGATGGCCTCGACGATCTGGTCGCCCACCTTGTAGACCGGGTTGAGTGCGTTCATCGCACTCTGGGGGATGAGCGCCACCTCGCGCCACCGGATGTCCCGAATCTGAGAGTCGTTCAACTGTGCGAGGTCGGTCATCCCGTCGGCGCGAACCGGGTAGCGCTCGTCGTCGATTATCTCCTGTCTCGGGTTGCCGTCGCCGTCGCTCCACTGCGGGAGCGTCCCGTCGAACCACATCTCGCCGCGTTCGATGTAGCCGTTCGAGTCCAACAGGTGGAGGATGCTCTTGGCGAGCGTCGTCTTCCCACACCCGGACTCGCCGACGAGCCCGTACGTTTCACCCGCGTCGACGGTGAAGTTCGCGCCGTCGACGGCGTGGACGTCCGCGTCTTCGACCGCGTATCGTATCGAGAGGTCGTTTACTTCCAGTAACGTCATGTGATTATCTCTGAGGGTTGGTCACGTCTTCCATCGAGAAGCCGATGAAGTAGAACGCCGTTGCGAGCAGCATGATGGCGAGTCCGGGCGGAATCAGCCACCACCAGGCGGTGAAGATGTAGCCCTCGGACTTGATGCTCTCGAGCATGATGCCCCACGAGAGGCTGGCGAAGTCCGCCAGACCGAGGTACGCCAGCGCCGCCTGCGTCAGGATGGCCGCGGCCGCGTCCTGTGCGAGGTAGACGAACGACAGCGGGAGCACGTGCGGCATGATGTGCCGGAAGACGATGCGCAGGTCGCTCGCGCCGGCGACTCTCGCGGATTCGACGTACGCTCGCGTCCGAAGCGAGAGCGTCTCACCGCGGATGACGATGCAGTTGTTGAGCCACGAGGTGACGGCGATGCCGATGATGATGTTCGTCGTCGTCTGGCCGCGAACCGCCACGAGGACGATGAGCAGCGGCAGAAACGGCAGGCCGTACATGACGTCGACGAAGCGCTGGATGGTCTCGTCGATCCAGGTGTCGCCGTAGAAGCCGCTGATGAGTCCGAGCGGCACGCCGACGAGACTCGACAGCAGACCCGCGGCGAGACCGATGTACATCGCCGTCGACGCCGAATACACCATCAGCGTCGCGATGCCGCGGCCGTAGGAGTCCGTTCCGAGGGGGGCGAAGAACGGGTCGCCGAACGCGGGCGGGTGCGGCAGCGTCCGCACCTGTTCGCCGGTCAGTCGGGCGTTCTCGTAGCCGATGTAGGCGACCCAGTCGGGGTTGTGCGGCGCGAACACGCTCGGGACGAGCGCCCACAGCGAGAATATCGTCAGGATGACGAGACCGATGACGCCCATCCGGTGTTCGGTGAATCGGTCCCAGCCGCGTCGGAGGCGTTCGACGCGCGGCTCCCACTGTTTTTTGTACGATGCGAGTCCGGTCGTTGGTTCTCCTTCGGTTGCCATCTAATTCTCCTCCCCGAACTTGATTCGCGGGTCGAGGTACGTGTACGCGATGTCGGTGATGAGTCGCATGACGACGACCAGCACGGCGAGCATGAAGAACGCCGCCTGCGTCACGGGGTAGTCGTTGTTCAGCACCGCCTCGACGAGGACCTGTCCCATCCCCGGCCACGTGAAGACGGCCTCGGTGATGACCGCCCCGTCGATGAGGAAGGCCAAGCCGACGATCGCGCCGGTCGCGACGGGAATGAGCGCGTTCCGCGCCGCGTGTTTGATCATCACGGTTCGTTCGTCGAGTCCCTTCGCGCGCGCTAAGAACACGTACCCTTCGTCGACGACGTTGTTCATCGACGGGCGCATGATGAGCATCGCGCCGACCCAGCCGATACACGAGAGGCTGACGAGCGGCAGCGTGATGTGGACGAGGACGTCGGCCATCACGGTGAATGCGTTCCACTCGAAGTCGGGGAACTGCGTCATCATGTAGGCGCTCGGGAGAAGCTCCAGTTCGTAGTCGAAGAACCAGATGAACAGCCATCCCAGCCAGAAGGCGGGCATGGAGTACACCATCAGCGAGGTGCTGAAGATTGCCTTGTCCTTCTGCGAGCCGCGCCACCAGCCGAGATACATCCCGACGAGCGGACCGACGAGGTAGGCGATGATGTAGCTCGCCCCGAAGAGGATGAGCGTCCGCGGCATCCGCCGGAGGATGAGGTCCCACACCGGGACGTTCCACGTCGGCGACCGGCCGAAGTTGCCGGTCTGGTAGTTTATCATGAAGTTGAGATACTGTTTCCACAGCGGCTCGTTGAGCCCCCACACCTCCCGGATGCGCTCGACCTGATCTCTGGTCATCTCCGGGGAGATCATGCTGTCGATGAACGTCCCGGGTGCGCTGCGGATGAGCGCGAACAGCAACGTCATGATGAGCAGGAGGGTCAGGTACGAGACCACGAGTCGCTTTGCGAGATACTTTCCACTGATTCTGGTCATTGTTTCGGAGTCACGGTTTGTCTGTCGGAGTCACGGTTTTGTCCGTACGCGTATTGTTTGCGTTTCTGTGGCACGATTGGGGAGCGCGACTATGAATGTGTTGGATTACTACGTTTTCGCAGAAACAAAAGGTCGCAGACGGACCGCAGAGTAGTCGATTCGCAGCGAGAGAAAGGCGAGAGAGAGTCGAGTCGGGCGGCCGAGCGGTCAGTCGCTCTTCTGGTGGACCTGCAGGACGTTCGTCCCGAGGTAGCTGTCGCCCGGACCGGGGATGTTGCTGACGAAGCCGTCCCAGTTGCCGGAGTTGACCGGCCACTGCACCTGTTCGTAGGAGTTGACCATCGTCGGGAAGTCGAGGTAGATCTGCTCGACTGCCTGCTTGGCGAGGTCGTTGCGCGCCTCCGTCTCCATCTCGGTGCGGCACTGCGAGATGAGGTCGTCGGCGGTCGCATCGTCGAAGAGACCGTAGCCCATCGCGTTGTTGAGCATCGTGTCCGTGTTGGTCTCGCCGTCGTCGTTCTCCTCGCTGTGGTCGTCGGCGTTGTCGCTGTGGAAGAGGCCGTACAGCGAACTCGCGCCGAACGGCGAGAGACTGCTCCACGACATCGGGAAGATGTCGAAGTCCTCCTCGGCGTAGACGGCGTTGAGCATCGTGTTGAACGTCATCACTTCACGCTCGATGGGGATACCGATGGAACGCAGGTTCGAGACGTAGCGCTCGACCATCTGCGCGGCCTTCGGCGAGTCCTTCGCCGGGTAGATGAGCATCTGGAGCGGCCCGTCGTTGATATCTTCGATGGTGTCGCCGTTGATGCGAATCTCCTGGTCGACGTCGGCGTCTTCCAGCACGCTCGACTCGACGTCGCCGAAGCTGTAGTCGTGTTTCGCCTCGGTCTGGCCCGCGCTCACGTCGGTGAGGCTGCCGGGGTAGTCGATGCCGACGTAGGTGCCGCCCTCGCCGGTGATGACCTGCCCCTCGGTGAGGAACTGTCGGATTCCCTCGACGTCGACCTCGGAACTGGTCGCGTCGACACCGCGGAAGGTGAACGCCTGCGACGCCGCACCGGTGAGCAGTTCGGCGTCGCCGTCGGCGTCGGGGCGAACCGCGGAGTAACCCGGGGGCATGACGAAGTCGCCCTCTTGGACGTAGCCGCGCTGGAGCTGCTGGGTCCAGTAGATGTCGTCGTAGGCGAACCCGAGCACCTGGCGGAAGGTGAGGTCGTCGAGCGGCGTCCGACGGAGGTTGAACGAGTAGTGGGCGTAGCCCGTGTCGTAGCCCTCGACGATGCTCTTGCCGTCGGTGTCCTGAATCTCCTCGACTTTCGAGGTGTCGATGCTGCTGTACACCGTGTCGACATCGTCGTTGAGGAACGCGTTCGTGAGCGCCGACTCGCTGCCGTAGATCTTGAAGCGGACGGAGTCGATGAACGGGCCGCCGGCGATCAGGTTGTCGTGGTCCTGAATCCACTCGAGGTTCTGCAGCGGTGCCTCGTCACGGAACGTCACTTCGATGGCCGTGTCCGGGCTGTACGTCGTGATCTCGCCCGGACCCGCGCCGATGGGGCCGTCGTTGTCCTGCGGCTGGTAGGCCTGATAGTCGTCGACCTCCTCCCAGATGTGTTTCGGGAGCAGCGGAACCTGCAGCTGCGTGGAGTCGTACGTTCCGATGGGCTGGCTGAGCTTCAGATGGACGTCCCAGTCGTTGTCGGCCTCCTCGACCGACGCGATGGGTTCGACCGTCGAGACGTAGCGGCCCGGCTGCTTCTCCATCAGGTAGTTGTACGTAAAGATGACGTCCTCGACTGTCAGATCCTCGCCGTCGCTGAAGGTGAGGCCGTCGCGGAGGTTGAAGTAGACGTCGGGCTCTGCGTCCTCGCCGCTGGCGTTCTCGACGGTCCACTCCGTGTAGGCACTCGGCATGACCTCGAAGTTGACGGGGTCGATGGTGGTCCCCCAGCAGTAGACGTAGTCGAGGATACTCCACGAGTACGCAGAGGAGGTCGAGAGGGGGTTGATTCCCTTCGGCTGCTGGTCCATCCCGATGGTGAACGTCCCGCCGCGTTCGATCTCGTCGGGGTTGGTCGTGTTCTGTTCGGGAGTGTCCTGGGAGTCGTTGGAGTCGCTCGAGTTGTTCTGGTCGTCGTCTCCGCTTCCGCCGGAGTCGCTGCAACCAGCGAGTGTGAGGGCCACGGCACCTGCGCCGGAGGCTTTAAGGAAACGCCGGCGGCTATCGTTCATCGAATCGTCAGACATGCAGCACCACGTTGACGTATCCCATACTTATATTTGATGGTATTCTCATCGAGATTCAGTTTCTGTTCGAGTCACATTCAACGAGCAATCGAACAGAAACGATTGACAGTTACCGTTCTCTGAGCGTCGACCGGCCCTCGATGAAGAAGAACATGCTCATCACGACCGCCGAACCGGACATCGCGAGGTAGATGTCGCCGGGGACCTGTGTCGGACCCGTTCGCGACAGCGCCATACCCATCAACCCCCAGAACGCCGCCAGCGCAAAACCACCACCGAGCAGGAAGTACGATTCGACCTGACTCCCGCGCCGGTAGGAGACCATGCCTGCGAGGAGTGCGAGGCCGGCGAGGATCGCCAGCACACCGCGAGTGTCGAGCATATCGACTCGATACGACTGCGCGTATATAACATCACCGTGCGCGCGCCCAACGCGCGCCCAACGCGCGAATCCGTCGTTTTCGCTTCCCGATGCGCCTTCTCGCTTCCCGATGCGCCTTCGGTCGCCCAATCGCTTTTGCACGTCAGGAACGTACTCTCTCGAACGATGGTATCCACACTGTTCATCGTCAGCGAGGAGGGGTACTGGGCCGAGGAGTGCATCGAACCGCTCACAACGCTCTCGGAGGCGGGCGTCGACGTCACCGTCGCCACGCCGAGCGGGTCGCCGCCGGTCGTCGACGAGCGCTCGCTCGACCCGGAGACGGTCGGCGAGGAGGAGAGCGAACGGCTCCGGGAGGTCCACGAGAACGACGACCGACTCAACGACCCCGAACCGATAGCGACGGTGTCGGCGTCGGAGTACGACGCGGTCGTCTTCCCCGGCGGTCACGGCACCGTCTGGGACGTCAATCAGGACCGCCACGCGCGGCAACTCCTTCGTGACGCCGTCGCGGGCGACGACGGGAAGGCGCTCGTCGTCTGCCACGCCGTCGGTCTGTTGGGATTCACCCACACCGAGGAGGGCAAGTACGTCGTCAACGAGCGCGACGTGACCGGCTTTCCCAACGAGTGGGAGGCGGACATCGTCGACGACAACGACGTGATGCCCGACGGTCGAAAACTTCCGTACTGGGTCGAAGACGAGGTGACGGAAGCGGGTGCGAACTGGGACGCCGAACTCGACGCCGACACGAGCGTCACCGTCGACGGCGACCTCATCACCGCTCGTGGGCCGGAGTCCTCGCATGCGGCGGCGACGACGCTGCTCGACGAGTTGGGTGTCGAAGCCGAGAGCGCGTAAGCACGTCCGCGCACGCCCGACGAGGCGACTACGCTCCGAATCGCCGAACTCGCTCGGTTACTCGATTTTGAACACCGCTTCCTCGATGTTCTCGCTTCGACAGTCGGGACACCGTGAGGGGTAGTTCACCGGGTCGTCGTAGTTCGAGAACCCGCAGTTTCGACACTCCGGCGGGGCGACCAGAAACTGCTCGTCGGTGCCGTCGAGCGACTGGGCGACGTGTCTGAGGTGGTCGTAGACGACCGACCGAGGCGCGTCGACGCTGGTCGAGAGGCCGCTGGCGGTCGACGGCTCCTCCCTGAGCGCGTCGGCGATTCGCTGCCGGGTCGTCTCCGTCTCGTCCATGGCCCCGAGTACGCGCGAACGGGCAAATGGCTTTGCGTCGTCGTCAATTTGAGCAAAACAGTCTTGGCGCCTGCCATTGATGACGTGTATATGAAGGCAGTCGTTCTCGCCGGAGGGTACGCTACGAGGCTTTGGCCGATCACCAAGCAGCGCCCGAAGATGTTTCTCCCGGTGGGAGACTCGACGGTCATCGACACTATTTTCACCGACCTCGAGGCGGACGACCGCATCTCGGAGGTGTTCGTCAGTACGAACGAGTACTTCGCCGACGAGTTCGAGCGCTATCTCGCCGACTCGACGTTCGAGAAACCGACGCTGTCGGTCGAGGAGACGCGCGCCGAAGACGAGAAGTTCGGCGTCGTCGGCGCGCTCGCGGAGTTGGTCGAACGCGAGGGCGTCGAGGAAGACCTCGTCGTCATCGCCGGCGACAACCTCATCAGCTTCGACGTCGCGGAGTTCGTCGACTTCTTCGAGGAGAAGGACTCTCCGATTCTGGCCGCCTACGACGTCGGGTCGCGCGAACGAGCGAAGTCGTACGGTCTCGTCCGACTCGACGGCGACCAGGTCGTCGAGTTCCAGGAGAAACCAGCGGACCCAAAGAGCACACTCGTCTCCATCGCCTGCTACGCGTTCCCCGCGGAGACGCTGCCGAAACTCGACGAGTATCTCGCCTCCGACAACAACCCCGACGAACCCGGGTGGTTCCTCCAGTGGTTGCAGTCGCGTGATTCCGTCTACGCGTTCAGTTTCGAGGACGCGTGGTACGACATCGGAACGCCCGAGAGCTACCTCGAAGCCGTCGCGTGGAAACTCGACGGCGACAACTTCGTCCACGACGACGCGACGGTCGAAAACAGCGACCTCGGCGAGAACGTTCAGGTGTTGGCCGGCGCGGAGGTTCGGGATTCGACGCTCGACAACTCCGTCGTCTTCTCGGACGCGACTGTCGCCGACTCGACGCTCCGCGATACGATCACCGACCGAGAGACCCACATCGAGGGACTGCAGTTGATCGACACGCTCGTCGGTGAACACTCGAAACTCGTCGGCGACGAATAACCGCACCATTTGCGCTACGGACCACCTTCGGCGACCCTCGGCAGAAGCTGCACCAAAAGCACTCGTCACTCACTTCGCTATCACTCCGTTCGTTCCTCGGCCCGCTCGCGCCGCTGGCGCTCGCGGTCAGGGAGATTTCCGCTCGCCGAGTCGAGCGTCGCTGACGCGAATCCGCCCTCGCGTCCCCTCCCACTCGGTCTCGTACTCCAACTCGATAGGCCGGGACATGTGCGGGCCGTCTGTCACCAGCGTCTCGAACTCGCCGCCCTCGCCGAGGATGTGGACGCCGTACTCGTCGTTGAGTGCTTCCAACTCCGCGATGGCGTCGGCGTCGAGCGTCCGCCCCAGCCACGACTCGTCGAGGCCGTGGGCGGCGACCTGAACGATGCGAATCTCGAACCCGGCGCCGAGCATCGCGTCGGCGAGTTCGCGGGGGTTCTCCCGCCACAAGGGGGCAAAGAGGTCGATGCCGAGGCGGTCACACATCTGTCGAATCCGGTTGGTCTGAAACTCGCTTTCGACCGCTCCCGCGGTGACACCCGCCAAGTCGAGTTCCTCGCTCAGTTCTCGCAGCGCCGCCTCCATCGGTTCGAGTTCGGCGTCGCCCTGCTCGCCGGAGTCGGTTGCTAACTCAGCCTCGAAGGAATCTGGTTCGACTTCGACGAGTTCGATACCGACGCTCTCGGCGGCGAGTCGCGCCAGTCGCGTCTCGGGGACGTGGTACATGTACGAGTCGCCCTCGGGGTGGACGGTGAGCAGTCGACTCACGTTTAGTCCCGATTCGAGTGCTTGGTAGAGCGCCCACGAGGAGTCTTTGCCGCCCGAAAAGAGGCTCACCCAGTCGTCGGTCATTGGAGGGCGTAGCGAGGACGACGGTTTACGCGCACCGATTCTCCGCGCGGTCGTCGTCCGTCGCTGGCGTCTCCCCGTCAGAACTCGTCGAGTTCGGTTGCGAGCGACTCCCACCAGAGGTGGCCCCGCTCTCGGACCTCCATATGTTCGAGGACGCCCGCGTCGACGAGCGATTCGAGTCGCGCGTACATCGCCCAGAGCGGCACGCCGAACCGCTCGGCGACGTAGCCCGTGTTGACAACTGGTTTCGGTGCGCAGCGAATCACCTCGACGATGTCGTTCGTCGGAATCTCGGCCTCGGAGACGCAGTCGGGAATCCCCTCGCCGTCCTCGGATGCATCAGGAGCGTTCATACCGTCGGTAGGCGCTCGAAGGACTAAGCGCTCTGGCGAGACAGCCGAGAACGTATCGCTCGGCGGAGTTTCGGTGTCACCGACCGCAAGGGACGACTCCAGACGGCCGCTCCGTCATTCGAACCGATCGGGCTTGCCCCAGAAGGGCGATTCAGTATCGCGGCCTATGGTGTATCAACCCTCCTAATTCACATGTACCCCAAGTCGCGCAACCGACCCATGATGTTCTCTTTGTCCTGCGCGCGGCCCTCTCGTTCGGTCGTGACCTCCAAATCCTGCATCCACGCCGGGCGCTCGTCGGATTTCGCCGACCCCGACTCGGTGCCGAGCGACCGAAAGCCCTCGAAGTACTTCGGCGAGACGGGGAGGTCCTCGGCGGTCAGTCCGTCGGGCAAATCGTCGCGCGACTCGGGGACGTGTCCGGCCGGGTAGCCCTCGACGGTGTCGGGGACGACGAAGTTCCAGAACGCGTCCCAGACGTCGCCTTCGTCGAACTGGAGGATCGTGTGGATGCGGTCGTGCGGCGGGTACTTCTCGGAGTCGTGGCGCGGGCTGAAGAACGTCTCGTCGGCACGGGATTCCTGTTCGTCCCAGCGGACGCCCGAGAAGATGCCGTCGAACCCGTACTCGGTGAGCGTCTCGTTCAGTGCGACGGTCTTCAGCAGGTGGTTGCCGACGAACGTGTCGGCGTCGAGGACGAGCGTCTCGTCGTCGTACTCCAACCGGGTGAGTTCCTTCCGCGTCGCCTCGCTGAGTTCGCTCACGGCGAACTCGTCGCCGGGTTCCGCGCCGAGGCGAGCGAACTCCTCGTTGCGCGCGACGACGAGTTCGAGGTCCCACTCGTCGACCCAGCGGTCGACGAACTCGGTCGCCTCGGGGAAGTGCTCGAAGTGGTCGATGAAGACGACCGGCGGCACCTCGTGGCCGTTCTCGCGGGCGACCTCCATCACGACGTAGAGGACGAGCGTCGAGTCCTTCCCGCCGGTCCACATCACCGCGGGGTTCTCGTACTGGTCGAGCGCCTGCGCGGTGAGTTCGGCCGCCTTCTCGATTTTGTCGCCGAGGCTGGGGTAATCGGCGGCGGTCTGTGAACGTCCGGCGTCGTAGTCGACGTCGATGTACGCGGGAAACTGCTCGGTCATCGACCGCTACATCCACCGCTGAGAGCATCTATCTTTCCGCGGCTACTGGCTGACACAGAACACGGTCGGGATGACGACGCCGTTCGACGTCGCTGCCGCTCGTCGACGACGGCGAAAACGGGAGAAAATGACGCGACGTTCGTCGGTGTCGCCTCGACACCGAGACGAGTTCAGCAGTAGTGACCTGCCGACTTCACCAGAAAACCGAGGTGGAGGCCCCGTCCTCAAGGTGCGAGGTAGGTTTCGGCCGAGCGAAGTAGGGTGGGGTAGTTTACATGTAACCGAGGTCGCGCAGGCGCTCCATCAGGTCCTCTTTGTCCTGGGCGCGGCCCGCGCGTTCGGTCGTGTTGTCGAGGTCCTGCAACCAGGCGGGCGTCGACTCCGTCTTGTCGGTGGAGATTTCGCTGCCCAGCGAGCGGAAGCCCTCGAAGTACTTCGGCGACACCGGAATGTCCTCGTGAGTGAGGCCGTTCGGCAGGTCGTCGTAGTCCTGCGGGACGTACCCTTCGTCGGGGTACTCCTCGACGGTCTCGGGGACGACGAAGTGCCAGAACGTCTCCCAGACGTCGGCCTCGTCGAACTGGAGAATCGGTTGAATGCGGTCGTGCGGCGGGTAGATCTCTGGGTCGTGACGCGGCGAGAAGAACGTCTCGTCGGCGCGGGCCTCCTGTTCGTCCCAGCGGATGCCGGAGATGATGCCGTCGATGTCCTCGGATTCGAGGGTGTCGTTCAGCGCGACGGTCTTCAGCAGGTGGTTGCCGACGTACGTGTCGAGCAGGAACGGGAACTCGTCCTCCTCGTATTCGAGGATGTTCCGAACGTGGTGTTGGTTGTGTTCGGAGAGTTCCGAAATCGGGATGTCGTCGCCGGGAGTCAACCCGTGTTCGTCGACGTAGTCGCCGATGTCGGTGTTGCGGGCGAACTTCACTTCGAGGTTCCACTCGTCGGCCCAGCGGTCGACGAAGTCGAACAGGTCGTCGAAATGCTGGTAGTGGTCGATGAACACCGCGGGCGGTTTTTCGAGGTCGTAGCGCTCCGCGACCTCGTTGACGAAGTACAGCGTCAGCGTCGAGTCCTTCCCGCCGGTCCACATTACTGCGGGGTTCTCGTACTCTTCGAGGCCGGTCTTCGTCACCTCGATGGCTTTCTCGATTTTGTGCTGGATGCTCGGGTAATCTTCGGGCGTCTCGCCCTCTCCGTCGCTGTAATCTACGTCGACGTACTCCGGGAAGCCTTCGGGCATCTCGTAATTAGATATAATTAGCGGAGTAAAGTGTCTTATGGCTCGTCGCAGCGCGTGAGTGCCCTCGCGTGACAGTAACACGCTCGAACCCCTGAACGTAACGAGGGGCCGCGTAATCGCTCGCTCGCTCGAATCGTCGGAGAAACCGCCGCGCGCTTCAGTTGATGAACTTGTTGTCGCGCCAGTTGATACCGTTGCCGTTCGAACTGTTCTGCTGGGGGTTCTCGACGACTTCGACGCTCGCCGGTCGGATGTCACCCTCGACGATACGGGTCGCGAGGAGGTCGCCGTCCTCCTCGGTGATGGCGGTCAAGGTGCCTTTCTCGGCGAGTTTCGCTATCTCGCACAACACCTGAAACATCGGGAACTGCAGCGCCGTGTTCTGCAGTACCGTCTCGCGGTCGCCTTTGAAACAGGCGAACTCGACGAGTTCGGAGGGGATCTCCTCCTCCTCGTCCTGTGCCCACTGCGGACCGCCCGCTCGCGGCGGTTCCTCCTCGTACACGCGCGTCTCCGTGACGCTCGCCTTGAGCTGTGCAGTCGGTGTGTACTTGCTCAGGCTCTCGTCGTCCGAGATGGCTTTGATGATGAGGGTGTTGTTTCGTCGGGTGATGTCGATGTCTGCGATCTCCGGCGGGAGATCGGGATTACCGTCGAAGTAATCCTCGACATCTTCGAGTGGCAGTTCGAGCGTCGAGTGGAGTCTATATACGCGGCCTGACATTTTCTTGTGCTTCTGATGGGGGATGGGTTGGTAGTGCGCGCTACTGCGCAAATGCCGGTACGTGTGTCCACTAGGGGTGGTGGACATATAGGGGCTCCCCTTCTATACAACAAAGAATTAATTCGAATAAATCACGACGAGTCGAGCGTCGCTTCGAGTTCGCCGCGTTCGTCGAGTTCCGCGAGGATGTCGCTCCCGCCGACGAACTCGCCGTCGACGTACGTCTGCGGAATCGTCTCCCAGCCGCTGTGTTCCGACAGCGCGGCGCGATACTGGTCGAGTGCGGGCAGCACGTCCACCGTCTCGAACTCCTCGCGGTGCTGGCTGATGAGTTCGACCGCCCGCATCGAGTAGCCGCACTGTGGCATCAGGCGGTTGCCTTTCATGAACAGCACGACGTCGTTCGCCTCGATGGTCTCGTCGACGCGCTGTTTGACCTCGTCATCGCTGAGGTCGCTTCCGGGTTGGAACGTCATACGAGTGGGTAGGATACCGCGATTGATAGGGGTTGCGCCCGGACGCCGCTCGTCTGCGGCGACGGCGCGCTCACTCCTCGCCGACGCTGACGACGTTGATGAGCGAGTGGACGGGGACGCCGTCTATCTCCTCGATGCCCTGCTTGTCGACGATGACGACGGCCGCTTCGACCTTGCCGCCGTGGTCGCGGACGGCCTCGATGGTCTGGCGCATCGTCGTGCCGCTCGTGATGATGTCGTCGACGACGTAGCAACTGCGGTCGCGAATCTGCGCGAAGTTCCGCGAGAAACTGCCGCCGAGATCTTCGATGTCGCCCTCTTCCCACTGGTGTTTCGCCGGCGCGAACGTTCCGAGGTCGGTGTCGAGTTCCCGGGCGACCACCGTCGCCAGCGGCGCGCCCGCCTTCTCGATGCCGATGGTGAGGTCCACGTCGTCGCCCTCCTTGCCGAGCAGGTCGGCCATCGCCCACGCGAGGTAGCTGAGACGGGCGCTGTCTCGGCCGACGGCACTCCAGTCGACGTGGATGTCGTCGGGGCCCGTCCCGCCCGAGGGTGCGGTGCTCGTCGTCTCGGGTTCGGAACTCGTCGCGCCGCTGCGCTCGACGAGCCAGCTCGCCGTCTCCCGGGAGACGTTCAGTTCGTCGGCGATCTCGCCCTTCGAGAGGCCGCGTTCTGCCAACTCCGCCGCGCTGGAGATGAGGTCATCGACGTTCTTCATACGTACTGAATTGCACGGCGGTTTTTATAGTGGTGTCGTCGTCGTCGAACGCCCGCTCGAACTCGTCCAGACCGTAGATACCGGTGACCAGCGAGTCCAAGAGCCACTCCGGCATCGTCGCCAGCGACTCCGTCGCCGCCTCGAAGTGTTTGACGTGGGAGTTGACGCTTCCGACGAGCGCCTTGTTGTGCAGGACGAGTTCGCTGTGGAACGCGCCGCCGTCGACCTCGAACTCCCAGTCGCTCGGGACGCCCAGAAGCGCCGCGACGCCGTTGGGTGCGAGCGCGTGCACCGACTGGAAGACGTGTTTCGGGAACCCCGTGGCTTCGTAGACGAAGTCCATCGGTTCGTGCGCGTCGGGAATCTCGTCGACGGGCGTCTCTCGGGAGTCGACGTACGTCGCGCCGAGTTCCTCGATGACGTCGATGGTCGGGTCGGGGCGGTCCCGGCGGCCCAGACAGTAGAGGCGGTCGACGTCGTAGCCGTATTCGAGGCCGAGCATCGCCAGCGTGAGCAGGCCGAGACTCCCGTTGCCGAGGACGAGCGCCGACTCGGGGGTCCACTCGAACGCCGACCGGGAGGCGTAGGCGTGTTCGATGGCCTTCTCGGAGATGGAGAGGGGTTCGACGAGGAAGCCGATCGACGCGAGTTCCTCGGGGATGGGTACGAGATACTCCTCGCGGCTGGTGAAGTACTCGGCCATGAAGCCGTGCGCGCCGTCGATGCCGCGCTCGTAGTACTCCCCGGCGGGAGCCATGTCGGGTTCGCCGCGCTCGAAGTACTCGTTAGGGCCGTTCGGCGGGCGACGAACCGTCGGGACGACGACGTCGCCGCGTTCGAGGGCCGTCCCGTTCGGGTCCTCGACGACGCCGACGGCCTCGTGACCGAGCACGAGAAACTCCTCGCCCTCGGGGAAGCCGCCGTGCCCGCCGCTCAGCACCTCGTGGTCGGTGCCGTCGACGCCGACCCGAAGTGTTCGGACGAGCGCCTGCCCCGCCGACGGCTCCGGTTTCGGCACGTCGACGACGCTCGATCTGTCGTCTCCCTCGTACACCGCTATCGCTTTCATACTCCGGGGTAAGACCCTGATCACCAAAACATTTATTCTCTACCGAGTAAACACTACAGTCGTCGGTGAGCGCCGGACGCGACGCTTCAGCCCCGTCGCGTATCTCGCACCAGCGAGCGTCATTCAGCCAGCCAGCCACGTGGGCGCTCACCGAACCCCGTGCCGCTTTCGCGACTCCCTTCGTCGGCGAGCGTCCGCAACGGAGTTTATCCGACCCGGCCTCCTACGACACGACGTGTGCACACTCACCCTCGCCTGGCAGGTGTTTCCGGACTCGCCGGTCGTCGTCGCGGCGAACCGCGACGAAGCGCTCGACCGACCCTCCGAACCCCCGGCGCGCATCGAGGACGACCCGGCGGTCGTCGCCCCCCGCGACGCCGAGGCTGGCGGGACGTGGATCGGCTACAACGAACACGGGCTGTTCGCCGGCATCACGAACCGCTGGACCGACGCCGAGCCCGCGGCCGACCGGTCGCGGGGACTGCTCGTCCGCGAGGCGCTCCGAGACGAGTCGGCCGAGGACGCCGCTCGCTTCGTCGAACGCGAACTCGACGAGCGAAGCTACGACGGGTTCAACCTCGTCGTCGCCGACGCAACTGCCGCCGTTCTGTTCGAGTGGGACGGCCGCCTCCGCGTCACGCAGTTCGACCCCGGCGTCCACGTCGTCGTCAACGTCGGTGCCGACGACTCCTTCACCGTCCCCTCGTTCCGCCCCGAGGTCGGCGAACAGCAGGCCGAGAACGCCCGTCGCCTCCGCGAGGCGCTGCAACCCGAACCCGGCGAGTCTTCGGAGGCGTGGCACGATCGGGCGGCCTCGGCGCTCGGGAACCACGACTATGGGGTTTGTATCCATGGAGATGGATTCGGCACCCGCTCCTCGTCGCTCATCGCCATCGGCGAGGGGGGCGCGAGCTATCGGTTCGCCGACGGGCCGCCCTGCGAAACCGACCACGTTCGGGTCGAAAGCCAACTTTAAGCGGGTTGCGTGACGTGTATGAGTATGAACCTGAGCACGCCGCAGACGGAGGTGTTCGCGTGAGCGCCACGGACCTCGAAGCGGACCTCACGACGGACGAGCGCCAGGGACTCGAACTCATCCGTGAGACTCGGGGCATCCACCAGAGCGATTTCTGGAAGGAACTCGACATCGGGTCGCGGAAGGGGAGTCGAATCGCCGAGCGACTCGCCGAGACGGGGCTCATCAAGCGCTCCGAAACCGTCTACGAGGGCCACAACACGTACTTCCTCGAACCGGCGGCGCGCGACCTCGACTTCTCGCTGCTCATGGCCGGCGACATGCTCTCGCCGTACATCGGCGAGGAAGAGATAGACCCCAAGAGCGATGCGTTCTCGCAGTGGCTGATGAACCTCGCGTACGACGAGTACTGAGCGCCCGCTCGTCTCGGTTCGTATTCTTCCCCGCTACTCGTCTCTGAGAGACATCGCCTTCGACGCCGGCCTCGTCTCCTCGAAGCCGAAGCGCTCGTAGAAGCCGTCCACGTCGGCGACGAGGGTGACGTACGCGTTCGGCGGTGCCTCCTCGTCGAGAAACACGACGAGTTGCTCCATGACTCTCGTTCCGAGACCCTCGCCTTGATGGTCGGGACGGACGGCCATGTCCACGATCTGGTAGACCGTCCCTCCATCACCGACGACGCGGCCCATCCCGACGGGCGTCTCAGTTCCGTCTCCGTCCACCGCGAACGCGGTCGCTGCGAACAGCGTGTTCGGCAGGCCCCGTTCGGCACCTTCGCGCGAGCGTGGACGCATCCCAGCAGCCTCACGCAGCGACAGATACGTCTCGACCGACGGCACTGTCGCTCGGACCTCGTACTGCATACCGGAGAAGGGTCGCAACCGTCGACTTCAGTTTCGGTTCGTCGCTCAAAGTGAGCGCGAGACGTCGCTTACTCGGCTTCGTCGCTTACTCGGCTTCGTCGCTTACTCGGCTTCCTCGTCGTCGCTCGCCAGCAGGTCGTGCTCGGAGAGGTACGACTCGATTTCCTCGGCGGAGCGCTCGGTGTACTGCTCGCTTTCGACGTCGATGGTCGCGAGGCCGACGCCCTCGGGTTCGAGCCCCTCGTCGTTCGACTCGGCGAGCGCCGAGAGCGCGAGGCCGATACCGCCGTCGAGGCCGGCGTCCTCGGTGTAGTGCTCTTCGAGGTAGTCGCGGATGTCAGCGCGGTCCGCGCCGACCGAGAGCGCCTTCCACTCGTACGGCGTCCCCGAGGGGTCCGTCTCGAAGAGGCGGGGTTCGCCATTCTCGATGCCGCCGACGATGAGCGCGACGCCGAACGGGCGCGCGCCGCCGACCTGCGTGTACTGCTGGATGTGGTCAGTGACCTCCTTCGTCAGCGACTCGATGCCGATGGCCTCGCCGTAGCGGAGGCGGTTGACCTGCGCGCGCTGGCGCGCGAAGTCGATGAGCTGACGCGCGTCGGCGACGTGGCCCGCGGAGGCGATGCCAACGTGTTTGTCGGCTTTGTGGAGTTTCTCGACGCTCGACGGCTCCATCAGCGGTGAGCGACTCCGCTTGTCCGCCGCCAGCACGACGCCGTCGGCCGTTCTGACGCCGACGCTCGCCGTGCCTCGCTTGACCGCCTCGCGCGCGTACTCGACCTGGTACAGACGGCCGTCGGGCGAGAAGATGGTGATGCCGCGGTCGTACGCCTGCTGTTGCGCTTGTCCCTGCATAAGTATCACTCGAAATCGAGTTTCGTCGCGCCGAGAACGCCCGAGGGGAGGCGGACGCACAGTACGTCGTCCCGGACGACCGCCGACCGCTCGGAACCCTCGAACACGACCTGTCTCTTCTCGGAACGTCCGGCCGCGCCGCGTAAATAGCTTTCTTCACAGGCGCGCACGGTACCGGAGACGCCACGGACGCGTATCCCGGTTTCGTCGTCGCCGACGCTGCTCAGACAGGCGAGTGCGGCGCGGGCGTCGTCGACGTGACCGCGTCGGACGCGGACGACGGCCTCGCCGACGCCGTCGCCGAGTTCGAAGCCGTACACCGTGAGGTCGGCGTCGGCGCTCCCGGCGTCGCCCAACAGGTTCTGGGCGGCGTACCAGAGTTCGCGCTGGAAGTCGCCGCGTTCGAACGCGGCGTCGGGCCACGTCTCGATGCCGAGCGCGAGGTAGCGCCAGCGCGGTCGGAGATGTTTCGGGAGATGTTTCATCGGCGGGTTACTCGTCGATTTCCTCGGACTCGCCGACGCCGTCGGAGCCGTCGCCGCCACCGCCGAACCGCTCGGCGACGAGCACGCCCACCTGGTCGTGGACGCGTTCGACGGCCGTCAGCGCGAAGCCGGCACTAGTGAGGCAGTCGACGAGATGGCCGACCGTCGACGGGTCGTCGACCTCGGGGCTGTAGAACGGGTCTTCCGGATTGGGTTCGCCGAAGAACATCACGTCGCCGAGGACGAACTTCCGGGGTTCGAGGCCGGCGATGACCTCGACGGCCTCGTGTTTCTCCTCGTCGGAGAGATGGTGCATCGCGAAGTTCGAGACGACCACATCTACGTGGCCGTCGTAGCCGGGTTCGCGGAACGACCCGTGGCCGAACTCGACGTTTTCTACCCCCTGTTCCGCTGCTTTCGTTCGCGCCTGCTCCATCATCCCCTCGCTGATGTCGCGGCCGACGACCCGTTTCGCCTTGGGGGCGAGCGCCAGCGCGATCGCGCCGGTTCCAGTACCTAAGTCGAGCACGACGTCGTCGGGACTTGGGTCGGCGTGGTCGACGACGAGCGACGCGCAGGCTCTGTACTCGTCGGAGTCCTGGCTCTCGTCGTAGTCGGCGGCGATCTTCGAGAAGCGCGCGGCGTGTTCCTCAACCGTCTTCTTCATACCTGCCCCGTTTGACCCCCGGGGCTATGAACGACTCGGACGTTCGCTCGCGGTTTCGCGCCGCGAGGCGACCCCACTCGCGGAGGCCCGACTCTATCTGTTCGGCCGAAAACCCGACCTGCTCGCCGACGGCGACGAGTTCCCGCGGCGCGCGGAGTTGGAGGTGCGAGGTGGGGTTCGCGCTGACGACGAACGGCACGTCGTAGTACTCGACGAGTTCGCGGAGTGTGCGCATCGACTTGAGTGCCTGTACGCGCCGACCGCCGTCGGCGCGGAGCACCCGCCGAAAGTCGAACTCGACGCGGACGCCGTTTCGCTTCGCGGACTTGGCGAGCACGTGGTTGAAGTCGCCGCCGGCCATCGGCCGCGACAGCACGTCGATTCGCTCCGCTTCGGTGGCGAAGCGGTTGAGTTTGTCGTCGCCGCCGCGGAGGACGAGGAGCGTGGTTTTCGGTCGGAAGTTGCCGATTGCGCCGCTGGCCTGCTCGGGGGTCGTAGCGACGACTTCGACGGCGTCGACGACATCGACGTTGTAGCGGTCGCTCGCGCGTTCGCAGGCGTCGAGGTCGGGTGCGCCCTGGAAGCGGACGGCGACGCCCTCGAAGCCGTAGTCGGCCGCCGTGCGGGCGAAACGCGAGGGGGTGCTGTCGCCGTCGGGGTGCGCGTGGACCGCTTCGTACATCTTGGTCTGTCTGGTTTTCTTCTCGTGTGGGGGCTTGTCGGTTTCGGGATTTTCCGTGGGTTCGGATGATCCACCTCGTGCGGTCGGTGATTCGCTGAATCGGTCGACTCCGACTGCCGAGCGCACCGAGAGAACACACCGCCACCGCCCACCTCGAGCCTCCCCAGCCTCGTCGGGCGCATGAACGCGCCCGACTCCCTCGCGCGGTGGTCGCGCCACCGAGGGCGCTCCCGCCGCGCGCCACTATAAAATCCGCTTTCTACTCGAACCGACTCGGATTCTTCGTCGCCTCCGCCACCCGAACCGCCGCGACGTTCTCGGGCACGTCGTGGACGCGGACGATGTCCGCACCGCGTTCGACGGCCAGCGCGGTCCCGGCGATAGTCGCTTCGAGGTTGTCGCCCGCCTCCTGCCCGACGAGTTCGAACATCGACTTGTGCGAGTGCCCGACGAGAATCGGACAGCCGAGCGCCTCGAACTCCGGGAGTCGAGAGAGGAGCTCGAAGTTCTCGGGCTTCGATTTCCCGAAGCCGAGGCCGGGGTCGACGATGACGCGCTCTCGCGGGATGCCCGCCTTCTCGGCCAAGAGAATGCGCTCGTTCAGTTCCTCGACGACGTCCTCGACCACGTCGTCGTAGTCGATCTCCTTGCCCGGAACCACCGGTGCGTCGATGCTGTGCATGACGATGACCGGCACCTCGCGCTCGGCGGCGAGAAATCGCATCTCGGGGTCTTCGAGGCCGGTCACGTCGTTGAGGATGTCGGCTCCGGCGTCGAGCGCTGCTCGGCCGACCGCGGCTCTCCGGGTGTCGACGGAGATAGCGACATCGAGGTCCGAGACGGCCTCGATGACCGGCACGACGCGCCGAATCTCGTCTTCGATCGACACCGGGTCCGCGCCGGGGCGGGTGCTCTCGCCCCCGACGTCGATAATCTCCGCGCCGGCGTCGACCATCGCCTGCGCCTGTTCGATGGCAGCGTCGGCGTCGAAGAACTCGCCGCCGTCGTGAAAGGAGTCGGGCGTCACGTTCAGGATGCCCATCACCGACGCGCCCTCGTCCCACGGATACTGCTCGGTCGGTTCGCCGTCGTCGAGGCCGAGACGCCCGCGGAGGTCGGCGACGACGTCCGAGAGGCCGTACGGGTGACCCTCGAGCGAGTCGAGCAGTCGATCGAACTGCGCGAGCGTCCCCGAGAGAACGACGTCGTGCAGTTCGCCGTCGCTGTCGAGACCGGCGGCGACGCACTCGCCGCCGAAACGAGCCATCTCGGTTTCGAACACGCGCGCCTGCCGCCTCTCGACCTGCGTCTTCACGACGCGGTGAACCATCTCGTCTTCGGCGGCGTCGACGGCTTCGGTCGTCCCCCCTGCACGCTCCAGTACTTCGCGGGCGTCCGTCGGCGAATCGACCGCTTTCGGAATCCCCAGTCGGGTCCACCGCCGCCGCGCCTCGGCGACACAGAACAGAGAGCCGGTGAGAAGTACGCAGTCGTCGGGACCGGCCCGGTCGAGGGCGCTCGACAACGCGGCGGATACCGACCCGATACTGTCGACCGAGTCGACGCCCGCCCGCTCGAACACGCGGGCGAGGATTTCGGGGTCTTCGGCCCGACTGAGGTTCGGCCTGCACGTCGTCACCGAGTCGGGCGTCGGCAGCGCCGCGGCCATCTCGCGGTGGTCCTTGTCGTGCATCGCGCCGAAGACCAGATGCAGGTCGTCGTAGTCGAACTCCGAGAGTACGGCCGCGAGAACCTCGAACGCCCCCGGGTTGTGCGCACCGTCGAGGACGACCATCGGCTCTCGCTGCATGACCTCGAATCTGCCCGGCCAGTGGGCGTTACGGAGGCCGCGGGCGACCGTCTCGGTGTCGAGTTCGACGCCGGTCTCGGCGGCGGCCTGTCGTGCGAGTGCGACGGCGACGCCCGCGTTCTTCGCCTGATACGCGCCGAGCATCGGCAAGCGGGCTTCGACCGCGAACGCGCCCGAATCAACCGAGACGCTGACCACGGACTCGGTGTGGTTGACGCGACCCTCGTAGTTGACGCGGAGGTCGGGGTTTTCGGGGGCGTCGGGGTCGCTCGGGTCCGCGACGGTGACGACGTCGCCGGCCTGCGCGCGGACGGCGTCGAGCGCGTCGCTCGTCGCGGCGGTGACGAGCGGTCGGTCGGCGGGGGCGACGTACGCTTTCGTCGTCGCAATCTCTTCTATGGTGTCGCCGAGCACGTCGGTGTGTTCGAGCGTGACGTTCGTGACGGCGCTGGCGACGGGGTCGACGACGCTCGTCGCGTCGAGTTCGCCGCCCATCCCCACCTCCAGGACGGCGACGTCGACGTCGCTGCGGCCGAAGTACCAGAGACCGAGCGCGGTGACCGTCTCGAAGAAGGTGAGCGGTTCGCCGGCGGCCGCACGGTCGACGAGGTACGGTTTGGCCTCGGCGACGAACTCGCAGAGCGCGGATTCGGTCATCTTGCGGCCGTCGACGCGGACGCGTTCGCGGAGGCTGTCGAAGTGCGGCGAGGTGTAGAGGCCGACGCTGCATCCCGCTTCCCGAAGCGTCGACTCCACCATCCGCGCGGTGCTGCCCTTTCCGTTCGACCCCGCGACCTGGACGAATCGGACGTTCTCGTGGGGGTCGCCGAGGTGGTCGAGCAGCGCCCGAACCGACTCGGTCCCCGGCTTCACCTGAAAGCGGCGGAGGTCGAAGAGAAAGTTCGCCGCCTCGTAATACTCCATGCATCGTCCGAGTTTGCGACTCCGCTTAGGCCTATCGGACCGTCTACTGCGGTTTTCTCGTGATCGGCGGCGACCGGTACACACGCGTTCGGCGGCGACGACGGAGCCACAAAACGGCGACTCAGAGACGACTTCGTCGCCGAAACCGAGCCGCCCCTTGTCAATACTGGCAGCCGAGATTTCAGTCCGAGACCACTATCTCCGGTCCCGACTTTCATGAGTTACGTGCTGTTTTCCGCGCTCGATAGTGGCGTGGCAGCGACGTTCGCCGACTGGTCTCCGCCGGCGCAAACCGTCGCTATCGGCGTCGCGTTCTTCGCCGTCTTCTTCCTCGTGAACCGAACGAAACCGACAGTCGAGGCGCGCTACGACGCAGATATCGCGGAGATGGTGACGGTGACGTTTCTGGTCGCCGACCTCGCGGCGGCGGTGCTGGCGCTGGCGACCGTCTGGAACCTCGTCGTCGTCTTCGACGTGCTCGCGCAGGCGGTTCTCGTCGACCGCTGGACGGCAGTCAGACAGGTCGTGAGCGTGGCGGTGCTCGCGGGGGCGTATCTCGTCGTCCGGTTGGTCAACCGCTCTATCGACCGCCTGGCGGCCGCCGGCGCGCTGACGAAACACCAGAGCGAGGTCGCCTACCACGTCACCGACGTCGGCATCTTCGCGCTCGCTATCGCGGTGCTTCTCTACCTCTGGGGCATCGAACTCGGCAACCTGTTCATCGGTGCAGGCGTCGCCAGCGCCGTCGTCGGCCTCGCCGCCCGCGAGACGCTCGCGGCGATCATCGCGGGGTTCGTCCTCTTGCTCTCGCGGCCGTTCCGTGCGGGCGACTGGGTCGAAGTCGACGGTCAGTCCGGAGTCGTCGAGGACGTGACGATCATCAACACCAAACTGCGGACGTACAGCGACGAACACCTGCTCATCCCGAACGACCACATCACGAGCAATCGGCTGATGAACTACTCGCGTAGTGATAGACTCCGCATCGAACTAGAGGTCGGCGTCGACTACGAGACGGACCTCTCTCACGCGCGGGAGGTCGCGGAGTCGGCGATGGCGGAGGTCGACCTCGTCCGCGACGTCCCCTCGCCGCGGGCGATTCCACAGGAGTTCGGCGAGTCGTCGATACAGCTCGAACTCCGCTTCTGGATCGGTGACCCGACGATGCGGCGACTCTGGAAGGCGAAGGGCTCGGTCATCGAGTCGGTCAAGACCGCCTACGAGCGAGAGGACATCTCGATTCCGTTCCCGCAGCGGGTTCACTCGCGACGCGACGACGCGCGGATGACTCCCTCGGAAATCGCCGCCAGAAGCGACGATTGACCCGCGCGGCGGCGAGCGGACCGCCGGGGCGCTAAAAGCAGCCTGAACTAACAAGCCCATCTGGGTTGCCGCTGCGTCGACAACGTCGATATGAGATGCTCGGTACCGTAACTGTCGGTAGAAAGGCGGCGAAGTACGGTTACAAAAAGTACGGCGTCCCGGGCGCTGTCGTCGCCGGCGGTGCAGCCGTCGGCGGCGTCTACGTCGCCAGAAAGACGTTCAAGTCGAAGTTCGGCGGCGATGCCAAAAGCCTCGACGAGACGACGGTCGTCGAGACACAAACGGATGTCGACGCCGCCGACCCCTCGGAGACCGAGGCGGACGAACGTGAGGACGTCGACAGACACGAGGACGTCGACGAAACCGAGGTCGACGACTCTCGCGACACCGACGCGGACGCGGATTCGGATACGGACGACGAGGCGTAGAGAGGACGAACCCGCTGGATTCGGCCGAATCGGTCGCTCTCCGAGGACGACTTCGCGACCGACGACCTCGCGGACCTCGACGATTACTTTCTGCTGTCGCCCTCCGGCATCCCGCCGGAGTCGTTCGAAGACCTCTCCCTCCCGGTCGTCCATCTCGACCAGCGACTCAGTCTGACGCTGCTCCGACAGGCGCTCAACGAGGTGGAGACGCTGGACATCGACGCCGAGACGAAGAAACGGACGAGAGAGCTGCTGCACTCGCTCGGGGAGTGTTTCCCGAACCACAGCCTCCGCAACGACGAAAGCTAGCTTCGACGGCCGAAACCGCACGAGAGCGACTACTCAGGTCGCGGCCGTTCCGCTTCTCGCCGCGCGGTCCGGTCGGTGTCGAGCACGAGTCCGAGCGTCAGGAAGACACTCCCGAGTGCCAGCCACACAGGGGTCGACCCCGTGTCGCCGCCGACACCCATGTAGGCCCCGATTGTCAGGAACGCCACGCCGACAACGAAGAACGCAACGTGCATGGTAGCATGTCTCACGGGGACGTGATAAAGCTACGCACGAGAATCACACGCTGATTGATACGTCGGGGAGAGGTGCCATCGACGCCGCGGGAGACGGGCCGAGGCGCGTTCCTCGCCTTCGTTCGTCTTTCGAGCGTTAGACGCTCCTTCGCTGACGCTCAGTCGTGTCTGAAACACCGCCGCCCGGTGAACACCATCACCATGTCGTGCTCGTCGGCGGCCGCGACGACGTCGTCGTCGTTGACGGAGCCACCGGGCTGAATCACGGCGTCGATACCCGCTTCGGCGGCTTCCTCGACACCGTCGGGGAATGGGAAGAACGCGTCCGACGCCATCACCGCGCCCTCGGCGGATTTGCCTTCGGCGTGCTCCTCGGCTTTCATCGCCGCCAGTCGGACGGCGTCGACGCGGCTCACCTGCCCCATGCCGACGCCGACCGTCTCCGTCCCGTCGGCGAAGAGGATGCCGTTCGATTTGACGTGCTTCAGCACCTTCCACGCGAACAGCATCGTCTCCAGTTGCTCGTCGGTGGGTTCGCGCTCGGTGACGACTTCGAGGTCGTCGACCGTCGGACTCCACAGGTCGCGCTCCTGGACGAGTCGTCCCCCGACGATGGGTTTCTCGGTGAAGCGCTCAGAGATCTCGCCGAGCTCGGACCGGGCGGACTCGCCCGTCCGCCCGTCCCCGCGACCCACGTCCAACACTCGAAGGTTCTTCTTCCCGGTCAGCACCGAGAGTGCGTCGTCGGTGTACCCCGGCGCGACGACGACCTCTTTGAACGAATCGACGACGAGTTCGGCCGTCTCGGCGTCGCACTCGCGGTTGAGCGCGACAATCCCTCCAAAAGCGCTCATGGGGTCCGTCGAGAGCGCGCGCTCGTACGCCTCCGAGAGCGTGTCGGCGGTCGCACAGCCAGCGGGGTTGGTGTGTTTGATGACCGCGGCAGCGGGGTCGTCGAACTCCTTGATGAGGCTGAGCGCGCCGTCGGCGTCGTTGTAGTTGTTGTACGACAGCGCCTTCGCGCCCTCGTTCAACTGCGGCGCGCTGACGACGTTGGCCTCCTCGCAGGCGTCGTCGACGTAGACGGCGGCGTCCTGATGCGGGTTCTCGCCGTAGCGAAGCGTGTCGCCGCGGCGCTCGGAGACGACGCGGCGAGACGGGAGGTCGCCGCCCTCGTCGCCCTCGACGGAGACGCGGCCAGTCTCGGCATCGACGGTCACGCGGTCCTCGGCGAACAGGCGGACGGCCCGGGGATAGGCCGCGAACTCGGCGTCGTAGAGCACGCGCTCTTTCAGCGACGCCGCGTCGTCGTCCTCGAAGACGGGGACCGCCTCCTGCGTGACGATGGGGCCGGCGTCGACCTCCTCGGTGACGACGTGGACCGTGCATCCGGTCGTGCGGACGCCCGAATCGAGAACCTGCTCGTGGGCGTCGTTGCCGGGGAACGCAGGGAGCAAGGAGGGATGGACGTTCAGCGTCGTCGGCGCGGCGTCGAGGAACTCGGTCGTGAGTACGCGCATGTAGCCGTCGAGGCAGACGAGGTCGAACTCGTAGTCGTCGAGGGCATCGAGGATGCGACGTTCGTGGGACTCGCGGGATTCGCCCTCGTCGCGTTCGACGCTCTCGGTCGGGATGCCGCGCTCGGCGGCCGCGTCGAGCACCGGGGCGTCGTCGTGGTTCGACAGCACGACGGCCAACTCGGCCCCGCCGGGCGCTGTATCGGCGATGTGTCGAAGGTTCCGTCCGCGATTGCTCGCCAAACCCGCAATCCGTAGCATACGAGAGAAGCCCACCGCCGTGGGAAAAACAGTTGCGGTCTGCCGAGCGCGGGTATCCAAATACGTGTATAGATTTTCGCGTATTCGAGCTCTCGAACCGGCACAGTATGCACAGAAATGGGTTGCACTCATCGACACGCTTTTGCCGCGCCCGCGGACACTCCCGGGTATGACAGACCTCTCTCGGAACGACCCGCTGTCGACCGTCTCGCCGGTCGACGGGCGGTACGCGCGCCGAACCGCGCCGCTGGTCCCGTACGCCAGCGAGTCGGCGTTGATGCGCGCTCGCGTCCGCGTCGAAGCCGAATACCTCGTCGCGCTCGCCGACCTCGACGCGACGCCGCTGACGCTCAGCGAAGCGGAACGCGTCGCCCTCCGCGACTGCTACGAGTCGTTCGACGGCGACGACGCACGCCTCGTCAAGCGCCTCGAAACCGAGGGCACCGAGGAGTACTCGGCGACGAACCACGACGTAAAGGCCGTCGAGTACTTCCTGCGCGTTCGACTCGGCGAATCCTCTGACGTCGACGGCGCGGAACGGCTCCACCCGTGGATTCACTTCGGCCTGACGAGCGAGGACGTGAACAACCTCGCCCACCGCCTGCTCGTCGAACCCGCCGTCGAGGACGTGTTGCTCCCGGCGCTCGCGGACGTGCGCGACGAACTCGCGTCGCTGGCGCGCGAGCACCGTGCGACGCCGATGCTCGCGCGGACGCACGGCCAACCCGCGACGCCGACGACGTTCGGCAAGGAGATGGCCGTCGTCGCCGCGCGCCTCGGTCGGCAGATGGGCCGCATCCGAGAGGCGAGCGACGCGCTCTCGGGCAAGTTGGCGGGCGCGTCGGGCACCTACGCCGCCCACGTCGCCGCCTATCCGGACGTCGACTGGCGCGCGTTCTCGAAGTCGTTCGTCGAGTCGCTCGGCCTCCGCCACACGGCGCTGACGACGCAGGTCAACCCCTGCGACGACCTTTCTACCCTTTTCGACGCGCTCCGCGGCGCGAACAACGTGCTTCTGGACCTGGACCGCGACGTCTGGCTCTACGTCTCGGACCGCTACCTCGGCCAGCGAACTGTCGAGGGAGAGACGGGATCGTCGACGATGCCGCATAAGGTCAACCCCATCGACTTCGAGAACAGCGAAGGAAATCTCTCGAAGGCCAACTCCGACCTGACGTTCCTCGCCGACTACATCACCACTTCGCGTCTCCAGCGCGACCTCTCGGACTCGACCGTGAAGCGCAACATCGGCGCGGCGTTCGCACACTGTCTCATCGGCTACGGGAAGACCGAGACCGGATTAGGCAAGGTCGTCCCGAACGAGCACGTGATGCGTGAGGAACTGGAGGCGACCCCCGAGATCATCGGCGAGGCGGTCCAGACCATCCTCCGGCGCGAGGGCGACACCGAGGCGTACGAACGCGTGAAGGAACTCACCCGCGGCCGCGACGTGACCATCGAAGACTTCCGCGACCTGTTCGACGACCTCGACGTCTCTCCCGAGGTTCGCGAGGAACTGCGCTCGCTCTCGCCGATGGGTTACACGGGCGTCGCAGACGAGTTAGTCGACGAACTGGACCGATAAGACGAGCGCTGAGCGCGGTCGTCGGGTGGTCCATCTCTCGCACCACCGAGAAGATACTTATCCTGTCACGAGAGACGACAGATATGGTCTCCGACCACAGCCCATCCAGCGAACAGTCCTACGACGGCTGCGAGAAGTGCGGCCACGACGAAGCGACCACGGACACGATCTCGACGACCGGAAGCGGGTTCTCGAAGTTCTTCGACGTGCAGAACCGGCAGTTCACCGTCGTCTCGTGTACGAACTGCGGCTACTCGGAACTCTACAAGGGACAGTCGAGCGGCGACGTCGTCGACATCTTCCTCGGTTGAGACGATAGACTCACTCGGTACGGATGTCGATTTTTCGGCCGCTGAGACGTTCAGTTCGGTTGTAAACCGATGGCACTTGGAGGGCTATCCCTTGACTTGGACCTCCACGAACGAGTCGTTTCCACACACGCGACACGTCTGCGGGGCTTGATACCGTGCGTACACGACCGAGCACTCCTCACACGCGTGGAGCGGCCGACCGAGCTGACTGTATTGGTCCGACACAGTACAGAGTACGGTCCAATTAGGCAAAAACACTCTCGTCGAAGACCCGTAGAACCGGTGGAGAATTGAATATAAACGCGGAGTTCTATTCGGTGCGATAGTCGGTGCGTATCCAGCGAGTTCGTTCAAATTGGCTCGTCAGAACCACCCCGGAACTGTCGATAGCGGCCCAACAAACGCTTATCTCTCTCGCTCTCCTCTGCGGAGAGAGCCCATGGGAATTTTCAACGAGCTAGGACGACAGGTCGAGCAGTTCAAACAGAGCGTGGAGAAGACGGCTGAGGAAAACGCAGCGTACCAGTGTCGAGAGTGCGACGCACGGTTCCACACGCATCACGACCAGTGCCCGGAGTGCGGGGCGGAACGGGTCGAATCGACGACGACCGAGGAATGAGTAACTGCGCTCTCGAACGCCCGCTATCCGTCCTCACCCACTAGCGACCGCAGCGCCTCCGTCACCGCGTCTGCGGCCGCCCGAACCTCACTCACCCGAACGTACTCGCGGTCGGCGTGCGCCACCGACCCATCGTCGTCGGCCAACACGCCCGGTCCGAAGACGACCGTCGGCGCGGGCGAGAAGTACGACGCCTCCGTCGCGGCCGTGAAGGGGCGAACTCCTCGCCCAGCGGCGTCGGCGAGCGTCCGCACGAGTTCGTGGTCGGGGTCGGTCGAGAACGCCTCCAGAAACGGTGTCTCCCGGTCGGTGAGCGCGAACTCGACGCCCACGTCGTCGGGGACGTGCGCTCGGACGTGCGCTTCGAGCGCCTCCCGGAACTCGTCGGCCGTCTCCGGGGGGACGCTGCGGCGGTCGACGGTGAGCGAACAGTCGGCGGGCACCTGGTTCGTCGCCTCGCCGCCGGAGATGACCGTCGGCGTCAACGAGGGCGCGCCGAGTTGCTCGTGCGTCCGCGGCGCGGCGTCGACGACTTCGTCGTACGTCCGAATCGCTTCGAGCGCCCCCTCCGCGGCGGCGACGGCGTTCACTCCCGACTGGGATTCGGCGGCGTGGGCGTTCTCGCCCGACAGTCGAATCGTTCCCTCGAATCGACCTTTCGCGGCCGTACAGACGTCCAACCCGGTCGGTTCGCCGACGATGTAGAGGTCGGCGCCGAGGTCGAGCGCGTACGCGCCCGTCGACAGCGTCTCCTCGTCGGGTGTGATCGCGAGCGTCAGTTTACCGTCGGCGTCGCCGCCGGGGGCGACGGCGAAGAATCCGGCGAGCAACGCCGCGAGCGGGCCTTTCGCGTCGCACGACCCCCGCCCGCGAATCACCTCGTCGTCGCCGCTGCCCTCGCGCTCGTATCCGACGTGCGGCGAGACGGTGTCGATGTGCGTGTTGAGCACGACGTGGGGCGACCCTTCGCCGCGAGAAGCGAGGGTGTTCCCGGCGTCGTCGACCGTCGCGTCGATACCCTGTTTCTCGACGGTCTCGACGAGCAGCTCGCGCATCGCCGTCACGTCCTCGTGGGACTCGACGCGGACCGCCCGGTCGAGAAAGTCGACGGGGTCGAAGCTATCGCCGCTCACTGCTCCGGAAGCGCGGCGAGTCGGCCCTCGTACTCCGCCTCGACGGGGCCGCGGAGCGTCGCGCTGCCGCGGTCGGGCACCGTGATTTCGAGGTCGCCGCCCGGCGGCGAGACGCGAATCGGGTCGTCGCCGTCGACGAGTCCGAGGCGCTTGGCCGCGGCGACGATGGCAACCGCGCCCGTCCCACAGGAGCGCGTCTCGCCCTCGACGCCGCG
The DNA here is from genome assembly GCF_020097835.1 of Haloprofundus halobius. Classification (GTDB taxonomy): domain Archaea; phylum Halobacteriota; class Halobacteria; order Halobacteriales; family Haloferacaceae; genus Haloprofundus; species Haloprofundus halobius. The sequence continues at coordinate 1,797,058 of NZ_CP083666.1, forward strand.
CTCGAAGGTGCGCTGGCTGAAGCTACCGTCGTCGTCGCGGGAGCCGAGCGTGACGTTCGCGCCCTCAGGGAAGGTGTCGGCGTGGCGAACCGCGGGTGCGACCGCTTCGAGGTCTACTGCATCGACATCGTCGACGAACGCGACGGCGTGGGGGACGCCCGTGTTCACGGCGGTGACTTCGAGACCCTCGACCGTCTCGGTGACGAGTTCGCCGTCGTGGTCGGCCGACAGCGGCACATCTCGCGGTTCGAACGTCGGGATACCCATCTCGACGGTGATATCGAGGGATTCGTCGGCGTCGCCGCTCGCGTCGCTGCGGACGACAGCGCGCTTCGTCCCTGACTGCGTGTCGATCATGAACTCGGAGGCGTCGGTGCGGGCCGCCGCCCACGCCGCCGCGCAGCGCGCGCCGTTGCCGCACATCGCGGCGACGGAGCCGTCGGGCTGGACGAGCGTCATGACGATTCTCGGCGGGTGGAAGCGGTCTTCGAGTGCCAAAAAGAGGACGCCGTCGGCACCGTGTCGGTCGTGAACGCCGCTTTCGTCGGCGACGCCCGCCTCGCGGTCGCAGTACGCCTCGGCGAACGCGCCGCGGTAGGGGACCGAGTCGGCGGCGTCGACGACGACGAAGTCGTTGCCGGTGCCGTGGTACTTTTCGAACGATACGGTGTGGTCGAGTGCTGGGCTCATCGTGATTCTACCTCCGTGAGGTCCGTCAGGGTCTCGCGCCGCCGGACCAACGCGGCGTTCGCTCCGCTCAGCGCGACCTCGGCGGGTCGCGGCCGGGAGTTGTAGGTGCTCGCCATCTCGTAGCCATACGCCCCCGCGTTGCCGACGGCGAGCAGGTCGTCCCGTTCGGGACGCGGCAGGGGGCGGTTCTCGCAGAACACGTCCGAACTCTCGCAGATGGGGCCGACGATCGTCGTACCGACCGTCTCTCTGTGTTCGGACGAAAGGTTCCGAATCGCGTGGTACGCGTCGTACATCGCGGGTCGAAGCAGCGTCGTCATCCCGGCGTCGACGCCGGTGACGACCGTCTCGGGCGTCTCCTTCACCGTGTTGACCCGCGTGAGGAGCACGCCCGCGTCGGCGACGACGTAGCGCCCGGGTTCGACCGCGAGCGTCGCCTCGATGTCTCCGATGGCTTCCCGCGTCGCCTCGGCGACGGCGGGCAGGTCGAGCGGTGGTTCGTCTTCTCCGTAGGGGACGCCGAAGCCGCCGCCCACGTCGACGAACTCCAACTCGACGCCCGCCGCCGACACCTCGCGCGCGAGGTCGCCCATCCGGCGGACGAGTTCGCGGTGGTTCGCCAGGTCGTCACCGGAGATACCGCTGCCGGCGTGGGCGTGGATACCCACGAGGTCGAACTCGTCGCTCGCGGACGCGACGAGGTCGGCGGCGCGGTCGTACGGGACGCCGAACTTCGCGTTCGCGCCGGTCCGGACCTTCTCGTGGTGGCCCGCGCCGACGCCCGGGTTGACCCGGACGCAGAGGCGGCCGTCGAAGCCTCGCTCTCGGAGTCGCTCGACGGTGTCGGCCGCGCCGACCGTAATCGTCAGGTCGGGGTGCTCGCGCCACGCGTCGACGACGTAGTCGAGGTCCTCGGCGGGCGGGTGAACGGCGGTGTACTGAATCTCGTCGCCGGAAAACTCTGCGCCGAGCGCCCGGTGGACCTCGCCCGCCGACGCACACTCGGCGGGGAGTCCGGCGTCGCGAACGGTTTCGAGCACCGCCCGGCCGGTGTGGGCCTTCACCGCGTAGCGGACCTCGGCGTCGGGGAACGCGTCGCGCAGGCGAGCGCAGTTCTCCTTCACACGGTCGAGGTCGGTGACGTACAGCGGCGTACCGTGTGCTGCTGCGAGGTCGTCGAGCATCGCGGCGTCCCAGTCGGCGAGTCGCCGGACGGCAGGATTGGTGTGGTCATCGCGCGATACGCCCCCGCAGTCGCTCATTCCCGGAGCGCCTCCTCCCGACGGGTCGCGTCGAGGGTATCGTCTTCGACGTCGAGCGCGACGACGGCGGGCTTGAACGCGCCGCCGGCGAACAGGTCGTGGTCGCCGATAGAGGACTCGACGAAGCGCGTGAACGCGCGGCGCTCCGGCGGCAGGTGGCCGTATATCACTTCCTCCTCGACGAGGTCGTAGACGGGAATCCGCGGCGTCAACAGCGTGTTCTCGCCGACGATGCTGTTCTCGCCGACGACGAACCCCGAGGTGACCCGGCAGCCAGCGCCGAGCGAGACGCCGTCCTCAACGACGACGGGTGCATCTTCGACGGGTTCGAGCACACCACCGATGAGCGTGTTCGCGCCCAACTTCACGTTCGCGCCGATCTGCGCGCACGAGCCGACGGTGTCGCAGGAGTCGACGAGCGTCCCGTCGCCGACGTGCGCGCCGACGTTGAGAAACGCCGGACTCATGACGATACAGTCGTCGCCGAGGTGCGCCCCGCGGCGGAGGACGGTGCCGTCGGGTGTGTTTCGTGTGCCTCGCTCGGCCAAATCGGCCGTATCGCGAAGCGGCAGCACGTCGTGATACGTCACGCCGCCGTACTCGCGGGGTTGGGTCTCGCGCAGGCCGAAGTTGAGGAGGATACCCCGCTTGACCCACTCGTTGGCTTCCCACGAGTCGAGCGAGGAACCGGATTTCTCGGCCGCCCGGACCTCGCCGGCTTCGAGCGCGTCGAGGAACGCGTCGAGCGTGTCCAGCTCGTCGCCCCCCGCCGTCTCGGCGTCGAGTTCGTCGTCGTCGTAGCGCTGCCACAAGTCGTCGATGTCGGATTCGAGCGTCGTCATCGTTCGTGGGAACCTCCAATTACGTCGGAAAAGTCGTACCGACCGACCTCGCGGCCGGCGAGCCACACCGCCGCGTCGAGCGCTCCCGCGGCGAACACGCCACGGGAGCCAGCACGGTGGGTGAGAGAAAGCACCTCGTGGTTTCCGGCGAGAAGGACCTCGTGTTCCCCGGTTACGTCGCCGGCGCGACGCGCGTGGACGCCGATTTCGCCCGTCTCTCGGGGCTGGTCGCCCTCACGGCCGTGGACGCGCCCGGTCGTCTCGCGTTCGGCTTCGATGTCGTCAAGGACGGTGTTAGCCGTCCCACTAGGCGCGTCGCGCTTGCCGTTGTGGTGGGTCTCCGTGACCTCGATGTCGTAGCCTGGAAGTGCGGAAACCGCCTCGCGGACGGCGCGACGGAGTCCCGCGATGCCCCGCGAGAAGTTCGCCGCCTTCAGCAGCGCAACCGACTGGCTGGCGTCTTCGAGCGCCGCCTCCTGTTCCTCCGAAAAGCCGGTCGTGCCGACCACGACGGGGACGCCGGCTTCGGCGCACGCGGCGACGTACTCGACGCTCGACTCGGGGCCGGTGAAGTCGACGAGTACGTCCGGGTCGCGTTCTGCGAGCAGCGACGGGAGGTCGGCTGCGTCTTCGATTTCGTCGTCTATGTCCGCACCGCTGCGTGCGACGGCGAGGACGATAGCCACGTCGTCGCGGTCGGCGGACAGTTCGCGGAGCTCGCCGCCCATCCGGCCGGTCGCGCCCGTAATCGCGACGCGTACCGGTCGGTCGCTTCCGTCGGATGCGCCCTCGCCGTCCGATGCGCCGACGCCGTCCGCGCTCATCCGCTCGTCGCCTCCGTTTCCTGTGGCCGAAGGTCGTCAAGCAGTTCGCGCAGACGGTCGCGGTGCTGCTCGGAGAGTCGTGTCAGCGGCGCGCGCAGATCGGCGGGGCCGTAGCCGCGCATCGCCATCGCCTCCTTCACCGGGATAGGGTTCGTCTCGACGAACAGCTGTCGGACGAGCGGTCCGAGTTCGTGGTGAATCTCGCGGGCGCGGGCGTAGTCGCCGTCGAGCGCCGCCGAGGCGAGTTCGACGGTTCGCTCGGGTTCGACGTTGGCGACGACGCTGATGGTGCCGGTGCCGCCCACCGAGAGCACGGGAAGCGTGAGTCCGTCGTCGCCGGAGAGAACGGAGAACGCTTCGTCCCGCGTGCGCTCGACGATTTCCGAGATCTGATTCAGATCGCCGCTTGCGGCCTTGTAGCCCGCGATGTTCTCGTGGGAGGCGAGTTCGGCGACGGTGCCGACGGTCATGTTGCGGCCGGTTCGCGAGGGGACGTTGTAGACGATTTGGGGGACATCGACCTCGTCGGCGATGGTCCGGTAGTGCTCTATCATCCCGGCGGGTTCGGGCTTGTTGTAGTACGGCGAAATAAGGAGGAGCGCGTCGGCGCCGGCGTCCGCGGAGCGCCGCGAGAGTTCGAGCGCCTCGCGCGTCGAGTTCGAGCCGGAGCCGGCGATAACGGGAATATCGACGGCGTCGACGACGGCTTCGACCACCTCGACGTGTTCGTCGTGGTCGAGCGTCGCGCTCTCGCCGGTCGAGCCGACGGGGACGAGGCCGGCGACGCCGGCGGCTTCGAGGCGTCGGGCGTCGGTCTGCAGTTGTTCGAAGTCGATGCGTCCTTCCGAGGTGAACGGCGTCGTCATCGCCGGGTACACCCCGCGGAACTGGTCGGTTGTCATTGGTGCTGTGGTGGTGTCGAGAGATGGTGATGTAGCGGTGCGCGTCGAAGCTCACCCGAGACGGGGTCGCCACCCCCGCCGCGAGCAATCAGTACGCGCGTTTTTTCAGAAGAGTCGGCCGCGTCGCTGTCGTGGGGCGTGTCCCGAACGCGACGGCCGGTGATGTCACGTTCGCATGACGGTGTTTGCCGGATTTATAGCTTACGTCGTCTGCTAATGCTGCCGTCCGGGCCTTTCTGTCGATTCTGCCGGTTCCGGCACTCGGTTCGCCTTCTCGATTCACTCGGTCGCGCCGTTCGCCGTGTGTTTGCGTGGTTGCGCGGCAGGAGGGGCAAGGAATTAAACGAGGCCCTCCGAGTATGGAGTCGTGACCGAGATACACCCGAACCAGCGCGTCGCCGTCTTGGTCGACGCGCAGAACCTCTACCACACGGCACAGAGTCTCTACTCCCGAAACATCGACTACTCCTCCCTCCTCGAAAAGAGCGTCCAGGGGCGCGAACTCACCCGCGCCATCGCCTACGTCATCCGCGCGGACTCGCCCGAGGAGGAACGGTTCTTCGAGGCGCTCATCGACATCGGCTTCGAGACGAAGATCAAGGACATCAAGACGTTCGGCGACGGCTCGAAGAAGGCCGACTGGGACGTCGGCATGAGTCTCGACGCGGTGACGCTGGCGAGCCACGTCGACACCGTCGTGCTCTGCACCGGCGACGGGGACTTCTCGCGGCTCTGCTCGCACCTTCGACACGAGGGCGTCCGCGCCGAGGTGATGGCGTTCAAGCAGTCGACGGCCGAGGAACTCATCGCGGCGGCCGACTCCTTTCTGGACCTCTCGGAGCGAGAGGACACGTTCCTGCTCTGAACGCGACGATCCGACGGGAACGGAACCTCGAGTCGAAGCGTTTTCGCCGACCGCCGAACAGATCCGAGTATGAGCGATGCTGCGGACCTCGCCGACTTGCGCGTCGTCGCCGACTACCAGTTCGGCGCGGGCGCGGGCGCGGCGCTGTTCCCCGAGACGGGCGACTTCGAACTCCGACGGACGAAGAGCGGCCGCCCCCGACAGGTGTACGACGGCGACGACAGAGTCGTCTCCTACGGCGTCGACGGCCGCTTCCGCCTCGGCGTCGCGGGCGGCCGCCGCCTCACCGAGACGCTCGACGCCCCCGCCTGCCGGGTCGTCGTCGGCGACGAGAGCGAACCGTTCGTCCGCGACGGCAAGAACGTCTTCGCGAAGTTCGTTCAGGAAGTAGGCGACGAGATTCGACAGGGCGACGAGGTGGCCGTCGTCCACGAAGAGGGCGGCGTGCTGGCCGTCGGCCGCGCGGAGCTGTCGGCGTCGGCGATGCTCGACTTCGAGTCGGGGATGGCGGTGAAAGTGCGAAGTGGTGCGGGCGAGAAGTAGCCCTTAGAGGCTTTGTTGAAACCCTCAGTCGGTGACAAATGGAATTTGGCGTGCTGAATACAGGGCGCGATCGGTCACCAACCCGGCCTCAATATGGGCTCATTGAATCACTCGGTACAGGGAAAGTGTCTATCACTCGCTTGTTCCGATGTCGCTACACGATCCCGAATCTGTCCGAATGTGATCTTTCGAGTAAACGAGGAGGTTAACCCGCGAGCACCCCATTTTTGCTATGAACCCTATCAATGACTCAAGAAATTCAAACTGTCTCGACCGAAACAGCATTACGGGTAGTGGCAGATCCGTGTCGACGATCAATCCTCTCCCAGTTGATCGACAGCGAGGAGACCACGGTTACTATTAATACCCTCCTCGATCACATCTCTCCCGAGAACCCTCCTCCGAAGACCACTGCAACTCACGCTGACTCCCTTCCCATCGACGTACACCACATCCATCTCCCGACTCTTGAGGACGTTAACTTGATCGAGTACAACCCGCATACGATGATGATTCGATATAACCCGAACGAGCGCGTTGAGAGGATGCTCCGATTCGTCACCGAAGAGCTGGAATAGAAACTCGAAATGGTGGGGGCCTTTTTACCCACACCAAGTCAATTGTTACCATGGTGAGTTTCGAGGAGGAGCAGGCTGTAGCCGAAGCGCTCGACCGATTGCAAGACCTTGGGCTGTCTAAGTACGAATCTCAAACTCTCATCAATCTTGTACGACTCGGGACGGGAACCGCACAAGACATCACGCGAATCAACGGTGTCCCCCGGACTCGCGTGTACGAATCGGCAGAGCGACTCCACGAATTGGGATTCGTCGACATCCAGCACACGACGCCGCGAAAGTTCACCGTAATCTCCGAGGAGACGATCATCCGAATGCTCAACGTCAAACGCGAGAACACGATTACCGAACTCGCGGAGTGTCTGGAGGAGATCGGCCCCGCCCAGCCACAACTCGAACAGTTCGGCGTCTGGACGGTCACTGGACGGGAGGCGGTGTCATCCCGCGTTGAGGAGTTCATCGCCGACGCTGACGAGCAGATCGTCTACATGACTATCGACGAATTGCTTACCGACGAACACCTCGACAGGCTTCAGGCTGCCGCAGAGCGCGGTGTCGAGATACACTTGGCGGGGATTTCAGAAGAAGTCCAGGAACGTATCCAGGAATCGGTACCGGAAGCCGAACTGTTCGAGACCCTCTGGGAGTGGGAGGAGACGCCCGCTGGAAGCCTGCTAATCACGGACGAAGAGACGGCGCTCGTGAGCGCGCTCGTGGACGATACCTCCGCTACCGAAGAGATCGAGGAGACGGCGATCTGGGGTGCCGGCGACCGAAACAGTCTCGTCGTCGTCCTGCGGGCGATCTTTACCTGGCGACTCAACGGGAACCAGCCGTCGTAAGGCCATCCTGTTGTTTACTCAATTAATCACACTACGCTCTTGTTTCTCAATCCCGTGCGAAGAGTATGGTCGCAGAACGAGAAAGTACTGATCAATCTGCCGAGGCACGCGAGCCATTATTCTGCCGAACATACGATTGGTCAGCTACAGCGGCAAGTTTGGCCACGCTCACTGCTCTGGGAAAACTCGAAGAGGTCGATCCGGTGGAACTCTCCGATGTTCTCGGTACCACACTATACGACCACATTGATCCCGAAGCGTTAGACACGCTTGTCGCTGGCGAAGGACGCGTCAACCTGTCGTTCTCGATCGACGACTATCGGGTGCAGATCGACGGTGAGGAGTTGACGATTACTCGCCAGTAAGGTCGTTACCGATCTCCTCGCGATCAGTTCGCACGCTCTACTTCGCGGTTAGTTCAGCGCCGATGAGACGGAATAAGCGGGGTCTCCATGAGAGATGCATCCTCTACATTCAGCACCCCACTTCTCACAGATTGGTGACCGTTGGAGACACCACCCCAACCGAGACACCGCTCAGGTTCCCGGTTCGATGCGGTCGACGAGTCCATCGAAATCCGTGTCGAAACTCAACACCGCATCGATACCACGTGACTCACACAGCGCGACGATCGACGCGTCGGTGAAACTGAGATCGTGGTCGTCGTATCGGCGAAACGCTTCCAGGGACGCGTGAACGTCGTCCGGTTGGAGGTGAAGTAGCTCGAAGACGCGAGGAAATGGCTCTTCACCGAGGATTCGACTGGCGACGGCGTTCGCGGCCTCGAACGACCCTGTCCGAGCACGCGTAAGCGTCACCGTTTCGTCGAAGACGTAGTCGTTCGTGTACGGCTGTCCGTACTCACCATCGAGCAACGCATCGAACGCATCGACGGCGTGGTCGTGTCGAGCCGCATCCGTATCGTGGTGCGCGAAGAACACGCCGGTATCGACGAAGACACTCATCCGTACAGCACGTCGTCGATATCGTCTTCGGTCGTCGTGACGCCTGACGAGACCATCCCATCGTGAAATCTCTCACGGTCGGAGTCAGCAAGAGGAACCCGTTCCTCACGGAACGAGTCGATGAGGTCGGCTTTCGACTCGATAGCACGCTCGACGAGCCGGGCGAGGATCTCCTGTTGGGTCACTCGTGTCCCCATCTCCAGTCGTATCTCGGCCTGTAACCGTTCGAGACGTGACTTGGTGTCGTCGTCCATCTTCACCGAGGTCGCCATACTATCTGGTAGAAAACACTACCGGGTAAACCTTTCCACGTACTCTGCTGATACGTTCATCTTTTGCTGCATGCATCCTCTGTATTCAGCCCACATCACCTGTTAGCGAAGGCGGGTTTCAACAGATCCACCTCAGAGATACGGCGCGAGACCGAGCGCCTGCACGAGCGAGACGCCCGCCAAGAGCGACCCAACGAGGTAGCCGCCTATCGCGCCGCCGTTCAAAAGCGGGAGGCCGGCGTGGGCGCGGCCCTTCGCGACGGCCCACATCAACACGCCAAGACCGAGGAACGTCCCGACCATCGCCGCGAGCGCGGGGAGGTTCAACGCCGGAATCGGGGCGAACCCGAACGTCGCCGCGGGCGAGAAGAACGCTGCACTGGCGACGAGCACGGTCGGCATCACTGCGTCGCCGAGACCGATGAAGAACGCGTCGCGTCCGGCGTCGGCCTCGTCCGCTTCCGCTTTGCCGTCATCGTCCGCGAGGGCCGCTGTCTCTGCACCGTTCTCGCTTTCGCCGCCCGCTCCGTTCTCGCTGTCGGTTCCCTCCTCATCCTCGTGGACGTCGCTCGCGCCCGAGAAGTCGTCCTCCAGAAGCGAGTACGACAGCGACAGCGGGATGACCAGCACGACCGGCACCCGCAGATCCATCACGCCCTCGGCGAGGCTGAGCATGTGCTCGGTGCCGTAGACGCTGATGGCGTCGTAGACGGCCAAGACGGCGAGGAGGACGATAGCCGGGAGAACGCCGAAACTGATGCCGAACAGTCCCGCGGCACCAGCGCCCATCAACACGCCCGCGGTGTCGACGACGTACCACTCCGGGTAGACGTAGAGCGCCAGCGAGACGCCTGCCGCGAGCGCCAGCGTCAGGAGGTCGAGGGAGCCCGCGCCCGTCCGGACGACGAGCGTCGGCGGGACGACGGCGCTGAACACGTACCACGCGAGCATGCCGCTGCTGAGGAGGACGAGCGCGCGGACGGTCCACGCCGCGTCGTAGCGGAAGGCCAGAAGCATCCCGGCGGTGGCGACGAGAATCGCGCCGATGTAGACGAAGCTGTTCGTCGGGTCCGAGGGGTTCTCCACGGCCTGATAGCCCGCCGTGTCGAACGTCGGGACGAGCGCGAGCGCCCCGAGTTGGACGAGGAGGAAGATGAACGCGGCCAGGGCGGTGCCGCGGTGCATGCGAGGGTCCATCGACGACCGGTTAGCGCGCGGACGGTTTGGTGGTTCCGCTTGGCGGCGAGCGGGGGGACGGCCGGAGGTGAGCGAACGAGAGCGACCTCACCGCGCGTACAGTTTCGTGCCGACCATCGACGGGAGCTTCGAGCGGTCTTTCGGCGTCACGGCGACGTAGGGCGCGTCGACCGGTCCGAACACGTCGACGATGCGGCCCGCAGACGAGAGACTCTCGTCGACGACGCTCGTGCCGATTCGGGGGTCCTCGTCGCCCTCCCAGCGGACGATGGCGAGGCCTTGTGCCGTCCGGGAGACGGTGCCGACTCGCTGCATCAGTCGCGGAGGATGCCGACGTACGCGGCGACGGCTTGCACGAGGTCGTTCTTGGTGGCGTCGTCGGCTCCCTGTACGAGCACGCAGCCGCGGGTCTCGTACTCGCGGGAGTACGTCTTGTCACGCTCGATTATCGCGTCGTAGCCGACCTGCTGGACGGCTTTCGCGATCTCGTCGACCGTGGGCTCTTCGACGGCGGCCTTCAACGGGACGCGTCGCCCCTCCGAGCGAGTCTTCCCGGCGTCGAGATAGGCGGGCCAGATGACGTTTTCGACCATGGTCGGAGTGTACGCCGCGGGAAAAAGACGGTTGTGGTCGCGTTTCGTGAGTCGTCGGTCACACTCCGACGGTCGACGCTCGACGGCCGGTGGTCGGCGGTCAGCTACGAGCGCCGTGCCGCCAGCGCCGCCACGACGAGCGCGGCGACGGCGGCGGTGACGCCGAAGCCGGGAGTAGTCGTCCCGGTGGTCTCGGCGTCGGTCGCCCCGTCGTCACCGTCGGTCGACTCGGTCGTCTCCGCGGCCTCGGTGTCGGTCGTCGACGCCGACGAGTCGTTCTCGGCGTTGGCGTCCGCACTCGCGTTCGACGTCGCGTTCGCCTGCACCTCCGAGCGGTCGACGAACGCCGCATCGGCGTCGGGGTGGAAGCCCTCGGTCATGTTCCGCACCGCGTAGACGACGCTGCGTGGTGCGGGCTGGTTGAGGTAGTTCTGGTCGACGACGACGTACCGCTCGTCCTCACCGGCGGCGGTGCTGGCGTACGGTTCGGTCGTCACGTAGCGCTCGCCGTCGGCCTCCGTCTGGACGAGCAGTATCTCGGGGTTCGCCTCGACGACGACCTCGTCGCTCACCTGCGGGTAGCCGCTCAGCCCCCGCTCGGCGGCGACGTTCGAGCCGCCGGAGGCGTTGATCATCGCGCTGATGAACGTGTCGCTGCCGGCGACGTAGCCGCCGCCGAGCGGGTAGAGCACCGAGGGTCGCTCGGCGTCGGCGGTCGCGTTCTCGGCGGCGTCGACGTTCCGAGTCATCCACGCGTTCGCCTCGGCCGCGCCCTCGCAGTTGCCGGTGAGTTGGCCGGTGAGCGTCGTCTTCTCGCGGACGTCCTCGACGGTCTTCGCCTCCGGCATGTAGAACACGGTCAGCCCGGAGTCGCGGAGCGACTCGACGGTCTCGACGGGCGTCGCGTTCGGCGCGAGCACGAGATCGGGGTTCGTGCCGACGACCTTCTCGTTGTTCACGCCGAAACCGGACGCTGAGACGTTCGTCCGGTTCTCCGCGCCGTCGAGGTAGAACGCGAACTGCGAGACGCCGACGACCTGCTCTTCGCCGCCGATCTCCCACATCGTCTGGGCGGCGCTCGGGTTGAGCGTCGTCACGCGCTCGGGTCGTTCTTCGACAGTCACTTCGGTCCCCGTCGCGTCGGTCGCGGAGAACGGGAACGAACAGTCGGCCTGCATCGCCGGGGATGCGCCGAGCTCGGCGGTACCGGCATCTGCGGCACCCACTCCGGCCGGCGTCGGCGCTGCCGCCCCTGCCGTCGCGGGCGCGACGAGCGAGAGGACGACGAGCGCCGTGAGAATCGTAGATACTGTCTGTCGCATCGTACCCCAACGGAGTCACCAATCCAATAAGTATTTGCCTACTGCAAGCAGGCTTTCGTACAGATGAGAATCGCGACACGCGCGGGCGTCTGGTCGACCGCCCTGCTCGGCGCTCTCGTCGGCGTCGTGCTCGTCAGCGCCGGTGTCGGCCCGGTCGCTATCGAACCGCTGACCGTCGCGAAAGCGACGCTCAACGCGCTCGCGGTCCCCTCGTCGCTCTCGCTCGGGCAGTCGACGGTCGTGGGCGTCGCGCTTCCGACGCCCACGGTGGGGTTCTCGCACCCGTTCTCCTTCACCGTCGAGGAGACCCACCAAGTCATCGTGACGACGATTCGGCTCCCGCGCATCCTCCTGGGGGCCGTCGTCGGCTTCGCGCTGGCGACGGCGGGCGTCGTCATGCAGGGGTTCTTCCGGAACCCGATGGCCGACCCTTCCATCATCGGCGTCTCCTCCGGCGCGGCCGTCGGCGCCGTCGCCTCCCTCGTCGTGCCCTTCGCGCTCCCGTTCGGCCTCGGTCTACAGGGGGCGGCGTTTCTCGGCGCGCTCCTCACCGCCTTCGGCGTCTACCTCATCGCCAGCGAGAACGGGAAAACGCCCGTCGCTACCCTCCTCCTCGCGGGCGTCGCGGTCCAGACGTTTTTAGGAGCCGTTATCTCCTTCATGCTCCTGCACAGCGGCGAGAGCCTCCGACAGGTCGTCTACTGGCTGATGGGCCACCTCGACAACGCCTCGTGGGGCGACGTGGGCGTCGCGGCGCTCGTCGTCCCGCCGCTGTTTCTCGTACTGCTCGCCTACGGCCGCGACCTGAACGTCCTCCTCTTGGGCGAGGAGGACGCCCACAGTCTCGGCATCGAAGTCGAGCGCACAAAGCGCGTGCTGCTGGCGGTGTCGAGTCTCGTCACGGCCGCGGCCGTCGCCGTCTCGGGGGTTATCGGCTTCGTCGGCCTCATCGTCCCGCACGTGATGCGCCTCGTCGTCGGTCCGGACCACCGCATCCTGCTGCCGACGAGCGCGCTCGCGGGCGCGGCGTTCCTCGTCGCCACCGACACGCTCGCGCGCTCTGGCACGGCGGAACTGCCGGTCGGAGTCGTCACCGCGGCGCTGGGCGCGCCCTTTTTTCTCTACCTGCTTCGGACCCAGGAGGTGCGCTCGCTGTGAGCGACCCCGATAGGGAACCGGGTATCGCCATCCGCGTCGACGACCTGGCGGTCGAACTCGGCGGCGTCTCCATCCTCGACGGCGTGGACGCGACGGTCGAACGCGGGACGTTCGTCGGTCTCGTGGGACCGAACGGCGCGGGGAAGACGACGCTGTTGCGCGCGCTCTCGGGATTACTTCGCCCCGCCCGAGGCTCGCTCGTCGTCGACGGCGTCCCCATCGAGGGCCGGTCGTCGAAGGAGGTGAGCCGACTCGTCGCGACCGTTCCACAGGACACCTCGCTGTCGTTCGAGTTCGACGTGCGCGAGACGGTCGCGATGGGGCGCTCGCCGCACCTCGGGCGGTTCGAGCGGTTCGGCCCCGAGGACGAACGCGCCGTCGACGACGCGATGGCCCGGACGGAGATCGCCCAGTTCGCCGACCGCTCGGTGACGGCGGTCAGCGGCGGCGAGCGCCAGCGAGTCCTGCTGGCGCGGGCGCTCGCGCAGGACGCGCCCGTGCTCCTGCTCGACGAACCGACCGCGAGCCTCGACATCAACCACCAGGTGCGGACGCTCGAACTCGTCCGCGACCTCGTCGCCGGTGGGAAGACCGTCGTCGCGGCCATCCACGACCTCAACCTCGCCGCGCACTACTGCGACGAGTTGCTCCTCCTCGGCGACGGCCGCGTGTTGGCCGCTGGCGAGCCGCGGTCGGTGCTCACCGAGGCGAACCTGGAGACGGCGTTCGGCGCGAACGCGGTCGTCTCCCGGCACCCGGTGACGGGCTCTGTGTACGTGACCGCGCTCCCCGACGACCACCGGCGAGGCCGCGGCGACCGCGAGGGCCGAGTCCACGTCGTCGGCGGCGGCGGCAGCGCCGCTCGACTGCTCTACCTGCTCAGCGCCGCGGGCTACGACGTGTCGGTCGGCGCGCTCAACGAAGGCGACTCGGACACGGAGACGGCACGCAGTCTGGGATTGGACGCGGTGACCGTGCCGCCCTTTGCGGCCGTCGACGACGAGACGCGGGCAGTCGTCGAAAAACGGGTGATGGAGGCCGACGTGACCGTCGTCGCCGACGTGGAAGTCGGCGAGGGTAACCGAGCGAACCTCGAGGCCGCCCGCGCGGCGTCGGCGCTCGTCGTCGTCGAGGAACGCCCGTTCTCGGAGCGGAACTACGCCGGTCCAGCGGTCGCCGAGACGTACGCCGACCTCCGCGAGCGGGCGACGGTGGTCTCGCCGAGTCGCGTCGTCGGCGCGGTGGACGCCGCCGTGAGTGGGTCAGAGTCGCCTCAGTCGTCCCGACCGTCGGCGTCGTCCGACTCGCCCCCGCCGTCTCGCTCCTCCGACCAGCGGTCGTAGAGCGCGTCGCCGACAACGGACCCCACGACGCCCGGCAGGAGAAACAGCGACCCGACGAAGACGGCGACGATGCTGAACCACCGCGACAGCGGGTCCGTCGGCGGCCACAGCAGCGGAATCCACCGGACGACGAACTCCCAGAAGACGGCGACGAGCAGAAACGAGAGGACGGTCGTACAGCCGAGGCGGACGGCGAGGCGTCTCGGGGACGGACCCGGTCGCGGTTCGGGGAACTCGAACTCGTCGGCCACGGTCGGCGTTCGTGCGCCACGGATATAACCGACACGCGGTGCGCGCACCGCGAGAGAACCCCCACGACGCGCGAAGCGTCAGCCTTACTCGCTACCGGGGCGTCGCTCTCGACAGACAGACATGACGGTTCCCTGCGTACGCGTGCCCGCCGCCGCGGGCGAGGAGACCCGACGGGCGCTCGTCGAGGCGGGCGTCGTCGACCACGGTCACGACATCGTCGCCGCCGACGGCGTCCTCTACATCCCCGTGACCGACCCCGCGGACGTCCCTGCCGACTACGAGGTGGTCGACCACGACGTCCCTGCCCGGCGGCCGCAGCGGACGCCCGCGGACATCTTGGGCTCCGAGCCGTCCTACGAGCGACTCGGCGACGTGGTCATCCTCGACGAGGACGACCCCGAGCGCGCTCGCGAGATCGCCGACGCGGTGATGGAGTCGGACGTGCGCGCAAGGACGGTGGTCAACCGCGCCTCGAAGATACGGGGCGAACTCCGCGTGCGCGACTGGGAGGTGCTCCGCGGAGATGGCACCGAGACGGTCCACCGCGAGTACGGCTACGAGTTCCTCCTCGACATCTCGACCGTCTACTTCTCGCCGCGGCTGGCGACCGAGCGCCACCGCGTCGTCGAACAGGTCGAGGCGGGCGAGCACGTCTTCGACATGTTCGCCGGAGTGGGGCCGTTCGCGATTCCCTGCGCGGGAGAAGGCGCGGACGTCGTCGCCGTCGACCTGAACGAAGCTGCCGTCAAGTATCTCCGCGAGAACGCGCGTCGAAACAGTGTCGAGGAGCGACTCACCGCGATTCACGGCGACGCCCGCGACGTCGGTGCGGGTTCGTCGCGAGTAGCGAGGGACGCGGAGCGCCCCTCGGACCGTGCGAGCGGGCCTTCGGCCCGCGAGCAGACGAAGCGAAGCGACGGTGCGACCGACGGAGACCGCGACTACAAGAACTGGGCCGACCGCATCGTGATGAACCTCCCGCACAGCGCCGACGAATTTCTGGATACGGCCGTCGCTGTCGCGGGCGACGACTGCGTGATTCACTACTACGACATCCAGCACGAAGACGACCCGTTCGGCCCCGGCGAGCGGGCGATTCGCGCCGCCGCGGAACCGGGGTACGAGGTGAGCGTAGAGAACGAGCGCGTCGTCCGGTCGTACGCGCCCCACGAGTACAACGTCTGTCTCGACGTTCGGCTGTCACGGTAAGCGCTCGCGGTCGCCGGGAGTGGCCGTGTCTCGGTTCGGCACGCGGCATCTCGTTTCGGAACCCTTATTGGCCCGATGGCGGTACGTTCGAGTGCGCAAACGACGCGCGACGACACGCGCCGGTGTAGCTCAGCTGGCAGAGCGATTCCTTCGTAAGGAATAGGCCGAGGGTTCAAATCCCTCCACCGGCTCTTTCTGCGACGAACTCCGCGAGGAGCGGAGCGTGCCGCGGAGTGTCCCAAACCGGGAACTGTAGTCTCTCCGTCTGTCAGAGTTTCCTCCCGAGAGCTCTCCGTTCGAGTAGATCTCACCGAGGGTTTTGCTGTTAACGTGGGATGGCGACCGTCAAAAGAAGTCTGTCCGTGTGCCTACTACGGGGCAGACCCCTTTCTCGGAGTCGCCACCTATGAGACAATGGCCGGACTATAAGCACTTATCGGATACGTTAAAAGTCAATCTGTAATTCGGTACGAACGGCGTGTCTCTCCTGAGGTCAACGCGGTTCGAGACACTTTCCGGGTCTCGTCACCGAGTGAATCGGCAATTCACGAGGTCTGCGGGCGCAATTCGCCCGATTACGGCTGGTGTGTTCGTCGCTAACGTGGCCACCAGGCAATTTATTACCCCCTAAACGATACAATCTTATGTGCCTACTACGGGTAAAATTCCACAACAAATCACGTCGCCTGGTATCAGCGTCCCGACATACGCGGTAGACATAGCAGAAACGATGGCCGGTGAGGACACTTCTACGGCTATCATCATGTCAATTGCGGCCATCGAAGGACGCGACCCGCTCGACCTCGACCCGATGTTCGACGATATCGAGACCGATTCGCTGAACATGCTGTTCAACTCCCCGTCGAACAATCTGTACGTCGAATTCACCACGAACGGATGGAGCGTGCAACTACACGGCTCGGGCGAGGCCATTTTCGAGCGTCAGGTCTCGCTGTCTGAGGCGTCCGAGTCGAACTCCAAGAAATCGACCGCGTAACAGCGCCGCTGACGAGTTCGTTTCGGTACCCGAACGAGTAGCTCTCGACTCGAAAAGCGGTCAGTCAGGTGGCTTCCGTTGCGGTTTTCGGTCTCTTCGTCGGGCATCGACTAACCGCTGGAGCCACGCGACCTGTTCGTCGCTGATTCCCTCTTCGACTCTGGTTTGTGGGGGGGTTCCGAGCTTGAGTTCTTCACTCGGTCGTCGAGAGTGCCTTTTCGTGCGACTTGGTTCTTGATGAGGTGTGGCCGCAGTCATCCATGCCTTTATACTCTAGTCATAGAAAATAAACCTTGTCCAGGCGAGAACAGATGTAACCGGTTCTCGTCGTCGAACCGGTCGAGTAGACGTTTCAGTCTGGTTTGGCAGGCCTCCAGCGAACCCGGCACCAATCGAAGAGAGATATTCTCCCGTCGCTTCCGACCGCCACCGTCCTCTACGTCGTCTTCTGGCTCAACGTCGTCGTGTTCGTCCCGCAGATAGGCCACTTCCGTCGGCTCCGGAGTACGTCCTCCAGCCGCCGTTCGTCGCCTTGCTCGTCGGTTCGCTGGCGGTTCTCGGTCGTTCGATGGTACGAGACATCCACAGAGAGCGGTAGGCAACCGCGCTCACGGACGTGACACTCGGACGCGACTCGGTACGACGGCTGTCACTCCAGAGGGTTCTCTCCCTGTCGTGGTTCTCGACGTTGCGACGACGGTAACCGGAGTTTTCGGCGTTGCACCGAGGGCGACAGGAGTCGTGACGACACCTTCTGGATCTGACGGTCGCCGCGACAGAGTCGGCCGACCGCACGTCGTCAGTCAAAGATGTTACACAGATTACAATACTTATCGTTGCTGAAAGGTGCGAACAACTATTTGCCGAGTCGTGGCCCGTTATCGTGGGTGGCGGCGCAGGCGACTCACCTCTGCCGGAAGGGGGATTATCCGTCAAGTGAACACCGTTTGGCGTCGCTAACCCTGCCTCTGACAACCAACGAGGGTTCGTCTCTCACCCTCGTTCGTCCGTCATTCTCTGGATGTATAACCACTCACCCTAATCGCTTCGCCTCTCGCCCTCGTTCGCGACCGTCGGTACGCGACGAGAGGTTCCAGGAGAACGCCGGTCGGAGCGGCCCGTGATTCGTTTCCGAATCGACTCGAAAGCGCACGCTCGAAGTTTCTCGGACGCAATCGGGGCCGGGAGGGGCCCCGTAGGTTGACACACCAGGGCAATCTGAGGGGGAGACAGATTGCTCGTCGAGCACCGCCTGAGTCCGTGCAAGAACCTACCGGGTGGCGGGTACTCAGTAGAGACTCACGGGCAGTACCGGTATTGTAATGTCGACTGTACGCGTCTGTAGACGGCGTTAAATTCGTTGCCAGACGTGGACTCACGTTCGATGATCGTCGCGTCAGAGTTCTGTATTCGACGCTCTTCAGCCAGAATTCACGAAGTATGGTCGGTCTACCGTCGTCCGGATCCGGTTTCGACGCGGAGTTCCGTGGTTCGAACCGCGCCGTGACGTGCTCTCGGCCGGCGGGTCGCTCCGTCGTGCGCTACTCGTCGGGAAACTCTTCTCGAAGTTGTTCGAGCAGTTCGAGCACCGGCGTCACCGTCTCGAACCGCGGCCCTCGCCGCACGAGTTCCCGCTCGTGGTCCCACTCGACGAGGTCGACCCCGTCGAGTTGCGGCAGGTGGACGTGGTACAACTGCTCGACGACCGTCTCCGGTTCCGCCAGTTCGACCGCAAGCGTCTCCAGCGGAATCCATCCGCTGTCGCCGACGCTCGCGCGATTCAAGAAGACGAGTGTAGACCGGCGAGTTGGATGGCTCAACGCGGCGAAGAGACGGTCCACCGCCGGGTGCTCTCTGCCCGAGTCACTCATGCGCGCCACTCTCCGAACGACGTTGGCGGGGCCGAAGCGTGCAACATGCCGTGCGAACCGACGACGCACGGAACAATCAACACGCACCTACACAGATGCAGTACTTATCTGTGCAAATGTATCTCACTTCAACGTGACTAACTGTCACCTGAACCGCCCACACAGATTCGAGGGGGAAGCCACGACTTCGATCGTCGGTCACGGACTCCGCGCCGCTCACCCGTCTTCCGGCCTCGATTCACGGGGTTCAGTTCGCCCGACGTCCCGCGGTCGTCGGCGACGCCTCGATGCAGACGGTTTATGCGCGCACACCGTCGACTCCGACCACAGGATGCTCACGTTCATCGGACTCGGTCTCTACGACGAGCGGTCGATAACCGTCGAGGGGCGGGAGGCGCTCCGCAGCGCCGACCGCGCGTTCGCGGAGTTCTACACCAGTAAACTCATCGGGACGACCGTTGAGGAACTCGCCGACCACCACGGCGTCGACGTCGAGGTTCGCGACCGGGCGCGCGTCGAGCAGGATGCCGACGAAATTCTCGACGCCGCCGAAGAGGGGGACGCGGCGTTTCTCACCGCCGGAGACACGATGATCTCGACGACACACGTCGACCTCCGCCTGCGAGCGCACGAGCGCGGCATCGACACGCGTATCGTCCACGGCGTCACCGCGCAGTCGGCGGCGAGCGGTCTCACGGGTCTGCAGAACTACAGATTCGGAAAAGCGACGACGCTGCCGTTTCCGTACGCCCACGGTGCCGACGGCACCCCGAAGAGCGTCGTCGACACCGTCGAGGACAACCGCGAGCGGGGCCTCCACACGCTCGTCTACCTCGACATCAAGGTCGGCTACGAGCGCGCGGGCGTCGATTCCGACGACGAGTACATGACCGCCGACTTCGCCGCGGGCGAGTTCGCCCGCGACTGGGACGGCGACGCGCTGGGGGTCGTCGTCGCCCGCGCGGGGAGTCCAGACCCCATCGTCGCCGCCGACCGCCTCTCGGCGCTGGCCGACCGGGAGTTCGGCGACCCGCTGCACATGCTCGTCGTTCCCGCGTCGCTGCACGATCTGGAGGCCGAGTCGCTCTCGGCGTTCGGTGACGCGCCGTCCGAAGTCGTCGAAGAGAACACGTACTGAGCCGCGAGCGCGACGACTGCGGCCGCGACGTCGACCGCGGCCGCGATTGCTCGCTTATCGTTCCGCGCGTTCGCCGCCGTCGGGTCGCATCTGGTTTTCGTACTGCGACACGTCGAGCGCGCCGTGGAGGTCGTACTCCTCGCGGGTCAGCATGAACAGCACGTCCTCGATGACGGTGAGCAGTTCGGGGAGTTCGCGCACGACGAGGTAGGTGATGCCGACGAGCGCGACGACCGCGAGCAGTTGGCTGACGACGCGGTCCGAGAGGAAGAACGACACCATGTAGGGGTCCGAGGAGCCGAACAGCAACAGCACCTCGTCGACGAACCACTGCATGTACTGCTTGCCGAAGGCGATGCCGATGAACGTCGTCCGCAGCAGGTTCAGCGCGTAGATGATGGGGATGGCGACGGCGAGCGCGCGGAGTTTCCGCCGCAGCGGCGCGCGGACGGCGGCGATGAGCCCCGCGAAGATGGCCATACTCCCGATGCCGGTGCAGGCGAGGACGACCGAGAACTGCAGGTTGTGGCCGTCGTCGTGGACGAACCGGAACGTGTTGTCGTACCCCTCCGGGCCGACGATGGGCGTCGGGTGGTACCCGAGTACGTTGATGAGGTAGCCCGTCTGGGCGGCGACGAGTTCGACGAGCACCTCTCTGGGCGAGGGAACCGTCGTCGCGCCGACGGTTATCGCGGGTATCGTCTCGAACGGGAGGTAGACGACGCCCATCACGGCGACGGCGCGCGAGAGCACGAAGAGCGTGTCGCGACCCCGAAGCAGCAACAGCCCCGCGTAGAGGCTGAGCGGGACGGCCGCGAGGCTGAGGAGCCCCTCGATGTAGGACTTGTGCTCGAAGGCGAAGTGCGGGAACAGGTTGAGCCAGAAGAGGGCGAAGGCGACCCACGCGCTCACCATCACGTAGCGGGCGACGCGCCGATTGGCGCGCTCGAACAGCGCACCGCCGACGAACAGCGCGATGGCGACCCACGCGAGCGGGTCGGAGGGGACGACGCCGGGCATACCGGTATCCTTCGCGTGAAGTGGTATATCCCTTGTCGTCTGTGGTCGGGTGCGCGCACGAGCGGGTGCAGTAACTGACTGTCACGCGCGCCCACCGACGTGGCTGTCGCTCGTCGGCGTGGGTTCGATAAAGGAAGTAAGGGCCGGGAACGGGTCCCGGTGGTTCTGGGAGTTAGCGCTCGAAAGCAGACTCGGGAGAGTCTACTTAGTTGTCGCGGCGGACCGCGAGGAGCGCAGCAGCCACGAGTGCGATGAGAGCCACGATGACACCGAAGCCGGGGGTGTCAGTTTCCGTGGTTTCCTCGGTGGTTTCCTCGGACGGGGACTCCTCGGTTTCCTCGGTGGTCTCCTCGGTAGTCTCCTCGGTGGTCTCCTCAGTCGTCGTGGTGTTGTTCTCGCCAGTCGAGGTGGTCGTGGTGTTGTTCTCTCCACCCTCGCCACCTTCGCCTTCGACGATCACAGCGCTGTACTCAGTGTCGCCCTCGAAGCCAGGCCCGTCCTGGTCGCTGAGCGACAGCGTGAAGTTCGTACCCTGTTCGAGGTCGCCGAAGTCGAACGTCGCGTTGAACGTACCGTTCTCGTCGACCGTCGCGGTGTCGGTCTCGACGAACGTGTTCGAGGCGCCGGACTCACTCTGCGCGCGGACGCGGATCTCGGAGCCGGGCGCGATCGAGGACTCGCCCTCGACCGAGCTGTTGTCGGAGCCTGCGACTTCGACGACGTCGTCGTCGTTCACGTTGTCGAAGGAGGCTTCGCGGTCAACGACAGAGAACGTCGAGGAGACGGACTCCTCGGGGAGTTCACTCTCGCTATCTTCGCCGACATCGAGCGTGACGTTGAACTCGTCACCGCTCTCGAAGCCATCACGGTCGACAGCGCCGTCGTTGGACGTGTCGATAACGAGGAACAGGTTGTTGTTCTCGTCGTCAACGACGTACTGAACGGCGTCCGAACTGACCGTCTTGGGGTCTTGGTTCGCCGACGGGTTCTCCTGCTCAACCGTTAGGTCGAGATCGTCGCCGTTGAAGACATCTCCATCATCATCATCTTCCTGTGCTGCAATGTAGCCAGCAAGGCCCGAGGCTTCGACCTGCACGATTGCAGTATCGTCCTGGGCGATATCGCTATCCTGCGTGATAATGCCGTCCTCGATAGCTTCGACGACATCGTCCTCGTTGGCGTCCTCACTAAGTTCGCCACCGGGCGCGGTCCACGTCTGCGCACCGTCGATGGATGCGTCCGAGACGGCGAGTGTACTCACGTCTTCAGCACTATCGAAGTCTTCCGGACCGACTTCGATGTCATAGTTCGCGGTGTCAAGGATAGAGCTGACACCGATGTTGTCGTTGTCCTCCGAGTCCGAGGTGTCGACATCGACGCTCGTCTCATCGC
The DNA here is from genome assembly GCF_020097835.1 of Haloprofundus halobius. Taxonomy (GTDB): domain Archaea; phylum Halobacteriota; class Halobacteria; order Halobacteriales; family Haloferacaceae; genus Haloprofundus; species Haloprofundus halobius. The sequence goes on from NZ_CP083666.1 coordinate 1,819,135, forward strand.
CACCAGCGGAGACACCGTAGTCGTTGCCGCTGTCCGGGTTGTACGTGTTAACAGTAACGTTAGCGACACCGTCCTCGTTTTCGTCAGTAACGAGTGCGGTGACTCTGTAGCCGTCGTCCTCGCTACCGATGACGATTTCGGCCTCGTCAGTATTCTCCATCTCGACCGGGAACGTTACCGTGTCACCGGCCTCGACGTCGACGTTGTTCGGGAGGTTGTAGGTCGACTCCTCTTCCTCGGTGACTTCAATGGACGCGTCGGCCTCAGCCGTCGTGTCCGTCACGGAGAAGGTGAAGTTGTACTCGCCAGTGTCGATGTCTTCGAAGTCAGCGTCGTACGCCGTACCTTCGTCGACATCTTCGAGAACAACTGCGCCGTCCTCGATCTCAGCGTCTTCGTCAACATCCTCAAAGATGTCCTGGAGCTCATCGTTATCGAGCTCATCAGATTCGACGGTCAGATCGAAGTTCGAGCGAACGTTCGAGTCGAACTCGATGGAGGACTCGCCGTCCTGCGTGATGGAGTCGTCATCGAACTCGGCACCGATGTCCTGCTCGGTGATGTCCCACTCGGCAGCGCTAATCGCATCTGCGTCGGTACCGGACGAGTCCTGAACCACACCGTCAACGACTTCGAGCGGTGTGTTACGGGAATCGGCCTCGACAATCACGTACGAGCCCGACTCAAGGGAGTCCGACTCGAAGATGGCCGAACCTTCCTCGTCCGTGGTGAAGGTCAGTTCGGTCGAACCGAGTTCATCACCGTCAACCGAACGGACTTGATATTCAATATCCTCATCACTCGTATCGCTGTCGACGAACAGCTCCTGGCCCTGATAGAACAGGGAACCGGAGTTGACGCTGTCGTCGGCGTTGTCAGCGTTAGCCGCAGCAGCCGTACCTGCAAACGCGACGGTGCCCGCGAAAACGGAGAACACCATCAGCGCAGCGAGGAAAACTGCACGGAACTTCTGTGTTGTTTGTGTCATGGTTTTGTGCATTGGTCGGCGACAGCCACTTTCGCCCGTGCCTGGATACCGAAACGCCCGACGCGGTGCCGGACTTGGCGAGGGATACTCGTCGATGCCACCATGGGTAGGGGTACGAACGAAACCTTAGCCTCTCGTTATAAATGCTTTGTGGTAAATTGTGAGATTCGGTAGACAGTAACACGACCGTATTCACCGGAGAGAAGCGTTCTCCCGCGGATACGGGCATAAGTACTTTGTGTCTGACTACTCCGAGTCCTGATAGCTCAAAGTTGAGCTTTCGTCGGCTGACGCTCGAAAAATCGGGGATTTCCGAGAATGGGGGGTACGCGAGTCGTGTGGGGTGGGGGCCGTTTACCGTTCGAGAAAGGCGTCGAACTCGCGGGCGGGAGAACGAGCAGTTCGACGCCCACCTCTCGCAGAAGGTCGCGCATCTCGAACCGGTTGACGCCAGCGAAGCGGGCCACCGTTCCCAGCATGATCTCTCCATCGCGGTAGCGCGAAATCGCAGCGACAATCCGGGCGCTTCGGCTCTCTTTCGTCACATTCGGGATGTTGGTCGGTCAGATTAGCGGAAGGGACTGTCGGCGGTCGCCAGCCGTGTGAGTCCGTCGACGGCGTCGAAGTCGTCGTCGAACGAGTAGAGATGACATCCTCCTCGCCGTAAACGGCGAGGTTTCCTCGCGCTGGGGTATCGCTTACCGACCCACGAAGGCAACTTGCGGGTTCGTATGCTCCTCGTTGGGACGGTGAGAGCGTGGTGACTCCGACCATGAATGGTCGTCCCACTTGAGGCATACAGGCCGTGCCATCGGCCGTGATACCGTTGTCTGCCGTCTCAAGAACGTCTCTGACGCTGTGAGGTCTGCATGCCCCTCGAATCCACACGGACACGTCAGCGTGTCTTTGTGGCGCGTCGTATCCTCTGTCGAACCACAGTTGGGGCACTCCTGACTCGTCCACGCCTCAGACCGAACCTCGACCGAAATGCCGTATTCCTCGGTGGTACATGCCAGTCTGTTCACGAACGCTCTGAACGCCCAGAAGTTGTGCGTCTTCGCGTTCGTCTCCACCGACCAGTGCGTATCGAGTACGTCCGTCAACGCCCCGACGTACACTGTCGAAACGCCTTCGTCGTACAGGCGTTCGATAAGGTCACGGGTGAGCGCATCTTGGGCGTGGTCACGTCGCTTGGTACGTCGGTCGTACAGGCGTCGGATACGGTGACTACTATATCGACCTTCCTCCAACAGCGATTGAAGTCGGGCGATTTCTCGTGTCATCTCACGGAATCGCTCGAACAGGTTGCATCCTTCATACAGGTATTGCTTACCGGTCGTGGTTGTGCAGGCGACGAGATTGTTCGCACCAATATCCAGAGCGGATTCTTCCGAACCCAGTGGTTGTGCCAGTCTAGAAGCGTCGATAGTGACTGGCTGAAAGGCCCTGAACGTCTGTGCTTGCTCGTCGTAGAACAACTCTAACCGACCCTGCTTGTCGTACTCCTTCCAGTTTGGTTTGCCTCGAACTTCGAGCCGGAGACGTTCGCGATGTCCAAGCCCGTACTCGTCTTTCAGGTTTTGGCCGACGAGAATTTCGAGGCGAGAGTATTCGCCCCACTCGACAGAGTATGACGTGTTTCGGATATACGTGCGGAGATCACGCCCATCTTCTGAGTTACCCCAGTATCCGGGTTTGCCGTTGGCTTCGCCCTTCTTCTTGAGGCTGAAGAACGACTTCCATGCTTCGCGGTTCTTGCGTTCGATTTGCTGAACTGTCGAAGCACCGAGAACACCACCGTAGCGTCCGCGATACTCGCTTATATCCCACACGTCTCCGTCTGGGTCCGCGTAGTTTTCACGGCGTTCGTAGTTGATTTCGTTCCATAGAGAAGCAGAAGCGTCCAACAGGCGTCGAAGCAACTCCCCATCCTCGTCGGACTGCGGAATCACGTCGAACGTGTTGGCTCGCTTCATCAACTACTGGTGGTATCGTAACACACATAATTGTTCCGTTAGTGTGATAATGTATGGTCTCAATCCGAATCGAGTTCGATGACGATGAACAGTACGAGCGTTTGAAAGAGTTGAAGAAACACCGTGGGTTGACGTGGAAAGGGTTGCTTCTCGAAGGCGAGAGGAAAGTCAGGGAGGATACCCCGGAGTAAGCGTCGAACGTGGTTTGTGTCGTGGAGTGTCGGATTCACGCCCGCCGTAAACGGCAGGACTCTCTCCTTAAGTCAGGTAGTCGATCCTCTCGCGTTCGCTGTACGCTGCGAGAGTCGCGTCGACGAACGAGAGTTCGGGATACCGACGAAAGAGCGCCTGCGCCGCGTTGAAATCCGTCCGAGGTGCGTGGACGATCTCGAAGTGTGCCCCCTCGATGAGGCGGTCGAGCATCCCGTTTGCCGCCTCGGGTCCGAGCTTCTCCCGAGTCAGGTTCAGCGTCTCTGCGACGACGTAGTTCGTCACGACGACTTCGGGAAGTTTACCGTGGTCGACGCCGGCTACGATGCTTCGTGCGGTATCGTGGTACTCGTCGCGAGCGCTGGTACTGGCGAACAAGACGTTCGTATCGAGCAGCGCTGGCTTGACCTCCTCCCGCGCCTTAAGACGCGGGAATCCCACCACGGAATTTCAGGCCGAGCGACTGCTCGACCCTACGGTTTCAAGACGCATACGTTCCAAGCGTCTCTTGCTGGGTAGCATCGGCTTGGCTGTCTTGTGGCGCGGTCAAACGCGCCCCATCCTCAGCCGAGTCATCGTCGTTCTCGTGTTTTCTGGAACGACTCTCTCCGCTGAGGTAGCGGTCTGCGATGTTCACCGCTCCGTTCACGTCTGCTTGGTACTCGCCCATCCAGCACGCATCGTTCGTACACTTGAACGTCGCCTGTCGTGGGCGGTATCCAACTTCACCGCACGCATGGCATTCCTTCGAGGTGTTGCGTGGGTTGACCGTCTCCACCGGGATACCCTTCTCGACAGCCTTGTAGCGTATTTGTGCGTGGAGTTTGGCGAACCCCCATCCGTGGAGACGGCGGTTCATGTACTCGCCGTAGTCCATCGACTCCCGTATGTACGTCAGGTCTTCGAGAACAAGAACGGGGTTCTCGACGGACTCAGCGTAGTTCACGACTTCGCGGGTGACGCGGTGGAACACGTCGTCTATCTGCTTCCACAAGTCGTCACCGAAGGACTCTGAGATGCGTTCGCTACCGCGTGTCTGAAGTCGCCTCGTGGCGGTGAAGTAGGTCTTGCGAAGCCGACGAACGGTCTTTCCCTCGTCGGCCCACATTCCGGGCGCGGTCGGAGACCCGTGGTCGTCTCGGTGACACACCGTGACGAGTGACGCGTCTCCAATATCGACTCCGATAGGCGTCCGTTCTTCAGCGGACACCTCGGAACCATCCTCAACGTCGTGGGTTGCGGTGACGTGGAGATACCACGTTCCGTCCCGCTCGAATAGCCGACTCTCGCCCATTTCCGCGTCACCAGTGTTCAACGCTTCCAACCAGTCCCTCTGTTCGGGATTCGATTGTGCTGGCATCCACAGGTGGTAGTCCTCGTGATGCGGGATTTTGACGTACCACTCGATTGCGTTCTCGGGCTTATGGTCGAGTTGTAGTCCCTCGTTGGTGAATCGAACGGGGTGGTCGTCGTGAAGTTCGCCTGCGTTGTAGGTCGTCGTGAGTTGTGGGACGTACTGTTTGAGCGCGTTCTTCGCGTACCCGCTCAGGTCGTAGTTGACCACCACGTCGTTCGTTTCAGTCTGCGTGGTGCATCGAGCGTCGAAGGCGGCGTGAAGTGCCTGCTGGTACGCCTCTCGCGTCTCGCAGAGTTTTCTCCGCTTGTGCGCGTTCGGCTCTACCAGTTTCAGTTCCAGCGTCTTCGTGATTTCGATCACGACTTGTCCCCCTCGTGTCGCTGGATGTAGTTCTTGACCGTCTCGCTCGAAACGTGTCCTGCTGTTCCTGCGTAGTAGCCGCGTGCCCACTTGATTTTCTCGTCGTCGTGATCAACGTAGCGGTGGTTGTATTTCCGCGAACTGATGCCTTTGAACCAGTTGGCGAGCAGGGACGGAGCGTGTTTCGGCGGGCTACTAACGAACAGATTGATATGGTCGGGTTGAACGGTGAGGTCGAGTATTTCGACGCCCTTGTCGTCGGCTATTTCGTGGAGGATGGTTCGCACACGGTCTGCGACCTCGTTAACCAGTACCGAGTTTCGGTACTTCGGCAACCACACGAGGTGGTAGTTGAGGTTGTAGGCCGCGTGCCGTGTGGTCTTCATCCGTATTACACACTATTCTCTTTTGGTGTGTTAAAACTATGTTCCACGGTTGGAAATCCACCCGTAGCGTCGTTGGTGGAGATGTACGCTATCGTCCGCTCGACCCACCCCTAAAGACGCGGGTATGCGCTCGATTCTGTATCACTCGCTCCCGAACACGCGCCCGGCCTCGACGGCGTTCGTCTCGCCGACATCGACGGGTTCGAAGTCGTCGAACACCCCCTCGCGCTGATGCACGACTGCGACAGTTAGCTCGCCGTCGTCAGTCACCTTCCATCGGAGCTTGTCACCCGCGCCGATACCGAGATGGCGACGAATATCCGCGGGGATGGTCACCATCCCTCTGTCGCTCACTTTCGTCTCTTCGGGTACGTCTTCGGCGGCCATATCCGGAGAGAGACGTTCCAGTCTTATGCATGTTGCTTCGCATGTGCGATGCCGAGTGGGCGACGCGAGGCGTTCGCCCACTCTCGAAACTCGGAGAGTATCGGCGGACAGACTCGTCGGTACTAGCTTCACCGAGGTACGTGTTCCCCCGCGTCTGGACGACGGCAGTTGGGTAACACTATGAAAAATGAGGCCGGTACCGTACCGCAGAGCGCCCCGCGACTACGCCGGGAACAGCGACTCCGCCCCGAAGTCGCGCTCCAGCACCTCGATCTCGTGGCCGTCCTGGTCTCTGGTGAACGCGTACTTGTCGTCACACGAGGCGGGGTCGCGGTAGTCGTCGGCCTCGCGCTCCATCAGCGTCTCCCAGTACTCGCCGAGGTCGTCGGCGCGGACGGCGAGGTGACCCCACGCGTCGCCCAGCTCGTAGCTGCGGCCGTCGTAGTTGTACGTGAGTTCGACCGCCATCGCCTCGTCGGCGCTCCCCTCGGGCTTGACGAAGTAGTTCGCGAACGTGTCGGACTCCCAGCGGCCGGTGTGTTCGTACTCGAACTTCCGCGTCCAGAAGCCGAGCGCCTCGTCGGCGTCCTCGACGCGGATCATCGTGTGGTCGAGGCTCCAGCGCGCGCCGAGGTCGGGGTCGCGCTTGACGATCTCGATCTCGTGGCCGTCGGGGTCCTTGACGAACGCGTAGCGCCCGCCGCAGGACTCGGGGTCGCGGTAGTCTTCGACGCCGTTGTCCATCAGTTCCTGATACGCCGATTCGAGTTCGCCCTCGGGGACGCGGACGGCGATGTGGCCCCACGCGTCGCCGACGTCGTACTCGTCGGTGTCGTGGTTCTCGGTGAGTTCGAGCATCGCGCCCTCCTCGTGCATCTCCTCGGGGCCGATGTAGACGTTGGTGAACGTGTCGGCCTCCCAGCGGTCCTTCTCCTCGTAGTTCAGGTTCGTCCGATACCAGTCGAGCGACTCCTCCAGGTCGCCGACGCGGATCATCGTGTGGTCGAGTACTCCGGACATACGCGAGTGATGGGTCGGAACGTCGAAAAGAATACCGGAGGCGGAACCGCCTCGTCGGTGTCCTGAAAGTGACCGCCTTCCGCGGAACCCGGACTACCGTCGCCACCACTAGGGGCCACACTCGCGGTCTTCTCGGTCCCTCCGGGCGTCGACACCCTCCGGTGGCACAACGGATTGTGTCGCTCTCTCGCCTCCCTGCCGGTCATACTCGTCGACTACTGTCGAGCGCCGACGACGAGCGCTCTCGCTCTCGTGAGTCGTCTTCCGGTCGGCCCATAGTCGACCCTGCTCCCCGGAAGTAGCCCGATACCGTCCGCTTCGACCCGAAGATGGCACGCCCGACGACGCACGTCACACCTCGTCTCTGCCGAGAGTAACGTTCAGAAGCGTCCTACGGGGCGTCCGTATCAGTCACCGCCGTCGCCTCTCTCATGACCGCCTCCGAAAACCGTCATAATCGGCTCACGCCTCTCGATTTTGCGTGTTACCGGCCGACCGTCGCACCTCGCATCGCATCTCGAAACGCGAACAACGCGGAGACGATTCCTCTGTGGGCCTGCTTCGGCAGTTTGGGACATTCTCAGTCTGGGTGCCGAAATCGGTCATACTCGACTCTCAAAGCAGGGAACACTCCTCCTTGCGGGGGCGAACGCCGATTATGACCTCTCGTTGGCTTCCGCGCTCCCGCCGAGCACACCCCTCGGCACCTGTGCGGGCGTCTCGTCGACTATGGGTCTCACGAGGGACGGTTCCGCCGGATTCGAGAATCGACGTCGAGAACGAGAGGTCGGGAGTGGCGATATCGGTCGGTGTTCACCAGCCACATCACCCCCGCCGAAAATTAGTGTGACCCGCTCGGTTCAGTCGTCGGCGACGTCGCGCTCCTGTCGGCTCCGACGCGCCGCCTGCGGGGAGATCCCCTTCCGCTGGGCGTCGATTTCCGAGAGGCCGTAGACGAGCGCGACCAACAGGACGAGTCCGACCGGCAGCAAGACGAGCGGCGTAACGCCGGTCATGCCGTAGATCAGAAGCAGCGACCCCGCGACGAACATCACGGTGACCGCGTAGTACAGTTGCGTGCGCACGTGGTCGATGTGGTCAGCGCCGGTAAACGTCGACGAGAGGATGGTCGTGTCGGAGATGGGCGAGGTGTGGTCGCCGAAGATGGCCCCGCTGAACACCGTTCCGATGGCGACGGGGATGAGTTCGGGCGACTGCCCGCCGATACCCCACGCCAGCGGAATCGCCACGGGCGTCACGATGGCCATCGTCCCCCACGAGGTGCCGGTGGAGAAGGCGATAAAGGCCGACGCGAACAGGATGACGAGCGGCAGCAGCGTCGGCGTGACGATGCCCTGCGCGATGCCGGTGACGAACTCGCCCGTGCCGAGCGCGCTCGTCGTGAGGCTGATCGACCACGCGAGCACGAGGATGGTGACCGCCGTCAGCATGATGGAGAAGCCGTCGACCAGCGAGTCCATGCACTCGTCGAGCGTGAGCACGTCCGAGACGAGCGCCAGCACCATCGCGGTGACGACCATGAAGAACGACCCCCAGACGAGCGCCGAGGCGAAGTCGGCGTTGCCGGCGATGCCAACAAGCGACCGGTCGGGCGCGTAGCCCGTCCACACCGCGCCGGTGATGGCGACGATAATCAGCGCGAGCACCGGGAGGACGAACATCCGCAACTGCGGGTCGTCGCCGTTCGGTTCGCCGAGGTTCTCCTCGATGCTCTGGAGCGGAACCGCGTCCTCGCGGAGCACGTTGCCCGTCTGCCACGAGCGGTGTTCGGCGTCGAGCATCTCGCCGAAGTCGCGGCCGGTGACGACGACGATGAACACCATCGCGATGGCGAACAGGCAGTACATGTTGAACGGGATGCTCTGCAGGAACGCGACGAACGCCGTCGGCACCCCTCCCTCGCCGCCGGTGATGCCCGCCTGCTGGTACCCCTCCTGCACCATGCTGATCTGGTAGGCGACCCAACTGGAGATGCCGAACGTGGCGACGGGCGCGGCCGTCGAGTCGACGATGTAGGAGAGTTTCTCGCGGGAGATGCGGAGTTCGTCGGTGATGTCGCGCATCGAACTGCCGACGACGGCGGTGTTGGCGTAGTCGTCGAAGAACCAGACGAGGCCGAGCACCCACGCCATCAGCCCGGCCTTTCGCTGACTGTCGAGGCGTTTCGTCGCGAAGCGCGTGATGGCGAGCGAACCCCCCGTGCGCCAGATGAACGTCACGCCCGCGCCGAGCAACAGCGTGAAGATGAGAATCTGGGCGTGGAACACGTCGTCGCCGATGGATTCGGCGACCCACGTGAACGTCTGGACGACGCCGAGCCCGCCGGAGTAGATGACACCGCCCGACCAGACGCCGAGAAACAGCGCCAGTATCGGCTTTCGCGTGACGATGGCCAGTACGATGGCCAACAACGGCGGTACGAGCGACAATCCTCCGAACTCCGAGACCATGCTATGCCAAGTCTTCCCACTTCGGTAAAGGTGTTGTGCCGCACGTGCAAGCACAGGGGGAGCGAGAACGGCTGAGAGGGTCGGTGGTCGGACCCGAGACGGTCGGACACGGTTTCGACGCATATCCGATTAACCATCGACGGCACACAGCGCGACGCGTTGCATCGTCACGTCGGGGATACTCCGAGTCGATACCGACGCGTGACATCGCCACATCTTCCGGGGACGACCGATGGCTACCGGTATCGAAGCCACGCGACGGCCCACAGCGCGGCCGTCCCCACCGGAAGCGCGAGTCGACCGCCCGCCTGCGTGAAGCCGACTGCCAGAGAGAGCTGGCCCAACCCGGCGATGACCAGCAACGCGGCGGTCACCCGCGAGTCTTCGCGGTCGAACAGGACGCCGCCGGTAGCGCTGGCGATGGCGAAAAGAAAGGCGACGACGCTCGCGGGCCACGCTCGGAGGTACGCCGGGAGCGACCTGAACCCGCCCGTGAACTCGAACAAGTATCCAGAGAGCGAGACGGCGTTTCCGGAAGCGGGATCGAACAGCCCCCACGGGAAGACGAGCGTCGCCGGACGGCCGTCGACGAGCAGGACGCTCCACGGCAGTAGCAACAGCGACAACAGGAGGAGAAGCAGTCGTGTCCGCGTTCGAGTCGACTCGTGCGCGCGCGAGGCGGCAGCCGTTCGGTCTTCGGCCATCCGGGGTTACTTCCGCGCGACGATGCGGAGCACGTCCTCGTCTTCGAGTTCGTGGTCCTTGCCGACCTGCTGTTCGTCGTGTTTGGCGCTCGACCCGGAGACGCGGGCGAACTTGAACCGGTCTTCGAGGTCGGCGCCGAGTTTCCGACAGGCGTCGCCGACGGTCATCCCGCGCCGGATGACGAGCGGTTCCTCGTAGTCGGTGCCGCGGCCCGGCTTGTCCATGTAGACGCGGATGAGACCCAGCGACTCCCAGATTTCGTCCTTGAGGCCGTCGAGCCCCTTCTCCTTCTCGGCGCTGATGAACGTCACCTCCTCGGGGTCGAGTCCGATTTCCTCCAGGTTTTCGTACACCGTCGGCAGGTAGTCGCGGTCGATGAGGTCCGCTTTGTTCACCGTGACGATAGAGGGCAGGTAGACGCGGTTGTCCATGATGCCGTCGATGAGTTCGTCGATGGAGGGGTTGCCGCGCACCGTCACCTCGGCGTTGACGTAGCCGTACTCGCGGAGCACGTCTTTGATGGTCTGTTCGTCGAGTTCGACATCGTCGCTCTTCGTGACGTTGATGCCGCCCTTGATCTGCTTCGAGATGGTCAGACTCGGCGGTTCGGTGTCGAGGCGGATCTTGTTGTTGTACAGTTCTTCGCTGAGTCGCTCGTACTGGTCGACCTCGAACACCGAGAGGACAAACACGACGAGGTCGGCCGTCCGGACGACCGAGAGAACCTCGCGGCCGCCGCCGCGTCCGCCCGCGGCACCCTCGATGAGACCCGGGACGTCGAGCATCTGGATGTTGGCGCCGCGGTACTGCAGCATGCCGGGGTTGACGTTCAACGTCGTGAACTCGTAGGCCCCCGTCTCGCTGTCGGCGTTGGTGATCGCGTTGATGAGCGTCGACTTGCCGACGCTCGGAAAGCCGACGAGTGCGATGGTGGCGTCGCCGGTCTTCTCGACGGCGTAGCCCTGCCCGCCGCCAGCGGAGGACTGGTTTTCGAGTTTCTCCTTCTTCTCCGAGAGTTTCGCCTTCAGTCGACCGATGTGCGCCTCCGTCGACTTGTTGTACGGAGTGGTGGCGATCTCCTCTTCGATCGCGTCGATCTCCTCCTCCAGTCCCATCGTCGTAGCTTCCGCCGCGTGTGTCGAAAAACCCTTTCCTTCGACGGCGCCACGTCCTCCCGTGTTTCGACGTACGTGCGCAGCGCACGCGAGACGGTTATATTCGATACCGTTTTACGTCGCGAACTTGACCGATTCGACGAGCGATGCCCGATCCGGTGAGTCTCCGAGACAGCACGCAGATCGTCCTCCCCTGTACGTCGCTCGACGGCATCCGAGAGGAGTTGGAGTCGCAGTTCACGGTGACGGTGTTCTCACGAGGCGACGCGCGCTGTCGCATCATCGGAAGTCCGGTCGAAATCAAAGCCGCCAGCGAGTTTTTGAGCCGCCACGGCATCACGCTGCCGTAGCGGTCGCGACCGCCCACCGAAGCCCTTCTTAGCGTCGGGGCGAAAGGAGCGACATGGACGAAAATCCGGGACTCTCCGAACAGTACCGAACGGCCAGTCCGTGGCCGTTCTTCATCGCGCTCAGCATCCCGCTGGCGGAGGCCGGCATCCTGTTCAACCTCTTTGCGGTCGCCGTCGGCGGTCTGCTCTTGTTCTTCGGTTGTAGCGCCGGGATGTTACAGGAGGCGGGCTACGTCGACCGCCCGTGGCGGGCGCTGGTCGCCTCGGCGGTACTCGTCTTCGTGCTTGGGGGACTGCTCCTCTACGCGGACACGCAGGTTGCCAACGACGCCGTCCAGCTCGCAGAGCGCGGCTACGCGGTCCTCGTCGCGGGAGTCATCCTGCTTCTCGTCGGCGCCCTCGGCGAACTGTTCGTCGACGACGGGGAGTTCGCCGTCTGACCGGGCGGAACCAACAATCTATTTGACCGGCGTCCGTAACAGGGCACCATGGCGAACACGAACTCGAACAAAATCTTCGACAGGGAGACGCTGCTCGACCTGACGGTGAACATCATCCCGTTGTTCATTATCCTGTTCTTCGTCGTGCTCTTCCTGCTCGTCCAACCGTGGGGCGGCGACCTCTTCCCGACCGCCATCATGGTCGGTCTGCACGTCGTCCCGTTCGTCGGCCTCGCGATCTTGACGTACTTCTCCGGGAAAGCCATCGCGGGTGCCGAGAAATCCTCGACGGTGTACTACCCCGGCCAGGCCGGGATGCCGGGCGCGGAGGCCGAACACGGTGAGTCGGCACACGACGACGAGACACAGGCGCTCGAATCCGGGACCGACCACGAGGGCGAACTGACGGACGGTTCGACCGACGATTCGAATGGTTCGACCGACGGTGCGGACCGTGAGACGGCCGAGACGAACGCCGACGACGGGGCGGCCGAATCCGACGACGCCGACGACGCCGAATCCGACGACACTGACTCGACAGAACGCCAGCAGGCGGAGTGACGGACGGCACCCGAACCTTTCTTTACCCTGCGATTCAGAGCACTCCCTATGCAGTTGAACGGACAGTTAGCGCTGACGGTCCTCATGGGGCTTTTCCTCGTGGGCGTCTTCGCCTGGCTGACGCGGGTGGAAAACTGGCGCACGTACACCCCACTCAGCAGCGGCGGCGGCGCAGTCGGCCAAGAATCCGGGTACGCCTCCGAGGAGAAACCCGCAGGAATCGTCCGGTGGTTGACGACTGTCGACCACAAAGACATCGGCCTGATGTACGGCACGTACGGCATCTTCGCGTTCGTCGTCGGCGGTCTCATGGTCGTGTTGATGCGAACCGAACTCGCGACGCCGGAGACGGTGCTCGTCGAACCGGGCTTCTACAACTCGCTTCTGACGAGCCACGGCATCACGATGCTGTTCCTCTTCGGGACACCCATCATCGCGGCCTTCTCGAACTACTTCATCCCGCTCATCATCGGCGCGGACGACATGGCGTTCCCGCGCATCAACGCCATCGCGTTCTGGTTGCTGCCGCCGGCGGCGCTGCTCATCTGGGCCGGGTTCTTCCCGATCCCGAACCTCATCCCCGCACAGACGGCGTGGACGATGTACACGCCGCTGTCGGCGGGTGTCGGAGAGGGTAACCAGGTGAACGCCGGCGTCGACCTGATGCTGCTGGGTCTGCACCTCTCGGGCGTCTCGGCGACGATGGGGGCGATAAACTTCATCGCGACCATCTTCACCGAACGCGCCGAGGAGGTGACGTGGGCGAATCTCGACATCTTCTCGTGGACCATCCTCACGCAGTCGGGGCTCATCCTCTTCGCGTTCCCGCTTCTGGGCAGCGCGCTCCTGATGCTGTTATTCGACCGGAACCTGGAGACGACGTTCTTCGCCGTCGGCGAGGGCGGCGGGTCGATGCTCTGGCAGCACCTCTTTTGGTTCTTCGGCCACCCCGAGGTGTACATCCTCGTGTTGCCGCCGATGGGGCTGGTCAGCTACATCCTCCCGCGCTTTGCGGGCCGGCGACTGTTCGGCTTCAAGTTCGTCGTCTACTCGACGCTCGCCATCGGCGTGCTCTCGTTCGGCGTCTGGGCGCACCACATGTTCTCGACGGGTATGGACCCGCGCCTCCGCGCCTCCTTCATGGCCGTCTCGATGGCTATCGCCATCCCCAGCGCTGTCAAGACGTTCAACTGGATCACGACGATGTGGAACGGCAACATCAGGCTCACCGCCCCGATGCTGTACTGCATCGGCTTCGTCTCGAACTTCATCATCGGCGGCGTCACCGGCGTGTTCCTCGCGTCCATCCCCGTCGACCTCGTGCTGCACGACACCTACTACGTCGTCGGTCACTTCCACTACATCGTGATGGGTGCTATCACCTTCGCGGGGATGGCGGGCATCTACTACTGGTTCCCGCTCGTCACGGGCCGGATGTACCAGCGCAGCCTCGCGAAGTGGCACTTCTGGCTGTGGATGGTCGGGACGAACGTCACGTTCCTCGCGATGATTCTGCTCGGCTACGGCGGTATGCCGCGTCGCTACGCGACCTACCTGCCGCAGTTCGCGTCGCTGCACCAGATCGCAACGCTCGGCGCGTACATGCTGCTGCTCGGCGGCATCATCTTCGTGTGGAACATGGTTCAGTCGTACTTCGAGGGGCCGGTCGTCGAGGACGGCGACCCGTGGAATCTCGAGGAGTCGAACCTCCGCACCGTCGAGTGGGACTGGTTCGACCGCAAACTGCAGACCAAGATCGCCGACGGCGGTGTCGAGAGCGAAGCGAACGACACCTCCTCGCAAACGGAGTGAAGCGACGACACCTCCTCGCAAGCGGAGCGCCGCAACGGCGGTGTCGTCGAGCAGAGCGAGACGACAGCCCAGGAGAACGCCAGTTCTCCGGACGGTGTCGACGAAGACGAACCCGTGGACGAACTCGACTCCGACGAATAACGTGGCCTCCCTCTTTCGTTTTTCACTCCGGCGAGCGGACGCGTCACCCATCGTTTCGACGGGTCGACGCGCACCGAACACCGATGTGCCTTTGTCGCTCGCTCCCCGAGACAAACCATGTCGGACAAAGACCTCCTCGGACTCATCCTCGCGGCCGTCGCGCTGATGATGTTCGCGACGGGCATCATCCTCGTCCTCTGAGCGCACCGCCATCTCGCGACCGACCCGTCGACGCTACGTCGAAAACGCTAATCGCCTCGCGTCCGAAGTCGACGCCGTGAGCGCGACACGCTTTCGGGGACCGAACTTCGTCCTCATCCTGTACGCACTACTCGTCGCCATCTCGGGTCTCGCCGGGTTTCTGACCGCGACGTTCGTCTCCGGACTCCGAGCGCCGAGGTTCCTCTTTCTCGTCCCGTTTCCGCCGACGCAGCTGGGCTTCGCCGCCTACGGCGCGCTGACCGTCGCGCTGGTGCTCGGCGTTCCGCTGTTGCTCGTGGTGTACGTCTCGCGGAATCTCGACGACGCCGCCCAGAACTGATAAGCGCCTTCCGGCGAACCTCTTGGCATGTACCAGGTACTTGTCGGCGTCGACGACGACGTAGCGCGCGCCCGTGCGTGCGCCAGAGAGGTCACTAACCTCCCCGGTGGGACCGACGAGAAGACGGTCACGCTCCTGCACAGTTTCACCGAGGACCCCGGCGACCGGTCGGCGGCCGACGTCGAATCTGTCAACGCGGCCGCCGAGTCCCTCGACGACCACGGCGTGCGCTACGAACTGCTCGAATCCGGCGGCGACCCCGCGCAGTCGATTCTCGACGCCGCGAAGGAAGTCGGCGCCGACCTCGTCGTCGTGGCCGGACGCAAGCGCTCGCCCGCGGGCAAAGCCATCTTCGGCAGCGTCAGCCAGTCGGTCATCCTGAGTTCGAATCGACCGGTGATGGTCGTGGGTACCGAGACGCGCGAGTGAATCAGTAGACGTCGGCGACGACGTCGGCGAACGCCGACGGCGAGACGTAGCCGTCGCGACTCTCGACGCGCTCTCCGTCCCGGAACCACAGTACAACGGGCGCGCTGTTGACCGCGTGCGCGAGACGGAACGCCGAGGCGGACTCGCCGTCGAGGCCGCCGACCGCGACTCCCTCCGGCACCGCATCGAGCAGGTCGTCGAGGTCTGCCTTGAGTCGCTCGCACGGTTCACAGTGTCGTTTCCAGACCGTCAGCACGGCGTCCGGGTGGGCGTCGAGGAACGCCTCGTAGGAGTCGTCGTCGAGGAGGGTCACGCCCCTCGGGACGGGCGAGGGCGGCGACACCTCGCAGACGAGGTGCGCCATCACCGCCTTCGTCTCCGCCGACGGCGACGTGTCGAGAAACGACTCCACGGCGAGGTACGCGGCCAGTTGCGCTCGCGTCACGCCATTGGCCGCAATCTCATTCGCGGCGGTCTCGGGCGCGAGTCCGAACGCTTCGGCCACCGTTTCGACGAACGTCTCCCTGTCGGCATCTCGGTACGTCCGCGCGTACTCCGCCCGCGTCTCCTCGAACTCGTCGGTCGTCGCGAGCCCCCCGTCGTCGTCCTCGCGGAGCACGCCGCCGTCTCGAAGGCGGTCCAACACGTCGCCGATGTCGGGGTGGCCCGTCATTGGCACCCTCTCGAACTGTGTTCGGTCCGTATCATCGTGTCGCTCTACGGGGGGAGGGAGTTCATAGCCCTTCTGTCTCGGTCGCAGTACGTCCCGACGCGCCGAAGCGGAGCGTCAATGCGGGAAACGGGGGCGTTAGCGTAGGGAAACGGAACGTCGGCGTGGCGGGAAACCGAACGTCGATGCAGGAAAACGGAACGGCAGTACGAGGTGGGTCCCGTCCAGCACCAGCAACCACATCGACGGACTATCCGGCTACGGACTCGCGCTTCTACAGTTGAACAGGGTAAGTGCCTCGGCATCGTCCGAGACTGCTCTGCCGTCTCGTGGTCGGGCGAACGCGAAGCGTTCGCAGACCTTTCGAATCATCGGTTCGCTCGGTGACGAGAGACCGACGGCCTCTCGAACCACGTGACCTGTGCGAATAGCCGGGACTGTTTTGTGGTGGTGCTGCGTAGCACAGCGTATGGACCTTCGAGACGCCGAACCAGCGGACGCGGAGGGGATTCGAACCGTCGCCCGCGAGTCGCTTCTGGCCTCGTACAGCCCCGACCTCTCCGAGGACGTCATCGATACCGCGGTGGAGAACTGGTACGACGACGAGGAGGTCGGCTCGAACCTCGAAGACCCGCAGGCCGTCTGGAGCGTCGCCGTCGACGGTGACGACATCGTCGCCGTCGCCCAGAGCTACCTCGTCGAGGCCGACGAGACGGTCGGCCAGATAGATTGGCTCCACGTCGCCCCCGACTCTCGTGGTTCGGGCCTCGGCAGGCAGCTGCTCAAACGCGTCGAAACCGAACTGATGGACCGCGGCGCCTCCCGCCTCGAAGGGAAGGTACTGACGGTCAACGAGGGCGGCGCGCGCTTCTACGAGAACGCGGGTTACGACGCCGGAGAGACGCGACAGATCAAGATCGCGGACGAGGAGTTCACCGAACGCGCCTTCGTAAAAACCGCCTCCGAGTCTGCCGAGGAGTTCACCCCGGTCGAAGAGCGCAGCGGGCCCGACGGCCAGACGCTGTACGTCGCCTACGACGAGAGTCAGCGCGCGCGGAAAGCGCCGTTCTACGTCACGTACACAGACGAGGAGAGGACAGAGCGTTACGGTTACTTGTGCGGCAACTGCGAGAGCGTAGCGACGGCGATGGACTCGATGGAGCGTATCGAGTGCAGCGAGTGCGGCAACCAGAGCAAGTCGGCGCGCTGGGACGCAGCGTACCTGTAGACTGAACTTCCTCGCCCCGATTTTCGGCTCCGTCGCCCGTCCCCAGTCTGCCGACAGCCGCTTCTACTGGATGGTCGATTCCCTCTCGATACACCGGTATCCGCGATACGAAATGGCGGACATCAGCAGTTCCGCGCGAGTTCGGCGGATGCGGCGACATCAGAAAGCCGATTCTCCGAGCGCGACGCGAGAACGGTCGAGACTCCGGAGGAATAGAGACGAGCGGTCGTCGAACGGTATCGACGGTATTGGACGGTGCCCCGTCAGAGTCGTTCGACCGCTGACGTGTGGGCCAGCGCCGTCGCGTACGACGCTTCGTAGTGACTCTGCGGGGACGACGTCCATGTGTCCGCTCAGCAGGACGCTTCCCTTCGCAGGATTCCCGGCGCGTGCGACGACGTTCGGGCGGTCCGGGAGTACCTCGGTTACCTCGACGTCGAAGTCGACGGAGGAGTTTTCGAGCCACTCGACGAGAGTCGAGGCGACTGACGCTTCTTCACCGGGCGGATTCTCGCTTCGACACCCGACCAGCGTTTTTGTTAGTTCGACGACCGCTCGTCGGTCGACGCGCATCTCGTGGTTGGGATTGGAGTCCATCTTCGGTTGATTTCGACTGGGTGTTCGACCGCCAGACGACGGCTACTCAGAGATACGTTTCCAACTTCTGGTAGGTGAGTTCCGGACCCCAGTCCTGTCGTGTGACGTCCTCGACGACCGTGAATCCGTGTTTGTCGTACAGCCGACGCGCCGCTTCGAGTCCCTCGTACGTCCAGAGATACACTCGATCGAAGCCGGCGTCCGCACAGAACGCCATCGCTCGGTTCATCAACTCGCGGCCGAGGCCCTGCCCGTGTAGTTCGGGTGCGAGAACGACCCAACGGAGACGCGCGCCCTCCTCGTCGTCGGAGTGGCCGCCGTCGACGACGAGCGACCCCAGTATCTCTCGCTCGCCGTCGTCGTCGGGGTCACTCATCACCAGCCAGAGTCGATTCTCCGCCTCGTCGTACCGGCCCAGAAACTCGGCGAGTTCGACGGCGACTTCGCGGGAGAACTCGTAGTCGAGGTTCCAGTACTCGCTGTAGTAGGTCTCGTGGAGTTCGATGATTCGGCCGAGCGCGCCGGGCGTGTATCCGGTTTGAATCTCAGGCATGGGTATCCTCCGAAACGATGGGTCGCAGCTGTGGCTGTCCACCGAATCTAACCAACCAGTTAATTAGAATCGCCGTAAAGCTTTCGCACGCCGGTCTCGGTGGAGCCTCTCGAAGACGGAAGCTGTGGGAACCCGGAGCGGGAAGCTGTGGCCGCCCGGAGCGTTGCTCCCGCGGAGTCGGAGTTCGGAGAGCTGAGAGAGTCGAACGGACTCAGTCCTCGCGCACGGCGAGCAAGTCGTCGAGGACGAGGTCGACGAGCGCGTTACGCACCGTGGAGGCGACGTCGTCGTGCGTGAGCGAGACGTGGTAGGCGCGGCCCCCGAGCATCGTCGCGAGGAGGAGCGTCGCGACCTGTTCGGAGTCGACGTCGCGGAAGACGCCCTGTTCGATACCCTCCTCGATGGTCGCGACCATCAGTTCCCAGGCGTAGTCGTAGTTGACGGTGAACTGTCGACGGTACGGCTCGTTCCGCCCGGCTTGCGCGCGCAGTTCCAACAGCGCCATGCTGAGTTCCTCGCCACCGAGCGGAGGACGGTCGCCGACCCGTTCGGTCGCACGATCCGCGTCGTCGATGCCGACCAGGACGACGAGCAGGGCGTCGACGAGCGCGAGGAGTCGGTCGCGCGGGTCCTCTATCTCCTCGATGTCGAACTGGGCGGTGTACTCGTCGACGAGGTTGTCGAGCAGATGTTCGAGGAACGCCGCCAGCAGGTTCTCCTTCGTGTCGTAGTGGTAGTGAAGGACGGCGGTCGTCATCTCGAACTCGTCGGCGATCTTCTGAATCGAGAGGTTGGCGTAGCCGTGCTTGCAGAGCGCTCGGTGGGTCGCCTCCATAATCGCCTCTCGCGTCTCGGCGGAACTGGCCCGCTCTCGTCGGTCCTCCGGGGAACTCATTCGCTCACCAATCGGTTAGTTATCGAGATAAGCCCACCGACGTGTGCGCGGGCTCCCGCGGGAGAGCACCCTACGAGAGTGCACGTCGGAGCCGAGCGACTTCCTGACTGAGGCTTCGATACTCGATGAGAACGAACCCCGTCGCGATGACGCCGAACCCGACGAGGGTCAGAACCGAGAGCCGTTCGTCCAGGAGTAGCCACCCGAAAAGTGCCGTAACGAGCGGGGAGACGTACGTGAGGAGGTTCACACGGATCGGTCCCACGGCTTCGAGCAGACTGAAGTACGCGACGTAGCCGACCGGCGTCGCGACGACGCCGTTGTAGACGACTGCGAGAACTGCGACTGTCGTCCACGAGGCGGTCTGTACGGGCTCTCCGCGTGCGAGACTCAGCACGAGCATCGCGGCCCCACCGACGAGGGTGGCCCACGCCGTCATCGCGAGCGGGGACAGCGAGTCCTCTACGTAGCGGAGTGCGACACCGCCGACGGCGAGCGAGACGGCGGAGAGAAAGAGCAGTCCGATCCCGACCATCGTGACCGAAAAGCGGCTCGACGGCTCCGGATTCGCGACGATGGCGACCCCGACAAGCCCGAGTGCGACCCCGGTCACGCCCCGTCGCGTGAGGCGCGCGCTCGGAAGCGCGACCGCGGCGAAGCCGACGGCGAGAATCGGACTGAGACTGATGAGAACCGCCGCCGTCGCGCTCGTGGTGTACTGCTGTCCGACGAAGAGAAAGACGTTCGCCGCCCCCACAACCAGGCCGCCGCTGACGAGAATCGTCAGATAGTCGGTGCGCGTCTGCGGGCGAAGCGGCTCAGAGCGGAGCGCGACGTACGGCAGGAGGAGGGTCGCGGCGACGAGAAATCGAAGCGAGGCGAAGAAGACCGGCGGGAGATGCGGGAGTCCCGCTCTGTTCGCGACGTACATCCCGCCGGTAAGTGTCGCCGCCGCGAGGAACAGTCCCGTATTTCGGTGACGCGAATCCATATCTATACGAATTAACTAACCGATTAATTAGTTTTGGGTGGACAGCTCGAAATCTCGGAGTTCGACCCCGTTTCCGAGTTATCGGCACGCCCCAACTGCGTACCCATGGCGCTCGCGGTGGCGACGGTCCTGCTGTTCGCTGCGGGACGGAGGCAGTCTATTCTTGTGTTCGGTGAGTGTCGTCGTGGCTGTCGAGACGTAGCCGCGAACTGAATCTTGGATGTGAAGAAAAATCTATCTGCGGCGCTCGCAAACCGATCCGGTGGATGTCAACCGCGGACGACTCCGTCGACGTACTCGACCCGCTTCGCCAGTTTCTCTCGCTCGAACGCGACGTGCTCGTCCTCTCTGTGGCCATGTTCGCGTTCAGCCTCGGCTTTCAGATGACGAGCAGATTTCTCCCCGAGTACATGGTGGCGCTGGGTGCGTCGGGGTTCGTCGTCGGCCTGTTCGGGACGTTCGGCAACGTCATCTCCGCCGTCTACCCGTACCCCGGCGGTGCGGTCTCGGACCGAATCGGTTCGCGGTACGCGCTGACGTTGTTCGGCCTCCTCTCGACTGTCGGATTCGTATTCTGGCTCGTCGCTCCCGGAATCGGCGGCGTTTCCGTGGGTTCCGTCACGCTCGGGCCCTGGATATGGATCTTCGTCGGCCTGATTCTCGCGCAGGCGTGGAAATCGTTCGGTCTGGGTGCGACGTTCGCGGTCGTCAAGCAGGCGACGCCCCTCTCGCGCCTCGCCGAGGGGTTCGCGAGCACCGAGACGTTTCGCCGGACCGCCTTCCTCGTCGGACCGGTGCTGGCAGCGGTGCTCATCGGGCTCCACCCGCAGTTCACGGTCAGTTTCCGGTACGTGCTCGCGGTCGCCGTCGTCTTCGGCGTCCTCGGCACGGTCGTCCAACATTTCCTCTACGACGCCGGTTCGGACACCATCGGCGACTCGTTCGAGGGAGTCGACCGCATCGTCCGCGACTTCCGGGAGATGCCCGAGGAACTCAGACCGCTTCTCGTCGGCGACACGCTCGTCCGCTTCGCCAACGGGATGGTCTACGTGTTTTTCGTGCTCGTGGTCACCCAGATCTTCGAGGTCGGTCTCGACACGACCGTCTCGCTCGGCGGCCTCTCGTACGCCGTCGACCTGTCGCCACAGGCGTTCTTCGGCTACCTCTTGGGCGTCGAGATGGTCGTCCGCGTTGCTCACGATGGTGCCGGCGGCGAAAGTCGCCGAGCGCGTGGGACTCAAACCCGTCGTCGCCCTCGGCTTCGCCGTCTACGCCGTCTTCCCCGTCGTGTTGATATACGCGCCGCAGACTGCCCCCGCGCTCGTCGTCGTCTTCGCGTTCTCCGGACTGCGCTTTGCGGGACTCCCCTCGCACAAGGCGCTCATCGTCGGCCCGGCCGAGCAGGGCGCGGGCGGCCGCGTCACCGGCACCTACTACCTGCTGCGAAACACCATCGTCATTCCCAGCGCCGCGCTCGGCGGCTACCTCTGGGACTTCGTCAGCCCTGAACTCGCCTTCGGCGTCGCGGCCGCCGTCGGCGTCGTCGGAACGGGCTACTTCCTCGTCTTCGGCAGGGAGTTCGAGGCGTACGCGTGACCCCGCCCGTCGAGCGCCGATCCTCGCCGAACTGCTCGCCGACGGCGCGCTCGTCGGCTGGTTCCAGGGGTCCCGAATCCTACATGATAACCGCAGACGACGTGTGGGAGGAGAAGCCGACGAGATCCCGGCGGTGCCCACGCCGAACCGATAGTGAACACGCCGAAGGTGGCGCTGAAGGACTTCTACGGGATGGGCCTCGACGTGTTGGTCTCGAAGACGCGGTGCGCAGGAAGTAGCCACTCTACCACGGGATTCGGGTCGCCTTCTCGGTCTTACACGGCCGAACCCCTCACACCTCGTCGCGGTCGGTGAACGTGTAACGCCGCGCGATTTCGCCGCCCTCAAACACGTGGAAGTCGGCGAAGCCGAACGTCACGTCGTCGCCGTTCTGCCGCCCGGTGAACGTGCCTCGAACCGCCGCGGTGTCGCCGTCGACGACGACGTCGTGCACCTCGTGGCTGCCGTCCTCCAGCGGCCGTCCCTTCTCGTAAAACGCCAGCAGGGCGTCTCGGCCCTCGATTGCCTCCTGTCCGGGTCGCTCGTAGCGGACGCCCTCGGAGAACAGGGCGACCAGATCGTCGTACTGACCGGCGTCGACGAGGTCGTAGTACTCTCGGACGACTGCGTTCGGGTCTGCGTCGCTCATGGGAGCGCTACGGACTACAGTAAGTAGTAGCTCTCTCCCGTGGCAAAAGAGACGACAGGCGGCGGTATCGCACCTCTCGTAGTCCGGCGGTGGGAGTCGTGGCGAGTTCTCCGACTACCCCTCGCCGACCATCCGGTCTTCCTCGTCCCACTCGCGCTCGCGGAGTTCGTACTTCTGAACCTTGCCCGTCGCCGTCGTCGGCAACTCGGCGACGAACTCGATTTCGCCGGGAACCTTGTACGTCGCGATGCGCTCGCGGAGGAAGGCGACCAGCTCGTCGCTCGTCGTCTCCGGGTTCTCCGGGTCGCCGTTGGCGGGGACGACGAACGCTTTCGGCGTCTCGCCCCACTTCTCGCTCGGCGCGGGGATGACGGCGACGTCGCCGACGGCGCCGTGTTCGAACAGCGCGTCCTCCAGTTCGATGCTGGAGATGTTCTCGCCGCCGGAGATGATGATGTCCTTCTTTCTGTCCTGGATGGTGACGAAGCCGTTCCCGTCGACGGTTGCGAGGTCACCCATGTGGTAGTAGCCCTCGACGCGGTCGGTGAACGCCTCCTCGGTGGCCTCGGGTTTCTCCCAGTAACCGTCCATCACCTGGTTGCCGCGGACGACGATTTCGCCGATGGTCTCACCGTCCTGTGGGACGTCCTCGCCGTCCTCGTCGACGACGCGGACCTCGGTGCCCAGATAGCCGATGCCCTGCGTCTTCTTGACGGCGAAGCGGTCGGAGGCGTTCTGGTCGAAGAAGCGCCGGGCGTCGGAGGTGGTGATGAGCGGACCGGTCTCCGTCGCCCCGTAGACGTGTTTGAGGTACCAGCCGAACTCGTCTTCGACCGTGCGGATGGTCGCCTCCGGCGGCGCGGCCCCCGCCGTCGCCACGCGAATCGGTTTTTCGGCCATGGTCTCCGGTTCGTGTTCGGCGTAGTGCTCCTGGAGCATGTTGAGCACCGTCGGCGCGGCGCAGAAGTACGAGACGCCCTCCTCGTGGATGGCGTCGAAGATGTCGCCGGCGTCGACGCCGCGCGTGCAGACGTGTTTCGCGCCCATCCCCGTCACCGAGAAGATGTGGCCCCACCCGTTGACGTGGAACATCGGCAGCGTCCACAGGTAGACGTCGTCGTCGCGGAGTTCCTGGTGAATCGAGACGAGATACGCGTGCAGCGTCTCGGTCCGGTGGGTGCGACAGACGCCCTTCGGGTCGCCCGTCGTCCCCGAGGTGTAGTTGATGGTGACGACGTCCGATTCGTCCATCTCGGGGCGGTCGTACTCTGTCGACTCGGCGACGAGGTCGTCGAACGACTCCCATCGGCCTTCCACCGCGTCGGGGTCGTCGGTGACGAACAGCTCCGTGGGAATCGAGTCGCGAATCGCCTCTATCTTCTCGGCGTACTCGTGGTCGGCGAAGATGGCTTTCACGCCCGCGTCGTTCAGGATGTACTCGAAGTCCGAGGGAACGAGACGGTAGTTCAGCGGCGTGTGAATCGCGCCGAGTTGCATCGACCCGTAGGCGGCCGCCAGATGGTAGTGGGTGTTCGGGTCCAACACCGCCACTCGGTCGCCCTTCTCGACACCCTGGGACTGCAGCGCCGCCGCCCAACCGTCGGCGCGCTCGCCCAACTCGGCGTACGTGTAGCGTTCACCCGTCGTCGACACCACGGCCTCCTCGTCGCCGTAGTGTCGTCGGGCGCGGTCCAGAAAGTCCGTCGCCAGTAGTGGTTTCTCCATGTGTCTCGAACCTCGTGAACAATAATGATATAAATTACGGGCGCGGAAACGTTCGCCGCCCCTCCCTGTCGGGCGATTCGTCGACAGCGCCGTACTGCCGACAGCGCCGTCCGTCACACCGCTGGCACCCGAACGGGAAGCCGTCCGATGCGCTAACTGCGACCGCGACCTCTCGCTGCACGAGCGCCACGTCCGCGTCACGCTGATCGAAGACGATTTCGGCGACGCCGCTCGCCGGTATCTCTGTAACGAGTCCTGTCTCAACGAGTGGGTCGGAGAGACGGAGCGAAGCGAGCGGTGAGTCGCCGTGAAGGCCGTCCGCCTACGTCCGCTCACCGGTTTTCGCGGCCTCCAGCGACCAGAAGAAGCCGTAGTAGGCGAGCACGCCGCAGAGCATGGCGAGGTAGTACGCCCACTGCGGCGCCTGCAGGAAGTCAAACAGCAGCGTGACGATTGTCACCCACGCCATCGCGAAGACGAGGTCGACGAACATGCCGCGGCGGTGCTGTTGGACGTGCTCGCCGATGGCTTCGAGCCGGCTCATCGGCGACCCCGCTCCACGGCGTTCGTGTCGGTCACGTTCGCCGGTCGCGCCGGCGCGGAGTCGAGTGTCACGGCTCACGCCTCGCCCTGTCTGTCGACGACGAGGACGGGTAGATGCGTCGACCGCAGCACCCGCTCGGTGACGCTTCCGAGTAGTGCGCGACTGACGCCCGCCCGCCCGTGACTGCCTATCACGACGAGGTCGATATCTTCGTTTTCGGCGTAGTTGGCGATGATCTTGTGCGGACGTCCGACGCGCGTCTCCTCGACGACGTCGATACCGCGGTCACGGGCCGCGGCGGCGACGATACCGGTCGCCTTCGTCGCTCTGGATTCGAGTTCCTCCATCTCGCCGAGGTGGCCCTGTCGGATACGGTCGACCTGTTCGGTGCCGAGACCGAGGTTGACCGCGTCGATATCGACGACGTACAGCGCGTGAATCTCGGCGCCGTAGCGCTCGGCGAGGTCGACTGCGTGGCTCACCGCCACCTCGGCGACGGCGCTTCCGTCGGTCGGCACGAGGATGCGTTCGTACATGGTCAGTCGTCGGAGACGGGTTCACCGCCGTCGGTCGCGGCGACTTCCTCGGCTGACTGCATCCGCGACATCGGTTCGGGGCTGTGACACTGCCGGACCAGCCGCTTGGTCGCCATGTCCGGCTCGTCCGTCACGAGCGAGACGCCGATGGTGACGGCGAAGACGATGGGGACGGCGACGAGCGCCGACCCGATTGCGGGCACCGTCGCCGCCAGCGTCGCCGAGTACGGCTCGCCGTTGCCGATGTACGTCGGCAGCACCTCGTTTATCATCGGAATCAGCCAGATGACGAGGCCGGTCGTCATGCCGGCGAGCGCGCCCTGCCGGTTCGTGTTCTCCCACCAGAGCCCGAGGAAGAACATCGGGAACAGCACCGCACCCGCCAGCGAGAACGCGTACGAGACCAGCGCGGCGATGGGTGCCGCGGGGTCGAGCGCCGCGAGCGTCGTGATGACGCCGAGCGCGACGATGCTCAGCCGACCGACCAGCACCTGCTGGCGCTGGCTGGCGTCCTCGTTGATGATGTTCGCGTAGATGTCGTGCGAAATCGCGGACGACCCGGCGATGAACAGGCCGGCGACCGTCGCGATGGCCGCCGCGATACCGCCTGCGGCGACGAGGCCGACGAACCACTGCGGGAAGTTCGCCAACTGGGTCGCCAGCACGACGATGACGTCACCGGCCGCGCTCGTCATGCCGGGGTCACCGTACACCGGACCGATGTTCTCCGAGTAGAGGTCGGTGCCGAACGCCGCGAACGCCGGTGCCGAGAGGTAGAGCAGGCAGATGAAGAAGAGCCCCCACACCGTCGACCAGCGGGCGGTCCGCTCGTTTTCGACCGTGTAGAAGCGGACGAGGACGTGCGGTAGCCCACAGGTCCCGACGACCAGCGAGAACGCCGTCGCGATCCAGAGGTAGTAGCTCTCGTTGACGAACGGTTCGCTGAACTCGGAGCTGAGTTGGCCGATCATCTGGCCGTACTCGATCTGCGGCAGGACCGTCGAGTACCCCTGCGTGAAGCCGACCGCGTACAGCCCCGCGAGGAACGCGACGATGAGGATGACGTACTGGACGGCCATGTTCTTCGTCGCGCCGAGCATCCCCGAGAGCGTCAGGTAGCCGACGGTGATGGCCATCATGGCGACGACCATCGACTGGTAGCCGCTCAGCCCGGGGAGGCCGATGTCGCCGAAGATGTACAGGCCGACGAGCCCCATCCCGCGAGCCTGGCCGATGGCGTAGACGAAGCCGATGAGAAACGTCGTCACCGCCGCGATGGCCCGGGCCATGTCGGAGTTGAATCGGTCACCGACGAAGTCCGGTGCGGTGTACTTCCCGAACCGCCGCATCTGCGCGGCCAGGAAGATGAGCAGGATGAAGTAGCCGGTCGACCAGCCGACGACGAACGCGAGGCCGTAGAAGCCCGACAGCGCGATGAGCGCCGCCATCCCGAGGTACGACGCCGCCGACATCCAGTTCGCGCCGATAGCCATCCCGTTTTCGACGTTACCGATGGAGCGGCCGGCGACCCACATCCCCTCGGTGTCGGCGACGCGGAACGCGTAGCCGATACCCAAGAACAGCGCCAGCATCGCCACGACCATGATCGCCGGGGCGAGTTTGAACGAGACGTTCAGCCCCTCCGGGAGCAGGCCGCTCTGAAGCACGAGAGCTGAGATCATTCGCTCGTCCCTCCGTCTGCTGCCACGGTGGTTTCGCTGTCTTCGGTTTCGACGACCGAGTGGTCGATACCGTACTTCCGGTCGAGTGCGTCACGCTTTCGCGCGTACCAGAACGACAGAATCAATGCTCCGCTCGGCGCGCCGATAGCGACGAGGAAGTAGTGCAGCGGGAAACCGAGCACCGGCATCTCGGTCGTCATGAGACCGGGCGCGAGGTACGTCAGCGTCACCGGCCCGAAGACGATGATGGCCCAGGCCACGAAGCCGGTCCAGACCACGCGCAGGTGCTCGCGCATGAACGGCGTACTCGGACGCAGGAGGTTCACCTCCCGGTCGAGATAGTTCGTCTCTCGGTGGCTCTGTGCCGCTTGCGTGAGCGCGCCACCGTCTGTCTCGACGGGTGAGTCCTGTGTGTTCTTCTCTACCATCGACTACTCTGTAGTTATCATTCGTTATAGTTGCTTTGTCTCGCGAATTCGTTGCCTCGAAACGTTCGTAGACAGGACAGTAGCGGGTGGGAAACCGATTGTATGGCGGTGATATCTCGGGGGCTGACGTGATAGACGGCGACGATCGTGTTGTCGTCACGGCGTCACGTCGCCGCCCCGTACCGTTCGACATCGACCGGTCGTCGGTCGGCCGGGGTCAGTCGTCGCTGACTTTCGCCTCGATGTCGTCGACGATTTCGGGGTTGCGCAGCGTCGACGTGTCGCCGAGTTCGTCGCCGTTGGCGATGTTCTCCAGCAGTCGGCGCATAATCTTGCCCGAGCGCGTCTTCGGTAGTTCCGGCGTAAAGACGACCTGTTCGGGCCGCGCAATGGGACCGATGGCGTCCTCGACGCCTTCGACGATGCGACTCCTGAGTTCGTCGTTCTCCTCGTAGCCGTCCTCGGTGATGACGTAGGCGTAGACGGCCTCGCCTTTCACGTCGTGGCTCCCGCCGACGACGGCGGCTTCGGCGACGCCCTCGACGCCGACGATGGCCGACTCGATCTCCATCGTCCCCAACCGATGGCCGGAGACGTTGATGACGTCGTCGACGCGACCGAGCACGGTGATGTAACCGTCCTCGTCGATCTTCGCACCGTCCTCGGGGAAGTACACCCAGTGGTCGGAGTCGGGGTCCGAGTACGCCTCCCAGTACTCGCTGATGAACCGCTCGTCGTTGTTGTACAGCGTCCGGAGCATCCCCGGCCACGGCTTCTGCACCGTGAGATAGCCCGCGTTCCCGGCGTCTATCTCGTCGCCCTCGGCGTCGACGATGCGCACGTCGACGCCCGGAAGCGCCGGCCCCGCCGACCCGGGTTTCATCTTGTTGACGCCGGGCAGCGTCGTCACCATCATCCCGCCCGTCTCGGTCTGCCACCACGTGTCGACGACGGGGCACTCCTCGCCCCCGATGTGTTTGTAGTACCACTTCCACGCGCGCGGGTTGATGGGTTCGCCCACCGTTCCCAGCAGTCGGAGCGAGGAGAGGTCGTGTTTCTCGGGGAACTGCTTGCCCCACTTCATGAACGCGCGAATCGCGGTCGGCGCGGTGTACAGCTGGTCGCACTCGTACTCCTCGATGATCTCCCAGAGGCGGTCGCGCTCGGGGTAGTCGGGCGTCCCCTCGTACATCATCGAGGTGGTGCCGAGCGTGAGCGGGCCGTAGACGATGTAGGAGTGACCCGTGATCCAGCCAATGTCGGCCGAACAGAAGTACGTGTCCTCGGGTTTGATGTCGAGCACCGCCTGTGAAGTCCACGCGGCCCACGCGAGGTAGCCGCCGGTGGTGTGCTTGACGCCCTTCGGCTGCCCCGTGGTGCCGGAGGTGTACATCAAAAAGAGCATGTCCTCGGCGTCGCGCTCGACGGGGTCGACCTCCTCGCCCTCCTGTTCGCTCACGAGGTCGGCGTAACTGTGCTGGTTCTCGTCGAGGTCGTGGTCGAAGCCGTCGCCGTCGCGGAGGCGTTCGACGACGACCGTTGTCGTGTCGTGGTCGACGCCCGACAGGCCCTCGTTGGCCTTGTCGAGGTGGTCGAGGGGGTCGCCGCGGCGGTAGTAGCCGTCGCAGGTGACGAGATACTCGGAGTCGGCGGCGTTCATCCGCGTCGCCAGCGCGTCCGCTGAGAACCCGGCGAAGACGACCGAGTGCGGCGCGCCGATGCGCGCACACGCCAGCATCGCGATGGGTGCCTCCGGAATCATCGGCATGTAGATGGTCACGACGTCGTCCTCGCCGACGCCCTGGTCGCGCAGCGCCGCCGCGAACTCGTTTACTTCCTTCTGGAGTTCCTCGTACGTGTAGGTTCGATTCTCCTCGTCGGTCGGTTCGCCGACCCACTCGAAAGCGACGTCGTCGCCGCGGCCGTCCTCGACGTGGCGGTCCACGCAGTTGTAGGAGGCGTTCAACTTCCCGTTCGTGAACCACTTGTAGAACGGCTCGTTCGAGTCGTCGAGCACCTGGTCGTAATCTTCGTACCACTCGACGAGATCGGCCGCGCCCTCCCAACACTGCGGCCAGTTCTCCTCGAACTCCTCGTAGATTCCCGGGTCGGAGACGTTCGCCTGCTCGACGAATGACTCCGGCGGCTCGAACTCCTCCTGCTCTGCGAGACGCGCTTCGAGTTCTACATTGTCTTCTGTCATAGTCCACTGTCACCATCCCACAGCATCGTGATAAGATTTACCACCGGACGCAATCGGTGAAGGTGCCGACCGCTGGCGATTTCACTCGTTTCGAGCGGGACGTTACAGCATAAAAAGAAGGGACGCGGGATTCGGCTCCGACCGCTGTCAGGCGAGACCGACTTTCTCCTGATAGCTACCGTAGTTCGACTCGAACACCTGCATGATTTCGCCCATCGTCACGTACGCCTTCACCGCGTCGACGAGGACGGGCATGACGTTTTCACCCCCCTCGATGGCGCGTTCGAGGCTCTCCAACGCTTTCTCGACGGCGTCGTCGTCGCGTTCGGCTTTCACCTCCTCCAGCCGGCTGAGCTGTCGCTCCTGTACCTCGTCGGAGACGTGCAGCAGTTCGAGCGTCGTGTCCTCGTCCATCTCGTACTTGTTGACGCCGACGACGACCTCCTCCTCCTCCTCGACGCGCGACTGGTACTCGTAGGAGGCGTCCTGAATCTCGCGGTGGAAGTAGCCCTCGTCGATGCCGCAGAGCACGCCGTCGCGGACGGAACCCTCGCCCATCTCCCGAATCTCCTCGATGTACGCCATCGCCTTCGCCTCGACTTCGTCGGTGAGCGACTCGACCATGAAACTCCCGGCGAGGGGGTCGATGCTGTCGGCAGCGCCCGACTCCTCGGCGATGATCTGCTGGGTTCGGAGCGCGACCCGAACCGCTTCCTCGGAGGGCAGCGCCAACGCCTCGTCGAAACTGTTGGTGTGGAGGCTCTGCGTGCCGCCCATCACGCCCGCCAGCGCCTGAATCGTCACGCGGACGATGTTGTTCAGCGGTTGCTGAGCGGTGAGCGACTGTCCTGCCGTCTGCGTGTGGAACTTCAGTTGCTTCGAGTTCTCGTCTTCGGCGTCGTACCACTCCTCCATCACGCGGGCGTAGATACGTCGGGCGGCGCGGAACTTCGCGACTTCCTCGAAGATGGAGTTGTGCGAGTTGAAGAAAAAGGAGAGTTGCGGGGCGAACTCGTCGACGTCGAGGCCGCGCTCGGTCGCCGCTTCGACGTAGGCGAAGCCGTCGGCGAGCGTGAACGCCAGTTCCTGCACGGCCGTCGACCCGGCCTCTCGGATGTGGTACCCCGAGATGGAGATGGGCCGGATGCGCGGCGTCTCCTCGGCGGCGAACTCGACGGTGTCGGTGACGAGGTCCAACGAGGGTTCCGGCGGGATGACCCACTCCTTCTGCGCGATGAACTCCTTGAGCATGTCGTTCTGGAACGTTCCGCCTATCTGGTCGCGGGGGACGCCGCGTTCGTCCGCGAGCGCGACGTACATCGCGTAGACGACGGGCGCGGAGGGATTGATCGTGAACGAGGTAGTCACCTCGCCGATGTCGATGCCGTCGAACAGCACCTCCATGTCGCGCAACGTGTCGACGGCGACGCCCTCCTTGCCGACTTCGCCGTCCGACAGCGGGTCGTCCGAATCCTTGCCCATCAGCGACGGCATGTCGAACGCCGTCGACAGGCCGGTCTGACCGTTCTCGATGAGGTAGTGGAAGCGCTCGTTCGTCTCCTCGGCGGTGCCGAAGCCGGCGAACTGCCGCATCGTCCACGTCCGCCCGCGGTACATCGTCGGGTAGACGCCCCGAGTGTAGGGCTTCTCGCCGGGGAAGCCCAGGTCCTCGGCGTAGTCGAGGTCCGCGACGTCCTCGGGGGTGTAGATGTCGTCGATTTCGAGGTTCGAGACGGTCGCGAACCGGTCTTTGCGCTCGCCGAAGCGCTCGACCACGGGGTCGCGCGTCTCCTCGGCCCACTCCTCGTGGGCCTCCCGTATCTCGGCGAGGTCGTCGTCGTCGTACATGGCGTAAAATTTGCCGGACTGTTCATTAAGGATTCGGGTCTCGGAGAGCCGAATCGAGAAGACCTATAACCGACAGCGGCCCCTCGCCGGACGACGATGCCATCCGCCACGTTGGACGTCTCACTCGGCCTCACGCTCCTCTGTCTGGGAGTGGTGGCCGCCGTCGCACCGACTCGAATCGCCTCGCTCCGCGCACTCGCGTTTCCGCATCGCCACCGCAATCCGGACGCGCCGCCGCTCTCGTCGGACGCGGCGCTCGTGAAAGCCGTGGGTGTGACCGTCGCGAGCGTCGGCGGCGCGTTCGCGCTGCTGGCGCTCACCGTCGGGTAGTCTCGTTTCGTTTCCTCTTCGTCGCCGACGACGCTCACGTACGGAGTCGACGACACACCGCGCCGCGTGCGGGTCGCTACGGGCGGTCGGTTGGTCGGAAAACCAGGTCGAAGTTACTGTTCAGTCGTGGAAGCCGGCGGAGGTGAGCGCGTAACTCGCGTCGTCGGTCTCGCAGGTCGGCGTCACCTCTTTGCGCGCGGTGTCGTATTCGAGAAGCTTCCGCGTCGCGAGTTTCGGCAGGTGGAGGTGGTGCAGCGAGACGGCTATCTGCTGGGGATGGGTCGTCTCGCCCGCCTCGGACTCGCGGCGGTGAATCTCCTCGGCCAGTTCCTCGACCGTGACCGGGCCCGGTTGGTCCGAGAGCGCGTGGATGAGATGACGGCGGCGCGGACTCGCCAGCGCGTCGAGCAACTTTTTCGTCTGTTTCGTCTCTTGGATACCGGCGTCGGCCGTCACTTCTTGCGAACTCATGATCTATACCGATGAGTCGGATATGTAAAGTACGACTACCCAAAGAATCAGGTACCGTTGAATGTCACCGCGCCGAAGAGTTTCGAGACGAGTTTTCGCTCGCCCGTTCGGATGTGCTGGTGGAACGTCGCGGGCGAGATATCCAGCGACGTCGCCACGTCTTTCCCCGAACTCTCGCGGGGTTGGTCGAAGTAGCCGGCGAGATACGCCGCCTGCAACACGTTGCGCTGCCGCGCCGTCAGGTCGGACTCGACGGAGGAGACGAAGTCTCCCTCGGTCAGCGGTCGGCGCTCGACCTGTCTGCGCGACTGCAGTTCGGCGCTGTCGTACGCTTTCCTGAGCCCGCGCATACACGCGCCCACGTCGCCATCCTGCGGGAGCAGCGCGACGACGGAGGCTCCGCTGTCGTCGACGACGAGCGCGTCGACGGTGACACCGAGGTCGGTCAGCGTCTCGGTGACCGACTCCCCGTCGAACACCAACTGTACGAGCGCGCCGGCGTCTGTCTCGCGGACGAACCGGTGCCGGGCCACCGACTCGGAGTCGGCCGCCCGTTCGAGAAACGCTTCGGCGTCGCCGTCGGTGACGGTGAAGAACTCGACGGAGGGGTCGGTCCCGGTGACGCCCTCCAGTCTGAGTTCGACCTCGGTCTCGGCGACCATCTCGAACAGCGGGCCGTCGTCCGCGAGGCGGAGTTCGACCTCCGTCGCTCCCTTCGTTAACAGCAGGCGCTTGCTCTCGACGGCGTTGACCGTGTGTCCGATGGTCTTTCCGAGTTCGTCGAGCACCGACTGCTCCTCCTCGTCGAAGGCGTCGTCTTCGGTCGTGTACACCTCCAGGACGCCGTACACCGTGTCTCGGTACCGAATCGGGACGCACGCGAACGCCCGGACACCCCCGCGTTCGGCCCACGCGCCCCAGTCGGAGTCCCCGTCGTCGAGCATCGCGAGTTCGTCTTGGCCGAACCCGGTGGCTATCGTCGCTCGCTCGCGGTACGCCCGCCACGCGGCGGTTCCGTGCGTCAGGTCGCCGTTGGTCGCCGCCCGCGGTTGCGGTGGGTCGAGCGTCTCGCCGACCGTCGTACTGACCGTGAGCGTCTCGCGTGTCGCCCGCGGCTTGCAGATGCGGACGTAGCAGTACGGCCCCGCCTCCGAGAGCCGCGTGCAGACGCGCTCCTCGGCTTCGTCGCGACTCTTCGCGCCGACCAGCGCCGCGTTTACCTCCCGGATAACCGAGTTGACGCGGTTGAGTCGGTCGAGGCGTTCGCGCTGTTCGCCGAGCGAGATAGACTGCTTGCGCGCGCGAAGGAGCGACTGGATACGGCCGTGCAGTTCGGCTTTCGACACCGGCGTCCGGATCAGGTCGTCGACGCCGGGTGGGAACTGGGCGCCGATCTGCCGCCACACGTCCCCGTTGCTCAGGTTCTGTTCGGGGACGACGAGCAGGAACGGGAGGTGGAGCGGTTCGGCGTCGCTCTTGAGCGTCTCGAACGCGTCGACGTGTCTCGAAAGCGTCTGCGGGTCGAGTACGCAGAGGTCGATTTCGCCCGGCGAGACGTCCGCCGGTTCCCGCTCGACGACGCGGTGGTCGGTGCCGAGGACCTCCGCGAGTAGTGACCGGTTCTCGTCGTGACTCATCGCGAGCAAGATTCGCGCTTCGTCGGCGGGAAGCGCGTCGCTCGACGCCTGCTCGACGAGAAGTCGGTCTCTCATAACCGACTCCGCCTCGTCCATCTCCGTCGTGGTTTTCGTTTCATGGTTCGAATTCTTCGTCCGGTTGTGCGGGTCGACCGCTGAGGATGCCGCGGAGGCCCGTCAGCGGGTCGCCGATTTGCACGCCGTACTCGGTGATGCGGAACTCCCGAAGTTGGCGCTCGAAGTCGCTCGTCCGCTTCTTCAACACGCCGACAGCTTTCCGCATCTCTCCGTTCAGTTCGAGGTGCTGGAGGAATAAAATATTATCCGCCAAATAGCTTAGGCCTCCCTCGTCTGTCACTTGGAAGTCGCCGGTGATGTCCTGCACTTCGTTGATGAGAATGACGGAGATGCCCATGTTCTGGAGGTACTTACAGAGCGTGTGGAGGTTGCGCGTGAGTTCGTCGTTCTCGCCGAGGAGCGCGAACTTGTAGCCGACGATGCCGTCTATCATCACGATTTCGGCGCCTTTCTCCTCGACTTCCCGGCGGACTCGCTCGTTGAACTCGTCGACGCTCAGCGACAACGACTCGGTCTCGTTTATCGAGAGCACGTCCTGGTCGAGCATCTGATCGACCGGGATGTTGACGGCGTTGCTGCGCTCTCTGAGCGTCCGTTTGTTCTCCTCGAACAGGTAGACGACGGAGCGTTCACCGCGACCCGCGGCCTCCTTCATGAACTGAATGCCGGTCGTCGTCTTGCCGACGCCGGTCGGGCCGGTGATTATCGTCACCGTCCCCCGCTCGATGCCGCCGCTGAGCAACTGGTCGAGTCCAGGGACGCCCGAGGAGATGGTCTCAGTCTCGAACTCACGGCCGGTCCCCTGCGGGAGCTGGTTCAAGTACACCTCGATGCCGCCGCGGTCGATGGTGAGCGTGTGCGGACCGCTCTGGAAGTCCGACCCGCGGAACTTCGTCACCGTCAGCGTGCGCTTCTCGTCGCTTCGCTTCAAGTTGAGCGTCCCGTCGCAGATGAACTGTAAGTCGTCGTCCGGTCGCGTCTCCGTCGCCTGGGCGGTGAACAGCACCGTCGACCCCTGAACGTTGAAAAAGCGCATCAGCGAGAGGATCTGCTTGCGGAACTGGTAGTCGTCGGGCGCGAGATACCGCAGCTGCGTCAGCGGGTCGATGAACAGTCGGTCGGGGTTGAGCTCCTCGACGCGGTTCGTTATCTCCTCGGTGACGGAGTCGCCCTCGACTTCGTCGGGGCTGAAGATATCGTACGTCAGGTTCTGCGCGAAGTACTCCGAGTCCGGGCTCAGGTCGAGAAAGTCGACGCCGTCCAACTCCAGTCCGAGCGAGGCGGCGTTCTCCCTGATGTTCTTGGTTGATTCTTCGAGATTGATGTACAGTACGGACTCGCCC
This sequence comes from Haloprofundus halobius, assembly GCF_020097835.1. Classification (GTDB taxonomy): domain Archaea; phylum Halobacteriota; class Halobacteria; order Halobacteriales; family Haloferacaceae; genus Haloprofundus; species Haloprofundus halobius. Next base: position 1,854,388 of record NZ_CP083666.1, read on the forward strand.
GCTTCGAGGCCGGCACGCAGAAAATGCACCCCGAGGATACTCTTGCCCGCGCCGGGTTCGCCCCGAACCATGTAGGTCCGGTTCGGGACGAATCCACCGCACAGTACGTCGTCGAGTCCGTCGACACCCGTCGAGATACGCTCGCTCGCAGGCGCATCTCGTCGCGCGGACTCGTGGTTAACCTTTTCCATCGTCCCCAATAGTACGCTACTGGTATTTTGTCGTTACGACGCATGTCGACCGAGATCGACTCCGAGTCGGCGGGTCGGCCGGTGTCAGCCGAAGTTCTCGACCTTCGCGTCCGCCGGGTCGCCGTTCTCGGCTTCGAGCGCGTCGAGCGCCTCCTGGACGAAGCCGGCGAACCCGTAGACGAACACCTGCGCGCCGTCGCCGTACGTCTCGGCGACGTGGTCGGCGAGGTCGCCGTCGGTGACGACGACCGTCGCGCCGCGCTCGCGGAGGTCCGCGAGTCGTTCCTCGTGTGCGGGCGCGTCGTCCTTGTAGATTACCGCGACCGACCCGCCGTCGCGGAGCGCGCGCTCGCCCAGTCCGACGGCCGCCCCGACGCCCGGTCCCCCGGCGAGAACGACGACGGCCGACTCGTCTTCGTAGTACTCGTTGCCGAACGGCCCGGAGATGTCGAGCTCGTCGCCCGCTTCGAGGTCGAGGAGGTGACGGCTGAACGGCCCGGCCTCCTCGGGGTCGACGCCGACGGTTATCTCGAACGTCTCGCGGGCGTCCGGCGACGAGAGCGTGTAGAAGCGCGCGTACTTCTCCCCATCGACGGCGGCGGCTATCTTGACGAACTGGCCGGGACGAGCGTCGAACCCGTCGGGCGATTCGAGCACGATAGCGACCGTGTTCGGGCCGACCGAACTGACGTCGGTGACGGCGACGGTTGCGTCCATGTCCGGGCAATTGGGGGGCCACCACAAAGTCGCTTCCCACTCTCGTCAGCGCGTGCGAGACGGCGCCGAGTCGAGACCGAGATGAGATAAGACGGTTTACAGTTCGAGCGGAGTCGATTGGAAACCCGTCACAGAGTCGCATCGAAAGTAGGCTTTTTTGAGGAGTCTCTGGCGAAAAAACGCCCGAATGCGGGAGGACACCACCCCCGCTCCTTTCAGAAGGCTTTTGATTCGGCCGGAGGTAGCACCGATTAGCATGCCTGCGGACTTCAACTGGGCCATCGGCGGAGAGGCTGGCGATGGCATCGACTCCACGGGGAAGATTTTCGCCCAGGCGCTCTCACGGGCTGGCCGGCACGTGTTCACCTCGAAGGACTTCGCGTCTCGTATCCGCGGCGGATACACAGCGTACAAAGTCCGAACCTCGGTCGACCAAGTGCAGAGTGTCGTGGACCGACTCGACGTACTCATCGCGCTCACACCGCGAACCATCGACGAGAACCTCGACGAACTGCACGAGGGCAGCGTCATCGTCTACGACGGCGAGCGCACCACGATGCAGGGCGTCGAGATTCCGGAGGGAATGGTCGGGCTGGACGTTCCCCTCCAGAGTATCGCCGAGGAGAAAGGTGGCGCAATCATGCGCAACGTCGTCGCGCTCGGCGCGGCGTGCGCCGTCGCCGACTTCCCCATCGAACATCTCGACAGTTCGCTCGAGAAACGCTTCGGCGGCAAGGGACAGGCCATCGTCGACAACAACCGAAAGGCCGCCCGCGCCGGACGCGACTACGTCAACGAGAACTACGACCACGAGTTCGACTACAACCTCGAGACGACCGACAACGACTACGTGCTCCTCAACGGCGACGAGGCCATCGGCATGGGTGCCATCGCCGCCGGATGCCGCTTCTACGCCGGCTACCCCATCACGCCCGCGACTGACGTGATGGAGTATCTCACCGGCCGTATCGAGCAGTACGGCGGTCACGTCGTCCAGGCGGAAGACGAGCTCGCGGCCATCAACCTCGCACTCGGCGGCGCGCGCGCCGGTGCCCGCGCGATGACCGCCACCTCCGGTCCGGGTATCGACCTGATGACCGAGACGTTCGGTCTCATCGCGACGAGCGAGACGCCGTTGGTCATCGTCGACGTGATGCGCTCGGGCCCCTCGACGGGGATGCCGACCAAACAGGAGCAGGGCGACCTGAACCAGATGGTGTACGGCGGTCACGGCGAGATCCCGCGCTTCACGCTCGCGCCGACCACCGTCGCCGAGTGTTTCCACAAGACGGTCGAGGCGTTCAACCTCGCCGAGAAGTACCAGACGCCCGTCTACCTCGCCGCCGACCTCGCGATGGCGGTCACCGAGCAGACGTTCGCGCCCGAGGAGTTCGACATGGACGCCGTCGAGATCGATCGCGGCAAGGTCGTCGACGACGACACCATCGGCGAGTGGCAGAACGAGAAGGGGCAGTTCAAACCCCACGCGCTCACCGACGACGGCGTGAGTCCGCGCTCGTTCCCCGGGACGGGCGGCGGCGCACACATGTCGACCGGTCTCGAACACGACGAACTCGGTCGCCGGACCGAGGACACCGACATGCGCGTCGAGCAGGTCGACAAGCGCAACCGGAAGGTCGAGACGGCCAAGGAGCGCGAACCGTGGGCCTACCGCGAGTTCGGCGACAAAGATTCAGGAAACCTCGTCATCTCGTGGGGTTCGAACGAGGGCGCGATGGTCGAAGCAATCGAGTTCCTCGAGGAGGACGGCGTCGACGTCCACTTCATTTCGGTACCGTACATCTTCCCGCGTCCGGACCTCACGGAGGTCATCAACGACGCCGACGACGTCATCGTCGTCGAGTGTAACAACACCGGACAGTTCGCCGACATCCTCGAACACGACGCCCTTACCCGTGTCAAGCGCGTGAACAAGTACAACGGCGTCCGATTCAAAGCCGACGAACTGGCCGAAGACATCAAAGAGACGCTCTCACAGGAGATTACCGCATGAGCTCAGACGTTCGATTCACCGATTTCAAGTCCGACAAACAGCCGACGTGGTGCCCCGGGTGCGGCGACTTCGGCACGATGAACGGCATGATGAAGGCGCTGGCGAACACGGGCAACGACCCCGACAACACGTTCGTCGTCGCCGGCATCGGCTGTTCCGGCAAGATCGGCACCTACATGCACAGCTACGCGATGCACGGCGTCCACGGCCGCGCGCTGCCGGTCGGCGCGGGCGTGAAGATGGCCAACCCCGATCTCGAAGTGATGGTCGCCGGCGGCGACGGTGACGGCTACTCCATCGGCGCGGGCCACTTCGTCCACGCCGTCCGCCGGAACGTCGACATGACGTACGTCGTCATGGACAACCGCATCTACGGTCTCACGAAGGGGCAGGCCTCGCCGACTTCGCGCGAGGACTTCGAGACGTCGACGACGCCCGAGGGCCCGAAACAGCCGCCGGTCAACCCGATGGCGCTGGCGCTCGCGGCGGGCGCGACGTTCATCGCGCAGTCCTTTTCCTCGGACGCGATGCGACACGCCGAGATCGTCCAGGAGGCCATCGAACACGACGGCTTCGGCTTCGTCAACGTGTTCAGCCCGTGCGTGACGTTCAACGACGTCGACACGTACGACTACTTCCGCGACAACCTCGTTGACCTCGCCGAGGACGACGACTACGACCGCCACGACTACGACGCGGCGAAGGACCGCATCCTCGACGCCTCGAAAGAGTATCAGGGCGTCATCTATCAGAACGAGAACTCGGTGCCGTACGAGGAGCAGCACGGCCTCACCGAGAACATGGCGGAGATTCCGGACGGCGCGCCCGAGGACGCGACGGACCTCGTGCGAGAGTTCTACTAACCCCCCTTTTTCCGCCTCGGGTCGCGCTTTGCGCGACCGCTCGGCGCAAAAATCTGTGTTCGTGAACGTAGTGAACGAACGCTCGGGAGAGCGGAGCTCTCCCGGTGGACCAAAAAGGCCACTCGCTCGGCCTTCGGCCTCGCTCGCGGTACGACTACTTGCCGCTGACCGTACCGCACAGCGACCGCAACCGCTTCAGCGACCGCACCGCGACGAGGGTTTATCTGTAAAGAAGAGACCAGACCCCCCCATGCGTTGACGAGTCGTCGCGGGGTCGGTCGGGGCGGGTGTACGGCGCGCCGCTCCGCGGGTGGGAGAGTCGGTGTGCCGTCTGTTCGTTACAACCCTCAACACAGTCGTACGTCCACACGTCGAAGTCGCTACTTTGTCTGCCAAACCCGTCGTCCCGTCCAGAGCAGTAGCAGAGCACCAGCCAACGACATGGCAGCCGCAGGGAGGTACACCCACTGAATGCCACAGCCGAATCCACCGTAGCCGAGCAGGTCGTCGAAGAGCCCAATCAGGAGTAGCCCGAATAGAAACGCTGCGAACCCCAGTAGCGACGTGGCAACTGACACTACGAGCGAAAGAGACGGCTGTCCAAGCCACGGGCTGCCTAGGTTTGCGAGCGCCCAGACGAGAGCAAAGCCGAACAAGAGAACGCCGAATAGCGTCTGCGGGACGCCGCTGCCCGGCGTGCAGAGGACCGTCTCGGAGAAAAACAGGGAGACCATGGTCGCCGTGCGCAGCGAGGTGATGTATCCTTTCCGTCGTGTCTCAATCCCGGTGTTCGATACGCTCGAACAGCGACAGCACCGTCTCCTGTTCGTCGAGGTCGGCGGGGTGCATCGCCAGCGCGACGATCACGTCGTCGCCGTGGCTGACGGTCGCGACGTGGAACTGCACGGCGATCGACTCGTTCGACTGCGCAGTCGACCCGTCGACGGAGACGTTCTCTGCACTCACGTTACCCTCGTACGTGACGACGGTCGCCCGCTCGTCGAGAACCGTTCGCTCGGTTTCGCCGACGCGGCGGAGGTCACCGACAGAGTCGCCGGTGACCTCGTTCGAGAGGCCGAGCAGTCGTTCGACGAGTTCGTCGTTCGTCTCTCCGGCGAGTGGGTTGGCGGAGACGCCCGCGACGTCGGGGTTCGGCGTCGAGAGCAAAACGACGGACGCGCCACCATCGGAGCGTGCGTACGACGAGAGCCAGCCGACGAGCGTGACGTTCGCTCCGGCCCCGGCGACGGCGACGCGGCGGTCGACGACGACCGACCGGCTCTCGCCGGGTTCGTAGCTCGCGTCCGCCAGCGCCGAATCCGGTATCGACGCCGGATTCGACTCCAGCGTCAGCGCGTCCGCGCTGACGCAACCCGAGAGCACCACCAGGAGCGCGACCGCCGGCACGAGAAACTGTGCGCGTTTCATACACTCCGGAGAGCGTGTGTGACCAAATCTCTTACTCCAACCGAACACTCTCGGTCGTGCTGGACCCGTCACCGTCCGTGAATGGATGCACGCGTTTTTTATGAACTGGCGGGAAACTACCTGTTTATGCCAGCGGATACGTATGATATCGTCGTAGTCGGGGGAGGCACCGCCGGAGCCTTCGCCGCCGCGACGACGGCCTCTGCGGGTCTCGACACCGTTATCATCGAGCGGAAGTCGCCGGAGGAGGCGGGTCACATCGCCTGCGGCGACGCGATCAAAGGGAAGAGTTCGTTCCCCGACGTTATCGACCTCGACTATCTGAAGGAGGAGTCGTTCACCAACCGGAACATCCGGCGCGCCGTGTTCGAGAGTCCGGACGGCGAGACGCTCGACATCCCACTGTCGGAACCGGGCGCGGTCGTCGACCGCAAGCGCTACGGCGAGGTCATCCTCGAAGAGACCGAGCGAACCGGCGCGGAGATTCACTACGACACCGTGGTGCAGGACGTGACGCAGGCCGAGGACGGAACGGTCACCGGCGTCCGCGCCAAGCGAAAGGGCGAGGCTGTCGACTACGAAGCCGAGGTCACCATCGACGCCGCGGGTGCGCTCTCGCTCCTGCAGGACAAGACCGACTTCTCGGGAACGACGTTCGACACGAACGTCAACTACTCGCAGTTCTGCTCGGCGTACCGCGAGGTCGTCGACATCCCCGACCCCGTCGACTGGGACGACGCCATCGTCTTCAAACCGACCGAGGAACTGGGCTACCTCTGGTACTTCCCGCGCACGGCGACCGAGATCAACGTCGGCCTCGGCTTCCAGATGAACAAGGAGCCGATGAAACTCGTCGAGACGCTCAAGAAAGACCTCCGCGGCCGCGCAGAGTTCACCGGCGCGACGGTGAAAGACAAACTCGGTGCGGCGCTTCCAACTCGACGACCCTACGACTCGGCGGTCGCGAACGGATTCGTCGCCGTCGGCGACGCCGCGGGCCACGTCAATCCGACGACCGGCGGCGGCATCCCCGGGGCGGCGAAATCCGCCCACCGCGCGGCCAACCGCGCCATCGCGGCCGTCGGCGACGGCGACGTGAGCGAGGAGGCGCTGTGGATGTACAACCACGACGTGATGACCGATTTCGGCAAACGCTTCGCGGCCATCGACCTCTACAACATCTGGGGCGGCGTCCACGACGTCGACGAACTCGTCGGTATCGTCACGTCGGTTCCCGGTCAGCAGCTCGCCGACGCTGTCGGCCGCGGCGGCACCGATTCGATGAACCTCGGTCTGAAGCTCCGGACGCTCGTGCAGACGTTCGGCCACTGGGACACGCTGTTCGAGTTGGCTCGCGTCCGCAGCAAAGCGAACGAGTTGAAGGCGCACTACGACCGGTATCCGGCGCGTCCGGGTGGGTTCGAGACGTGGCGTGAGGTACGCGACGACATCATGGACGACGTGTACGCCATCACGGGTGCGGACCCGAAGTACTAGAACCGACCTTTTGCTCTGCGGGCCGCGACGCGGCCCTCGGCAAAAGCTCGACCAAAAGCACTCCTCGTTCACTTCGTTCGTTTCACTCACTCCGTTCAGTCGTCGGCCCGCTCGCTCGGCCTTCGGCCTCACTCGCGGTGCAAAAACGCTCGATTCTTCGCCCGCACTGTACAGGGGTAATCGGTTTACTCGCTGTCTTCGGCCAACCACGCGTACGCCGTGTCGTCGGCGGCGAGTCGCCGCCGAATCGCGTCCGTATCGCCGGGTGTGATTCCGTCGAAGAACTCTCGGTCTTGCTCACGGAGTCGACGAATCTCTGCCTCCGGAAATCCGTCGTACTTCGGTTCCGGGTCGACGGCGTAGCTGACGTTTATCTCGTAGGCGTCGCCGAAACACTGCTCGAAGATGTACCCTGCCCGTTCGAGGTGACGCCGCGAACTGACGACGGACACCGTCTCCGCGTCGGGCGCGTGTTTCTCGACCAACAGCCGAGCGAAGTAGCCGTTCCCGCGGGTGTCGTGGGCGTGGGAGTCGAGCAGCATGCGTTCGGGAGCGACGCCCTTCGATTCGGCGTACTCCGCCATGACCTCACACTCCGCGCGCGGCACGTCCGGGTTCGTCGCCGCGCCGGTGAAAAGCAGGTACGCGGCGTCTCTCTCCTCGAAGGCGTCGACGGCGGTGTCGACGCGTCGTCGAAGGTGGCGATGAATCGAGTCCGACCGGAGTCGGTCGCCGAGTGCGACGATTACCATACGTCGGGTCGGGTCGCCGTCACCAAATACTGTCGCGTCCGCGACTCACTCGAAGTCATCGGCCGACTTCGAGAGCAACACGCTCTGCAAAACCGTCTCGGCAGCACGTCGAACCCGCTCGGAGGCGGCCTGTTGGCTGATTCCGAGTTCGTCGGCTATCTCCTGCAGCAAAATCCCCCGCGGGACGCCGAAGTAGCCGTGTTCGACCGCGAGCGTCAGCGCATTCCGCTGTTCGGGCGTGAGGCCGAAGTTGTACTTCGCGTCCTGTTCTTCGTCGAGCGTGTAGATACGTTCGACCCGAAAGGCGATGTCGTGGTCGAGACAGTAGTTGTGAAACTCCCTGAGGCCGCGGTGGTCGGCGAACCGGAGTCGGAATCGCCAGGGGTCGTCGCCGTACGCTTCGAGAATCGTCGCCTCGCTCCCGACGAGGACCGTCGTGAGGTTCGCCGCAGCGTCGTCCCAGACGACGTGGTAGAGCACCCGGTCGTCGACCCGGGCGATGGCGGTCAGTTCCTCGACCACGTCGTCGTCGCGGACCGCTCGCTCGAACGCGTCGAACGTCTCGACTCCCTCGGACGCCGGCGCGCCCGCCCAGAAAAACGGCATCACGCCGTCGCTCCCGGTGGGGACGACGCGCTCCAGTTCGATGTGAATCCCCTCGGTCGCCTGCGAGAGGCGACCGAGGTCGAACGCGTCCGCGGGTATCTCGAGTTCGGCGATGACGACCACACTTCTTTTAAAGGAGTCGACCCCTCTTAAGAGTCCGTACTGAACAAGCATATCTCCAATCATAACTTGGTGAGAATTCCAATCGAGGACGCTCACGTGACGTACGACAACTCGCGGACGACCGACCCGATTCGCCCGGCAATCGAGCTAGACGGGGTGTTCGCCACGCTGGCCAGCGCTACGCGCCGGCACGTACTCCTCGGACTTCTCGAGCGCAGTCCGCGGGAGGAACGAGCGGTGAGCGAGGAACTCGCCGTCGCGTGGGGCGTCGAACGCGCTCACGTCAGAACGCAACTGCGGCACGTTCACCTGCCGAAACTCGCCGTTTCGGGGCATATCGAGTGGAACGAGGTGACCGGCGAGATCGCCCGCGGTCCGACGTTCGACGACCTCGCGCCGCTGCTTCGACTGCTCGACGACCACGCCGTGAAGTTGCCTGGCGTGTGGCCCTGACGGCCGCGGGACTGTCGGCAGAACCTACGACGGCCGCAACCGCTTTTGGCGTGAGGGACCTCCTTTCGATACATGTCCCAAGGACAGGAACTCGGCAGCGACGACGTTCCGCGCGCGAACGGGATGCCGATGCTCGGCCTCGGCACGTGGGAGAATACCGACGCCGACGAGTGCCGAAACGCCGTGCAGACGGCGCTGGAGATGGGTTACCGCCACATCGACACCGCACAAGCGTACGGCAACGAGTCCGAAGTCGGCGAGGGTCTCGCCGCCGCCGACGTTCCGCGAGAGGATATCTTCCTCGCGACGAAGGTGTGGATCGACAACCTCGCGTACGACGACGTCATCGAGACGGCGAAGGAGAGTCTCGACGATCTCGGCGTCGACTACGTCGACCTCCTCTACGTCCACTGGCCCGCCCGCGAGTACGACCCCGAGGAGACGTTCGCCGCGTTCGACGACCTCTGCGACGAGGGCCTCGTCGAACGCGTCGGCGTGAGCAACTTCCAACCGGAACACGTCGACGAGGCCATCGAACACGCCGACGCCCCCATCTTCGCGAATCAGGTCGAACTCCACCCGCTGCTCCCGCAGGAGGAGCTCCACGAACACTGCGCCGAGCGCGACGTCGAACTCGTCGCGTACTCGCCGTTGGCCCGCGGCGAAATCGCGAACGACGATACCATCGCGTCCATCGCCGACAAACACGACGCGAGTCCGTTCCAGGTGAGTCTCGCCTGGATTCGCGAGAAGGGCGTCACCGCCATCCCGAAGGCGACGAGCGAAGACCACATCCGCGACAACTGGGAGTCGCTGGCCGTCGACCTCGACGACGAGGATATCGCCGAAATCGACGCCATCGACCGAACCGACCGCCGCGTCGACCCGAGTTTCGCACCCTGGTGACGTCCGCAAACGTTCGAGAACACTCGTGTACACCCGCGAACGTCGGCGAAAACGGCATCCGACGGCGCGATTTTTCTTTTCGCTCTCTCCGCCTCGCCAGTAACGTCTCCGGCGCGTCACCCTCAGCGAGACGGTCGAGTCGGCACGGACGCCGACCCACAAAATTCACATCAACTGGTACGACACTCTCTTGCGATGGAGACAACCTCGTCGCCGGGGTTGGTCGGCGCGATACGCATCGACCTCGTCCGGTTACACGAAACGTGGATGGAACTAGTCTTCCCGCGCCAGTTGAACGTCGGGAACTCGGTCATCGGCAAGTGGAAACCGCAGACGGGTCCGCAGCGGGCGACGTACTCGGCTTGGAGCGCGCTCGGTGTCCCGCTCGTCGCGGTGGTGTATCCGCTGTTGTTGCTCGGCTTTGCGACGCGCTTTCACGCGAAGCGACTCGACAGCGCCGGGGCGCGTCTGGGTCTCGTCGGCGTGATTCTCCTCTCGCTCGTCGTCTGGGGGGCGCTGTCGGCGTTCGCCCGGTATCAGTTCTCGACGACCGGCTTTCTCGCCGTCGCCGCCGCCAGCCTCGTCGCGACGCTGTCGGCGGCGCTCGCCGTCGTCTTCTCGCGCGTCGGCGGACGCGGGACGAGCGTGCTGTTCGCCTACCCGTCGGCGATGACCGCGCTGTTTCTCCCGCCGGTCGTCGCCGCACTCTACTCGCCGACGCTCTCGGCGGTCATCTTCCCCGGCAGTCAGTCGGTCGCCGTCTGGATTCTCGACAACGTACTCACCGTCGGCGGCCTCAACCAGGTGCTCCGCGATCAGTTCACTCTCGAAGGGTTCGCGTACGTGTTGATGTGGTTCGGCGTCGCGGTTCCGCTCGGATGGCTCCTCGGTACCGTCGTCGTCCTCGCAGACATCGTCCGGCCGCGACGAAACTGACGGAGGCTCGCACTCGTCGTCGGCATCAAACACGGCGAGTACCGCGCGATTCGCTGAACCTCTCGTAGTCTCGCTTCACCGCACGTCGAGTGTCTCGTCGGTCACGTTCGACGCCACGGCGACGCCGACGATGCTGACGACGAGTCCCGCGACGATGAACGCCGCGAGTCGGTACGTCGGTGGGAGTTCGCCCGTCAGCCCCGGAACGATCGCGTGCGGGAGGATACCCTCGCGTTCGAGGTACCAACCGGTGAACCCCCGAACCACGAGGCCGAGTGCAACGACGCCGAAGGGCAGATTCCAGTACGGCGAGCGCACCTCGTCGGTCTGGATGAGTTCGTCGACGAGACGGCCGGTGCTCGCCGTGAGCGCCGCCAGCGCCAGCCACGGGACGCTGCTGTAGAGGAACTGAATCGCCGGGACGACGACGGCGTCGCCCGTCGCCAGCTCCGAGGCCTCCAGCCCGCCGAGGAAGACGCCGACGAGCGTGAGGCCCGCGGCGACGACGTAGGTGACGACCGACACCTGTCCGGAGTAGAGCGCGTCGCGCGTCCGTTCGGGGACGCTCGCGAGACGTTCGTCGATGGCGAGACCCTTGTACAGCAGCACCGCACCGAGCAGCGACGCGAGAAACGCCCCCGCCAGCGCCGGGGACTCGAACCGCAGCAGCAGAAGCGGCAGGAGCAGCAGGCCGATACCCATCGGAACGAGCACGGTCTGTCGGAGTTCCTCGTCGGCGAGAAACTGCTTGAGGAGGTAGTACGTCGACTCGATGTCGCGCGCCTGCCGAACGACGATGCGGTCGACGGCGTCGACGCGGAGACGGCTCTCGACGACGGGGACCAACCGCTCGTCCTCGGCGCTGTCGACGACGACGACGACGCTTTCGGGGTCGTACGTCTCGACGAGTTCGTCGAGTTGGGCGGCGACCGACCGGTCGGCCCCGACGAGCGAGTCGCTCTCGCCGGAGACGACGGCGACGACCGCCTCCTCGCGGTCGTCGCGGAGGTCGCGGGCGACGCGGAGCGCTTCGAGGAGACAGTTCACGCTCGTGTCCTCGGGATCGGCGAGACCGACGTCGACGACGAGCGACTGCACCGCCTCCCACCCGGAGACGGGCGTCCGCAAGCCGGTCTTGCGTCCGATGTCGTTCGCCCGGTCGACACAGAGGACCAGCGTAGTCACACGTCAGCGAAACACCCGGTAGGGTAAAAACCTCCCTGTCGCCCGAGTTCCGTCGTCCCCGCCGCGTCAGAACCGGAACTCGACGCCGTCGGCGTCTAAGTGACTCGATAGCCCCGCTCCGAGCGCGTACGCGACCCGTTCGGCTCCCCGACGGAGTCGGACGGCGAGTCCCCGCGGCGGCTCGAACTCCTGGACTACCGCGTCGGTGTCGAGCAGTTCCGAGAGTCGGTCCTCCACGTCGTCGCGAGTGCCGAGTTCGTCGACGAGCCCGAGTCCGTGGGCGTCGGTACCGACGTACACCCGCGCCTCCGTCTCCCGAATCGTCTCGACGTCCATCCCGCGACCCTCGGCGACGCGCTCGACGAAATGGTCGTAGAGGCGGTCGACGATGCCCTGCAGGTACGCTCTGTCGTCCTCGGAGAGTTCCTTCAACGCCACGCCCGCGTCCTTGTACTTCCCCGCCGCGAAACGCTCGTAGGAGACGCCCAACTGCTCGGCGAGTTCGTGGACGTTCACCGACGAGCCGATGACCCCGATGCTGCCGACGATGCTCGCCTCGCGCGCCCACAGTTCGTCGCAGCCGCTGGCAATCCAGTACCCGCCGCTGGCGCAGGTGTCGGTGGCGTAGGCGACGGTCGGCCCGTCGAAGTCGATGGCGGCGTTTCGGATGTCGTCGCTCGGGACGACTTCGCCGCCCGGCGTGTTCAACTTGAGCAGAAGCGCCTCCGCGTCTCCGTCGTCGGCGCGCTCTATCTGGTCGACGATGTCGTCGGCGGGGGTTCCGACGTTTCCGGTCGGGAGCGGGCCGCGGCCGCCGCCTCGCGAAATCGGTCCTTCGACGGCGACTTCGGCGACGTTGTGCGCCGAGACTCGGGAGGCGGCGACTCTCGACGCAACCCGCACGCCGACGGCGACGGTGACGACCACGAGGACGACGCCGAGGAGCTCTCCGAGCGAGTCGGGAACGTCGTAGAACAGCCACCAGCCGACGGCCGCCGCGGCGACAGCACCGAGGGCGACGATGAGCAGTCGTTCGACCGTTGCTTTCCGAGTGTTCACGGCAGGACACCAGCCATACCCGTAGCTGAGGGGCGTGACGGCTTAAAACTGCAAAGAGAGTGACGCGCTTAGAGAAGACCGGCGCGCTGGAGCTTCATCAGGTCCTCGGTGTCGAGGGTCTCGCCGTCTTGGAACGCCTGGTAGATCTCCTCGGCTTCCTGCTTGGCGGCCTCGCGTTCCTCGGCGCGGGAGTCCTTGCGCTCGCGCTCTTCCTTCTTGTCGAGTTCGCGCAGGCGCTTCTGGACGCGGACGAAGTCCTCGTGGTGGCGGTCGGCGGCTTCCTGCGCCTCGACGAACAGCTCGTGCATCTCGTCGGCGCGGTCGCGGATGTCGTCGGCCTCGCGGTAGGCCTCGATCATCTGGTTGTGGTGTTCCTGGGCCTCGTCGGCGAGCTCGGTCACCTTCTGGTGGTGCTTCGACGCCTCGGAGCGAACCTCCTCGGCCTCCTCGATGAGTTCCTCGAGTTCGCCGCTGTCCTCGACCTTCTCCTTTCGGTTCTGGTACTCCTCGCGCTTGTTTTCGATTTTCTCGATGAGTTCGCGCTCGTCCTCGGTGGAGAGTACCTCGGTCTGCTGACGGAACTCGAGCTGTTTGATCTCGTCTTCGAGCTCCTCGAGGTCCTTGCCGTCGTCGAGTTCGAGGTCGCTCTTCATCTCCTCGACCTTGTCGAAGAGCTCGTTGGCCTCCGCGTTCAGCTCGTTGCGCGACTTCTTGTGCTCCTGCACCTGCTCGTTGAGCGAGTCGCGCTGCTCGCGGTGTTCCTGGGCCTCGTCGACCTTCTCACGCGTCTTCGCGTTGAGGTCGTCGCGCTTGGAGGCGCGCTCGGAGGCCATCTGGTTGAGTTCGTTTCGTCGGTCGCGAAGCTGACCTGCGAGTTTGATGAGTTGGCCTTTCGAGCCACTCTCCAGTTTCTCGTCGGTCAGTTCTACGTTGTTCGATTCGTCCAATGCTTTGATTCCGAATTGTTCCGCTGCCATACTTGATCAATCCTCGATACCATCACCGCTCCGGGCGCGTGGCGGTCGCTCTGACGATGTGCGTTCGACCGTGGATAAGAAATTCCTGATCATTCCCCGTGCGATTCCGCCAGATGCCGGAGGCGTTCTGGTACCCTTACGTACTGGCGTTGTACATATAAATACTTCGGTGATCGAGTGAGTGAAAACAGCTACCATACGTGGTACTGTGGCACGATTCCGCACCAAACTGGTCCCTCATTGGTAACGGTTGACGCACTTAAACGACCGAGAATCATTCGGATTGATCACACCGCGAATAAATGTAGACGAGCGTCCCGAAAGAGTTCTCTCCTGTTCTCACTACGCTTCGCCCAGTAGAGACGGTGAAAGAGCTCCACGCTTCCGTGCGTTGCTCTCACTACGGTCGAGCGAAACGGCTGGGGAACGTATCACGTTTCCGTGCTTCCGCTCGCTTCGTTCGACGGAAACACCACAGATTTCCGTCGGCGCGTCACTTCTCCGCTATGAGAGAAGAGGTCGTTCACGCACGCGGGCACGAGCACGTCTCCGCCCGCCACGCGAGCACGTTCGAGGTGACGACAGACGACTGGCTCACCCCGGCCGGAGATTGTATCCTCGCCGTCGAGGCCGACCGGACGCCCGCCGAGTTCGACCCGACGTTCGTCGAAGCGTGTCAGAGCGAGGACGCGCGCATTATCGCGACATTCGAGGTCGACGGCGTCACCGAGCGCGTCGAGGGCCACGGCCACCCGAAACTCACGTTCGAGGGCGACCGGAGCATGGTCGGCCGGACCAGCGACCACACCGACGACCGAACGATCATGCTCGGGGCCGAGTTCGCCGCCGAGGGGTTCGACCGTGACCTCGTCTCGGCGCTCGCCGACGGCGCGGAACTGACGCTGACGCTTCGCGTCGACGCCGCCGACGCCTGAGGGCCGACGCGGACGCCATATCCCTTTTGCCGAATCGCTCCCACCGTCCGGTATGAAAGACGAACCTGCGGAGAACATCAGCGGCGGCCCCGACGGCGGCGGCGTCGAGGCCGAGTTCGACCCCAGCGAGGCCGACACCCGCGCCGAGGCCGTCGTCGACGAACTCGGCGAACTGTACTGGCGGAAAGCGTACGGCGGTCAGGACGCCTTCGAGTGTCTCGTCCGGACCATCCTGAGCCAGAACACCAGCGACGTGGCGAGTCAACCGGCGCACGATAGCCTGATGAACCGATATTCGGGTGGTGATCTCGCGAAGACGCTCGCCGACGCCGAACAGTCGGAACTCGTCGAGACCATCCAGTCGGCGGGGTTGTACAACCAGAAGTCGGAGATGATGATAGACGCCGCCGCCGAAATCGTCGACGAGTTCGGGGGCGAGGCCGCGTTCGACGCGTACGTCCGCGAGGAGGACCCCCAGACCGTGCGAGACCGACTGCTTGAGATTCGCGGCGTCGGCCCGAAGACCGCCGACTGCGTGCTCCTCTTCTCGGGCGGGCGCGGCGGCGTCTTCCCCGTCGACACGCACGTCCACCGAATCAGTCGGCGAATGGGACTCGCGCCGCCGGACGCCGACCACGAGGAAGTCCGCGAGTATCTCGAACGCGACGTTCCCGCCGAAAAATGCGGGTTCGGTCACACGGCGATGATTCAGTTCGGCCGCGAGTACTGCAAAGCGCAGAAACCGGCGTGCCTGGACGGTCCTGAGGCGTGTCCGCTGTACGACTACTGCGAGAGAGTCGGCATCGACGAAATCGAGGAGTCGGTAGTCGACCCGGCGGAGGCTGTCGCCGACGACTGACTCCCCGCCTACAGTTCCATATCCTCCCGCTCCCGGACGAGTTCGTCCAGCACGGCGTCGGCGCTGGCGAGGTTCGTCGCCAGCGGCGTCTCGTGCACGTCGCAGATGCGCAGCAGCGCCGAGATGTCGGGTTCGTGCGGTTGAGCGGTCAGCGGGTCGCGCAGGAAGATGACGCCGTCGCAGCTCTCCTCGGCGATTCGCGCGCCGATCTGCATGTCGCCGCCGAGCGGTCCCGACTGCATCCGTTCGATATCGAGGTTTGTCTCGTCGATGAGTCGCTGGCCGGTCGTTCCCGTCGCTATCAGGTCGAACGCCGCTAAGTCGTCGTGTCGATCCTTCGCGAACTCGATGAGCGCCGGTTTCTTCTCGTCGTGGGCGATGAGCGCGAGACGCATACTCTCCGTGGCGTGCCGTATCCAGTTGAATCCACCTGCGTCGGTCCGTTCGATGACATGTGATCTCGATGACAGAGTCCCCGAAACTGAATACCGTCGAGGTGGCACGTTCCGTGTATGTCGATGGAGACCTACACGCTGCGAGTCGAGGAGACCGAAACGCACGACGGCATCTCCGCCGACGTGTACGACGGCGACGAAGTCATCGCGGCGTCGACGCGCGTCGCCTACGACGACTACGGCCTCGCGGCGACCGGGGACGACAGGAGTCCGGAGGCGGCGACGGAGACGGTGACCGCCGACGCACTCTCGCTCGACGTCCAGATCGAACGAATCGACGGCCGATTCGAGTTCCGACTGCTCGGCGACGGCGAGGAACTGGCGCGCGAGTCGGTGACCGACGAGGAGTGGGAACTCGAACGCGAGGAGTAGGAGCGGGCGCGAGAACAGTCGGCGAAGAGACCCGGTTTCTGCTTACTTGAACCGGAACGTTTCGAGGTTTTTCGGCGCGAACGTCCGCATGTTGAACTCGTGGTACAGCGCCGACGAGAGGTCCTGCACCGAGCGCTCGTCGCCGTGGACGCAGAGCACCTTCTCGGGTCGGGGGTTCATCGTGCGGACGAAGTTCATCAGGCCGTTGCGGTCGGCGTGGCCGGAGAAGCCGTCGACCGTCTCGACGCCCATCTTCAGCGTGAGCGTGCCCGACCGCCCGGAGTTGCGGTTGTCGCGGTCGTTGACGGGTATCTCGTCCCAGCCGTTCTGGATGCGGCGGCCGAGCGTTCCCTGCGCCTGGTAGCCGACGAAGACGAGGTTCGAGTCCGGGTCCGGGCCGAGGTGGCGGAGCCACGACATGATGGGGCCGCCAGTAACCATGCCGGAGGTCGAGAGGATGATACAGGGGCCGTCGTCGGCGACCTCCTGACGTTCCTCCTCGCCGCCGTCGATATGGTTGAACTGCGGCGCGAGGAACGGGTTCTCGTCCTCGTGGAAGATGCGGTCGCGGAGTTCGTCGCGGAGATACTCGGGGTAGGTCGTGTGGATGGCCGTCGCCTCCCAGATCATCCCGTCGAGGTGGACGGGCATCTCCGGAATCTTCCCCGAGCGCATCGCCTGTTCGAGGACGAGCATGATCTCTTGGGACCGACCGACGGCGAACGCCGGGATGAGCACCTTACCGCCTTCGTCGGCCGTCTCGTTGATGACGTCGACGAGTTTCTGCTCGGAGTCCTCCTGGTCGGTCTGGTAGTCGTTTCGTCCGCCGTAGGTCGACTCCATTACCAGCGTCTCCACGCGCGGGAAGTCGTTGACCGCGCCGTTGAACAGGCGGGTGTCCTTGTAGTGGATGTCGCCGGAGAACGCGACGTTGTAGAGGCCGTCGCCGATGTGGAAGTGCGTCACCGCCGAGCCGAGGATGTGGCCCGCGTTGTGGAAGGTGAGCTTCACGTCGGGGGCGATGTCGGTGACGTCGCCGTATTCGAGCGGGATGCAGTGCTTGATGGCTTCGCGAACCATCTCGGACTCGTACGGCGGCGTCCGGCCCTCCTTGACCGCCACGTCGAGGTAGTCGAGCGTCAGCAGTCCCATCAGGTCGCGCGTCGGTTCGGTGCAGTAAATCGGGCCGTCGTAGCCGTATTTGAACAGGAGGGGAAGCAGCGCCGAGTGGTCGAGGTGGGCGTGCGTGAGCACGACCGCGTCGATGGAGTTCGCGCCCGACCCCAGCGCCTCGGGGACCTGGAGGTACGGGACCTCGCCCTCGGCACCGGGTTTGTCGCCGCAGTCGATGAGGATGCGCGTGTCGGCCGTCGAGAGGATGAACGACGCGCGGCCGACCTCGCGGCAACAGCCGAGCGTCGAGATGCGCACCCACTGTTCGCGGCTGAGCTGCTCGCGGTGTATCTGGCGGCCGACCCGCTCTAAGATGTCGCGGCGCTCCTCGCGCTCCTGCTTCAGGAAGTTTCGGACGTTGGAGACGGTAGAAGATTCGATGGGGGGCGTTCGGACGACTTCGGGCGTCCACCCGACCTGTTGGGTTATCTCGCGCAGCGTCGAGCCGTGACGACCGATGACCATGCCGGGTTTGGCCGCCTCGATGACGACTTCGCCGGTGTCGGCGTGGAAGTCGAGATCGGTCACGTTCGCCTCGTCGGGAATCACGTCGAGCACCTGCTCGCGTGCCTTCTCCGGGTCGGTGAGGACGTCGGGGTCCGGCCGAACCGTGATTCGTTTTCGGAGTTTGCTGGCGAGTTTCCGGATGAGGTCGCCGTTCTGCGCGAACTCCTTGGGGTTTCGCGTGTAGACGACGAGTTCCGGTCCCTCGTACTTCACGTCCGAGACCACGATGTCGCTCGGAAGTTCGCTGTCGATCTCTGCTTTCAGTTCCTCAAGTTGCTTATCTACTGAGCTCATATGTGTGCTGCCCGTCGGTCCACTCCGGTCGGGCCTCGTACTGCCGCCTCGGTGCCGCCGGGTCGCCGCGAACGCAGGTAATCGAACGCTCGTCGTGACCGGTGGTCCCGAGAGACATACTCAACGGAGTAACTCTGTATGCTATGTGCGGGAAGAGGCAGTGAAAACCCGCTTGTCCGGCAGTATTACCTTCGGATTATAAAAGCCTTCGCAAAAGGAAAGCCGGCGGCGGTTCTCGGAGACGCTATGGAACTCACAGCCGAGTCCGTCGCCGCCGAACGAGAGACGCTGAAATCCCGTGACTCGACCATCGTCGCGCTCATCAACGACGTTCGCGACGCACTCGGCGAACTGTTCGACACCGACGTCGCTTCCGTGACCGAGGCCCAGTACCGCGCCGAGGTCGACGCCGTCTTCGCCGACGGCGACGTGGCGGTCAACGTCGCCGGCTACGTCGGCCTGCTCCGAGAACTGGACGTCGAGGGCGACTATCCCGGCTTCGTCGTCGACGAGATACTGGGTCGAGAGCTAGCGTCGACCATCGCGGGCGGCCAACCGCACGCGTTGCTCGCGCAGGCGACGTTCCACTTCGCGGATACGATGACCCACAGCGAGGGCGTCGCCGGCGCTGACGACCTGGATGCGGCGCTGGCGGCGGGGTTTCAGACCCGGTTACCCGGATGGGAGTGGACAGAGGCGGAGAGTCCGTTCGGGGTCGGCGAACCGTAGCGCGGAACCGCACGCGTCAGTCCCCGAACGCCGTACCGAGAGGGCGTCGCACACTTCCAGAAGTCATATCCCACCGTACTGCGACCGTTTCGACAATGACCGACAACCAGGACCTCGGTATCACCGAGTCCAAGGAGTACAACACCGGCGACTGGTACGCCGAAGTCGTCCAGAAGGCCGGACTGGCCAACTACGGTCCCGAGGGGATGAGCGGCTTCATCGTCACCCGACCTCGTGGATACGCCCTCTGGGAGGCCGTTCAGGGCTATCTGGACGAGAAGTTCAAAGCGACCGGAGTGCAGAACGCCTACTTCCCGCTTTTCATCCCCGAGAGCTACCTCGAACGCGAGAAAGACATCGTCGAGGGATTCGACCCCGAAGTCGCGTGGGTCACCCACGGCGGCCACGAGGAACTGGAGGAACGCCTCGCCGTCCGCCCCACGAGCGAGAGCATCATCACTCCCTACATGAGTCAGTGGGTACGCAGCCACCGTGACCTCCCGCTACGCGTCAACCAGTGGTGCTCCGTCGTCCGCTGGGAAGCCACGGACACCAAACCGTTCTTCCGCACGAAGGAGTTCCTCTGGCAGGAGGGCCACACCGCCCACGCCACCGAAGCGGACGCGTGGGAGGAGACGATGCTCCGACTCGACCAGTACGAGTCGGCCTACGAGGAACTCTTCGCCATCCCCGTGCTCCGCGGGCGGAAACCCGACCACGACAAGTTCCCCGGCGCGGACACGACCACGACCGTCGAGGCGCTGATGCCCGACGGCAAGTCGGTGCAGGGCGCGACGAGCCACTACCTCGGCACCAGCTTCGCCGAGGCGTTCGATATCACCTACTCCGACGAGGGCGAGGAGGACCGAACGGCTCACACCACCTCGTGGGGCTTCTCGTGGCGCTCCATCGGCGCGCTCATCATGACTCACTCCGACGACCAAGGGCTCGTGCTACCCCCCACCGTCGCGCCCACGCAGGTCGTCGTCGTCCCCATCTGGCAGGAGGAGAACCAGGAAGAAGTGCTCGACTACGCCGGGAGCGTCGCAGACGACCTCGAAGCGGCTGGAATCCGCGTCGAACTCGACGACCGCGACGAGCGCAATCCCGGCTTCAAGTTCAACGAACACGAACTCAACGGCGTCCCCGTCCGCCTCGAAATCGGCCCCAACGAGGTCGAAGACGAGGAGATCACGGTCGTCCACCGCCCCGACGGCGGGTCGACGGTCGAGACCCGCGAGAACATCGCCGAGACGGTCGAGGACCACTTCGACGAGGTGTACGCGAAACTGTACGCCGCCGCCGAGGAGAACGTCGAGGAGAACGTCCGCGACGCGTTCGCCCGCAACGAGATTCTCGGCACCATCGGCCAGCACGGCGGCTACGTCCGCGCGCCCTGGTGCGGCGAGGAGAGCTGTGAGACCGAGATCAAAGACCAGATTTCGGCCGAAATCGTGATGGTCCCGTTCCCCGACGACGAGGAGAAGCAGTTGGATCTCGACGACCACGGCGAGTGCGCGGTCTGCGGCGAGTCGTCCGAGGAGACCGCGTACTTCGCGAAGTCGTACTGAGCACCGGCGACCTCGTTTTCCGGCAGTCCCACGGTCGACCGCACCGACCGCCTCGCGCTCGTCGACGCCTACGGCGAGGAGTAGCTCATCTTCCCCTCCTCCTCACTCATCCGTATCGAGTAGAGACGACCGTAGGGGAGGTGTAAGTAGCCCCTGTCCGGGAGTTTGACTCGGACGCCCGCGACCTTCCCGGAGTCGGAGATGTTCTCGGCTGCGACCTCTTCTTCGGTCACCCCGTCGGGCGATTCGTACACGAGAGTTGCCATCGCGGGTAGTGCCGTCTCCACACGGATAAATCGTCGCCGCGAGCGTCCCGACGGTGACGGCCTCGCCGCAGATACGCCCGAATCCATCACGGTCGTTCGGTCTATACAGTATATCATAACGGCCTTATATGCCATAAGAACACCCTTATTCTTTCAGGAGTACGCTCATAAGTGGCTAGCTCCAGGCTCAGTGTATGACCAAGCCACACACAGACACCCGCAGGGTCGGCCTCGCGGACCCGGCCGACGAACGCTCGAACTGCGGCGTCGGCGCCGTCATGGACCTCGACGGTGGCGCGTCGCACGACGTGCTCTCCGACGGGCTCGAACTACTCGTAAACCTCGAACACCGCGGCACCACCGGTGCGGAGGAGAACACCGGCGACGGCGCGGGCATCATGATACAACGCCCCGACGCATTCTTCGCCGAGGAACTCGACTGCGACCTCCCCGAACTGTGGGCGATCGGCTCCGTCTTCTTCCCACAGGACGACGACGCCCGCGAACGCGTCGTCGGCGTCGTCGAGGACGCGCTCGCCGACCACGGACTCGACGCGTTTCACTGGCGCGACGTTCCGACGGACAACACGGACCTCGGCGCGACGGCGCTGGAGTCGGAACCGGACGTCCGGCAGCTGTTCGTCCAGCCGACCGACGACGCGACGGACGCCGAAGCGTTCGACCGCGCGCTGTACGTCGGCCGTCGTGCCGCCGAGAATGCCGTCGACGACTCCGGCATCGAGGGGAGCGGGCGCTTCTACGTCTGCTCGCTCTCGCGGAAGACGCTCGTCTACAAAGGTCTCCTGAAGGCCGAGCAGCTGCCGACGTACTACCCGGACCTCAGCGACGAGCGGATGAAGACGTCGCTGTCGATGGTTCACGCCCGTTTCTCGACGAACACCCTCGGCGCGTGGCATCTCGCGCACCCCTACCGCAACGTCGTCCACAACGGCGAGATAAACACCATTCGCGGCAACGTCAACTGGATGCGCGCCCGCGAGACGGAGTTGGAGCACCCCGACTTCGGCACAGACATCGAGACCATCAAACCCGTCACACACGCCGACCAGAGCGACACCGCCAGCGTCGACAACGTCGTCGAACTCCTGTTACAAGGTGGCCGCGACCTGCCGCACGTCCTCCGGATGCTGATTCCGGAGGCGTACCGCAACGACCACGCGATGGACGAGGGGCGACACGACTGGTACGACTACCACGCGAGCCTCGTCGAACCGTGGGACGGGCCGGCGCTCGTCGCCGCCACCGACGGCGACAGAATCGCCGCGGTGCTCGACCGCAACGGCCTCCGGCCGTGTCGCTACGACGTGACGACCGATAACCGCCTCGTGATGGCCAGCGAAGTCGGCGCGCTCGACCACGACCCAAGCGAAATCAAGTCGCGCGGCCGCCTCCAGCCCGGCCAACTGTTCATGGCCGACCCCGAGGAGGGTCGCGTCATCCCCGACGAGGAAGTGTTCGACTCGCTCGTCGATGCGAAGTACGGCGAGTGGGTCGCCGACGAACAGCGCCACCTCTCGGCGTCCGCCGACCCCGAGGCGTTCGGTACCCGCGACCCCGTCGAGTCGCTGCGCGCCCAGCAGGCGGCGTTCGGCTACACGCAGGACCAACTGAACCACCTCATCGAGCCGATGGCCAGACAGGGGAAAGACCCCGTCGGCTCGATGGGCGACGACACGCCGCTGTCGGTGCTCTCGGACTTCAACCGCCCCCTGTTCACGTACTTCAAACAGCTGTTCGCGCAGGTGTCGAACCCGCCGATCGACTACATCCGCGAGAAGTTGGTGACGAGCCTCGAATCCCGCCTCGGTAACCAGCGGAACATGCTCGCGGAGTCGCCCGAGCACGCCCGGCAACTCGTGCTCGACTCGCCCGTCGTCACCGACGAGCAGACGGCCGGAATCGAGGACCTCGACGGCAGCGACGGCCTGCGCAGCGAGACGCTCGACATGACGTACGAGCGCGGCGAGGAGGAACTCGAAGACGCGGTCGAACGCCTTCGCGACGAGGCCCGCGAGGCCATCGAGGGCGGCGCGGACATCGTCGTCCTCTCGGACCGTGCGGCCGGTCCCGACAGAGTGCCGATTCCGAGTCTCTTGGCGACGGGGGCGGTCCACCACAGCCTCGTCCGTAACGGGCTGCGCAACCGCGCCGGACTCGTCGTCGAGTCGGGCGACCCCCGCGAGGTCCACCACATTGCGACGCTCGTCGGCTACGGCGCAGGTGCGGTGAACCCGTACCTCGCCTACCAGACCATCGAGGACATCGTCGCCGGTCCCGACGGGGCGGACCCCGAGGAGGCCATCGCAGCGTACGTGAAGGCGCTCGAAGACGGCCTGCTGAAGACGATGGCGAAGATGGGTATCTCGACGGTCGAGAGCTACCGTGGTGCCCAGATTTTCGAGGCCGTCGGCCTCTCCTCGGAGTTCGTCCGCGAGTACTTCGAGGGCACCGAGATTCGCACCGAAGGCATCGGGATGCCCCAGATAGAGGCGGACTTGCTCACGCGCCACACCGTCGCTTACGGCGAGGACCCGAAGCTCGAAGTCCAGGGCGAGTACGAGAACCGCTCGGCGGGCATCCACCACCAGTGGAACCCGAAGACAGTCGGCGCGCTCCAGCGGGCGGTCCGCTCCGGCAACTACGAGACGTACCGAGAGTTCGCCGAACTCGTCAACGACCAGAGCGAGGAGCTACAGACGCTCCGCGGCCTGCTCGACTTCGACTCCGACCGCGATTCGATTCCCATCGAGGACGTCGAACCCGTCGAGGAGATCGTGAAGCGGTTCTCGACGGCGGCGATGAGCCTCGGCTCGCTCTCGCCGGAAGCCCACGAGAACAACTCCATCGCGATGAACCGCATCGGCGGGAAGTCGAACTCCGGCGAGGGCGGCGAACCGCCAAAGCGCTTCGGCACCGAGAAGGAGTGCAACGTCAAGCAGGTGGCGTCGGGTCGCTTCGGCGTCACGAGCCACTACCTCTCGTCGGCCGACGAGCTACAGATCAAGATGGCGCAGGGGTCGAAGCCCGGCGAGGGCGGCCACCTCCCCGGCAAGAAGGTAAACGAGATGATAGCGCACGTCCGCTACTCGACGCCGGGCGTCGGCCTCATCTCACCGCCGCCGCTGCACGACATCTACTCCATCGAGGACCTCAAACAGCTCATCCACGACCTCAAAGTCGCCAACGAGGACGCCGACATCAACGTCAAACTCGTCTCGGAGGCGGGCATCGGCACCATCGCCGCGGGCGTCGCGAAGGCCAACGCGGATGTAGTACACATCTCCGGCGACTCCGGCGGTACGGGCGCGTCGCCGAAGACGAGCATCAAGAACGCCGGCCTACCGTGGGAACTCGGCCTCGCGGAGGCGAACCAGATGCTCTGTGCGACGGGCCTGCGCGACCGGATTCGCGTCTCCACCGACGGCGGGATGAAGACCGGCCGCGACGTGGCTATCGCCGCGCTACTGGGCGCGGAGGAGTACATCTTCGGGACGGCGTCGCTCGTCACCGCCGGCTGCGTGATGGCGCGGCAGTGCCACGAGAACACCTGTCCGGTCGGCGTCGCGACCCAGAACGAGAACCTTCGGAACCGCTTCCCCGGCGAACCCGACCACGTCATCAACTACATGACGTTCATCGCGCAGGAACTGCGCGAGCTCATGGCCGAACTCGGCTTCGAGACGGTCGACGAGATGATCGGCCGTCCCCGCTACCTCCGCCAGCGCGAGACCGACCACGAGAAGGCCAAACATCTGGACCTCTCGGCGGTACTCGCGGAACCGGCGGGCGAGCAGCGTCGCAAGACGCAGGAACAGTCACACTCGGACCTCGACGCGCAACTCGACCGCCAACTCATCGAGGACGCGCAACCGGCGCTCGACGACGGTGAACCCGTCCAACTGCGCCACGAGATATCGAACGTCGACCGCGCGGTCGGCGCGATGCTCTCGGATCGCATCTCGACGCGGTACGGCGGCGAGGGGCTCTCCGACGACACTATCACCTGCGAGTTCGACGGCGTCGCCGGCCAGAGCTTCGGGGCGTTCCTCGCCTCGGGCGTGACGATGCGCCTCACCGGCGCGGCCAACGACTACGTCGGTAAGGGGCTCTCCGGCGGCAAAGTCGTCGTCGAGACGCCCGCGGACGCGAGCTACGAACCCGACGAGAACGTCCTCATCGGCAACGTCGCGTTGTACGGCGCGACGCAGGGCGAACTGTACGTCAACGGCGTCGCGGGCGAGCGCTTCGCCGTCCGCAACTCGGGGGTGAAAGCCGTCGTCGAGGGCGTCGGCGACCACGGCTGCGAGTACATGACCGGCGGCGTCGTGGCCGTGCTCGGCGGGACGGGGCGGAACTTCGCCGCGGGGATGTCCGGCGGCGTCGCCTACGTCTACGACCCCGACGAGGAGTTGGCGGCGAAGGCGAACACCGAGATGGTGTCGCTCTCGCAGGAACTCGGCGAGAGCGACGAGGCGATGCTGCGCCGCCTCGTGGAGAACCACGCCGACTACGCCGACAGCGAGCGCGCCGAGGCGCTGCTCGCGGAGTGGCCCAGCGAAGTGAAGAACTTCGCGAAAGTGATGCCGGACGCGTACGCGAAAGTCATCACCGAGGAGGGACGCGCCGACGTACGCGACGAACTCCCCGCGCCCGCCGGTTCCGTCGAAGACACCCGCATCGACCGCGAAGTCGCCCAGAGCGACGACTGAACGCGGCGAGCGCGGCGCTGCGCGTCGTCATCTTCGCTCGTCTTCCGTCTTCTGTCTTTTTCTCCCGTCTCTCGTACCCCCGGAGCGACGCGCGTAGTACTCCGTCTGACGGAGTCGGGGACGGTTGTTTCAGCTCGTCCGACACGAGATAGTGACGTTCACGCACAATCGGTCGTATATGTTTACATTCGCACACCACCGGTTTCATGAATTGACATTAGGGGGATGGAGAGCGAACAAACCACACGAACATCACATTTCTCTGAACTGAATTTATCTTATGTCGTACTGTCGAACTCCATGGTCATGGAAAAAAACGCACGGACCGATTCGACAGCACCCATGGTTGGGCGTCGCAGCGCACTACAAACACTCGGTGCCGCCGCGGGACTCTCAGTCGGGCTCCCACTGGTCGGAAGTTCCGGTGTCTCCGCCCAGCAAGAGCGCGTGGTAGAAGCGTTCGAGTACGGGGCGCAGCAACTCGGGGACCGCTACCAGTTTTTGGACGGACAGGAGGGTGTTTCGACGACGCAAAACGTCTCGCAGTCCGGGTCGCGGTCACTCCGGATTACCGGCGTCGACTCCGGTGTGTACACCGCGTCGCTGCCGGACGCACCGACGCGAGGCGACACGTTCTCGTACTGGGTTCGCGCGACCGGCGGGGCCGACACGCTCAATTTCGGGTACGCCGTCGAGGACCCGAACAACCAGTACTACGTCAAACTGCAGCTTCCCCAGAACAACGTCTTTCTCTACAAGGAGACCAACGGGGCGAAGTCGCTGGTCGGACAGTCGAGCCAGGGATTCGCGCTCGGCCAGAACAACTGGTACCAGGTACTCGTTCGGTGGCAGGAGTCGGGGAGACACATCGTCGTCGTCGCCGACGCCGACGGAACCCCCGTCACCAGACTCTCGGGGACTGACTCCCAGTACGACGGTGGCGGCGTCGGCTTCTACGCGTACCTCGCCTCCGGCGGAAGCGGCTTCTACGACTCGCTGGTCAAAACTCCGCAAGAGGGGTGAGATGGGTCGAACAGTTCGAACGGGTCGAACGATTCCTCCGCGCGAAGTCGGTAGCGCGCCATCGTTCTCTCGGGTGGGAAACAACTGATACGACGCCGAGCGTACGTACCATATGACATCGCGACCCAACGACGACCTCGCGGACGGCATCGTCTACATCGCACGAACCGCGCTCGGCGACGCGCTTCGCAGCGTCATCTACTTCACGCCCGACGAGTTCGAGGTGCTGTACCTCCGCTCGGATCTCTACACCGACGACAGGTCGCGCGTCCGCTCGGTGAAGGAGCCGCTCGTCGAGAACGAGCGCCTCGGCTTCTCCTCGCAGGAGACGTACGGCGACCTGTTCGAGAACCCGGCGACCGAACCGGACGTCGGCGAGTACGAGTACACGATTCGCGTCTTCTCGAAGGGCTTTCTCTGTCGCGTGCTCGTCGACGACCACGGCGTCATCATCACCACCGACGAGTTGGACATCACCGAGTTCGAGGCGCAAGCGGTGAGCCTGCGGTCGTTGCTCACGGTCGGCGACCAGAACTGAACGCTGCCGGGCGTGTGTAGCCGACGCACCCGTCCACGACGCGGCCCAATGGGGGCCACGTCTCTTTTCCGCGCGGTCCGTTCCGCCTGACGTACGCTTTTCGCGCACCCCCGCGAGCAGAGCATATGAAAACCGCTCTCTGTCTCGGTGGGACGCGCTTCATCGGCCGCCACACGGTCGAGGAACTGCTCGCGCACGACTACGACGTGACGACGTTCACCCGCGGCACCCACGACGACCCCTTCGCGGACCGTGCGGGCGTCTCGCACATCCCCGGCGACCGGACCGACCGCGACGCGCTGGAGTCGGCGTCGGCCGAAGTCGCCCCCGATGTCGTCGTCGACTTCTGTGCGTACCATCCCCACGACGTGGAGACGGCGACCGACGTGTTCGCCGACGCCCGCTACGTCTACGTCTCCAGCGGCAGCGCCTACGCTCGACCGGACGTGCCGATGCGAGAGGACGAGACACCGATTCACGACTGTACGCCCGGACAAGCCGAGGACGACTCCGCCGAGAGCTACGGTCCGCGGAAGGCCGAAGGGGATAGAGCGGTCGCCGTCGCCGCCGCAGAGGGTGCCGAGGCGATGGCGGTCCGGCCGATGCTCGTCTACGGGCCGCACGACTACACCGAACGCTTCGCGTACTGGGTCGGCCGGGTCGCCGAGTACGACCGCGTGCTCGTGCCGGGCGACGGCGGCAGTCTCCTCCACCGGTCGTACGTCGGGGACGTCGCCAGCGCCCTCAGAATCGTCGCCGAAGAGGGCGACCCGGGCGAGGCGTACAACGTGGCCGACAGGAACGCATTTTCGCTGTCGGAGTCGCTGGAGTTGATCGGAGAGGCGCTCGATACCGAGGTGGAAGTCGTCGGCGCGAGTGACCGCGAGTTGGCCGAGGCGGACCTCGAACCGACGGATTTCCCGCTGTACACCCCACGGCCGATGCTCGTGTCGACGGAGAAATTACACCAGTTGGGCTGGGAGTCGACGCCGAAATCGGAGGCCGTCGCGACGACGGCGACGGCGCATGTCGAAAACGATCGCGACGGGGCGGAGAACGAGCCTGAGAGGGCAGACGAAGAGCGGGTGTTAGACGCGTTGGATGCCACAGTGGAACCCGACGACGCGTAATCACGGCCAATCGGACCGCCACTCGTACACTTTTCATCCCGCACCACCGACCGAGAACCGACATGAGCGACACGAGCGACTCGGCACTCGTCGTCGGCGGGACGCGCTTCATCGGCCGCCACGTCGTCGACGACCTACTGGAGAACGGCTACGAGGTCACCATCTTCAACCGCGGCAACCACGAGAACCCCTTCGCGGACGACGAGCGCGTCGGCCGCGTCGAAGGCGACCGAACCAACCGAGACGACCTCGAACGCGCCCGCGACGAGGCGGACCCGAACATCGTCGTCGACTGCGTCGCGTACAAACCCAAGGAAGTAGAAGAGGCAGTCGACGTGTTCGCCGACGTCGACGGCTACGTCTACATCTCCAGCGGGAGCGCCTACGGCAACGAAGAGATTCCGAAACGCGAGGGCGTCACCGAACTCTGCGACTGCACGCCCGAACAGACCGAAGACGACTCGCCCGACAGCTACGGGGCGCGGAAAGCCGAGGGCGACCGCATCGTCTCTGAGGCCGCCGAGCGAGGCGTCAACGCCACCTCGGTCCGCCCGTGCATCGTCTACGGCCCGCACGACTACACCGAGCGCCTCGATTACTGGTTAGAGCGCGTCGACAACTACGACCGCGTCATCGTGCCGGGCGACGGGACGAACATCTGGCACCGCGCGTACGTCGAGGACGTGGCGAGCGCGCTCCGTATCGTCGCCGAGTCGGGCGAACCCGGCGAGGCGTACAACGTCGGCGACCAGCGACTCGTCACGCTCGAAGAGATGGTCGAGGTCGTCGCCGACGCCGCAGATACCGAGATAGAAGTCGTCCACGCGGGCGAACGCGAACTCGCCGCCGCGGAGCTCGAACCGACGGATTTCGTCCTCTACCGACCGTACCCACACGTCCTCGACACGAGCAAACTCGCGTCGCTGGGCTGGGAGTCGACGCCCGTCGACGAGGCGATGCGCCGCACCGTGGCGGAACATCGCGAGAGCGAACGCGACGGCTCCGAACACGACCCGGGACGCGACGCCGAGGAGCGGGTGCTCGGCGTGTTGGACACCATCTAAAAACGAACCGCGTCGTTCTCGTTCGACTCAGAACCCGAACCGTTCGTGGTTCATCTCGGGGACTTCATCTTCGAGCCACTCGCGGAACCACTTGACTCGCTTCAGACGGCGGTGGGCGATGCTCTCGGCGGTGTCGCTCTCGATGCGACGAGAGGCGTCGACGCCGCGCTGGAGGACGCGCTCGACCATCTCGGCGGCGTCCATGTGCGTGCGGGCCTCGTAGCCCATCCGCAGCAGCATGAGCGCCGTCCCGTTCGCGCCGACCTTGTCGAGGATGTCGGCCTCCATGAGACACTGTGTCTCCAGCGACACGTCCGACAGCGGTCCCTGATAGGAGTGGTCCTCGATGGCCTGGCAGACTTCGTCGATGAACGACTGCGGGAACTCGCCGTGCGAGGAGAGGTACTCCCGGGCGACGCGCGCGCCTTCCTCGGCGTGGACGTCCTGGTCGGCGTCGAGTTTCGCGATGTCGTGAAACAGCGACGCGACGGCGACGACGTCGACATCGGCACTCTCGCGCTCGGCGATGTGAGTCGCGAGGGCGACGACGTTGAGGATGTGGTTGAACCGGTAGTCGGCGCTGTGCCAGGGGTACCACCGCATCCGGCCGCCGTCGTCCTCGTTCTCCACGCTGGCGGCGAGATAATCGTAGACGAACCGCTTCATCTCCTCGAACTGTTCCTCGGTGACTTCCGTCTCTTTTATCTCGACCCCCACGGAGTCCACCTCCGATGGGAAGGGCTGTCAGTCATTGTTGCTCGAAGAGAGGGTCGTTTCGCTCTTAGGCGTTACGACAGGGCCGACGACTCCGAAAATCCGACGCGAGCGACCGACGCCACCGCCGACGCGTCGCCTCCCACCCCGCGGCGGGCGTGCGAATCCGCCGCAAAGCGAACCCGTAAGTGAGTTCGACGGGTCTCCACGTCTATGACCGAGTTACTGTACCTCGACGACACCGACGCGCGCGAGTTCGAGGCGACAGTCGAACGCGTCCTCGACGACAGAGTCGTCCTCGACCGAACCGCGTTCTACCCGACCGGCGGCGGCCAACCGAACGACAACGGGACGCTCCGTCTCGCCGGCGACGGCTCGGACGCAGCGTCCGAGACGTGGACCGTCACCGACGTCTCGAAGAAGGACACGGTGTACCACACGCTCTCGGAGGAGCCGCCCGAAGCGGGGACGACCGTCACCGGCCGACTCGACTGGGAGCGTCGGTACTCGCACATGAAGTACCACACCGCCCAGCACCTCCTCTCGGCGCTCTTGCTCTCGGAGTACGACGCCGAGACGACCGGAAACCAGCTGTACGCCGACCGGGCCTACCTCGACTGCGCGTACGGACGCTTCGACGAGGGCGACCTCGCCGACATCGAAGCGCGGATGAACGACCTCGTCGCCGACGCGATGCCCGTCCGGTGGTACGTGATGGACCGCGAGGAGGCCGAGGCGACGCTCGACCCCGAGCGCACTCGACTCCACCTCCTGCCGGACTCCATCACCGAGATTCGACTCGTCGAAATCGGCCCCGAGGACGACCCGTACGACCGGACCGCCTGCGCGGGCACGCACGTCGCGAACACCGACGAACTCGGTACCGTCGAAGTCACGGGTCGAGAAACGAAAGGTGGAGAGAAAGAGCGGGTGAAGTTCCGACTGGTTTAATCGCTCGACCGACCGGGTTCCGTTTTGGGAGTACAGACCCACGCGTCGGGTCGTATCCGGATCCGGTAGCCGAGCGACCGCAGCAACGACGCGACGTCAGCGGTCCGGTCCTCGCCGCCTTCGGTGTGCGGTTCGAAGTAGACGGTGGGGCGCGCCGACCGAAGCGTCTCGCGCGCGCCCCGAAGTGCCTCCAACCCGTACCCCTCGACGTCGATTTTGATGTGATCCGGTGGGGGAAGTTCACCGTCTTCACCTTCGCCCGTGTTGTCCGCGCCGACTCCGGCGACGACATCGTCGAGGGCGACGACGTGAACGTCGATTTCGTCGCGGACGCTCGCCTCCCACGCGCCGGCGTTTCTGGCGTCGAACGACCCGAGTTCGTCGTACGTGGAGCGGTGGAACCGACGGGTTCCGGTCGCCGCGCCGACGCCCTCCTCGCGGACGGTGATTCTATCTCCGAACCCGTTGCGGTCGACGTTCGCCCGGAGTTGTGCGGCTACGTCCGGGTTCGGTTCGAAGGCGACGATTCGGGTATCTGGTTCGCTGGCGGCGACGGCCAGCGAGTAGACGCCGGTGTTCGCGCCCACGTCGTAGACGACGTCACCGGGTTCGCAGGCGTGGAGGAGTCGGTGCAGCAACACGTCGTCGCCGTGTTTGTTGACGAGTTCGTAACTCCGAAAGCTCGCGGACCCGACGCGTTTTTTCGGTGCGTACCACTCGTGTCGGTGGTTTCGACGGACGGCCGCGTAGTACGCCGAGAAGACCACGTACCGGAGGCTGTACTGCGCCCGTCGAATCGCGCCGTCGATGCGTCCGCTCATAGCACGACGTTCGGGTGGCGGCGACAGAAGGGTTCGGGTTCGGCGTGTGGACCCACGGGTCCGGACCCGGCCTCGACGGGCGCCGTATCGCAGTCGAACCGCTGTCTCGGCGCTGGGACCGAACCCTGGTCGAAGGCTGCTTCCAAAAACAAGGCTAGCGCTTTCGGAACTGCTCGCCGTCGGTTCGCGTGGGTCGTCCGAACCACTATCGCTACGCGCGCAGTTCGCCGTACCGACGCACGTTCGCTTCGTCGTTCGACGGCCCGTGGTGAAATCTATGACCGACGAGAGTGAGAACACGACGGACGAACGCGAATCGACTCGACGAACCGTGCTGAAAACCGGCGCGCTGTCCGCTGGAGGTCTCGCGCTCGGTCTGTCGGCGACTGGCGGCGCGGCCGCCCAGACCGACGGGAACCAACCCCGGTACAAGGCGCTGTTCCAGTCGAACAACTTCAACCCCGGCGCGAGACTTCGCATCGTCTCCGGGGTGGTGAACTACACGCCGCAGCAGACCGGATTTACCGCCTGGAGCGACTACAACACGCGGATCGCCACGTACCTCAACACGAACGAGCGATTCCTCGTCTACCCCGCCGACGACGCGAACATCCAGCAGGGCCAGGTGTACCGCGTCCGCCCGAACTACTCGTTCCTGCCCGAGGACAACCAGGGGTTCGTCGACTCGCAACTGATTCCGGTGCAGGGCGACGGTGGCGGCGGCGGAAACGACAGTAATACCTGACTGCCGCTGCGGTCGGAACGCCATTCTTTCGGAAACCGAAGCGGCCAGCGCGGCGACTCCGTCAAGCCCCGAGCGTCCACCTAGTGGACGACGAGGCGAAGTTCGACTGCCTGCCGTCTCCGTAACTCACGGCGGCTCGCTGGCCCGGAGTGGAACGGCCGACGCGGTCCGGACGAAACCTCGCGTTCGGTGGCATGCCATCGCAAGCAGAAACTCCAATCCGGTCATCGCCCAACCGAAACACGAACTCGTCTCACCTACCGGAGTACCGAGAGCGCATCTGTTACACATGGAGGGATACGATAGTTCGCTGCGGCGGCGCGAGCTGCTCGCGGGAATCGGCGCAGGAAGCGTTGTAACGCTGACTGGTTGTGCGGCCGACGCCCGGACGCCGTCGGGACCGAAGCTCCGGCTCGGAACGCTCTATCCGCCGGTCACTCTCGACCCGATCGAGGCGCAGGACGTGGGGTCGAGACAGGCGATAAACCGGGTTTTCGACGGATTGTACGCGTACGGAGCGGGGACCGATATCGTCCCGCGGATCGCGACCGGCCGGCCGACGGTCTCCAACGGTGGTCGACGGGTCGACGTGACGATCGACGAACGGGCGCGGTTTCAGAACGACAGACCGGTCACGGCGGCAGACGTTCGGTACTCGTTCGAGGCGCCAGTCGAGGAGGAGGCGGCGACCGAGTGGATGGTCGACGTGCTGGAGTCGGTCGAGGTCGTCGACGAGAGGACGGTCAGCTTCCGGCTCCAGGAGCCGTATCCGGCGTTTCCGCACACGCTCACGCGACCGATCGTCCCAAAAGAGGCTCGTGAAGCCGATAGGGAGTCGTTCGCGACGGATCCCGTCGGAAGCGGGCCGTTCGAGGTTCGGAAGTTCAGCGAGGAGAAGAAGGCGCAACTCGTGCGCTGGGACGAGTACTGGGGCGAGCCGAAGCCCGCGATTGCGCAACTCACGTTCGCGTACGTCGAATCGCCGCTCACGCTCATGATGGGGCTTCGGACCGGCCGCAACGACGCGATCGAACCGGTCAGTCCGCAGGTGGCCGACGACATCCGCGACGTCACCGGCGCCTCGGTGAAGCGTCGAGCGGGCTACCGGACGTACTACCTCGGCTTCAACCTGAATCAGGGTCCGACGACGAAACCGAAGGTTCGAGAGGCGATCAGCCACTGCGTCGACCTGGACGAAGTGGTCCGGGAGTTGGTCGAACCGTCCGGGAGTCGAGTGTACAGCCCGCTTCCGCGCCGGGTCGCGGAGAACTGGGAGATGCCGATAGAGCAGTGGAGACAGATTCCCGTCCGCAAGAACACAGACCGCGCGAGACAGCTGTTTCGAGAGGCGGGCGAGACCGGCGGTCAGTTCGAGATTCTGACCTCGAAGGACCCCCTCTGGAAGGAGTTCGGCGAAGCGCTCGCCGGCGGTCTTCGCAACGCCGGCCACGGCGCGCTCGTCACCTCGAAGCCGTGGAAGCGGTACCTCGAGACGTTCGTCTCGGGCTCCGAGAGCGACTACTCCATCTTCGTCGGCGGCATCGCCGGAACGCCCGACCCGGACTCGTTTCTGTACCCGACGTTCCACGAAAACATGATCGGACGCACGAACGGGGTGTTCTACACCGACGACGAGGTGATGACCCGACTCACCGAGGCGCGGGAGACGACGGACCGTGCGCGACGACGGGGCCTCTACGAGACGGCGATCACGCGACTGCTCACCGACCGGGTCTGTCTCCCGCTGTGCTCGTTCGAGAACAGTTTCGCCGTCTCCGACCGGGTCCGCGACTTCAGGGTCCACCCCATCACCGAGGTCAACCCCCAGTTGACGACCGACGACCGCGTCGTGGGGGTGGACTCGTGAGCGACGACGGAGGCTTCGGCGTCGGAACGTCGACCGCACTCGGCGTCGGCGGAATCGTCGGTGGCGGAATCTACGCGGCGATCGGCATCGTCGTCGCCGCCGCCGGGGTGCTGACGTGGTTCGCCTACGCGCTCGCCACCGTCGTCGTGCTCTGTTGTGCCTACTCGTACGTGAAGCTCAACGAACTGACCGAGGAGAGCGGCGGGTCGGTCTCGTTCATCGAGGAGTTGACCGGCCGGACGACGACTGCGGGCGTCGTCGGGTGGACGCTCGTCGTCGGATACATCGGAACGATGGCGATGTACGCGTACGCGTTCGGTGCGTACGGGCAGATGATGCTCGGCGTGGAGTACGTCTGGGGACTCCCGCTTCGACAGTTCCTCTCGATAGGCGTCGTCGCCACGTTCGTCGGACTGAACCTCCTCGGTGCCTCCTCGACGGCCGCCGTGGAGCGGTATCTCGTGTTCGTGCAGGCGGGCGTCATCGCGGTCTTCGGCTTCGTCGCGCTCTGGTTCGGCTTCTCGAATCAGCTCCTCCAGAGCGGTCTCTCGGAGCTGACGCGATCGATTACGAGTCTCGACATCAACCCGTTTCTCGCCGCCTCCGTCGGCTTCGTCTCGTTCGAGGGGTGGCAGTTGCTCTTCTACGACCAGGATCAGTTCGACGACCCCGACGAGACGCTCGCCAAGGGCGTGTTCCTCTCGATTCCCATCGCGGCGTTCATATACGTCCTCGTGGGGTTCGTCATCACGAGCCTCCTTCCCGAGGAAGTGGTCGCCGCCCAACCCGAGGCGGCGCTGCTGTACGGAGCCCTCGTCATCTCGAAGTGGCTCGCGCTCGCCGTCGGCATCGCCGGACTCATCTCGACGGCGAGCGCCATCAACTCGACGATATTCAGCGAAGCCCTCTTCGCGAAGAACCTGATCTCCGAGGGTATCCTCCCCGACAGAATGGGCGACGCCGACGAGCAGGCCGCTCCGCCGCGGACCGTCCTCGTCATCGGCTTCTTCACGGCGGCGTTCACGAGTCTCGGCAGTCTCGAAGCCGTCGTCGAGTTCGCGTCGCTCTCGTTTATCGCGGTCTTCGGCGCGATGAGCGCGCTTACCTTGACGAACCGCGATAGGGGCGACATCAACGTCGTTCCCCCACTAGTCGGCACCGTCGGGTCGGTCGCCTTCTTCGCCATGCTCACGTGGTATCTCTACGCACAGCTTCCGTCGGTGTTCTGGCTCGTCGTCGGCATCGCGGTCGCGGTCTTCACCGTCGAGGCGCTGTACTTCGAGCGCGAGTCGCTCGAAGAAGGGATGTAGGGCGTCTACCCGAGACCTCGCCTGATTCGTGTGTCGGTCGTGGTGGGGCGGGCGCTCGGTCTCTCCCTCCCGTTTCGAGGACCGTGGCCGGTCGCGAAGGTCCAGTCACGGCCGCCGATTGAGGTTCGACTAGCGGTGTCTCGACTCCTGTCGGTCGGCGACGTTCGCAGAAAGTAGTCCCGGACG
The DNA here is from genome assembly GCF_020097835.1 of Haloprofundus halobius. Lineage (GTDB taxonomy): Archaea > Halobacteriota > Halobacteria > Halobacteriales > Haloferacaceae > Haloprofundus > Haloprofundus halobius. Next base: position 1,890,335 of record NZ_CP083666.1, read on the forward strand.
GATCTCCATCGAAGTCCCCAGAGAAATGCAGTACACCGATTCGAAGCCCAAAACAGGAGAGTAGACTATCGACGGAATGCTTATTTGAGAGACTGGACAACTATTCGTCAGTGCCTGAAACAACGACGGACGAGCGGCTTCGTCGGTATCTGCGGGACGAACTGGGCGAGTGTCGAAGTGAGGACCTCCAACAACGACTCAGTGAACTCGACGACCTCGAAGCACTGATCGATGAGGAGACGATCTCGAGTGACGTTCGGACGCTATCGGCGCTCGGTAACGAGACGCGATATCGACTCGTTCGAATGCTCGTCGAGGCGGACAGCGAGCTCTGTGTCTGCGAAATCACGCCGCTGATGGACGTTAGCGATAGCGCCGTGAGTCACGCGTTCTCCACGCTAGTAGACGCTGGACTCGTCCGCAAACGAAAGGACGGTCGCTGGCGAAAGTACCGGGCGACGACGAGAGCGAACGCGCTTCTCGCCGTTCTCGACGGAACACGGTAATCTACTCTTCGTCTGCGTTACCCGCATTGAATTCACCGACTGCTCAACTACCACGAGTCACGGATCGGAACCGTCAGTAACTGGCTAATTCCACCTCCCGATACCTCTGTCGAGGTGATCTTCCAGCCGTCGAGTGAAAGGAGCGTCCTCCCACTAACGGGTGAACCGAAGAAATTATTTAAACATTTGTTCAACTGTTTGTCTGTGAGTGTCGAAGCGGATCGGGAAGACAGCGAACGAAGCCGAACAGAGTCGATCTCCGTTCGCTGCGTTATCGTTGTCTCGAGAACGCTTCAAACGCTCAAAATCATCAACTATGGTCGAGATAACCGTCTTCGAAGACGCGATGTGTTGTTCCACCGGCGTCTGCGGACCGGACCCGGACAAAGAACTCGTCGCGTTCACGCACGCAGTCGATAGTCTTATTTTAGTACTTCCTCAAGTATCTGTATGAGCGACGATGTCGTGACGTTCGGATTCGTTTGTGTCCAGAACGCCGGTCGAAGTCAGATGTCCGCTGCGTTTGCAGAGCGGGAACGGCAACGACGCGGCCTCGAAGATCGCGTCGAGATCGTCACGGGTGGCACGATGCCAGCCGACGAGGTTCACCCCGAAGTCGTCGAAGCGATGCGAGAACTGGATATCGACCTGTCGGACCGCGTACCGCGGGAGGTCAGCGACGAGCAACTCAACGCGTGCGACGTCGTCGCGACGATGGGCTGTTCGACGCTCGAACTCGACGCCAACGTCGAAGTTCGAGACTGGGACCTAGACGACCCCCACGGGCAGGATATCGAACGCGTCCGCGAGATTCGCGACGAGATCGAGCGGCGGGTGGTCTCCCTTTTCGACGAACAGTTCACCGATCAGTAGCTGGTGAGTCGCCGCTCTATGCATCCACCGACCGGGTGAAGAGCGCGAACGTCTACGACTCGCTGAGAATCGACGTCGACGGACCGTTCGGAAGGAGCCGGCCGGGAACCACCCTCGTCAGAACGACCATTCCCGTGAGTTCGACCAGCGTCTGGGTCACGACGACTGCCGGTGCGAGCGCGTACCCCGACGGTAACGCAAGTGCCAGCGGAAGGATGACGAGCGAGTTCCGCGTTACCGACGTGAACACGAGCGCACGACTCTCGCCGATGTCCATCTGGAAGAGACCCGCCGCGAGCCGACCGAGCAGTGGCATCACGATCAAGAACGCGACGTACACCGGGACGACAACCGCAATCTGGCCGATCGAGTCCTGCACGCGAGGAAGCTGAGATGCGATTACCACGAACAGCGTCGCACCCATCATCGGAACCGGTAACCAGCCCATAGCGCCCTCCCAGCGGTCGCCCGTCTCGGAGCGGTCGGCCCAGAACTCCGTGAGCCACGCGAGCGTCAGCGGAAGCGCGATAATCAGGACGAACGCCTCGATGAACGGTCCCGCCTCGACGAACTCCGCCACTTGCTGACCCATGAGCAGCCACAGGTACGCCGGGAGCAACAGCAGTTGGACGAGCATCAGTACCGGCGTCGCGGCGGTGATCTGCTCGGAGTCTCCCCCCGCGAGTTCCGTGAACGTGATGACGTAGTCGATACAGGGCGTCAGCAGCACCATGAACGCACCCACGAGAATCACCGGATCCTGCGGCAGAAACCGAGTGAGACCGAAGACGACGACCGGGACGACGAGGAAGTTCATTCCGAGGGCTGCCGCCATGAACCGCCCATTCGTGAACGCGTGGCGGAGCCTGGTGAACGGAATTTCGAGGAACGTCACGTACAACAGCACCGCCAAGACGGGATTGATGAGCGGTTCGAAAAGCGAGCTCACGCTCGGTTTCCCGAGACCAGCGACGATTGCGAGTGTGACCGCGACTCCGTAGACTACGACTTGATTCTGCTGGAGTCGGTCCTTCGTACCCATCTGGACGTTGTTTCGAGAGCGAAGAATAAACCGCCGTTGCTGTGGCCCGACGCGATCACCCGGCGTTTGGAACTCCGTCGACAATCTCGAGGTCGACACGCACCCAAATATCGCTACAGACGATAGTGACCTCTCTACCGATCAGTTCGTTGGTTGTTTCGAAAGCGTAAAGGAGAATGTCGAACCCTCCCCGGGGGTAGAATCGACCCAAATCTTACCAGCGTGATTCTCAACGATCTCCTGACACAGCGAGAGACCGATTCCGGTTCCGGGAGACTCGTCGTCGCGGTGAAGTCGCTTGAAGACCTCGAAAATCCGCTCGGTGCTGTCCGGGTCGATACCAATGCCGTTATCGGTGACCGAGAACTGCCAGTGATCGGTCCGTTCTTCGGCGGTGATTTCGACAGACGGGGGATCGGAGTCGTTGTACTTGATGGCGTTCGAGATGAGATTGTTGAACAGCTGATCGAGTTGCTTCCTATCCCCCACCACCGTCGGGAGTGAGTGGGTCACGATCTCTGCGCCGCTTTCTTCGATCTGCATCCGAAGATCGGCCGTGACCCGTTCGATGACCGCGTCTCCCTCGACCGGTTCGAACTCCCCGTCGGCCTGTTCGATCCGCGAAAACGCGAGGAGATCGTCGACCATCAACCGCATGCGATCGGCCCCGTCAACCGCGAAGTCGATGTAGTCTTTCGCGTCCTCATCGAGTTCATCTCTGTATCTGTTCTCGAGCAGTTGCAGGTAGCTGGAGATCATCCGCAACGGTTCCTGAAGATCGTGGGAGGCAGCGTAGGCGAACTGTTGTAGCCGGTTGTTCGACTGTTGAAGCTGGTAGATCGTCCTCTCGAGTTCCGCTTCACGGGCGACCTGTTCGGTGATATCGCGGGTGAGCGCAACGTGAGCACTCGTACCGTCGGGACGACGAAGCGGTGCTGCGTGCGTTTCCATGTGGCGACGTGTACCATCCAGCCCGACGATGTCGAACTCCAAGGTCCCGTGTTCACCCCGACAGATCTCCTCGTTGAACTCGCGAAACTTCTCACGGTGTTCGGGGGCGATCAGGTTATAGACGCATTCTCCGGTCACGTCCGATTCCGAATCGGCTTCCACCATCTCCAGTCCGGCGGGATTCATCTGGAGAAGGGTACCGTCGGGAGCGACGGTCTTGATACATTCGGGCGTGGTTTCGACGAGCGCACTCAGATGCTCGGTGCGCTCGTGTAACTCCTGCTCTCGCAGTCGGCGTTCGAGTTCGTACTTCACCCACTGACCCATCGACTCGATAAACGCGTGTTCGTCGTCCGAGAATCCGTGCTCTCTCGGTTCGGAGGTGACGAAGAAGAACGTCCGATCGGCATCGCCGGACAGCTCGACGTAGGTCCCCAGATACGCCCGGATACCGAACTCCTGATAGACGGTGATATCGTCGTATCCCTCCCCGTGAGGGTCCGAGACGCTCCCGGCGGCTTTGATTTCTGTGGCGGCAGTACAGTAGGTCTGCGACAACGGAAGCTCGACGCCGGGCTCGAAGTGTTCGTGCTCATCGCTGATCAACTCGACCTCGAACCAGTCGTCCTCCGTATCGACTCGGGCCAGAGCCCCAAGTTCGAGATCGAACCGATCGCAGCCCAACTCGAACAAGGCCTGGAGTTTCTCCTCGAACGTCTGATCCGAACTGGCGATAACCTCGTTTAGCCTGTTTGCGCGCCGCTGGCGCCCCTCTAGTTCCGCTTTCGCGTCGGTCTGCTCACGGAGCGTTCCCAACATCCGCTCGACCTCGCGAGCGGGCCGTTCCGGACCGAGGAACTCCGAAGGTGGCGAGTAGTAGGAGTTGTGGCTCACCCTGTTGCCGTGAATCAGGTGAGGGTGGGTGTTGATGACGTCGCGGATGACTTCCGGCTGGAACCGGTTTCGGTTGTACTGGCAAAGCGCCATCCCGTTCACGTCCCGAAATAGGTAATTGGCTTTACTCTCGCACTTTAAGAGGTCGTCGACGGGGGCGTCATCGTCGAGGATAAACGTCATCTCGCCGGTCACTCGGAGTGCTTCGTACTCCTCAGCGGCTTCAGTAATGGCGTCGTCAAGGAAGGCGAGTGTATCTTCCGGGTCGAACGATCCGTTTCGAAGATAAGTCTCCTGCTCGTCGTGAATCGACAACGCTCCTGATTCGAGGGCGTCGTCAACGTCAATACCCCGGGACTGCATCGCCTCTACGACCGTTTCCCGGGAGTTTTCGTTCGTGATGTAGACGCATCGCTCGCCTCGTTCGAGGCCCTGACGGATGTAGGGGACGACTGCCGCGAACTGTTCGTCGCGGTTCTCGTAGATGAGAGCAAGATGGTCGTTAGTATGTTCGTGGTCGCTGGGGGGCTCGACGGGCCCGGTGAACGCTAGGCTTTGACGCAACGCTTTGAGGCCGTGCTGAGCATCCGACACGGTGCGTTGAGTTCCCTCTTCAACCGACTTATTCATTGGCCAGGTTATCTGCCCAGTACGGTTAAAAGTAGTGCTACAACGCTACAGGGAGGAGTTACCAGATACTGCCTCGTTGGTCTGTTCCCACGTGGTGAGGAAGGATGAGACTGTCTCTGAGAATTTCGTTTTAGATGTACCGTTTTAACTGTAGAGGTAGGGCTGTGACGATGGCTCGAGGGATGACGCAAGGGTTACCGGTACAGAAGGACTCGCACCGATTTGGAGATAGTCCCGGGCGGATTCGAACCGCCGTCAATGGCTCCAAAGGCCATTATGATTGGCCACTACACCACGGGACTGGACGGAGTCGGTCGGTTCCAACTGCGTAAAATCGGTCGTCCTCCGGCTATTAGTCGTTTCCGCTCTCGGTCCGCCGGTCGGTCAGTCGCGCTGTCTCTCCACCGCGTAACTGCCACAGTTGGGGCAGACGTGATACTGCACGTCGTACCCTGTTTCGCACGACAAGCAGACGTACGGAAGGTTCTCCTCCGGAGTGAGCCCCGCCAACCGCTTGAGTCTACTCAGCGTGCTCTCGGCCCCACCCATGACTCGGCCTCTCGCTGAACGTTCTTAGTTCTATGTTCGTTCACGATGGACGACAGAACAGTTCAGTCGGCGAAATTCTCCGGTTCGACTTCGAGATACCGACAGGCGTCGGTCTCGGGGTCGAAGCAGTCCGGGCACTCCGAGTTCCGGTCGATGATGGTGTCGAGGCGCTCGGCGACGGTGTCGTCGATGACGCTCTCCAGTTCGCGGGCCTCCCCCCGGAAATCCTCGACTTCGAGGACGTTCGTCAGAAACCGCTCGATGATGCAGTACGTCTGGAGTGCGTCGCGGGCGCGGACGATTCCCTCGTCGGAGAGGCGGACGCCCTTGTACTTCTCGTGCTCGGCGAGTCCCCTGTCTTCGAGTTTCCCGATCATCTCGTTGGCGCTGGCGGGGCTCACGTCGAGCATCTTCGCGAGTGCGCCCGTCGCCGCAGGGCCGTCCTCCATCTCTTGGATGAGGTAGATGGCTTTCAGGTACTGGTCTGCCGTGTTCATCGGTAGGCTCCGCTCATTCTCGTGTCTCCATGATTTTGGTCACCTCTTCGACGCCCTCGGCCTCTTCGGCGCGGATGTCGCGGAGGACCGAGAGCAGACGCTCCCGTTCGATAGAGAACGTCGCGTCGCTCGCCTCGATGCCCTCGATGAGGTCGTCGTAGAACTTGTAGGCGGTCTCCTCGTTGCAGAGTTGGTCGTAGAGGACGCCGTCGAAGTCGTCGGGTTTCGTCTTCCCGTAGCGCGCTTCGACGAGCGTCTCGATGTCCTCGAACGGGATGCTCTCGGCGTCGAGTTCGTCGATGATCGCTTCCAGTCGCTGGCGGTGTTCGGCGGACTCGTCGGCGGCGTGTTCCAGTAGCTGCTCTATCTCCGCGTCGAGTTCACGCTCGTCGGCGGACAGGGACTGGTAGTGGTGGTACGCGCGGGCTTCGACCACCTCTTCCAGCACGATTCCTATCTGGAGCAGGCGTGCGAGTTGGTGGTCCGAGCCCACACGGTGGCCGACGCTCACGGGGTCGACCCTCCGTTGCTGTTCGATACCCTGTCAGTCATACCTCTTGGTCTGCGTGTGACGAACTTAAACGGTTCCCTCTCGTCGACGCTCGGTTACGACGTTGGCCTCGTAGCGACGAGGTCAGTGGAGACGACGATCATCGCGACACCGACGGGGGCGGCGGCAGCGTCGACAGTGAGTCGGGCGGGCGGTACCGTCGGTATCGCGGTCGTCGATTCAGACGAACTCCCCCTCGCTCTCGTACACCGACGGGTCTTCGTTGTACTTCTCGGCGACCGTCGAGAGCGTAGTGAACTCGACGTCGTCGTGACTGCCGACGTAGTCGATAAACTCCTCTAGCAGGTGAATCAACTGGGGTCGGCCGTGGACGTCGGGGTGAATCGTGAGCGTGTAGACGCCCGCCCCGCGCCGGTCGTAGAGGTAGTCGAAGTGTGCCAGATACAACTCCTCGTACACCATCTCCGGACTCGTGTAGCCGTGTTCGGTTGCTTGATGAACATCATCGGCGGTACGTCGTCGCGGTACCAACTGATGGGAATCTCGACGACCTCGGTCTCTTCGCCGCGTTCGTACGGTTTCATCCACGTGTCGGCGCTCTCGTCGTAGTCGATTCGAGTCCACGTGTCTCCCTTCCGCATCGGCACCGGCTCGAAATCCCGGAGCATGAGGCTGCTGTCGTACAGAAAATCGTGTTTCTCGACGAGTTCGGGCATGTTCTCGCTGAACTCCCACCACGAGGCCCGGTGGCCAACTGGCTCCGACCCGGTCAGGTCCTCGATGAGGTCCATCGACTTCGTCAGAACCGCCTCCTCCTGCTCGCGCGATAGGTCGGTGGGGTTCTCGTGACTGTAGCCGTGTGTCCCGATCTCGTGGCCTGCGTCGGCAACGGCGCTGCACTCCTCGGGAAACGTCTCGATGGTGTGGCCCGGGATGAACCACGTCGTGTCGATTCCCGCGTTCTCGAACACCTGTACCAGCCGCGGGATTCCCTCCTCGCCAGCGAGCAGTCCTCGCGAGAGATCCGCCGGAGAGTCCGCGCCGCCGTAGGAACCGAGCCACCCTGCCACGCAGTCCGCGTCGACGCCGATTGCGATGTCGATATCACCCATGTTTCGGAGATGCGACACGTGTTGGCATTGCTCTTCGCAGCCGTCGGCTAGACGACCAGTCTCCGTGTGCGACGGTCGCTGTGACCGTCGCCGAGACGGCTACTGGGGTCACTCTCGAACTACCGGAAAAATCGAGTTGTCGTCCCCGGCTTACTGCAGCCGCTGGACGATGAGGTCGTCGAGATCGTCGCGGAACTCGTCGACCGCGATCTCTTCGAGCACGGGCACGAAGAAGCCTTCGACGAGCATGTTCCGCGCAGTCTCCGGGTCGATGGAGCGCGAGGTCATGTAGAACAGCTCCTCCCGGTCCACCTGTCCGACCGTCGCCGAGTGACTGGCTTCGGTGTCGTGGTTGTGGATGATGAGCTTCGGCGAGGCGTCGGCCTCGGACTCGTCGGAGAGCATGAGCGTGTTCTCGCGCTGGTAGGAGCTCGTGTCCCACGCGTCCTCGCCGACGTCCTGAACGCCCTCGTACACCGAGCGCGCCTCGTCGTCGAGCACGCCGCGGGTGACGAGGTCGGCCGTCGTGTGTTCGGCCTCGTGCCAGACGCGGGCGTTCACGTCGAAGTGCTGGTCGTTGTGGCCGAAGAACGCGCCGACGATTTTCGTCTCCGAGGAGTCGCCGACGAGGTTCGTCTCCACGTCCGAGCGCGTCAGCCGGGAGCCGAGGTTGCCCTCGATCCAGTTTATCGTCGCGTACGTGTCGGCGTGGCCGCGCTTCAGCGTGAAGTGGTACGTCTCCTCGTCGAGGTTCTGCAGCGAACCGTACTGGACGTAGCTGTTCTCGCCGGCGGCGACTTCAACGAGGTTGCTGAAGTAGCGCTCGCCCTCGATTTCGTCGCTTCCGGTGCCCGTCTCCGTTCCTTCCAGAATCGTCGTCGACGCCGACTCCTCGGTGACGACGAGCGTCTGGCTGAACAGCGAGCGGGAGTTCATCTTCGCGCGAATCTTCACGTCACCGGCGTCGACGCCCTCGGGGACGTAGACGAACGTGCCGGTGGTGAACAGCGCCGCGGAGAGCGCCGTGAGGTAGTTGTGCTCGGGGTCGAGCACTGTGCCGAAGTGCTCGCGGACGAGCTCCTCGTGCTCGTCGAGCGCCTCCGTGAACGAGAGGACGACGGCGTCGCCCTCGGCGACGCGCTCGGTCTCGTCGGACTGGTTCAGCGGGTCGACGAGGGTCTCGAAGTCGAGCGCTTCGAGGTTCGTCCAGCGGCGGCCGGGCGTCTGGATGACGTCCGGTAGCGGGAGTTCGTCGAGCGCCTCGAACGCGTCGAGGCGTCGCTGGAGCAGCCACTCTGGTTCGTCTCGCTCCTCGGAGATCTCTCGAATCGTCTCCTCCGAGAGGCTGGATGGGAGTTGTACGCCGCTCATCTATCCGAGGCTCCCCTCCATTTCGAGTTCGACGAGGCGGTTGAGTTCGACCGCGTACTCGATGGGCAGTTCTTCCGTGATCGGCTCGATGAACCCGGAGACGATCATCTGCTTGGCGTCGTCGTCGTCGAGACCGCGCGACTGCAGGTAGAAGATGTCCTCGTCGCCGATCTTGCCGACGGTCGCCTCGTGAGCGACGTCGACGCGCGACTCGTTGATCTCCATGTACGGCATCGTGTCCGAGGTGGACTCGTTGTCGAACATCAGCGCGTCGCACTCGACGGCCGTCGAGGAGTCGTACGCCCCGTCGGCGATGTGGACGAGACCACGGTAGTTGGTGCGGCCGCCGTCCTTACTGATACTCTTGGACTCGATGGTCGACTTCGTCTCGGGGGCGTTGTGGTACACCTTCGCGCCGGTGTCGATGTTCTGGTCGGCACCCGCGAACGCGATGGTGATGTGGTTGTCGGACGCGCCGCGGCCCTTCAGGATGGACGCGGGGTAGAGCATCGTCGCCTTCGAGCCCATGGAGCCCGAAATCCACTCCATGCGGCCGCCCTTCTCGACGATGGCGCGTTTGGTGTTGAGGTTGTAGGTGTTCTTCGACCAGTTCTGCACCGTCGAGTACTGGACGTGGGCGTCCTCGCCGACGAACACTTCGACGCCGCCGGAGTGGAGGTTGAACGCCGAGTACTTCGGCGCGCTGCAGCCCTCGATGTAGTGGACTTCCGAGCCCTCCTCGGCGACGATGAGCGTGTGCTCGAACTGGCCCATCCCCTCGGAGTTCATACGGAAGTACGCCTGCACGGGCATGTCGACGGTCGTGTCCTCTGGAACGTAGACGAACGACCCGCCGGACCAGATCGCGCCGTGAAGCGCCGCGAACTTGTTGTCGCTCGGGGGGACGCACTTCGTCATGAAGTACTCCTTGACGAGGTCTTCGTGCTCCTGGACCGCCTGGTCCATGTTCATGAAGACGACGCCTTTCTCCTCCCAGCGCTCCTGCATGTTCTGGTAGACGACCTCGGACTCGTACTGCGCGCCGACGCCCGAGAGCGCGTTCTTCTCGGCTTCCGGGATGCCGAGTTTGTCGAAGGTGTCCTTGATCTCGTCTGGAAGGTCCGTCCAGTCGTCGACGCCGCCGCGCGTCTCGACGTCTGGTCGGATGTACGGGACGATCTTGTCGACGTCGACTTCCGAGAGGTCCGGCTGGCCGGGCCAGTCGGTCGGCATCGGCATCTTCTGGAACTGCTTCAGCGCGCGGAGACGCCGTTGCAGCATCCACTCTGGTTCGTCTTTGTCTTCGGAGATGACCCGGATGGTCTCCTCCGTGAGACCCTTGTCTGCTTTGAAGGAGGATTTCTGCTCCTTCTTGAACTCGAAGCGGGCCTCGGTGTCGGTCTCTTTTAGGTGGTCTTGTTCTGAACTCATGATTGATTAAGTTGGTGTAGCTGGCGCAGCCTTATCAGGCTGTCTCGTAGGTCTGCTCGCGGACCCAGTCGTACCCCTTGTCCTCGAGTTCGACGGCGAGTTCCGGGCCGCCCTCCTTGACGACCTGGCCGTCGAGCATGATGTGGACGACGTCGGGTTCGACGTAGTCGAGGATGCGCTGGTAGTGCGTGATCTGCAGTATGCCCGTCCCCTGCTCGTCGCGGAGCGCGTTGATGCCCTCGGAGACGTCCTGCAGGCGGTCGATGTCGAGACCGGAGTCGATCTCGTCGAGCACCGCGATGGACGGTTCGAGAATCGCCGCTTGCAGTACCTCGTTCTGCTTCTTCTCGCCGCCGGAGAAGCCCGCGTTGAGGTAACGCTGGGCGAACTTCTCGTCCATGTCGAGCAGCTCCATCTTCTCTTTCAGGAGCTGTTGGAACTCGGCAACACCGACTTCGCCCTCGTCGGCGGGGCCCTCCATCGGGGAGGTGTCGTAGCCCGACTCCTCGTCCTCCTCGGCGTCGTCGCCCTCGTCCTCCTCGAACAGTTCTTCGCGCTCTTCGAGTTTGGCGTTGAGCGCCTGACGGAGGAAGTTCGTCATCGTGACGCCCTCGATTTCGGCGGGGTACTGGAAGCCGAGGAAGATGCCGAGCGCCGCGCGCTCGTTCGGTTCCAGTTCGAGGAGGTTCCACGTCCGCTTCTCCTCGGGAATCTCGAACTCCTCGCCGAACTCGTTCTCGTCGAGGTGGAGCAGAATCTCTCCGTCCGTGACCTCGTAGGCGGGGTGACCGGCGATGATCTTCGCCGTCGTCGACTTCCCCGACCCGTTCGGTCCCATCAGGGCGTGGATCTCGCCCGATTTGACTTCCAAATCGACGCCCCGGAGGATCTTCTCTCCGTCCTCGACTGCGACCTCCGCGTGGAGGTTCTTGATTTCGAGTGTTGCCATGTTGTGTTCCTCGTGTTCGACGGTGGGGGCTTGCGCCCATTAATGCTTACGCATTCACCCCCTCCAGTTTCCGCTGCGAGAAAATTTGTTTTCGGTATCGAAAACGTTCGCTCGGCAGAACCCGCCGACTGCGGGAGTTTGGTCGTCGCTCGACGGACGAAACGAAACCCGGTCTCAGCCGAACTGTCCGAGACCGGTCTGCTGTTGGCCGCTTTTGACCTCGTCCCACGAGAGGCCGAGCGCTTCGATGATTCGCGCGATCGGGCCTTCGAGCGTCTTCTCCAGCATCTTGTCCCAGTCGACCTCGAACTCGTCGGGGACCTGGTCGGCGTACTCGAAGCAGATGACGTCCGGGTTGCGCTTGAACTCGCCGTACAGCGGGTCCGTACGGGCGTCGAAGCCCTTCTCATCTTCCATCCGACGGAAGAACGTCGGGTGGACTTTCTTCAGATAGAGACGCTTGGGCTTCGACCCGCGCTGGAAGTTCGTGCCCAGCATGAGGTTCGCGTACTTCGCGCCGCGGACCTGCGCGGTGTCGGTGTCGTAGCTCTCAAGTCGTTTGCCGATGCCGCTGGGGATTCCGATCTCTTCGAGGTTCGCGTCCTCGTCCTGGAAGTCCCGAATCACGTCGCGGACGTACTCTTTGATGTCGTCGGTGTCGCTGCCTGTGACGATCATCTCGATGACTTGCTTCTGGACCCGCTTCGTGATGGGCGCGATGTCCGAGCGCTTGTACTCGAAGCCGGTGATATCGATGTCGTCGACGTCCTTGCCTTCTTTCCAGACGATGTGCCCGGCGTAGCGCTTCTTGCGACCCGCTTGGAAGAACCGGCGGTAGAGCTTCTCGAACTCGATCTGGAAGCGATGTTCCTCGGCGTCGAGTTCTTCGCGCGCGAAGTCGTCGTAGCGTTCGTTGATGTGCTCCTCTATCTCGAACGACTGCTCGATGGCCTCCTCCTTCGTCACGTCGGGGCCGAGTTCGAGCATGACGGAGTCGGTGTCGCCGTAGGCGACCTCGTAGTCGATTTCGTTCGCGGCGGTCTGCGTGAAGTCGATGACCTCCCGACCCGTCGCGGTGATTGCCGCCGCGTTCTCCTTGTCGTAGAGGCGGAAGCGGTCCCAGCCCGACACGCCGTAGAGGGAGTTCATAATGACTTTCACCGCCTGCTGTTGGCGGTCGAACAGGCCGTACTCGGGCGATCCGGGCTTGTGCTCGTTTCGGAGCGTTTTCTTCTCCTCTCGCTCCGTCAGCAGGTCGTCGATCATCTCGCGCATCATCCCGTCGGGTTCGCGGCGGAAGCGCGTCCCGTTGGGCGCGCGGTACGTCTCGCCCTCGTAGTCGGGGCCGACCTTCGTCTCCGGCGAGGCGTTGATGGTCACCATACACATCGGGTACAGCGACTTCAGGTCGAGCACGGTGACGTTCTCCCTGACGCCGATGATGGGGTCGAACACCGCGCCGCCCTCGAACTCCTCGGACTCCTGTTGGCCCTTCGTCGGGAGGACGAACTCGCCGTGGGCTTTGTGGAGCACGTACACGTCGACCGCGTCGCCCGCCGTGGGGGCGTCTTCGAGCAGACAGCCGACAAACGTCCGCACCTCGTCCCAGAACGGAATGACCTCCTGCTTGCGGTCGATTTCGACGCAGAGTTCCACGTCGCGGACGTTGTATTCGAGCAGTCGCGTCGCGTCCTGCTCCCAGAGGTCGCCGATGCTGCCCGCGTAGCGCTCTTTACCCACGTCGAGTTCGAGTTCGCCGACGGCGTCCAAGCGGTAGGACTCCAGTTCCGAGAACTGCGTCTTCTTGTAGGCGTACAGCAGGTCGAAGACGACGCGACCCTTCACGTTCGGGCCGCCCCAGCCGCTTCGCCAGACTTCGTTCACGCGCGAGAGGCGCTCGATGCGGAGGTCGTAGTCGGTGAACGCATCGAGATTCTCTAACCGGTCGAGGAAGTACGGCGCGTCGAAGTCCTCGAAGTTCCAGCCCGTGAGGATGTCGGGGTCCGTCTCCTCGACGTAGGAGATGAACGCGTCGAGCATCGCCTCCTCCTCGTCGAACGTGCGTACGTCGAGGCCGGTGTCCTCACGGTAGGGCGCGTACTCGTCCAACGCACTCGGAATCTCGCCGTCGCCCACCGGCGCTTCGTACAGCCACGCGACGTACTCGTCGCGGTAGTTGTCGTGGCTCGTCAGACAGATGATGGGCTCCTCGCCGTCTTCGGGGAAGCCGTTTCTGTCGTCGACTTCGATGTCGAACGTGTTGACGCGGAGGTCGGCGTCCACGTCGGCGGGAACGACCTCGTCGTGAGTGACCTGGACGACGTTGTCGTCGAGGCGGCGGTCGGGGACGCGAATCCCACCGTTGATGTCCTTGTCGATGAGGAATCGGTTCGGAAAGAGGATGTCGGCCTCGAAGTGTTCGAACTCGTCGCGCATCTGCCCCACGTCGCGGGGGGTTCGACCGACGATCTTCGTCAGTTCCTCGCCGCGGATACTCTCGTAGCCGGACTCGGTCCGGAGGATAGTGTCGCGCGCGAGCAGTTCGTCGGTGAGCGTCTCCGTCGGCGCGTAGAAGTACGGCTCGAAGCCCAGCACGCGGACGTGCATCGGCTCGTTGTCGGGCGTTCGTCCGAACACATGGACGACGGGGTACTCGTCGCGACCCTGTCCCTCGACGGTGTAGTTCACCTGCGACACCATCAGTTCCAGCGTCCCGTCGGCGTCCGGATATCTGAGTTCGTGTCGGTCGACGATCTCGCTTACCCGTTGGCTCACGTCGCCCGCGACGGCGGCCGCTTCGGTCGTCGGCCGGTCGTCGCCGTCGCCGCTCGCGTCGTCGTCACCCCCGGTCCCGTAGTCGGAGAGCCCAGCCTGAGTCATGGCAGTCGGTTGGTCACACCCGGGTAAAAAGCTCGGCTTTTCGCCCGGTACGCGCGCGTTTCGGGTATCGACGGGGCGACAGCTGCAAATCCGGTCGTGACGGAAAGACCTATACCATGTCATATCATACCATGAAATTGGCAATGTCCGACCGGATAGACGACCAGAGGTGGGACAGCGCAGATACTACACAGCAGTCGCTGGAAGCGCCCGACGGCGTCGAGAACGTCGAGACGTATCGGGTTGACGACGGCGTCGTCTTCTACGATGCGCAGAACCCCCTCGCGTGGATGCAGACGACGATGACCGTCCGACTGCGAGAGCAGGCGTAGCGGTCCCCGACACCGAACTCTTATTCTCGCCCCCCGCTTGGGATTTTTTGTGCCCTTCGACGTGTGGCCCGACGAACCGGACGAGTCCGACCCCGAAGACGAGTGGCGACGGTGGGGAAATCCCGAAGAGGAACTCCCGAACGTCCCCGAAGTCTCCGAGCCGTCGGTCGCCGACAGCGAGGCGGACCCGGAGGTCGCCACGGCGTTCTGGGTGAGCGTCCTGTTCGCCAACGTCGCCGTCGGTGCCCTCGCGCTCGGGCCGATGCTCATCTACTTTCGCGGCCAGTGGCGCCTCGGCGGCGGCCTCGTCGTCGTTGGCGTTCTCATCGCACTCCGGACGTATCAGCGATACCGCCAGTTCCGTGAAAATCGAAACGAAGGTGCCGCGCAGACGGCCTCGGAGAGTGCTAAACCAGAGGAGACAGAGATGGCCGACGAGAACGACCAGAACCCACGTCGTCGCCGTCCACGAAACGGGCCGAGACGGAGTGATGGTCACGGCGGGTCGACGACGACCGGCCGGAACCGCTAACCGACCCGGCACTCACCGTCTATCCATGCAGACCGTCCGCGACGACGAAGGACGCCGATATCTGTTGCTGAAGCGGTCGAGCGAATCGAGTCGCGTGCGCGACCCCGAGACGGGTGAGGAGCGCCACCTCCGGAACGACACTTTCGAGGTCGTCAACGGCGAGTCGCCGCTCGTCGCCGCCGCTTCCGGCATCCCCACGTCGGTCCGCCGTGTGCTCTCTGCGACCCACGACGACCAGTCACTCGGACTGCTCGTCGAACTCGCCGACCGGGGACCGCTCTCGGTCGTCGAACTGCTGAACACCTACGACCTCTGTGAGAGCGACCTTCACGGACTGCTCAGCGAGTTCCGCGCGGCGGGTCTCGTCGCCGAAGCAGAGAGCAACAGCGAACGCGGGTACGACGCCACCGAACTCGCCCGCGACGGCGTCGCGCGACTCCGGAACGACTAGTCCGATCGTTCAGTCGTCGGCCACCGACTCGACGGCCGCGAGCGCATCGATCTCCTCGTGACGGACGGTCGAGCGGTTGCTCGTCGGGTCCTTCTCGACGGTCACGAGGTCGTCGGCCGCGCCGACGAGTTCGTCGTCGTGACTCACGATGATTATCTGTCGGACGCCGAACCCGCGCATCTCCTCGACCAGATCGACGAGGCGGCCCACGTGCCCGGAGTCGAGGAAGACAGTCGGTTCGTCGAGGATGAGCGGCGGCGTCGGGGCCGCGCCCTCGATGCCTTCGGCGAGAAGGCGGTAGATGGCACAGCGCAGCGAGAGGTTGAACAGCGCGCGCTCGCCCCCGGATAGCTGCTCGGGGTCGAGCGCCTGCCCGTCCTTCTGGTAGACGGTGAGTTCGTACTCGCCGTCGAGGCGGATGCGCGCGTAGGCGTCGTTGGCGTAGACGAGGTCGAACGTCTCGTTGAGCATCCGTTCGAGCGTCTCGACGTTGCGCCGGCGCAGTTCCGCGCGTAGATCTCCGTACATCGCCTCCAACTCCTCGGTCTCCTCGTGGAGCGATTCGAGCGCCTCGACGCGTTCGGCGACGTGGTCACGTTTCTCGTGGAGCTCTTCGAGCCGTCGGATATCGGTTTTCGCACCGCCGATGTCGTTGTCGAGTTTGGTCCGTCTCTCGGCGAGCGACTCCAGTTCGGGTTCGACCTGTTCGAGATACTCCTCGGCGTTCGACTTTTTCTCCTTGGCCTGCCGTATCTGGGACTCGTCGACGTCCTCGCGGAGTTCGCGGCGGCGACGCTGTTTCTCGCCCAGTCGCTCGCGTCGCTCGTCGTTGAGTTCGCCGAGGTCCGAACGTCGCTCCGAGATGCGGTCGAGTCTCGCTTCAGTATCTGCGATTTCGTCGCGGAGCGACTGGATGCGTTCGAGACGCTCTTCGTTCGCGTCCACCTGCTCTCGTTTCGCTTGCAGTTCCGAGATCTCGTCGCGGCTCTCCTCGGCTTTCGACGCGGTCTGTTCGGCGGCGTCGCGGAGTTCTTCGGCCTTCTCCTCGTGTTCGTCCGCCGCGTCTCGTGCCGCCTCCGCCTGCTCGGCCTTCTCGGCGAGCGTCTCTTCGCGCTGGTCGACGAGACTCGTGATACTGTCGCGTTGCTCCCGCAACTGTCCGAGTTCGTTCTCCGCGTCGACGAGGCTCTCGGCGCGTTCGATGTCGTCGCCGAGTGATTCGATTTCCGCTTCGAGTTCCTCGCGTTCGGCGTCGAGTTCCCGGACGCGGGTGCGGTCCTCGTCGAGGGTGTCGACGTGCGGCGAGTCGTCGACCGACTGCCCGCACTCGGGACATTTCCCCTCGCCGAGCAGTCGTTCGGCTTCTTCGACGCGCTGGCGGGTCGACCGCAGTTTCGTCCGGACCGTTTCGAGTTCGTCGCGAATCGCCGACTTCCGTTCGCGGAGGTCCGCGAGGTGTGCTGAAGCGTCGCCTCGGTCGACGGGAACGTCTTCGAACCTCGCTTCAAGTGCTTCGACTCGGTCGTCGAGGTCGCCCAGTTTCTCGCGCTGGTCGGCGAGTTTCGAGGTGTCGCTCTCGTGTTTTCGCTCCAGTTCGTCGGCGCGCGTCCGTTTCTGCTCGGCGCGCGATTCGAGGTCCGTCGCCTTCTCGGCGAGGTTCGACGACTGGTTCTCGAACCCCTGGGCGCGTTCGCGCAGTTCCTGTATCGAGTCGGTGAGTTCATCGCGTCGCTCATCGAGCGCTGTCACTCGGGCGGCGATGGCGTCGTCGGCGGCGGTGTCCAACTCACTCTCGGCGATCGCGTCGGCGACAGTCGACTCCAACTCGTCGGTTCGTTCACGCGCCTCGCGGGCGTTCTCGCGGAGCGTCTCTCGTTTCTCCTCCGTCTCGGCGATATCGGATTTCAGCGAGTCGATGTCGTCGTCGAGGTCGGCGAGTTCCTCACGCTTCTTCTCGTAGTCGTCGAGCGTCGAAACCGCGTCGTCTCGGCTCTGTTTCGCTTTCTCACGCTGTGTCTCGTAGCGCTCGATAGCCGCTTTGACCTCCTTCAACTCGGTCTGCAGCGCGTTCAACCGTTCGTAGGGGTTCGTCTCCTCCTTCTCTTCGACCTGCGCCGCGAGTTCGCGGAGGCCGCCGCGTTTGTCGCTGAGCACGTCTTCGACGCCGAGGCGTGCGTTCCGCGCCCGTTCGCGGTACTCCTCCAGTTTCCCCAACTGGAGCAGGTCGTCGATCATATCCTGACGCTCGGTGGGCGTCGCGTTGATGAGTTTGTTCACCTCGCCCTGCCTGACGTACGCGCAGTTGACGAACGCGTCGGCGTCCATCCGCAGCAGGTCGACGACGAACGTCCGAACGTCGCGCGCGCCGTCGACGCTACCCTCGGGGACCGTCGACCCTTCGAGTACGCATTTGGCCGTCGTCGCCCGCTCGCCCGAGAGCCGAATCCGCCGTTCGACGCGGTACTCCTCGCCCGCGTGGGTGAACCAGAGTTCGATTTCGGACTCTTCCTCACCGTTCGTCACGACGTCTTCGAGCGTGCCGTCGAGCGCTTTCGCCCCGTAGAGCGCGAAGAAACACGCTTCGAGGAGTGAGGACTTCCCGCTCCCGTTGAGGCCGTGGATGACAGTAACGCCGTCGCCGAGGTCGAGGTCGGTGTCGGCGTAGGGTTTGAAGTTCTTCAGGCGGATGCGGTCGAATCTCACGAGTAGTCCTCCATGGAGAGTTGGCCGTCGGTGGCGGCCGATTCCTCGGTGGCGGTCGTCTCCTCGGGAGCGGTCGTCTCGGTCGACTCCGTTGGCTCCGCCGAGTCAGCGGTCTCGGTCGACTCGCGCGCCTCGCCATCGCCTTCGGCCGCTTCGCTCGCTTCGGCTGTCCCCGCCGCCTCAGACGCGTCTGCGGTCGCTTCGCCGGTTCCGTGTTCGCCGTTCGTCGCCGCGTTCGACGCCTCGTCGATGTCGACGACCGCACCGTCGACTTCGCCTTCGCCCCCACCGGTCTCTTCGTCTTCGTGCGCGGAGGCGCGCGAGAAGTTTTCGAGTCCGTCGTCGACGAGCGTCGAAACGCGTTGTTTCACCTCCTCGCGGACGTTCGAGTCGGCCGTCTTGCTCGCGCGGACCGTCTCGTCGATGTCGATTGCAGCGGCGGAGAGTCCGAGTTCGGCGATGCGCTCGCGCACCGCGTCGTCGGGGTCGGCGAAGCTGACCGAGAGCTCCGATTCGACTTCGAGCTCGCGACGGTCGGTGACGCGGGCGACGAGCGCGCCGTGCTCGGCGGCGAACTCCTCGACGCTCGCCGGAGTGACCGGTTCACCGTCGCCGGTCACCTCGACGACGACGACGGCGTCTTCGAGGTCGTGCTGGCGAACCTGCTCGCGGACGCGCGCCTCGCCTTCGCCCTCGGCGAGCTCGACGGAGACGAAGACGAACGGTCGAGTGTCGAGCGCGCGCTGGCGGATGTCAACCGTCCCGTCGGCGAAACTGACGATGTTGTAGCCGCGGCCCTCCTCCTCGCTCGTGCTCGCGCGTTCGGTCGATCCGCAGTACGTGACCGGCGTGTTGTTCACGTCGGCGGTGCCGGCCTCGTGGTTGTCGCCGAGCAACACCACGTCGAAGTTGACGTTCGACTCCGAGAGCACCGTCTCCGTCTCCCAGTCGGCGTGGGCGAACGGTGTAAAGAGGCCGTGACTGACGAGCGTCGAGTGGGAGGCGTCGTGCGGTTCGAACCGGTAGTCGAGTTCGTCCCGTCGCGACTTCGGCACGTGGTCCAATCCGTAGAAGGCCGTGTCGCCGACGACGTACGGTTCCGCGCCGAGGCGCGTCGCGAGGCCGAGTCGCTCGAACAGGTCGAGCCACTGCCCGCCGCGCGTCGACTCGTGGTTGCCGACGACCGCCAGAAAGGGGATACCGGCGTCGTCGAGCGTCCGGAGCGCCGAGAGCGTCCCGAGGAGGTCCTGGAGTTCGGGGCGGCGGTCGTGAAAGAGGTCCCCCGCGTGGACGACCGCGTCTACGTCGTCGTCTATCGCATCGGCGAGCACCTGCTCGAACGCCGTCAGGAAGTCCCGTCGTCGCGCCGGCGAGTGGTACTGCTGATACCCGATGTGGGTGTCGCCGGTATGTATCACCCGAGTCATCTGTCCCCCCGTTGGCCGTCCCCTCCTAAATGCGTACCGACGCGGGGTCTCTCTGCGCCATCGAGTCGACCAGCGCCAGCGTCGGTCTCTTCGGCCTCAACGTCGCCGTCTTCAACCTCAAGGTCACTATCTTCGACCTCAGCGTCACCGTCTTCGACGTCGGCATCGGCCGCCCGCCGGTACCTTTCGACGGCGGAGAGCACCGTCTCCCCGGCGCGGCGGCGCGTCGGGTCGTCGACACGCGTCGCGACGGCGACGGCTTCCCGAACGCGCTCGAACCCGCCGTCGTCCGCGAACGCCGCCGCTGATTCGACGTCGGCGAGTGCCTCTCTCGCCCTCTCGACCGTCTCGCGTGTGTCCTCGCTCGCCTCGTCGCCTACGGGCGAGTCGGGGCCGGTGAGTCGGCACTCCGTCGCCAACGCTCGAAGCGCGCGCCTGACCGCTCTCTCTGATGCCACGCTGACGGATGGCTGCGCTCTCGGTGATAAACGTTCGCGTGACGTCTGAGAGACGGACGTGGTGAGGGATGCGCTTCAGACCGTGAGCGTGTACAGCCGTTTGCGCGCGTCCGAGAAGGAGAAGCGGGAGTCGACGACGTTCTGTTCTTCGAGTCTCGTCAGCGCGTACCGGACCGTTCGAGGCGGCAACAGCGTCTCCTCAGCGAGTTGGCTCTGCGTCATCGTCTCGTTGTAGTCGAGGACTTTCGCGACGAGTTTCGCGCTCGGGGGGAGGTCACGAACCGATTCCCACCGGTCGGTCGAGTCGGTGGCAGCTACCTCGGTGCAACTCATGGATAGCTACTCCTCTGGCATACAGGCAGATAATATTTGCTATGTATGGATATTACTGTCAGAAATTTGCGTCGGCGAGTCGCCCCGCGACCCGAAGCCTCTTATGAACTTATGACCTAATCCGCCCGATGACCGATACTGTGGACGACGTCGACTTTCCCTACGACGAGGAGGCGGCGTCACAGCAGGAGAAAATCGAGGCGTTGGAAGAACGCCTCGAGGTCCTCGAAGCGCAAAACGAGGAGATGCGTGACAAACTCCTCGACGCGAACGCCGAGAACAACAAGTACCAGCAGAAGTTGGAGCGACTGACTCACGAGAACAAGAAGCTCAAGCAGTCGCCGCTGTTCGTCGCCACCGTCCAGGAGATAAACGAGGACGGCGTCGTCATCAAACAGCACGGCAACAACCAAGAGGCCCTCACCGAAGTGACCGACGAGATGCGGGACGATTTAGAGCCCGACGCCCGCGTCGCCGTCAACAACTCGCTCTCCATCGTCAAGACGCTCGAGAAGGAGACCGACGTGCGAGCGCGCGTCATGCAGGTCGAACACAGCCCCGACGTCACCTACGAGGACATCGGCGGCCTCGAAGAGCAGATGAACGAGGTGCGCGAGACCGTCGAGATGCCGCTGGACCGCCCGGAGATGTTCTCCGAGGTCGGCATCGACCCGCCGTCCGGCGTACTGCTGTACGGCCCGCCGGGGACGGGCAAGACGATGCTCGCGAAGGCCGTCGCCAACCAGACCGACGCGACGTTCATCAAGATGGCCGGCTCCGAACTGGTCCACAAGTTCATCGGCGAGGGCGCGAAACTCGTCCGCGACCTCTTCGAGGTGGCCCGCGAGAACGAACCAGCGGTGCTGTTCATCGACGAGATCGACGCCATCGCCTCCAAGCGGACGGACTCGAAGACCTCCGGCGACGCCGAGGTCCAGCGGACGATGATGCAACTGCTCAGCGAGATGGACGGCTTCGCCGACCGCGGCGAAATTCGCATCATCGCGGCGACTAACCGCTTCGACATGCTCGACCCCGCCATCCTCCGGCCGGGTCGATTCGACCGCCTCATCGAAGTGCCCAAGCCGAACGACGAGGGGCGCGAACTCATCTTCCAGATTCACACGCGTAGCATGAACGTCTCCGACGACGTCGACTTCGGGGAACTCGCCGAACTGGCAGAGGACGCCTCCGGCGCCGACATCAAGGCCGTCTGCACCGAGGCGGGGATGTTCGCCATCCGCGACGAGCGCACCGAGATATTCATGCAGGACTTCGTCGACGCCTGGGAGAAGATTCAGGCCGAGGCCACCGACGTCGATGCCGACGTTTCGCGAGCGTTCGCCTAAAACCGCCGCTCTCTCGGCCGCCGCTCTCTTTTCACGACCGAACCGGAGTGAGTCTCGTCTTCCGGCCGCCCTGTAGTGTCCCTGCTCGCTTGGACAGCGACACGCGAGGAGCTCGCGACTGAGCGTCGGCTCTGCGGCGAGCGTCGTCTCTGCGGCGAGCGTCGTCTCTGCGGCGGGAACCGTCGGTCAGTTCGGCCTGTTACGGCGAGATGAAGATCCCGAACACGGCCAGCGGGACGAGAAACAAGGCGACGAACATCACCAGGAGAATCACACCGTAGCCCGCACCGACGCCTGCGGCGGTCAGCCAGGCGGGGTGGTCGAACCGGTCGAAATCGAGGCTCATACCTCGACTCGGGGCGGCGACGACATAAACGTGGCCGCTCGCGGCGGGCGGAGCGAATACAGCCACGTGTGCGCTCTCGTCCATGGCACGCCTTCACCGCCGAACCACAGTACTCAATTCCGCCCGCTCGCAGGGAAGCGTATGGGAGAGCCACTACCGTCGCGCGAGAGGCAGGCGTTGGAAGTCCTCGACCGCCTCTACGACGAGTATCCCGACACGACGATTTCGCTGAACTTCTCGAACCGCCTCGAACTGCTCATCGCCGTCATGCTGTCGGCGCAGTGTACCGACGAGCGGGTGAACAAAGTCACGGCCGACCTCTTCGAAACGTACCGGACGCCCGAGGAGTACGCGAACGCGCCGCAGGAGGAGATGGCCGAAGCGATCTCGTCTATCACCTACTACAACAACAAGGCGACGTACATCCGCTCGGCCACCGCCGACATCGTCGAGAAACACGGCGGCGAGGTACCCGACACGATGACTGAGCTGACCGACCTCGCGGGCGTCGGCCGGAAGACGGCGAACGTCGTGCTCCAGCACGGCCACGACGTGGTCGAAGGTATCGTCGTCGACACGCACGTCCAGCGCATCAGTCGCCGCCTCGGACTCACCGAGGAGGAGTCCCCCGAGCGAATCGAGGAGGACCTGATGCCCGTCGTCCCCGAAGCGGACTGGCAGCAGTACACTCACCTGCTCATCAGCCACGGCCGGGCGACCTGCACCGCGCGCAACCCGGACTGCTTGGACTGCGTGCTCGAAGACATCTGCCCCTCCTCGAAACTCGACCACGAGGTCGACCTCGCCAGCGGCGACGCGTGGTGACCTCGAACTGCTTCTGACTGTCTCCATGACGTGTCAGAAACCGTGACGGCCAACACCACTATCCGGCTGTCGACCGTACGGGGAGACATGGCCAAAGACGAACACGGCATCGACCTCGAGGAGGACACCGAACTGGACGTTCAGAGCGACGACGCCGACGACAAGGAGCAAGCCGAGGCGGAAGCCGAACAGCGGGAGGCCAAGGAGGCCGCCGAGGAGGCCGACCGCGAGGAGGACGTCGAACAGAAGTCGACCGACCGCGAGACCGACGCCCAGGAGCAGGAGAACATCGACAACCATCGCGACGAAGAACCGTACAACAGCTAATCCGGTCGGTCGGTATCGGGTCGTCAGCGAGTTTTCCGCCGTTTCCCGTCGTTTTCCGTCGGTCAGGTGTCGGTTACAGATACCGGTCACAGATACATCGTCACGTAGCGAATCACGCCGATGACGTACGCTCCGATCCAGAAGAGCACGTAGCCGAGGACGCCGAGTCGAAGTCGCCCGCGCCACGCGCCCATGTTTTCGTGGAGATCGTTCAGGTCGACCTCCTGGTCGGGGTTGTGATAGAGGTCGGCGTTGCGCTTGGCCTGAAAGATACGGACGATACCCGTCAGCGCGAAGATGAGCATCGCGTACGCCTGCAACCCGAGGATGGCGTGCAACGCCGACAGTCCGCCGAGTTGTTCGAGCAGGCGTGGACCCATCCAGAGGACGACCGGAATCGTGTTCAGCGCGAGGCCGGTGAAGATGAACTTCAGGTGGTAGACGAGCACGTCCCACGTCACCGTCTCGGTGTCGATCATGATCCACGCGCCGTAGAGATAGAACGGAAAACTGGCGGTCACCATCAGCGCGGCGAGCGTCGCGATGGCGGTCTCGCTTACCATCGGTTCGGCTAGGAGGGGTGTCGTCCTAAAGGGCCCGACTTCCGTCGGCGACGGCCGGCGATTCGAGTCGGCGACGACCGACTCACCTCGTCGTAACTGCGAGTCGAGCGAAGCGACGAGACGCCCGTGTCGGAAAGCGTATACGGTTGTGTCGACTACTGTGAGTGATGTCCGACCCGTCATCAGCGTCGGCCGACGGTCCCGACGACGAGCCGAGCGAACGGCTGACCGACGACGGGACCGACGCCGACGAGTTGGACGCCCTCCGCCGCGAGGTCGAGTCGAAGTACGACTTCGAGAACTTCGGCCCCAGAGAGATGGCGGAGATGTCGCTCGAAGAGTGGGAGGTCGCCTTCGACAGCGACTCGTGGATAACCGGCCCGGCGCTACTCGACAGAGTCGAGAAGGAGCTTCGCTCGCGCGTCGCCAGCCGCGAGGTGTTCGCGGTCGTCGAGCGCGTCCGCGAGGACGGCGAGGAGACGGTGGTCGCGTACTCCGACGAGGGGTTCGCCGTCGTCTACGCCGACGGGAGCGTCGAGGGCCGCGGCACGGTACTCAGAGACGTGAAACCGACCGTCGCGCTCTGCTCGATGGACGACTACGAGGTCGAAGAGCCGCCGCTGGACGCGTCGCTGCCGAGACCCGAGGACGTCCCCGAGGGGACGGGCCAACTCGGCAACAACATGTTGCAGGTCGTCGCCGGCGTCCAGATCATCGCCGCGCTCGCCCTGCTCGTGCTCTGGTCGCCGTTGACCTCGCTCATCCCGTTCACCTCGGGCGGAAACGTGAACTTCGCGCCCCCTGTCGTCGCGTTCTTCTTCCTGCTCGTGGGGCTGTTCCTGTTCACCACCGTCGCGAACGCGCGACTCTCCGACCGGTTCCGCGCCGAGGAGTACCGAAATCGGTTGCGAGCGCTCGACCCGGAAAAGGCCGAGCGACCCGACTTTCTCCCCGGCGGCGACGACTCATCGCAGCCTGACGTCGGCGGCGACGACGGGCGGAGCAAGCGACCCGACAACTCGCCCGAACGCGGATAGGGAGACCGCCTCGTATCGCGGTACGACGGCCAGTCGGAGGCTTTAAGCGCGTCCCTTCCTGACTCAACGTTGTATGAAAAGGCGGGACTTTCTGAGAGCGGCCGGTGGCTCGGCTGCCGCCGCAGCCGCCGCATCCGGCACCGCCGCCGCACAGGAAGGCGGGGAGGAGCCCGACTACGGGAGTTGGCTCTCCGGCGTCGACGGCGGGACCGAGGACATGCGCGGAGAGAGCGAAGTGACCGTCGAAGTCGGCGCAGACGGCAACGGCGGCGCATACGCGTTCGCCCCGGCCGGCGTCTGGGTCGACTCCGGGACGACCGTGACGTGGGAGTGGACCGGCGAGGGCGGTGGCCACAACGTCTCCGTCCAGGGCGGTCCCGGCGACTACACCTCCGAGACGCACTCTTCGTCCGGTGCGACGTTCGAGTACACCTTCGAGGAGAGCGGCATCAGCGAGTACCAGTGTGACCCGCACGCCAGCCTCGGGATGAAAGGCGCCGTCGCCGTCGGCGACGACGTTCCGACGGTCTCTGCGGGTGGCGGCGAGAAGGAACTCGAAGAGCTCGGCGTCCCGGTGCAGGCACACTGGGTCGGGTCGGCGACCATCCTCGGCATCATCGTCACCATCATCTACTCGTTCTACATCCTCAAGTACGGCGAGTCCGCGAACACCGGGAGGGGTCGCTAGATGTCCTCCTCCGGCAGTACGTACGGTGACATCCACCGGTACGAACCGGCCCGCGAGAGCACCGCCGCGGCCATCGCAATCGTCCTCCTGACGATCATCGAGGTGCTGTTCGTGTTCCTGTTCACGTACGGGCTGGTCTCCGGATGGGGGCTGACCGACGTGGGGAACATGTTCCTCGGCGGCGTGCTCACCGTGATCTTCATCGACCTGGCGTTCATCCTCGCACTCTACCGCAAGGAGTTCCTCCCGGACGTGATGATCGTGAAGAAGCGCCGTCGCAAGTGGGAGGACCTCTACGTCAGAGAGGACCAGGCCGACGGCGAGACCATCGGGACCGACGCGTGGGATACCCTCAAGCGCGCAGTCTACCCCTACTACAAGAGGTAACGAATGAGCTTAGAACGAAAAGACGACTACGACCACGACGCGTGGCTGAAGGAGAAGGACCTCTCGCCCGTCGAGACCACGTTCCTCACCGCGCTCATCTGGATGGACAAGCGACTCCGCATCGTGGACTATCTGGAGATTCTGGAGACGCTCTACTACCGAGTCAACCTCCAGATGCCGAAGAGCCACACCGAACAGTACAACCTCGACAACAAGTTCTGGTACTGGTACCCGCTGTACACGCTGGGCTTGTTCTCGACGCTCGCGTACGTCGTCGCCGCGGTGAGCGGAGCCTTACTCGGCTTCTACTACTCGCCCGCGACGAGCGGCGACCCGACGACGGCGTACACCCAGATCGAGTTCATCATGACCGAACTCCAGTTCGGGTTCTTCCTCCGTAGCCTCCACCGGTGGTCCGCGCAGGTGATGGTCGCGGCGGTGTTCCTGCACATGCTGCGGGTGTACTTCACCGGCGCGTACAAGGAACCGCGCGAACTCAACTGGATACTCGGCATCATCCTCATCAGCCTGACGATGGTGTTCGGGTACACCGGCTACCTGCTCCCGTGGGACCAGCTCGCCTACTGGGCGGGTCAGATCGGCGTCGAGATGGCGCTCTCCGTGCCGCTGGTCGGCGAGTGGGCCGCCCAACTGCTGTTCGGTGGCTTCACGCTGAGCCAGGCGACGCTGCAGCGCATGTACATCATCCACGTCTTCCTGCTCCCGTTCGTGGTGACGACGCTCATCGCCATCCACATCGGCATCGTCTGGGTACAGGGCATCGCAGAACCGCACTAATCGAGCAAGGACAATGACAGACAACAACGACAACACGACCGCGGAAACCGACGGCGGCACCGGCATCGTCGCCCCCGACGACGAGACGCCGACGTGGAGCGAGCGCAAGGCCCGCAAAACCGGCCTCTCGCGGCTCACGTACGAGTACTTCGAGCGCTCCCGTCGCGAAGACCAGGACCTCCGGGCCGAGTCCGACTACGTCGAGCGCGACGTGCTCGGCTTCCCGACCTGGCCCCACGAGACGGTTCGAAACCTCTCTATCGCGAGTTTCTTCGTCGGGATGATCTTCTTCCTCTCGGCGACGATGCCGCCGCACATCGGCGCGCCAGCGAACCCGAGTTCCACCCCGGAGATCATCCTGCCCGACTGGTATCTGTACTGGTCGTTCGGGCTGCTAAAACTCAGTCCGCTGAACCCCGAACTGTCAATCCTCGGCGGAGAGAAGCTGATGGCCGACCGGACGTACGGGGTGCTGGCGAACGTCGTCGTCGTCGGCTTCATCGCCATCGTCCCGTTCCTCAACAAGGGGAGCGCCCGACGGCCCGTCGAACAGCCGTTCTGGGCCGCGGTCGGCGTCGGTGGCGTCGTCTTCGCGCTCACTATCAGTATCCTCGCCGTGCAGAATCTGGTGCCGATGAACATCGACCTGCTGTTCGACTTGACGTTCCTCCTGCCCATCGTCCTGGGTATCGTCACCTACGCGGTGCTCAAGACGATGCGCGAGGGGTACATGTACGACCTCAACCGTCGGTACTACCGACTTCGACCGCCGCGGTAGCGGACTCCCGCTATACACACTTCTATGAGCACGGATTCGTCCAGTGATACGGCCGACGACGGGACGAACTCGGAACCCGCTCGGGAGTCGCGCCGAGAGTCGCCCTCGGGGCGTCGAGACGTCGTCGTCCCGATGCGGTTGTACAAGACGATAACGGTGTTCTCGACGCTCATCGCCGTCGTCTGCGTCGTGCTCGGGTTCGTCCTGCTCGACGCCGCGACCATCCAGTTCAGCTTCCTCCGGCAGGGTATCACCGCCGCGCTGACCGCCGTCGGCGTTCCCGTCGACCAGGGAGCCCTCGGTGCCGTACTCGCGCTCGCCGGTATCGCCGTCATCGGCGTCGGCGCGGGAGTGTACGTTCTCGGGACGCGCTTTCGCGCCCGCGGAATGGGAAACTCTCAAGAGGACTCCGACGAACTCTCGGATAATGGCTGACGAGTTCATCAAAGGGTTGACCATCATGACCGCCGCGGGTCTCGGCTGGATGGTTCTGGCGGGGTGGTACCGCACGAGCAGCTTCGAGAGCGCCGCGCAGTTGGTCGAACCGGTGTCCATCGAGGCACCGGACCTCCTGAACGGCCTCGCCATCGTCCTGATGGACGTCCTGCTCTGGTTCGCGATTCTCGGCGCGTTCACCTTCTGGGTGCTCATCCCGGTGGGCCGCGAACTGCGCACCACGTACAGCGAGCGCCGCTCGCAGTAACGACGCAAGGAGACTCCCCCTTACCTCGCGCCCGACGAAACACCGCGACAACACCGACCTCTTTCTCCCACGGAGACTTCTTCCGGAGTCGGCGAGCGACGGCCGCGTGCGACCGGTAGGCTGTGATTCGACGGCGTCCGACGGCGACACAAAGCAGTATAACGACATCGCGGACGTTCGACGGTACTACCTCCGACGTGTCGTTGGCCGGTTGTGACGATAGCGAGGTGTGAAACGCTGTGCGTTGTTCGGCGCTCGTCCTCCACGGACGGATATCGATACTCGTCGGCGCGTGCGACCGTATTCGGCGGGTTTCACGGGTGAGCCGAGGTTCCACGGACAGTCGAAGAACTAGACGCGAACGCGGAATCACACGCGACCTCGGCGTGCGCCCGGATCACGTTCGGCGAGACGTCGACGCGGTGGGGACAAGCCCATACTGGGGACTGCAGCCGGCCGGGCTCAGATGATCTGGGTCCAGACGTCGGCGATGAGGAAGAAGAGGCTCTGGAACGCCGCATACAGGAGCACGAGCACCGACGCCGCGAGACCGCCCTTCGGACGCTCGACGGTCATCTTGTTGCGGGCTTCGACCTGGCGGGCCTCGAACTCGAAGAAGTCGGCGACGAACATGCCGAGGACGAGCACCGACATCACCATGCCGCCGTGCGGCGCGACGACGAGGTAGAGCAGCGACGCGACGACGAGCGCGCCGCTCGTCAGCGTGTGCGGCGTGTATCGAGTGAGTTCCGGGTCGTCGTCGCGGGCTTGGCGGACGTGCGCGCGGTGACCGAGAAAGCGCGTCGCCATGTTCGCCAGCACGAGCACCAGGATGACGGCCGGTAGCGCCGGGGCGATAGCCTCGAGCGCGTCGAGGGGTACGATGAACTGCAGCAGTTGCATACCCGAACATCGGAAGGAGACTCATTAGAGTTTTTCCAATCCCGCGCGTCGTCCGGTCGACTCGGAGCGGAGCGTCGCCGCAGCGAGAGACCGGAGTTCTCGTCACGCCCGCGGCGGGCGCAGCAGCGTCACGCTGGCGTCGCACTCGACAGTCACGGGGGCGTGTGGGCCGACGGCAGTCGTCCGCGCGCCGTCGACGACGAGCGAGACGGGGCCCTCGTCGCGTTCGACCGACAGCGAGACCGAGCCGTCGACCACCCACGTGTCCCAGCGCGTCGAGAACGGCGAGACGGGGACGACGGCGACGCCCGCGCCGGGGGTGACGACCGGTCCGCCCGCCGCTCGCGCGTAGCCAGAACTGCCAAGCGGCGTCGCGACGACGACGCCGTCGGCCCGGAACGCGTCGAGAGGGTCGTCGCCGACGCCGACGGCGTACTCGGAGATGCGCGCCGGTTCGCTCGTCACCAGCATCGCGTCGAAGACGGCGTCGGCGACGTGGTCTCCGTCGACGTCGACCGAGAGCAGCGGATGTTCGACGGTTCGCAGTCGGTCGCTCCCGCGAAGCGCGGCGAACGCAGCGTCGGCACCCGAGGGTGGAACCGCGTGCGGTCCGCCGACGCCGACGGGGAGAATCGGGCGCCCCGAGCGTCCGCGAACGGCGTCGACGAACGCGCGCTCGCCGACGGCGACGACGAACGCCGCCTCCGCCGCGTCGGCGAGCGAGAAGCCGTTAGTGTGAAGCGCTCGCTCGACCCGGCCGTCGTCGTCACCGCGGAGCGAAACTGCCGTCGCCGTGTCCTCGCGCGCTTCACTCATTGTTCGTGTGTTGCTCGCCAGCGGCTAAAAGTCTGCGCGGTTCGGTAGCGGCGGGCGTTCCGTCCGTCTGCCTCGTCGCCCCCAGTTCGACGCCGACCGCTCAGTACGGCCAGTCGCCGGTTATCTTCATCCCCGGGGCGTGACCCTCGGCTTCGAGTCGGGCGGCGATATCCTCGGGCGATTTGTGCGCGATTTCGGTGTCGGCGTCGGCGAGGTCAACGACGAGCTCCGCGAGCAACACCGCCTGTTCACGGAACGTCCGCAGTTCGAGTTTGTCGAGCGTGTCGGCGTAGGTGTGGCCCCAACCGCGGCCGCGGCCTTGCGTCTCGCTACCGACCATGTAGCCGGGGACCCCCCACTGGACGAACGGCCAGTGGTCGGAGTGCGGCAGTTGCTCGGGGACGACACTCACCGAGTGGCCGAAGCGCTCGCCGACGCCCTCGGCGGCCGCTTCGAGTTCGTCGAAGTCGTGTGTGTAGAAACTGAGCGTCCGCCCGTTGGCGACGCCGTCGAAGTTCACGATGGCCCGTATCGACTCGAAGTCGGCGCGTTCCGCCTCGTGGGCGGAGCCGACGAGTCCGACTTCCTCCGCACCGAAGGGGACGAACCGGATTCGCGTATCGAGTTCGTCCTCCCGGCCGGCGAGGATGCGCGCGAGTTCGACCACCATCGCGGTGCCCGTCCCGTTGTCGGCGGCCCCTTCGGCGATATCGTGGGCGTCAAGGTGGCTGGTGACGAGAACCTCCTCGTCCGTGTCGGGACCGACGACGGCGTGGACGTTGCCGCTCGTCGCCTTCGGTGTTTGGCAGTCGACGCTGACCGAGACGGTCTCACCCTCGAACCGGCGGGTGAGGCGCGCGCCGACCTCGGCGCTCACGCCGACGGCAGGAATATCGCCGATTGGCGAGTCGGGCGTGCCGACGCTGCCGGTCGGGGGGAGACACCCCTCGACGTGGTTCTTGAAGACGAACGCGGCCGCGCCCGCCTCGACGGCGTAGTAGTACTTCTCGCGGCGGTGGATGAAGCGGTCGTAGTGATCCGGCACCGTCGAGGAGACCATCACGACTTTGTCGTCGAGGTCGGTCTCGAAATCCTCGGGGAGGCCGGAGCCGAGGTCGACGAGTTCGCCCGTCGCGCCCTCGGATGGACTGCGGGGCAGCGCGATACAGTCCTGCGTGGTGTCGCCCGCCTCGATGGCGCTGTCGCTGCGCACCCAGCCCTGAATCTCGAACTCGTCGATGCGGGCGTCGCGCGCGCCGATATCGCTCAGCGCGTCGCGAGTGCGTTTCATCGCCTCGCGCTCGCCCGGACTGCCGGCCATCCGGTTGCCGATGTCGACGAGGGTTTCGAGGTGGTTCCATCCGACGTCGCTCGTGAACGTCTCGCCAATCCAGCGATTGTCTGCCATGCTCTCGCGTGGCCCGGTGGTGCGGTAACAGTTGGGGTCCCCGTAGTGGCTCTCCGGTTCGTCGTGTCCGTCGTCTCCGTCGATTTGTCGCTCAACCGGACCTATCACGGGGTGCAAAACCGGAAGCAGGCCCGGGATTCGGCAGGTCTTTACCCGAACATCATCTACGTTCGTGTATGACTGCCGTACGAGTCGCCGGAGTCGGACTCACGCACTTCGGCCGCCACCCCGACCGAACCGGCCGGGACCTGTTCGCGGAGGCCGCACTCGCCGCGAGAGAGGACTCGGGCGTCCCCCGCGAGGACGTCGAAGCGCTCCACTACGGGAACTTCATGGGCGCGCTCGCGGAACGCCAGGCTCACCAGGGACCGCTCGTCGCCGAGGCTGCCGGCCTCTCCTGTCCGGCGACGCGGTACGAGCAGGCGTGTGCCTCCGCGGGCGTCGCCGCACGGCAGGGCCTCAAGAGCATCCGAAACGGCGAGAACGACGTGGTGCTCGTCGGCGGAATGGAGCGGATGACGAACCTGGAGACGGCGGGGGTGACGGAGTCGCTCGCCATCGCCGCCGACGAACTGTACGAGGTCCGCGCGGGCATCACCTTCCCCGGCGCGTACGCGCTGATGGCGCAGGCGTACTTCTCGCAGTACGGCGGCAGTCGCGAGGACCTCGCGCACATCGCCGCCAAGAACCACCACAACGCCGTGAACAACGAGTACGCGCAGTACCAACGCGAGGTAACCGTCGAGGACGCGCTCGACAGTCCGCCGGTCGCCGAACCGCTGCACCTGTTCGACGCCTGTCCCATCACCGACGGCGCGAGCGCGCTCGTCCTCGTCAGCGAGGAGTACGCCGAGGAACACGACGTCGACGCGCCCGTCGCCATCACCGGCAGCGGACAGGGCGGCGACAAGATGGCGCTGCAGGACCGCGCGCACCTCGCGCAGACCCCGGCGGCGACGAAGGCCGCCGACGAGGCGTACGCCGACGCGGGCCGTAGCCCCGAGGATATCGAGGTGGCGGAGGTCCACGACTGCTTCACCATCGCCGAGGTGCTCGCGCTCGAATCCGTCGGCTTCTACGAACCCGGAGCGGCCATCGGCGCTGCCCGTCGCGGCGAGACCACTCGCGACGGCGATCGACCCGTCAACCTCTCGGGTGGATTGAAGGCGAAAGGCCACCCCGTCGGCGCGACGGGCGGCAGCCAACTCGTCGAGATGACGCGACTGCTCCG
The DNA here is from genome assembly GCF_020097835.1 of Haloprofundus halobius. Classification (GTDB taxonomy): domain Archaea; phylum Halobacteriota; class Halobacteria; order Halobacteriales; family Haloferacaceae; genus Haloprofundus; species Haloprofundus halobius. The sequence continues at coordinate 1,922,926 of NZ_CP083666.1, forward strand.
CGGCGACCACCCGAACAGCGACGCCGTCGCCGACGCCGAAATCGGCCTGACGCACAACGCGGGCGGAACCGTCGCCAGCGCCGTCGTCCACGTGCTGGAGGTGGTGAACTGATGGCGGACTCCGGCTACGACGAGTGGATCGACGCCATCGACGCGGGCGAGGGCACCTACCTCGAATGCCCGGAGGGTCACGGCTCGTTGCCGCCGCGGCGCACCTGTCCGCACTGCGGCGCACTGGAGTTGACCGAAAAACCGCTGCCCGAGTCAGGGACGATAGAAACGTTCAGCGTCGTCCACGTCGCCTCCCCGTCGTTCGCCGACGACACGCCCTACGCGACGGCCGTCGTCGACTTCGGTCCGGTGCGTCTCACCGGCGTGGTTCGGGGCGTCGAGTTCGACGACCTCGACGTCGGCACGTCAGTCGGTGTCGGTATCGAGGAGAGCGAGACGACCGGCCAACCAGTCGTCGTCTTCCGGCCGCGGTAGTCGGCAGCGGTCGACCGTTCGAGAGTTTTCGAGGGCTCGGGTTCGACACACGTGTACTCCGACACTACGACACGGCACCGACCGCAGTCGTGCGTCGCTCGGCCCGTCGACGCCGATACCCCGAGGTGAGCGCGAGCAGGACTGCGCCGAGGCCGACGAGTCCGACCGCGAGATTCACCACCCAGCCGAGGAACGGAATCTGCACCGCGAGTGCGACGACGACGACGCCGACGAGGAGCGCCGCCCACTCGCCTTCCCTGTCGGTGTAGGCCAGAAGCACGGCACCGACGGCGAATCGGCCGTACACCCCGCCGACCCAGACGAGCAGGCCGAACAGCACCGACCCGACGAGCGCCAGCGGGATGCCGACGAGCGTCAGGACGAGCAACAGCAGCGCCAGCGGCACGACGACCAGAGAGAGGACGCCCACACCGGCGGACAGACCGGGGTTCCGCGCGGATTCGAGCACCACGCGCTGGGAGAACGAGGGGAAGACGAAGAGCAGGACGGCACCCAACAGTAGATTCATGAGCAGGCCGTAGACGACCGAGACCCACCCGGGAACGAGCGGTCCGTCGGTCCCCGCTGGCGCGGCGGTCGCGAGGTCGTCGTCGCGTTCGACCGTGCCACCGACGACCGCACCGTCGGCTCGGTCGAGCGACCCGTCGTAGGTGAGGTCACCTTCGATGACGGCCGTCGAACCGAGAGTGATCTCGTCCGCACCGATTTCGGCGTCGCCCTGTACGGTGCCGTCGACGGTCGCCGTTCGCGCTCCCGCGCTCAGGTCGCCGCCGACCGTCGCTCCCTCAGCGACGATGAGACTCCCAGTTCCGACAGCGACGTCGCCGCCGACGGTCGACCCCTCGGCGAGCGTGAGACTACCGGCGCCACCGGCGACGTCACCGTCGACGACGCCGGCGATTCGGACGCTCCCCGCCGCGCCGGCGACGTCGCCGCCGACGCGACCGGTGTCGGCGACGTACACGTCTCCGGCGAGTGCGGATACGGTTCCGTTCACCGTCCCGCGCACGACGACCGACCCGCCGAACGCGCTGAGTTCGTCGACTGTCTCGTTCTCGGCGACGACGACCGTCTCGCCGGAGCGGGTGACCGCCGTGGCGACACCGGGGACGGCCGCCAGCGCGACAACTGCCACGAGAATGACCGCCACCACCGACCGAGCGTCTCGTCTCATCGAGGGAGATAATGAACGGTATCCTACAAGTAACTGCGGTCAGTTGCCGCCTATGTGGACAGTAGAGCGTCTGTGAGCGTCACGAGAGGTGTTTCGAACGTTTCCATCACGTCTCCATCACATCTGCATCGTTCTCGTACCGCTGTCGAACGGAGCAAAACAGCAGGGTGGCCGAACTGACTCGACCGGACGCACGTCCGGGGACGGTTACGCCGTCTCGGCGAGTTCCTCGCGAACCGTCCGGAGGAACGATTCGGGGTGTTCGACGTGCGGCAACAGCATCGCGTCGTCGAAGACGACGAGTCGGGCGTCGGCCTCGTCGGCGAGCGTCCGGCCGTCCGAAAGCGGCGTCACGTCGGCCTCGCGGCCCCAGACGAGCGTCACGGGCACGTCGAGGTCCGCGAGCGTCTCGCCGAGGTCGATATCCGAGTTGAGATAGCCACTAACGAACGAGGCGGGCGCGAAGCGGGCGTTCTTCTGGTGAGTCGTGCGCCACTGGTAGTCGACCCACTCGTCGGAGAGGTTCGAGGTGTCGTAGTAGCCGTGGTCGGCGCTGAAGTGGCGCAGCGAGCGACGCGAGGTGATGAGGTTGTACGCCGCAGTACCTACGAGCGGCGCGCGGAACAGTTCCCGAAGCGCCTGCTTCGGTTGCGGCCCGGCCTTCGTCGTCGGACAGACGAGAATCAACTGCGACACGTCGGCGTCGCGGACCGCGGCGGCAACGTACGACGCGGTGAGCGACGACGCCAGCACCGCCGGTTCGTCGAACTCGCCGAGGAAGTCGGTGACGAAGTCCTCGTACAGCGCCGCGGAGTAGCGAAGCGGCGGCCGGTCGGAGCGGCCGAACCCCGGCAGGTCGGGCGCGACGACGTGGTACTCCGAGGCGAGCTCGGTGAAGATCTCGCGGAACTCGCCGCCGGAGCCGGCGGCGTTGATGCCGTGCAGGAGCACGAGGTCCTGGTCGTCGGGGTCGCCCGCCTCGGTGTAGGCGACGTTCATCCCGCGCCAGCGGTACGTGCGCTGTTCGCCGATGAGCGCCGGTTCGAGTTCGCCAGCACCCTGCGTGAGCATCCGGTTCGCGGCCGCGACTGCGCCGATACCGAGCGCGGCACCGCCGATAGCTCGTCGGAGTTTCATACGAAAGCGACGAGGGCGAGAGACTTGATAGCTACGCCCGTTTCGCGCCGAACTCAGTCGGTGACGGTCACGTCGAACGTCGAGCGCCACCGGTAGCGGCGGCCGCCCCACCGGAACGTCGGCACGACGAGCGCGTAGCAAAACACCGCCGAAACGAGCAGCGCCGACGGGTACGCCAACAGCCACGTCGAGCGGTCGACGCCGAAGAACCGGTAGGTGAGGTACGACGCGACGGTCAGCGTCGCGGCGGCGACGACGGGCGCGAGGAGGCAGAACAGTCCGACCAGCGAGACGGAGACGAACGCGACGGCTCTTTCCCTCGGATTGGGGACGGTGACGATTTTGACGAAGCGGACCAGTCGGTCGTGGACCGTCCTCGGATCCCCCTCGACGGGGACGAGCGTCAGTTCCGAACGGAGCGTCGTCACCTCGTCGCCGAGATGCTCCCACAGCAGGCTGTCGTCGCTGACGGTGCGGCGCAGTTCGGCGACGTACGCGTCGAGGTCCAGTTGGTCGCGCCGGAACGTGACCCCGCCGCCCCACGGCGCGTTCGCCACCCACACCGCGAGCGTGACGACGAACAGGAGAAACGGTTCGAACGGTCGCCACCAGCCGTCGCCGACGAACGCCGGGAGCGCCGATACCGCGCCGTGCTCCTCGCCGAGTGACTTCATCCGCGCTAACCACTCGTCGTCGCGCGGCACGTCGTCGTCAGTCAGGACGATTCGCTCCTGCTCCCGGTCGATGCGTTCGAGCGCGTACGCCAGCGCGTTGGCCTTCGCCGAACAGCGGACCGGGTCGCCCGCGACGAGGATGCGGACGCCGGACGGCGGGTCGTGGCTCGCTACCGGGTCGGTCGGCCGGTCGCAGACGACGAGCAGTTCGTCGTCGGAGCCGAGTTGGGCGGCGAGCGACTCGCAGGAGTCGGTCCACGTCGTCGTCGGCAGGATGACACTCGCCATCGTCCGAACCTGCATCGAAGAGGAACAAAAAGTCGAGTGTCGCGGGGGGTTCCCGTTCGGTCGAGACGAGGCGGACCGAACTCAGTCGTCGCCGTCGAGACACTCTCGCAGCGGTTCGACCAACTCGTCGGCGACGGTGTACGGGTCCGTCTTCCGGGCGACGACGGCGTCGACGAACGACTCCATGCCGCCGCGGCGGTCGATTTCGCTCTCCAGCAGCGAGCCGGTGTCCTCGCGCAGGAGCGTCCGAATCTCCTCGGCGTAGCGCGTCCGGGCCTTCTCGGTGAGACGGCCCGAGCGTTCGAGGTACTCGCGGTGTTCCGCGAGCGTCTCGATGAGTTCGTCGATGCCGTCACCCGAGGTGGCGACGGTCTCGACGACGTCCGCGGTCCACCCCTCCTCGCCGTCGCCTCCCTCACCGTTCTTCTCGCTCTCGTCGGGACTGTCGGCGACGTCGGGTTTCTCGAACCCGCCTCCCGCGCCGTGGTGACCCAAGTCGAGGTTCGCCGTCGGGTCGCCCTGGAGGTGAATCATCTCTTCGAGGTCGGCGACGGTTTTCGACGCGCCGCTCATGTCGGCTTTGTTGACGACGAACACGTCGCCGATCTCTAAAATCCCTGCTTTGAGCATCTGTACGTCGTCGCCGCTGCCCGGTTGGACGAGCACGACGACGGTGTCGGCGGTCCGAACGACGTCGATTTCGTTCTGGCCCGCGCCGACCGTCTCGACGATGATTTTGTCCTTGCCGAACGCGTCGAGCGCTTTGACGGCGTCGCCGGTGGCCGTCGAGAGGCCGCCGAGTGTCCCGCGGGCGCTCATCGACCGGAAGAACACGTCCATGTCGCCGACGTTCGAGGCCATGCGGATGCGGTCGCCGAGAACCGAGCCGCCGGTGTACGGCGAGGAGGGGTCGACGGCGATGATGCCGACGGTTTCGCCTCTGTCGCGGTAAGTCTTCGCCAGTTTGTCGACGAGCGTCGACTTGCCCGCGCCCGGACTGCCCGTGATGCCGATTACCTCGGCCTCGCCGGTGTGTTCGTGCAGCGCGGAGACCAGTTCGCGATAGCCCGGCGACCGGTTCTCTATCTTCGTGATGGTCCGCGCGAGCGCGCGATGGTCGCCGTCGAGGAGGCGGTCGACGAGGTCCGTCTCTTCGGCCCGACTCATGCGCGGTCGGGAGCGTTGTTCCGGACGAACTCGATGGTGTCGGCCATCGGCGTCCCCGGACCGAACACCTCGGCGACGCCCATCTCCTTTAGCTTCTTCTTGTCGTCGTCGGGGACGATGCCGCCGACGAGGATGAGCGTGTCCTCGAACGCGCCGTACTCCTTCAGGCCGTCGACGACCTTCGGGACGAGCGTGTTGTGCGCCCCCGAGAGGATGGAGATGCCGAGCACGTCGACGTCCTCCTGCACTGCGGCCTGGACGATCTCGTCCGGCGCGCGGTGGAGTCCCGAGTAGATGACCTCGAATCCGGCGTCGCGGAAAGCGCGAGCGATGACGTGCGCCCCGCGGTCGTGGCCGTCGAGTCCGACCTTGGCCACGAGACACCGAATCGCTCTCTGGTCTGCGTCTGCGCTCATGGGGTCAGATTCGCTATCCGCCGCTTTGACTCTAACGGATATTCGGGACAGTTCGAGCGGCTGACCCGGCCGTGATCCTGACCGCTGACGCGGGGAGTTCGTTCGACGCTACCGCTGCTCAGTCCCTCGTCCCGACGTGCTCGTCGAGGAACTCCACGATTGCGGCGTACGCGGTCTTTCGGTTTTCGAGCTTCGAGAAACCGTGACCCTCGTCCTCGAAGATGAGTTCGCGCACCGGGACGCCCTGTTCGCGTGCCTGCTCGACTATCTGGTGGGCTTCGCCGACGGGGACGCGCGGATCGTTCTCGCCGTGGAGGACGAACAACGGTGTTTGAATCGCTTCGATCTGGTTGATGGGCGAGATGGATTCGAGGAACTCCCTATCCGTTTCGAGGCTGCCGTACTCGGCCTCGCGGAGTTCACGTCGCCACTCGCCGGTGTTTTCGAGGAAGGTGACGAAGTTCGCGATGCCGACGATGTCGACGGCGGCGGCCCACAGTTCGGGGTACTCGGTCACCGACGCGAGCGCCATGAACCCGCCGTAGGAGCCGCCCATGGCGACGATTCGGTCGGGGTCGACCGAGGGGTGGTCGTGGAGCCACTCCACGGCCGCCTCGATGTCCTTCACCGAGTCCATCCGCTTCTCCACGTCGTCGAGGTGGCCGTACGCCTTCCCATAGCCCGCAGAGCCGCGGACGTTCGGCTCGAAGACGGCGTAGCCGTGGTTGAGCAGGAACTGCTTGACGCCGTTGAACGACGGGCGGCGCTGCGACTCGGGGCCGCCGTGGATGTCGACGACGACGGGCGTCTTCGACTCGTCACCGGCGCGTTCGGGCAGCGAGAAGAACGCCGGAATCTCGCGGCCGTCGAACGTCGGGTAGTGGACGAGTTCGGGTTCGATAAACGTGTCGCGGGGGATGCCCGCCGTCGCGGCGCGGGTCCACCGCTCGGTCTCGCCCGTCCGGACGTCGACGACGTGGACGTTCGTGTTGTCGGTGCTCCGCGTCGCCGTGATGGCGAACCGCTCGGCGTCGGGGCCGAAACTCACGCCGCCGGCGACGCCCTTCGGCAGGTCGGGGTCCGGAAGCGGGTCGACGGTGTCGGGACCGTCGAGGGTGCCGACGGAGAGTTCGGTGTAGCCGTCGACGTTGCGCGAGTAGACGATTCGTCCCGTCTCGTCGTCGATGGCGACACCGTCGATGTTCCACTCCTCGTCCGCGACGACGACGCTGAACTCCCGGGTTTCGAGGTCCAATCGAGCTAAATCGAGCGTATCGCTGTCGCGGTCGGTGACGAGATAGAGGCTCTCGCCGTCGGGAGCCCACTCGACGCTCGTATAGCGAACGGTGCCCTCGTGCGGCGTCACGTGCTCCAGTTCGCCGGTTTCGAGGTCCAACACGGAGACGTCCATGTCGAAGTTCGAGTACGCTTCGTGGACGACGAGTCGACTGTCGTCGGGCGACCAGCCGCCGACGTTGAGCCAGCCGCTGCCCTCGTGGACGAGCGTCGCGTCGTCGCCGACTTCGTCGCGGCCCTGAACGTAGACGTCGAAGACGGACTCGTCGCGGCGGTTCGACGTAAAGGCGAACCGCTCGCCGTCGTGGCTCCACCCACCCCAGCGGTGCTTGGCTTCGGGCATCGCGGTGAGCTCCGTAATCCGACCGTTGGCGACGTTCAGCAGGTAGAGCTGTTGGCGCTCGTTGCCGCCCTCGTCCATCCCGAAGACGAGTTCGGGACGCTCCGGCGACCACGAGACGAAGGTGACGCGCTCTTCGAAAAAGGTGTGCTGTTCGGGCCACTCGCCGGGTGCGCCGACGCTCCACACCTGCGAGGTGCCCGTCGTGTCCATCAGGAAGGCGACGCGCTCGCGCCGTCCCTCGAAGGTGTCTCCGGGGCCGAACGACCCGCCACCGGCGCTCCGGACGTTGAGGTACCGTTCGATGTCGTACGTCTCCATATCTCGGTGTTTCGGGCTCGTACCAAAACCGTTCGCTTCGCGGAGAGCGGTAACGCGACGTTTCCGATTCAGTACGTCGACCTGAACGACACTCCGCGAAAAATATAGAGACAATGTAACCGAACGTCTCACAATCCCGGCGTTTCGGACTGACACTCAGCTACCGTGTCGGGTGTCGGCCCGGTGTGTTGGACCGCTCACGGCAGCGTTTCCCCTGATTTGTTAACCAATAACAAAGCCGTCACGTACCCTCCAGGGTTCAATGAGCACTACCCGGCAGCGACGAGTGTCGGGGTACGCCGTAGGAGCGGTTGTCCTCGTCCTTCTCGTCGGAGCGATATACTCGGGCGTGGGCCCGTTCGCCGCACTCGGGACACAGACACCCGAGACGACAGTAACGGGTTCGACGGACGCACCGCAGACGAACGACCCGCTCGGTGGACCCGCCGAGGGCGAACGGAACCTCTCGACGGCGAACACGACGTTCTTCGGGCAGAACGCCACCGACCGCACAGGCTGGCGCGTCGTCCCCGCCGGCGACGTGAACGGCGACGGCGAGGGCGACGTGCTCGTCAGCGCGCCGCGCGCCGACCGCGGCAACGCGACGAACGGCACGTCGGACGTCGGCACCGACGCCGGTGCGGTCTACCTCTTCTACGGACCCGTCGAAACCGACCGTCTGAACGTCTCGGAGGCGAACGCCACCTTCGTCGGCGTCGAAGCCGGCGACCTCGCCGGGTCGAGCGTCGCCGCGGGCGACGTCGACGGCGACGGGCTAAGCGACGTGCTCGTCGGTGCACCCGGAGCAAACGGGAGTGCAGGGGCGGTCTACCTCCTGTTAGGCTCGGAGAACCGCTCAGGCGTCGTCTCGCTGGGCGACGCGGACGCCACCGTCGTGGGCGTAGACGCCGGCGACGAGTTCGGTCACTCGTTGGCGGTGCTCGGCAACGGGAGCGACGAGTACGCGAACGCGACGAACGCGACGTCGGTGCTCGTCGGCGCACCGTACAACGACAGCGTCGGCAACGACTCGGGCGCGGCGTACCTGTTCGACTCGGCCGCCTTCGGTGCGGGCGCGTTCGAGAACGCGACGACGGCCAACGCCAGCTACGCCGGCGAGGGCGAGAAAGACCGGGCCGGCTGGTCGCTGTCGACAGCGGGCGACGTCGACAACGACAGCCGAGTCGACTTCGTCGTCGGCGCGCGCGGCAACAACAGTTCGGCCTCGAACGCGGGTGCGGCGTACGTCGTCACGGACGCGAACGAGACGGGCGAGCGCTCACTCGCCGACGCGACGCTGAAACTCGCCGGAGTCGGCGCGGACGACAACGCCGGGTTCGCCGTCTCCGACGCGGGCGACGTGAACGACGACGGATTCGGCGACGTGCTCGTCGGCGCACCCGGCAACGACACGAACGGAACGAACGCGGGTGCGGCGTACGTCGTCTTCGGCGGCGAGTGGGACGGCACCTCACCGGCGACGCGCTCGCTCGCCGACGCGAACGCGACGCTCTACGGCGTCGGCGACGGTGATCAGGCCGGGTGGGCCGTCTCCGGCGCGGGTTCCGTCGACGAGAACTGCGACGAGTTCGACGACGTGCTCGTCGGCGCGCCGCGCAACGGGACGAACGGCTCGAACGCGGGCGCGGCGTACCTCGTCTACGGCGGCGAGGCCCTCTCCGGGCCGCAGAGCCTCGCGGACGCGAACGCGACGTTCCGCGGTGCGGGTCCGAACGACAGGGCGGGCTTCGCCGTCGCTGGCGCGGGTGACCTCAGCGGCGACGACAGGATAGACCTCCTCGTCGGCGCGCCGTACGCCGACAGCAACGAACCTGGCGCGGGCGCGGCGTACCTCATCGAGGGTACCTGCGAGGTCGAACGGCCGCCGAAGCCGTCGGAGTCGCCGACGGAGGAACCGAAGGACACGCCGACCGAGAAGCCGAAGGATACGCCGACCGAGAAACCGAAGGACACACCGACCGAGAAGCTGAAGGATACGCCGACCGAGAAACCGGCGGAGAAACCGAAGGACACGCCGACCGAGAAACCGAAGGACACGCCGACCGAGAAACCGAAGGATACGCCGACCGAGACGCCCGAACCCGAGGTTCAGTCGATAACCGCCGAAGCCCTGGAGTGCGAGCAGATACGGTTCGTCAACCCGAACCCGTTCCCGGTGGTTGTCACCTACGACCTCTACCTCGACGACAACTACGGCGTCGAGGAGTTGGAGCCGAAGACCATCACGCTCGGGCCGAATGAGGAACGAATCGTGACCGACCCGTATATCGGCTACGAACCCGAGAGCGAGCAGTTCATCTCGATAACCGCGGAGCGCGACACCGAGGCGGGCGGCGCGGTCCCGGTCAACGGCGAGGACCGGTCGGTCATCGTCGGGTTGATCTGCGGCGCGACGATGGAGATCGTCTCCGACGAGTGTGGTCAGTTCACGCTCACCAACGAGAACCCGTTCGACGTGCGCGTCACGTACGACATCGAGGTCGACGGCGACAGCGATTCGAGAGTCACGCGGAGCGTGCTGGTCGAGGCGGGAGAGTCGGTGACGGCCGACGACTCGGAACTCTCCGCAGAGAGCGACGACATACAAGTCTACGCCCGCGGCGAGCGCGTCGACAACGGCGCGTTCATCCTAGTGCTCGACCCCTCCGGCGAGGAGTTCGTCCAAGTCGAATCGTGCTCACAGGGGACCGAGACGCCGACTGAGACACCCACGGAAACGCCAACGACCGAGACGCCCACCGAGACGCCCGAACCCGAGGTTCAGTCGATAACCGCGGAGTCGCTCGACTGCGAGCAGATACGGTTCGTCAACCCGAACCCGTTCCCCGTCGTCGTCACCTACGACCCGTACCCGGGCTACCAGAACCCGGAACTCGAACCGCGAACCATCACGCTCGACCCCGGTGAGGAGCGAGTCGTGACGGACCCGTACATCGGTTACGACCCCGAGGTGGAGATATTCATCAACGTCGAAGCCGAGCGCGAGTCCGGTGAGACCGTCCCGATCAACGGAAAGGACGAGGGTGAGACGCTCGAAGGGACCGCCTGCGCCTTCGGCATGGACGTGACGAACCCCGAGTGCGGCGTGTACGTGCTGACCAACGACAACCCGGTGGACGTGCTCGTCACCTACAGAGTCGAGTTCGCCAGCACCGACAGACTGCCCGTCGAACGAGAGGTGCTCGTCGAGGCCGGCGACTCCGTGACCGTCGAGGACGACGTCTTCTACGACGACGTCCAGTACGTCGACTTCAGAGGAGAGCGACCGGACAACGGCGCGTTCATCTACGTCTACAGCGAAGAGGGGTATGAGTTCTACGAACTCCAGCCGTGTCCCGAGGAGGGGACTGAGACGACTACGGAGACGGAAACCGAGACGTCGACCACTACCGAAACGGAGACCGCTACCGAGACGACTACCGAGACGGAATCGCCGACGGAGACGACCGAAACTACAGAGGCGACGACAGAGACAGAAACTACCGAAACCACTACCGTCGAACTTCTCACGAGCACGGCGGGTGGCTTCGTCGGTGCGCTGCCGTGGGCGATGTTGATTGCACTCCCACTCTTGGCGTTGCGACGCGACGGCCGACGCTGAGGGTCTCGTTTCGTCAGCGCCGGTCGGCGCTGATTTCTCGAATCGCATGGATTTTTATCACCCCCCGACATTCCGGTTCGTATGCGTGTCGCGTTCGTCTCGATGCTCACGACGCATCACGAGGAGACGGCGGTGACTCGACGAACGCGACGAACCGTACGGTATCTGTTGGACCACGGCCACGAGGCCGTTATCCTCTGCGCGCAGTGGTGGGGCGGCGACGTCCCCGAGTTCGAACACGAAGGAATCAGCTACCGTCGGGTGACGGACGAACCCGCCGCGCGCGGGTTCGCCTCGAAGCTCCCGTTCGCGCTCCGGAAGGTCGGCGCGGACGTGATTCACGCGGTGAACAGTCCGCCGAAACACGTCACCGCCTCGAAGACGGCCGGACGACTCCTCCGGACGCCCGTTCTCGTCGACTGGTGGGACGACGACCCAGCGAACCCCCGGTCGGGCTACCGCCGCGCTGCCAAACGCGCCGACCTCGTCGTCGCCCCGTCGCAGACGGTGAAGACGCAGGTCAGAGAGTACGGCGCGTCCGAGGACGACATCGACCTCGTTCCGGAGTGCATCGACACGTCGCTGCTCGCGACGGTGGACGCCGACGAACGCGCGCAGATCGTCTACGCCCGTCACCTCGACGAGCACGCCAACGTCGAGTCGTTTCTGCTCTCGTTGGCGGAACTGCGCGACAGGGATTGGTCGGCCGCAATCGTCGGTGACGGTCCCGAGCGCGACCGCGCCGAGCGGACCGCACGCGACCTCCGCATCGACGACCGAGTGACGTTTCTCGGCGCGCTCTCGGACGCCGAACTCGTCTCGGTGCTCAAGGGCGCGCACGTGTTCGTCCAGACCGCCGAGCGCGAACCGTTCGCGCGAAACCTGCTGTGGGCGCTCGCCTGCGGATGCGTCAGCGTCGTGGAGTACCAGGTCGGGTCGAGCGCGCACGAACTCGTCGAGGGCCGCGAGCGCGGGTCGCTTGCGACCAGTCCGCAGGAGATAGCCGAGCGCATCGCCGACGCGGGCGCGTTCGACCACTGGACGCACGACGAGGCGTTCGACCGATACGACTGTACCGACGTGCTCGACCGCTACGTCGACTGCTACGAGCGGGTCGTCGCGAACTACGGACTGTTCTGAGTTCGAACGTCGACGGTCGAGAAAAGCGACCGCGGCGAGCCCGACAGTCGTCTACGACTCGTAGTCGCCGCCGTACTTGATGAAGAAGTAGCCGAGACCGAGTGTCGCGATCATCGAGAACGTCGACGCGACGCCGATGGATTTGGCGCTGTTGGGAACCGACGGCACGCTGGAGCCGCCGCCGCCCTCGCCGCCACCGTCGCTACCGCCGCCCTCGACGACTTCGATAGTGCCGACCATCCCGGCGCTCTCGTGCGGTTCGCAGACGTACTCGTACTCCGCCTCCTCCTCGAAGGTGTGCTCGTAGGTGTGGCCCTCGTCGTAAATCTCGGTCTCGCCCCAGTCGCCCTCGTTCGGAACGACGTTGTGCCCGTTCGAGGCCCACTCGAAGACGACAGTCGTCCCCGGTTCGATGGTGAGCTCTTCGGGGTCGAAGGAGAGCCCGTCGCTTCCGGCACCGACCGTGACGGTCTCGGTGCCGCCACCGCCGCCGTCGGACCCGCCAGCGGACTCGTTGCCCGACGACTCGTTACCCCCGGATTCGTTGCCGGACGATTCGTTTCCGGCGGACTCGTTACCGGCCGTCTCGTTGCCCGAGGAGTCGTTTCCGGACGTCCCGTTGCCGTCCTCCTGGGCGGCCGCCGTCGTCGCGCCCACCGCGGTCGCGGTCGCACCGGCCGTCGCCCGGAGGAACGTGCGCCGCGAGATAGCGTCCTTGCTCATGGAGTCGAGTTGGAAACGGGCGGTAGTGAATACTTTGGTTCGGACCTGCCCGACGTGCGGAGATTCATATACGGAGACGCGACCATCGCGACCGTGCGCTGAGAACTGCCGCGGTCGAACGAGGCGGGTGTGCGGCCGACCGACCGCGGATACGCGAGTGACACCGTCGCGGCCGCCTGTTCGCCAACCCGAATGCGAGCCCTCGGACGGACTCGTCGAGCGGTGCGTTCAGAGCGTGTAGTCGTGCTCGCCCGTCTCCGTCTCCAGAAACGCCGTCAGGAGGTCGATGGTCGCCGACACGTCGTCGGCGTGTGCGCTCTCGGTGACCGTGTGGAGGTAGCGCGTCGGTATCGAGAGCGCGCCGACCGGCTTCGCGCCGTGAGTGTTCTGGAACCCGGCGGTGTCGGTACCGCCCGCGGGCAGAATCTCCAGTTGGTACGGAATCTCTTCGTCCTCGGCGACCGAGCGGAGCCGACGGTGCACTTTCGGATTCGTGATGACGCTCGAATCCTTCAACTTAATCGCCGTCCCCTCGCCGAGTTCGGTGACGTGCTCCCCCTCGTCGAACCCCGGCACGTCGTTGGCGACGGTCACGTCGAGCGCGACGGCCAAATCCGGGTCGACGTCGCCGCCGAGCGCCGTCGCCCCGCGGATACCGACCTCCTCCTGCACCGTCGCCGCGAAGTGAATCGTCACGGCGGGGTTCTCGATGCGTCGCGCCGCCTCCAGCATCGCGAACAGGCAGATGCGGTCGTCGAGCGCCTTCCCGGTCACGTGGTCGCCGAGTTCGACCGTCGTCTGGTCCATCGTCACGAGGTCGCCCCGGGAGACGTGCTCGCGGACGGCGTCGCCGGAGCGACCGAGGTCGACGTGGACGTCTTCGACTTTGTCCGTCTTCTCGCGCTGTTCATCCGAGAGCGTGTGCGGCGGTACGGAGCCGATGGCACCCGGCAGGTCACCGGACTCGGTGTGTACCTTCACGCGCTGTGCGCGGAGAACGCGCGCGTCGAACCCGCCGAGGGGGTCGAGTTGGAGGAAGCCCTCGTCGGTGATGTGTCGGACCATGAAGCCGATTTCGTCCATGTGAGCCGCGATGGCGACGCTGTAGTCGCTTTCTCCGTCTATCGTGCCGACGACGTTACCCATCGCATCCGACGTGACGCGGTCGGTGCTCGCTTCGAGTTCGCGGCGGACGACCTCCCGAATTCGGTCCTCGTAGCCGGGCACGCCGCTCGCTTCCGTCAGTTCGCGAAGAAGTTCGAATTCGAAATCCATGCGGAGAAGTGACCGACCCGGGGGAAAAGCACACGGATCCCGGCGGTCGGCGCCGGGGAACAACTCACAACGCGTTCATCATGGTTCCGGAACGTTTTTGCGCCGGATACAACCATGGATAGCCATGGCAGACGAATCCGTCGAAGCGGAACTCCGCGCGCAGCTACAGGAAGCGTTCGAGGGCGCAGACTACCCCGTCAGTAACCAGATGGACCTCGTACCCGCGCTCCCTAACGGACCGGGCACGCGCTTCGAGGCGGGCGACGTGAGCTTCACCGCGATGGAGATGGCGGCGAAACTCGGGAGCCACCAGGACTTCCCGTACGACGACGCCGACAGCCTCGTCGACGACGTGATGGACGGCCTGCGCGCCGAAGGGATGCTCTAAGCCCCGGATTTCTTCGGATTTTCTCCCCACGAGCAGCGACGCGTGACGCGCTCACCCGCCGCGACGTTCCCGGCCGTGTTCCTCACAGAGCACCTCGCCCGCATTGGAGTCGAGATAGAACGTCTCTCCGGTCTCGATGATACGCCCGCAGACCGCACAGCCGTCGTCGTGTCTGAGGAAGTACTTCCCCTCCGCGCGGCCGGTTTCCAACCGACCGGCTTCGACCGCAGGACGCGTGAGTCCTTCGCCGATTTGGGTTCGTTCCGGACTGTCCGCGGCCTCGAATCGAACGATTGGCACAGCGTCACTACGACCGTGGTGGAGAAAGCTTCCGGGGCGAGCGATTCTTAATCGCTCGGGTCCAACAGCGACTGTGCTTTCGGAGTGGCTCGCTCTGTTTCCCCCGTGGCTGCTCGTCGGCCTCTTCTTCGGAGCGGTGGCCTCGGTGCTCGCCACCGGCGTGTTCGTCGTCGGCGACCGACTGTTCCCGACGGCCCCCGTCGACGAGAGTGCAAAGATCGACGGAACCGCTCGCCGACGAACCGAGATTCGCGAGTATCTCGACGCCATCGGTGAACCGTTCGCCGAGGATCATCCCGTCCACGGCCAGACGGTGGCGTTCTACCTCCCTTCCCGGAACGTCGCCATCACGTTCGACGCACAGGCGTACTTCCGCATCGAACGCGCCGGGACGTACGCCGTCCTCTGCGAACACGAGATGCCGGGCGCGCAACTCGGTCGACGACTCCCGTTCGAGGTACCGGAATTCGAGCCCGAACTGGTCGACCTCGACAACCCCATCGCCGAGGCGTTCGAGCGCCTCGGTCTCCCAGCGACAGCCAGCGCTGACGACGTGAAGGCGGCGTACCGCTCGCGGGTGAAACACGCCCATCCCGACCACGGCGGAAACGAGGCGGAGTTCAAGCGCGTCCGCGAGGCGTACACGACCGCGAGAGACCACGCCGAGGCGTGAGCGCAGTAACGATTAGCGACCGTCGAGTTCCCGGACCTCGTGAGAGATGTCCTCGTCGCGGAGCGCGTCGGTGACGCGGCCGACGGCGTCCATCGTCGCGACGACGAGCACGGACTGGCCGCGGGCCGCCGCCGCCGCGGCGACGTCACCCGCAGCGACGGTGACCGCGGGGTCGACGCCCGCCGAGCGGAGCGCGACAGTCGCTTCGACGCCCGACGCGACGACGACGTCGGCGTCGCCGCAGAGGTCCGCGAGCGCGTCGCCATCGACGGCGCGACTGCCGCCGGTCCGAACCGCCGGGACCTGAACCACGGTGACGCGTCCGGTGTCCATCTCGATGACGCCCTCGAATCCGGTGACGCCCACGTCGGTGCCGGCGTCGGCGTCGGTGGTCGCGACGCCCGTCGCCGGACCCTCGTCGCCGGGCGTGGCGTGGAGCAGTCCCTCGCGAATCGACAGCGAGACGGCGTCACCCGCCTCGATGTCGTCGGTGGCAACGGCGGCGTCCTCCTGGACGCTCTCCAGTACGTCATCGGTGACGTGCTCGGCGTAGCGCCGCAGCGACTTCGCCTCGCGGAACAGCCAGTCGACACCCTCCTTCGTGACGCGGTAGCGCGAGCGACCCTCTTTGTCGACGAACCCCTCGTCAACGAGGTCGCGGATGTACTCGGAGACGGCCTGGCTCGTGACCCCGACCGCCGAGGCGATCTCGCCCTGGCTCACCGCCGGTTGTCGGTCCGCGATCTCGACGAGGATGCGAAACCGCGTGGCCGTGCGTTTGTCCTGCAGGGCGTCGCTCATGTCGCGACGGTGGACCGGCGTTGTGAAAAAGTCACCGTCGTGGCGGCGTCTCCGAGCGGAGAACAGTACCGATTTGACGGCAGCGGCCCTCTCGTCTCGCGTGCCCGAGTTCGTCGTCGGCGACCGCGCCGTCTTCTTCCCGGCGAGCGAGGCGCTCGTCGTCGCCGACCCCCACGTCGGCCGCGACGAAGCCTCCGAAGTGGCGTTCCCGCTCGGCGAACGTGCGGACCTCCGCGACCGACTCGTCGCGCTGCTCGACCGGTTCTCGCCTGCCAAAGTCGTCTTCGCGGGCGACGTCCTCCACTCGTTCTCGCGCGCGTCGGCGGCGACGGCCGAGAGTCTCGGTGACCTCGTCGACGCCTGCCGCGAGCGGGGTGTTCGACCCATTCTCGTCGTCGGAAACCACGACACGATGCTCGCGTCGGTGTGGGATGGACCGCTGTACGACGAGTATCGGCTCGGCGGAAGACAGGGTGGGGAGTGCGACGAGACGCTCGTCTGCCACGGCCACGAGGAGCCCGACGGCGACGCCGACTGCTACGTCGTCGGCCACGACCATCCGACCATCTCCATCGAGGGCCAGCGCCGACCCTGCTTCCTCTACGGTCCCGGGAGCTACCGCGGCGGCGACGTGCTGATGCTGCCCGCGTTCAGCCGCCTCGCGCCGGGCGTCGAGATAAACCGGATGCGGACCTCCGACTTCCAGTCGCCGCTCGTCACCGACGCCGACGCGCTTCGACCGGTCGTCTTCGACGAGTCGAGCGGGGAAACGCTGTGGTTCCCGCCGCTCGGGACGTTCCGGCGATTGCTGTGAGTCGAACCCTTCCCCGAAGGAGAACGTCGATCCGAACGGGAACGTCGCTCCGCACAGAGCGAACTTGTTTACGACCTTGCGTTGGGCACTCGCCCATGGCACGAGTGTTCAAATCTCCGGCCAGCTACGTACAGGGAGCGGGCGTCGCCGAACAGCTCGGCGAGCACACTACGGAGTTCGGCGAGTCGGCGCTGCTGCTCGCCGACGAGATCGTCCTCGACATCGTCGAGGAGACGGTCCAGTCGAGCCTCGACGAGGCCGGTGTCGAGCTATCGACCGTCACGTTCGGGGGCGAAGCCTCCGAGACGGAGATAAACCGCGTCACCGAGGAAGCCGAGGAGCAGGAAGTCGACTTCGTCGTCGGCGCGGGCGGCGGGAAGACGCTCGACACCGCGAAAGCCGTCAAGGAGGAGGCGAACGTTCCTGTCGTCTCGATGCCGACCGTCGCGTCGACCGACGCACCGACGAGCAGCCTCTCGGTTATCTACAGCGAACACGGCGAGTTCGAGCGATACCGGTTCTACTCGTCGCACCCCGAACTCGTGCTCGTGGACACGGAACTCGTCGCGGCGGCCCCGCCGCGCTTTTTCGTCTCCGGCGTGGGCGACGCGCTCGCGACGTGGTTCGAGGCCGACGCGACCTCCCGCTCCGCGGGGACGACCATCTTCGGTGAGCGACCGACACGCAGCGGCCACGCCCTCGCGGAACTCTGCTACGAGACGCTCCGCGAGCACGCGCTCTCGGCGGTGCAGGCCGTCGAGCGCGACGCAGTCACCGAGAGCGTCGAAGCCGTCACGGAGGCGAACACGCTCCTGAGCGGGCTGGGGTTCGAGAGCGGCGGCCTCGCGGCGGCACACTCGGTACACAACGGGCTGACGCAGTTAGAGGCGACCCACGACGCGACGAACGGCGAGAAGGTGAACGTCGGGACGCTGACGCAACTCGTCCTGGAAGGGAAACCGGACGCGTTCGTCCAGGATGTCGTCGAGTTCTCGGCGGCGGTCGGCCTCCCGGTGACGCTCGCGGACATCGGCCTCGAGGACCCGAGTCGCGACGACCTCGACCGCGTGGCCGAGGCCGCCTGCGTCGAGGACGAGACCATCCACAACGATCCGTTCCCGGTCGACCCGCGATGGTCCGCGACGCGTTGCTGACCGCGGACGCGCTGGGTGAACAAGTGAGAGAGGAGTAGAAAATCGAGCGCGTCAGTCCGCGCTCTCCGCCTCGCGCGCACGCTGACGTTGTCGGGACTCGTGCAGTTGCGCGCAGACGCCGCCCTGTCCGCGCATGTTCACCGACGCCAGGCGACCGCGGCGGCGGACGAGTTCGAACTCGTCGACCGAAATCGGCTCTCCCTCCGGCGTGCGGAACACCGGGCCCGACTCGAAATCAACGCCGACCGACTCGGCCTTCTCGACGTAGTCGACCAGCGAGTCGCGCGGGATACAGAGCCGTATCGCGCCGTCGGCGACCGAGACGACCGCCCGTTGGCTGCCGGGACCGTCGGGGTCGAACGTCACGTCCGCGGTCGAGAGCGTGACGAGCTGCGCCGGCGTCGCACCGGCGTCGAGCAGCGCGTCGAGCGCGCGGTGCTGGCGGACGATTCGCGCCTTCCCGTCGAGCTCCCGTCTGACCGCGTCGAGGTCACCGTCGGCGTCGTCGAACGCCTCGGCGAAGGGTTGTCCCTCGTTGACGCCCTCGGTGAGTTCGGTCTCGTGGACGTGGTCTTCGAGGACGACGCGGGCGCGGGCGACGCCGGGGAGCGACTCGACCGCCGCGCGCGCGTCGACCATCATGAGCCACGCGAACGCGGGCGAGCACCACGCCGTCGGCAGCGAGAGGTTGACGGTCACCGATCTCCCGCAGCGGCCACTATCGGCGGCGTCGCTGTCGCCGTCGCCGAGGTCGATTTCGGTGATGTAGTCGAGTTCGACGATGGAGCGGTCGAGTTCCGGGTCGGTCACGCCGTCGAGCGCGTTCAGGACCGCGGCGCGGCGCGGCGTGACCGCGCTCGGAGCGGACTCGCTCGGCAGACGTTCGCCCGACATCAGTCTGCGGCCGCGTCGGCGGCGTAGTCGTCGCCGAGCCCGAACTGCTCGGAGATGGCGTCCGACTCGAACTGTTTCTTCTTCTCCTCGATGTCGATGTCGTAGAGGCGAGCGGCGTTCTCGCCCATCACCTTCTTCAGCACGTCGGTCGTGAGTTCGACGCCGTACTCGTCGCGCTGCTCGGGCGTGAGTTCGGCCTCCATCACGAGTTCGACGAGCCAGTCGGGGTTCCACAGCGCGTAGTCGCTACCGAACAGCAGTCGGTCCTCGCCGAGCCAGTACAGCAGTTCGCCCATTATCTCGCCGAACTTTCGGGGTCGGTTCTGCACCATCGGCGCGGCGACGGCGAGACCGCCGTAGACGTTCGGTTCCTGCGCACCGATCCAGCAGAAGTCGTCGAGACGCGGGAGACCGACGTGCTCGACGACGAAGTTCAGTTCGGGAAAGGAAGTCGCCGCGTCGTCGACGTCGGCCACGTCAAAGGCGTCGCGGTTCAGCGGCCGAATCGTCGGTCCCTTGTGCGGGTGGACGTTCTCGATTCCGAGTTCGCTGCACTTCTCGAGGAACTCGAACGTCTCCTCGTCGTCGAGTCGCCACCCCTTCGAGTCGCCCTTCCACTCCGCGGTGTAGAGCTTCACGCCGTCGACGTCGTACTCCTCCTTCTGGCGCTCTAACTCCCGCTTGCCCGCCTCGCCGTCGCGCGGGTCAAATCGTCCGTTGACGATGAATCGCTCGGGGTACTGTTCGACGAGTTCGGCGTTGTCGTCGACGGTGTTGAACCCCTCCTCGTAGAACTCGTGGAGGTGCGTCGGCTGGAAGATGGCCATGTCGACCGCGCCGTTGCCGAACAGGTCCTCGACCATCCGCTCTGCGCTGTACTTCCGGTACTCGTCGAGCGTCCACTGCCGGTCCTCCGGCGTAAAGCCCGTGTGGTAGTCGTAGAAACAGCGGATGAACTGCTCGCCGCCGTCGTTCTTGACGTTCTCCTCGCTCGCGTCCCAGTGGTGGACGTGCGCGTCGATGACGAACACGTCCTCACCGCGTTGTCGGTACATGACGGACGGCTGTTCGGACACAAACTACATTATCTTTCGTTATGTTATCGGCGAGGAAAACACTATCGTAGAAGTGAGTTTCGTCCAGTTCTGTAAGTCCGAGAACAGTTTTACTTCTCCGAGTGACAGTAGTTACCACGATGCAAGCCGCGAGATTACACGAGTACACCGACGACATGGAGCACGCGCTGTCGATAGACGAAGTGGACCGACCGGAGCCGGGCCACGGTGAGGTTGTCGTCGAAGTCGAAGGCGCGGGATGGTGTCAGACTGACAATCATATAATCGAAGGAATGTGGACCGACTACGTCGACCAGGAGCTCCCGATGACGCTCGGCCACGAGAACGCCGGCACCGTCGTCGAAGTCGGCGACGGCGTCGAGACAGTCTCGGAGGGCGAGTCGGTCATCTGCCACCCGGTGATGACCTGCGGGGTCTGTCGCGCCTGTCGGATGGGCGAGGACATGTACTGCGAGAACCTCACGTTCCCGGGACTCACGGCCGACGGCGGGTTCGCCGAGTATCTGCTCACCTCCCAGCGGTCGGTGATTCCGCTCCCCGAGGGGACCGACACCACCGACATCGCTCCGCACGCCGACGCCGGTATCACGGCGTACCACGCCGCGAAGAAGGCCGTCCGCGAACTGAACCCCGGCGACCACGCCGTCGTCATCGGCGTCGGCGGCCTCGGCCACATCGGTCTACAGTGTCTGAACGCGATGAGCGCCGCGAACATCGTCGCCGTCGACCTGAAGGACGAGGCGTTGGACCTCGCGACTGACCTCGGCGCGCACGAGACGGTGAACCCGACGAACGTCGACGTCGCCGACGCGATCGACGACATGACCGACGGCGCGGGCGCGCGGCAGGTGCTCGACTTCGTCGGGGCCGACCAGACGACCGGACTCGCGCCGGACATCGTCTCAGCGGGCGGCGACCACCACATCATCGGCTACGGCGGCCACATCCACGAACCGTCGCAGGCGTTGGTCAACGGCGAGTTCAGCTTCATCGGCAACATCGTCGGCAAGTACACCGAACTCCAGGAACTCGTCTCGCTCGTGGACCGCGGCGACGTGGAGCTCCACACGTCCCGTTACGACCTCGACGACGTGAACACCGTCGCCGAAAAGCTCGAGCACGGCGAAATCGAAGGTAGAGCCGTCATCACGCCGTAAGCGCCCGTCGCCACGTTCTACTTCGAGGCGCTACTGCAGGTCCTCGACGACCGCCCGCGCCGCCTTCCGCCCGCTCTCCATCGCGCCCTGAATCGACGACCACTCGGTATACTCGCCCGCGAGGTACACCCATCCCTCGGGAGCGTCGGCCTCCGGCAACGTCTCGTGAATTCCCGGCGGTTGGACGAACTGCGCGAACGGGACGCGCGTCGTCTTCAGCAGTCGGAGGCCGTCGAACGTCCGGTCCGGGTACCACGCGGTCAGTTCCTCGCGCGTCCGCTCGAACAGCGTCTCCTCGTCGGCATTTTGTGCATTTTCCCCGAGGAACGTCGCGTTGAGGAAGACGGTGTTCTTCGGCGCGTACTCGGGGGCGATCTCCGAGAGCGGGACGACGGTGTTCGGCGTCGCGTCGCCCGCGTTGAGTAGCAGTTTTCTGTCGGTACCGAGCGACGCGCCGCCGCGAATCGCGTAGTACTGGGTGACGCAGCCGGTTCCCTCCGTGGGTATCGACTCAACGCCGGTGAGCTCTCGCGCCGTCTTCGGGTCGGTCGCGACGACGACGGCCTCGGAGTCGATTTCCTCGCCGTCGACGGTGAGCGTCGCGCTCTCGTCCTCGTCGGCCCCCTCGACAGCCTCGGCCCGTTCGCCGAGTCGAATCTCTGCGCCCGCCTCGCGCGCGTTCGCCGCCAACTGCTCTGGGATGGCCTGCATCCCCGCTGCGGGGACGCCGATTTTCCCCCGCGAGAGCGCCCGGAACGTGTACTCGAAGACGGATTTGGCGGTGCCGAGCGAACGGTCGAGCGTGATACCGCCGTAGAACGGCGCGACGAAGTTCTCGACGTAGTCGTCGGAGAACCCCCAGTTTTCGAGGTACGCGCGAATCGACGGTTCCTCACCGGTGAAGAACTCCGACTCGCGCCGACTGGCGACGTGCTGCCGGAGCGCGAGCGTTCGCGCCTTGTCCCAGAACGTCACCTCGTCGGTGCGCAGCGACTCCGACAGGGAACCGGGGTCCCGAAGCGGGTCCGACAGCACAGAGCGCTTGCCGGGACGTGCGATGACCGCGCCGGGCGAGAACGGCCGCAGGTTCAACGCGTCGAGGTCGAGTTCACGCTGAACCGCGGGGTAGGCGGTGAAGAGCACCTGAAACCCGCGGTCGAACGTGTACCCGTCCTCGTGTTCGGTCCGGACGCGGCCGCCGACTTCCTCGCGCTCTTCGTACACCGTGACGTCGAACCCCGAGTCGGCGAGGTGGCGGGCGGCGACGAGGCCCGCGAGACCCGCGCCGACCACGGAGACGGCTGTATCGTCTGGCATACGTGTTCGTTGGGACGCGCGATACAAAGCATCACCTGACACGTGGGTCGGCGGCCGCGGGTTGGTCCCCGGACCTCCGCCAACGGGAAGCGATTAGTCACTTCCCTCGCAACGGCCGGTATGCAGACCAGCGAGACGTTCTCGGGATTGGCGTGTGTCGACTGTGGGACGGTCTACGACGCGGACCTTCCCGGCCGGTGCCCCGACTGCGGCGGTTCGCTCGACGCGCAGTACGACTACGACGCCGTTGCCGCCGACTGGGAGCCGTTTGCGGGGGAGGCATCGGGAATGTGGGCGTTCGAGGCACTCCTTCCGTTCGCGGCGACTGACGCCGTCAGCGCCGCCGAGGGGGAGACGCCGCTCGTCGACGCACCGCGACTCGCCGAGGAACTCGGCGTCGGCCGCGTCGCCGTCAAGGACGAGGGACGCAACCCGACCGGGACGTTTCTCGACCGGGGGATGAGCCTCGCGCTGACCGCCGCCAGCCAGCACGCCGAGAGCGACGATATCGAGCCGCTGGCGCTCGCGACGCCGGGCAACGCCGGACAGTCGGCGGCGGCGTACGCCGGACGCGCCGACCTGCGGTCGTACTCGTTCGTCCCCTCGCGGTCGGCGTTCTCGAACAAGGCGATGATAAACGTCCACGGCGGGGAGATGCGCGTCGTCGGTGGGCGCTACCCGCAAGCCCAAGACGCCGTCGACGACCAACTCGCGACCGACTACTACTCGCTGCAGGAGTTCACGACGCCGTACCGCCACGAGGGCGCGAAAACGCTCGCCTTCGAGGTGGTCGCGGACCTCGACGGACGGACTCCGGACGCCGTGGTCGTCCCGGCGTCGACGGGCGAACTCGTCGTCGGCCTGGAAAAGGGGTTCCGTGAACTGTTCGAGGTCGGACTCGCCGACGACGTCCCGCCGCTGTACGCCGTCCAACCCGAGAGCTGCGCACCGATAGTCGCCGCCGTCGAACGCGGCGACGACACCATCGAACCGTGGGCGATCCCCGACACCATCGTCGGCGAACTCGAAGTGCCGGACCCCGAAGGTGGCGAACTCGCACTCGCCGCGCTTCGCAAGAGCGACGGCGACGCGCTCGCCGTCTCCGACGACGACGTTCTCGCATCCGCTGTGGCGGCGGCGCAGCACGAGGCGATCGAGGTAGGGGTAGCGGGCGGGGCGGCCCCTGCGGGCGCGTGGAGTCTCGCCGAGGAGGAGCGGTTCGACGACGATGATACCGTCGTCCTCGTCAACACCGAGTCGGGACTGAAGACGCCCGACGTGCTCCGCAGTCACTTGATGGGGCAGGGAATCTAAGTCGGGCCACGGTACGACCACCGACCGGAGCACCGACAGCCTCCCACGCGCTTATCCCGCCGACCCTCGTATCTCTCTCCGTCTCAGTCCGTCGAAGTCGACCGCAGGTGACCGACATCATGACCGCGAACGCAACGAGCGAACGAACGCAGCGACTCACCCCCGAGGTGGTCGTCGTCGGGGCCGGTCCCGCCGGGTGCGTCTTGAGCTACCTGCTCGCCCGGAGCGGCGTCGACACCCTCCTCTTGGAACGAAACGCGTCGCTCGATCGGGAGTTCCGCGGCTTCGGCTTCCAACCGTACGTCGCGCGGGCGTTCGACCAACTCGGAATCCTCGACGACGTGCTCGACTTGCCGCACGAGCGAGTACAGCACGCACACGCCTCGGTGTACGGTCGACGCTACGAACTGCTCGATTTCACGGACGTCTCGTCACGGACGGAGTGTCTCCTCCTCATGGACCAGCCGCCGCTTCTCGAACTGCTCGTCGAGAAGGCCGGCGAGTTCGAGACGTTCTCGTTTCGGCCATCGACGGCGGTGACCGACCTCCGAACGTCGGGCGGCCGCGTCGTCGGCGTCGACGCCCGCGACCGGGAGGTCGGCGTCGACCTCGAAGTCGAGAGTCGCCTCGTCGTCGGCGCGGACGGCCGCTACTCGACGGTCCGGAAGGCGGCCGGAATCGACGCGGGGCTGTTCGACTCCGAGTTGGAGATCGTCTGGTTCAAACTCGAAGACGCGAAAATCGACGTGACGACGCAACTGCGTATCGGCGACGCCGGTGTGCTGGTGTACGCGCCGCTCAGCGACTCTGTCGCGCAGTGCGGGTGGCCGATTCCGAAGGGAAGCTACGGCGACCTCAGGGCGCGGGGCATCGAGGCGTTCCGTCGCGACCTCGTCTCGGTCGACCCGGACCTCGACGGGACGGTGGAGACGCAGTTGACGGGGTTCGAGGCCTGCTCGCTGCTGCGCGTCGAACCGGGGCTCTGCGACCGCTGGGTCGACGACGGGCTACTGCTTCTCGGCGACGCCGCGCACGTCGCATCGCCGTTCGGCGGACAGGGAAACAGCCTCGCCGTGCAGGACGCCGTCGTCGCCCACGAAACCGTCGTCACAGCGCTCTCTGAGGCGACGCGGGACGACGGTCCGCTCACCGTCGAACGACTCCGCCGGTTCGAGGACCGCCGGTACCCGGCGGTCGAACGGATGGTCCGGCTGCAGCGCCGGACGGAGCGCCTCGTCACGGGGGTGTTACTGTACGGCTCCCGGGTTCCCGAACCGGTCCGGGGTCCGGTACTGCGCATGCTGTTCGGCGCACTCTCGGTCGTCGGAACGACCCGACTCGGCCGCCGACAACGGCGGTTGCTCGCGTTCGGCCCCGACCCGCCGCGGGTCGACACGACGCTCTTCGCCTCCGACGAGTCGACGACGCCGGGCTAACCAATCGGTTCGCCACGCCAGATATAATAGTTCGCCGCGTCTAATTCTGCGTATGTTGAGCGACGTGATGGAGGACTACCTGAAGGCCATCTACGCCCTCCAGGCCGAACACGGCCCACCGGTTTCGACCTCCGCCATCGCGGAGTATCTCGACAAGACCGCGCCGACGGTGACGAGCATGCTCGGCAAACTCGAAGAGCGCGGGCTAGTCGACCGCGAGAAGTACAAGGGCGTCGAGTTGACCGACGAGGGCCAGACGGTGGCGCTGGAGGTGCTCCGACACCACCGGCTGCTGGAGGCGTATCTGACCGAGCATCTCGACTACTCGTGGAGCGAGGTCCACGACGAGGCCGACGCGCTCGAACACCACATCAGCGAGGCGTTCGAGCGACGTGTCGCCGAGGCGCTCGGTAACCCGGAGTTCGACCCCCACGGCGACCCGATTCCGAACGTCGACCTCGACCCAGTCGAGGACGAGACGACGCGTCTGAGCGAGTACGGCGAGGGTGACCGCGTCGTCGTCGCGCGCGTCTCCGACCGCGACGAGGAGGAACTGGAGTATCTCGCCGAGGCCGGGCTCACCCCCGGCACCGAGGTCGAAATCGTCGACGTCGCGCCGTTCGGCATGGTGACCGTGCTCGTCGACGACCACGAACAGAGCCTCCCCGAGTCGGTCGCGCGCTCGATTCGCGTCGAATCGGTCGGTGAGCCGGAATCCGCCCCCGCAGGGGTGGGCGGTGCGTGAACTGGTCGGAGCTACTCGTCATCGCCTTCGTCACGCAACTGGCCGTCCTCCCCGGTGAGAAAGCACAGTTCATCATCGCCGGCCTCTCGACGCGCTACCGACCGGCGGTGGTCGTCGGAGCCGCGGGTGCGGCGTTCGCCGGATGGACGGCGCTGGAGATTCTGTTCGGGAACGCGCTGCAGGTGGTGCTGCCGGGCGTCGCCCTCGACGTGTTCACCGCCGTCATGTTTCTCGCCTTCGCCGTTCTATTGTTCCGGTCGGCACCCGAGACAGCGGCGAACGACGCGACGCAGGCAGCGCGCAGCGACGGGGGGACGAACCGCGGCGTCGGCTCGCTCGCGCCGAACCTCGACACGAAACTGTTCGGCTACGACCTGAGCGGCCGGTTCGGCGGCTTCCTCCCCATCTTCGCGATGATGGTCGCCGGGGAGTTCGGCGACAAGACCCAACTCGTCACCATCGGCCTCGCCGCCCAGTACGGCGCGAGTAGCGCCATCTGGTTCGGCGAGATGCTCGCAATCGTCCCCGTCAGCCTCGCGAACGCGTACTTCTTCCACCGGTTCGCACACGCGGTGGACATGCGGAAGGCACACTTCGCCGGGGCGGCGCTGTTCCTCTTGTTCGGCCTCGACGTCCTCCTCTCGGTCGTCACGGGCTTCTCGGTGTGGGAGACGCTCGTCGCCGCCGTCGCCGACGCGGTGTTGGGGCTCGCGTAACTGAATTCCGGGCGAGACGACGAGACAGGACCGCGACGTTTTTCGGGGCCTGTCGCTCAGTTGTCGACGTGTTGGACGCGCTGGCTACCGCGCTCGCGGGCGTCGTCTTCGGACTGGCGCTGGCCGCACCGCCGGGACCGATGAACGCCGTCATCGCCGAGGAGAGCGTCGTCCACGGCTGGACCTCGGGGTTCCGGGCCGGGCTCGGCGCGTTCACCGCCGATGCAGTCTTCTTCGTGCTCGCGCTGCTCGGCGTCGTCGGCTTCGTCGAGCGGTTCCCGACGGTCCGGGCGGCGATGGTCGGCGTCGGCGGTCTCCTCATGCTCTACTTCGCGTACGGCGCAGTTCGCTCGGCTTCAGGGTCGTTCCGCGGTGAAACGGTGGCCGACGACAGCGCGGGCTTCAGCAAGGCGTTCGTGCTCGCGCTGACGAACCCCTACCAGATACTGTTCTGGCTCACCATCGGCGTCGGCTTGCTCGAAGCCGGCACCGTCGACGTGCTCTCGCAGACGCCGTACGTGGGCGGCGAACTCGCCGGGCGACTCGTCGTCGAGACGGGGAGTCCGGCGCTCGTCGCGGGGTTCTTCGGCGGCATCCTGTTGTGGGTGTCGGGCTTTCCGGCCGCGCTCGTCACCGCCGAGCGCCGCGTCGAGGCGCTCGCACCCGCCGTCGCCGGAGTTAGCGCCGTCGTCCTCGGCGGGTTCGGCGTCGCGTTTCTGTACGATGCGGCGACGCAGTTGCTGTGAGTGGTGGAGACGTGCCCGTTTTGCGGCAAACGTCCGCCGTATGGCACAAACGGTTTCTACGCGGAGGGTGATTTTCGCGTATGTTCGACAAAACGACGTGGATAAAACTCCCGCGCAACGTCCTCGTCGGCCACGGCGTCGTCGACGAGCTGGCCGACGCGGTGGCGGAACTGCCGTTCTCGGGCAGTCCGCTCGTCGTCACGAGTCCGACGCCGAAGCGACTCGTCGGCGACCGGGTCTGCGCGCAGTTCGACGACCCGGCGACGGTCACCGTCTCGGAGGCGAACTTCGCAGCCGTCGAACGCGTCATCGACGCCGCCCGCGAGACGGAGGCGGGCTTTCTCGTCGGTCTCGGCGGCGGCAAACCCGTCGACATCGCCAAGATGGCGAGCGACCACCTGGGGCGAGGGTTCGTTTCGGTGCCGACGGCGGCGAGTCACGACGGCATCGTCTCCGGCCGGGGGTCGGTCCCCGAGGGCGACACCCGCCACAGCGTCGCCGCGGATCCGCCGCTGGCCGTCGTCGCCGACACCGAGTTACTGGCGGAAGCGCCGTGGGAACTGACGACCGCCGGCTGTGCGGACATTATCTCGAACTACACCGCGGTACAGGACTGGCAGCTCGCCAATCGGCTGAAGAACGTCGAGTACTCCGAGTACGCGGGCGCGCTCTCGCAGATGACCGCCGAGATGCTCGTCGAAAGCGCCGACTCCATCAAACCCGGGCTAGAGGAGTCCTGCTGGATCGTGGTGAAGGCGCTCGTCTCCTCGGGCGTCGCGATGTCCATCGCCGACTCCTCGCGGCCCGCGTCGGGTGCGGAGCATCTCTTCTCGCACCAACTCGACCGCATCGCGCCCGGAAAGGCGCTGCACGGCCACCAGGTCGGCGTCGGCTCCATCATGACCGCCTACCTCCACAACGGGCCGAAAGGCGAGTGGCGCGACATCCGCGACGCGCTGGAGCGCATCGACGCGCCGACGACGGCGGCGGACCTCGGACTCACCGCCGACGAGGTGCTGGAGGCGCTGACGACGGCCCACGAGATTCGCGACCGGTACACGATTCTCGGCAACGGTGTCGACGAGCGAGCGGCCGAGGAAGTCGCGTCGGTCACCGGCGTCATCTGATTCTCGCGGGTTCCCCGGCCGGGCGCTTCGCTGCGAGGGCTTGACGAGCGAACCCGAACGCAAATAGTCGGGCCGCGCTAACCGTCCGGCATGGCAACAGCCAGCGCCAGCGGGGTCGCAAAGGAACACCCCGCGGCCATTACTGCGGTTCTCAGCGTCGTCGGCTACGCCGTCGTCATCGGGACGTTTCTCGGCCTCGTCCCGGCGCGGGTGTTCCCGGAACTCACCCTCCAACAGGTCAACCGCCTCGCCGACGCCATCGCGCTCGTCAACACCGTCAACACGGCCGTCCTCGTCGCCGGGTGGTACTGGATTCGCAACGACGAGGTGAAGAGACACGCGACGGCGATGGTCACCTCCTTCGCGCTCATCCTCCTGTTTCTCGTCCTCTATCTGACGAAAATCGGCGGCGGCGGGACCAAGGAGTTCGTCGGCCCGGAACTCGTGTACTACGCGTACCTCGCGATGCTGGCGGTTCACATCGTGCTCTCGATCGTCTCCGTGCCGGTCGTGCTATACGCGCTGGTGTTGGGGTTGACCCACACCCCGGGCGAACTCCGGACGGAGACGCCGCACAAGCGCATCGGTCGCATCGCCGCGGGGTCGTGGATTCTCTCGCTCTCGCTCGGCGTCGTGACGTATCTGCTGTTGAACCACATCTACGACTGGGAGTTCGTCGCCGCCTTCGTCGGCGCTCCGCTGTGGTGACCAGATAGACGATGCCGGACGACCTCGACGGACTGCTCTCGGAGCTGCACGCCGAACTCGAAGCGACGGCCGAACTCCCGATTGCGCCGCGCGCGAACCTGTGGCTGGGCGAGGCGGAAGCCGTCGCCGCCGACCTCGCTTCGGATGATATCGACGACGACGTAGTCGCTCGACGCGTCGCCCACGTTCGGCGACTGCTCGGGAACGTGGAAGCCACGGAGAACGCCGAGGCTGACGCGCGCGTGGCCGACGCTCGGAACCTCGTCGAACGCATCGAAAAACGAATCGCCGACTCCTGAACCGAAACCTGTCAGAGTCGCGCGGCGGTGACCGAACAGCCGCAGTCGTAACAGGCGTCCGGGAGCCACGGCTTGTTCTCGACGACGCGACACGTCTCGTCGCAGCGAGGGCAGTATGCCGTCTGTTGATAATGTGTCGCCATACCATATGGTCGACGGCCAGCCCTATAGTACCGACTATGTGTGATATATCGTGAAGGATTCGTACGGACGTGGGGCGGACGACCGCCGTTCCGACACGTTTCGACACGCTCGCCGCCGACGCGTCCAGTTTCGCCCTCAGCCGATGTACCGCAGGTCGTCGTCGGTCGGGAGGCTCTGTTGTTGTTGCATCTCCTGAATCTTGCCGACGACTTCCTCCATCTCCTCGGCGCGCTCTTCGAGCGAGCCGAAGTCGACCTCGAAGTCGAGGACGTGCTGGAGCACCTCGATGACCGCGCGTGCGCTCTTGGGGTCGACGAGGTAGCCGCTCGTCTCGCCCATCAGACAGGCGGCGTCGAGGCCGCGGCGCTTTCCGAGGCCCAGGATGAGCCCCGAGACGCCGACGATACCGCCCGCCGGTTCGTCGGGACGGAACTCGACGCCCGCGTCTTCGAGTGCTTCCTTCCCGTCGGCTTCACCGACCGCGCCGAGGACGGTGTACTCTTCGACGAGTTCGCCGGTGGGGACGCCGCCGAGCGCGAACGCCCGCGAGACGCCGAACTCCTCGGCGATGTCGAGGAACGCGTCGGTGAGTCGGTAGTGACCCGCGTTGCTCTGCGCCTGGTGGTCGCCCGTCAGAAGCAGGAGGTCCGTCCCGTCGGCGGAGACAGCGTGCAGTTCCGCGCACGTCAGGTCGGCGACGCCCTCGTCGTCGACGCTCACCTGCGGCGGGAACTCGGAAGAGTAGACGCGGCGCACCAGTTCGCCGTCGAACTCGTCGCGGAGGTGTTCGGCGGCGAGTTTTCCGACGTGGCCGACGCCCGGCAACCCTTCGATGAGAACCGGGCCGTCGAGTTCGGGGTCGGCGACCGCCTCGATGTCGATGTCGTCCATGGCCTTATTGCCGACTGCGCCGCTTAAGAGCGCGTCGGTACTCGCCGTAGGGGTCCTCGGGGTTGAAGGGAGCAGGGGCGCTGTTCTCGGCTGTGGCTCCGCACCGGGGACACTCGTCTGAGAGGGTGTACACCGGGCGGGAGTGGCGCTCGCGCCACGCCGAGCAGACCCGGATGTCGGACTTCATTCGGCTTCTTCGTCGCGTTCGCGGTGGTACACCGCGGTGCCGCCGGCGGCCTCGATGGACTGGCGGGCGCGACCTGCGCTCGCCTCCAACTCGGACTCGGCGGTCTTGTAGTCGGGCGCGCGCACCTTGATGCGGTACTCGGGCGACCCGACGTAGGAGACCGACAGTTCGATCTCGTCGGAGACGTCCCCGTTCCCTTCAGCAGCACGTAGCGCCTCCTTGATATCGTCGACGCCGTCGCCGGTCGGACAGCGAAGGTCGACGTAGCCGGTGACGTTGACGTACGGGACGGAGACGTTCTCGCGCGCCGTCTCGACGACCGCCGAGATCTCCCCGTCGGAGAGGTCGACGTCGTCGAGCGCCTCCGCGCCGTGGATGGCCGCCTGCTCGAAGCCGTCGTAGAGGCTCCCGAACTCGCTGTAGAGGACGTTCGCGACGGTCTCGTACTGCTCGTCGTCGACGCCCTCGCCGAAGGCCAACGACATCCACTTGTCGGCCTTCTGCTCGTTCTTCCACTCCTGTATCTTCTCTTTGCGCTGATGCTCGTTGACGTCCTTCAGCGAGAGGTCGATCTGCTGGGAGGACTGGTTGACGTCGAGGACCTTCGCGACGACCGTCTGTCCCTCCCGAACGTGGTCGCGGACGTTCTTGATCCACCCGCTGGCGACCTCGCTGATGTGGACGAGACCGCGTCTGTCCTCGTACTCTTCGAGGTCGACGAACACGCCGAAGTTGGCGATTTCGTCTACCTTTCCGACGACGAGTTCGCCGTTGTCTGGCCAGCCGCGAAATTTCATAGAGAGGGTGAGGCGTTACCGCGCCTCGACGGTTTCGGTCACTTCGCCTTCGAAGGCCGCTTTCCCACCGGAGGGGTGCGCGAGCGTGCTACCGCAGACGACGCAGTTGACGGGCGTCGCCGCGCGGTCGAAGACGACCTGTTCGTTCTCGCAATCGGGGCAGACGACGCGGTAGAAACTTCCGGCCATCGTCTTACTCCTGGAACTCCAGTCGTCCGGCGCGCCAGCCCTCGCGCATGTGCGCTTTCCCGCAGCTCGAACAGCGGTACTTGAGGTTCGTCTTCTTCGTGGGCTTGTCGCCGCCGGGCACCTTCGAGAACTTCCCGGCGTTCCCGATGTGCGACGTCTGGCGGCGGCGCTGTCGGTGCTGGACCTTCTTCATCCCGGTGCTGCGTCCGCTGCGTACCTTCTCGACCTCCACTTCGTGGTGGCCGTTGCAGTGCGGACAGTACGTGTTGAAACGGCGTGGCATCTGCATAGCTATCTACCTTGCCGACTCTTTGCCGTCGCCCGTTAAAACGCGTTTGGTTCCGAGTCGCCGAACAGTCGGCGGCGAATCGACCAGCCGACCGCCGTCGCGGCGCGTCGAACGTCCTCGACCGGTCGGTTTCGACCGACACCGAGATACGCGCCGACCCGCGGAGTCTCCCCCCGTTCCCCAGCGACGGCGGCAGCGGCGACCGCGCGGTGGTTGCCGTCGGCGATAAACGGTCGGTGCCACGGTCGTCGCCGGACGCAGACGAGATCCGGAAGGCCGTCGAGCGTGCTCTCGGTTCGGGCCGCGGCCGTCCACTCGTCTTCTTCCGTCGCCTCAACGAGAGTCGCCTCGCCGGTCATCGCCGCCTGGATTCGGACCGCGAGCTCTCGGATTCGGACCGCGTCGACGCCGGTCTCCGCGCGGAGTATCGACGCCCGCTCGGCGGCGACACGGGCCGCCGCCCCGCCGACGGTGCCGTCGGGCGAGAGCGCGTTCCACAGCGTCTCCTCCGGTCCCTCGATGACGCGGAGGCGCGGGAGCTGTTCCGGTGAGAGGACGGTGTGGTACCAACGTATCGGCGCGTCCCGCCAGAGGAAGGCGGCTGCGCCGGGGTTCGCTCGGAGCAGACGGTCGACCGCGTCCGAGTCGCGCGGTCGACGGGACTCCGCCCGGTCGTCGGGGGCGGCGCCCTCGCAGGCGAGCCAGTGGTCGAGCGCTTCCCGCTGTGAGACCCGTCGCACAGGTCTCGTACGGGAGCGACGAACTTGGCCTTTCGCCGGGCCGCTCGTCACCTGTCTTGCGTCGCCAGTTCGCTGCCGCGACTGCTCGGCTACCGAAGTCGTTAAGCCCGAACCTTCCAAACGCAGGCGTATGCAACAGCTCATCGTCTACGGTGACCCCGGTATCCGCAAGGACGCCGTCATCAACTACGACGGGAAGGAGCAGGTCTGTTTCTCCATCCAGCGGCAGGGCGACTGGCACGGCCCCGACGAGGTGCAGCTGTGGTGCACCATCGGCACGAAGGAGGAGCGCGAAGCGTACGAGAAACGCGAGTACGTCCCCCACTGGCTCGACGTCGACTCCATCGACGCCGAGGCGCTCGACGTCGTGAAGGCGCGCGGCAAACTCTCGGTCTGAGCGCTCCTCGTTTTCGGCCGACTACGACCCGCCGCTTCCGGCCGGCAGTTCGTCGTGGTCGACCTCGTAGATAGTCACCGTCTCGGTCCGGTACGCCACGGAGACGCCCGACACGTCGCCGACCGAGGTGTCGCCGTACCGGTCGCGTTCGGCCGGACCGACCCAGATGTACTGCACGTCGTGCTCGCGGACCACGTCGACGAGCGCCGCGTCGTCGGTGAACGCGGCGTCGACCTGTTCGACGCGCTCGATGTAAGTGTCGTAGCCGCGGTAGCCGATTTCGTGACCCCAGCCGGCGACAGTCGGGATGCCGGTTAGCGTCGACGCGGGATTCGAGTCCCAGCCGTACCGACCCGGCGGGTAGGGGTACTCGCCCTCCTCGGCGTTCGGATAGTAGTACGTCCCCGGTGCCGACAGCAGCGTCGGCCGGCCCGGCTTCTCGTCGAGCCACGCGATGGCTTTCGCCTCTTCGGGGTGGTCGGTCTCGGCGAACCGCGTCGCGTCCAGCGTCGGTTCGCCCGCCTCCTCGAAGTGGTTGCCGAGCGCCAGCGGCGCGTAGAAACTCGTCGAGACCACCAGACAGAGCGTGAGGCCGAGCGCGAGCGTCCGCGCCGTCGCCGCCGCCGAGGCGTCCACGAGCGACGAGCGGTTGGCGTCCGCGTCGGCGCTGCTGTCCGCACCGGGTTCGGTCCGGGTACCGCCGTCGGTCGCCGAGGAGCGACGCCGGCGAGCGGACGGAAGCGGCCGCGCGAGCAACAACGTCAGCGACGCGCCGAGCGCGGTCGCCCACAGCACCCACACCTGCATGTACGTCTTGAACACCGTGTTCATCCGGAGCGGTCCCGCCTGTTCGCTCACGTAGACGAACTCGACGAGCAGCACGAGTCCGGCCCCGGCGACGACGAGCACCGTCTCGAACCCCACGTCGCGGTCGAACGCGAGCGCGACCCACGCGAAGAGGAGAATCGGTAGTACCACCGCGATGACGGCCATCCCCTGCCCGAGCGCGACGACGACGGCCACGAGCACCGACGCGCCGAGAAGCCAGGTGTCACCCTCGTTCAGTCGCGAGAGGAGATACGCGGCGAACCCGGCGACGAACGCGCCGTGGACCAGAAGTAACGGGCCGAACGTGCTTCGGTTCGCCGGCCCGAGGAACGCGATCTCGCGGCCGGACGCGCCCGCAAGTAGGAACGGTGCGCCGAGGGCGGCCCCGAGCACGCCGGCGACGGCGACGACGCCGACGGCGACGACGAGACGACCCAGTTGTGCGGATAGCAGCGACGCGTCCTCGTTCGGTCGCAGACGCGAGGCGAGGCTCTCGGGGAGGAGCGTCACCGGATGTGCGGGCGCGAACACGAGCGCGAGCGCCGCGACGCCGAACAGCGACGGGAAGCTCCACGTGTCGAGGACGAGTTGGAGGCCGCCGAGCGCCGGGAGCGCGACGAACAGCAGCGTCCGCCGGAGCCGTTTCTCGTCCTGCGGTGTCCGGAAGTACGCGAACGCGACCGCCGCGCCGAGCAGCAGAAACGGCATCCCCATCATGTGGCCGTGCAAGTCGCCGTTGAGCCACGAGAAGAAGGGAAACTCGTTTATCGTCCCCTCGATGACGCGGCTCGCGGTCCAGTAGCTGAACGAGTCGGTCCCCGCCAGCAGGTCGTCCACCGAGTACTCCGTCGTCGTGGACGCGACCAGTTCGGCGAGCGGTCGCTGCAGCGATTCGGGGAGCACGGACAGCACGACTCGCGTACCGGTGACGAGGTTGCTGGCGACGCCGACGAAGAAGGCCGCGAGCGCGCCGGCAGGTCGACGCGCGCCGCCGCGACTCGCCGCGATGGACCCCGCGAGGTCGAACGCGGCCGCGACGAGCATGGCGTAGAACCCCGCCAACGAGAGGTTGTACGCGAACCGCGCGGGCGTGTCGGTGAGCATCGCGAGCAGCACCGTCATGAGGTGGCCGCCGTAGTAGTACTGGACGGCTTCGCCGGCGAACCAGAAGTCCTCCGGTGGGAGCGCGTCGGCGCGGAACAGCGCCTTCAGGAGGCCGAAGTCGAGGAACTTTTCGCCGCCGACGGCGTGGACCGCGGGGTCGACGGCGCGAATCGCTATCAGGAGCGCGAACGCCGCGAGGAAGACGACTGCCGTGTCGGCGACGGCGCGTCCGTCGACGTCGAGGTCCGACGCGAGGACGAAGCGACGGTCGCGGAGTGCCCTCCGGTCGAACGCCGAAAGCGCCGACAGCAGCAGCAGGACGGAAACGGCGACGACGAGCGTCGCCGGGCCGAACGAGACCTGCCCGACCCAATGGGCGACGAGCGTCAGCACGAGAAGCGACAGCGGGAGCGCGAAACCCGGTCCGCGGCCGGGGACGTGTCGGAAGAGGCGCGCTGCCAGCGGGAGGCCGAGAACTCCGAGTACGGCGTAGAGGACGACCCAGCCGACGACGTACAGATACTCCATCTACCGATGGCACGCGAGCGCGGGGGTAAACCGTTTCTGGTTGACGCGGCGGACGCTCTCGGTCGAGGAGAGGATCGGTCGCGGTCGGTCGACCGACCGACCAATCGGCAGACATACCGACCAACCGACGGTCGTCTCGGCGACCCGAAGCGGTCGGTTCCGAGTCAAACACTTTTTATTCCTTGAAAGAAATCGCGAGCCATGTCACACTCCGTCGGTGTCGTCGTCCCCGCCTACCGGCCGGACGTCGACCGACTCGCGGCGTACGTCGACGCCCTGACGGAGCGACTGGAACCCGAGACCGTCCGCGTCGAACTCGACGCGCCGACGCCCGAACTGGTCGAGTCGGTGTCGTCGACCCCGGCGACAGTGAACGTCTCGCCGGTTCGGCGCGGGAAAGGTGCGGCGATAACCGCCGGGTTCGAGGCGCTCTCGACGGACGTGTTGGCGTTCGTCGATGCGGACGGCAGCACGCCGGTCGGGTCGCTGGCGGACGTGCTCGCCCCCGTCCTCGCCGACGAGGCGGACCTCGCGGTCGGGTCGCGTCGGCATCCGGAGGCGACGGTGACCGCCCACCAGACGTTCGCGCGCCGTCGCCTCGGCGACGGCTTCGCCTGGCTGGCCAAGCGACTGCTCGACACCGAACTGTACGACTACCAGTGCGGTGCGAAGGCGATGACCGCCGAGACGTGGGCCGACGTCCGCGGCCACCTCTACGAACCGGGGTTCGCGTGGGACGTCGAACTCGTCGCCGTCGCCGCCGCGTCGAACCACACGCTCGCCGAGGTGCCCGTCGAGTGGGAGGACCGACCGGGGTCGACCGTCTCGCCGGTCCGCACGAGTTTCGACCTGGCGCGAAGTCTGCTGTCGGCGCGCCACCGCGCGAAACTCATCCGGGAAGACCGCCTCCACGCACTACTCGACGCCCGCCGGCCGCCGACACCGTCGCTCGTCGAGCGCCTCGCACCGGACCCCGTCGATGAGTGACCGGATGGGAAACGCCGCGAGCGAACTCCTCTCGGGCAAGCGATTCGGCCAGTTCGTCTCCGTCGGCGCGCTCGGTGCCGTCTTCGACCTGACCGTCAGTACGGTGCTCACCGTCTGGTTCGGCGTCCTCGCCGAAGTCGCGAAACTCGTCGGCGCGGAGGTCGCCATCGTCGTCATGTTTCTGGTCAACGACCGCTGGACGTTCGCCGACGAGGGCGCGTCGGGCGTGCTTCCGGCGGCCCGACGACTGCTGAAGTCGAATCTCGTCCGAAGCGGCGGACTCGCGCTCCAGTTCGTCATCGTCCGCGTGCTTCGACAGCAGGACGTGACCGTCGTCGTCGCCGGCTTCGACTTCTGGCAAGTGATTCCGCTGCCGATCGCCATCCTCGCGTCGATGCTCGTCAACTACGTGGCCGAGAGCCTGCTCACGTGGCGCGTGGCGAGTTCGTGAGGTCGGTGGGTGCGACTGAAACTGACATACGGCGTCGGAATCATAACCCTTAACCGGGGGCATCCTGTTATCAGGAGTAGCGGGATGGGATAGCCAGGAGATTCCGCCGGGCTCATAACCCGGAGATCGGTAGTTCAAATCTACCTCCCGCTATTCTCCTGACGAATCGAACACCGAGCGAGGAGGTTTATCTCCGAGCGGTACTCGATTCGTCGTGAATGGCTCAGTTGTAGTTTGAACGAGAGGACGAGCGAACGCAGTAAGCGAGTCCGCGTAGTTCAAATCTACCTCCCGCTATTCTCCTATCGAATCGAACACGTGACGAAAAACAGACGGAGATGTCAGTATCGCTCCGGCGGGTCACCGTCGTCCGAGAGGAAGATACTGTCCTGCGTCGGATCGAAGTACACTTCCAGCGCACGCAACGTCCCGGCGTACGACGCGGTCATGACGAAGGTGAAACCGATCAGGGCGGGGAGGAGGAGGTCCACTACCATCGCCCGAACGTCGTTTTCACCCGAGATAAACGGTCCGATTAATACGGCGTCCGGACGTTACGTCCCCGTGAAGTCGATTCGACTGCCCGACGAGAGGTCGTGCTCCCCCGAGGGTCCGAGGTGTTCGAAGTCGAGCGAGTCGTCGGCGAGGTACACCGCGTCGCCGTCGACTTCCACGTCGACCGTGTCGAGCGTCGCGCCCTCGCAGGGACCGAAGTCGCAGTAGCCGGTCTCCTGACCGAACGTCGCGCCGTGTTTCTGACAGACGATGTCCCCGTTTCGGACGAGCGCGCCCGACCCCTTGTCGAGGCGGACGTCGGTCCAGTGTTGGCAGTAGTTTCGGAAGGCGACGACGCTGCCGTCGTCGAGTTTCGTCAGAATCGCCTCGCCGAGGTCGAACCCGTCGCGGAACGTGAACAGCAGCGTGCCGTCCGTCGGTACCTCCGACAGCGCGGCGATTCGCCGATCGTCGTCCATACCACATCTCGTCACGCCGCGCTTGAACCACTTTCCGTCTGGGTGCGACGCATCGCGAACTGCTACGCCGACTCGTACAACTTCTCGACCCGCCGCTCGTACAGCCGCGAGAGCAGTTTCGTCACCGGTCCCGTCTCTACGTCGATGCCGTCGACGGTACCGACGGGCCGAATCTCGCGCGTCGAACTCGTGACGAACACCTCGTCGGCCTGCCGCACGTCGTCGGGCGTGAAGGATCCCTCTCGAACCGGAATCCCCTCCGACTCGGCGAGTTCGAGGACGACGTCCCGCGTGACGCCCGCGAGCACCGGACCGTCGAGAGTCGGCGTGCAGAGGCGCCCGCCGTCGACGAAGAACACGTTGCTCGTCGCGCCCTCGGCGACGTACCCCTCGTCGTCGAGGATGAGCGCCTCGTCCGCGCCCGTGACGCGAAGTTCGAGGAGCGCCAGAATCCCGTTGAGATAGTTGTGTGTCTTCGCCTTCGACGGGAGCGCCCGGTCCGACGGGCGGCGCGTCTTCACCGTCTGCAGCGTCGCCGGACCGTTCCACGGTTTGTCGCCGTCGACGCCGCCACGGCCCAGCGGCGAGAGCGTGACGACGACGGTGGGGTCGACGTCGGGCGGCGGCGTCAGTTTCCCGGGTTGGACCCCCCGAGTTATCGAGAGTTTCACCGAGGCGTCGTCGAGGTCGTTCGCGTCGAGCGTCGCCTCGATGCGCGCCCGGAGATCCTCGTCGGATCGGCCGTGGTCCAGTCGGAGCACCTCGCAGGTCCCGGCGAGGCGGTCGGCGTGCGCCGCCCACTCGAAGATGCGGCCGCCGTAGACGCGGAGCGTCTCGAAGGCGGCGTCGCCGTACATGAACCCCCTGTCGCGGACGTTCACCGTCGCCACCGAGGCGGGGACGAGTTCGCCGTCGACGTGGTAGACGAGTTCCTGTCGGGAATCTCCATCACCGTCGGGCGTTTCGCTCGTTTCGTTCTCACTCATCGTCCACGTACTCCCGGAGGAAGTTCGCGACCATCTGTTTGCCGCTCTCGGTGAGGATGCTCTCGGGGTGGAACTGGACGCCGACGTGCGGGCGCGTCCGGTGGCGGACGGCCATCACGACCCGCCGCTCGTCGTCGGTCCACGCCGTCTCGACCAGTTCGTCCGGCAGGTCGTCGCGTTCGACCGCCAGCGAGTGGTACCGCCCGACGGAGAGCCGTTCGGGGAGCCCCACGAAGACGCCCTCCCCGTCGTGAACGATGGTCGAGGGTTTGCCGTGGACCACGTCCGGCGCGTGACCGACGGGTGCGCCCGCGGCCGCGCAGAGCGCCTGATGGCCGAGACAGACGCCGAGCGTCGGGTAGTCGAGGTCACGGAACACCGCCGTCGAGACGCCGGCGTCCTCGGGCGTGCCGGGGCCCGGCGAGACGACGATTGCGTCGGGGTCGAGTTCTCGAATCCCCTCGACGGTGACGGCGTCGTTTCGGCGGACGACGACGTCCGCGAGCTCGCCGACGTACTGGACGAGGTTGTAGACGAACGAGTCGTAGTTATCGACGACGAGCACGGTAGGTCGGCTGTCGGCGCTCACTTCTCACCTCTCGGTACGGCGTCTCCGTCCGCGACGCCGAGCGTCGCGTCGTCGAGCGCCTCGTCCATCGCCTCGACGAGCGCCTGCCCCTTCGCCAGCGTCTCCTCGTACTCGCGTTCGGGGTCAGAGTCGTGGACGATGCCCGCACCGACCCGGAGGTGGTACTCGTCGCGGTAGCGGACCAGCGTCCGAATGACGATGTTCAGCGTCGCGCGGTCGTCGAAACCGAAGGCGGCGATGCTGCCGGTGTACGGCCCGCGCCGGGTCGCCTCCACCTCCTCGATGAGTTCCATCGTCCGCGGCTTCGGCGCGCCGGTGATGGTGCCGCCGGGGAACACCGCGGCGACAGCGTCGGCGAGCGTCGCGTCCTCGCGCATCCGCCCCTCGACGACCGAGACGAGGTGCATCACCGCGGCGTAGCGGTCGACCCGGCGGTACTCGGTCACGTCGACGCTGCCGTACTCGCACACCTTCCCGAGATCGTTGCGTTCGAGGTCGACCAGCATCGCGTGTTCGGCGCGCTCCTTCTCGTCGCTTCGGAGGTCGGCCTCCAGCTCGGCGTCCTCTTCGTCGGTTCCCCCGCGTCGCCGGGTTCCCGCGATGGGTTCGGTGACGAGTCGGTCGCCGACGCGGGAGACGAGCAGTTCGGGACTCGCGCTCACGAGGTCGACGCCGTTCGGTCCGCGCGCGCCGGAGAACTCCAACAACCCGGAGTACGGCGCGGGGTTCACCCGCCGGAGCGCCGCGTAGGCCGTCACCGGGTGGACCGCGGCGGGGGCGACGAGGCGTTGGGAGACGTTCGCCTGAAACGTGTCGCCGTCGCGGATGTACCGCTTGATGGTCCGTACGCGCTCGGCGAACGCTTCGCGCGCGCAGTCGCTCTCGAACTCCCCGCGCTCGACGTCGGCGGCGAGCGGTTCGACGCTCGGGTCACCGGTCGTCGCGCGGTCGGCTAGTGCTGTCGCTCGCTCGATGGCCGCATCGTACTGCGCGTCGGGGTCGGCCCCGGGGTCGATTCGAGGGCACGCCGTGATTCGGAGCGTCGTTTCCTCGTCCCGGGGTTCGCGCCACGCGGCTACGCGGTCGTAAACCCCGACCTGAAGGTGGGGAAGGTGTCGGTCGTCGACGGCGGAGTCGGGCAGCGTTTCGAGTTCGCGCGCGAGGTCGTAGGAGAGCCACCCGAACGCGCCGCAGGGGTACGGAGTCTCGCAGTCGCCGCGGACGAGCGTCTCCGAATCGAGCAGCGCCGAGAGCGCCGACAGCGACGGCGACCCGGCGGCCGGTCCGGCGTCGTCGTTCACCCCTGTGCGTTCGGGGCCGTCGCGGACGACGGCGTCGGCGCTCACCTGCAACCGTTCGCCGGGTTCGACGCCGAAGTACCCCCACCCCGACTGGCCACCGGTCGTCTCTAGAAAGAAGCCGCCTGGGCCGTCCCGCGCGCGTCGGTACGCCTCGAACGGGTCCGGGACCGAGGCTCGAACTTCGACCGGGACGCGAGCGCCCGGCGGCGCGGCCGCCGCCGTCGCTCGGAAGGCGCGTCGAGACGTCGTCACAACGGGTTCGGTCATCGGTGTCGAGGCTGTGTCGGAGCGACTCGGGGGCCGCCTGCGTTCTCGGCGGGTGTCGGCGTTACTGCTCCCGAGCGCGCGCAATCCACGTGTCGACGCGCTTCTCGGAGACGTCTATCTGTTCGCCGAGTTCGGCGGCGTCGGCGTCGGCGAGGTCGGCGACTGTCTCGACGCCGGCGTCGGCGAGGCGTTGCGCGTAGGCGGGACCGATTCCCTTGATGGTGTCGACGGAGACGGTCGATTCGGCCGATTCGGCGCCGAGTTCGTCTTCGCCGTCGACGACCCTCTCGTCGTCGTGGTCCACGTCGAAGTCTTCCTCGTCGTCGGGGCCGACGTCCTCCACGTCGGTGTCCAGTTCGTCGCTCTCGGGGCCTGCGGCCTCCGCCGGTTCCGCTCCCTCGGCACCGTCGGCGTGCTCGTCGACCATCGACTCCGTCGACGCCGTCGCGTCGGTGTCCTCGGCGAGCGGTTCGTCCTCGGCCTCGCCCTCCGCCTCCGCGACGGGTTCCTCCTCGGCGAGCGGTTCCGCCTCCTCGACGACCGGTTCGTCGTCGACGGTCTCGCCGGACTCGTCGGAGTCGTCCGACTCGTCGAGTTCCGTTTCGAGGTCGGTGTCCAGTTCGTCGCTCTCGGGGCCTGCGGCCTCCGCCGGTTCCGCCGCGGCCTCGTCCTCGGCATCTTCGTCGACCAACGACTCCGTCGACGCCGCGGCGGCACTATCGGCGGCGGGTTCGGCGGATTCGGTGTCTCCGGTAGAGTCGTCGGGGTCGGTGCCTGCGGTGGGTTCGGCTGCTTCGTCGGTTCCTTTGACGGCGGCTTCCGTCTCCGTACTCGCCTGCGTTCGCGTGTCGCGTTCGACCGTCACGGACGGGTCGCGCTCGCGCTCGTCGGTCGACCCGTTGAGGCCGAGCAACGACTTGAGCTTGTCCAAGAGTGCCATTGGCCGGTAGTATGATGCCTCCGTATTTAAAAGCCCCCGACAAGTTACAGCCGCGACCGGAGAGCGGCGTCCATCTCGTCGACGGGCGCCTCTCGGCCGGTCCACCGCTCGAAGGCGACGACGCCCTGATACAGCAGCATCCACGCGCCGTCGATGGTCGTCGCACCCGCCTCGCGGGCCTCACGGAGGAGTCGGGTGTCGGGCGGCGCGTACACCGCGTCGAGCACCGCTAGATTCTCGTGGAGCAGCGGCGCCGGAACCGGCGTCTCGTCGGACTCCATCCCGACGCTCGTCGCGTTGACGAGCACGTCGGCGTCCGGGACGCTCGTGGCGAGCGAGTCGAGGTCGCCCGCGGTGGCGGTGTGCTCGCTCTCTCCGTCGTCGTTCAGTTCGGCGGCGAGTTCCGCCGCGCGCGAGGCGGTTCGGTTGGCCACGTGGACCGCCGCGCCCTCGTCGGCGAGCGCGAACGCCGCCGCGCGACCCGCCCCACCCGCGCCGACGACGACGGCGTCCGCACCGTCCGGCGAGACATCGTGGCGGGCGAACGACCGACTGACGCCGGCGGCGTCGGTGTTGTACCCGCGCGGTGTGTCGCTGTCGCCGGTGAAGTCGATCGTGTTGACCGCGCCGATTCGCTCGGCGAAGGGGTCGGCATCGACGAGTTCGAGCGCGTCCTGTTTGAACGGAATCGTGACGTTCAGGCCGGTGATACCCAGCGCGTCCGCCCCGTCGAGGGCGGCCGCGAACCGTTCGGGGGACGGTTCATAGGTGACGTACCGGGCGTCCATGCCGAGCGAGTCGTACGCCGCCTCGTGCATCGGCGGCGAGAGCGAGTGACCGACGGGGTTGCCGACGAGTCCGAACACCTGCATGCCTCCCGGTGGCGGCGGAACGGACATAAACGCCGCGACGGCGGCGAATCGGGCCGGACGGGCCGGACGGGTCGGGGAAAACCGGGCCGTGCGGGTCCGGTGGAACCCGGACCGGGCGCGTTGAGGAGACGAGAGCCTTATTCCGCGCGAGCGCCTCGAAGCAGAAGAAATAGGTCCCTCACTCGGGACCTTACCGACGATGAGTTCAGTTCTTCGACACCCGCTCGCGGCCGTCGCGGCCACGACAGGGCTCACCCTCCCCTGGATCTACCTCTGGGCGACCGGGTCGGCCGAGTCGCTGCCGACGCTCTGGGTCGTCGCGATCAGCGGTATCGCCGTCCTCGGGGCGTCGTTCCTCCTCGCGTGGGGCGCCGAGACGGCCGAGAAAGACGTGCCGCGGGCGTTCGCCATCGCGGTGCTGGCAGTACTGGCCGTGGCCCCCGAGTACGCCGTCGACGCGCTGTACGCGTGGACCGCCGGCGCGAACGTCGGCACGCCTCGCGGCGCGGAGGCCGCGAACCTCGCCGTCGCCAACATGACCGGTGCGAACCGCATCCTCATCGGACTCGGGTGGTCCGGCATCGCGCTGTTCACCATCTACCGCGCACAGAGCGCGTCGGACCCGGCCGTGGAGTCGCGGTCGGGCCTGCTCGCGAACGTGGTCCACCTCGACCGCGACATCTCGACGGAGATCACGTTTCTGCTCGCGGCGACGGCGTACGCCTTCCTCGTGCCGCTCCGCGACGGCATCGGTATCCTCGACACGGTCGTGCTCGTCGGTATCTACCTCCTCTACATCGCGGTCATCGTCCGTGGCGACGTCGAGGAACACGAACAGCAGGTCGGCGTCCCGGCGTACTTCCACCGATACCCGAGGGGCGGGCGCGTCGCCGTCGTTCTCACGCTGTTCGTGTACTCCGGTGCGATGATCTACACCGCCGTTCACCCGTTCGCCCACGGTCTCGAACTGCTCGGCACGGAGTTGGGAATCCCAGCGTTCTTCATGATTCAGTGGATCGCACCGCTGGCCAGCGAGAGCCCCGAACTCATCGTCGTCGCCTACCTCGTCAACAAGGCGCGGTCGACCGCCGGGTTCAACGCGCTCATCTCCTCGAAGCTCAACCAGTGGACGCTGCTCATCGGGACGCTCGCGGTCGTCTACAGCATCGCGGCGGGAGAGGTCGGCCACCTCCCGTTCGACTTCAAGCAGTCGGCCGAAATCTGGATCACGGCCGCCCAGAGCTTCTTCGCGCTCGCGGTGCTCGTGAACTTCACCATCAGCGCCCGCGAGGCCGTCGCCTTGCTCGTGCTGTTCGTCTCGCAGGTCGCAATCGAGTTCCTCCTCATCCGAGACCTCGTCTCGCTCCCGTTCGGCATTGGCACTATCGAGGTACTCCTCGGATACACCGTCGTCTACCTCGTGCTCGGGACGGTGTTGTTCGTCGCACGCCGCGACGGGCTTCGAGAACTGCTCGACCGGACCGCACACACCGCCCAGGACGCGTTCGGAAGCGGCCAGACGCAGGCCGAACGCGCCGACTGAACACCCCTCGATTCGACGACTCGCCCGACCGCGAACCGATTTCCGACTCGTTTTACCGCCGCCGCGCCTACGACCGTTCAGTGATTGCCATCGTCGTCAGTCGC
The DNA here is from genome assembly GCF_020097835.1 of Haloprofundus halobius. Lineage (GTDB taxonomy): Archaea > Halobacteriota > Halobacteria > Halobacteriales > Haloferacaceae > Haloprofundus > Haloprofundus halobius. The sequence continues at coordinate 1,967,779 of NZ_CP083666.1, forward strand.
GCCGACTACACATCGGAACACATCGGCGAGCACCTGCTCGAACTCGCCGACTGGGAGGGGTACGAAGACGACAGCCGTTCGGACGCCGACGGCGGCGGCACCGTCTACCGAACCGACGGCTTCGAGCTCCGGACGTTCGAGGACCTCCACATCTACCTCGACGACCCCGCGGCGGCGTTCGTCGACTCCGGTGCCGACGCCGAATTCCTCGTGTTCGCCTCCCGGCACTCCGGCGACACCGGGGCGCTTCTCACTGCGCACTTCACCGGGAACTTCGGCCCCGAGAAGTACGGCGGCAACGACCGAGAACTCGCCCGTGCCTGTCCGGGTGCACAGAAAACGGTCGTGAACGCGCTCGCCGAACACGCGCCGGACGGGTACGAGGTCGGCATCGAGGCGACCCACCACGGGCCCACGGATCTCTCGCTGCCCTCGATGTTCGTCGAACTCGGCAGCGACGACACTCAGTGGGAAGACACGCCGGCGGCCCGCGCCGTCGCCGCGGCGATTCTCGACCTTCGCGGCACGTCGGTGAATCTCGACGGAAACGGCGACGACGAACCCAACCGACACGTCGTCGGCTTCGGTGGCGGCCACTACGCGCCGCGGTTCGGCCGCATCGTCCGCGAGACCGAGTGGGCCGTCGGCCACGTCGGCGCGGACTGGCAACTCGACGCGATGGGCGCGCCCGAGGCGAATCGGGACGTGCTCGAACGAGCGTTCGAGCGAAGCGCGGCCGACTACGCGCTCGTCGATGGCGAGAACCCCGACCTCGAATCCACCGTCGAGGACGTAGGGTACGAGGTGGTGAGCGAGACGTGGCTCCGGGAGGTCGGCGACCGACCGCTCTCTGTCGTCTCGGCGCTCGAAGACGAGCTGTCGACCGTCGACGACGGCCTCCGATTCGGCAGTCGACGCGTCGACGACCCCGACGGGTTCTCGGTCGTCGAGTTCCCCGCCGAACTGCTGGCGGAGGCGCAGGGCATCGATGCCGACGCGGTGCGTGAGGCGGTACTCGACCACAGCGTCGCCTTCGAGACGCGGGAGAGCGGGACGCGGTCGGTTGGCCGAGCGGCGGTCGCGGACGGAGACGACGGAAGCGACTACGACGCGCTCGTCGACGCGCTCGTCGACGTTCTCGAAGCGAAGTACGGCGAGGTCGAACGCGACGAGGGCGCGAAAATCGTCCGCGCACATGAGCGCGCGTTCGACCCCGAGCGCGCGAAGACGCTCGGCATCTCGGAGGGACCGGCGTTCGGCAGACTCGCAGCGGGGCAGGCCGTCGAACACGAGGGCGAGCGAATCGACCCCGACGTGGTACACGTCGACCGAACGGTCACGTTCTCGTACTAAACCGCCAGACGGGTTTCCGGCGGGCTAACTGGTCGGCTATCTGTACGGATAAATCGCCGGTTACCCGGTTGGAAAAATTGTCAGACGACCGTCCGACGCGAGGGGGAAAAGATAATTAAGGCCGCTCAGTAAGCTTTGCGCATAAATATGGACTCGATCGTCGACGAAGCAATAGACGAGGCCGAACAGTCGGGTGGGGCCGGCGGCGAGGAATTCGACGCCGGCGCGGACGCGCCGCGCTCGGGGACGATGACGGACGACGAATTGCAGGACATCCTCAAAGACCTCCAGACGAACATCACCGTCGTGGGCTGTGGCGGAGCCGGTGGGAACACGGTCAACCGCATGGCCGAAGAGGGGATTCACGGCGCGAGTCTCGTCGCCGCCAACACAGACGTTCAACATCTCGTCGACACCTCCGCGGACACGAAGATTCTGATGGGCCAGGAGAAGACCCAGGGCCGCGGGGCGGGGTCGCTCCCCCAGGTCGGCGAAGAGGCCGCCATCGAGAGCCAACAGGAGATTCACGACGCCATCGACGGTTCCGACATGGTGTTTGTCACCGCCGGTCTCGGCGGCGGCACCGGTACCGGTTCGGCGCCCGTCGTCGCGAAGGCGGCCCGCGAGTCGGGTGCGCTCACCATCGCCATCGTGACGACGCCGTTCACCGCGGAGGGCGAGGTCCGACGGACGAACGCCGAAGCGGGTCTCGAACGGCTCCGCGACGTCGCCGACACGGTCATCGTCGTCCCGAACGACCGCCTGCTCGACGCCGTCGGCAAACTGCCGGTTCGACAGGCGTTCAAAGTGAGCGACGAGGTCCTGATGCGCTCGGTCAAGGGCATCACGGAACTCATCACGAAGCCCGGCCTCGTCAATCTCGACTTCGCCGACGTTCGCACCGTCATGGAGAAAGGCGGCGTCGCGATGATCGGTCTCGGCGAGTCCGACTCCGAGCAGAAGGCGCAGGACTCCGTGAAGTCGGCGCTGCGCTCGCCGCTTCTCGACGTCGACATCTCCGGCGCGAACTCGGCGCTCGTCAACGTCACCGGTGGCTCCGACATGAGCATCGAGGAGGCCGAGGGCGTCGTCGAGGAGATCTACGACCGCATCGACCCCGACGCGCGCATCATCTGGGGTACCTCCATCGACGAGGAACTCGAAGGCCAGATGCGGACGATGATCGTCGTTACGGGCGTCGACTCGCCGCAGATCTACGGCCGCTCGGACGAACCCGGCGCACAACAGAGCCAGCAACCGCAGCAGACCGAGGATATCGACTTCGTCGAGTAGTCGGCGGACGGAACCGGCGGCTGGTCTCTCGAACCGACTCGACCGCCGTGTATTCAATAGATAGAAAAGGCATCACGCTCTATCGGTGACAACATGGACGTAAAATACGACCTCACGAGTTACGTACGGGTGCTGAAGATGGCGAGTACCCCCGAGTGGGAGGAGTTCAGCCAGATCGCCAAGATCGCCGGCATCGGCATCTTCCTCGTCGGCTTCCTCGGTTTCGTCATCTTCGCGGTGATGAGTTTCCTCCCCGGAGGCATGTGAGATGGGTATCTTCGCCGTGAAGACGACGGCGAGACAGGAGCGCACCGTCGCCGACATGCTCGCCACGAAGGAAGAACCCGAGATACACGCCGTCATCGCGCCGGACTCGCTGACGAGTTACGTGATGGTCGAAGCCGACAACACCGCGGTGCTCGAACGCCTCATGGACGAGATTCCGCACGCTCGGAGCATCGTCCCCGGCAACTCCAGCCTCGCGGAGGTCGAGCACTTCCTCTCGCCGACGCCCGACGTCGAGGGTATCGCCGAGAGCGACATCGTCGAACTCATCGCCGGCCCGTTCAAGGGCGAGAAAGCGCGCGTCCAGCGCATCGACGAGGCCAAAGACCAGGTGACTGTCGAACTGTACGAGGCGACGGTCCCGATTCCGGTGACGGTCCGCGGCGACCAGATTCGCGTGCTCGATTCAGAGGAGCGGTAGCTCCTCGAACGATGCTCGCGGCTACGCCGCGAAGAGGCAACGAAGAGTGCTGAGACGGGCGGCGGTTCGTTTACCTCTCTGCTACTCCCGACACACTACGATAGCGGCCGCTCGATGCGTATACGCGACGTAGACGCAGCACCGCCGACCGAGAGCCGAGTTACTCGGGCTCCGTGCGGTCGCTCGCGTCGACTTGTTCGACGATGCGCTGGAGGTCTGCCTCCTCCTCGATGGCCGATTGGATACCCTCGCGCATGCGGACCGCCGCGGAGTCGGCGTTGTACGCGCGGATGTATTCGGCGCGGGAGTGTTCGTCGAACGCGTGGCGAATCGCGAAGTAGCCTTCCGGGACGATGGCGCCGCAGACTTTGCACTCGGTGCGTTCGTGTTCGTTGGTCTGGTGGACGACGGCGGCTTCGGCGTCTTCGAACCGTGCGTCACAGCCTGCGACACCACACGTCCAGAGCGACATATCCGCCGACATGTAGGGAACTGATAAAACCGTTTTCCCTCGGGCGGCGACGCAGAATAGCAACCCCTAATTGAGTACTCTCACGACGGAGACTGTGAGTGGAAGCGAACGGACGCGAATCGACATGCACATCAAGTGCTTGGACGAGCGTGTCGTCGCCCGAGCGAAGCGCCGCGGCGTCGACGTGCTCGTCTACGCGCCGCACTTCACGCGCCTGCCGACGATTCGCGCCCGCGCCGACCGGTTCTCCGACGACGAGTTGCTCGTCGTCCCCGCGCGCGAACTGTTCACCGGCCCGTGGAACGACCGCAACCACCTCCTCGCCATCGGCCTCTCGGAACCGGTCCCCGACTTCATCACCATCGAGGGTGCGCTCGCCGAGTGCCGACGACAGGAGGCGGCCGTGCTCGTCCCGCACCCCTCGTTTCTGAACGTGAGTCTCGGCCGCGCGGAGGTAGCGACGTTCCGCGACGAACTGCACGCCGTCGAGACGTACAACGGGAAGTGTTTCCCGCACCAGAACCGCCGATCGTCGCGCATCGCCGCCGAGTTCGACAAACCGGGGTTCGGGTCGTCGTACGCCCACCTCCGCGGCAACGTCGGCGAGGCATGGACCGAGTTCGACCGGCGTATCGACACCGAGGCGGCCCTCGCGACGGCGCTTCGCGAGGACGTCCCGCGCCGTATCGACCACCGGCCGGGACTCGGCCACCGAGTCAGAAACCTCGCCGAGTTCGCCCATCTCGGCTACGAGAACACGTGGGGGAAGATAGACCGCCTGCTGCTGTCGGGTACCGAACCGACTCACCCGCGACAACTCGTCTACGAGGGTCGATTCGACGACGTGACGGTGTACTGAACGTCGACCGCCGTGTTCGGCCGTGTGCGAACTACGCCGAGTGGGACGCTCAGAGCCCGAGCAGCGTCGTGACCGCGTCGAGTCCGCCGTCGAGTCCACCGTCGAGCGGCACCACATAGTAGTGGACCGCCGCGAACAGCGCGACCTCCGCGAGCGTGATGAGCACCGTCACGAGGTCGGCCCACTTACTCGACGTGGTGACGCCGATGGGGAGGCTGTACTCCTTCTCGTACGGGTAGAAGAACGCCAACCCCCGTCTGCTGCCGAACAGGTCCAAGATGTAGTGTGTGAGTACACCGATCCAAACGAAGTGGAGGTTGTCGAACAGAATCGGGAACGCGACGAAGATGCCGAGGACCAGGAAGTTGTGCAGCGTCTTTCGGTGCTTGCCGAACGCCGTGTCGACGTCCGGAAACAGCGCGCCGAGGACGAGCGGGACGGTCATCTCGGCGATGGCGACGAACGTCGGCACGTCGCCCGACGGTTCGAGCACGTACCCGAGACCGATGCTGAGGAGGGCGGCGTTCAACACGTGACCTTTCTTGTTCATCCGACGACGGTCCGTCGAACCGGACGGATACAAACGTTTCCACCTGTCGCCGCGAGCGCCCCGTCTTCACCCGCTTCGCTCGACCAACGCATCTTCCAGCGTCTCCATCGCCGCTCGCGCGAACTGCTCTTTCACGTCGAGTCGCGACCCGTCGAACTCGTGACGCGTCGCGGTCGCGTACGACTCGCCGGTCCCCCACTCGGCGGCGTACGCGAGGCCGACGTAGACGGTGCCGACCGGTTTCTCGTCGCTGCCGCCGTCCGGACCGGCGATACCCGTCGTCGCGACGCCCCACGTCGTGTCCGCGGTGTCTCTGACGCCCTGGGCCATCTCGCGGGCGACGGCGTCGCTGACGGCACCGTGTTCGTCGAGCGACTCGCGGGAGACGGCGAGCAGGTCGCGCTTGGCGTCGTAGGAGTAGGTGACGACCGAGCGGTCGAAGTAGTCGCTCGACCCCGGTACGTCGGTCAGGAGCGACCCGACGAGGCCACCCGTGCAGGACTCGGCGACGGCGACGGTGTCGCCGCGTTCTCGGAGTGCGTCGCCGAGGCGTTCTTCGACCGGCGGGTCGTCCGCGTGATCTCGCATGAGCGGTGGTACGGCCCCGGTCCGCAAAAGTCTCTACCGAGTTCCTCGTCTACCGCGGACGAAAGAGGCAACTACCCGCCGTCCGACGCCGTACCATGGAGTACGAGGAACCGCTGTTCTTCCGGGTGATGCGCTACGCCGAGGCCGCCGACCGCGACGTCGTCGACATGGTGAGCGGCAACCCCGACTGGGACGCCCCCACGGCGTTGCGAGACGGGCTCAGGGAGTTCGCCGACGCGGACGCCGACGCGTTCCAGTATGGCCCCAGCGCCGGACTCACGGAGCTCCGCGAGGAGATCGCCGAGCGCCGCAACGTCGACGCCTCGCAGGTCGTCGTCACCAACGGCGCGGGCGAAGCGAACTACCTGGCGATGGCACGGGCGCTGGAGCGCGATACGGGCGACGGGGTGTTGCTCACCGACCCGGTGTACCCGTACTACCCCGGCAAGGCGGGGATGCTCGGCGGCGACGTGACGCTCGTCCCCGTCGCCGAGGGCGGCGAGATAGACGTAGATGCGATGCGCGAGGCGGCCACGGAGGAGACGGCGCTCATCGTCGCCAACACGCCGAACAACCCGACGGGCGTCGTCTACGACCGCGAGACGATGGAAGAACTCGTCGCGCTCGCCGAGGAGGTCGACGCGCTCCTCGTCGCCGACGAGGTGTACGACCACTTCGATTACACGGGCGAGTTCGAGAGCGCGCTCACCATCGACTCCGAGCACCGCATCGTCACCAGCGCGTTCTCGAAGTCGATGGCCATCACCGGCTTTCGCGTCGGCTACGCGATCTTCCCCGAGGCGCTCGTCGACGCCGCGAAGACCCGGCACATGCTCGTCAACGTCGCTGGGAGCAACCCCGCGCAGTACGCCGTGTTGCGGGCGCTGCGCGAGACCGACCCGACCTACTACGAGGAGACGCGCGCGATGCTCCGCGACCGTATCGCCGCGTTCACCGACGCGCTCGACGCCGCCGGAGCCGACTACACCCGACCGGAGGGCGCGTTCTACGTGCTCGCGCGGTTCGACGGCTTCCCGGGAACGATGGAGAACGTCGAGCGCCTCATCGACGAGGCGGGCGTCGCCGGGATGCCCGGCGAGGCGTTCGGCCCCGCCCGCGACGAGTGGGTTCGGTTCGCGCTCGTCACGCCGCGCGCGCAGGAGGCGGCGAAGCGGTTGGCGGACTACTTCTGAGTCTTCGCTCCGCGCCGAACACCTCCGTATTCTGACGCCCGCACGACGACTGAACCGACGGGTACACAAGCGCTCGGACGCGAGGGGGCGTATGGCAAATCTCGACGTGGAACCCGTCGACGTCGTCGGTGACTCCGGCGACTCCGACGAGGGCGACGAGCGCGACGCTCCCGGCGGCGACGACGACTCGGCTGCGTCGATAGACGTGGAAGTCGAGGCGGCCGCCGACCTCTCAGAGCTCCCGGGCGACGTCGACGCCGCGGAGTTCGTCCTCTACGGCGGGAAGGGAGGCGTCGGCAAGACGACGATGGCGGCGGCGACGGCGCTGCGCAGCGCCGCCGAGGGCGCGACGACGCTCGTGGTCTCGACCGATCCCGCCCACTCGCTGTCGGACACGCTCGGCGGCGAGATTCCCGCGGAACCGACGCGCATCCGCGAGGAGATCCCCCTGTTTGCTGCCGAAATCGACCCCGAAGCAGCGATGGACGAGGGGCTGTTCGGCGAGGGCGGCGACGCACTCGGCGGGATGGGGGGCATGGGTGACATGTTCGGTGGAATGGGTGGGATGGGCGGTGCGGGCGGCGCGGGCGGCGCTGGAGACGGTGGAAACCCCTTCGGCGGCGACGAGAACCCCTTCGCCGCCGACGACAACGGCGAGGGCGGCCACCCGCTGCTCGACGGGACGATGCCCGGAGCGGACGAGATGGCGGCGATGCGGCAACTGCTCGAACACATGGACGATCCGCGATTCGACCGCGTCGTCGTCGACACCGCGCCGACGGGCCACACGCTCCGCCTGCTGCAACTGCCGGAGATGCTCGACTCGATGGTCGGCCGTCTCGTCACGTTCCGCGAGCGGATGCGCGGGATGGTGGATAATCTGAAGGGGATGTTCGGCGGCGCGGACCCCGGCCCGAGCGGGATGGAGCAACTGGAGGAGGCCAAGGAGCGAATCAAACGGCTCCGCGCGGTGCTTCGTGACCCCGAGCGGACGGACTTCCGGGTGGTGATGATTCCCGAGGAGATGAGCGTCGTTGAGTCCGAGCGCCTCGTCGCGCGCCTCGACGAGTTCGGGATTCCGGTGCGGACGCTCGTCGTCAACCGGGTGATGGAGGACCCCAGCGACGTCGCGGGTATCGACCCCGAGTGGACGGTCGCGCCCGACCCCGAACACTGCGAGTTCTGCCAGCGGCGCTGGCAGGTCCAGCAGCGCTCGCTCCGCCGGGCGACGGAGCTGTTCCGCGGCCGCGACGTGAAGCGCGTCCCGCTTCTCGCCGACGAGGTTCGCGGAGAAGAGGCCTTGCGGGTCGTCGCGGCGTGTCTGGCGTAGAGACGTCCGCCGGAACCCGCCTACGACCCGAGCTTCCGCGCGAGCCCGTAGAGGCTGTCCCGGATACCGTCGGGGAGGAAGCGAGCGAACGACCCGACATCGGCGACGATGCCGACCGGGTAGCGCGCGGCGGGTTTCGTCGCGCTGGCGGCGTTGACGATGTCCTCGGCGACGCGCCGCGGCGGCACCGCGCCGGGTCCGCCGCCGCCGAGCGCCTGCGTGTCCTCGAACAGTTTGTAGAACGACTCGTACGCGCCCGAGCGCTCCATCCCGTCGTCGACCTCCTCCTCGGCGCGGTCGGTGAACTGCGTCTCGACCGGCCCGGGTTCGACGAGGACGGCGTCGATGCCGTACTCCTCGACTTCGGCGCGCAGCGCGTCGGTCATCGCTTCGAGCGCGAACTTCGACCCCGAGTAGACGCCGCTACCGGGGAACGAGACGCGGCCGGCGACGCTGGAGACGTTGACGATGGTGCCGTCGCCCTCCGCCCGCATGTGCGGGAGTACGGCGCGCATGAGCCGGTGGGGGCCGAAAACGTTGACGGCGAACTGCTTTTCGACCGCCTCAGTAGGCACGTCTTCGATGGGGCCGAACTGCCCGTAGCCCGCGTTGTTGACGAGGCAATGAATCGCGCCCTGCTCGTCGACGATACGGTCGACCACCCGGTCGACGTCGCCCTGGTCGGTCACGTCGAGCGTCGCGAGTTCGCACCCCTCTTCGCCGAGTTGTTGGATGTCGGCGGGGTTGCGCGCCGTCGCGTACACCACCCAGTCCTCCGCGAGGAAGGCCCGGGCGGTGGCGCGACCGATACCGGACGAACAGCCAGTGATGAGGACAGTCTCTGGTTTCACACCGAAACGTCGTCGCCGGGATAGTTAACTGTACGGCGTTCGCGGGTCAGCGAACGCGGACTCGGTGGCTCACTCGCGGTACTCCCGTTTCACCTCGTCGGCGTAGGCGTCGGCCAGCCGCGTCGGCTCCGGGAGTTTGTAGCCGCCGCAGAGCCGTTCGACGAGGTCGACGGTCGTCTCCGCGGAGACGCGGTGGCCGGGGCTGACGTACAGCGGGTTTATCTTCCGACTCGACGCGTACTGCCGCGACTGGAAGGCGTAGCCGATAACCGTCCCGTCCAGCGCGTCGACGCGGCCGTTCGCCTCAACGGGCGTGCGCCAGCCTTCGGGTCGCCCCTCGACCGACTCACGCGGCGTGCCGCAGAGCAGTCCTTTGGCGACGCCGACGCTCGGCACGTCGAGGACGACGCCCATGTGCGTCGCCAACCCCGCTTGCCGGAAGTGGATGCGACCGCTGCCGTCGAAGACGACGAAGTCGGGTTCCGTCTCCAGGCTCTCGAACGCGTCGAGAATCGGACCGCCCTCGCGGAAGGAGAGCAAGCCCGGAATGTACGGGATCGAGAGGTCGGAGACCGAGAAGGCGCGTTCGACGACCTCGGTGCCGCGGGCGACGACGACGGCGCTGACGGCCTTCTCGTCCAGAAACGCCTGGTCGACGCCCGCGACGAGCGGTCGGTCTTCCCGTGGGACGAGCGTCGATTCGGCTGTCGAGACGGCCGCGGGGTCGAAGTCGAACTCGTCCTCGAAGCGGGCCGCGTCGGCGATGTCGCGCTGGAGCTGTTCCATCTCCTCGCGCGAGAGCGTCGGGTCGGGGGCGAACTCGGGACGGGCGGGCCGCATTGGTCAGTAGCGTCGGCGGCCGCCGCCCCTTCCGCCTCCGCCGCCGAAGTTGAGGCGGTTGGGGACGTTGCGCTGACCTTTGACGTACTGGCCGACGAGCAGGCCGACGAGCAGACCGGTCAGGTGGGCGTAGTGGGCGATACCGCCGCCGAGAATCGGCGTGATGGCTCCCGTCAGGTCGAAGACGACGTAGAACGCCGTCAGCGCCCAGATGGGGAGCGGAATCGGCGGGATGAGCAGCATCACGCGCAGGTCCGGGTTGACGACGGTCAGCAGGCCGAGAATCGCCATCACGGCACCGCTCGCGCCGAGAACGGCCGACGACTCGCCGGTGGCGAGGGCGGTACCGACCTGCGCGAGTCCGGCGACGGCACCGCTGACGAGAAACAGCGCGGTGAAGCGCTTCGCACCGAGATAGCGCTCGACCAGCGGGCCGAAGAAGTACAGCGCGATGCTGTTGGCGGCGATGTGGAAGAAGCTGCCGTGCGAGAAGATGGCGGTCACCCACGTCCAGACGTACTCGGGGTTCTCCGAGGTGAGAAGGAAGATGCTCCGCCACGCCGGGACGTTTCCGTACGCGGTGACCTGCGGGACGAGAGTGCCGGTGAGGAGGTAGCCGACGATGTACTCGGAGATGAACGTGAGCCACATCAGACCGAGGAAGATGTACGTCAGGTTCCCGCGGAAGTAACCCAGCGGACCGCCGGTGCCGGTCACGCGGTCGAGAAGGCCCTCCGAACTGCCGCCGGTCCGGACGCTGTCGTCGAAGTTGCTCTCGAAGACGCCGCTCGGGTCGTCCCACGAGTCCAACCCCGGACAGTTGTGGTTCTCTGGGAGGCGATGTTCGGCGCAGAAGGCGTTGCCACAGCGCCGACACTGGTACGGCAAGCTTTCGTACTCGCCGCACTCGTGACATTCTGCCATTGTGACTCCGTAGTCGTGGGGTCGTAAAAGGGGTTTGCCTCTCGGGCGATTCGGGATGCGAAGGCTCCTGCCCCGCGAACTCGCACGTCCGCCGGTGAACGACGCCGACACCCGGAGTCACGAACGCCGGTGACTCGCGGACGCCCGTGCGCGGACATCCCACTCCGTCTCGCCGCGGGAGATGCGGACCAGTCGGTGTTGCCGCCTCGGACGTGGTGCTCTCGTCGAACGCAGTAGTTACTCCGTCGTCTCTTCGTCTCCGTCCTCGGCGGCCGCGGCGGCGAACTCCTCTGGGGGCTCGAAGTTCGTCGGAACGACGGTTACGTGGTCGACGCCGAGTCGCGGCTGTTTCGCTGCCATCTCGACCGTAGGTAGCCCACGCGACCACTAAAAATTACCCATGCGCATAATTCATCGGTGGGCGGGCGCGAGATGCGCCCGACGAATACTCGTCGACTCAGCCGAAGTGCTCGTTGTAGAGGTCCTGGGCGTGCTCGATGGCGTCCATCGCGGCCTGCTTGTCCTCCCAACCCTGCGTTTCGACTTCCTTGCCCTTCTCGAGGTTCTTGTACGTCTTGAAGAACTCGTCAATCTCGTCGAGTTTCTGCTGTGGGATGTCTTCGAGGTCCTCGATGTGCTGGAAGCGTGGGTCCTCCGTCGGAACGGCGATGACCTTGTCGTCCTGTTCGCCGTCGTCGTCCATCTTCATCAGGGCGACGGGGCGCGCCTCGATGATGCAACCGGGGAACGTCGCGTCCTCGACGAGCACGAGCACGTCGAAGGGGTCCTCGTCGTCGTAGTACGACTGCGGGATGAAGCCGTAGTCGCTCGGGTAGTGAACGTTCGAGTGCAGTACCCGGTCGAGGACGACGCCGGGGATGTCCTTGTCGTACTCGTACTTGTTGCGCTCGCCTTTCAGACACTCGACGACGGCGTAGATGGTTTCCGGTGCGTCGGGACCTGTCTCGAGGTCCTCCCAGAGATTCGTCATGCGTCCGTAGTTCCGTCAACCGAGGGAAATGGTTTTCGGGACGGCTGTGAGGCGTGTGTACACCCCGCTCACGTTCGACGGATTGGCCACAAACTTCTTTCGTCTGTACCGAATTAATCATCGTGGGAAGGATACGACAGTTCGAGACCGAGCACTCGACGAGACACGTCGGGAAACGTACGCTTGTCGGAAACAACAAACAATTTCCGACAGGTGTAAGCGAAATCCAACAGATCCCGTAGCGTGCGTGTTCGGTTGCCAATAACAGAAACAAATGTTGAGTTGAGAAGCGTTAAATAGTAAGATGACATTTTAATACGTATGTCAGAGGCACAAACAATCAACGACTCCGGCAGCGCACGGGACCTAACTGCGTTCCAACAGAACATCCTCGTCATTCTCGCCGAGGAACCCATGTACGGCCTCGCCATCAAACGCGAGCTCGAGTCGTACTACGGCACCGAGGTCAACCACGGGAGGCTCTACCCCAACCTCGACGACCTCGTCGAGATGGGGCTCGTCGAGAAGAGCGAACTCGACAAGCGGACGAACCAGTACGAACTGACCGAAACCGGGCACTCGGCAGTACTGGACCGTCTCGACTGGGTACTCTCGAAGTTCGTCACTGACGAAAGCCGGGCAGACGAAGTTCGCGACGTTATCGCGTCGTACGAGTAACGTCGGGGAGTTCCTCCCCGGCCTGTTCGAACAATCGTTCGAGCGACTCACGAACCGCCGTTTTTTGCGCCTCAGTCGGCCAGGAGTTGCGCGGATAGTACTCCGTGAGAAACTCCCGTATCTCCGGTACACCCGCCGTCTCGACCCGCCGCACGTAATGGTTGCTCATGAAGTCGGCGAACGCACGGGCGTTGGCGGCGTGGTCGGAACCTGACGACGATTCGACAGCAGCAACCAAACTGGCGTTGTGTTTTTCTACGGCCTCCCACTCGTCCTCCTTGCCGGTCCCCGAGAGCGACCGCTCCACCGCCCGGTCCGTGTCGTCGATTCGATCGAGGGCGACTGTACCGTCGTCGTCGATCCACTCCGCCGGGTAGAGGACGAGCGTGTCGTCGGCTTCGCGGTAGCGGGCAGTGTAGCCGTGGTCGGCAAGTGACGCGTCGCGTCGCTCTCGGTACGCCTCGGCCTCGTTCGGGTCGACCGCGTCGCGCGCGAGTCGAGTCAGTCGCTCTGCGGTCGTCTGGACATCTTCGGGGAGTTCAGCCATCGTCGAGCGCCTCGTTCGCCAGGTTGTCGGCGCGTTCGTTTATCTCCCGCGGGACGTGTTCGAGGGTCCACCGGTCGAACTCCGTCAACAGTTCGTTCGCCTTCACCCGTCGTTCGCGCAGTCCGGGGTCGTTCGTCTTCCACTCACCGCGGACTTGCTTGACGACGAGCTGTGAGTCGCCGCGTACGTCGGCTTCGCTGAGACCGTAGTCGAGAGCCGCTTCCAGCGCCCTGACGAGCGCATCGTACTCCGCACGATTGTTCGTCGTCTCGCCGATTCGCTCGGAGCCTTCGGCGACGATGCCGTCGCTCGTGACGATGGCCCATCCGATAGCCGCCGGTCCGGGATTGCCGCGGCTCGCACCGTCGAAGTAGACGTGGCCGCGGCCGCCCCCCTCCTGCAGCAGTAGCGCGAGGTCGGACGGACTCGCTCCCTGAACGACGATCTTCGAATCGTACGCGACGGCGACGGCGTCTCCGCGGCTCGCACGCCACCGCTCGTGGTCGGTATTTCCCGGAGAGACGTCGACGCCGGCGGCCTCCAGTCGTTCTCGGGCCACGTCGGCGTCGCACTCGATAGTCGGCATCGACGGAGATGCGGGCGCTCGACTGAAAGGCGGTTCGTCTTTCGTCGCCGGCGTCATCGTCATCGCCGTCACCCCTGTCGTCGGCCACTCGTCACCGCCGCCATCTTCGCCGCGCATGCCAGTCCTCTCCGCCGACCCAGATTTTAACAACCTCCAGCGTACTATTACATAAACACGATGGCAGGACCCACTCGTGAGCGGCGGCGCGAGCGGCGACGAGGACGAGGCGAGCAGTCGGCCGAAGAGACGGCCGACGCCGACGAACTCGACGACATCGACCCCGATGACCTGGTGCGGACCGCAGACGGTGAACTCATCCACGAGGAGACGGGACTGGTCGTCGAAGAGCAGAACATCGACCGAGGGCCGGAGTGGCGGGCGTTCAACCACTCCGAGCGCCAGTCGAAGTCGCGCGTCGGTGCACCCATCACCGAGACGATGCACGACAAGGGGTTGACGACGACGATCGACTGGAAGGACAAGGACGCCTACGGCCGCTCGCTCTCCTCTGAAAAACGCAGCCAGATGCACCGCCTGCGCAAATGGCAGGAGCGTATCCGAACCAAGGACGCCGGCGAGCGTAACCTCCAGTTCGCGCTCTCGGAAATCGACCGCATGTCGTCGGCACTCGGCGTTCCTCGCTCCGTTCGTGAGGTCGCGTCGGTCATCTATCGCCGCGCGCTGAAAGAGGACCTCATCCGCGGGCGCTCCATCGAGGGCGTGTCGACGAGTGCGCTGTACGCCGCCTGCCGACAGGAGGGAATCCCGCGCAGCCTCGAAGAGGTGTCGGAGGTATCGCGCGTCGAGCGAAAGGAGATCGGTCGGACGTACCGCTACGTCTCCCAGGAACTCGGGCTCGAACTCGAACCGGTCGACCCGAAGCAGTACGTTCCGCGCTTCGCCTCGGCGCTGGACCTCTCCGAGGAAGTGCAGGGGAAGGCCAACGAGATAATCGACGAGACGGCCGAGCAGGGATTGCTCTCGGGGAAATCACCGACTGGCTACGCCGCAGCGGCTATCTACGCAGCGTCGCTGCTCTGTAACGAGAAGAAGACCCAGCGCGAAGTCGCCGACGTCGCGCAGGTGACCGAGGTCACCATTCGCAATCGCTACCAAGAGCAGATCGAGGCGATGGGGATTCCGAGCTAAGGTTTAGATACGAAGTCGGGACCACCCAACCGTGTGTTCTGATACCTGACCGACGACCGACCGCGGGTGTGCGATTCGCCGGTCGTCGAAGTGGCGCTGCTGATGACATGTTCGCCCTCACGTCACCGGAAATTCGACCGAATCGCCTGCTCGCAAGTCGCCGCCGTGACGACATGCCGAAGCTTCTTACCCGCTGCGCGGCTAGCTCAGCCGATGCGGCTCGACGACTACATCGAGTTCGAGGCGAACGAACGCGCCGAAAGACGGCGCTTGGCGATGGAGAAGTCCTACGCCATCGTCGACCACCTCGAATCCTTCCAACACCGGTTCGACGAGCGAGTGCAGGACGACTCGCTGTTCGGGAGCGTCTCCCCGTCTATCTTCGTCGGCCGCGCGAACTACCCGAACGTCTCGACGGGTATCCTCTCGCCGGTCGGCTTCGAAGACGACGCCGCGACGTTCGAGACCAGCGGCGCGTGGTACGACGAGGGCATCGGCATCGAGGACGTGTTCCAGCGCCGGACGAGCCTGCTCAACTCGACTCAATCCGCCGGGGTGAGAGTGGGCGCGGAGGCGAACGTCCACGACGTGTGGGACGGCTTCCTCGGCGTCCAGCGCGAAGTCGCCATCGCCGACCGACCGGTGTCGGTCGAGATCGGTCTCGACGGTCGCCCGGATCTCGACTTCGACGTGGGTCGAACCGACGTGGCGACGCCGACGGGACCGCGCGCCCGGGCACAGTCGGCCGACCTCGCGGAGAATCCGCACGTCCCGCGACCCGTGAAGAAGACGCTCGAAGACGACGACTGGCAGGCGCAGGGTGCGATGACGTACCTCTACCGCCGCGGCCTCGACGTGTACGACATCAACACGGTGCTCTCGGCGGGCGCACTCGGCGAGTCCGCGAGCCGCCGGCTCGTCCCGACGCGGTGGTCCATCACCGCCGTCGACGACACCGTGAGCCAGTACCTCCGCGGAACGATTCGGGACGTGCCGAGTGTCGACACCGTGCAGGTGTGGCGCAACGAGTACCTCGGCAACGCGTTCTGGGTCATCCTCGCGCCCGGCCAGTGGGAGTACGAACTCGTCGAGATGAAGGCTCCGGGGAGCATCTGGAATCCCGACCCCGAGTCGGGGACGTGGCTGTCGAGCGACCGCGAAGGGTTCGAGGGCCGAACGGGGTACGTCGACGAGACGGCGGGCGCGTACTACGCCGCCCGACTCGGCGTGCTCGAACAGCTCTCGGATATCGGCCGACAGGCGAAAGTGCTCGTCCTCCGGCACGTCTCCGACGAGTACTGGGGACCGGTCGGTGTCTGGCAGGTCCGCGAGTCGGTCCGCCACGCGTTCGAGGGCGAACACGGCGAGAGCGAGACGTTCGCCGACGCGGTTCGTGAGGTGGCGAATGTACTCCCGGTGTCGATGGCGGACCTCCGACGGAAGTCGGCGATGGTCGCCGGGTTGCAGACGAATCTCGCCGACTTCGGCGTCGGGAGTCCGGGCGACGAGTAGCTACTTGTAATTCGACTTAGTAGTTGTGGACTATACTCCCGTTACAGATGGTTCCCGGAGGTCCGGAACTGCTGATTCTCGCGTTTCTCGGCGTGTTCTACCTCCTGATGGCGCTCGTCCCGATCATCGCGCTGTACTTGCTGTACAAAATCCGCAAAGACACCGCGTCGATGGCTGACTCGTTGGAGCGAATCGCCACCGGCAATCGACCGTAGCGACTACGCCGTATCGAGGTTCGCGTACGCCTCGTCGACCAACTGACCTGTTTCGGCGACGATGTCGGCCATCTCCTCGTCGTCGGGGGCGATACCCGTGAGACGAGCGATGCGCATGATACTCACGTGGTACACCGTCTGTACGCCGGGTTCCTCCTCCCAGACGACGACGTTGCAGGGGAACAGCGCGCCCATCTCGTTGTCGGAGGCGTCGAGCACTCTGTCGGCGATAGCCGGGTTGCACGCGCCGAGCACGTAGTACGGGTCGCGGTCGGCGTCGACCTTCTCGTTGAGTAGTTCCGAGGGTGAGAACTCCGCCGGGATACCGAATCCGGCGTCGAGAAACGTCTCACGGACGTGTTCGACGGCGTCCTCGTGGTCCATCTGGAGCGTCGCGCGCTTCTCGCCGATGTCGCCGGCGTCGAGCGCCGACGGGTCGATTGGCAGAGCCATGTCTCACGGTCGGGGCGTCGGCGCAAAAAACGGGGCGGTCGTCGCTCAGTTCGAAGTTTCGACCGGGCCGTCGCCGACGACAGCGTGAATCTCGCGGACGAACGTCTGCCGCGTGTCGAAGTACGTCTCGTCGACGCGGTCCAGTACGTCCGAGAGCGTCTGCGGGCCGTCCGGCGTCCGAACGACTGCGTCGCCCTCCTTCCGTCGGATGCTACTCGCCTGCTGCGGCCAGGTCAGTCGCGACGCGACCCGTGCAAGCGGCGTGCCGTCGACCGGTTCACCGTCGCCGAGTTCGACGACTGGACCCTCGTCTTCCGCATCGTCGTCAGCCATACCCGGCGGTTTGCCACCGCCGACATTAATCTCTTCGACCCGTCTCCGCGGCGGCGGTGTCGGCGACGTTGGTGGTAGCGGAGGCGACCAATCCAGAGCACGGAATCGACCGGAGGAGTGAACGATCGTCGCAGACGGCTGGTTTCGGTCGCCTCGCTCGGCGTTCGGAGGGATTAGCGCCCCACGTCCGACGCACGTCTGACGTATCGTTTTGTGGGGGGGTTACGTAGCCGCGGCCATGACGAGTCTCTCGGAGGCGTACAGGGCGGGAACGAGACACGCGAGTCACCGTCGGTTGTACGCCGGTATCGGGTTGTTTCTCACCGGTGCACTACTCGTCGTCCTCGGTATCCTCGCCTCGACGACGAACTTCTTCGTCGGACCCGAGGCGCCGCTGTGGCAGGCGCGAGAGCTCGGGATAACGCTCGGCGGACTGGGCGTTCCGGCGGTGTTTCTCGGCATCTTCGCCGTCCTCCCCGCCGGCCGGCAAACTCGTTTCGCCGCCGTCGTCGGCGCGCTCGTCACCCTCGCGGGTGTCGCGCTGTTCTGGGAGGCATACCCCTGTCAGTGGTCCGGCGCGACCTGCGGCGGCGAACGGATGGACCTCACGCTGCCGACGGTCGGACTGTACTTCCTCGGTAGCGTCACCACCTTCTGGTGTCTGTTCGCGGGCGTCGCGAACTTCAAGACGCGAAACGACCCCGGCGGGACGGTCCGCATGGAGATCACGCGACAGGGTGAGACGAGAATCGTGGAGGTCGAACGCTCGGCCGTGCAGGGACTCGGCGGCGTCGGACTGCTCGGCGCAACCCCCGACGGTGAGGTGGAGACGCAGACGAACCAACCGAGAGAAGAGAGTTCGGTCAGCACGGTCGGCGGTGCCTCGAAGCACTCGTCACGGGACCGGTTCGACACGTCCGAGACGGACCGCTCCTCCGGATGGGGAAGCACCGGTAACTCGACCGTCAGCGACGGCGGCGCGACGGATTCGGACATCTACTCGCCGTTGGACGACCCCGTCCCCGGCGACGCGGAGGTGTTGTCCCCGGAGACGCCGAGCCGACCTCAGCGGCCGAAAGGCGACAGCTACTGTGGGAGCTGTGCGCACTTCCAGTACGTCCGGACCGAGGGCGGGATGCGGCCGTACTGCCACCGCCACAGCGAACTGATGGACGACATGGCCGCCTGCGACGAGTGGACCAGCCGAAACGACGACGGTCGCTGAACGGTCGGTTGGGCCGCTCGACTTAGAGCGAATTCAGCGTCTCTTCTACGTCGTCCCAGTGGCTTCCCCTCCAGAAGTACTGCCCGCAGCGAGTGCACCGGAACACCGCTCGCTCGCTCGGGTCGGGCGCGTACTCCGGTGTCTCCTCGCCGTCGTCGACGCGTTCGACCGAACCGTTGCACCGCCCGCAGCGGGCGGGTACCTCGTCGAGCGAGAGGTCGAATCCGGTGTCTCGGAGTTCTCGCAACTGGTCGACGACGGCGCGCGATTCGAGCAGGACGCCGTCGGCGGCGCGCTCGGCGAGTTGCACGTCGCGCGTGAGCAGGCGGCGATTCTCCGTCTCGGCGACTGCCAGCAACCGGTCGTCGGCTTCTACCGCTCTGTCGAGCGCGTAGACGGCGTCGTAGCCGCACATGCGCAGGTACACCGCGAGTTTGCCGAGCATCACGTCGAGCAACAGCGGCGTGTTCTCGGGGTTCACGGAGCGAATCGACATCCCGGATTCCCCGCCCATCTCAGTCGACGAACTCGCGGACGCCCGCCGCGTCTCGTGCGTTGAGCACGTCGGCCGTCTCCGCCCAGCCGCGGCGGGCGGTGTGGACGCCGTAGCGGACGTTGTCGAACTCGCCGGGGCTGTGTGCGTCGGTGTTCACGACGATGGTCGCACCCGCGTCGACGGCCACCTTGACGACCTCACCCCAGAGGTCGAGTCGCGCCGGGTTCGCGTTGATTTCGAGCGCGGTGCCGTGCTCGGCGGCGGCCGCGGCGAGACGGTCGAAGTCGGGGTCTAGCCCCGCGCGCTGATTGATGAGGCGGCCGGTCGGGTGACCCAAAACGTCGACTTCGGGATGTTCGACGGCCGCGACGAGGCGCTCGGTCGCCTCTTCGCGCCCCTGGTCGAGCGCGCTGTGCGGCGAGGCGACGACGACGTCGAGTTCGGCCAGCAGGTCGTCGTCGACGGAGATTCCTCCCTCGGCGTCGATGTTCGCCTCGACGCCGTGGAACACCTCGATGTCGGAACTCTCGCGCACGGCTTCGATTTCGTCCATCTGCTCGCGGAGGTCGTCGTCCTCGAGACCGACCCCGCCGACCATCCCCGGACCGGTCGCGTGGTCGGTGACGCAGTGGTAGTCGTAGCCACGCTCGGCGGCCGCGGCGACCATCTCCTCGACGGTATTGGCCCCATCGGACCAGTCGGTATGTGTGTGCAGGTCGCCGCGAATCTCGCCTTCCTCGACGAGGTTCGGGAGCGTACCGTTCTGCGCCGCCTGAATCTCGCCGTTGTCCTCGCGGAGTTCCGGCGGGATGACGGGTATATCCAGCACGTCGTAGATTTCGGCCTCGGTGCGTCCGCCGATTCTGTCGCCGACGCGTTGGCCCGCGTCGGGGTCGTCGACCTCTGAGATATCGAAGATACCGTACTCGTTGATTTTGAGGTCGCGGTCGATGGCGACGTTGCGCAGTTGGATGTTGTGGTCGCGGCTCCCGGTGAAGTACTGCAGCGCGGAACCGAACTCCTCGGGGACGACGACGCGGAGGTCGACGCGGATGCCGTTCGAGCGGAGACTCGCCTTGTGCTCGCCAGCCTCGATGACGCTCTCGGCGTTCGGCCAGTCCGCGAACGTCGAGACGACCGACTCGCTTTCGGCGCTGGCGGCGAGCACGTCCACGTCGCCGATGGTGTCGCGCCAGCGGCGAATCGACCCGGCGACCTCCGCGGATTCGACGCCGTCGTCGTCGCGGAGGTACGCGAGCAGTTCGTCGGCGACCGGGCGGGCGTCCCCGAGTAGTTCGCGCTCTTGGGACTGGCGAGCGAACGGGATGTTGTCGAGGATGTTCTGCTCGGTCTTCGCGCCGAACCCCTTCACCTCCTGTATCTCGCCCGATTCGGCGGCGGCTTCCAGTTCGTCGAGTGTCGTGATGCCGAGCGCCTCGTAGAGGTCGCCGACGGTTTTCGGACCGACGCCTTCGACGCTCGTCAGCGCGACCATGTCGACCGGGAGTTCGGCGCGGAGTTCCTCGAGCTCCTCGATTTCGCCGGTCTCGACGTACTCGACGACCTTGCTGGAGATGGCGTCACCCACGCCGTCTATCTCCTCGACGGCGTCTTGGCCCTCTCTGGCGAGGTCGGCGACGGAGCGGGGGTGACTCCGGATGTTCTCGGCGGCGCGGCGGTAGCTCTGCGGTTTGTACTCCACTCCCTGGGCTTCGAGGTACTGTGCGAACTCCTCGAAGCGGGCGGCGAGTTCGGCGTTGGTCGTCACGCGGACCACCCCGTCGGCGCGGGGCCGTCGTCGTGTCGGACGCTCGTGTTCATCGCCGCATCCGCCCCCCGGAGTCGTCGCGGCCGAGCGCCTGTCTGAGGAAGTTCATCCACCGCTTCTTGTCGGCGGCCTCCTGTAACTCCGCCTCTTGATTCAGATCCGTCGGGCGGAGCGATTCCAGCGCGTTGAGCGCCCGGTCGATGCCGACGATGCTCTCGACGAGCCGTTCGCCCTCCTCGTAGCTCACTTCGTCGTTCTCGATTTTCTGGAATCGCTGCAGTCGCTCGCGGCGGAGGTTCTTCTTCGCTTGGTCGACGCGCTCCTTCTCGCCCGGTGGGATGGTGTCGCGCCGCTTTATCTCGAAGACGAACTGGCGGAGGTCGATCTCCTCGCCCTGTACGTCGATGCGGTCGGGGATGTCCGCACCGACGGTCGCCCCCTCGCGGTTGACCCGCTCCAGCAACCGCTTCCGCTCGAACTCCTTCATACCTCCCGTTGCGTCGCTCGGCACTTCGCTCCTTCGCCCTCGGGACGGTCGGCAGCGGGGGCGAACGCGGCGAGAGCGCGGCGACGGTCCATCGACGGGAGGCGACGACCCATCGACACACAGACGGCGTCGATTTCGAGCGTTGCGACTAAGGGAAGACTCTTTACGCTCTTCGACAGTATCCGGGGGTATGGGTTTGTTCGACCGACTGCGCGGTAGCGACAATCCGCGCGTCGCTTTCATCGGAACCGACGGCGTTCCTTTCAGTCTTCTCGACGAACACCGCGATGAGTTCCCCAACTTCGCGCGTCTGGCCGACGAGGGCACCGCCGGGGCCATCGACAGCATCGTCCCGCCGGAGTCGAGCGCCTGCTGGCCCGCGCTGACGACGGGCGTCAACCCCGGCGAGACCGGCGTCTACGGCTTCCAGGACCGCGAGGTCGGCTCCTACGACACGTACGTCCCGATGGGCCGCGACGTGCAGGCGACGCGCTTGTGGGACCGCGTCAGCGAGGCCGGGATGGACGCGACGGTGATGAACGTTCCCGTCACGTTCCCACCGCAGCGAAACGTCCAGCGGATGGTCTCGGGCTTTCTCTCCCCCAGCGTCGACAAGGCGTCGCAACCGGACGAGCTCCGTGAGACGCTCGAATCGATGGGCTACCGTATCGACGTCAACGCCAAACTCGGCCACCAGGAGGACAAAAGCGAGTTCGTCGAGGACGCCCACGACACCATCGACAGGCGGTTCGAGGCGTTCTCGCACTACATCGAGCAAGACGACTGGGACCTCTTCTTCGGCGTCTTCATGACGACCGACCGCGTCAATCACTTCCTCTTCAAGGACTACGAGCGCGACGGCCCGAACAAGCAGGCGTTCTTCGACTTCTACGAGAAGGTCGACGACTACATCGGTCAGATCCGCGAGATGCTCCCCGACGACGTGACGCTCGTCGTCGCCTCCGACCACGGGTTCACCTCGCTCGACCACGAGGTCCACTTCAACACGTGGCTCGAACAGGAGGGCTGGCTCAGCTACGAGAGCGACGACCACACCGAACTCGGCGACATCGCCGACGAGACGCGGGCGTACTCGCTCATCCCCGGGCGGTTCTACATCAACCTCGAAGGCCGTGAACCGCGCGGAAGCGTCCCCGAAGACGACTACGAGGAGGTCCGCGCCGATCTGAAGGCGGAACTCGAAGCGCTCGAAGGGCCGGACGGCCGGAAAGTGTGCGACCGAGTCGTCGAGCGCGAGGAGGCGTTCCGCGGCGACCACGAGGATATCGCGCCGGATCTCGTCGCCATCCCCGCTCACGGATTCGACCTGAAAGCCGGGTTCAAAGGTCACGACGACGTGTTCGGCGTCGGCCCGCGAAACGGGATGCACAGCTTCGACAACGCCTCGCTGTTCGTCGACGACCCCGAGGCGAACATCGGCGAGGCCGACCTCTTCGACATCGCGCCCACCATCCTCGACCTGATGGAGATCGAGTACGAGCGCGCGGAACTCGACGGCGCGAGTCTCGTTTAGAGGACGATTCCGCCCGTCCCGCTGTTCGGGAGCCCGCCGGACGGGCCCGTGTTGACGGTTCTCGTTCTGTTCCTGCTGATAGCGTCGGCGATACCTGTCGGTGGGGCGGTGTGGGTGTATCGGGACTCGCGGGCGCGCACGGGGACAACTCCGATACCGTGGGCTCTGGCCACGCTGTTCTCGGGGGGACTCGCCGCGATACTGTACGTGCAGATCCGCGGCGAAAAATCATCGACCGAGTCGTCCGGTTTGAGAGACGACAGCGACCGAAACCGCACCTAACGCCGCTTACAACAACGAATCGATCTCGTCGTTGCTCCACATGTCGACGAGGTTGGGTTTCTCCTCGTCGGACTCTTGTTGGGCCTGTTTCGCGCGCTCCATGAACTGCTGGAGGCGCTCGGAGCGTTCGACGCCGCCGAGCAGGATGAGCGCCGCGAGGCGGCCGCTTTCGAGCGGGAAGTCACCGCCGCGGACCTGCAGACTGCCGGTCTCCTCCTCGACCCAGCTCCGGGCGCGTTCGACGCCTTTCCGCGAGATGGTCTCTGCCTGTCCGGCGACGACGACGAGCGCCGAGTCGGCCTCCGTCGCCTCGGGGAGACTCGTCCCCGTGAGAAGCGCTCGACGGACGGTGCTCATGATGGTGTTGATGTTGTCCTCGGCCTCCTCGCTGGCTTCGGAACTGGCGTAGCCGAGCGCCGCGACGCCGCCGGAGCGGAGCGTGTTGATGATTTCGGAGGAGTCGACGACCGATTCGCCGACGCCCTCGGTCGCCTCGCCGGACGCGAGAAGTAGACCGATGCGCTGGGCTATGGCCTGGTTGATGGCGTCGAACCCCTCCTCCATGCTCTCGCCGGAGGAGCGCCACGCGTCGTTGTCGACGAGAAGCACCGAATCGGCTTCACGGGCGACGGTCTTCAGCGATCGCCCCGCGTTCACTTGGTACATCGACCCCTCGTCGCGTCCGGGGAGGATGCCGAGGCCGTAGACGGGCACGTCGTAGACGCGCTTCAGTTCCTTCACGAGAACGGGCATCCCGCCGCTACCGGTGCCGCCGCCGAGACCGGCGACGACGAAGATGGCTTCCGCCTCGGCGGTGATGCGGCCGTCGAGCTCACCCATCACCTCGCGGGCGTCCGACTGCATCACTTCCGCGCCGAGTTCGTTGTCGCCGCCGACGCCGTGACCGCTGACGCGGTCCTGGCCGACGAGCACCGTGTCGAGCGGGAGGGGTTGGAGGTCTGCTTTCGCGCTGTTGACTGCAAGTGCGCCTCGGACTGCGCCGAAGCCCATCCGTGAGTCGAACTCAGCCAGCGCCGTGGCGAGTTTCCCGCCAGCCTGGCCTACACCTATCAGGACGGTTTTCATACCTCCTTCTATCGGGGTCACGTCTTCAAACTTCCCCCAGAGACTTATGAGAGAAAACGAGTCCACGTCGTAACACGATGGAGGAAGAAACCGCACGCGGAGACAGCTATTCCGACCACGAAACTCGTCTCAGTCGCCTCGAATCGCGTCTCGGCGCCGTCGAACGAACCGCGACGGGGACGGAGACGCCAGTCGCCGACCTCTCCGACGCCGCCGAGCTGGACGTGCGACTCACCGCCGTCGAAGAGAGCGTCTCGGACCTCGACGACCGCCTCTCCGAGCTCGACGCCGCGGTACAGGCGCTTCGTGGGTACGTCGGCGGCGTTCGAGCGGTCAACCGCGACGTCAAGCGCCGCGCCGACGCCGCCCTCGCCGCCGTGGAGTCGCTAGAACGTCGGCGCGCGGAGACCGACGTGATCGACGAACTCGCTGCAAACGTCGAGAGCACGACCGCGATGCGCGAATCGCCGCCGGACGACGACACCGGAGAAGAGACGAGCGCGGAGTCGAACGAGGGACTCGCCGCACGGCTCCGAGAGACGTGGTGATTCGACTCGTCGTCACCGTCGCGCTCGCGGTCGTGCTCACCGCCGCGTCGCTCCCCGCCGTCGACGCGGCCCGCGACGACCGGACGGCGACTCACCTCGACGGCGAACTCGTCCGGGTCGTCGACGCCGCGCGGGACCTCCCCGAGACCGAGGACGCGACGAGCGACGAATCGCTGGCCGCGCGCCGCGTCGTCTCCGTCCGGATTCCCGAGCGGTCGCTGACGAACGCGCACGTCGACTACGTCGAACTCGACGGCAGCGGCGGTTCGACTGCCCGCCCGTCGCTCAGCTACCGACTCGGCGGCCACGAGGAGGCGAGCTATCGTCTCGCGGAACCCGTGTTCGCGACACCGGGCGGCCCGCTCCGCCTCTCGGCGTCGGGCACGCACCGACTCCGTCTCTCGTTGCTCGAACGCGGCGGTCGACCGGTGGTGGCGGTCGGGCGTCTCGACCCCCGAACGACGTCCGACGGCGGCGGCACGGGCTGAAGTTCAAGTAGGGAGAGGCGACCACCCCACCGCATGCGACTGCTCTCGCGGTTCGAAACCACCGACGCACCGTCACACGAGGCCGAAGAGACGGACTGCCTCTGTGACCCGTCGTTCGTCGAACCGAGCGGCACGGGCGTCGGTCGCCTCGTCGAACTCGTCGTCGACGCCGACGACTGCTCCGGCGGCGGCGATCTGGTCGCCGACTCAGCCTGTCGAGCGACCGTCGTCGACGCGCTCAGCGGGTGCGACGCAGACGTCGTCCGAACCCGCTCTCGCGGCTACGAACGAGCGTACGACGGCGACGCAGTGGCGCTGTTGCTGGCCGCCGGACGGTTCGTCGAGCGGGCGGCGTTCCACGATACGGCCGTCGCAGACCGGGCGCGGCGGGACCCTCTCGGCGCGGCGCGAGAGGCGACGGGACGCGCCGGACCCGTCGCCCGAATCGCCGCCGAGACCGGCCTCGCGGAGGGCGCGGCCCGCGTGTCGACGTACGAGGACGCGCTCCGACCGTTCGTCGGGCCGACGCTCGTTCGCTCGCGGGTAGCGCTGCGACCGCCCCCGGACGCGACGCTCGCGGACCGCTGGTCGCTCGACACCGGCGCGACGGTCCGGCGGTACGAACGCGACGGCGGTCGGGATTGGTATCAGCTCGACCCAGCGTTCACCGAACTCGACCGGGCGGCCACTGCGACGCTCCGGGAGGCGCGAAGCGCGCTGGCCGACGGCGTCGGCGGCGCGGGCGAGCGCGCACCGGGGCGGGCGGTCCGCGCCGTCGCCGACGGTAACGGCGACGACGGCGACAGCGGTGGCGGGACGCCGGTCGAGCAACTCGCGGCGCTCCTGACGAAGCACACGCGCGGCCACGGCGTCCTCGACGACTTGTTTTCGGACGCTCGGGTCTCGGACGTGTTCGTGACCGCACCGGTCGAGTCGAACCCAGTTCGCGTCGTCGTCGACGGCGACCGTCTCGACACCAACGTTCGACTGACGCCGTCGGGGGCGGCGGCGCTGGCGTCGCGTTTTCGACGCGCGAGCGGTCGGCCGTTCTCGAAGGCGGACCCGACGCTCGACGCGGTGGTCGACGCCGAGAGCGGGCGAATCCGCGTCGCGGCCGTCTCGGACCCGGCGAGCGACGGCCTCGCGTTCGCGTTCCGCCGCCACGACGACGCCCCGCTGACGCTCCCGGCGCTGGTCGAAAACGACACGCTCTCCCCCGACGCCGCCGCGCTGCTCTCGTTGGCGGTCGAACGCGGCACCGCCGGACTCGTCGCCGGAACCCGAGGGGCCGGGAAGACGACGCTGCTGGGCGCGTTGCTGTGGGAACTGCCGGTCGAGACGCGGACCGTCGTCGTCGAGGACACGCCCGAACTGCCGGTCGAGGCGCTCCAACGCAACGACCGCGAGGTTCAGACGCTCCACGTCGGTCTCGGTGAGAACGCGACGCTCACGCCGGTCGAGGGCGTCAGAACCGCACTCAGACTCGGCGAGGGGGCGCTCGTCGTCGGCGAGGTGCGCGGCGAGGAGGCCGCCGCACTATACGAGGCGATGCGCGTCGGCGCGAACGGCAGCGCCGTCCTCGGGACCGTTCACGGCGACGGCGGCGCGGCCGTCCGCGAACGGGTCGTCTCTGACCTCGGCGTTCCGGAGTCGTCGTTCGCCGCGACCGACCTCGTGGTGACGCTCTCGCCGAGCGGCGGGCGGCACGTTGCCCGAATCGAGGAGGTTCGCGTGAGTGATGGACGTCTCCGCTTCGAGACGCTGTTCGAGTACGCCGACGGCGCGCTGAGACCGACCGGTCTCGTCGACAGGGGGAACAGCGCGCTCGTCGCCTCCCTCGCAGGGTCGGGCGAGCGATACGCCGACGTTCGGGACGCGCTCGGGAAGCGACGTCAGTTGCTCGAAACGCTCGCTGGGAACGGTCGAACGCGTCCGACCGACGTCGCGACGGCGTACGTGGGTCGATGAGCGCCGGTTCGTCGGTGGGTGTCGAAGACGGAGCGTCCGCGACGACCGCTACCGTCCTTCGAGCGCTTTCCCGTCTCGTCCCCCTCGAAATCGACGCCAGCGACTCGCTCGCCGACGCCCTCTCGTATCTCGACTCGCCGGTCTCGGCCGAGACGGTCGTCCGCGGCGGTTACGGGGTCGCCGTCGTCGTCTCGCTGTGTACGCTTCCGGTCGGCATACTCGCCCTCCCTGCCATCGCCGCCGTCCCGTTCGCGCTGGGGGTGGGACTCGCCGCAGCCCACGTCTCCCACCGAGTGCCGGTGCTACTCGCTCGGACGCGACGGGCCGGGGCGCTGGGTGACGCCGCCGGTGTGGTCAACCGGGCCGTCCTCCGCCTTCGACTCGAACCGACACCCGAGCGCGCGGCCGCCTTCGCCGCGCGGACGGGACAGGGACTGTTGGCGTCGAGCCTCGCGGAGCACGTCCGCCGTGCCCGCGGGACACCACACTCCGGGATGGCGGCGTTCGGCGACGAGTGGACGGACCGACTGCCGGCGCTCGGACGGGCGACGACGCTGCTTCTCGCCAGCGCGGCGGCGACGCCCGGCGACCGCGAACGCGGGCTGGAGCGCGCGCTCGACGCGGTGCTCGACGGCACGCGCGACCGACTGGCACGCTTTGCCGACAACGTGCGCGCGCCGCTGTCGGGGGTGTACGCCTTCGGCGTCCTGCTGCCGCTGGCGCTGGTTGGGGTCCTCCCGGCGGCCGCGAGCGCGGGCGTCCCGGTCGGGACGCTCCCGCTGGTAGTCGTCTACGACGTGCTCCTCCTGCTCGTACTGCTCTCGGCGGGCGTGTGGCTCGTCAGCCGTCGACCAGTCGCGTTCCCGCCGCCGCGCGTCGGCCTCGAACATCCCGACGTGTCGGGGTCGCGCCGTCGCCGATATCTCGCCGTTGCGGCCGCGGCGCTCGCCGTCGCGGCCGCAGGCGCGGCCGTCGTCGACCCGTGGACCGCGCCGCTCGTCGGCGTCGGCGTCGCGGTCGGTGGGGCGCTCGTCGTCCGATACCGACCGGTTCGACGGGTTCACGCCGACGTGCGGCGGGTCGAAGCCGGACTCGACGACGCGCTGTATCTGGTCGGCCGCCACGTCGTCGAAGGCGTCGCCGTCGAACGCGCGCTGGACCGCGTCGCCGACGAACTCGACGGCGCGACCGGTGAGATGTTGGCCGACGCCGTGACGACACAGCGGGCGCTCCGCGTCGACGTTCGCGACGCGTTTCTCGGCGACGACGGGGCGCTCTCGGCGGTTCCGAGTCCGCGGGCGCGAAGCGCGGCCGAACTGCTGGCGCTCGCGGCGACGGAAGGCGCACCCGCGGGCGCGGCGCTCGTCGCGACGGCCGAGCAACTGAGTCGCCTCCGACGGCTCGAACGCGAGGCGCGGCGAGAGCTGGCGGAGCTGACCGAGACGCTTCAGAACACCGGCGCGCTGTTCGGGCCGCTCGTCGGCGGCGCGACGGTCGCGCTCGTCGAGCGGTTGGACGGCGCATCGGCGTCCGCGACGCCGGAAGCGGCGGCGTTCGGGACGGATGCAGCGGACGCTACGGGCGCGGCAGCCGGAACCGCGTCCGCCGCGGGGTCGGCGCTCGGTGGCGCGCCGGGGACGGCGACGTTCGGCCTCGTCGTCGGCGTCTACGTCCTCCTCTCGGCGGTCCTTCTGACCGCGCTGGCGACGGCCCTCGAACACGGACTCGACCGTGTGCTGCTCGGCTACCGAATCGGTCTCGCCCTGCTCGCGGCGACGACGACGTATCTCACGGCGTTCGTCGCCGCCGGGTTGCTCGTGTGAGGGTTTAAAACGGAGGAGGAGGCCAACCCGCCTCATGTTCGACGCACCCGTAGAGACGTGGTACACGTGGCTGGGACTCGCCGTCGCGAGCGTCGCGATGCTCGGCGCCGCGACGACGTTTCCGGCGACGGCCACACCGGACGCGGCGGGCGTCGCCGACACCGTCGACGGCGTCGCCGCCAGCGAGTATCCGGCCACGGCAGAACACCCGCTCGCGGCCGAGGCGATTCGAGTCGGCCCGCATCGGCTGAGCCTCCGAAACGACGCCGGGACGACCCACGCCTCGTTCGTTTTCGGACCGGTGACGCCCGTTGCACCGGGGTCGCGGCTCGAAACCGTCCTCCACGGCGTCCCGCCGGGGGAGGCGTTCGACAGTCGACGGGCGTTCACGCAGGCGCTCATCGAGGCCCGAACCGAGGAGTCGACGTGGCAGACGGTCGATCGGACGCTCGTCGTTCGGCGCGCCGAATGGGGGGAGAGCGATGCCACGCTCGTCGGCGCGTAGGCCACGTCGGTCTCGTGGGGCGGATGAGGCGGGTGAGGCGGGTGAGGTGGGTGAGGCGCGTCGGTCGGGTGGAGCGAGTTGGGTGCGCCGGGCACGCCTCGCGGGCCGGGAGAGTCGGGCCCAGACGGAGCCGACGACGGCACTCGTCGCCGTCTTCGCGGTGGTCGTCGCGCTCTCGCTCTACGCCGTCACCTTCGAAGAGGCTGTGCCCACCGGAGAGCGAGCGATCTCCGAGACGACGCTCGAACGCGCGTCGGCCGAGATAACCGACGGCGGGGTCGCCGACCCGACGGCGCTCGGACGTGCCCGTGACGCCGCCCCGGCGGGTTATCGGCTCAACCTCTCGCTCGCTGTCGGGGAGCGGCGGTGGACCGTCGGGTCGGTCGACCCGGCGAACGTCGACGGTGAGGGGGCTGCGGACAGGGCGAGTCGACGACTGAGTGTCCGCCTCGCACCGGGTGTCGTCCGGCCCGGCCACCTGCGGGTGGCGGTGTGGCGATGACGAGCAGCGTCCTCGACGCCGCGCTCTGCTTGCTCCTCGTCAGCGCCGCCGCCGTGACGCTGGCTGACGTGCCGACGGGAGCCGACGAACCCGCCGCCGACGCCTCACGGACGGCGGAGATGCTCTCGACGACCACCGCCGAGGTCGACTACACGCTCGCGAGCGGGGCGCGCCGCGCCGACGACGCCGAGCGGTTCCCCGTGACCGACGGGCCGGCGTTCGACCGCCGCGCCCACGGGTCGCTCGCGGAACTGCTGGCCGAGTCGACGACGGCGACCCCGAGAGTCGACGGAGAACGCGTGACGCACACCGGTGACGACTTCCGACGACAGGTTCGCGCGGCAGTCGCCCGCGCGTTGCCGCCGCGGACGCACGTCGTCGCGCGGTGGCGGCCGCACGTCGGGTCGAGCGTCGGGGCGTCGACCAGCGTCGGTGAGGAACCGCCGGCGTCGGCCGACGTTCACACCGCAGTCCTCTCGGTGCCGACTGCCAGCGACTCGGACGCCGACGCGGCCGCGCGGAGCGCGATGGACGACGGGTTCGCGGGTGTCGCGACGATTGTCAGCGACCGACTCGTGAACGCGTGGTTCCCGCCGAAGCGAACCCGCCTGGCGCTCGGCGGCGACTACCCGACGTCGGCGCTCGTCGGCCACCGATACGACAGGGCGGCGGCGCTCTCCGGGGCGACGTTGCCGTCTGCGCCGAACCGTTCGACGGTGTCGACGGCGAACGCGCGACTCCTCGCAGCGCTCGAACCGCGGGTCGAATCTGACCTGAGACGCGTATTCGACTCGCCGGCCGAGGCGGCGGTGGCGCTCTCGGGTGGAGAGGTCCGCATCACGGTTCGGCGGTGGTCGGCGTGAGTCGCTCCGACTTTCTCGACGGCAAGCGCGGGCGCGTCCCGTTCGCGCTCGTCGGTGTCCTGCTTCTCGTGACGAGTTCGGCCTTCGCCGCGACGCTGGACGGTCCCGCCCCCGTCCGCGACGACGACGTGGGGACGACGATGGAGCGCGTCGAGGCCGAGTCGGTCACCGCGCTCCGCGTCGCCGCCGACGAGGCCGCTGTCGACGCCGCGGCGAATCCGGTCACTACGCGGGCCGAGACATCCGCCGGAAGGGCGCTCAACGAGTCGGCGCCGTTCGTCGACTCGCTCCGGATTCGCGTCTACCTCGCGGCGCGGGAGCGGTTCGAGCGGACGACGGACCGTCGCAACGGCGTCGCGACGACGGTGTCGGTGCCACCGGTACGGAACGTTTCGGACCTCCGGCAAGCGAAGCGATCCGTCACCGTCGAGCGCGTCGACGAGGGGACGGCGATGCGCGTCACGCTCGAAAACGTCACGCGGACGGCGACCCGCGGCGGTCGGGTCGTCGCGACGCGGACGGACTCGCTGACCGTGACCGTGGCGAACCCGGTGCTTCTCGCACACGACCGAACCGAGTCGTTCGAGGCGCGCCTCGAACGACCGGCGCTCACAGGTCCGGGACTGGACCGACAACTGACCGCGCGACTGTACGCCGTCGCCTGGGCCCGCGGCTACGCGCAGAACCGCGGTGCGCCCATCGAGAACGTCGTCTCGAACCGCCACGTCGGACTGTCGACGAACACCGGCGTCGTCGCGGTGCAGCGGGCGGCGTTCGGTCGGAGCGACCCGGCGGCTCGTCGCGGCGTCGAACGGGCGACGGCACGGGTCGGCGCGGCCGACCTGCTGGAGTCGACGCCGCCGGACGAGGAGGCAGTCGCGGCAGAGGTTCTCGCTCCGCCGAACGACCCGACCCCTCCCGAGACGGAGGTCCCCGCGCCGTCGACTCCGTCGAGAGAAGAACGGTCACTCACCGTCGGTGTCAACCGAACCGCCGATGTCGCGTTCGTCTCGCTGCTCGACGGCGAGCCAGCGGCTGTCGAAGGGAGCAAGCGGTCGCACCGGCCCCAGTCGCTGGCGGAGACGCTCGACGCGGCGTACCGCGTCGACGCTCACCTCTCGACGCGCGTCGAGCAGACGAGAGAGGGAACGCCGGAACGACCCTCGTCGCCCGGTCGCAACTGGAGTTCCGTCGCCGACGAAACGGAGACCCACGTCTCGGTGTCGTCGGGCGACGCGACAGAAGCCGAGAGGAACGGCGTGCGTGTCGAGACGGCGACGCGCCGCGTCGTCGAACGCCACGTCCGAACGACGACGTGGCGACGGGGCAACGAGACGAAAACGACCCGAGCGACGTGGACTGACCGGTACCGCGTCGGTATCTCGATGGACGTCGAACGGCGCTCACTCGACGGCGTTCCGTCTCGGCCGGTCGACCCGAAATTCGAACGCGGCGGCGCGCTCGACGGTCCGAACCTCGGTGACGTTCCCGAGCGCGCGTGGACGGCGATGGTCGACCGGCGCGGCGGTGTCGATGCCGTCGCTCGGCGAGCCGTCGGGGATGCCGCGCCGAGAACCGAAGCGGACACGAGGACGAAAACGAGAACGACGACGTTCACCGGCGAACGACCGGACAGCCTCGGGTCGTGGGCGTACGACGACCTCTCGGCGTTCAGAGCGGACGTTCGGGACGTCGACGTCGAGGTCGATGCGACGCGCGTCGCGACCGGCGAGGCGAACCCGCCATCGGAACTGGCCGTCGAACTCCGTTCGCACCGGTCCGAACTACTCGACGCCCCCGAGACGTACGACGGGGCGGCCGACCGGGCGCGCGTCGCGGCGCGGGCGGCGTACCTCGACCGCGTCCTCGCTCACCTCGACGTCCGGGCCGACCGGACCGCGGAGCGAAACGACCGGGTGGGCGAGACGCTGTCCGACCACGGGTCGACGGCGTCGTCGCCGTCCGAACTCGGCCGCCTCGTCGAAACCGCCGAGGGGACGGTCCGACCGGAGTCGCGGACGTTCGGCGACGACGCGCCGGCGAGCGACGTAGCACTCCGTCCCGATGGCTCGCCCGCCTACCTCACGCTCGGCACCGTCGAGCGGGCGCACGCGCCACCGATTCCGGCCAACGCGAGCTATCGACCGCTGGCCGCCCGGAACACGAACCTCGTGACGGCCCCGTACGACGACGTGGCAGACACCGTCGTCGGCCGCGCGCTCGAGGGGTCGGAGCAGGTGAATCTCCGGACCGGCGGACAGGTGCTCGTCGTGGCGAACCGGACCGCCGCCGCGACCGGGAACGAGACGCTGGACGAGCGGCGACAGCGGCTCGGGACCGAGGTCGGAGACGGCGTCGACGTGACGAAGGAAGCGGCGCGGACGACGCTCGAACGGTAGACCGAGTTGTCGGCGACGCAACGCCGCACCGCCGTCGACCGCGGGTTCGCCAACTGGGAGGGCCACGGGCGGCGAGCGCTCGCCGCCGGCAACGGTTCGGCGGCGACGGCCGTCGCCGAGCAGGTCGGCGAGCGGCGCGGTTGGCACGACAGGCGGACCGACCGTCTCGCGGTCCGACTCCGGACGTCGATGCTCGACGCGGCCCGAAGCGACGCCGCCCAGGTCGACCGACGACCGACCGAGCGCACGTCCGAGACGACGCAGTATCTCGCCCGCTACGCCAAGAAGAAACTCGCCGAGGGGCTGGAGAGCGGCACCGAGCGAGCGACGGACCGCGCACGAGAGAAAGTACGCGACCGTCTCGAAGGGACGAAGTGGGCCGACAAGGCGCTCGTCGGCGTCCCCTCGGGGCTCCCCGTCGCCCCCGTGCCGGGGTACTGGTACGCGACGGTCAACGTCTGGACCGTCGAGGCCCGGGGGGAGTACGCGCAGTTCGTCGTCACCGCCCGACGCGGCACGGCGGGATCGAGCGACCTGCGGTACGTCCGCGACGGTGACCCGGTGACGCTCGACGTCGACGGCGACGGCGAGGCCGAGCGACTGGGTCGGAGCGAGCGTATCTCCTTCGAGGCGCAGACCACCGTCGTCGTGGCTGTCCCCCCGACGCCGCCGGGCGTCGGCGACGTCGACGGCGATGCCGACGAACGGTCGGGTGGGTGGCCTGCTCCGGGGTGTGAGCCGGAACCCCGGTGTCGACCGGACGCCGCTCCCGACCCGCGTTCCGAGTGACAACCGTTTTGGCCGACGCCGGGCGAGTTCTCCCATGCTCTACGACGCCGCAGAGAGTCCGGGGTCGCTGACGCCGAACGAGTTGCGCGCCGCCTACGACTCGCAGTTGGCCGCCGTCGTCGACGCCGAGGGCGTCGAGACGGTCGCCGCCGAGTCGGGCGTCGACCGCGACCGCGTCGTCGCGCTCGCCGAGGGCGAGTCCCCCGACCTCACGCTCGAAGAGGCCGCCGGTATCCTCGCCGTCGGCGACGGCTACCCCGACCGGGAGGCCATCGTACTCGAACTGCGCGACCACCTCCTGCTGGGGATGACGACGGGCGTCCTCGACGTGGATACCATCGCCTCGAACATCGACGCCGACCTCACCGGCCAGGAGGTCCAGCAGGCGCTCGAAGGGCGGACCGCCTTCCCGCTCGACGACCTCGCGGCGGTCCACGCGTTCATCGCCGAGCGGAACGACCGCTGATGAGTCCCCGCAGCGACACCGACGGCGACGACGCCGCCGAGCCGAAACGCGTCGTCGTCCTCGGCTGTGGTTACGTCGGCACCGAACTCGGCCGCCAGTTGACGGCGGCGGGTCACGACGTGGTCGGCGTCCGCCGCTCCGAGGAGGGACTGGAAGCCATGGAAGCGGCCGGATTCGACGCCGTGTGCGCCGACGTAACCGACGCGGCGTCGCTCGAACCGGTGCCGGACGCCGACTGGCTGGTGTTCGCCGCGAGCTCCGGCGGCCGCGACGCCGACGCCGCCCGCGAGGTGTTCGTCGACGGGCAGCGGACGGCGCTCGCGGCGTTCGGCGAGCGCGATGACGGCCCCGAGCGGTACGTCTACACGTCGAGTACCGGCGTCTACGGCGACCACGGCGGCGACTGGGTCGACGAGGAGACCGAGATACGGCCGACGACGGAGAAGACGCGGGTTCTCGCGGCGGCCGAGCGCGTCGCTCGCGAGGTGCCGCGCGAGTACGGCTTCGACGGCACCGTCGCCCGCTTTGCGGGGCTGTACGGCCCGAAGCGCTATCGGCTGGAGCGCTACCTCGAAGGGCCGGTGACCGAGGGCTATCTCAACATGGTCCACCGCGACGACGCCGCTGGAGCCATCGCGTACCTGCTGGAGCGCGACCACGGACACGACGGGGTGGTGCTGGTCGTCGACGACGAACCCGCCGAGAAGTGGGCGTTCGCCGACTGGCTCGCCGACGAGTGTGGCGTCGAGCGCCCGTCGAAGCGGACGAAGGCGGAGCGACTCGACGCGGGCGACCTCTTGGAGGCGGCACGACGACGGATTCTCACGAGCAAGCGCTGCTCGAACGCGCTGCTCCGCGAACTCGGCTACGAGTTCCGGTACCCCGACTACCGCGCAGGGTACGCCACCGCAATCGAGCAGTATCGGAGAAGAGAGCGCTGAGAGTCGCGTCGTCGCCTTCCTGTCCCTCCGAACCCGCACGAATATATTTGGGGAACCTTCTTACCGGTCGACTTTGACAGACGGAGTATGCCGAGTAGGGTCGCCGCGACGGAGGCGCTCTCCGACGCGGAGGTGTTCGTCCGCGAGAACCCCGAGATCGCGACAGTTCTGGCCGTCGGTCTCGTCGCGCTGTTCGGCGTCAGCTACGCGCTTCAGTGGTTCCGCCGCCCGATGGGGGTGCAGTTCAAGCGAGCGCTGTCGAACCTCGACGAAATCGCGGTGTTGATGCACCCGAACCCGGACCCCGACGCGATGGCGGCGGCTATCGGCGTCGCCTGCCTCGCCGACCAGGTGGATACGCAGGCACGTATCCAGTTCACCGGGCAGATACGCCACCAGGAGAACCGCGCCTTCCGAACCGTCCTCGACTTGGACCTCGAACAGATCGACCACGTCTCCGAAATCGCCGCCGAGAACGTCGTCCTCGTCGACCACAACACGCCGCGCGGGTTCGCCGGGGCCGAGAGCGTGCTCCCGTTCGCCGTCATCGACCACCACCCCGGCGACGGCGCGGGCGAGGAGTTCACCGATGTGCGAACGAACTACGGCGCGAGCGCCAGCATCGTCGCCGAGTACTTCCGCGACATCGGCGCGAAACCCGTTCCGCCCGACCAGCACGCCAGCGAGATAAACGCCCGCTACACGATGCCGTCGACGGTGGCGACCGGTCTGCTGTACGGCATCCTCGCCGACACCAAACGGCTCACGTCGGGCTGTGTCGCCGCCGACTTCACCGCCAGCGGCTATCTCTACCCCGGCGTCGACGAGGACCTGCTGGACCGCATCGCCAACCCGCAGGTCGGCGCGGAGGTGCTGGAGGTGAAAGCCCGCGCCATCGCGGGTCGGAAAGTGCAGGGCTCGTTCGCCGTCAGCGACGTCGGCCCCGTCTCGAACGTCGACTCTATCCCGCAGGCGGCGGACGAACTGATGCACCTCGAAGGCGTCACCGCAGTCGTCGTCTGCGGCGAGCGCGACGGCACGGTGTACCTCTCGGGTCGCTCCCGCGACGACCGCGTCCACATGGGCCGTGCGCTGGAGGCCGCCGTCTCCGACATCCCGAGCGCGTCCGCCGGTGGTCACGCCCGGATGGGCGGCGGTCAGATTCCGCAGGTCGACCCGGCCGGCGGCGACGTGCCGAGCCCCGTGCCCAGAAACGGGCTGGTCGACCGCCTGTTCCAGACGCTCACCGGCGACGTGTGAGCGCTGGCACGCGCTCGAGGCCACCGACGCGCGCCCGACGCGTGACCGCCGACGTGAACGCTTTTTCACCGGCCGCCCGTATCGTGTCCATGGCTACCGCGAGCGGCACGTGGGGGTATCGGGACCGCTTCGGCGACAGTTTCGGTCGCACCTACTTCCGCCGGTTCGGTCCCGGCGTGGTGTCGAGCATCGGTATCGGCACGTACCTCGGCGACCCGACTGACGACGTCGACGACAGGTATCGGGAGGCGCTCGTAGCCGCGTTCGAGAGCGGCGTCAACCTCGTCGACACCGCGATAAACTACCGCTGTCAGCGGAGCGAGCGCGTCGTCGGCCGCGCGCTCGACGAGGCCGACGTCGAGCGGGATGAGGTCGTCGTCGCCACGAAGGGCGGCTTTCTCCCGTTCGACGGCGATCGGCCGAGCGACCCGAGCGAGTACGTTCGCGAGCGGTTCGTCGAGACGGGCCTCGTCGACATCGACGACCTCGCTCGCGGCAGTCACTGTCTCGCTTCCGACTACCTCGACGCGATGCTCGACCGCTCGCTCGACAACCTCGGTCTCGACAGCGTCGACTGCTACTACGTCCACAACCCCGAGACACAGTTGGCGGTGCGCGACGCCGACGCGGTGTACGACCAGTTGGAAGCCGCCTTCGAGCGCCTCGAAGAGCGGCGAACCGCGGGCGATATCGGCGGCTACGGCGTCGCGACGTGGGAGGCGTTCCGCGTGCCGCCCGAGCACCCGAGCTATCTCTCGTTGGCGGAGGTCGTCGCGTGCGCCGAACGCGCCGCCGACGCCGCCGGCAACGAGGAGTCGGGACTACTTGCGCTCCAACTACCGTTCAACGTCGAGATGGCCGACGCGTTCACCGCGAAGGTCCACGAGCGTCGCGGTGGAGACGGCGAAGCTGGAGGCGACGAACGCGGGGAAAGCGACCGGGTGAGCGCGCTGGAGTTCGCCCACGACACCGGCCTCTCCGTGTTCGCGAGCGCGAGTCTGAAGCAGGGCGACCTCGTAAGTCGGATGCCGGAGGCGGTCGCCGCGGAGTTAGAAGGCGACTCGACGGCACAGCGCGCGCTCAACTTCGCGCGGAGCGCCCCCGCGGTGACGGCGGCGCTCGTCGGGACGAGTCGTCGAAAACACGTCGCCGAGAACGTCGCCGCAGGGACGTTCGACCCACTAGGCGCGAAGGTGTTCGACGCCGTCTTCGAGTGAGGGCCGCCGCGCTACAGTTCCTTCCACTCGCGGCCGCAGTCCGGACAGCTACGAACCGCGAACACCTCGTCGGGGTCGTTGCGCTTCTTCAACGTCTCCTCGCACTCCTCGCACGCGAGACGCCCGTACGTGTCTTTGTCGAGTTCTCCCTCGCGCAGACCCTTCCGGGTGGATTTCATGCTCCGCCATTATCGCCCACCCCACAAAAATAGTCCGGCGGAACTGGTTGCAAATAGCGAACGTCCGGATTCGGGCACCTCTCCCGTCGGATCGACCGCGAGACGGCGAAGGGACGCCGACTCCGTCGTAATCGGCTTGTTTTTTACCCGTCCGTCCTCAGAAGGAATCGATGGAGTACGTCCAAGAGCGAATCGCGACGCTCCACGACCTGACCGCCCCCGCCCCCGCCGCCCCGGCGGACCGCGCCGCCGTCGTGTTGCCGATGACCGAACGCGAGTACGCCAGCCTCGCCGCCGAGCGGGTCCTCGCGGAACTAGAACGCGTCGGCCCCGCACGCGTCGTCGTCGCCCTCCGCGCGTCACCGGACCGTGTCGGCCCGTTCGCCGAGTGGCTCTCGGAGTTCGACCTCCCGCTGTCGGTGGTGTGGTGCGACGGTCCGACGCTCTCGTCGTTTCTGGCCGAGGAAGGGCTCAACGGCCGACGCGGCAAGGGTCGCGACGTGTGGTTGGCGCTCGGGCAGGCGCTTTCCGAGGAGTTCGTCGTCGTCCACGACGCGGACACGAAGACGTACTCTCGCTCGTACGTT
This sequence comes from Haloprofundus halobius, assembly GCF_020097835.1. Lineage (GTDB taxonomy): Archaea > Halobacteriota > Halobacteria > Halobacteriales > Haloferacaceae > Haloprofundus > Haloprofundus halobius. The sequence continues at coordinate 2,006,615 of NZ_CP083666.1, forward strand.
CACCGGCTACTGTTCCCGCTCGCGCACGGCTACGGCTTCTCGAAGGGGTACTACGCCCGCGTCGAGAACGACCGCCTCTACGGCCGACTGTTTCGGCTGTTCTACGCGCCGCTGGTCGCGGCGCTGGCCGAGGAGGCGGACGCGCCGGTTCTCGACTACCTCTCGGCGTTCCGCTACGCGCTCGCCGGGGAGTTCGCCGCGACGGTCGACGTGGCTCGGCACCTGCGCATCCAGCGGACGTGGGGTCTGGAGGTGGGGACGCTCGGCGACGCGTTCTCGCTGGCGGGGTTCGACGGGAGCGCGCAGGTCGACCTCGGGGCGTACGAACACGACCACCGGGCGGTCGGCGGTCCCACGGGCCTCTCCGAGATGAGTCGGTCGGTCGGCGCGGCGTTGCTGCGGGCAGTCGAAGACCACGGCGTCGACCCCCCGTACGAGACGCTCCCGACTCGGTACCGGGAGACTGCCCGCCGATTCGTCAAGCAGTACGCCGTCGACGCGGCGTTCAACGGCCTCGACTACGACCGAAGCGACGAACGCGAGCAGGTCGAGCGGTACGCGGCCGCCATCGCCGTCCCGGGCGGCGACGACCGGCTTCCCGCGTGGGCCGACGCCCCGGTCTCGCCGGAGACGGTCGCCGAACTCGCCGAAGCCGACCTTCGGGAGGCGGCCGAATGAGCCGAACGTACGACGACCTCGCGGGCGTCGTCGACCTGTTCGGCGCGCTGACGCACGGGGAACTAGAATCCGCGCTCGACGAACTCGCGTACAAACAGGGGTCGAGCACCGACGTGAAGGCGCTCACCGAGGCCGTCGACGGCGCCGTCGAGGAGTACTATCTCGTGGAGTACGTCGCCACCGCGGACGACCGGAGCGTCGAGACGAGCGAACCGAACCGGCGCGCCGCCGAGGACCGGACGTTCGTGACGGTCGGCCCCGCGGCGTTTCCCTCGATGCCGCCGAACGCCGAGGACCTCCCGCACATCCTCGACGTGCCGCGGCGGGAAGTGGACCGAGGGGCGCTCGGCGAGCAGGTCCGCGAGCGTCTCGCGGCCGAAGTCGAGACCGCGGCGGACGAAGACGACGAGGACCGACTCGAACGGCTGTACGACGTGACGTACGACCTCGACGCGTGGGCCCCAGTCGAGACCGACGAGATACGCGAACGGTTGGATGCGCTTCTTCAAGATTAAGGCCGTCGAACGATAGCAGGATACATGGATCTCACAGGGGTGACCCGGCACGAGGCGACCGCCGTCGAGGGAGCGACGCGGCAGGCGGCGGTCATCGCACCCGTGCTGTTCCGGGACGGCGACCCGCACGTGCTGTTCACGAAGCGGGCCGACCATCTCGGCGAGCACCCCGGCCAGATGAGCTTTCCCGGCGGCGGCCGCGAACCGAGCGACGCGGACTTGACGGCGACGGCGCTGCGCGAGGCCCGCGAGGAGATCGGACTCCGGCCGGAGGAGGTCGAACTCGTCGGTCGACTGGACGACATCGAGACGGTCACCGACTACTCGGTGCGGCCGTTCGTCGGGCGTATCTCCGACCGCGAGTACACCCCCGACGAGCGAGAGGTCGCCGAAATCGCGGTGCTGTCGGTCGCCGACCTCACGGATTTGGACAACTACGAGTCCGAGCGCCGCGACCACCCCAGCCACGGACCGATTCGCGTCCACTTCTTTCACGTCGACGGCTACACGGTCTGGGGTGCGACCGGCCGGATGGTCGTCCAACTGCTGGAACTGACGACCGACTGGCGAGCGCCGTCGGAACCCGACCGAGTGGTCGACCCCGACGCGGAGTTCCCCGCCTGAGTCGGTCGTAGGCTCGACGCCGGCGAGCGAAACGGAGCGCGGGAGTCGCTACCGACCGAACAGCCGTTTGAGGAGGCTTCGCTCGCTCGGCCGCTCGGCGAGCAGCACCGAGCAGTCGACGTCGTTGAGCACTTCCAGGTTGAGCGACCCGGCGACCAGTCGTGAGAGCAGGCCCCGCTCGGTTGCGCCGATGATGACGAGCGTGTGGTCTTCGGCCTCGCGGGCGATGGCGCCCTCGATGTCTCCGGAGTCGTCGACGACGAGGTCGGCGTCGTCGAGGTCGTGGTCGGCGGCCCACTCGGAGAGGAACTGTTCGCCACCCTCGCGCTCGGAGGTGTCGTCGACGACGTGCAGCAGACTGACTTCCGAGCCGTCGGTCGAGCGAAGTTTGCGTGCGACCTCGGCGCTCAGATCGGAGTCCGGACCGCCCGCCGTCGGGAGGAGGATTCGCGAGGTGTCGAGACCGCGGTCCGAGAGGATGAGGAAGTCGCAGGGAAGCTGGTTGGTCAGTTCGTCCAGCGGGCGCTCGGCGCGTGCCGCGCCCCAGAGGTCGTTGGCTCCCCAGCCCATCAAAACGAGGTCCGCGTGCGTGCGGTCGGCGATGGTGAATATCTCCTCGAACGAACGGTGGGAGACGACCGTCGACGTCTCGCAGTTGACGCCGTAGCTGGCGACGGTCTCGCGGACGTCCGCGAGCTGCTCTTCGGACTCGACGGCGATTCGTGTACGTTGTCCGGTTTCGTAGCCGCGGGCGGCCTGTCCCGGCATCTGGACGATATGGACGAGGTGGACGGTCGCGGCGTCGGTCCGGTCGGCGAGTGTGGAGGCGAGTTCGACGAGTCGCGACTCGGTGCGCGGGTTCGCGATGGGCACCATCAGTCGGTAGGAGTCGTCTTCGATGAGCGCTGGCGCTTTGGTGGTGTTGATGAGCGGGACGTACGAGCGGCCGACCAGTCCGCCGAACGCCCATTCCCGCATCGAGAGTTGGCGGTTCGCCCCCTCGAACCGGGCGGATTCGAGCCGGTGTTCGCTCGTCTGGAAGTAGTTGACGACGGTCACGAGCGCGATGCCGCCGATGGTGTTGCCGAGAAGCACCGGGAGGACAAACTGAGTGAATCCGTAGAGGACGGCGAGCTCGCCGCTGAAAACGAGATACATCATCTCCGTGAAGGAGACGACGACGTGGAACAGGCTCCCGAGCGGCACCGAGAGAAACGCCATGTAGACGATGACGAGCCGGGAGATGGTGTCGCGGGATGCGTAGACGACCCAAACGACGCCTGCGACGATGAGTCCGGCGAAGATGGCCTTGAAGAACAGGTCCCACCACGGCGTCTCAACCCCGTGCCGGGAGATTTCGGTCGCGACCGTCGCCGCCTCCGGGGAGAAGACGTTACTGTACGTGAGAACGGCCGCGCCGATCCCACCGCCGGTGAAGTTGCCCGCGAGGACGATGAGCCAGTGACGAAACAGCGCCGGAAGACTCGCGAGGCGTTCGAGCGTCAGTGCGACCGGTGGAAGGGTGTTCTCGGTGTAGAGCTGGTAGCCGCCGAGGATGATGTAGATGAAGCCGAGTGGGTAGAGCAGCGCGCTCAGTACCGTATCCTCGCCCGCTTTCGCCGACATGGAGACGTAGAGGAGAAACGTGATGGTGATGGCGAACCCGGCCGCGAGCGCGCTGAAGAACAGTTCACGGCTCCCCGAGGTGACCTCCTCGTCTGCGGCGGCGATGATGCGCTGGAACACTTCGTCGGACGAAAAACGGTCCCGCATGACCGCACCGGCGGCGGGCGCACCGCTTCTGGAACGGTCGACCGCCTCCCGTACCGAGTCCACCTGATCGGAGTTGTCGCGACCGGGTTCGTTCATTATCGAACCAAATTTCTGTAGCTACAAAGTGTTTTACTATCGAAACCGGCCGACGGAGGCGGAATCAGCGCAGCTAAATACTACGAATGACAACTTTCTGGTTGTATTTGGTCAAATAACTCGACTGCGACGAGCGTTCGTCCGGGCGACCGACGCCGATGACGGCGGACGACGGGAGATCCGACCGCCGGCGGTGCCAATACTGACCGGAACAGAACCCTTTTGACCGCCACGGCGCTACTCCGGAGCACATGGTCGCACAGACGATGGATCGAGTTCCGCGCCGATGAATCGACGGTTCTGACCAGCAGTCGCCCCGGAGTAACCCGATGAAAGCAGTCACCGACGAGTCTGTACTCTCGGATACTGGCATCGACGCCGTCGCCCTCAAGCCCGCTGAGTGCGACGTACGCCGCGCCGTCGACCTCCCGGCGACGACGGTCGCAATCGACTACGAAGGGGCCGACCACCTCCCCGACGCTCGGACGCTCGAAGCGCTCGCCGAGACGGCTGACGTCCGTCTCACGACGCCGGTCCGCGCCGACGGCTTCGACCCGCTGGGCGACGACTCGCTCGTCGCCGACCTCCCCGAGAGCGTCGGCCGCGTGCTCGTCGCCGGACACGCCGCTTACCTCACCGAGGACGAACGGCGCAGGGCCGTCGCGCCCCGACTGAAGGCGGCCCGCGAGACTGCCTCCGACGCGTGGGTCGGCACGGAGGGTCTCGAGCGCGTCGCGCTCGCCGCCGGCGGAACGCAGTACGAACTGCTCTCGCGAGCGACCGAACGCGACGTACGAGCCCTGCGCGCCGCGGGCTACGACGGCGAGATAGCGCTCTACGCGCCGACTGTACTGACCGACGACGAGGACGAAATTCTCGACGCCGTCGGCGGCTACGTCGCCCGCAGACGACCCGTCGCTCGGGCGCTGCCCGAGGGAAGTTCGTCGGATTCGCGCGCGACCGGCCGAGCCAGAACGGTGCTGTCGAAGGCGAGTCGGGACTACGCGCTCGTCGGGACGCCGGCAGTCGTTCGGAAACGGGTCGACGCGCTCGAATCGCTCGGCGTCGACACCGTCGTCGGCTACCCCGCGCGTGGCATCGACGAGTTCCTGTAATTTTCGTTCTTTCGCTCTACCTTCCGCGGCGGCGTTTAATTACGCTCAGACTCGTTGTGATATAGCGGTAGACACCTCGAAAGCCCCCACCGTCTCGACTCCCACCCGATGGTGGCTCGGCCGGCAACCGAGGGCGGGATCGAAAGGGCTTTCGAGGTGCTCAACAGGTCTGCCCGTGTGTTTGAACGCTGCCGGACGAAGCGCTAAGTGCGACGGCCGTGAGTTCCGGGCATGACACCGCCGACCGCCGAACTCGGCCGCTTCGCCGTCCGCCACGCATCTCTCCACCTGACGGAGGTCCACCGCTGATGCGCGTCGCCGTCGTCGGCGGCGGCGCAGTCGGCCTCACCGCCGCCTACGACCTCGCGACCCGAGACGCCGACGTGACGCTGTTCGAGCGCGGCGAGTACGACCCGTCGTCGACTCCGGCCGACGGCAGTTCGGCGCGCGCGGCGGGCGTGCTCTACGACGCCTACGCCGAGGACGTCGACGCCGAAATCGGCGGCCGAGCGCTGGAGCGCTTTCGCGAGCTCTCGGGCGAGGACGGCTTCGAGTTTCACGGCTGTCCGTACGTGATAACCGTCGGCGAGGGCGACGAGACGGCCGCCGAGGCACTGGGGGCGAGCGTCGACCGGATGCGCGTCCACGGCCGCGACGTCTCGGTCGTCGACCCCGCCGAACTCGGGTCGCGGTTCCCGCTTCGGACCGACGACCTGCTCGCGGGCGCCGTCGCCGACAACGCCGGGTGGACCGACCCGGCGAGCTACGTCTCGGCGATGGCCGCGAAGGCGCGACGCGCGGGTGTCGCGTTCGAGATCGGACAGTCGGTCAGCGTCCGCGTCGACCCACCGGGCGTCGCCGTCGACGACGCGGTGACGAAGGGGTTCGACGCCGTCCTCGTCGCCACCGGAGCACACACGAAGCAGGTGTTCGCCGAAGCGGGAATCGCCGTTCCGCTGAAACCGTACCGGGTGCAGGCGCTCACCGGGCGCAGCGCGTACGAGGGTCCGATGGTGTACGACGCGACGGCGGGCGTCTACTTCCGACCGCACCCGACCGGAGTTCTGGCCGGTGACGGAACCGTCCCCGTCGAAGCCGACCCCGACGAGTGGAAGCGCGACGCCGACGACTGGTTCGTCGACGACATCCGGACAGCGCTCGGCGAGCGCGCCGGCTACGACCTCGACGTGGCGCGGGCGTGGGCGGGACTCTGCGTGGCGACGCCCGACGGCGACCCGCTGCTCGGCGAACTCAGAAGTGGGGTGTTCGTCGCCGCCGGCTGGCAGGGCCACGGGTTCATGCGCGCGCCGGCGACCGGCGAGGCGATAGCTGCGCAGATAGCGGGTGAGAGCGCAGGAATCACCCCGTTCGACCCGAGACGCTTCTCGGGCGACGAGGCGTTCGAGATTCGAGAAGGGATGGCGCTGGACTGACGCGACGGTCGAGAAGGAACCGCCTCAGTCGCGCGTCTCGTCGTCTTCGTCGCTCCCGTCCTCGTCGCGGCTCTCGGCCTGTTCGACGAACTCGTCGTCGGTCTCGTCCATCGACTCGTCCGTCGGCTGTCCCGCCGCCTCCGCGGGTTCGACGCGGGCGTCGGGGTCGTCGATGGTCGCCTCCTCGTCAAGCATCGACTCGGTGGAGGCCGTCGCGTCGGTGCCCTCGGCGGACGCGTCGTCTTCGTCGCTCGCTTCGTCTCCGTCGCGCTCGCCGTCTTCCTCCGCGGAGCGGGCGGTCGTCGCCTCCTTCGCCTCTTTCTCGGTCGGTTGCTCTTCGACGACGCTCGTCTCGCCGCCGGCAGCATCCTCGGAGTCCGTCCCCGTGGCTTCTCCTTCCGCTTCGACGGCCACGTCCTTTCCTTCCTCCGTCTTCGGGATGTAGACGCGGAGCGTGCCGTGTTTCGTCACCGTCGCCGTCGCCGCCTCGGCGTCGACGGTCGCGTCGTCGGGGAGTTTCGCCTTCCCGTCGAGCGAGAGCCCGCGGCCGGGGAATCGCATCTCGTACCCGTCGTGGAACTCTCGGAACCGGTCGATGCGGACCTGAACCTCGGTGTCGACGAAGCGGACCTGCACGTCGCTCTTGTTCGCGCCCGCGGCGTCGAAGACGACGAGGTAGCTGTCGTCGCTCTCCAAGAGGTCGTACGAGAGCGGCTTCCGTTCCTGGACGTGTCCGATTCCGCGGCCGACGCGCTCGACGACAGCGTTGGCCACCGACTCGCCGATTGCTCGCAGATCGGTCATAGTTATAGTTCGATGGCTTCGAGAGCGTCGGTCTGCTGGCAGTACGGACAGACGAAGTCGTCGACACCGACGTCGTCGGGCATGTCGTACGTGTAGTGCAGTTCGAACATGTCCATCTCGCAGTCGGAGTTGGTACAGGCTACTTCGAGCGTCGCGGGCATGGTGACAGATAACGGTCCCATCCAGATAAACGCGCTGGGTGAGAACCGGCCGGAGTCGCCGGGATACGCGGCGTCGGTTATATAACTCGTGAGCGAGTACCGGTCAGATAGCCAAACATTACATGAACGACGGGTATCACCCTCCCGAACGTATCTACGGCGTCGTCTTCGACGCGCACAGACGGGAATCGGGGGAGCGAAGCTGGGTCGTCGAAGCGGAGGTGACGGAACAGTCGTTACACGTCGTCGACTGCGCGACGGTAGCGCAGCGCTTCGGGGTCTCGCCCCGGCGAAGCGACACCGTCACCGCGCTGGTGTCGTTTCTCGCCGACCTCGACGGTCGGTGCGCGGTCGGACTCGACTTTCCGTTCGGGCTTCCGAAGTCGGTGATCCCCGAGCGGCGGTGGCGACGGTTCGTCGACCGGATTCCCGACTGGTTCTCCAGCCCTGAGGACATGACGAAACGCTGCCGGATGCACGCCCGACTCGTCACCGACGGCGCGGAGTCGAGCGTCCTCCGCGCGACCGAGGAACCGCTGAGCGCGGTCGCCGCCTACGACCCGCGACTCTGCGCGGAGACGTTCTACGGCATCCGCGACGTGCTTCGACCGCTCGTCCTGACCGACACCGCCCGAATCGTCCCGATGCAGTTGCCGAAGGAAGACCGGCCGCTGATACTGGAGACGTATCCGGCGGGGACGCTCGACACGCTGCGGTGCCAGAAACGCGAGGTGCGTCCCCCCGGCGGCCCGACGCCGACGCTCGTACTCGAGAGCCTCACCCACCGCGAGGTCGAACTGTCCTCGTCGATTCGAGAGCGCGTCTGCGACGCCGGCGACGACGCCCTCGAAGCGGTCGTCGCCGCGTTCGCGACGTTCCGCAACGCCACCGACCCCGCGAACCTCCGGATGACCGACGAACTGCCGTCGGTCGAGGGGTACATCTACGTCTGACCGCCGAGGCCCCCCGAACCGTCGAGAGGCCGCCGAGCGCCGGAACCGCACCGTTTTACCCGTTGACCGACAACCCCGGCGTATGACCGACCCCGCCGACCTCGAAGTGACGCTCGTCGACGGGTACGTCGACGAACCGGCACACTTCGGCGTGCCGCCGTACATCTCGACGTACCCGCGCTTTACCGCCGGCGCGATGGTCGACGCCGGGGTACCAGAGGAGCAGATAACGTACCACACCATCGACGAACTCCGCGAGGACAGACAGAAATGGGCCGACGTCGCCGACGCGGACCTGTTCGTCTACATCGGCGGGATGACCGTCCCCGGCAGCTACGTCGGCGGGACGCCCGCCGAACCCGACGAGGTACGGGAACTCGCGTGGACCGCCGACGGAACGACGCTGATGGGCGGCCCCATCCGCTTCGGCGTCGGCGAGGAGAACGCCGGGGGACAGGAGATGGAGCGCAAGGACCTCGACTACGACTTCGTCGCCAAAGGCGACGTCGAGGCGGCGGCCTACGACCTCGTCGACAGCGGGTTGGAGGGGTTCGGCAACCGGATGCGCGACAACGAGGAACTCGACCGCTGGGCGGCGAAGGGGGCGTTCGTCGTCGAACAGCACCCGAACCATCCAGAGTACCTCATCTGCGAGATGGAGACCTCTCGGGGTTGTGCCTACCGCTGTTCGTTCTGCACGGAACCGCTGTACGGCAACCCGGCGTTCCGAACCGCCGACTCGGTCGTCAAGGAGGTCGAGAACCTCTACAGTCGCGGTGCTCGACACTTCCGACTCGGCCGGCAGGCCGACATCCTCGCGTTCGGCGGCGACGGCGAGGCCCCGAATCCCGACGCGCTCCGGCGACTCTACGGCGGGATTCGGGAGGTAGCACCCGACCTGGGGACGCTGCACCTCGACAACATGAATCCCATCACCATCGCGCGGTGGCCCGACGCGTCCAGAGAGTGCATCCGTATCATCGCCGAGCACAATACCCCCGGCGACACCGCCGCCTTCGGCCTCGAATCGGCCGACCCCGTGGTGCAGGAGGAGAACAACCTGAACGTGAGCGCCGACGAGTGTTTTCGAGCAGTTGAAATCGTCAACGAGGAAGCCGGCTGGCGTTCCGGCGAGGACCCGGCGGACGCGCCGACGTTCGGCGACAACGCCGGAAATCGCCTGCCGAAACTGCTTCCGGGTATCAACCTGCTCCACGGCCTGATGGGCGAGCGCGAGGAGACGTTCGCGCACAACAAGCGGTTCCTTCAGCGCGTCTACGACGAGGGGCTGATGGTCCGTCGCATCAACATCCGGCAGGTGATGGCGTTCGACGGCACCGAGATGTCGTCGACGGGGTCACAGATCGCGGAGGAGCACAAGAAGCTGTTCAAGCAGTACAAACAGGAGGTCAGAGAGGAGATCGACCGGCCGATGCTCAAACGCGTCGCGCCGCCCGGCACAGTGCTCGAAAACGTCCACCTCGAATACCACCAGGAGGGCACGACGTTCGGCCGCCAACTCGGGACGTACCCCCTCTTGGTCGGCATCCCCGGCGAGCGCGAACTCGACCGAACCATCGACACGGCCATCGTCGACTACGGCTACCGCTCGGTGACGGGCGTGCCGCACCCGCTCGACGTGAACGACGCGTCGATGGACGAACTGACGGCGATTCCGGGTCTCGGCAAGTCGAAAGCGGGCGACATCATCGTCAACCGACCGTACGACTCCGCCGACGACGTAGACGACGCGCTCGCGAAGTTCGTCAGCGCCGGCGACGGCGGAAGCGACGTGAGTAGCGCCGACTGATGACGACGCCCGACACGATTCGACGAATCTCGGTCCCCGTCGCAACCCGCGCGCCGACGGGTGCGACGAACGCGCACCTCGTCGGCGACGACTCCGCACTCCTCGTCGACCCGGCCGCACGGACCGACGAACTCGACTCGCTGGTCGCCGCGTCGACCGTCGAGCACATCGCCGTCACGCACACCCATTCCGACCACGTCGGCGCTGTCGCCGACTACACCGAACAGACGGGCGCGACGGTGTGGGCGCGTCGCTGGCGCGAGGACCGGTTCGAGCGAGCGACGGGAATCGAACCCGACCGGACGTTCGTCGAGGGGACCGAAATCGAGACTGACGCCGGGCCGGTCACTGCCTTCGATACCCCCGGCCACGCCGTCGACCACGTCGCATTCGGCGTCGGTGACGAGGTACTCTGTGGCGATTTAGCCGTCGTCGAGGGGAGCGTCGTCGTCGGGGCGCCCGAAGGCGACGTTCGCGCGTACCTGACCGCACTCCGGCGACTGCGCGCGAAAGATCCGGCGAGACTGCTGCCCGGTCACGGCCCGGAGATCGACGACCCGAGCGCGACGCTCGAACGACTGATTCGCCATCGACTCGGCCGAGAAGCGAAGGTCCGAGAGGCGATTCAGGGCGGGGTGACGACTATCGATGACGTGCTTGACGCCGCCTACGACAGGGACTTAACGGGCGTCGAGGATTTGGCGCGAGCGACGGTCGTCGCGCACGTCGAGAAGTTGGCACACGAGGGATGGGTCGTGTGGGACGGCGAGCGGGTTCGGCCGCTGTAAGCCGCTGTTCTTGGGCGACAGCTACGTATTCGCGACGTAGTTCTCCAGCGCCTCGACGGCGACGCTCGAAGCCTCCGACACCGACCCGCTACTCCCACCGATAGACATTCGTAGCGGAGCGTCATCGACCCGAACGAATGCAGTCGCCGCGAGTGCTTCTGACGAACGACGACGGAATCGACGCGCCCGGAATCGAGGCGCTGTACCGCGAACTCCGGACCGTCGCCGACGTGACGGTCATCGCCCCCGACGAGAACCAGAGCGGGATGGGCCGCACGCGAAACGGCGCGGTCACGCTCCGCGACCACGAGTGGGGCTACCGCCTCGCCGGGACGCCCGCCGACTGCGTCGCGTTCGGCCTCGGTGGTTCGGACGCCGAGTTCGACGCCGTCGTCTCCGGCATCAACGACAGTCCGAATCTCGGCAACTACGTCGTCGGCCGTTCGGGAACTGTCGGCGCGGGCATCGAAGCCTCCTTCCTCGGTACACCGGCCATCGCCGTCTCGGCGTACCACTCCGAAGATTTCCACTGCCACCCCGGCGAGGCGTACGACTTCACCCGACCCGCAGTCGTCGCCCGCAACCTGCTCGAACGGGTCTGGGAGACAGCGGTGTTCGACGACGTGGACCTGCTGAACGTCAACGCGCCCGTCGACGTCGACGCGCCGTCGCTCCGACTGACGCACGTGCTGGCCGACTACGCGCAGTCGGTGGAGGACGTGGTCGTGGAAGACGACCCGGCCGCCGACGGTGGGTCCGCTGACGGTGGTCCCGACGACGAGTCGGAGGTGACCGACCGTGACGTGCGACTGGTCGACCAGACGTGGCCCCACGTCGTCGGCTTCGGCAACCCGATGCCGGGCATCGACGAGCACCGCGAGCGCTACCCGGCGAACAGCGACCGGCGGGCGATCGTCGACGGCTCTGTGAGCGTCTCGCCGCTGTCGATGACCCACGAGTACGTCGAGACGCCGGCACTCGACGCGGTGGTCGATTCCGTGGCGTCGTCGCTCACGGAGTGAGCAGAGAGGGAGGACGACGCCGTTTTTACCCTCCGCCGCCGAAACGGAACCGAACAGATGGAGTCTCTCGAAACCGAACTGGAGCGAGCGAGGGAGCTCGACACCGACGAGTTAGCCGACGCTATCGAGTCCATCGGCTTCGAGTGTACTCGATGCGGGGCGTGTTGCAAAGGGTACACCGACGCCGACGGCGACGCGGAACCGCACACCGCGACGGTGTTCCCCGACGAGGTTCGGAAACTGGACGGCGCAACGTCGGAAGACTACGATTGGCGCGACGTCGCCCGACCGATGCCGTACGGCCTCTCGGAGAATGCGAACGGCGAACTCGAAGGCGAGACGTTCGAGTGGGCGCTGCAGACCGACGCCTGCGGCGACTGCACGTTCTACGAGGAAGACGAGAAGGGAATGGGCGCGTGCGCGGTCCACGAGAACCGCCCGCTCATCTGCCGAACCTACCCGTTTTCGGTCGTTCTCGGGGGAACCGCGCAACCGATGGGCGAGGCCGTCGACGAGGAGGGGATGGTTCGCGCCCACGAGTGCGAGGGACTCGGCCGCGACATCTCCCGGACGGACGCCGAGAGGCTCGCGGCGGCGGTGAAGGCGCGCGCCGTCCGAGAGATAACGGAGGCGATGGGAGTCCACGACAACTACGCGCCGACCGACCGTGCGTCGGGGGAGGTCGTCGTCCACGACTCCGAGGGAGCGAAGCGACCGGACGGCACGCCGCGGTAGCCGACTGCTCGCGGCGCTCGTGTATCAGCGGTCGGAACAGTGTTAGCGGCGGTACATCTTTAACGCCGGACACCGAGCCACACGATGGAGGTCTCTCCCTTGGAAATCTCAGATAAACTCCTGTGTCTGTTCAGCGCGGAAGTCCGCAGCGACGGCGACTCCTACACCGTCGAAATCCCCCGTCGAGAGGTCGAAGCCGGTTCCATCGAATCGGGTGAGACGTACCGTGTCGCGCTCATCTCGCGCGAGACGAACGCCGGCACGTCGGCCGAGACGACGACGACGGCGACCGACACCGACACCGACGAACCGCAACCGCCGGTCGAGGTCGGCGAACTGCGCTACGTCGAAATCGAGGACATCGGCAAACAGGGCGACGGTATCGCCCGCGTCGAACGCGGCTACGTCATCATCGTCCCCGACGCGGACGTCGGCGAGCGGGTGAAGATCGAGATAACGGAAGTGAAGTCGAACTTCGCCGTCGGCGAAGTTATCGAAGACGAGTTCTGAGCCGCCGGACGTCGCAGGTAGGGGTTCGTCAGATGACTTCTGCGTTCCAGTACGACACCGACGAGAGCTTCTCGCCGAGTTCGTTGTCCCGTATCGTCTCGTCTAACTCGCGGAGCTCTCCGGCGATGCCGTTGGGAATCTTTCGATAGAGACCGTAGGGGAGGATGAAGTCGTGCGACTCGTCGGCCAGTTTCAGTCCGGCCCCCGAGAGCAGTCGCTCGACGTCCTCGCGCGAGTAGAGGTGTGAGCCCATCGGCAAGAGCCAGTTGTAGACGACCCGCGTGCTGAAACTGTTGAACGTATCGAAGAACACCTGTTGCTTCGAGACGCGACACATCTCCGCGAGAAACTTCGCCGGCGTATCGGCGAGATGGAAGAATCGCATCGCCATCACCGCGTCGAAATGGTCGTCCGGGAACGGGAGCCGGGCGGCGTCGCCGCGGATAAACTCGATGCGGTCGGCGATGCCGGCGCTCCGGGCTTTCTGTCGTCCCTGCGCCATCATCGCCGCCGAGATGTCGAGTCCGACGACGTTGGCACCGCGTTCGGCGAGCGCGACCGTGAACCGACCGGTTCCGCACGCGATTTCGAGCACGTCCTTCCCCTCGACCGGTCCGAGCGCCGACAGCACCGCCTTCTTCTCGCGGCGGTCGATGAGTCTCCCGCCCTTCGAGAACCGCTTCGAGTCGTACTCGCGGGCTACGTCGTCGGCCTGGTACCACTCCTGTCCTTTCACGCTACCTCCGACTGCACGCCGAAACACCAAAACCGTACTGGATGACAGGTCGGCGTCCGTGTACTGTGGCTTATGCGTACACATGGCATAGTATCCGTATGGCCATCTGCCGTCGGTGCGGGGCCGACCATCCACCGGAGGAGTTGATTCGTCATGAACTCCCGGGGCTGACGCTGGTTCACTGTCCGGACTGCCGGGGGTTCATGGGTCGCTACCGGCGACACGGCGACGCGCCGCGGACCGACCGTCGGTGAGGCGAGAGCGCTCACCCGCTAGTGACGACGTGGTCTGCCGGGATGCGGACGATGACGCGGGGTCCCGACTCGTCGCCGAGGTGCGGGTACTCGTCGACGCCCATATACTGCTTGGCCAGTTTGTTGATGTGGTCGACGGCTCCCTCCTCGGTGAGGGTCGCCTCGCCGCGAATCGAGACGTACCGGTACGGGTCCTCGGGGTCGAGAACGGAGACGCTCACGTTCGGTTCCTGCCTGAGGTTTCTCTCCTTGCGCCGCCCTCGGGCGGTGTTTATCAGCACGGCCTCTCGGCCGTCGTGGTCGACCCACACCGGCGTCACCTGCGGCGTTCCGTCGGGTAGCACCGTGGCGATGTGGGCGAACGACTCCTTCTCCAGAATGTCTACGTGCGACGCTGGAATCACGTTTGACTCATCGGTGTGCGCCGTCAAAACCCTTCTCAGAGGGGTGGCATATATATTGATATTAGGAAATAAAACAGTCTGGATACGTATGCCGCATATGTAGCCAAACTTTACCACGGACCGAGCGTAGATGTGGGTATGAGCACCACCACCGCGGAGACCAGCCAACAGGACCGCCTCTCGGAGTCGGAGTTTCGTGACCGTCTCCGCGAACTTCCGCCGAGCGCGAAACTCGTCGCGAAGGTTCTAGAGGGCGACTCGCCGCTGTCGCAGGGCCAACTCGCCGAGGAGTCGCTGCTGCCCGACCGGACCGTCCGCTACGCGCTGAACCGCCTCGAAGACTCCGACCTCGTCGGTTCGCGCTACAGTTTCAAGGACGCGCGCAAACAGGTGTACTTCCTCAACACGTAACCGCCGCGCAGACGCTGCGGCCGCTTTTCGAACGATGTGAGTCCGCCGAGAGCGGTCGTCGAGCGCGACACCGGGCGCGTGCTCGGCCCTCCTCGCGCGCATTTTCGACAGCTCGTCTCTCGCGAGATACCTCTCTCTCGCGTGATACCCGTCTCTCGCGTGACGACGACCGATGTCTCCGTCCGAGTGACTGACATCTGTCGCGAGCGGACGGTGGCGAAATTTAAATAGCTCGTTGCATACTGGAGGGGTATGGAACTCTCGGTCGTCGTCCCGACACTCAACAGCCGGGACCAACTCGCGGCCAGCCTCGACGCGCTGGCAGCGACTGCGCCGGACGCGGAGGTGGTGGTCGTCAACGGCCCCTCGGCGGACGGGACGACCGGGATGGTCCGCGACCGAGACGACGTGGACGTGCTCGTCGAGGTGTCGGCGCGGACGCTCAACGTCGCGCGCAACGCGGGTATCGAGGTCGCCTCCGGCGACGCCGTCGCCTTCGTGGGCCACGACCTCCTCGTCGAGGAGACGTGGCGCGACGCCGTCGTCGACGGGTTGGCCGACGCCGACGCCGTCACCGGCCCCACCCACCGGACGCTCCGCGCGGGGATGACGACCGAGACACCGGAACACCGCCGCATCCGCGACCGCGAGGTGACGTACTTCGGCGGCGGCAACGTCGCCTTCCGAAGCGAGATACTGGCGAAACTGGACGGATTCGACGAGTATCTCGAAACCGGCGGCGCGCGCGACGCCGCCCACCGCCTCGCCGGACTCGGCGGCACCGTCTCGTGGCAACCGGAGGCGTGCGTCCGCCGCGAGTACGAGACGGAGGCCGACGGCGGGACCGACCGCAGAGACCTCCACTGGAAGTACCGCGCGCTGGCGTACCGGTTGGTGAAGAACTACGGACTCCGCCCGACCACAGTCCGGCGAACGCTGTCACACGCCGGCAGCGACGCGACAGCCGCCGCCCGCGACGTCGTCCGCGGCGAGACGACCCCGACCGGGTGGGTCGGCAACGGCCGCGACGTCGTCGTCGGCATCTCGATGGGCACCTCCGACGGATTCGTCGCCCGCGCCCGGGACCGCTCGGCAACCCGGAACCCCCACGGCGTCTCCAAGCGCGCCGACCGTGCCGTCGCGCGGTACGACTGGCGCTGAACGCGCCGCGGCCGTCGCCGCCGTTCGGACAGTACTGCTCCGGTTCTCCGAGCGCTCGGTCCACACCGGTCGTCAACTGTCGCTCAGTATAACACACGATTGTACACTATATTTCCTCTATTTTAACAAAAGAACGAGCCAACACGTTTGTTACTCTCTGTTTGTAATTGGTAATCCCAACAGATAGTATGAGTGTGCAAACCAGCGGCGGGTCGGGGTTCGGCGACTACGACCGATTCGTCTACGTGACCGCAGCGCTGGCGGCGTTGAATGGGCTCCTGTTCGGTTTCGACACGGGCGTCATCTCCGGGGCGTTCCTCTACATCGAGCGCTCGTTCCAGATGACCTCGCTGTTCGGTGTGGAACTCGGGACGGCGTGGGTCGAAGGACTGGTGGTGAGCGGCGCGCTCGTCGGGGCCGTGGTTGGCGCGGCCGTCGGCGGCCGCCTCGCGGACCGCATCGGTCGTCGGCGACTCATCCTCGTCGGAGCCACGGTGTTCTTCTTCGGCTCCCTCCTGATGGCAATCGCGCCGACGGTGGAAGTGCTGGTCATCGGGCGCATCATCGACGGTCTCGCAATCGGGTTCGCCTCGATGGTCGGGCCGCTGTACATCTCCGAGATCTCCCCGCCGAAGATTCGCGGGTCGCTCGTCTCGCTAAACCAGTTGGCGGTGACGAGCGGTATCCTCGTCTCGTACTTCGTCAACTACGCGTTCGCCGACTCGGGCGCGTGGCGCCTCATGCTCGGCGCGGGGATGATTCCGGCCGTCGTCCTCGGCGTCGGGATGCTGTTCATGCCCGAGAGCCCCCGGTGGCTCGTCGAGCAGGGCAGAGAGGACGACGCCCGCGAGGTGCTGTCGAAGACGCGGAACGAGACGACGGTCTCCGAGGAGATCGCCGACATCAAGGAGACGGCAGCCGCCGAGGCCGGCGACATCCGAGAACTGCTCGAACCGTGGGTCCGGCCGATGCTCGTCGTCGGTATCGGACTCGCGGCGTTCCAGCAGGTGACCGGCATCAACACGGTCATCTACTACGCGCCGACCATCCTCTCGTCGACCGGGTTCGGCGACTCGGCGTCCATCCTCGCGACGGTCGGTATCGGCGTCGTGAACGTCGCGATGACCGTCGTCGCCATCTCGGTCATCGACAAGGTGGGACGTCGGCCGCTACTGCTCGTCGGTCTCGGCGGCATGACGGCGACGCTCGTTGTGCTTGGGACGGTGTTCTCCCTCCCCGGCCTCTCGGGCGTGATCGGGTGGGTGGCGACGGGGAGTCTGATGCTCTACGTCGCCTTCTTCGCCATCGGACTCGGTCCGGTGTTCTGGCTGCTCATCTCCGAGATCTACCCGCTGTCGGTCCGCGGGTCGGCCGCCGGCGTGGCGACGGTCGTCAACTGGGCGGCGAACCTTGCCGTCGCGCTCACGTTCCTGCGGGTCGTCGACCTCCTCGGCCAGAGCGGGACGTTCTGGCTCTACGCGGTGCTGAGCCTCGCGGGTCTCGCGTTCTGTTACTTCCTCGTGCCGGAGACGAAGGGCCGGTCGCTGGAGGAGATCGAGGCCGACTTCCGCGAGAGCGCCGTCGGCACCGAGGCGGTAAACATGACCGGCGAAGAGGCTCCCGACGACGACTGAGACGTCCGTCGAGACGCGGAGACGGCGTCTCCGCTGCTGGCCCTTCCGACTGTTACTGACCGCCCGGTGCGAGCGACGGAACCACCCGGGCCGGGTTTTTCGAGAACGCGCGCACCATCGCGTCCTCCGAGACGTCGAGCGTCAGCAGTTCCATGACGGCGACGTTCGGGTGGACGGTCGGCGCGCCGCTGCCGAAGAGGATGCGGTCGGGGTGTTCGAGCAACCCGCGCTCGAGCAGCGATCGGTATCTGACGGCGCTCGTGTCGAGGTAGAGTTGGTCGTACTCGTCCAGGAGTTCGAGCGCCGCCTCCATGCGTGCGAAGTCGAGCGGGAAGCCGCCGAAACTCGTCAACACGACGGGGAACGAGCGCCGGAGCACCGTCTCGGCGACCGTCGACGGCGCGAACGTCTCGGAACCGCGGACGAGCACGGGGAGTCCCACGTCGTCGAGCACGTCGAGAACGTCGTCGTCGGGCAGGCCGTCGACCGTCGGGTTGAGGACGTAGCCGTGAAACCGGTCGTCGTAGCCGTACCGCTCGGCGTCGCCGGGCGAGGTGTGGTGGTCGCGACGCGACGCCGCGAGGTTCCGGAGTTTCGCGCCCGTCCCCGGCGACGGGTCGCGCGGTCCGTCGAGTCGGGCGAACGCCGAGAACGGACGGTCGACGCTCAGTCGCGCGACGGCGTTGTTCGCCCGGAGGTAGCCCTCGTCGTCGCGGCGGCGTCCGGCGGCGACGACGGCGTGGACGACGCCCGCTTGGTGCATCTCCCGTTCGAGTCGCTCGGGCGAGACGTCGCGCCCACGCGTCGCCACGTCGCCGGCGTCGGGGTCGAGACGCGTGTGTACGTCGACGACGCGAAATCCGTGCTCCAGTTCCAACATCGTCCGTTCGGTTCTCCTACGGTGATATCAGCGTTGCGAGCGCGCGGCGAAGTACTATGGTTGTCGACATCGTAGTCGGACTCACGACGCGTCGAAGCGCTCGGCGTGTGTGGCAAACACCGGTGGAACCGACGGACGACCCAATGACAAACGAATCAGCGACGAATCGACTGCGAACGACGACGAGAGAATGTCTCACGAAACGACAAACACCAAACCGACGAGCCAACCCGTATTGCAGGACGGTGCCAGAGTACAGTACTTCTCATACGACCCGACGGACGACGAGTGGGTGACTGTCGCCGTCGTGGAGGCGGTGGCGGCGGCGAAGAACGTCGACCTGAGCGACCTTCCGCCGCTGTACGAGAGCGGCGTCGACCCGGACGCGCTCGAAGAACTGTTCGACGGCGAAACCCCCTGGGCGTTCGCGTTCTCGTACGCCGACCGGTCCGTCCTCGTCGAGGGCGACGGAACCGTCTGCGTCGAGGACCCGACGAACTGATACCCCTCCGGACGACTTTCTGCGAGAGAGTATCTGACAGAGCGGCGTCTCTGCGGCCGGTTTTCGCCCGATTTTGCGAAACCTATATATAGAACTGCAAACCATGGACCGCTGAGGTTCACCACTATGGCATCACGCATGCAGCAACCGATGTTTATCCTTGCAGAGGGCAACGAGCGCACCCGCGGTCAGGCCGCCCAGGACTCGAACATTCGAGCGGGCAAGGCCGTCGCCAACGCCGTTCGAACGACACTCGGTCCCCGGGGGATGGACAAGATGCTCGTCGACTCCTCCGGCGACGTCGTCATCACCAACGACGGCGCGACCATCCTCAACGAGATGGACATCGAACACCCCGCCGCGCAGATGATCGTCGAAGTCTCGCAGACGCAGGAGGACGAGGTCGGCGACGGCACGACGACGGCGGCCGTCCTGACGGGCGAACTGCTCGCGCAGGCCGAGGACCTCCTCGAATCCGATCTCCACCCGACGGTCATCGTCGAGGGCTACCACGAGGCCGCCCGCCTCGCCCAGGAGGCTATCGACGCCGAACTGCTCGACATCGACCTCGACGACGGGATTCTCGAACAGGTCGCCGAGTCCTCGATGACCGGGAAGGGAACCGGGGACGTGACCGCCGACGTACTGGCCAAGCAGGTCGTCAAGGCGGTCCGACAGGTCGCAAACGGCGAACGCATAGACAGAGACGACATCCACGTCCACACCAAGACCGGCGCGAGCTCCAGCGCGACCGAACTCGTCGGGGGCGTCGTCATCGACAAGGAGCCCGTCAGCGAGAACATGCCCCGCGGCGTCGAGGACGCCACCGCCGTCGTCCTCGACATGAAACTCGACGTCCGCAAGGCCGAGGCCGACACCGAGTACAACATCACGAACGTCGACCAGCTCAACGCCGCCATCGAGGCTGAGGACAACGAACTCCGCGGCTACGCGAAGACGCTCGCCGACGCCGGCGTCGACGTGGTGTTCTGCACGAAGTCCATCGACGACCGCGTCGCCGGCTACCTCGCCGACGCGGGCATCCTCGCGTTCAAGAGCGTGAAGAAGTCCGACGCCACGGCGCTGGCCCGCGCGACCGGTGCGAAGCGTCTCGGTTCGCTCTCGGATCTCGACGAGAGCGACTTCGGCCACGTCGACAGCGTCAGCGTGAAGAAGTTCGGCGACGACGAACTCACCTTCATCGAGGGCGGCGAGGCGGCGAAGGCCGTCACGCTGTTCCTCCGCGGCGGCACCGAACACGTCGTCGACGAGCTCGAACGCGCGATGAACGACGCCGTCGACGTGGTCATCGCCGCGCTCGACAAGGGCGGCGTCGTCCCCGGCGCGGGAGCGACCGAGATCGCCATCGCCGACCACATCCGCTCGGAGTCGGCGGGTATCGAGGGCCGCAAGCAGTTGGCCGTCACCGCGTTCGCCGACGCCGTCGACAGCCTGCCGCGCACGCTCGCGGAGAACACCGGGATGGACTCCATCGACGCGCTGGTCGACCTCCGCGCCGCTCACGAGAAGGAGGGCCGCGCCGGCATCATCTCGACGGGCCGCTTCGGCGAAATCGGCGACCCCGTCGAAGCCGGCATCCTCGACCCCGCCGCGGTCAAGCGCGAGGCCGTCGAGTCCGCCACCGAGGCCGCGACGATGATCGTCCGCATCGACGACGTCATCGCCGCCGAGTAAGCGGTCTACTGCCATTTTTCCGAGTGTCGAATCGACAGTTCAGCAAACGTATTTCTCCTGCTCGCTCGTCCTGCAGCCATGTCCGACGAACCGAACGAAGCGCGTGAACCGCGTGAATCGCACACCTCACGTATCGTCCGCCCCGCCGACGACTGGACCGGAGAGAGCGACGACGGCAGTCGGTGGAAGCGACTGGCACAACTGGCGGGCGGCGACCGCCTCGGCTGCACGCTCGAAGAGTTGCTTCCCGGTCACGACCCGCTGCCGTACCACTACCACACCGCCAACGAGGAGGCGATGTACGTGCTCGACGGTCGCGGCACGCTTAGAACGCCGGCGGGCGAGGCCGAGGTCCGCGCAGGCGACTACGTCTCGTTTCCGGTCGGCGAGGACGGCGCGCACACCGTCGAAAACGCGTCTCAGACGCCGCTGCGGTATCTCGCTGTCTCGACGATGATCGAACCGGACGTGGTCGTCTACCCCGACGAGGAGACGCTGTGCGTGAACGTCGGTGCAGCACCCGGACGACCTCGCGGGGAGTTCACGCTGCGGAAGTCGTTCTCGATGCGCGACGGTTCCGATGTGTGATGGGTAAGTGTTCGACCGGGTCGGACCGCGTCGTCGACTCACACCCGCGGCAGCGACCACTCGTAGCGAATCGCGACCAGTCGAACGAGAAGCACGAAGCCCGCACACGCGACGGCGGCGAAGTCGGTTGACGCGCCGCCTGTCACGAGCGCCCAGAACACGATACCGCCGAGAAGTGCGGGCGTCGCGTAGAAATCCTCCCGGAGGACGATGGGCACTCGGGTCAACAACAAATCGGCGAGACTGCCGCCGCCGACGGCGGTCAGCGTCGCGAGCACGACGACGCCGTACGGCGATAGTCCGGCCTCGAATCCGACGAGCGCACCGGTCGCCGCGAACGCGGCCAAGCCGGCCGCGTCGGGCAACTGTACCGCGGGGTGGTCGCGCAGTCGCTCCGAGAGGAGAGCGGAGAGGGCGACTGCGAGGCCGACCCCCACGAACGCGACGCTCATCTCGGTGATCGACTGGAGCGACGCCGGCGTCCGACCGACGAGCACGTCGCGCATCGTGCCGCCGCCGAGCGCCGTCAACACGCCGAGGACGGCGACGCCGAACAGGTCGAGGTCGGCGTCGGCGGCTTTCAGCGAGCCGACGACCGCGAAGGCGACGAGGCCGACGAGGTTCATCACCGAGAACGCGTCAACCATCGAATTGGAGTCGAACCTCGTCGCCGACGCCGACGCCGAACGCGTCGTCGCCGCGGCCACGGTTGACTGCCAGTTCGACGTTCCCGTGACTGCCGACGGTGAGCAGTCGCTCGCCGGGATCGACGGCGGCGAACGACTGGCCTACCGGGGCGCGCTCGCCGTTCACGGTTCCCGCGTCGCGGCCGTCGAGGAGGCCGCCGGGGAGGTTGGTGACGGCGTTGCCGAAGTCGTCGACGACGAGCACTTCGCCCGTCGCGCCGTCGTCGCGGCGTTCGGGTTCGGGGAACCGGAGGTCGACGTAGTCGTCGACCGGCGAGACGGCGTCGAGCGACTCGACGGCGTCGACGCCGACCTCGTGAACCTCGGTGGCGGCGGGTGCGAACACGTCGCGTCCGTGGAACGTCGTCGAGTCGGGGTTCTCGTAGGCGTAGTCGAACACGTCGGGTGCACCGCGATTCTGCCGGTCGGCGAGTCGTCGCGCCACCGGAAGCAGGAGACCGTTGTCGGGACCGACGAGCGCGTGGTCGCCCGCACGGACGACGAGGGCGGCGCGGTCGGTGCCGACTCCGGGGTCGACGACGGCGAGGTGAACCGCGGGCGGAAAGTGCGGAAGCACCTCACGGAGCCAGAAGGCAGCCGTTCGAACGTCCTGTCGGGGGAAGTCGTGGGCGATGTCGACGAGACGGGTGTTCGTCTCCGCGAGGATGACGCCTTTCATCGCGGCGGGGTACGGCGTGCCGAAGTCGGAGGCGAGCGTGATCATCTCACGCCGGGTCGCTGTTGCTGTCGCCGTTGGCGTCGGAGTCGCTGACGCGCTGGATGCGTTCGATGCCGTTCATCTCCTCGACGACGTCGACGACGGCCGGCGGGACGAGATGTTTCCAGTTCTCGTCCTGAATCATCCGCTCGCGGAGTTCCGTTCCCTCCAGCACCTCGCGCCGGAACATCGGCGACTGGCGGACTTCGACGCCCGCCTCGTTGAACAGTTGAATGACGAGCGGATTGTTCGAGTAGGCGACGTCGAAACTGGGACACATGCTCTGGACGTGACTCACCCAGACGGAGTTTCGCTCGAGGTCCTCGATGGGGACGACGTAGGTCGTGATGTCGAACTCCGCCAGCGACTTCGTCAGCATCATCACGCGCTCGCCGGCGGTGAACGGGTTTCGCGGACTGTGCGAGTCGCCCGCGCTCCCGATGCCGAGGACGAGTTCGTCGACCTCGGTCTCGATCTCCTCGACCATATGGTGGTGGCCGTTGTGGTACGGCTGGAACCGTCCGATGTAGAACCCCCGCATGGGCGAACAGTACCGTCGCAGCATTTATAAACACGGCGAGTCGGTACAACTGCCGAAATCGGGCGCGAGAAGCCTATAAGCGAGCGAACTGGTTAGAACTGCGACGGATGCTCGGGGAGAAAGTATATCAGTCGAGCGACCCTCCGGTCAGGTAGCGACATAGTTCTATGAGCAACGACATGGACAAAGACGACAGCCTCCCGGAACAGGGGGCAGACGAGTCCGCGCCGACGTCCGAGAAAGACGTCACCGACCCCGTCGACGACGGGACCGACGAGCGGACCATCGACGACCTCGGCAGCGACGTCGAGGTGTCGGCCGAGGTAGCCGACGACGTCGACGAGGACGACCTCCTCGGTGGCCTCAAAATCGACTCCAGCGAGGATATCGAGGTCCCCGACCGACTCGTCGATCAGGTCATCGGACAGGAACACGCACGCGACGTCATCCTGAAAGCGGCCAAGCAGCGTCGCCACGTCATGATGATCGGCTCTCCGGGCACTGGGAAGTCGATGCTGGCGAAGGCGATGAGCGAACTCCTCCCGAAGGAGGAACTCCAAGACGTTCTGGTCTACCACAACCCCGACGACGGCAACGAACCGAAGGTTCGGACCGTCCCCGCGGGCAAAGGTGAACAGATCGTCGAGGCCCACAAAGAGGAAGCCAGAAAGCGCAACCAGATGCGCTCGTTCCTCATGTGGATCATCATCGCGGTGGTCGTGGGCTACTCGCTCATCATCGCCCAGCAGGTGCTCTTGGGTATCCTCGCGGCCGGTATCATCTTCCTCGCGTTCCGCTACGGCTCCCGCGGTAGCGACGCGATGATTCCGAACCTCCTCGTGAACAACGCCGACACCTCGACGGCACCGTTCGAGGACTCCACGGGCGCGCACGCCGGTGCGCTGCTCGGCGACGTCCGCCACGACCCGTTCCAGTCCGGTGGGATGGAGACCCCGAGCCACGACCGAGTCGAAGCGGGCGCGATTCACAAGGCGAACAAGGGCGTGCTGTTCATCGACGAGATCAACACGCTCGACATCCGCTCCCAGCAGCACCTGATGACGGCGATTCAGGAGCGCGAGTTCTCCATCACCGGCCAGTCCGAGCGCTCCTCGGGCGCGATGGTCCAGACGGAACCGGTCCCGACGGACTTCGTGATGGTCGCGGCGGGGAACCTCGACGCGATGGAGAACATGCACCCCGCGCTGCGCTCCCGTATCAAAGGGTACGGCTACGAGGTGTACATGGACGACACCATCGAGGACACGCCGGAGATGCGCCGCAAGTACGCGCGCTTCGTCGCCCAGGAGGTCGCCAAGGACGGTCGCCTCCCCTCGTTCAACGAGGCTGCTATCGAGGAAATCATCCTCGAAGCCCGTCGCCGCGCGGGGCGGAAAGGCCACCTCACCCTCGAACTGCGTAACCTCGGCGGGTTGGTCCGCGTCGCGGGCGACATGGCCCGCGCCGAGGACGCCGAGTTCACCACCCGCGAGCACGTGCTGCAGGCGAAAGGTCGCTCGCGCAGCATCGAACAGCAGCTCGCGGACGACTTCATCCAGCGCCGCAAGGATTACGAACTCTCGGTCAACGAGGGCTACGTCGTCGGCCGCGTCAACGGACTCGCGGTCATGGGCGAGGACTCCGGTATCGTGCTCCCCGTGATGGCCGAGGTGACCCCTTCGCAGGGCCCCGGCACGGTCATCGCTACCGGTCAGCTCAAGGAGATGGCCCAGGAGGCCGTCGACAACGTCTCGGCGATCATCAAGAAGTTCTCCGACGAGAACATCTCCGAGAAGGACATCCACATCCAGTTCGTGCAGGCCGGACAGGGCGGCGTCGACGGCGACTCCGCCTCCATCACCGTCGCGGCCGCCGTCATCAGCGCACTGGAGAACGTCGGCGTGGACCAGTCGCTGGCGATGACCGGTTCACTGTCGGTCCGCGGCGACGTGCTCCCGGTCGGCGGCGTCACCCACAAGATCGAGGCCGCCGCGAAGGCGGGCATGGACCGCGTCATCATCCCCGCTGCGAACGAGCAGGACGTGATGATCGAGGACGAGTACGAGGAGATGATCGAGATCATCCCCGTCAGCCACATCAGCGAAGTGCTCGACGTGGCGCTCGAAGGCGAACCCGAGAAGGATTCGCTCGTCGACCGCCTCAAGAGCATCACCGGCTCCGCGTTCGAAAAACAGGGCACTCCGAGCCCCTCGAACCCCAGTCCGCAGTAGCGTAGATGGCCGACTGGTCGACGTTCGCGGGTTTCGCGGGCGTCGTCCTCGTTCTATTACTATTACTCGCGCGTGCGTCGCAAGGTATCGTGAGCGACGGCGACGCGGGCGTCGTCGATAGCCCCGCAGACGACTTCGACGATTCCGACGATTCTACCGCTTCCATCGAGTCCGACTCGGAGTTGGGAGCGGTAGCTTCCGGGGAGATGTCGGGCCCCTCGTCGGATACCGAACCCGCCGAGCGAGCGGCCACCGCCGAGGCTGCCGACCGGACGGTCAAGCGCGACACCACCGACGCCGCCGAGCGGCCGAGACGCCTCGAAGACGTGGAGTTCCCGGGACGAGTTCAGTACGGTCCTGCACCCGAGCGTCGACCCGCCAGTTCCGAAGACGGCGGAGACGACGAGGGCGAACGAATCGGTCACGCGAGCGGACCACCGGGCGACGCGGACGAGTCCGACGAGCAGACGACGCTCGGCGACCTCTCGACGGGAGCGCTGCTTTTGAACGTCGCGCTCTCACAGGGGTTGTTCGCCGGACTGCTGCTCGCCGGCGCGTGGGTCGCAGAGATTCCGGCGTCGGCGTTTGGCGTCACCGCGGCGACGACGGACCTCACGGCGCTCAGTGTCGGCGTCGCGTTCGGCGTCGGTCTCTACGTGCTCAACGAACTCGCGGCGACGGTCGGCGAGCGGTTCGACTTGGGGGGTGGCGAGGCGCTTCGGGAGGCGTTGGCCCCCGACTCCGCCGGCGGGTGGGCGGTCCTGCTCTTGGTCGTGCTCCCCATCATCGCCGGCTTCGAGGAGTTGCTGTTTCGCGGCGCGCTCGTCGGCGTGCTCTCCATCGGCTTCGGTCTCTCGCCGTGGCTGCTCGCCGTGCTCTCGTCGGTCGCGTTCGGTCTCGGCCACGGCGCCCAGGGACCGGTCGGCATCCTCGTCACCGGCGCGATCGGATTCGTCCTCGCGGCGGCGTTCGTCCTCACCGAGAGCCTGCTCGTCGTCGTCGTCGCCCACTACCTCGTGAACGCGCTGGAGTTCGTCGTCCACGAGGGGTTCGGCTGGGAGCGGTCCGGATGGGAACGAACGAGTTAGGGCCTCGGAGTCGAAAGCGGCGAGTGAATGGCCGCCCTTCAGTCGCTGCCGCGTAGCGTCCGCGTTTTCCTCGCAGTCGGCGTCGTCGTCGTCGCCGTCACGGCGATGTACGGCACCGCGACGGGCGATACGGCGCTGTCGTCGCTGTGGACGCTCGTCTACGCGACGCTGTTTCTCGTCTGGGGTGTGCGACTGTGGGAGGGCCGCGGTGACGGGTCGGCGCTGCGCGTCGTCGGCGCGGGGGCGCTGTTCGTCGCGGCGCTGAGTTGGACGTCGGAGTTTCTCGGTCTGTTTCGGAGCGGAGCCGTCGGTGCCGCCGTCGACGTCGTGACGCTGTCCGCGGTGATACTCGGCGTCGGTGCGTATCTGAAGTTGGAGTCGTTCGGGCGGAGCGAGTGACTGGTTTCGATACGACGGTCGCAGCGAACGAGTTATTAGCTGACAGACAGAACGAACGGCAGATGTCTACGGTCTCCGAAAAGCCCCTCCTCGACGACGCGGTGCGCGCGCTGGCTGTAGTGTTGTTCTCGATCGGACTCGTGGGGGTCTACGGTCGCGTCGCCGGCGACCCGGGATTGGCCCGGCTACTGGAGTTCGCGGTCGATTTCGGGCTGTTTCTGTCGGCCGGCGCGCTGTGGTCGAGGGCGGAGGGTCGCCCGTTCGTCGCCGCCGGCGCGCTCGGGTGGTTGACGGTCGGTGTCGTCAGACTCGCCGAGTACGCCGACGTTTCGCTCGTCCAGCGTGGGTGGGTCGGTCTCGTCACGATAGCCGGGTCGCTCGTGGGACTGGTCGCGTTCGTCGCCGCGTTCGCCGACGAGCCCTGAACGGCGCTACCCCTGCTCGACGCGCCGTAGTGCCGCCGCCACGTCCTCCGGCGTCGCGCCGGTCGCCCGAATCCGATGGTCGGGGATGAGAAGCGGCACCGGATTCTCTCGAAGCGCGTTCTCGACCAGTCGGATGTCATCCTCCTCGTCGGCGTCGAGTCCGGCCAGTCGCGCCAGTCGTTCGACCGAGATCGTCTCGCCGTAGGGGACGTTTCGAGTCGCTTCGAGCACGCTCCGCCGGTCGGTCGGCACCGTCAGCGCGACGGGCGCGTCGTCGAAGTGGTCCTCAGCGCCGTCGAGGTAGTCGAAGATGCGGTCCAACAGCGAGTGGTCGGTCTCGGCGTCGTCGGGTATCGAGTCGGGGAACGAGACGTTGATGACGCGGCCGCCGACGACGCCGAGTTGGACGACAGTATCGAGTGTCGGCGACTCGCGCGCGTAGATTCCTGCGTCTTCCATGGTCGAACCGAGGGCGACCTTCGTCTTCAAAGGGCCGTTCGCGGCCCCGGAGACACAAACCTTATGAACAGATTAGTGCATTAGTGTACATCGATGAACGACACAGCGGAGGTCGCCCCGGCGGTACGCTCGATACTCGCCGCCGCGCGCGACAGAGACGGCGGGAGCGAACGGCTCTCGGTCGACGCGCGGTCGTTACCCCACGCGTTCGCCGCCGCGGAGGCCGACGGTCGAATCCCCGTCATCGCCGAAGTGAAACCGACGAGTCCCACCACCGAAGGGACGCGCGACGACGACCCTGTCGAACTCGCACAGCAGATGGTCGACGGCGGCGCGGCGGCGCTGTCGGTTCTTACTGAGCCTGAGCACTTCGGCGGGTCGACCGAGAACCTCCGGCGGATCCGCGAGGCGGTCGACGTCCCCGTGCTGCGCAAGGATTTCATCGTCCGCGAGGACCAGTTCGACGTCGTCGAATCCGACGTGGTGTTGCTCATCGCGCGCTTCGTTGACGACCTTTCTGGGCTCTTGGACGCGGCCGAAGCCCGCGGCTTTCAGGCGCTCGTCGAGGTCCACGACGGCGACGAACTCGCCGAAGCTATCGACGCGGGAGCCTCCATCGTCGGCGTCAACAACCGCGACCTGACGAAACTCGACGTCGATTTATCCACCTTCGAGTCCGTCGCGCCCGCGGTTCCCGAGGACGTGACGCTCGTCGCCGAGAGCGGCGTGACGACGCCCGACGACGCCCGACGGATGCGCGATGCGGGCGCGGACGGCCTGCTCGTCGGTTCTGCGATCATGGCGGGCGACATACAGGAGAACACCGAGAAGTTCGTTACCTCGGAGTCCCAGGAGCAACCATGAGCACGAGCGACGGGAAGTTCGGCCGCTACGGCGGACAGTACGTCCCCGAGGCGCTGATGCCCGCTATCGAGGAACTGGAGGACGCCTACGAGCGCTACGTTCTGCACAACGAAGACGGCTTTATGGACGAGTTCCGGCAGCGACTCCGCGACTTCGGCGGGCGGCCGACGCCGACGCAGTACGCCGAGCGCCTCTCGGAGCGTTACGACCGCGACGTGTACCTGAAACGCGAGGACCTCGTCCACGGCGGCGCGCACAAGCTGAACAACGCGCTCGGCCAGGTCCTCCTGGCGAAGTATATGGGTAAAGACCGCATCATCGCCGAGACCGGGGCGGGTCAGCACGGGACCGCGACGGCGATGGCGTGCGCGCACCTCGACTTCGACTGCGAGGTGTACATGGGCGAGCGCGACATCAACCGCCAGCGCCCGAACGTCTTCCGGATGAAGATAAACGGCGCGGAGGTCACTCCCGTCACCGTGGGTCGCGGAACCCTCAAAGAGGCGATTTCGGAGACGATGCGCGACTGGGCGACGAACGTCGAGGACACCCACTACGTCATCGGCTCTGTCGTCGGCCCGCACCCGTTCCCGGCGATGGTCCGCGACTTCCAGGCAGTCATCTCCGAGGAAGCCCGCGAGCAGATCCAGGAGCGAGCGGGGACGCTTCCCGATTCGGTGCTCGCGTGCGCGGGCGGCGGGTCGAACACGATGGGCGCGTTCGCCGAGTTCGTCGACGACGAGGGAGTCGACCTCTACGCCGTCGAGGCGGGCGGGTCGTCGCTCTCGGTCGACGAGGAGGAAGGCGTCGCGCCCAACTCCGCCTCCTTGTCGACAGGCGGCGAGGGGGTGCTCCACGGCGCGCGCACCAAACTCCTGCAGGACCGCGACGGACAGATCATGGAGTCGCACAGCGTCTCCTCCGGTCTGGACTACGCGGGCGTCGGTCCCGAACTCGCCTATCTGGTCGACGAAAACCGGGTGACGCCGGTGAACGTGGACGACGACGCGGCACTGGAGGCGTTCCACCGCCTCTCGCGGCTGGAGGGAGTCATCCCAGCGCTGGAGACGGCGCACGCGTTCGCCTACGTGGAGAAGAACCACGAGGACCTCGGCGACACCGTCCTCGTGAACGTCTCCGGTCGCGGTGACAAGGATTTGGAATCCGTTATCGAGGAGACCGAGAAGCGCGGCATCGAGAACGCGCCGGACATGTCGATGTTCTCGGGAGGGCTTCGATGAGCCGAATCCCCGAAGCGTTCGCCGACGTTCGCGGCGGTGAAGCCGCCGCGAGCCAACCAGAAGCAGATGCTTCTGGTGACGGACCCGCGTTCATTCCGTATCTTGCTGTCGGCGACCCCGACTACGAGTCGTCCATCGAGTACGTCGAGGCGCTCGAACGCGGCGGCGCGGACATCATCGAACTCGGCCTGCCGTTCTCGGAACCGGTCGCCGAGGGACCAACGATTCAGAACGCGGTCGTCCGGGCGCTCGAAGGCGGCATGACACCGACGCGTTTCTTCGAGTTCGTCGAGGAACTCGATGTCGATGTTCCGCTCGTCTGCATGACGTACTACAACCTCATCTACCGATACGGCGACGACGACGCGAATCGGCCGCGCGCGTTCGTCGAGAAGGCCGCGGAAGTCGGACTCGACGGCTTCGTCGTCCCCGACCTCCCCGCCGAGGAGGCCGACCCCCTTCGGGAAGCCTGCGACGAGTTCGACCTCGACCTCGTGTTCATCGTCGCGCCGACGACGGAGGGCGAGCGCCTCGAACGCATCATGGAACAGGTGTCGGGATACGTCTACGTCCAGGCGCGCCTCGGCGTCACCGGGGCGCGCAGCGACGTGTCGGCGCAGACCGACGAGAGCCTCGCGCGACTCGACGACTGGGACGTACCGAAGGCCGTCGGCTTCGGCATCAAGACCGGCGAGCACGCCGAGCGCATCGTCGCCGGCGGTGCCGACGGCGTCATCGTCGGCAGCGCGCTCGTCGATATTGTGGCTGAAGGCCACGAGAACGGCGACTCGGCCGAATCGGTCGCCGCCCGTCTCGAAACGAAGGCTCGCGAACTGAGCGAGGGTGCTTCTCGCGGGTTCGCGCAACGC
Source organism: Haloprofundus halobius (assembly GCF_020097835.1). GTDB lineage: Archaea > Halobacteriota > Halobacteria > Halobacteriales > Haloferacaceae > Haloprofundus > Haloprofundus halobius. The sequence goes on from NZ_CP083666.1 coordinate 2,037,418, forward strand.
ACACCGCATCCGGAACGCACATAACCGTACACTGGCACAGTTTCACATACTCATGAACACAGGAATCCACGCACGACTCGACCGCATCTCCACGGAGGGGCGATTTCTCGTCGTTCCGATGGATCACGGTATCACACTCGGGGCGGTAAAAGGCCTCAAAAACATCGAATCGACCATCGCGGCGGTGACACGCGGCGGGGCCGACGCCGTCCTCACGCAGAAGGGGATCGCCCCGCGCGTCCACCCGCACAAAAATGGTCGAGGATACATCGTCCACCTCAACGCGTCCACGGTCATCGGTCCCGACAGCAACGACAAGCGGATGACCAGCACCGTCGAGGAGGCCGTCCGCGCCGGGGCCGACGCCGTCTCGTTCCACATCAACGTCGGGAGCAACTACGAACCCGGCCAACTGGAGAGCCTCGCGCGCGTCACCGACGACGCCGAGCGACTCGGTATCCCCGTTCTTGCGATGGCGTACGCCCGGGGTCCCGACGTCGACGGCACCGACCCGCAGGCGCTCGGTCACGCAGTCCGCCTCGCGGAGGAAGCGGGCGCACACGTCGTGAAGACGGGCTACAGCGGTAACGCCGAGACGTTCGAGCACGTCGTCGAATCGACGCGCCTCCCCGTCGTCATCGCCGGCGGGAGCAGAGGCACCGACCGTGAGACCGTCGATATGGTCCGCGGCGCGATGGACGCTGGCGCGGCGGGCGTCTCGATGGGCCGCTCTATCTTCCAGCACGACGACCCCGAAGCCATCACCCGCGCCGTCTCCGCCGTCCTTCACGACGACCAGTCGGCCGAGGAGGCCATCGAGCGCGCCGGTCTCGGCATCGAAGCCTGAAGCGGCTGCGCAGCGGAGCGAACGGGGCTTTTTGTCGCCCTCGCTCGAACGGAGCGTATGGCAACGACGGAGTTCGATTTCGACGGCGAGACGGTCATCGTGACGGGCGGGTCCTCGGGTATCGGCCGGGCGATGGCGACGCGCTTCGGCGAGTCCGGCGCGACGGTCATCGTCGCCGACGTTCGTGAAGAGCCGAAAGACGTCGACGAGGAGACGCCGACGCACGAACTCGTGCGCGAGCTGGGCAGCGACGCCGAGTACGTCGAGACGGACGTCACCGACCGCGACGAGGTCGAATCAGTCGTCGAGGCGGCCCGCGAGTACGGCGGCGTCGACGTGATGGTGAACAACGCCGGTCTCTTCGTCGAGGGCGACATGCTCGACCTCTCGCCGGAGGAGTTCCGCCGAGTCCACCGCGTCAACGTCGACGGCGTGTTCTTCGGCGTGCAGGCCGCGGCCAGCGACATGCTCGACAGAGGTGAATCGGGATGCATCGTCAACACCGCCTCCATCTCCTCGAACCTCGCCCAGCACGGGCAGGTGCAGTACGACTCGACCAAGGGCGCGGTGCGGATGATCACCCGCGGCGCGGCGCTCGAACTCGCCGAGCACGGAATACGCGTCAACGCCGTCGCACCCGGACAGATAGCAACGGAGTTCACCGAGGGACTCACCGAGGAGATGTACGAGGACGCAGAGAGCGGCGGCTTCCTGAAGCCGATTCCGCTGGGTCGGCCGGGCGAACCCGAGGATATCGCCGACGCGGCGGCGTTCTTGGCGACCGAGGGGGCGAGCTACATCACCGGCGAACTGCTGCACGTCGACGGCGGCTGGCAGATCTGTTGAGAGCGCGTTATTCGGCGACGAGAACGAGTCAGTGAGAAATAGTATAAGTTAGACAAACTTTATTATATATTGACTGTAATCGACGCCGATGCTCGAAGACGCGCTCTCGTACCCGACGAAAGGCGATAGTGGAATCGTACGACTGCTCATCGGCGGCGTGCTGGTGTTTTTCAGTTGGCTTCTCGTGCCGGTGTTTCTGGTCTCCGGCTACCTCGTTCGCGCCGCCGCGGCGGTGTCGCGCGGCGACGAGGACCCCCCGGCGCTCGACGACTGGGGTGGCCTCCTCGTCGACGGGGTGAAGGCGACGGTCATCGCCGTCGCGTACAGTCTCGTCCCCGCCGTCATCTTCGGCGGGATGCTCGTCGTCGTCGTCGGCGGCGGGTCCGCCGGCGGCAACGCGGGCGGTCTCCTCGCTGGCGTCGGACTGCTGGGGATGCTCCTCGCGCTGCCGGCCGTGCTCGTCGTCACCTACCTGCTTCCCGCGGCGCTCATCAACTTTGCCCGCGAGGAGTCGCTTGGCGCCGCGTTCGCCGTCTCGACGCTGAAACCGGTGCTTCTGAGCCGACAGTACATCGTCGCGACGGTGATCGTGTTCGGCGTCTCGGTCGTCGGCGGCGCGGTGCTGAGTTTCCTCAGCGCCTTCCTCGTCGGCATCGTCATCGCACCGTTCTACTACTTCTGGCTCGGCCTCGCCAGCCAGTTCATGTTCGGTCGGGCCTTCGCCGAGGTCGCCAACACCCGCGAAAGCGCGACGCCGGCGGCCGCACCGGTCGCTGACGACTGAGGCCACTCGCGCGACCGACGCCGATATTTTCCGACGCTCCCTGACGCATCCGCCACGTTCAAGCCACACCCCCGAGAGAATCGGACAATGACACGAAGCGTCTGGTTGAAGGCCGACGACACGGTCGGCGACTGGGAGGTTCGAAAGCAACGCATCACGACGGGACTCGAAGCGGGCGTCAACTGGGTCCTCGTCGACGAGTCCGACGTCGCTCGCGTCCGCGAGCTCGGCGACGTGAAGATCGCCGCGTTCCGTACCGACGCGGACGTCCACGTGATGGACGCCGAAGACGAGGAGACGCCGACGGCGGTGGCGGACGTCTACGTCGTCGGCAAAGACGGCGAGGGCGACGGCACCGTCGACCTCCCGTCGGACTTCTCGGGGTCGGCGGACCTGACGACGCTCCGACACAGCGACGAGCGGGCGCAGGGCGCCTACGTCCGCATCCGCGGCAAGGAGTACGAGACGTTCGCCGAGGCGGCCGCCCGCGACGCTGACCACACGCTCGTCGTCGGCGAGGACTGGCAGATAATCCCCCTGGAGAACCTCATCGCGCGCATCGGCGACCAGACGGAGTTGGTCGCGGGCGTCACCTCCGCCGAGGAGGCCCGCGCCGCGTTCGAGACGCTCGAACACGGTGCCGACGGCGTCCTCCTCGACTCGGACAACCCCGACGAGATTCGCGAAACGGTCGAAGTGCGCGACGCCACCGAGCGCGAGCAGCTCGACCTCCGGTGGGCCGAGGTGCAGTCGGTCGAACGCGTCGGGATGGCCGACCGCGTCTGCGTCGACACCGGGAGTCTCCTCGAACACGACGAGGGGATGCTCGTCGGATCGATGTCCCGGGGGCTGTTCTTCGTCCACGCGGAGACGGCCGAGTCGCCGTACGTCGCCTCTCGCCCGTTCCGCGTCAACGCCGGGGCGGTCCACGCGTACGTCCGCACGCCCGACGGCGGGACGAAGTACCTCTCGGAGCTCAAAAGCGGCGACGAAGTGCAGGTCGTCGACACCGAAGGTCGAACGCGCGAAGTCATCGTCGGACGCGTGAAGATAGAGAAGCGACCGATGTTCCGCGTCGAGGTGGACGTCGAGGGCGACCACGTGGAGACGCTGCTGCAGAACGCCGAAACCATCAAAGTCCCGACGAGCGCGGGTCGCAAAGCCGTCACCGACCTCGAAGCGGGCGACGAGCTGTTGCTGTACTACGAGCAGGTGGCGCGGCACTTCGGCGAGGCCGTCGAAGAGAGCATCATCGAGAAGTAAGCGCGACAGCGACGACCCGCTCTTCTCTCAGTCGTCGATTTTCGCTTCCCCAGCGTCGAGTGCACGCTCGAACGGCGGGGTCGCCCGCACGTCGGAGAGCGACACGGGCGGGTCGGGACTCTCGGGAGGGGAGCACAGCGCTCGACACAACCACTGCACGTCGTGCCACTCACCCTGCTTGTAGCCGACGTTCTCGTAGACGCCCACCGGTTCGAAGCCCATCGCGCGGTGGAAGCCGACGCTCGCCGGGTTCGGGAGCGTCGTCCCCGCGTAGACGTTCACGTACCCCTGCGCTTCGAGTATTCCGAACAGCGCCGTGTAGAGGCCGCGGGCGACGCCACGTCGCCGCGCGCCGTCGGCGACGTACACCGAGGAATCGACCGACCACCGGTAGGCGTCGCGTTTGCGGTGCGGTCCGGCGTAGGCGTAGCCGACGACGCGTCCGTCGCGTTCGTCCACCAGCCAGGGGTACGATTCGAGCGTCGTCTCGATTCGCTCTTTACTCTCAACTTCCGTCGGCGGCGTCGTCTCGAAGGAGACGGCGGTGTCGCGAACGAACGGTTCGTATATCCTCAGAACGTCGTCGGCGTCGTCGGGCGTGGCGAGTCGTAACATATCCGGGGAGAACACCTCCGGCCCCAAATACGTTGTTTGAATTCACCAGGGCGCTGAAAACTCGGATTCAGTCCCGAGAGCAGCCGTGAACGCGGTTCGGTGAATCGTTCACGAAATACCACTCGCATCCGAGTCAGTAATTTTCAGCCATGTACCATACGCAAGCTTCTTTAGGAATCCTGTGGTCGAACCGAATACGCAATGGCTGTACTTTGGCTGGATGACGTGCGCGCCGCCGACATCGACACGGTCGGCGGTAAAGGTGCCTCGCTCGGCGAACTCACGGCCGCGGGGCTTCCTGTCCCGCCGGGATTCGTCGTGACCGCCGACACCTATCGAACGTTCATCGAGGAGGCAGGCATCGACGAGGAACTCTTCGAGGCGATGGATATCGACCCCGAAGACTCGAAGGCGCTCGCCGCCGCCCACGAGCGCGCACACGAACTCATCACGGAGACGGAACTCCCCGCCGAAGTACGCGAGGAGATTCTGGAGGCGTACCGCTCCGTGGGAGACGGCGAGGCGTTCGTCGCGGTCCGGTCATCGGCCACGGCCGAGGACCTTCCGGACGCCTCCTTCGCCGGTCAGCAGGAGACCTTCCTCAACGTCCGCGAGGAGAAACTCGTCGAGCGCGTCAAGGAGTGTTGGGCGTCGCTGTTCTCCCAGCGCGCCATCTACTACCGGACGCGACAGGGCTTCTCGCACGACAAAGTCGACATCGCCGTCGTCGTCCAGCAGATGGTCGACGCCGAGAAGAGCGGCGTGATGTTCACCTCCCACCCGTCGACGGGCGAGCCACGGATCATCATCGAGGCGGCGTGGGGGCTCGGCGAAGCGGTCGTCTCCGGATCTGTCTCTCCCGACAACTACGTCGTCGACCGCGAGACCGCTAGCGTCGACGAAGAGACCCTCGCGGACAAGAAGCTGATGATGGTCAAAGACACCGAGACGGGCGAGACATCGACGGTCGACGTCCCCGAGGAGAAGCGCGAGGCGCGCGTGCTCTCGGACGACGAGATCGAGCGCCTCGTCGAACTCGGCTGCGAAGTCGAAGACCACTACGACGCCCCGCAGGACGTCGAGTGGGCCATCTACGACGGCGATGTGTACATGTTGCAGTCGCGGCCCATCACGACTATCTCCGACGACAACGGCGTCGAGGTGGCCGCCGACGGCGACGGCGTCGACGCGACGACGCTCTCGTCGAACGGCAACAGCGGGCAGAAAGAACAGTCGTCGTCGAACAGCGACACGCTCCTCAGCGGACTGGGCGCGAGTCCCGGCATCGTCTCGGGCGAGGCGCGCATCGTCACCAAACTCGACCAACTCGACAAAGTGTCGGAGGGCGACATTATCGTCACCGAGATGACGATGCCCGACATGGTCCCGGCGATGAAACGCGCCTCCGGCATCGTCACCGACGAAGGTGGGATGACGAGTCACGCCGCCATCGTCTCCCGGGAACTCGGCGTGCCGGCCGTCGTCGGCACCGGCAGCGCGACCCGAGAGCTATCGGACGGCCAGGTCATCACTATCGACGGCGACAAGGGGACGATTCGAGAAGGTCAGAAGGCGAAGAAGGGAGAGCAACACGAACCCGTCGAGGAGATGCGGCCGAAGACGCCGGTCAAACCGATGACCGCGACGGAGGTGAAAGTCAACGTCTCCATCCCCGAGGCCGCAGAACGCGCCGCGGCGACCGGTGCCGACGGCGTCGGCCTGCTCCGCATCGAACACATGGTGTTGTCGCTCGGCAAAACGCCCCAGAAGTACATCGAGGACAACGGCGAGAAGGCGTACGTCGACGAACTCGTCGAGGGCATCCGGACCGTCGCCGACGAGTTCTACCCGCGTGCGGTCCGCGTCCGCACGCTCGACGCGCCGACTGACGAGTTCCGCCAGCTGGAGGGCGGCGACGGCGAACCGAAGGAGCACAATCCGATGCTCGGCTACCGGGGTATCCGCCGCAGTCTCGACACGCCGGAGGCGTTCGCCCACGAACTGGAGGCGTTCCGTCGCCTCTGGGAGATGGGCTACGACAACGTTGAGCTGATGCTTCCGCTCGTCAACGACGCCGAGGACGTCTACCGCGCGACGAAGTTCATGCGCGAGGCGGGCATCGACCCCGAGAAGCGAACGTGGGGCGTGATGATAGAGACGCCTGCGAGCGCGCTCTCCATCCGCGAACTCGCGGAAGCGGGTATCGACTTCGCCTCCTTCGGGACGAACGACCTCACCCAGTACACCCTCGCGGTCGACCGCAACAACGAGAACGTCGCCGACCGGTTCGACGAACTCCACCCCGCCGTGTTGGAGCTCATCGGGTCGACTATCGAGACGTGCCGCGAACTCGACGTGAAGACGAGCATCTGCGGGCAGGCCGGGTCGAAACCGCAGATGGTCCAGTTCCTCGTCAACGAGGGAGTTACGTCCATCAGCGCGAACATCGACGCGGTGCGCGACGTCCAACACGAGGTCAAGCGCGTCGAGCAGAAACTGATGCTCGACTCGGTTCGCTGAGCGTCGGCTCGGACGGGAGCGAACTGTTCGCCTTCCTCAAAGCCCCTTTATATCACCGAGCGCCAAACTCTGAGTGAGCCACAGATGCCCTCCACACCCTCACCGACCCCGGACGCCGCCGCCTCGGACGGACCTGGCGGCCCGTCGATCGTCCACCGCCTCGTCGCGTTTCTCGTCGCCGTCGGCCTCCTCCTCGCCGCGTTCGTCGTCGGAACCATCACCAGCCTCGCCGTCATCTTCCCGCTGTTCTTCCTCGGATTCGGCGTCACCTCGACGGCCGTACTCGTCTTCGGCTCGATTCCACAGCAACTGATGTTCGCCGGAATCGGCGGGCTCTACGCCCGACTACGGCTCGACTCGCTGCCGATTCGACGCCCCGACAGCGAGGAACTCCGGTTCGTCGTCGGGGCGACGCTCGTCGCCGTCGTCCTCGCGTCGGTACTCTCGTACGCGCTGACGCTCACAAGTCTCGAACCCGTCGAGAGCGTCATCGGCGAAGTCGCACAGAACGACCCGACGGTGCTTCTCGCTCTCGCCGTGCTCTCTATCGTCCTCGTCGCCCCCGCAGAGGAACTGCTGTTCCGCGGCGCGATTCAGGGCCGCCTCCGGACCGCCTACGGACCGGTCGCAGCTATCGTGCTCGCCAGCCTCATCTTCGCGTCGCCGCACGTCTTCAACTACATCGGCACCCCCGTCGCCGTCGTCGCGACGACGGGCGTCATCTTCGTCACCGGGTCGATACTCGGTATCGCGTACGAACGCACGGATAACCTCGCAGTCCCGATTCTGATTCACGCCGCGTACAACACGACGCTGTTCGGCATCGCGTACGTCCAACTCACGGCGTTCTGAGAGGAGCGGGCCACCGACACGCGGGGGCGTTCGTCAGCGACCGTCGGCGCTCGTCGATCCGTAGTTCGTGTTCGTCCGCGACGACGGACGCCGACGGAACGGAATCGATAAACGGAGTGAAAGATTACGGTCGACGTATGCAGCGCGCCGTCCCGCAGGACTTCTCTCGCGTGCTCTCCTCGATGTGTACGGAACCGCATCCCGCCGCGCGGGAGGCAGCGGTACGGTTTCTCGCGACGAACCCGGGTGACCCCGCCACCTACCAGTCGGTCGCCGAGTTAGAGCAAGAGGTCGTCGCTGCGCTCGGCGAGTTGGCCGGCCTTCCCGACGCGCAGGGCTACGTCGCAAGCGGCGGCACCGAAGCCAACGTTCAGGCGGTCCGGGCGGCGCGAAACCGCGCCCGCGACGAGTGGTCGAACGTTCCGGGGACGCCGAACGTCGTCGCCCCCGAGAGCGTCCACTTCAGTTTCCGGAAAGCCGCCGACGTGCTCGGCGTCGAACTCCGGACCGTTCCCGTCGACGCCGACTACCGCGCGGACCTCGACGCCGTCCGCGCAAGCGTCGATTCGGAGACGATTCTGGTCGTCGGCGTCGCCGGGTCGACGGAGTACGGCCGCGTCGACCCGATTCCCGAACTCGCCGCGGCCGCCCACGACGCCGACGGCGACCGGCCGTTCCTCCACGTCGACGCCGCGTGGGGCGGGTTCGCGCTCCCCTTCACCGACCACGCGTGGAACTTCGCGCACGCCGACGTCGACACGATGACCGTCGACCCGCACAAAATGGGCCGAGCCGTCGTCCCGGCGGGCGGGTTTCTGGCCAGAGACCGCGCGACGCTCGACTCGCTCGCCGTCGACACGCCCTATCTGGAATCGACGTCGCAGACGACGCTCACCGGGACGCGGAGCGGTGCGGGTGTCGCGGGTGCCGCCGCGGCGCTCGATGCTCTCTGGCCCGACGGCTACCGAGAGCAGTTCGAGGAGTCGATGGCCGACGCTGAGTGGTTGGCCGACGCGCTCGCCGCTCACGGCTTCGGCGTCGTCGCCCCCGAACTGCCGCTCGTCGCGTGTGAGATGCCGGACTCGACGTTCGACGCGCTTCGCGATGCGGGCTGGCGAATCTCGCGGACGGCCGCGGGCGAACTCCGCATCGTCTGCATGCCGCACGTGACCCGTGAGATGCTCCGTCGGTTCGTCGCCGACGTCGATTCGCTCTCGGAGAAGTGAGTTTACCGCAGAGCAACCATACTACCGACGAACCTGAAGGTTTACAACGCCGCACTTTCCAGATTCACGTGTGACCGCGCTGCTCCCCGCGTTAGACCTCGCACTCGGCCTCTTACCGGATTTCTCGTGGATGGAGCGCGCCGTCGAACACGCCACCGGCTGGTTCGGCCTCGTCATCATCTTCGTCTACTCGTTTCTCATCGCCTTCGCGCTGCCGGGCGTGAGCGAAGTCGTCCTCGCCGCGCCGCTGAACCTCGGTCTCGACTACGCCGGGCGGATGACGGTCATCATCCTCGTCAGCGCCACCGGCAAGGCCGCAGGAAGTCTGTTCGCGTTTCACATCGGCCAGGAGGCCAAGGACTCCGGAATCATCTTACGGTGGCTCCAGCGGCTACCGGTCGACATCGTCGCGTGGTCCGAGAAACAGACGATGACCATCGCGCGCAAGTGGGGGCACGGCGGCCTCGCCATCGCGCTCTGCGTTCCGTTTTTCCCGGACACGCTCTCGATATACGCCTTCTCGATACTGGAGGAGGATTATCTGAAGTTCGCGGGGGCGACGTTCGTCGGCAGCGCCGGTCGGCTCCTCGTCACGCTGGCGCTCGTCCACGGCGCCGCCGCGCTGTTGTGAACGGGAGAGTTAAACGGCTTCGCTGCTTTCTAGACACCGTGACCCGACAGGCTCACCCGACTGGCGTTCGCGCAAGCGACGCCCCCGTGATGCGCATGCGACGCTTCTAGCGCCGGGTGGACCCGTCAGTTCGTCCGTCGGTCGGTAACGCGACTCGACGGGCGTTCGCCGCGAAACTCGGACGCTCGGTTCTCCCCTCCGAGCGACGCGTCGCGTCGCCGGGAAGAGACGCACCGGAGTCGATTACAGCGGACTACGAACCAGCGGGCTTTAGGCCCGCATTCACGATACCACAAGACAAGATGAGTCACGAGCAGTTCCCCACGGAGAAGCCAGCGGTGGTGACCTGCGGGTTGCCGTACGCCAACGGCGACCTGCACGTCGGCCACCTCCGAACGTACGTCGGCGGCGACGTCTACTCGCGCGCGCTACGCAAACTCGGCCAGCAGACCGCCTTCGTCAGCGGGTCGGATATGCACGGCACCCCCGTCGCCGTCAACGCCGAGAAGGAGGGCGTCACCCCCGAGGAGTTCGCCCTCGGCTGGCACGAGAGGTACGAGGAGACGTTCCCCAAGTTCAACGTCGAGTTCGACAACTACGGCCACACCCACGACGAGACGAATACCGAACTGACCAAGGAGTTCGTCCGCACGCTCGACGAGAACGGCCACGTCTACGAGAAGACGATCATGGTCGCCTACGACCCCGAGGAGGACCAGTACCTCCCGGACCGCTACGTCGAGGGCGAGTGCCCGTACTGCGGGGCGAAAGCCCGCGGCGACGAGTGCGACGAGGGCTGTCAGCGCCACCTCGAACCCGGCGAAATCGTCGACCCCGTCAGCACCATCACGGGTAACCCCGCCGAGTACCGCGAGCGGACGCACAAGTTCTTCCGCGTCTCCGAGTTCCAGGAGTACCTGCAGGAGTTCATCGACCGCCTCGAAGGCACCTCGAACGCCCAGAACCAGCCCCGCGAGTGGATCGAGGGCGACCTGCAGGACTGGTGTATCACCCGCGACATGGACTGGGGTATCGACTATCCGGGCGAAGAAGGGGACGGTACCGAGGAGTTAGTTCTCTACGTCTGGGTCGACGCTCCCATCGAGTACGTCGCCTCGACGAAGCAGTACACCGAACGCGTCGGCGCGGAGGAGTACGACTGGACCGAGGTCTGGCAGGACGAGGGCGACATCGTACACGTCATCGGCCGCGACATCATCCAACACCACACCGTCTTCTGGCCCGCGATGCTCCGCGGCGTCGGCTACGAGGAACCGCGCGCCGTGATGGCCAGCGGTTTCGTTACGCTCGGCGGGAAGGGCTTTTCCACCTCGCGGAACAGAGCAGTTTGGGCCGACGAGTACCTCGACGAAGGGTTCGACCCCGACCTGCTCCGGTACTACCTCGCCACCAACGGCGGCTTCCAGCAGGACGTCGACTTCTCGTGGTCGAAGTTCCAAGAGCGCGTCAACGGCGAACTCGTCGGCACCGTCGGAAACTTCCTCTACCGGTCGCTCTTGTTCGCGTACCGGAACTACGAGGGAACGCCTAACGCCGACGTCTCCGAGGAGGTCCAGAACCGAATCGAGGGCGCGATTCGTGACTTCGGCGAGGCGGTCAACGACTACTCGGTCCGGAAAGCAGGCCTCGCGACGGTCGAACTCGCCCGCTTCGGCAACGAGTACATCCAGCGAAACGAGCCGTGGAAGCTCACCGACGAAGAACCGGAGAAGGCGGCGCAGGTCATCCGCGACTGCGTCCAGATAGCCAAAGCCGTCGCCGTGCTCTTCGAACCGGTCGCACCCGGCAAATCCGAGCGCCTCTGGGACGCTCTCGGCGAAGAGGGCTCGGTCCACGACGCGGAGATTCACGCGGCGCTCGACGCACCGCCCGAGTCGTTCGGCGAGCCGACCGAGTTGTTCGAGAAGATAGAGGACGAGCGCGTCGAGGAGCTAAACGAGAAACTCGACGAGCGAGTCGCGGAAGCGACCGAAGACAAGGAAGAAATAGACGAGGGAACCGAAAGCGACGAGTCGGAAACGGACGCCACCTCGGGCGTGAGCGACCTCGAACCCATCGCGGAAGACCGAATCAGCTTCGACGAGTTCCAGGCGCTCGACCTTCGCGTCGGCGAAATCGTCTCCGCAGAAGGCGTCGACGGCGCGGACAAACTCGCGAAACTCGAAGTCGACATCGGCCACGAGATTCGACAAATCGTCGCCGGTATCAAACAGCTACACGACCTCGACTCGCTCGTCGGCGAGCGCGTCGTCGTCGTCGCCAATCTCGAAAAGGCAGAACTGTTCGGCGTCGAGTCCAACGGGATGCTCCTCGCGGCGGGCGAGGAGGCCGACATCCTGACGACGCACGGCGACTCGGTGCCGGGGACGAAGGTCCGGTAACCCCGACACCGCGACGCCGGGCGGTTCTCTCCGCTCGCGTTCTCAGCTCTCTCGGCGGAACTCGTCTGCCAGTTGCACGTACTCGTCTGTCACGACCGTTATCTGGTTCGCGTCGAGCGTCAGCGACTCCTCGTCGGGCGCGGCGGAGTTGGCCATATCCGCTTCGACGCCGGTGTACGGTTTGACGACGGCGCGGTCGTTTTTGACGGCGTTCACGCGTCCGATCTCGTCGCCGTCGGGCGTGACGACTGGCTTGCCGACGGCTTCCTCGGTGACGTGTTCCATAGCGTCGAACCGTACGATGGCGAGCGATTTATAGCTCAGTTCGGGACGAAAAGCTTGGGGCCGAACCGGACGCACCGTTCCCGTCTGGATTCCGCATAACCGTTCACTCGGCGGCGAGTTTCATCGTCGGGGTTTTTAGCCGCACGGGTGTATCGCCCAGTATGAGAAACGCCAAAATCGTCTGCACGCTCGGCCCGGCGTCGGACGACCGAGGGACGATTCGGGCGCTCGCGGACGCCGGGATGTCCGTCGCTCGGCTGAACGCGAGTCACGGCACGACGGACCACCGAGAAACAGTCGTCGACCGCATCCAGGCGGTCGACGAAGCGACGGAAGATCCGCTGGCGGCGATGGTCGACCTGCAGGGACCCGAAGTCCGCACCGCCCCGCTGGACGAACCGATCACGCTCGGAACCGGTTCCGAGGTCCACTTCTTCGAGGGTGACACCGCGACGCCCGAGAAAGTCGGCCTCTCGCTGCCCATCGACGCCGCCGAACCCGGCGCAACCATCCTGTTGGACGACGGTCGCATCGAGGCGACGGTCGTCCGCGTCGTCGACGACGGCGTCGTCGCCCGCATCGACTCCGGCGGCGAACTCGGCGGCCGGAAGGGCGTGAACGTCCCGGGCGTCGAACTCGACATCGATCTTATCACCGAAAAGGATCGACGGGAGATAGAGCTCGCAGCCGAGAAGGACGCCGACTTCGTGGCGGCGAGTTTCGTCCGCGACGCCTCGGACGTGTACGCCATCAGCGACGCCATCGAGGAGGCGGGTGGCGACATCCCCGTCATCGCGAAAATCGAACGCGCGGGCGCGGTCGAGAACCTCGACGGCATCATCGACGCCGCCTACGGCGTGATGGTCGCCCGTGGCGACCTCGGCGTCGAGTGTCCGCTCGAAGACGTGCCGATGATACAGAAGCGCATCATCAGCAAGTGTCACGCCGACGGCGTCCCCGTCATCACCGCGACGGAGATGCTCGACTCGATGGTCCACGCGCGGCGGCCGACCCGCGCGGAAGCCTCGGACGTCGCCAACGCCGTCCTCGACGGCACCGACGCGGTGATGCTCTCCGGGGAGACGGCCATCGGCGACCACCCGGTTCGAGTCGTCGAGACGATGGACCGCATCGTCCGCCAGATAGAGGCCAGCGAGGAGTACGACGAGACCCAAGAGCAGCGCGTCCCGACGGCGACCGAAGAGTCGCGCACGGAAGCGCTCGCCCGCTCGGCGCGCTATCTCGCCCGCGACATCGGCGCGGCGGCCATCGTCGCCGCCTCCGAATCCGGCTACACGGCCCGCAAGACGGCGAAGTTCCGCCCGGGCGTCCCGGTCATCGCGACGACGCCGAACGACCGCGTCCGCCGCCAGCTGTCGCTGTCCTGGGGTGTCGACGCGCAGTACGCCGACTACCGCGAGAGCGCCGAGGAAGTGATGCAGGCCGGAGTCAACGCCGCGCTGGAGGCAGGCGTCGCCGAGAGCGGCGACACGCTCGTCGTTCTCTCGGGGATGATGACCGAACTCGAGGGGACGAACACGACGAACATGCTGAAGGTCCACGTCGCCGCCGAGGCCATCACGACCGGCCGGAGCGTCGTCGGCGGACGCGTCGCCGGTCCGGTCGTCCGTTCGAACGACGGCGACCTGACGGCGATTCCCGAGGGGTCGCTGGTGGCGCTCGACGCCGAGTTCGACGGCGAGTTCACGGGCGACGTGGACCGACTCGGGGGCATTATCGACGCGCGCGAGGGGATGACAGGGTACCCGGCGCTCGTTGCCAGAGAGATCGACATTCCGATGATAAGCGGCGCATCGCTGCCGGGAGACGTCGACGACGGGACGCTCGTCACACTCGACGCCGAGCGCGGCATCGTCTACGACGGCAACGTCGTCCGCCACGAGGCGAAGCGGTAAGCCCCATCGGCGCGGCTCCCGTGTCTCCCGCGTCTCCCGCCGGCGGCAGACATTTCAGCGACCGTTTCGTACGACCGGTATGCGCGATTCACACACCGGGGAGCGAGACGAGGGGGAGACCGGCGACGACGAGTCGGAGTGGCGCTTCGGCATCGACGACGTCGGCGAGGATGCCGAGGAGAGCGAGGCGGAGAACGGAACGCAGCCTGAGAAACGCGAACTGCCGCCGCTGGAGCCGGAGTCGCCGTCGCTGGAGAACAGCCTCTTCGTGCTCGTCGGCGTCCTCGGCACGCTGGTGTTCATCTTCAGTGTACTGTAACCGAGAGCCGAAGCGTTAATCATCCAACGTACTTAGGTCAGCTATGGCACGCCCACGTCTTGCGCAGATGCTCTTACAACTCGACATCGGCCCCGACGCTCTCCCGCTGTTGCTCGTCATGGCCGGACTCGGTCTCTCCATCGCCGAAGCGCTCGCTCCCGGTGCACACTTCATCATCGTCGGCATCGCGCTGCTGGCGGCCGGACTGGTCGGCCTCTTTCTGCCCGCACTGGCAAGTCCGCTGTTGCTCGGGATTCTCGTTCTCGTCTTCGGCGCGCTCTCCTTCTACGTCTACCGCGAGTTCGACTTCTACGGGGGGAAGGGGACCGCACAGACGTCAGACTCGGACACGCTGAAAGGCAAGACCGGCCGCGTCACCGAACGAGTGACGCCGTCGGAGGGGCAGATAAAGATCGCCGGCGGCGGCTTCAACCCCTACTACGCCGCCCGCTCGTACCACGGCGAGATTCCGGAAGGAACCGAGGTGATGGTCGTCGACCCCGGCGGCGGCAACGTCGTGATGGTCGAGTCGTTCGACATCGTCGAAGACGAGATCGACCGCGAACTGGCGAAGGGGCGACGAGAGCGCGAGGAGGCCGCCGACGAGGTCATCGAACGCGAACGCGAGCGCGAAGAGGAGACCGAACGCGCCTGAACCGGCCTGAACGGGCCTAAACACGTCGACGGAGGCCGACGACAGTTCGGACCCGCGTCGACGGACTGGCCGACGAGGTTGAAGAAAACCTTATCAATCAATCATACAAAGGTCCAGTTATGGACCCCGTCCTGTTACAGACCGGCCTGGGAATACCGATCCTCTTCGTGGGTGTGCTATTCCTGTTGCTGGCAGTCCTCGTAGTGTTCCAGTCAGTCGAAATCGTCCAGGCGTACGAGAAGCGTGCGCTGTCGGTGTTCGGCGAGTACCGCAAACTGCTCGAACCGGGTATCAACTTCATCCCGCCGTTCGTCTCGCGGACGTACGCCTTCGACATGCGGACCCAGACGTTAGACGTTCCCCGGCAGGAAGCGATCACGCGCGACAATTCGCCCGTGACCGCCGACGCCGTCGTCTACATTAAGGTGATGGACGCGAAGAAAGCGTTCCTCGAAGTCGAAGATTACAAGACCGCCGTCTCGAACCTCGCACAGACGACGCTGCGCGCCGTGCTCGGCGACATGGAGCTCGACGACACGCTCAACAAGCGCCAGGAGATAAACGCCCGAATCCGCAAGGAACTCGACGAACCCACCGACGAGTGGGGGATTCGCGTCGAGAGCGTCGAGGTGCGTGAGGTCAACCCCAGCGCCGACGTCCAGCAGGCGATGGAGCAGCAGACCTCCGCCGAGCGTCGTCGCCGCGCGATGATTCTCGAAGCCCAGGGTGAGCGGCGCAGCGCCGTCGAGAGCGCCGAGGGTGAGAAGCAGTCGAACATCATCCGCGCGCAGGGTGAAAAGCAGAGTCAGATTCTCGAAGCGCAGGGTGACGCTATCTCCACCGTCCTCCGCGCGAAGTCCGCCGAGTCGATGGGCGAGCGCGCGGTCATCGACAAGGGGATGGAGACGCTCGCCGACATCGGCTCCAGCGAGTCGACGACGTTCATCCTCCCGCAGGAACTCACCTCGCTCGTCGGCCGCTACGGCAAACAGCTGACCGGCAGCGACATCCAGGAGCAGGCTGGCCTCGACAGCCTCGACTTCGACGAGGAGACCCGCGAGATGCTCGGTCTCGACGATATCGAGGAGATACTCGGCCAGATAGACCAGGCAGCGGAGATGGACGTCCAACAGCTCGAACAGGAGGCGCAGGCCGTCAAAGCCGGCGACACCGACATAAAGAGCGCCGACGAGGTGATTCAGAAGGCCAACTCCGAAGACGAGGCCACCATCAAAGACGCCGACGAGGTCATCGAGGAGACAGAACAGCCGCCATCGAGTGACGGAGCCGACGACGCGGCCGACGACGAGGACGAAGAGGAGATGGAGTTCGACCGAGAACTCCAGTAAACGAAGCGTTTTTGTCCTCCACACCCCGTAGCAGGGGTAGATGTCCGACCGGGTAGACGAGGAGAAGCGAGCGACGCTCCGCCGGTTCGCCGCGCTCGGCGCGGCGGTGCCGTTCGCCCGCCTCGACGACGCCGACGAGTCGCGAAGCGACGTCCGCGACGCCATCGTCGGCTATCTCGCTACGACGCCAGGTGCCCACTTCTCGAAGATCCGAGACGACCTCCGTCTCGGAACCGGCGAAACTCAACACCACCTCGAGCGACTGCTGTCGGAGGGCGTCGTCCGCTCGCGTCGCGACGGCGACTATCGGCGGTTCTTCCCCGCACAGCGGTTCTCTCGATTCGAACAGGTCGCACTCGGCTACCTCCGCCGCGACACCCCGCGGAAGATGCTCCTCGAACTGCTCCGAAACCCCGACGCGACCGGCGTTCGACTCGCGGAGGCCGCGGACGTCTCGACGGCGACGGTGAGTTCGTACCGAAAGCAATTGGAGGACGCCGAACTGTTCGCGCGCGAGCGAAGCCTCGTCGTCGAACGCCCCGAGACGCTCATCATGCTGCTCGTCCGCTACGCCGACTCCTTCGGCACCGACACCGTCGAGTTCGCCGCCGAGGCCGACGAGTTGGTCAGCTTTGACCCGTAGCGACTGCTCGTGGCGCGTTCGCTCGCGCTTTCGGTTCGGATTTTCGATTTCGACGACAAAAAGAGCGTACCCGAAGACGGCGAGTGCCCGGAGGGAGGAGGGCCGTAGTCAGCGAGGGTCGCTACGTCGCGCCGCGGTTACGTACTCACTTTCCACGTCGTCCCCGAGGAGTACCCCCACTTTTCGACTTTCACGTCGAAGTCGCCGTCGAGAATCGCGGTCATGTTCGCGCCGACCTCCTTGGCGCTCAGCCCGAGTTCTTCGGCGATGAGGCGGGATTTGAAGTACGTCTGCGTCGCGGCGTTCGTCCGGAGATACCGGAGGATCAGTTGCTGTTTGTCACTGAGCTCGGTGGCCGTGGTAACGCTCATATCTCTGCCGTAGTGACTGCCACTAATATGGGATTTGGTACGAGAGGTTAACCCCGCTGAGTCGGGCGATTTCCCGTAGTGATTCGACCGGCATTCGAGAACTGAGACGCCTCCTGGTACGATGGGCTAATACTAAATATTTTGTGACTGTATGCTCTTACTTACGGTCCGGTAAGGTGGTATTTACATCCGTTGATTCGAGGTAACGTCGGATTACGCGGGTAAAACCGGGATTTTTCGCCGCCCGGACCCGACGAGTGAACGAAACGACGGCTCCTTTGCAATTCCACGTATCTTGAGAGTCAGAAGCTTCTTAGCCATCGTCGGCGCATGGGTGAACAATGGACCGCCCGGTCGAGGTCAGCGTCGTCCTTCCTGCGTATAACGAAGAACATACGATAGAGGAGACGGTGCGGACCACGCTTGAGACGCTTGCAGCGTTCCTCCCACGAGACGCAGTCGAGGTCATCGTCGCGGAGGACGGGTGCGACGACCGCACACCAGAGATCGCAGATCAGTTGGCCGCCGAAGATAGTCGAGTCCGGCACTTCCACTCCGAGAAACGACTCGGGCGCGGCGGCGCGCTCGAACGCGCGTTCGAGGCCGCGAACGGAGAGACGCTCGTCTACTTCGACACCGACCTCGCGACGGATATGCGCCACCTGAAGCAACTTGTCGAACGCGTCCGCTCGGACGGATACGACGTCGCCACGGGTTCGCGGTGGATGCCGGATAACGTCGCCGACCGACCCGCGAAACGCGGCGTCCCGAGTCGCGCGTACAACGGACTGGTTCGGCTGTTCCTTCGGTCGAAACTCCGTGACCACCAGTGCGGCTTCAAAGCGCTGAGCCGCGACGCGTTCTACCAACTCAAAGACGACATCCGGGACGACCACTGGTTCTGGGACACCGAACTGTTGGTCCGCGCCCAGCGCGAGGGACTCCGAGTCGCCGAGTTCTCCGTCGACTGGGAGCCGAAGGGCGACACCAAGGTCGACCTCGTCCGCGACATCTTCGGGATGGGGAGCCAGATCGGTCGCACCTGGTGGGAACTGTCGGTTCGACCGCGAATCGACCGCCGCGTCACGATGGCCGCGGGCGTCGCGCTCACGCTGGTCGCGCTGGCGCTCATGACCGTCTATCTCGACCCGCAGGAGGTGCTTCGGGTGATGGGCGAGGCCGACCCGGCGCTCGTACTGCTCGCCGCCGTCGTCTACCTCGTCTCCTGGCCGATCCGCGGGCTTCGCTACCGCGACATCCTCGCCGAACTCGGATTCCGCGAGCGGACCGGATTCCTGACGGGGGCCATCTTCATCAGTCAGACCGGCAACCTCGTGTTCCCCGCCCGCGCGGGCGACGCGGTTCGCGCCTACGTCGTGAAGGCCCGACGGGGCATCCCGTACCCCTCCGGCTTCGCGTCGCTGGCTGCCGAGCGCGTGTTCGACCTGCTCACCATCACCGTTCTCGCCGGGACGGTACTCCTGGGTCTCGTCGCGACAGGGAACACGACCGCTCTCGTCGAGGGTCTGAGCGGCAGCGGGAGCAGTCAAGTCGGTGCCGAGAGCAGACAGGCCGGTCGCACGGCGGCGATGGTCGCTACCGGAGTCGGCCTCGCGGCGATACTCGCTGTCGCAGGAATCGTCGCCAGCGCCCGGTCGGACCGCAACCTCGTCCGGAAGACGCTCGGCCGGTTCTCCTCGGACTCCTACGCCGACTACATCGCCGGCATCGTCGAGCAGTTCGTCGTCGACCTGCAACGGACCGCGGGTCGACGCGACGCGTTCGCCCGCGTCGCCGTCAGCAGCCTCGCCATCTGGGCGCTCGACGTCGTGACCGCGATTCTCGTGCTCGTCGCGCTCGGCGCGAACGCCGAGATGTCGGTCGTGACGCTCGTGGCGGTAAGCTTCTTCGCCGTCAGCGTCGGCAACCTCGCGAAAGTGCTCCCGCTGTCGCCCGGCGGCATCGGCCTCTACGAGGGCGCGTTCACCATCCTCGTGGTCGCGCTCAGCCCCGTCTCGGCGACCGTCGCCGTCGGTGCGGCGATTCTCGACCACGCGGTGAAGAACGTCGTCACAGTCCTCGGCGGCGTCGCGTCGATGCTGTCGCTCAACGTCTCGCTCACTCAAGCGGTCGAGGAGAGCGCCAGTGCGCGCGAACAGGCCGACCCCGTCGAATCGGACTGACGCGAAACATCGCTCAGTAGAGTTCCGAGACGAACGGACCGAGCGCGCCCGCGACGGCGGTCGAAAGCGCCGTCTCGCGGTCGATTCGTCCACCCGTCAGCACGCCCGCCGCCCCTTCTCCGCTCGCGATACCCGTCGTGTCGAGTACGTCGTCCATCACCGGACCGAGTTCCTCGCCGCCGCGGATTCGGGCGGCGATTCTCGACGGGAGGCGAACGCTCGGTCCCGACCCGCGGCCGACCCGGACGCCGTCGGTGACTGCCGCCCACATCACCAGATACAGGTCCTCGGCCCCGTCGAACGACGCGACGCCGCCCTCCAAGCCGACGGCGTAGTCGTACTCGCCGGCATCGAGGGCGTGCCACGCCCGCGTCTCCGCGCCGGCGATGGTCTTGGCGTGGCCCCGCGGTTGCTCGGAGACGCCCGATGAGACGGCGACTGCTTCGACTGTCGCGTCCCTCGCGACGGCTTCGACGGCGGCTCTCTTGACTGGGTTCTCGCTTCCGACGGCGATTCGCATACCTCCGACTGTCGACGGAAGGTTATCGACCTATCGTAACAGATGAATGAACGAAGGGATGTACTGTCAACATCAGTAGAGTATCTTCGACAGCGTCTCGACACCCTCGACGAGTCGCGGACTCGGCTGGTTCAAAAGCGAGTCGTCGACGACGTGGACTTCCGGGTCGACCGCCCACCCTCGCTCCGCGACGACGTCTGGGTCGACTCGGTCGCCACGGCCGCAGATGTGGAGAATCGCGTAGTCTGGGTCGGCGGAGACGACGGTCTCCTCGTCGATTTCGTGGGACCGCTCGCCCGAGGCGACGAACGGATACCTGCCGCCCGCGGCGACGACGGCGTCGGGGACCCAGTTTCCGGCGGCCATCGGTGGGTCGGACCACTCCTCGCAGTAGACGACGGGACGCGGTTCGCCGTCGACGCGCTCGGAGACGGCGTCGAGGCGCGCCTCCGCGTCGGCGCGGAGCGCCTCGCCCGCCTCCGGACGGTCGACCGCCTCACCGATGGCGACGAACGAGTCGAGCACGTCCGAGAGCGTCGCGGGTTCGACGTGGTGGACGCGATAGCCTCGGTTTCTGAGTTCGTCGCGAACGTCGCGCTGGAGCGCGTCGCTCGTGCAGACCAACTCGGGGTCGAGTTCGGCGAGGCGGTCGTAATTGGGGTTGAGCCATCCGCCGACCGAGGGGACGTCGGCGTCGCAGTGGACCGTCGCCCCGAGGAGGTCGTCGGTCGCTCCCATCGCGTCGAGCGTCGCCGTCGCGCTCGGCGCCAGCGACACCACGCCGGGTTGACGCCGAGAGTCGGTCGCATCCATATCTCGGGGTCGGTGCCGCGGAGTATAACGGCTGCCCCGATCGAGACTATTTGAACGTTGTGATATTCCGTTACAAATAGCTGTTTGAGCCGTCGAATCGGCGCTAACTGCGCCCGACACCAAACCATTTATGTAACACACTACCCTGCAACGGGTAAGGACCGCTCTGGACGCTCGGCCCACGTTCTTTGGCCCGTCTCGACCCCGGAGCTAGCCGTCTCACACCTATGAGCGAACGGACGTACACCCGACGACCCGACGAACAGGAGCGAGAAACACCCGAGAACGACGAGTCCGTGCAGTGCCCGGAGTGCGGCGGGCACGTCGTCACCGACACCGAGCACGGCGAGACGCTCTGTGAGGACTGCGGCCTCGTCGTCAGCGAGGACTCCGTCGACCGCGGTCCCGAGTGGCGCGCGTTCGACGCCCGCGAGAAAGACCAGAAGTCCCGCGTCGGCGCGCCGACGACGAACACGATGCACGATAAGGGACTGTCGACGAACATCGACTGGCGGAACAAGGACGCCTACGGCAACTCGCTCGGGTCTCGACAGCGCCAGAAGATGCAGCGGCTCCGCAAGTGGAACGAGCGCTTTCGGACCCGCGACTCCAAGGAACGCAACCTGAAGCAGGCGCTCGGCGAGATCGACCGCATGGCGTCGGCGCTCGGCCTGCCGAAGAACGTCCGCGAGACCGCCTCGGTCATCTACCGTCGCGCGCTCGGCGAGGACCTGCTGCCCGGCCGCTCCATCGAGGGCGTCGCCACCGCCTGCGTCTACGCCGCCGCGCGGATGGCCGGCGTCCCCCGCAGCCTCGACGAGATCGCCGACGTCTCGCGTATCGAGAAGAGCGAGGTCGCCCGGACGTACCGCTACGTCGTCCGCGAGTTGAAACTCGAAGTGAAACCGGCCGACCCCGAGCAGTACGTCCCCCGGTTCGCCTCCTCGCTCGACCTCTCGGAGGAAGCCGAACACCGCGCTCGCCAGTTGCTCAAAAACGCCAAGGAGAAGGGCGTCCACTCGGGGAAGTCGCCGGTTGGCCTCGCCGCCGCCGCCGTCTACGCCGCCGCGCTGCTGACGAACGAGAAGACGACGCAGGCCGCCGTCTCCGACGTCGCCGACATCAGCGAAGTCACCATCCGCAACCGCTACCACGAACTGCTCGAAGCCGAAGAAGGCGTCGGCGTCGCCTAACGCGGTTTTCTCGTTCGATTAGTCGCGCCAGTACGTCCGCGTCAGGAGGACGAGCACGGGGATGACCTCAATGCGGCCGACCCACATCAGGAGAATCATCACGAGTTTCGTCGTCGCCGGGAACTCCACGTAACTGCCGAACGGCCCCGCGAGGCCGAACCCGGGGCCGATGTTGAGAAACGTCGCGGCGCTCGCGCCGAGCGCCTCCAGTTCGGTGAGCGAGAGGCCGATGCGGGCGGCGTCGACGATGATGAACACCGTCGCGCAGGCGAAGATGACGAGGTTCAACATCGTGTAGGCGTACATCTGGCGGATGCTGTCCTCGTCGACGACGCCGCCGTCGAGTCGGACGGGGCGAACCGCGCTCGGGTGAACGGCCATAAAGATGTCCCGACGGAGCGACTTCACGATGACGAGCCACCGGAGCAGTTTTATCGAACAGGTCGTACTGCCGACCATCCCGCCGAAGAACATGCAGAGAAAGAGCACGTTCTTCGCCGACGGCGACCAGAGGTCGAAGTTCACGCTCGCGTACCCCGTCGTCGTCAGGATGGAGACGACCTGGAACGTCGCGTGCCGAAGCGTCTCCTCTAGCGAGTACTGCTGGTGCGGTTGGACGAAGAGGAGTCCTGCAACGAGTAGTGAGAGGAACGCGACGAGGCCGACGTAGACGCGGAACTCCTCGCTTCTGAGCGGCGCGTCGTACTTTCCTCGCGTGACGCGGTAGATGATGACGAAGTTCGTCGCGCCGACGAACATCACGGGAATGTACGCCCACTGGACGGCCGGCGAGAACGCCGCGATGCTGTCGGCGCGCGGCGAGAAGCCGCTCGTCGAGATGCTCGTGAACGCGTGGTTTACCGCGTCGAAAAGCGTCATCTCGGGAGCGAACCCCGTGAGGTGGAGCGCGTACACTCCGGCGACGGCCGCCACGGTCAGCCCGAGATAGAGTGTACCGAGCAGGCGAGCGGTCCCCTCGATGCGCGGCGTCAGTTTTCGGATGCTCGTCGTCGCCGTCTCCGTCTCCATCAACTGCGCGCCGCCGACCGACAGTTCCGAGAGGACGGCGACGGCGAGAACGAGGATGGAGAGCCCGCCGAGCCACTGGATGAGCGATCGCCACAGCATGATGGGACGGGAGTGGGCGTCGAAGTCGACGATGACCGTCGCGCCGGTCGTCGTCGTGCCGCTCATGCTCTCGAACAGCGCGTTCACCGGGTCGGCGATGACGCCGTTTCCGGCGAGGACGAACGGAATCGCGCCGACGACCGGGAGGACGAGCCACGTCAGCGCGACGATGAGATACCCTTCGCGTTGCCCCGGTTCGGTGTCGGGGCCGCTCCGTTCGAGGAGGGCGCCGCCGACGACGACGAGCGCGAACGTGACGGCGAACGGGACGACGTCGACGCCCTCGTACAGCGCGAACAGCAGCGGGACCGCGAGCGGGACGGAGAGATACTTCGTGATCGTCCCGATGAGCGCGGCGCTCCCGCGCACGTCGACGCGGAGTTTCGAGAGTCCGAGTCCGAAGTGCGACGAACGAGACACGTGTTCGAGAGAGTCCCGCGTTCCTATCAGTACACCGGTTGAACCCGCCCGACGCCGCGGGGTCGGAGTGCACCGACTGCGACGGACCCAAAACACTACATAACAATACGCTCACAGGTACGGTGTGCAGACCGAACACGTCCATCGACTCGGCGACGCTGCGGAGATGGACACCCTCGAGTCGGAGTCGGTCGAACTGATCGTCACCTCGCCGCCGTATCCGATGATCTCGCTGTGGGACGACCTCTTTTCGGCGCGGGACCCCGCGGTGGGGAAGGCGTTGGCATCGGGCGACGTCGACGCCGCCTTCGAGGCGATGCACGCCCAACTCGACGCCGTCTGGGACGAAGTGGTTCGCGTGCTCGCGCCCGGCGGCGTCGTCTGCGTCAACGTCGGCGACGCGACGCGGTCGGTCGACGGGGAGTTCCGGCAGTTCCCGAACCACGCGCGGGTGATATCGGCGCTTCGAGAGCGGGGGCTTCGATCGCTGCCCGACATCCTGTGGCGGAAGCCGACGAACCGCCTGACGAAGTTCATGGGGTCGGGGACGCTGCCGCCGAGCGCGTACGTCACGCTCGAACACGAGTACGTCCTCGTCTTCAGGAAGGGCGGCCCCCGGAAGTTCGAGGCGGGGGACGACCGACGCTACGAGAGCGCGTTCTTCTGGGAGGAGCGAAACGAGTGGTTCTCCGACCTCTGGACGCTCACCGGTACCGACCAGACGCTCGCCGCGCCGAGCGACCGTCGCGAGCGCTCGGGCGCGTTCCCGCTGGAGTTGCCGCTCCGCCTCGTCCGGATGTACTCGGTGTACGGCGACACCGTGTTGGACCCGTTCACCGGGACGGGGACGACGACGGTGGCGGCGATGCTCTCGGGCCGCAGTTCGGTCGGATACGAACTCGACGCGACGGTGCTCGACGCGTTCGACTCCCGGATAGAGGGGCTGCCGAGAGAGTCCCGACAGCGGGTCAGAGAGCGACTCGCGCGCCACGAGTCGTTTGTCGCGGAGGGCGGCGTGGAGGCGACACACCGAGCCGTCAACTACGAGTTCCCTGTCGTCACGAAGCAGGAACGGCGTCTGCGCCTGTACGCCGTCACGAGCGTCGAGCACGTCGACCGAACCGAGACCGAACGCCGGTACGTCGCTGCCCACGAACCGGTCGCCGCCGACGACTGACCCCCACAACTGAACCCTTTTTCAGTCTCCGCGACGGGAGTGTGCGCATGGAGTTCGACTCGTTCGTGTTGGCGGCCAGTACGGCCGACTTGGAGGAGGCGACGGCGGCGACGGAGCACGCCGACGCCGCCGAGTTCCGGATGGACCTCGCGTCGGACCCGCTCGAAGCGCTCGACGACTACGACGGCGAACTGCCGCTTCTCGTGACGAACCGCGCCGACTGGGAGGGCGGGGAGGCCGACGACGACGGCCGCCTGACGACGTTGGAGGCGACGTTCGACCACGACGCCGTCGTCGCCGTCGACATCGAACTCGCAGCGCTCAGTCCGCACGGCCCGGACGTCCCCAGCGCCGTCGCACTTCGGACGGAAGCACGCGAGTGGGACCTCTCCGTCGTCGCGTCGGTCCACGATTTCGATCGGACGCCGTCGGTGGGGGAACTCAGGGGATTGCTCTCGGCCGCGTCGGAGGCCGGCGACGTAGGGAAACTGGCGGTGACTGCGGCGAACCGGTCGGACACGCTCGCGCTGCTCTCGGCGACGCACGAGGCGACGGCCGCCGGTCGTCGGGTCGCGACGATGGCGATGGGTGAACCGGGACGACACACGCGCGCCGTCGCTCCGCTCTACGGGTCGAAAATCGGGTACGCGCCACCGAACGCCGCCGACGCGACCGCACCGGGCCAGTACGATTTGGAGACGCTCTCGACACTTATCGAGAAGCTGTGAGTTTTGGGCGGCGTTCGAGGGCCGTGTGCGCGTCCAAAAACGCCGTTCGCGCCGTAATTGCCAGAGATTCATCGGTATCTGGATATCTCTTCTCTGCCGGAAATTCGCCGCAGAACCCACGAATTTATACGGTATGGCTCTGGACGTTGGGGACATGACCGACACACCCCGACGTGCGCTCGTCGCCGCCGTCCTCGGGACGCTGTTCGCCACCGTCGGCGTCGCGGGCGTCGCTCACCTCTACCTCCGTCGGTGGCGACGCGGCGTGGCGTGGTTCGTGTTCGTCCTCGGCATCGGGGTCGCGCTCGTCGTGGCGCTCAACCCGGCCACGATATCCGTGTCGTCGCTCGCCGCTGCACCCGTTCGGACGCTCGCGTCGGTGAACGTCGAACCGTCGAGCGTCTACCCGCCCCTGCTGTTCCTTCTGGGGTTGAGCATCTACGACGCCTGCCGCATCGCCATCAAACCGGCCGAGGCGGACGAAGACGCCGTCGCCTGCCCGGTCTGCGGCTATCCGCTGGATGCGGAGTTGGAGTTCTGTCACTGGTGTACCGCCGCCATCTCGTGGTCGGAGCCGAATCCCGACCCGGACCGCTGATTTTCGACCTGTTCAGGCTTCGAGTATCTCGTCGTCCTCGATCTCTGGCACGACGATATCACCGTCGAGCGCCGTCACCGCCCGTCCGCCGACCCGGACGGCGTCGCCGACGCGGACCCGAACCCGGCCCGGTCTATCGACGAACTCGCCCTGTTCGAACTGCATCTCGTCGGGGAGCACGTCGAATGCGCCGACGTGCCGGAGATACGCGCCGCACGCGCCGCTGGCGGTACCGGTGACGGGGTCCTCGGCGACGCCCGCGCCGGGGGCAAACATCCTCGCGTGCAGCGTCGACTCGGCGTCCAGCGTGTCGAAGGTGAACAGGTAGACGCCGGTCGCGCCGTGGTCGTCGGCCAGCGCGGCGACGGCGCTCGTGTCTGGGGTCGCGCCGCCGACCGCTTCGAGGAAGTCGACGCCGAGGACGAGAAACGGGAGTCCAGTCGACGCGACGGCCGCCGGCAGGTCGTCGGCGACTGCCCGTAGCGAGTCGACCGGGACGCCGAGCGCGTCGCTCACGCGGTCGTAGTCGACGTCGACGGGACGTACCGTCGGCTGCGCCTGCGTCATCCAGACGAAGCCGTCCTCCGTCACTTCGATATCGAGGTCGCCGACGTTCGTCTCCAGCGCATGGACGCCCGCGTCGATGGCGTTCTCCTCGAAGAGGTGCGCGTGCGCTGCGACGGTCGCGTGGCCGCAGAGGTCGACCTCCTGCGTCGGCGTGAAGTACCGGACGCGACGGTCGGCGCTCCCGGAGGGGTGCAGAAACGCCGTCTCGCTCACCGACAGTTCGCGGGCGACCGCTTGCATCTGTTCGACCGAGAGACCGTCGGCGTCGGGAACGACGCCGGCGGCGTTACCCGCGAGCGGTTCGGCGGTGAACGCGTCGACCAGGAGCACGCGACGAGTGTCCATGCACTCACCACCGACCGGGGGACAAAGAAAGTATCAGTCGCTCGCGACGCTCCCGAACCGCGTTCCGGCGGCCGTCGGATACTGGTTGCGGTCGCGTACTCGACGGGTTACGCGCCGTCGGCCGTCGTCTCGTTCGGCGTTTCGGTCGCAGTCTGCGTCGCGGTCTGCGTCGACGTTGCCGTCTCAGTCTCGGTCGCAGTCTGCGTCGACGTTGCCGTTTCCGTTGCAGTCTCTGTCGAGGTGGCAGTCGACGTTTCGGTCGCAGTCTGTGTCGAGGTAGCCGTTTCTGTCTCGGTCGCGGTCTGCGTCGACGTTGCCGTCGCGGTCTGCGTCGACGTTGCCGTCGCGGTCTGCGTCGACGTTGCCGTCTCGGTCTGCGTCGACGTTGCCGTCTCGGTCTGCGTCGAAGTCGATGACGTGCTCGTCTCGGTGGACTTCGAGGAACCGCACGCTTCGACGCTCTCGGTTATCGCCGAGGACTCTTCGTCTTCGACCGGCACCGACTCGTCGGTGTCGGTTCGCGTCGCCTCGGTGACCACGTAGTACTGACCCTCGGCGTCGCCCAAGTCGAGGTCGACGGTGGTCGACTCACCGGGGCCGAGTTCGACGTTCCCGCTCGTCCCCGTCTCCTGGACGGAGTAGCTGTAGGCCACCGCGAACTCGTTGGGGTTCGAGACGGTGAGCTGACCGCACTGGTCCGAGCTATCCTGCAGCGGTTCGACCGACGACGACGTAGAAGTCGTCGTCTCGGTCTCGGTCGGCGTCGAAGTCGACGACGTGCTCGTCTCGGTGGTCTCCGAGGGACCGCAGGCTTCGACGCTCTCGGTTATCGCCGAGGTCTCCTCGTCCTCGACGGGCACCGACTCGCCGGAGTCGGTTCGCGTCGCCTCGGTGACCACGTAGTACTGGCCCTCGACGTCGCCCAAGTCGAGGTCGATGGTGGTCGACTCGCCGGGTTCGAGTTCGACGTTCCCGCTCGTCCCCGTCTCCTGAACGGAGTAGCTGTAGGTCACCGCGAACTCGTTGGGGTTCGAGACGGTGAGTTGACCACACTGATCCGAGCTATCCTGTAGCGGTTCGACCGACGCCGATGCGGAGGTGGTCGTGTCGTCTGCGTCGGAATCGTCCGACTCGTCCGAATCGTCGGCGTCGTCGGAGCCGCCAGCGTCGTTCGAATCGTCAGCGTCGTCAGAATCGTCAGAATTGTCGGCGTCGTTCGAGCTACCGGCGTCCGAATCGTCGGCGTCGTCGGAACCACCGGCGTCGTTCGAGTCGCCGGCGTCCGAGCCGCCAGCATCGTCGTCATCGGCGGTAGACGGCGCATCCGTGGTCGTCGTCTCCGACGTCTCGTTCGGCGTCGTCTCGTTCGGCGTCGTCTCGTTGGTGACGATTTCGGAGCCGGCAGTCTCGCTGCTCGATTCGTTGGGGGAGTCGTTGACCGGGGACAGTGACCCTGCGTCGAACTGCGACGCGAAGCCGGAACCGACGGCTATTGCGCCGAGGGCGACGACGAGGAGCACCACCAAGGGCACATACTGTCGTGTCGAACCAGAGTCGGGCATCGCGTGCGGCAAGAACAACTACTGGCTTTGTTATGGGCAACCGTTCGATTGTTTCAGCAGTATGGCCCGGCATACTGTTACGATAATCCGAGCGTACGACCGCCGGACGGCGCGGCGAATGCGCGCGATTCGCCACTCCGCCGAACGCTTTTGCTCGCAGCGGCCGTACGTGTGAACGAAATGACTCGACCAGCGACGCTCAGGGGCGACAGTCGATGAACATGCTCGTCGACGGCGAGTGGACCACCGACGCCTACCAGACGACCAACGACGAGGGAGAGTTCGACAGACAGGAGACGTCGTTCCGCGACCGCATCGAGGACCGCGAGGACGCGAGGTTCCCCGTCGAGGCGGGTCGATACCACCTCTACATCTGCCGGGCCTGCCCGTGGGCGCACCGAGCGGCGATGACGCGCGCGCTCTTGGGTCTCGAACACGCCGTCACGCTCTCGTTGACCGAACCGGTCCGCATCGACGACGGCTGGGAGTTCTCCGAACGGTTCCCGGACCCACTATACGACGAACCGTACCTCCGGGACATCTACGTCCGCGCGGACGGCGACTACACCGGCCGCGTGACAGTCCCCGTCCTCTGGGACAAAGCGGAGGAGACCATCGTCAACAACGAGTCCGAAGAGATCATGCGGATGCTCGATACCGGATTCGGCCGCCTCGCCGAACGCGACGTAGACCTCTACCCGGAGGGGTATCAAGACGAAGTCGACCGACTCATCGACGACATCTACGAGCCGGTCAACAACGGCGTCTACCGCGCCGGATTCGCGGATTCGCAGTCGGCGTACGACCGCGCGGTCGGGGACCTGTTCGAGGCGCTCGACCACTGGGAGGAGGTACTCGACGAACGGCGCTTCCTCGCAGGCGACGTGCTCACGGAAGCGGATCTGGCGATGTTCGCGACGCTCGTCCGCTTCGACCACGTCTACCACACTCACTTCAAGTGCAACCGCCGGGCGATTCACGAGTATTCGAACCTCTGGAACTACACGAAGGAACTGTTCCAGTTGCCCGGAATCGCGGAGACGGTCAACCTCGAACACATCACCGAGCACTACTACCGAAGCCACGGCGACGTGAACCCCAAACGGCTGGTACCGGTCGGACCGGACATCGACTTCTCGGAACCGCACGACAGAGACCTTCTCGCGGGTGGCCCGCCGGACAGTCTGTTCGAGTAATTCGTCTGGACAGTACGGTATCGAAGACAGACTCCCGAACGTGACGTTCGCCCGAAACCTTTCGAGGCTCCGTGCTGAGTTCTCACAGGGAGAACACACGTGATGAACAACCGACGAGAGACGATGGACGAAGCAAAGCGCGTGGCCCGCGCGATAGTGGAGGACGAACCTACCGAGTCGTCCGGTGCGGACTCGGACGCGGACTCGACGTCGTTCGACGTCGAACGGTTCCTCCGGACGCTCGCGGGACAGGACACAGCACAGAGTCGCGAGCGACGGACGGGAAAGCAACTCGTCGCGGTGTCGCTCGTCGCTCTCGGCGTACTCCGACGACTGAGCCGAGACGAGCGAATCGGACGACTGCTGGCGGAGACGGACGCTCCAGCGCAGGATGCCGAAGCGGAACCGGCGGCCGGAGAGTCGTCCGGGTCGCGGTCGGTCGTCGGGACGCTCCTGCGACTGCTCACGTTCGCGGTGGTCGTCGCTGTCGTCGCCTACGCCGTGCAGAAGCGCCGTGCGGTGGGCGACTCCGAACCCGACGCGACCGAACGCGACATCACCGAGACGAACGTCGCCGAGGAGGACGTGATGGGTACGAACGTCGCCGAGGAGGACGAAGTCGACGAGATGGTCGACACGGTCGAAGACGAGAGCGGCGACGTCTCGCCGGAACCGGGTGAGACAGTCGTGGAAGAAGATGTCGTCGAGGCGGCGACGGACGAGGACGGCGACCAAACCGCCGGCGAGGCTGTACTGGAGACCGAAGAGTCGGACGACGAGACCGACGAGGAAGAATCCGACGGGAGTGACACAGAGTCAGATTCGGGCGGTACCGAGGGTGAGTCGCCGCTCGAAGCCGACGGCGAGGCGGAATCCGACGACGAGGAAGCGGAGGAGACGAGCGAGTCACCTAACCAGTAGTCGACCGCGTCGGTTCCGACGACGCGCTCTTGTAGCGTCCGTTTCCTAGAGTAACTGTGTTATCGCGCGACACGGTCGGAGGGGTACTCGCTGCCGTCGAGCCACAGCCGCGTCTCGTCGACTGGTCCATCTTCGCACTCGTCTGCTTCGAAACTCTCTCCGGACTGCTGAGTTTCACCGTCGGGACGTCCGACGGCGCGTGGCTGTTCTGGCTACACGCGGTCGCCGGACTGACGCTCGTCGCGCTCGTGGGATTCAAACTCTACCGCGTCCGTCACCGGGTGACGAACCGCCGACTGTGGACCCGCGCGACCGCGCTGTCGCTGCTGTTGACGGTGCTCGCGCTGGCGACACTCGGTACGGGTATCGCGTGGGTGATCGGTGCGGACGCCGATATCTGGCTGTGGAACCTGCTGAGCGTCCACGTCTTCTTCGGTTTACTGCTCGTTCCCGTCGTGGTGCTCCACCTCCGTACGCACTTTCGGCCGCCGCGTCGAGTCGACTTCGAGGACCGCCGCGCCGCCCTCCAGTACGCGGGCCTGCTCGTCGGCGGCGCGGTGCTGTTTCGCGCCCAGGAGACGACGAACCGCTTGCTCGGCACGACAGGCGTCGAACGCCGGTTCACCGGGTCGAAACCCGTCGAAGGGTCGTCGTTTCCGGTGACGAGTTGGGTCGCCGACGACCCCGACCCGGTCGACACGGAGACGTGGACACTGTCGGTCGGCGGCCGCGTCGAGACGACGCTGGAACTCGACTACGACGACCTGACGACCGGGGCGGAGCTGGAAGCGCTGCTCGACTGCACGAGCGGGTGGTACACCGTCCAGAACTGGCGCGGCGTCCGCGTCGGAGACCTGCTCGACGCTGCGGGCCTCGCCGACGACGCCCGGTACGTCCGCTTTGTCTCCGTCACCGGCTATCGCTGGAGCCTCCCCGTCGAGGAAGCCCGAGAGGCGCTGCTGGCGACCCGCGTCGGCGACGACCCGCTCTCGCACGGCCACGGCGCGCCGCTGCGACTCGTCGCGCCGGGACGCCGCGGCTTCCAGTGGGTGAAGTGGGTCGAGGAGGTGTCCGTCCGACGCCGTGGCGACCCGGCACAGTGGCTCGTCACCTTGATAAGCGGCTTCGACTGACCGCCTCCGTCGCCCGCTCTCGCCGCCTCTCGTTTCCGTTATCGCTCGCTCTCACCGCCGCTCGTCCGCTCAGTCGGCCGTCGACTTCGTGGACGGCTCCGGGGCCGCGGCCGACCAGTTGGCGTCGAGGTACTCCTCGAACGAGGTGAACTCGAACTCGTACCGCTCCCGGATGGCCTCGACGTCGACGTCGTAGCCGCCGTCGTTGACGAACTCGAACAGCGTGACACGTTCCTCGGTGAGTTCCTCGCGAACGGCGTCCATCGGAGCGCGAATTCCAGTCACCTCGTGGCCGAGCACGTCGGCGAACATCGACGCGAGTTCGTCGAGGGTGTAGGCGTCGGCCGCGAGTTCGAGCGTTTCGCCGAGGAAAGTGTCGGGACTGTCGAGCACGCGAGCGACGACCGCCGCCACGTCCGCGGCGTCGACGAGGTGCAGATGGGAGCCCTCTTCGAGCGGTAGCGTGAGTGTGCCGGACTCGATACCACCTCGACACGATTCGAACTGTTGCATGAGAAGTGCCGGACGGAGTACGGTCCACGGAACGTCAGCGTCGCGAACGCGCCGTTCGACGGCGTGGATGGCGTCGAGTTCCGGGACATCGGTTTCGGACTCGACACCGCCGGCGCTCGCGTAGACGAACTGCGGGAGGTTCGCTCGCTCGGCGGCCTCAACGAGCGCTTCGCCCATCGCGACGATGCGCTCGCGTTCGGCGTCGGCGTCGTCCGCGTCGTCGCTGAGAAAGAGGGCGTCGGCGTCCTCGACGGCGGTCGCTAACGCGTCGGCGTCGGACGCGTCCACCTCGACGAGTATCGGTCCCTGCTCGGTGCGGAACTCCGTGACGTCGGGGGTCGACGTATCCGTGAGAACCCGAACGTCGAACGTCTCGCACTCGTCGGAGGAAAGGTGTTCGGCAACGGCTTTTCCGAGTCTTCCAGTCGCGTTTGCGACGAGGACTCGACGAGTCATAGACCGCCGTATGCGATGGTGGTAGATAAGCGACACTACCTGCGGCGGTGACGGCGATGCGAGCCACCCGACCGACTGACGACGAGTCCGTCCGCCGCGCGGAGACGAGCGGCGTTGGGCGAGCGGTGTTCGGCGAGCGGCGTGCAGGTCGAACTATTTCGCCCCGGTCCGAATCGCGTTCTCGGCCGCTTCGAGCGCCGCCGCCGCGTCGAACTCGGCGACGATTCGTTCGAGGTCCTCGCGGGGTCGTCGCCGTAGCTCACGGGCGTGTCGGGTGACGTTCGGTACCGCGCGAACGATGTTGTCGACGATCGGGACAGTAGCGCTCTGTGCCGACCGTGACATCGGGTTGAGGTCGACGACGAGTTCGACTTTCCCCATCGCCGCGAGCGCCTCGGCTCTGTCCCCGTCTTCGAGGGGGACCAAGACGACGTCGGCGTCGCCGATACCGTCGGCGTCGACTTTCGCGCGTTCGTGCGAGAGGCCGGGGATGCGGCCGTCGGCGGTCAACCCCTTCACCTCGGTCGCGCCGTGCTCGCGCAGGTGGTCGGCGATGGCCGCCATGCGCTCTTCGGTCCGGTTGAACAGATTCACTTCGAGGTCTGCGCCCACGACTTCGGCGAGTTCGACGAGTTCGCCCGGGCAGAGCGCGGCGACGTTCCCGTTTATCGACAGCACGGGGTGGTCGGCCAGGAGGAGATGCGCCGCGGCGGCGCGCTCGGCGGCGTCGGCGCTCTCGGTCGTCCGCTCGCCGAGGAGGTAGTCGAACGCTTCGCCGCGTCCCTGGGCGATGAGTCCCTGCCTGCTGGTGATACCCTCGTCGACTCCCGCCTCGATTCGATGTCGCGTCAAAAGCGACTCGTACCGGGGGTGGTCCGCGGGAATATCGGTCATACCGGCTATTGACGACGGGGGATAAAAATCGGTGTTACTCGTTGCCCGGCGCCGCGGGAGACGGCCCACGTCCCGCGGGCGCGCCACTTTCGTCGTCGCCGAGCACTCTCGCGCCCGCCGGGTGACTGTGACAGACCGCCGGGTCGTACCCCGCGTCGGAGAGGCCGGCCCCGAGCGCGAAGACGGAGTCACCGAGCATCGCCATCGACGCTTCGCCGTCGACGGCGTTCACGTCGCGTATCGCCGCCTCGGCGCGGCCGGTGAGCAGTCCCGCTTCCCTGGCGAACCGACGCGACGCGAACATGAACCGGTCGAGCGTGGGGCGTTCGACGAGACTCGACAGCGCGCGACTCCCGGCCTCCGAGAGCCGGGTCGTGTCGCCCGAGAGCACGTCCTCGGTGGAGCGTTCGCCGAACGTGACGTACTCGATACGGGTCTGGGCGGGGATGCTGTCCAGCAGTCCCTCGCCGGGTGCCCCGGGTTCGAGGCGAATCGGCACGCCACCGTGCGCCTGTGCGACTACGTCGCCGAGACCGGTACCAGACTGTACTTCCGCGCCGTGGGCGAGTGTGACGAGTTCGTTCTGCGAGAGCGCTCGGTCGAAGACGCTGTTGGCCGCCAACGCGGTCCCGAGCGCCATCGCGCCCGAGACGCCGAACCCCGCGCCCAAGGGCAACGACGTGTCGGCGTCGACGGTCGCCGTCACCGAGAGTGCCTCCAGCACTCGCTCGACCGGTTCGACGCGAATCGTCTCGCCGTCGAGCGTCACCGTCGTCGTCGCCGCCGGACGGATGCGGACGGTTACCCCCGTCGAGAGGGTCACGCCCGCCCCGCGCGACCCGGCGACGGCCGGGTCGTCGTTCGGATGGGCGCTGAAGAAACCGGTTACGTGACCGGGAACGAACGCTACTGCCTCGCCAGCCATACTCGGTCATCCCCGCGCCGCGGGTTTAACAGTTACAATCCGGGACGGCAGTCGTTCAGGCCGTTCACGCGAATAAACGCCGCATTTCCGTCTGGTAGCCAGTAGCACTACGATCCATCATTTGGAACCGAATATCGGCATTTTCGGGAGTTCTCGCGGCACATTTTTCGGTTGGGACCCGGAGAAACGGTCGGGTCGCTTTTTACGTCTCTCCCTCGTCGGTGTCGACGCGACCAGCAGGTCGCAGACGACTACGGAGGACCCACCGATGGCAACTAACATCACCGAAGACGATGAGGGGAAGAAGGTCGTCGCCGCCGACGGCGACACCGTAGGCATCGTTGCCGATGTTGAACACGGAACAGCGTACGTCGAACCGGACCCCGGACTCACCGAGAAACTCAAATCGAAACTCGGCTGGGGTGAGAGGGACGAAGACACGTACCCGCTCCAGGAGGAAGCCGTCGAGGCGGTCACCGACGACGAAATCAGACTTCGTCGGGACGTGTGACGCACGGCGCGTCCACCACGCCGTTCGCAACCTAACTCGCCGAACGGTCGACAAGTTAGACATGCATCACTCCCGGACGCACCGCCGTTTCGCGTCCTCTCGGTCGTTTCTCGCGACGTGACGTCGTCCGGCACCGAGCGATCGCCCATCCTGTTTCTCGCCGCCGAGCGGCGACATCCGTTCGACGCAGTTGCCGGAGTCGACGACTACCTCGGCGCGCCTACGCGAACGAGACGCGTGCGTTCGGATGCTGGTCGACGTCCTCGGCGAGAACCCCCTCGTCGCGGAGCGCCTCTATCTGCGCTTTGGCCTCGGTCGGGTTCAGTTCCCCGAGAGCGGCCGTCGCGTCGAAGAGGAGACTGCGCGGAACACCTCGCCCCGCGCCGCCCATGCTGAACGCGTTTTCGCTGTCGTCGACGTCGTCGAGGATGACTTCGAGATACCGCCTCACGTCGCTCTCGCCGCGGAGACCCTCGTGCCAGCGTTCGGGGAACGTACTCACGCGGCCGTCGTCGACGGTGTAGAGGACATCGTCGCCGACCCACGAGGAGGAGTTGGTTCGGCGTTCCTCGACGGCCGACGGGACGCTCGGCGCGTCGATGCGCGCGCCGTCGGCCTCCAACGCTTCGGCGTACGTCACGACGCGCTCGGATTCGACGCCTGGCCGGTCGCTCCGCTCGTGGCGTTCGATGAGTCCGACGAGGTCCGTGACCAGAAGCGTCCGCCCGCGGTCGCCCGCCTCGCTAAGCACGGTGTCGTTCAGTTCGGGCATCGAGCCGGGCTTGGAAGCGGACGCGAATAAGTCGCTTGGCCGTCTCAGTCGTCCGTCAGTATCGTCGAAACAGAAGCCGCTTTCGTCGCTGTCTGCTCTCCGAGCGACGCGAAAAATGAAGTGGTCGTCAGTTCCGTTGGGTCTACGGGCTCAGACGCTGTCTGTCACGCGGGAAGAGGACGGCTTCACGGATGTTCTCCAGTCCGAGCATCGTCATGATGAGACGCTCGCCGCCGAGACCGAATCCGGCGTGCGGGGGCATGCCGTACTTGAACATCTTCGTGTAGTAGTCGAACGACTCGGGGTCGAGCCCCTGCTGTTCGAAGCCGGCGACGAGTTCGTCGTAGCGGTGTTCACGCTGGCCGCCCGAGACGAGTTCCATGGTCGGGTGCATCATGTCGAACCCGGTCGAGAGCGACTCGTCGTCGTCGTGGTCCTTGATGTAGAACGGCTTGATCTCGCTGGGCCAGTCGGTGATGAAGTAGTGCTCGCCGACGTCCTCGCCGAGCGCCTTCTCACCCTCGGTCGGCAGGTCGTCGCCCCAGACGAGGTGCTCGTCGAGTTCGCCCGACGCGTTGATGCGTTCGATGGCCTCCTCGTAGGTGAGTCGCGGGAACTCGCCGGAGGGGGCCTCGAACTCGTCTTCGAGTCCGAGCGCTTCGAGTTGGCGCTGACAGTTCTCCTCGACGGCCTCGTACGCCGCCTTGACGACGGCCTCGCAGACGTCCATCGCCTCCGTGTGGTCGACGAACGCCGACTCGAAGTCGATGGAGGTCGCCTCGTTGAGGTGTCGCGGCGTGTTGTGCTCCTCGGCGCGGAAGATGGGACCGATCTCGAAGACGCGCTCCAGTCCGGAGCCGACCATCAGCTGTTTGAACAGCTGTGGCGACTGGTTCATGAACGCCTCCTTGCCGAAGTAGGTGATGGGGAACAGTTCGGTGCCGCCCTCGGTGCCCGTGGCGACGATTTTCGGCGTGTTGATCTCGGTCGCGTGCAGGTCGCGGAACGTCTCGCGGACGGCGCGCTGGACCTCGGCGCGAATCTCGAAGATGGCCTTTACCTCGTCTTTCCGGAGGTCGAGCGTTCGGTTGTCGAGGCGCGTCGGCAGTTCGGCGTCGACCTTCCCGGAGGGGTCCAGCGGCAGTTGCGGGTCGGCCTCGGCGACGACGTCGAGGCTCTCGGGGACGACTTCGACGCCCGTCGGCGCGCGCGGTTCCTCGCCGACCTCGCCGGTCACCGAGATGACGCTCTCGCGGTGGACGCCCAGTCCGGTCTCGACGAGTTCCTCGTCCATCTCGTCCTTCTCGAACTTGATCTGAATCTTGCCGGTCGCGTCCCGCAGGATGAGAAAGGCGATGCCGCCGAGGTCACGAACCTCGTGGACCCAGCCGGCGAGCGTCACCGTCTCTCCCGGTTCGGCGTCCGCTGCGTACGTTCTGTTTCGCATGGTCACGCTTCGAAGCTACACGGCATAAAAAGGGTCGATTCGCTCCGACGATGAGCTCTCGGCCGCGACGAGAGGGGACCGGGAGACGACCATCACGTCGCACCAACGGCTATCGGACAGATGCTCGCGCCCGTGAACAAAACACATTTCAGCGTAGTGCTCACGCTTCAATGCATGCCACAGCGGGAAATAGACGACCTCGACCGCTACATCATCTACGCGCTACAGGGTGACGCGCGAGGGACGTCCGCCCGAGAGATTGCGGACGCGCGAGGCGTCTCTTCGAGCACCGTCCGAAACCGAATCAAACGGTTACAGGACGACGGAATCATCCGCGGTAGCCATCTCGACATCGACTTCGAGGCGGCCGGATACCAACTGTACACGCTCATCCTCTGTACGGCCCCGATTCCCAAACGAGAGCAACTCGCACGGCAGGCGCTCGACGTCGACGGAGTCGTCTCCGTCCGCGAAATCATGACCGGCGACGAGAACGTCCACATCACCGTCGTCGGACAGGATAGCGACGATCTGAGCCGAATCGGGCGCGACCTCAGCGCGCTCGGCTTCGAAATCGTCGAAGAGGAACTCATTCGGAACGAGTACACCTGTGCGTATACGGCGTTCGACTGCGACCGCCCCGTTGAGTAATCCTGAAAAATAGTCTCCTATTTTAACGATTCCGCATAACAACCGGCTACTTTATCACGTATCCGAACCCACGTAGACGAAATGATCACTCGACACGTGGCATCAGTTCCGCCGAACCCGACCGGCGAGACGAGAGGTCCGAACTCCGCCGTTTCCGACCGAGCGCCCGCCGGACGCATCGCGGACCGGGGTGGGACGTAGGGACCGATGGACCCACTCGTCGTCCCCGGCCAGACCGTCATCGAACCGCTGGGACACGACCAGTTGCTCTGGTTGTTCGTCATGCTCACCACGCTGCTGGTCGTCGCGCGCGGTCTCGGTGAGTTGGCGAAGCGGTTTGACCTGCCCGCAGTCGTCGGCGAACTGACCGCCGGTATCGTCCTCGGTCCGTCGCTCTTCGACGTGACGACGCTCGTCTCGGGGGCCGTCTTCGCACCAGGCACGAACATCGAACCGCAGTTCCACCTCATCGAGGTCGTCTCGTGGATCGGGCTGTTGATGCTTATCATCCTCACTGGACTGGAGACCGACCTCAGACTCATCGTGAGTCGGGCGACGGAGTCGACAATTATCTCCATCACGAGCATCGTCGTCCCCTTCGTGATCGGGTTCGCGTTCGCCTGGTATCTTCCCGTCCGATTCGTCGCGCAAGCGGACCAGCGGCTGGCGTTCGCGCTGTTCGTCGCGGTCGCGATGAGCATCTCCGCCATCCCGGTCATCGCGAAGATCCTGATGGACATGGACGCCATCAGGCGCGACTTCGGACAGATTTCGCTGGCCGCCGGAATGATAAACGACACCGTCGGCTGGATTCTGCTGGCGCTCGTCGCCGGACTCGCCCGCACGGGGCAGATAGAGCTGGCGAGCACGGGGCTGACGATCCTGTACCTCACGGTCTTCCTGCTGTTCGGGTTCACCGTCGGACAGCGCCTCGTCAGGTGGCTCATCCGCTGGGTCGACAACGTCGTCGGCGGACAGGTGGCGAAGATAACGACGGTGATGGTGTTGTCGATGGGCGTCGGGTCGTTCACCCACTACCTCCACCTCGAGGTCGTCCTCGGCGCGTTCGTCGTCGGCATCCTCGTCGGGCAGGTCAAGCGCTTCGACTACGAGACCGAACACACCTTCGAGATGATGACGATGGGCGTGTTCGCGCCTATCTTCTTCGCGACGGCGGGTCTCCGCGTCGACCTCACCTCGCTTTTCGAACCAGTAGTGTTCTTCGCTGCGATAGGGGCGCTTCTTATCGCCGTCGTCGGGAAGTTCGTCGGCTCCTACGTCGGCGCGAAAGCCGCCGGTCTCTCCCACTGGGAGGGGATCACGATGGGCGCGGGGCTGAACGCTCGCGGTGCGATGGAGATAATCGTCGCTATGGTCGGTCTCGGACTCGGAGTCCTCACGGTGGAGATGTACAGCATCATCGTCATGATCGCCATCGTCACCTCACTGATGGCTCCGCCGCTGCTCCGCTGGAGCCTCCCGAAGGTGCCGATGTCCGACGCCGAGCGCGAGCGTCTCGAGCGCGAGAAGCGACAGGCTGGGAGCTTCCTCGGGTCGGTGACGACGATCCTGCTGCCGACGCGGTGCAGCGGCGACTCGCAGTTCGCCGCCCAGTTGCTCGGCCGTCTCACCCGCGACGAGGAGATAGAGGTGACGAACATGTATCTTCGGTACGACGAGACGGAGCGGTCCCCTGGTCGAATAGAGTCGTTCGTCTCGAAACTGCCGTATGTCGGATCCGACGAGGCGACACACGCGACCGACGGCGGGCGCGAGGATCCGACGGCCGGCGGAGCTGAACGGTCGTCACGGACGGACACCGGACAGTCGTCACAGTCGGGGACGGGCACCGACGGTGAGACCGACTACGCGAGCGACTCGGCGCGATGTCTGAACCTGATGCAGTTCCAACTCGATCCTGGCGGTGACGTGTCGGCGCGGAACGTCGTCCGCAGCGAGCGGGGGAGTGCAACGGAGGCGGTACTCACCGAGGCCGAGCGGGATTACGACATGCTCGTCCTCGGTGCGTCCGAGCGCGGCGCGCGTCCGGACGACCCGCTTTTCGGGTCGGTCGTCGACGAAGTCGTCCAGAACGCCCCCTGTCCGGTGATGGTCGTCAACGCGGACCCGGAGGCGTCGGACGGGATTCTCGAACAGAAACCGATTCGACGGATCCTCCTGCCGACGGTCGGCGCGGAGTACAACCGCCACGCCGCCGAAGTGGCGTTCGCCATCGCCGGCGGAAACACGCTGGTCGAAGTGCTTCACGTGGTCAACCCGCCGCAGATCGGCGACCGATTCGTCGAGGAACCCGACATCCAACAGGCGCGGCGCATCGGCGAGGAGATAGTCGACGCTGAGGCGGACCTCGGGCGCGCGATGGGCGTCGAGGTGACGACCAAGGTGTTCGTCGGCGACGACGACGAACCGCAGGAGGCCATCGTGGAGTACGCCGACGAGACCGGGGCGGATCTCGTCCTCCTCGGGAGCAACATCCGACCGGTGTCGGGTCGGGCGTTCCTCGGACACCGGGCCGAGTACGTGATACGGAACGCCACCTGTCCGGTGGCCGTGCTCAGTTCGCGGTGACCGGCCGCCGTGCGGTCGTCGAACCTGACGCCGCTCGGCCAGTCCGTCGCCGCGAGGGACTGGTCATCGGCTTCGAGTCGACCACGGGAGCGAGAACCCCGCGACCCCGGAACCGTCACAACGAATTCGAAACTCGAGCTGAATTATCTGCGGATGTGTGAATCAAATCGGGTTGCTTATGTGGATTCGTTCCCCACGCTCGGACGAGAGAAGTCAGCGAGCGTGCGATAACCCGCTAAGATACTCTTTGTTCATGTACGTGAATCTCCTCGTCACCGACACAGACGCCCCGAGACGGAGAACGAGACGCCGACACCACAAGGAGAGCGGCTGATGGTCGAAGCCGCCGAGATCGACATCCTAGGTCTCCTGCTCGTTCTCGCCGTCGCGTGGGTGTTCGGCGCGCTCGCCGAACGCTTCGGCTACCCGGCGATGATGGGCGAACTGTTCGCCGGACTCGTCTTCGGGCCGCCGATACTGGGAATCATCCAACCGTCGGAGGTACTGACGGTGCTCTCGGAACTCGGTGTCTTCCTGCTGATGGTGTACGTCGGCACCGAGGTCGACCTCCACAAACTCTTCGAACTCGGGCCGCAGGCACTACTCATCGCTATCGGCGGGTTCGTCATCCCGTTCGGTCTCGGCTACGCGGCCGGGATGGTACTCGGGGAGTCGACGGGCGCGGCGCTGTTTTTGGGGCTGGCGATGGCGGCGACGTCGCTGGCGACGAAGTCGCGGATCCTCTCGGACCTCGACCTTCTCGACACGCGCATCGCGGGCGTGCTCCTCGGCGGGGCGCTCGTCTCCGACGTGGGCGTGCTCGTCGCGTTCGCGGGCATCATCGGCTTCGTCGAGGCCGGGTCGGTGAACCCCGTCGACATCGCCGTCATCTTCGCGAAGGCGCTGGCGTTCTTCGCGGTGACGCTGTTCATCGGCGACCGCTTCCTGCCGCCGCTGTGGACGAAACTCGAAGAACTCCGCGAGCAGTACGGCTTCGTCGACAAGACGACAGCGTTCACGTTCGCGCTGCTGGTCGCACTACTGTTCGCCGAACTCGCCGCTCTGGCGGGACTGCACACGATCATCGGCGGGTTCATGGCCGGAATGTTCCTCCGCCAGGCCGACATCACGCCGGGACTGTACGAGCACATGGAGAACGTCATCTACGACCTCGCCATCGGCTTTTTCGCACCCATCTTCTTCGTCACCGTCGCCTTCGAGTTGACGTTCGACGTGTTCACGCAGAACCTCGGGTTGCTCGCGCTGCTCGTCGCCATCGCGTTCGTCGGCAAGATCGTCGGCTCGTGGCTGTTCTCGTTGCCGACGAAGCTCACCTCCCGCGAGGGACTGGTCATCGGCTTCGGGATGAACGGCCGCGGTACCGTCGAGATCATCATCGCCTCCATCGGGCTGTCGGCGGGCGTCATCGACCAGCAGATGTTCTCTATCCTCGTCTTCATCGCCATCTTCACGACGGCGCTCGTCCCCGTGACGATGACGTGGGGCGTGAAGCTGCTGGAGTCAGCCGGCGAACTCGTCAGACTCGACGAGGACGAGGCGGTCGGTACGGCGGACTGACCGCTCTCTGTTACCGAACGTCGACT
Organism: Haloprofundus halobius; assembly: GCF_020097835.1. GTDB lineage: Archaea > Halobacteriota > Halobacteria > Halobacteriales > Haloferacaceae > Haloprofundus > Haloprofundus halobius. The sequence continues at coordinate 2,079,788 of NZ_CP083666.1, forward strand.
CGAACCGAAAGCACGGAGAAGAATTACTCGGCGTGGGCGTCCTTGACGCCCTCGACGGTCTCGCGGACGGCGTCGACACCCTCGTCGTGGAGCAGGTCGCCGACGACGACGACGTCGGCGTACTGACCCATCTCGTAGGCGGCGTCGTAGCTCCGGATGCCGCCGCCGTAGAACAGCGCCGAGTCGTCAAGGGCGTCCTGTGCGGCTCGTACTTTCTCGGTGTCGCCGTACATGCCGGAGTACTCGACGTAGACGATATCCTGGCCGAACATCTTCTCGGCGACGGCGGCCCACGCGGCCACGTCGTCGACGGATTGCTCGCAGTCGGCGTCGGTCAGTTGCGCGACGGAGGCCTCGGGGTTGAGGACGATGTACGCCTCAGTGTGCGTGCGGTCCCAGTCGAGGCCGTTCTCGATGCGGACCCACTCCTTGTGCGCGCCTGTGACCCAGAATGAGTCGCTGGCGTTGAAGACGGTTGGGATGAGGTAGCCGTCGAGCGCGTCGTCGTCGACGACCACCGCGGGGTTCGACGGCTCCTGGTACAGCGGCACGTCGTACTCGGCGCAGGCGTCGACGACGCGCTGCATCTTCTCGGTGGTGATGTCGAGCGTGCCGCCGATTTCGATGGCGTCGGTGCCGGTCTCGCAGGCGTCGGCGAACGTCTCGCCGTCGACGAGCGGTTTGTCGGGATCGATTTTGAGGATGTGGTCCCACGATTCCCAGGGGAGAGTCATTGGACTGTGTACTCCCGGCAGTCGTTAAAAAGCGTGCGGAACGCTAGTTCGGCCAGTCTCTGGCGGACGTTCTCGGAGATTCCATAGATTCAGGTCGGTCGGACGAACCCATCGATGTAACCGTCATGAGCCAGTCGACGCTCTCGGAGTCACCGTATCTGAACTCGAATCTGTTCTCGAACTACTATCTCGACGAGCGGATCTCCGACCTTAGTGAGTGGGACTGTGACGAGGGGCCGGTGGGTTCGCGAACTTCCGGAAGACGGCGACGAAGACCAACTCGCTGGTCGACCGCATCGAGGCGCTGACGCTCCCCGCCGTCGACGACGTGCGCGACGGACTGGAGCGGTATCTGGAGACGAAGGAACGCGCCGACGAGTCGGAGGCGAAAATCGAGAAAACGGACGACCTCATCGACCGGATCGTGTACGAGTTGTACGGGTTGACGGAGGAGGAGATAGAGATTGTGAAGGGGGCGGTAGCGGACGAGTAGTTCCTCTGTGAGTGAGGCCGCTGAGAAGGTAACAAGCCGGTCTACTCCCTCAACTAAAGTCGGTCTCGGGTAGCGTCGAGACTGTCCGCTCCACAGTCGTCGCAGGTGATTCGGATCCAGTCGTTCGGGATACTGGAATGGGTTTTCACGTCGGAGCTCGTGCATTCAGGACATGACATCCAGCGAGCCAGTTCTTCGTTCATAACAGCTCCAACGTTTCTGGCGTTAAAAGGACCTCTGACAGTAGCACACTTACTGCGAGCGAACGAAGTGAGCGAGCAGACCGACGACTGAACGGAGCGAAGCGAAGTGAAGAAGGAGTGCTTTTGGTCCAGCTTTTACCGAGCGAGCGAAGCGAGCGCAGCGTAAAAGGTGGGAGTTAGTCCGCTTTCGCCTGCCAATCGCGAACCCTATCCGCACCCACGCCTTCGACAGTCGCCGCCACGTCGTCGGGGTCGGCGTCCTTCAGCCCGGGCACGTCCGCGATGCCGGCTGCTCGCAGTTTCTCCGCCGTCTTCTCGCCGATACCCGAGATGCTCTGCAGCTCGTCGCCGCCGACCTGTTGGGCTTGGTACTCGCGGTAGTTGCAGATGGGGCAGCCGAGTTCCCACGGTTCGTCGCCGTTGTGGACGACGAGGTGGGGGAGGCCGTGTTCCTCGCACTCCTCGTCGGTGACTTCGATCTCGCCGCGGCGCGGCAGCGGCAGCGAGTAGTCGCACTCGGGGTAGCGCGTACAGCCGACGAGCCGAGAGCCCGAACGCAGTTGCTTGATAGCCAACTCGCCGCCGTGCGCTTCGGCGGTTTCACCGCCTTCGCCTCGCGACGTCTCCGACGTCGCGCCCTCTCCACAGTCGGGACACGCCCCGATGACGAGGTCGTCCTGCTCGTCGGCCTCGTCGGCTTTACACTGCGGACAGCCGTGGACGAACGTCTTGCGCCCGGCGAGCATCTTCACGTGGTGGAGGCCGTGCTCCTCGCACTCGTCTTCGAGGATGAGCGGCTTGCCCGTCGACGGAAGCGGGAGCGTGTACTCGCAGTCGGGGTAACCGTCGCAGCCGACGAAGTACGAGCCGTACCGGCTCTTTCTGACGAGCAGGTCCTCGCCGCACTCCGGACACGGCCCGAGTGTCTTGTCCGCCTTCAGCGACTTCTGGAGCTGTTTGCCCAACTCGTCGCCGGACTCCATCAGCCCCTCGAAGACGGCTTCGAGCATCTCGCGGGACTCCTCGGTTACGTCCTCGAAGTCCTTCTCGCCGTCGGCGATGGCGAGCATGTCGGATTCGAGTTGGGCGGTCATCTCCTCGCTCACGATGCGGTCGGCGAACTCCTCCGAGGCGCTGACGACGGCGCGGGCGAGGCGCGTCGGCCGCGGCGGGTCGCTCTCGATGTAGTTTCTGTCGTAGAGCTTCTGAATCACGTCGTGGCGGGTCGCCTTCGTCCCGATGCCCATCTTCTCCATCGTCTCGATGAGCCGCGACTGGCCGTAGCGTCGCGGCGGTTGGGTCTCCTTGGCCTCGAAGCGGGTGTCGGTGACCGAGAGGGTCTCGCCCTCCGAGACGTCGGGGACGAAGCTCTCGGTGTTGTTGAAGTACGGGTAGACGGCGTGGTAGCCCTCCTTGACGAGTCGTTTCCCGTTGGCCTTCAGCGAGAGCGGCTCGCCGTCGGCGTCGACGTCGGCGACGACGCGGAGGTGTTCCCACTTTGCTGCCTCGGCGACGGTGGCGAAGAAGCGCCGAACGACGAGTTCGTACACGTCGTACTCGTCCTCGGAGATGTCTGCGGAGGAGGGGAGTTCGCCCGTTGGGTGGATCGGCGGGTGGTCGGTCGTCTCCTCGTCGCCTTCCGTCGCCGTGAGTTCGTCGAGTTCCAAGAGAGACTCGGCGTCGTCGCCGAAGCGCCGAGTGCCGACGAACTCCGAGACGAGCTCCTCGGGGTCCAAATCGTCCGGGTAGACGGTGTTGTCCGTCCGGGGGTAGGTGATGTAACCGGCCGTGTAGAGGTCCTCGGCGATGCTCATCGCGCGCTGGGCGGAGTAACCGATACTTCCTGCGGCGCGGATGAATTGAGTAGTATTGAACGGCGCGGGCGGCTTGTCCGTCCGCGTGCGGCGGCGAACCGACTGCACCGTCGCCGACGACGCGGTCTGGATCGTGTCGTAGACCTCGTTCGCGGTCTCCTCGTCCCAGACGCGTTCGGCCTCGTTGCCGTCCTCGTCGGGGTAGAAGTACTGCGCCTCGAAGGTCTCCCCCGACCCACTTTTTTCGAGGTCCGCGAACAGTTCCCAGTAGTTCTCGGGGTCGAACGCGTCGATTTCGCGCTCGCGGTCGACGATGAGTTTCAGCGTCGGCCCCTGCACCCGACCGACGGAGATGAAGTCGTCGCCGAGTTGGCGCGCCGACAGCGAGAGGAAGCGCGTCAGCGCCGCGCCCCACACGAGGTCGATGATCTGTCGCGCCTCACCGGCGGCCGCGAGGTCGAAGTCCAGATCTTCGGGATTCTCGAACGCCTCGGTCACCTCGCGCTTCGTGATAGAGGAGAATCGAACGCGGTCGATCGGAGCCTCTTCGTTGACGTCGCGGACGAGTTCGTACGCCTCCTTCCCGATGAGTTCGCCCTCGCGGTCGTAGTCGGTGGCGATGGTGACGCGGGAGGCGTGGCGAGCGAGTCGTCGCAGCGCGGCGACGATGTTCTCCTGGGTCGGATGTTTGTCGATGGGTGCGTCGATGAGTTCGACGGGTTCGACGTCGCGCCAGTCGTTGTACTCCGGCGGGAAGTCGACGCCGACGACGTGCCCCGACAGGCCGATACAGCGCTTGCCACCCCACTTGTAGACGTTCACGCCGTTCATCCGCTCGGCGTCGGCGGACTCGCCGCTGAGGATGTCCGCGATGCGCCTCGCGGCGTTGTCCTTCTCGGTGATTATCAGTTCCGGCCCCTTACTCATTGCCAGGCGATATGCGAAGGGACGGCCTAAATCTTTCGCGGTGGGTTGGGCCAAAATCGCAAGCAAGCGCAGACACGCGCACGTGTGAGCGCCCGTGCAACGCTCGCGTCGCGCGTTCGCGTACGCGCGAGAACTACCAACTCGACGCCGCATTCGCGCTCAGACGTGTTCGTCCAAGAACGCGCGAATCCGCTCGAACTCCTCGACGAGATTCGAACGCGTCGTCGTGTGGTGGCCCTCGTCCTCGAAGACGAGTTTTTCGACCGGTATACCGCGTTCGCGCACGCGCTCGACGATCTGCTCCGTCTCGCCGACGGGGACGCGCGGGTCGTTCGCGCCGTGTTGGACGAACAGCGGACACTCGACTCGGTCGACGTTGTGAATCGGACTGATGGATTTCAGCAACTCCCGGTTCTCCAGCGACCCGTACTCGGCGCTACGGTGGTCGCGCCGCCACTCGCCGGTGTTCTCCAGAAACGTCTCGAAGTCGGCGATGCCGACGAACTCCACCGCCGCTGCCCAGATGTCGGGATACTCGGTGATAGCCGCGAGCACCATGAACCCGCCGTAGGAGCGACCGTAGGCGACGATTCTGTCGGCGTCGACGGCCTCCTGCTCGTACAGCCAGTCGACGGCCGCTTTGACGTCCTGCACCGAGTCCATCCGCTTCTCTCGGTCGTCGAGGTGGGTGTACGCCTTCCCGTAGCCCGACGACCCGCGGGCGTTCGGTTCCAGTACAGCATACCCCTCGTTGAGGAAGTACTGCTTGGTCGGGTAGAACCACGGCCGCCGCTGGTGTTCGGGGCCGCCGTGGATATCGACGATAACCGGCGTCGAACCGGGTTCGGCGTCCTCAGCTTCGCCGGGGAGCGTCCAGTACGCCGGTATCTCTCTTCCGTCGAAGCTCTCGTACCGAACCGTCTCGGCGCTCCGGAACGTCGACTGCGGGATGCCGACGGTGTCGAGCGGCGTCCAACGGGTGGGTTTGGCGGTCGCCGCGCCGTTGTCGTCGTCCGACGTCAGTTCGCCGACGTAGACGCCGAACGGTTCGGTGTTCTCCGAGAACGTGAACGCGAACCGTTCACCGTCGGGACCTAGCGTCACGTCGGACGCGACGCCTCGCGGGAGGTCGACCGCACCGACGTCGACCGTCGTCTCGTCGACGAGTCCGCCAGCGTACAGTTCCGAGTAGCCGTCGACGTTGCGGCCGTAGACGACGGCCCGAGAGTCGCGGTCGAAGACGAACTCTTCGACGTTCCAGTCGCCGCCGTCACCGCTACCGTCGGCGACGACGTCCACCTCGCCCGATTCGAGGCCGAGTCGTCCAAGATAGCTCGTGTCCGCGTCGTAGTTCGTCACGAGGTAGAGCGACTCGCCGTCGGGACCGAACGCGACGCAGTCGTAGCTGGCTTCCCCGTCTGGGGTGACGACGCGCGCCTGGCCGGATTCGAGGTTCAGAATCGAGAGCTCCTGGTCGTAACTCGCGTGCGCCTCGCGGAGCGCGAGCGACTCGCCGTCGGGCGACCATCCGAGGATTTCGAGCCAGCCGTCGGACTCGAAGACGAGTTCGGCGTCGTCGGGGCCCCCGTTTCGCGCTTGCACGTACACGTCGAACGCCCGTGCGTCGCGGCGGTTCGAGGTGAAGGCGAAGGAGTCGCCCGACGGCGACCAACCGCCCCAGCCGTGTATCGCCTCGGGACGCTCGGTGAGGCCGTAGATAGTGCCGTCGGCGGCGTCGTAGCGGAACAACTGGTCGCGCTCGTCGCTGCCTTGGTCCATCCCGAAGACGAACTCCTCGCGCGTCGGCGACCACTCGATAACGGAGATGCGCTCCTCGAACGCGGTGAGTCGCGTCGGCGGCGCGTTCGCGTCGGCGAGCGTCCATATTTGGGGCGTTCCGGTCGTGTCACGGATGAATGTCAGCCTCTCTCCGTCCGGCGAGAACGCGGGTTGCTGAGCGGCGTCGATGCCGAGGTAGCGGGCGACGGCGTACTGTGGCATGCTTGCAGAGTGGCCGCGGGTCGGATAAGGGTTCAGCATCCGGCGGATGCTTGCCGGGAGTCTGCCGAAGGCGGTGCCGCCCCGTCGTTCGCGCACGTCGCTCGCCGGAAGCCGTGACCTTATCCCCCGACCGACCGAGACTCCGGAGAGAGCGTGTCGAAGCAGAGCGAGAGCCGTATCGATATGACTACCGGCGCGATTTCGCCGAAACTCGTCGCGTTAGCCTGGCCGCTGGTCGCCGGGAACTTGCTCCAGACGTTCTACAATCTGGCGGATATGTTCTGGGTCGGCCGCGTGAGTCCCGAGGCCGTCGCCGCCGTCTCGTTGATGTTTCCGCTGTCGTGGATGTTCGTCTCGACGGCGATGGGTATCACGGCGGCGACCATCGCGCTCGTCTCCCAGCACGTCGGCGCGGGCAACGACCGCGAGGCCGACCACGTCGTCGGCCAGACCATCCTACTCACCCTCGCGGTCGCGACGTTGCTGTCGGCGTTCGGCCTCGCCGTCCAGCGCCCGCTGTTACGCGCGATGGGCGCGACCGGTCCGGTGTTCCCCGATGCGCTCGCGTACATCGAGGTCATCTTCCTCGCGCTGCCGTTCACCTTCTGTTTCTTCGCCTTCCGCGCGGCGCTACAGGGCGCGGGCGACACGAAGACGGCGATGTGGCTCATGGTCGGTTCGGCGGGTCTCAACGTCGTTCTCGACCCCTTCCTCATCCTCGGTTGGTGGGTGTTCCCCGCGATGGGGACGCGCGGCGCGGCGGTTGCGACTTTCATCTCGCGGGCGCTCGTCACCCTCGCCGGGGTGTACATCCTCCTGCGCGGCGACTGGGGCGTCCGCCTCCACGTTCCCGACCTGCGGCCCGACAGACGGGTGCTGAAGAAACTCGTCGACGTCGGCTACCCGGCGACGCTCGACGGCTGGGCGCGCAGTTTCGCCGCCGTCGCGATGGCGACGCTCGTCGCGCAGTTCACCGTCGCTGCCATCGCCGCCTACGGCATCGGTGTCCGCCTCATGTCCGTCTCGTGGACCGTTTCGGGTGCTGTCGGTCAGGCGACGGCGACGGGCGTCGGACAGAACCTCGGCGCGCGGACGCCCGAGCGGGCGGCGGAGGTGACGTGGAAGGCGACCGTCGGCACGATGGGCGTGCTGTTCGCCGCCGCGGCGCTCGTCTTCGCCTTCCCGGACGTGGCGATGCGTCTCTTCGTCGGTGACGCGGCCGTCGTCGACGAGGGCGTCAGGTTCCTCCGCATCATCGCGCCGTTCTGGGCCTTTTTCGGCGGGACGATGGTGATTCAGGGGGCGTTCCGCGGCGCGGGCCAGACGAAGGTGGCGATGGCGCTGTCGTTCCTCTCGCGGTGGATTTTCCGCGTTCCGGTGGCGCTCGTGCTCGCCTTCGCGTGGACGGTGCCGCTTCCCGGCGGGCTGGCCGTTCGCGCGTTCGGCTGGGGCGTCGACGGTCTCTGGTGGGCGTTCGCCGTCGGCGCGACGGCGGCGTTCGTCGTCGCCGTCGTCTGGTTCCAGCGCGGCGGGTGGCAGACGGGTGTTCTGGAGGAGAAAGAGCGACCCGCGGCGGCGGACTGACCCGGTTAGTTCCGCCAGTCACGCACGCGCTTGCTATCTCCGACGTTCACCTTCGAGGGGTTCGCCTTCCGAAGCCAGCGGACGAACATCCGCATCTCTTCGGCCTCTCTGAGTCGCTCCAGTATGTCGTAGTAGTGACGGAGTTCGTGGTGGGTGAACGTCGCGTGGACCTGCCGGTGACACGGCTGACAGAGGTCGACCGTGTCGCTCTCCTTTCGAATTTTTGGGAATTAGGTGGTGCCGCGTCGTCTTCGCGACCGTTCGCTCGCAGCGAGGCGCACTCGGGCATGAGGACGAGGGGTCTAGGGGTCCGGTTGGTTTGAACCCCGCGGCGGTGAAAATGCGGCAGTAGGTCGACGCGGAGCTTACTCGTCCAACCGCTCTCTGAGCATGCCGTTGACGCTGCCGGGGTCGGCGCTGCCGCCGGTCTTCTGCATCACCTGACCGACGAGGAAGTTGAGGGCGCCGCCCTCGCCGCTGTGGTAATCTTCGACGGCGTCGGGGTTCTCCTCGATGGCCTCCTCGACGGCGGTGACGACCGCGTCGTCGTCGGCTTTGCCGAGGCCTTCCTCGTCGATGAGGTCGTCGGGAGCCATCCCGTCGTCGAGCATCCGGCGGAGGACGACCTCCTCGGCGTTCTTCGTCGTGATCTCGTCCTCGGCGACGAGTTCGACGAGGCGGGCGAACTCGTCGAGTCGCCCTTCGACGTCCTCGATTTCCATGTCGCGGTAGTTGAGTTCGCCGAGCAGGTTGTCGGCGACCCACGTCGCCGCGAGGTCGGGGTCGAACGCCTCGGCGACGCGCTCGTAGAAGTCCGCGACTTCTTTCGTCGACGTGAGCTTCGAGGCGGACTCGGCGTCGAGGCCGTACTCCTCGCGGAAGCGCTCGCGCCGCGCGTCGGGCAGTTCCGGGATGTCGATGGTCTCCTTCCACCCGGCGACCTGCAGCGGCGGGAGGTCGGCCTCCGCGAAGTAGCGGTAGTCCTTCTCCTCCTCTTTGGTGCGCATCGACACCGTCGAACCGTGCGCCTCGTTGAAGTGTCGCGTCTCCTGATCGACGGTTTTCCCGCGCTGGACGAGGTTCCGCTGGCGGGACGCCTCGTAGGTGAGCGCCTTCTCCGCGCCCTTGTGACTGGAGATGTTCTTCACCTCGGTGCGGTTGGCGGCTTCGAGCACGTCTTTGGGAATCGAGCCGTCGTCGCGAACCTCGTCGACGGGGACGAGACTCAGATTCGCGTCGATGCGGAGCGACCCGTCGCGCGTGGAGTCGAAGACGCCGAGGTATTCGAGCACTTCCTCCAGTTTCGCGAGGAACGACCGGACCTCCGAGGGACTGCGGAAGTCGGGCCGGGTGACCACCTCCATCAGCGGCGTCCCCGCGCGGTTGTAGTCGACGAGTGTGTAGTCCGCGCGGTCGATGGCGACCGTCCGCGAGTCGAGGGTCCCCGCGCCGTCGCGGACGTGTTTGATGCTGCCGGGGTCCTCTTCGAGGTGAGCGCGGCGGATGCTGACCTCTCGGTGTTCACCCTCGACGGCGAACTCCAGCGTCCCGTCCTGACAGATGGGGGCGTCGTACTGCGTGATCTGGAAGTTCTTCGGCAGGTCGGGGTAGTAGTAGTTCTTCCGGTGGAAGCGCGTCTGCTCGGGGATGTCGGCGTCGAGCGCCTTTCCCACCTTCACGGCGGCCTCGACGGCCCCCTCGTTGAGCACGGGGAGCGCGCCGGGGAGACCGAGACAGGTCGGGCAGGTCCGGGTGTTCGGTCGTTCGTCCTCGGCGGCGTCGGTCGAACAGCCACAGAAAATCTTCGTCGCGGTTTCGAGTTGGACGTGGACCTCCAACCCGATGACGACGGCGAGGTCGCGCTGTTCGAGCGCTTGCGCGGTCATTGAGCGGGCTATGACGGCGGGCGGCTAAATACTAACGCCTCGGCGCTCTCGCGCGTGTCCCCTCGGCGTGTCCGTCGTCGACGAACTCACCGACGACCGGCGGGACGACCCGGCCACGTAGTCACTTCCCTTCGGAATCGAATCCGGGAATTTCGACGGATTCGGGCGCTCTCGACGAACCGTCCGCTCTCCGTCTGACGTACTTTTATGAAGACGGAGGAGCGGTGTATGTCCATGAGTAACCGGGTGGAGGAACTCGAATCCCAAGTGTCGGAGCTGAGAGCCGCAGTCGACGGACTCACCGAAGAACTCGTCGAGACCAAAGAGCGACTGCGGCAGTTGGAGGCGGCGACCGACGCCGAACCGTCGGTCCAGTCGTACGCGGGGTCCGAGGAGGCCGAAGAGACGGCCGCATCCGAGGCCGAATCGGAGGCCGAAGAAGCTAAATCCACCGAGGAGAAGGCTCAAGAAAGCGAGTCCGAATCCGACGAAAGCGACATCATCGTCGCCTGAGCCGTCGGGTCGACTCCCTCCACGAGCAACACATGCACATCAAAGAGCTCGTCCTTGACAACTTCAAGAGTTTCGGGCGCAAAACCCGAATCCCGTTCTACGAGGACTTCACCGTCGTCACGGGGCCGAACGGCTCCGGTAAGTCGAACATCATCGACGGCGTGCTGTTCGCGCTCGGCCTCGCCCGGACGCGCGGCATCCGCGCCGAGAAGCTGACCGACCTCATCTACAACCCCGGTCACGACGGCGGCGAGTTCTCGGGCGGTCCCCGCGAAGCCAGCGTCGAAGTCGTTCTCGACAACAGCGACGGGACGCTCGACCGGTCGCAGGTGACCACCGCCGCCGGGACCGACAGCGTCGGCGAGGTCGACGAGATCACCATCCGCCGTCGGGTGAAGCAGACCGAGGACAACTACTACTCGTACTACTACCTGAACGGTCGGTCGGTGAACCTCTCGGACATCCAGGACCTGCTCTCGCAGGCGGGCGTCGCCCCCGAGGGGTACAACGTCGTCATGCAGGGCGACGTGACCGAGATAATCAACATGACGGCGTTCCAGCGCCGCGCGATCCTCGACGAGATAGCGGGCGTCGCCGAGTTCGACGCGAAGAAGGACGCCGCCTTCGAGGAACTGGAGACGGTCGAAGACCGTATCGGGGAAGCGGACCTCCGCATCGAAGAGAAGGAGGACCGGCTCGACCAACTCGCCGACGAACGCGAGACGGCGCTCCAGTACAAGGAACTCCGCGAGGAGAAAGCGGAGTTCGAGGGCTACCTGAAGGCGGCCGAACTCGAAGACAAACGCGCGGACCTCCAACGAACGACGACGAAAATCGAGTCGAAGGAGGAGACGCTCGCGGACCTGCGCGACGAACTCGACACCCGACAGGGTCGACTCTCGCGGCTCGAAGACGAGCTCGACGAACTCAACCGGGAGGTCGAGCGGAAAGGCGAGGACGAGCAACTCCGCATCAAACGCGAGATAGAGTCGGTCAAGGGCGACATCAGCCGCCTCGAAGGCCAGATAGAGAACGCCGAGGAGCGGAAGGAGACGGCCGAGACCGAGCGAAGACAGGCGTTCGTCGAAATCGACCACAAACAGGAGAAGATCGACGACGTCGCGACGCAGATGCGGCAGGTAAAAGTCGAGAAGGCATCCGTGAAGAGCGACATCGTCGACAAGCGAACGACGCTCGCCGAGATAGAAGACGAGATAGCGAACGTCGACACCGAGTTCGACGAACTCAAAGCCGATCTCGCCGACCGCCGCGAGCGCGTCGAGGAGCTCAAATCCGAGAAAAACGAGAAACAGCGCGAGAAGGACCGCCTGCTCGACGAGGCGCGGCGGCGCTCGAACCGCGTCAGCGAGACGCGCGACGACCTCGAAGCAGCCCACGAGTCGATTCCGGAACTCAAGGCGAAGCTCTCGGAACTGCACAGCGAACTCGACAAGGCGCAGAAGAACGCGTCGAAATCTCAGGAGATCGTCTCGGAGTTCCGCGAGAAGAAGCAGGCGCTACAGGACGAACTGAGCGAGGTCGAAGACGACATCCGCTCGAAGCAGTCCGAGTACGCCGAACTCGAAGCCCGCGCCGGACAGAACGGCGACAACTCCTTCCCACGCTCTGTCACCACCGTCCTCAACGCCGGTATCGACGGCGTTCACGGCGCGGTCGGTCAACTCGGCTCCGTCGCCGGCGAGTACGCCGTCGCCTGTGAGACGGCGGCGGGTGGCCGGCTCGCGAACGTCGTCGTCGACGACGACGGCGTCGGGTCGTCGTGTATCGACTACCTCAAATCCCGGAACGCCGGTCGAGCGACGTTCCTGCCCATCACGAAGATGCAGAACCGTCGCCTGCCGCGGAAGCCGAAGGACCCCGGCGTCGTCGACTTCGCGTACAACCTCGTGGAGTTCGACAGCCGGTACGACAGCGTCTTCTCGTACGTCCTCGGTTCGACGCTCGTCGTCGAGGACATGCAGACCGCCCGTCAGTTCATGGGCGACTACCGGATGGTGACGCTCGACGGCGACCTGGTCGAGAAGAGCGGCGCGATGACCGGCGGCAGCCGCGGCGGGTCGCGCTACTCGTTCTCCAAGTCGGGCGAAGGACGACTCGAACGCGTCGCCAAGGAGATCTCGAAGCTCGAAGACGAGCGGCAGTCGCTCAACTCGGAGATTCGAGAGTTAGAGAGCAAACTCGACGACGCCCGCGAGCGGCAGTCGAACGCCGCCGACAAGGTGCGCGCCATCGAGGGCGACATCGAGCGGGTGGAGAACGACCTCGACGACGCCGAGTCGAAGATAGAGGAGTTGGAGGCGACGCTCGACGAGTTGGAAGCCGAGCGCGACTCCGTCGACGAGGAGATGAGTTCGCTCGACGCCGAAGTCAACGGACTCGACGCCGAAATCGCGGACGTAGAGGCCGACATCGAGGACCTGGAGGCGGAACTCGCCGACTCGAAGATCCCCGAACTGACGAGTCGCGCCGACGACGTCCGCGCGGACATCGACGACCTCGAAGGTCGGATGGACGAGTTGGACAGCCGACTCAACGAACTCCAACTGGAGAAGCAGTACGCCGAGGACGCCGTCTCCGATCTCGAAGAGACAGTCGAGAGCGCCCAAAATCGGAAAGCCGCCGCCGAGGAGAAGATCGCCGAGGCGGAGGCCGCCATCGAGGGGAAAGAGGCGGTTCTGGACGAGAAGCACGAGGCGGTCGAGGAACTCGAAGCGGAACTCGTCGAACTCAAGGAAGAGCGAAACGAACTCCGCGACGAGCTACGGGAGGCGAAGGACGAACGCGACGAGCAGAAGGAGGTCGTATCGCAGGCCGAGTCGCGCCTCGAATCGCTCGAAAGCGCGAAGGAGCGACTCGCGTGGGAGATAGACGAACTCGAAGCCGAGGTCGGAGAGTACGACCCCGAGGAGATTCCCGACCACAAAACCGTAGAGAGGAACGTCGAACGACTCGAAGGCGAGATGGGAGCGCTCGAACCGGTCAACATGCTCGCCATCGACGAGTACGACTCGGTCGAGGCCGACCTCTCGGACCTCCAGGAGCGCCGGGACGTGCTCGTCGAGGAGCGAGACGGCATCCACGAGCGCATCGAGCAGTTCGAGACGCAGAAGAAGCGGACGTTCATGGAGGCGTACGAGGCAATCGACGCCCAGTTCCAGCGCATCTTCAAGCGCCTCTCGGCGGGGTCGGGCGAACTCCACCTCGAAGACCCCGAGGACCCGTTCGAGGGCGGTCTGACGATGAAAGCCCAACCCGCCGACAAGCCGATTCAGCGCCTCGACGCGATGTCGGGCGGCGAGAAGTCGCTGACGGCACTCGCCTTTATCTTCGCGATCCAGCGACACAACCCCGCGCCGTTCTACGCGCTCGACGAGGTGGACGCCTTCCTCGACGCCGCCAACGCCGAGCGCGTCGGCCAGATGGTCGACGACCTGGCGGGCGACGCGCAGTTCGTCGTCGTCTCGCACCGTTCGGCGCTGCTGGAACGCTCCGAGCGCGCCATCGGCGTGACGATGCAGGGCGACAACGTCAGCGCTGTCACCGGCATTCGGTTCGGCGGCGACGGTGCCGGAAGTGGAGCCGACGGTGACGACGACGGCGGCGACGGAGGCCCAGACGACGGCGGGAGTGACGAGGGAGACGCCGGTGAGGGCGACGGTGGTGACGGTGACAGCGACACAGACGAAGGGCTCGCCGCGGAGGTGAGCGCCGATGACTGAGTTCGGCGTCGGAGATGGGGTGGCGGACGACCCCGAGAACGGCGATGGACTCGAAGACGGCGTAGCCGTCGTCGAAGAGACAGCCGACGAGGACGAGGTCGAACCGGTCGAACTCCTCGTCCAGCTCGCCGAAGAGGGCGAGATCGAGCCGTGGGACATCGACATCGTCGCGGTCACCGACGCGTTCCTCGAACGTCTCGACGCGACGGACCTCCGGACGTCGGGGCGGGCGTTGTTCTACGCGAGCGTCCTGCTGCGGATGAAGAGCGACGAACTGCTCGCACCCGAGGAGCCCGAAGCGCCGGAGCCGGAGCCGTGGGAGCTGGCGATGGAAGGCGGCGAGGACGTGGCACCGGGTTTCGACCCCATCGACGCGCTCGAAGACGAGATGGACCGTCGCCTCGAACGCCGGAGCGCACGCGGGTCGCCGGAGACGCTGGACGAACTCGTCCACGAACTCCGCGAGGCCGAGCGCGGGTCGTGGTGGAAACGGTCGCGCGAGTACGACACGACCGCCTCGCCGCGGGGGTTCAGTCGAGGGACGCAGACGCTCGACTACCACGCGGCCGACGACCTGCGGCGCGACGGCGAACCCGGCGAGGACGACGTGACGGGGACGGCCCACGACGAGCACATAGAGACGACCATCGAGACGGTGGAGGCGCACCTCAGCGAGCAGTACGACAGAGGGCGCGACGAAGTGCTGTTCGCGGAACTGAGCGGCGTCGGCGGGCGGCCCGTCGAGACGTACCTCGCGCTGCTGTTTCTGGCGCACCGCAGCGTCGTCACGCTCGAACAGGACGACCTGTTCGGCGACCTCTGGGTGCAGTCGAGAGACGAGGAGGCGGAGAAGACGCCGGCGGTCGCCGACTGAACTCCGGAGCGGGATACTCTGCGACCCTGACGGCGTGAGCGAGACGACCGCCCGAGTCGATTAGCCGAATTCCATGTGTCGGGCGTGTTCGAGCCACTCTTCGAGCGACGCCGAGCGGTAGAACCTGATCTCGTTCTGTCGCACGTCGTAGTCGACGAGTCCTGCCTCGTCAAGGCGCGGTAACTTCGAGTGGTGGACGTCGACGCTGACCTGCTCTCGCGTCGGAGGTTCGTCCGTCTCCGTACCCGCCGCCTCGTACTCCCGCACGGCCTCGACTACGTCTTCGGTTCTGGTTACGTCGCCGTTCATCCCGTAGAGGTAGTAGAGGGCGTAGCGAACGCGAGCGACGCGCAAGAGGTCGAAGATAGTGTCGAGGTCCGCGGTGACCTCCGCGTGCCGTACTAACTGGTGCGCACCCTCACCCACCTCGTTATTCTCGGTCCCACCGCATCCGAATTTATCGTCAGACATTCTACTCATCATACAACGTCCTCGTAGTAAATGTTGGCATTTTCACATGAATAGAATAATTTAAAAATTATAGTAGGCGGTGACAGATTAGAACCCGTGTCGAGGGCGCCCGAGCCGTGTCACCGGTTTAACACCCTTCCAACGGTACCTGGAGCGTCGAACGTTCAGTCGAGGTAGTCGCCGACGAGCAGGTCGACGCGCTCGCGCGTCTGCTCGGGGATGGCGTCGGCGGGCGTGTTGATGGTACCTTCGAGCGCCGTGTGCGCGCCGCACTCGAACTCCTCGGGGAGCGTCCGGATCGCCTCCTCGACGGTACGCTTGATGGCTTCCTGGTTCTTTTCGGCGTTCTCCAGCACCTCTTCGAGCGTCACCTCGTGGTCCCGTTTCCAGACGTCGTAGTCGGTGACGCCCGCGACGGTGGCGTACGCGATCTCGGCTTCGCGGGCGAGTTTCGCCTCCGGCACCGCCGTCATACCGACGACATCCCATCCCTGCGCGCGGTAGAACTCGCTCTCGGCGCGCGTGGAATACTGCGGTCCCTCGATACAGACGTAGGTGCCGCCCTCCTCTACGTCGGCGTCGGTGACGGACTCCGCGGCGGCGGTGAGGTGTGAGACGAGTTCGGGGCTGTACGGCTCGGTGATGGGCTGGTGGACGACGACGCCGTCGCCGAAGAACGTCGACGTGCGGTGTTTCGTGCGGTCGAAGATCTGCCCCGGAACGACGAGCGTCCCCGGTGGAAGCTCTTCCTTCAGGCTGCCGACGGCGTTGGAGGCGAAGATGTACTCGACGCCCAGTTTCTTGAACGCGTAGATGTTCGCGCGGTACGGCAGGTTCGTCGGCGAGCGGCCGTGTTTCGGCCCATGCCGCGGCAGGAACGCCACTTCGTGGCCCGTGTCGACGGCGGTGCCGTCTGTCCGAGACGTCTCCGACGTCTCGCTCTCCCCGAACTCGCCGATGGTGACCGGCGCGCTCGGCTCGCCGTAGGGGGTTTCTATCTCCTCTTCGCGCGTGTTCGACAGCGGCAGCGCCTCGTAGATGCCGCTTCCGCCGATGAAGCCGATGGTCATGGTCGTACTGTCGACGGTACGCACCTAAAGCGTCCGTTTCCGACTCGCCGTCGGTTCGTGCACCAGCGACCACCTCCCGGTCGCCCGTCCTCCGACCGAAAGCGACGGTTCGTACACTTTGCCGCTACCTTCCGGCAATTTCGACTGACCCGTGATACCCACTATCAGGAGATTTGAAGTGGTTCGGCGCGTTTCAGGTGACAGTGACAACGCCCTCCTATGAAAGCGAGTTAACAGACGGCGACCTCGTCAGGCCGATGCTCCGGTTGGCGGTACCGATGGTCGTCATCCAACTCCTCCAAGTGACGTACAACGTGGCGGACACGTTCTGGCTAGGCCTCCTCTCGGCGAACGCCGTGGGCGCGTTGAGCCTCGCGTTTCCGATGATCTTCTTTCTCATCTCCATCGGGGGCGGGTTCACCGCCGCGGGGACGATTCTCGTCGCGCAGTACACCGGCGCCGACAGCGACGGGTCGGCGGACCTCATCGCCGGGCAGACGATATCGTTCGTGACGCTCTTGGCGGTCGTCATCGGCATCTTGGGCTTCTTTCTCACCGACCCGATGCTCTCGCTGTTGCCGACGGACGCCGAGACGGGCGCGGACATCGTCCCGCTCGCGGGCGACTACATGCGCCTGTTCTTCCTCGGGTCGCCGTTTCTGTTCGGCTTCTTCATCTTCTCCTCGTTGATGCGCGGCTACGGCAACACGCGCGTCCCGATGCTGGTGATGGTCGTCAGCGTCGCCATCAACGTCGTGCTCGACCCGCTTCTCATCTTCGGATGGTGGGTGTTTCCCCGGATGGAGATAGAAGGCGCAGCCATCGCAACCATCTTCGCCAGAGCCGTCGCGGCGGCAATCGGGATGTACGTGCTCTTCGGTACCGATGTGGGTCCGGACGTTCGCCTCGAACACCTGCCGCTACGGTTCGACCGCGTCCGCGACATCGTCTCGCTCGGCGTGCCGACGGCGCTCGAACAGTCCTCCAGCGCGCTCGCGATGATTCTGATGACCGGGATGGTCGCGACGTTCCCGCCGGCGGTCGTCGCCGCCTACGGCCTCGGCAACCGCCTCACCTCGCTCGTCTTCCTCCCGGCGATGGGGATGGGGCAGGCCATCGACGCCGTCGTCGGGCAGAATCTCGGCGCGGGCAAACCCGAGCGCGCGGCGCGGGCGGCGAAACTGGCCACGAAAATCGTCACCGTCGCGCTGCTGCCGCTTGCGGTAATCGCCGCCGTCACGCCCGAACCCATCGTCGCCGTCTTTCTCGGCGCGGAGAGCGCGCGGGCGGCGGCGACGGTCGGCTACGCCAGCGACTATCTCCGCATCGCGTCGGTGATGTTCGTCTTCATGGGCGTCCTACAGGTGATGCTCGGGACGTTCCGCGGCGCGGGCAACACGAAGACGGCGCTCGCCATGTCGGCTATCACGCTGTGGGTCGTCCGCCTACCGGCGACGTACGTGCTCGTCTTCGCAGAGGGCTGGGCCGAGACGGGCATTTGGGTCGCCGTCGCCCTCGGCGACGTCGTCGGCGCTATCGTCGCCGTCGCGTGGTTCACCCGCGGGACGTGGAAGAGCGCCGTCGTCGACACCGACGACGGGGAGTCGTCGAGAGACGAGTGTCCCGTCGACCGGACGCCGACCGACGACTAACAGGGAACGTCGCCGTCAGAAAATCGCTTCGAGAATCGCTTCGAGTTCTTCGATATCGTCGGCCAGCGAGACCTGCTGGTTCTCCGGATCGTATTGAATCATCTCGTGCTCCTCTAACTTCGGTAGATGGACATGTCTCATGGTGATTTCGACTCGTTCGAGCTGCTCCTCGGTGACATCGTTCGGCGAATCGACCTCTCGAAGCGCGGTTTCGTACACCAGTATCGGAAGTCTCATCGGAGACTCCACTTCGCGCAGCGTCAATAGAACATATACTCGGCGTTGGCTACTGAGGAGCCCACCCGTCGTTAGGGCCTCTCTCTGTGTTTGTTGTGTCATTTTGATCCCCCTCTTGTCGTTGTTTTATATCTTTTCATCAGGATTTAAAGTGTGAACTCGCTATCAGGAACTTCATACGGTACAATAACTTCAGACGGGAAAACCCCAGTCGTTCACCCAGTTACGGAAAAGGCGTACAAAAACCGGATTGGCGTCCGTAAGGCGGGAGATCGGCTCGCCGTACAGCAGATATGTCTGTCACCCACATCCTCACACGTTATTATATTGATGATTGCGTGAGTCTCAATAGTTTAAGATAGTATCGTACGCAGAGGTTGAATTAGTTCGTGGTTCGAACCTTCGCGTCGGCAATAGTTACCAACTACTGACTCTCGGATCGATATGAGTGACACGCATTGGACAGTGGTGGGGACCCCATCTCAATGCGTGCCGACTGTGGCTATGATGTCGACCGATATGTGCTTTGTGTGATTAACTGAGTGAATTTCTTTGCGAAAGCTTGCGTGCGAATCGCCGCAGAAGAGTTCCCGCGTAATACAAAGGCCTTTGCGGGTGGCTGAAAAAGAGAACAACAACCGTCTTCGAATCCGTTCGGAGGCGATGGTGGGGACCATGAGTTCGGATGACACACAGCAGCAAGCGGTTGGATTGCTCCAACAACTCGGCTTGAAAGAGTACGAGGCGAAATGTTTCGTCGCGCTCTCCCGGTTACCGAAGGGGACGGCCAAGGAGATAAGCGACATCGCGGACACGCCCCGGACCAGGGTGTACGACGCGATTCGGATACTGGAAGCCAAGGGGCTGGTCGAGATTCAACACACCAGCCCACAGCTGTTTAGGGCCGTCTCGCTCGGAGAGGCAACCGAGACGCTACGTCAACAGTACGAGAGCCGCGTCGACGAGCTGTCGACGCTGTTGGAGAACCTCGACCCGGTGGAATCGGACGACGACGACTCGAGCGCCCACGAGGTCTGGGGGCTGTCCGGGACGGGCACCATCGCGGCTCGAACGAACAACCTCATCGAAAACGCGACCAAGGAGGTCGTGTTGATCGTCGGGTCCGAGGGGATGCTGACCGACGCGCTCATCGAGAGTCTGAACGACGCGACCGACCGAGGAGTTCAGGTGGTCGTCGGAACCGTCTCCGAGGACATCCGCGAACGGCTCCAGCAGCGTGTCGCCGACATCAACGTGTTCGTCTCCGAGCTCAAGTGGCTCCACGAGTCCGAAGCGACCGATAGCGACAACGTCGTCAGTATCGAGCGCATCCTCCTCGTGGACCGAAACACGATTCTGATGAGCTCGCTCGACCCGGAGACGAAAAACGAACACGCCGTGTTCGGGCGCGGGTTCGACAACGGACTCGTCGTCCTCACGCGCCGACTGATGGCCTCGGGCATCGTGCCGTCGCATGACCCCGGTCAGGACTGAGACCCCAGCGTCGACGAGAGTCGCGCGACGTTACGCGCTCGCCTCGTCCGTCGTGCTCGATCCACTCGAAATCACGCCGAGCTGTTCCATCATCCCGAGCGCGTGCGGACTGTTGAACTCCTCGATGCAGCGGTCGCCGTCGAATCGAACGACGGAGATGCCCGGCGTCTCGATGGTCTTTCCCGTCGGTGGAATCTCCATACCGCGGACGTGAAGCGTCCCCTCGTGGGTGCCTGTGACACGGTACCGGCAGACGACGCAGTCGTCGGCGACGATGAGGTCGTCGATGTGGACGGTGAGGTCCGACATCGCCTCGCGGTACGAGTCGATGAGCGCCCGGTACTCGTCGACGCCGCGGAACGACTGGTCGAGTTGGTACTGCGTCGAGACGTATCCGTCGGCGAGGACTTCGTCGAGGACGTCGTAGTCGCCTTTGCTCCACGCCTCGTCGGCGACGCGGCGGAACTGTGCCTCCATCTGTGTCTTCGGTTCGGTAGTTGCCATTAGTATCACCAACAATCATTTACAATCGGCGAGGGGATAGAGGTTCGGTACGACCCGACAGAGTGTATCGAGAACTGCCCGTTCGTCAGATTACCGCACCCGACTCCAACACTGCGATGAGAACCGTCAACACCGGAATGCTGACGAGCGTCGTCGAGAAGACGACGGCGCTGACGTACTCCGCCGCCGAGAGGCCGCCGATGGTCACCCCGTCGGAGAACTCGATGACGAGGATGAGCGGCGTTATGGCGGCGGGCATCGCACATTCGAGGACGAACACGCGCGCGACGGTGGGGTCGGCAAAGCCGAGCGCGAGCGCGACGCCGAGACCGACGACGGGCGCGACGGCCATCTTGAGTGCGCTGGCGAGACCGACGCGCGAGAGCGCGGAGCCGTAGTCGGTGTTGGCCAACTGGATACCGAGGATGAGCAGCATCACCGGGATCGAGGAGTCGCCGACGAGCTGTATCGTCTCCATCGCCGCGCTGTCGACGGGTGGAACGATTCCCAGCCACCGCGCCGCGAGAGCGGCGACGACGGCGTAGACGAGCGGGATTCGGAGCGCGCGCTTGAAGCCGTCGAGCCCCGCCGACCCGCCGCTTCGCGAGGCGATGTAGACGCCGACGGTGTAGACGAGCACGCCCTGTACCGCGAGGTAGAGCACCGCCGTACTCCGTCCGGTCGCGCCGAAGGCGAACTCCGACAGCGGGACGCCGTAGTTGCCGGAGTTCGGGAAGGCGCTGACGAGAACGAGCGCGCTCAGGATGGGTTCGGGTTCGCCGAGCAGGCGGCCGATCCCCTCGGCGACGACGATCATCGCGACGGTAAAGACGGTGACGCCCGCGGCGACGCGGACGAGCGTCCCGCCGCCGAGCGTCGTCGTCGCGAGGCTGTGAAAGACGAGCGCCGGCGCGAGCACGTAGAGCGTAATCGTGTTCAGCGGGCCGGGGTCGACGTCCTGCGTCCGGCCGAGCAGAAAGCCGATACCCGCCAACGCGAGAATCGGCAGTATGGCGGTGGCGAAGATAGAGACGAGTGACACGCTCGAAGCCACCCGCGCAGTAATACCAAACGTTTCGGATGCGGCGAGGAGGGCTGATTCGGCGAGCGCCGGAGGCGAGGTACCGTCGTCGGTCGACTACGCGCCAACGCCCTCGTTGTCGATGAGTCGCCACGCGCCCGAGCCGGTGGTCTCGACGAACTCGCGGCGCTCCATCTCCGTCATCACTTCTCGGAGACGGTTCGGCTGGGCGATTTCCATCCCGATTGGGTCGACGTCGTGGAACTCGTCGAGGTAGTGACGCACGTCTTCGAGTTCGAACGTCTCCTCGTCGGCTTTCACCATCACGCCCGAGATGAGGTCGACCATGTCCTCGATGAAGTTCCACGGGTAGACGATCCACGCCCACTCTTCGAGGCTCTCGCCGACGTAGTCCGGTTCGAACTCGCTGGTCTGCAGCAGTTGCAGCGTCGCCGTGCGGACCTCGTCGGCGTCGCGCTCGCGGACGTACTCGTCGGCGCGTTTGATGGAGCCGCCGGTGTCGGCGATGTCGTCGATGATGAGGACGTCCTTGCCTTCGACGCTGCCCTCCGGCATCGGGTAGCGGACCTCGGGTTCGCCCAACTTCTGGGCGGTACCGACGTAGTGTTCCATCTTCAGACTCGTCAGGTCGTCCAGCCCGAGGAAATCACAGAGACACCGACCCGCGAACCACCCGCCGCGGGCGAGTGCGACGACGACGTCCGGTTCGAACGCCGACTGTTTCACGTCGTCGCTCACGTCGCGGCAGAGTCCGTAGATGTACTCCCAGTTGGTGATGGTGCACTTGAACTCGTCGGGGAGGTCGCTCATTTCCGACTGTGGTTCGACCACGCCCGCACATAAGGGTTTACAGGTCGTCTCGTCGGCGTATCCGGTGTCGTCCGCGTCGCCGACGGCGGAGCGCGACCGCGTCCGCGACGGGTGTCGGCGCGTCGCCAGCTACATCCCGTCTGCGACGAAAAGTGAGTCGTGAACGACGAACCGACCTTCCGCGAAGTACAGCGGTTCCGCCAGCGCTGGCTCTGGCTGTTCCTCGGGATTGTGCTCGCGTTTTCCTTACTGCTCGGCCCCGTTTCGATAGTCGGATTTGCCGTCGCCGCCGCGGGAGCGTCGTTGCTCTACAACGCCCGACTGGAGACCGAAGTACGAGCCGACGGCATCTACGTCCAGTTCGCCCCCTTCCACCGCTCGCCGCGTCGAATCAGGTGGGAGGAGATAGTGTCGGCGGAGGCGACGGAGTACAGTCCCATCGGCGAGTTCGGCGGGTGGGGGCTCCGGTGGCGACCCGGTGTGGTCGCCTACTCGGTCAGCGGGAGCGAGGGCGTCCGCATCGAACGGACCGACGACCGAGATGTCGTCGTCGGGTCACAGCGCGCCGCGGAGTTCGCCGAGGCCATCGACCGCACACGTCGGCAGTAAGTCGGCGGTACTCGGCTTCGACTCAGCGGACCGTCCCCGCGCCGAGGCGGGCGAAGCCGAGCGCGTGCGTCGAGTACGTCGCGTCGTCGCACCGCTCGCGGAGCGCCCGTTGGGCGGCGACGACACGGCGGTCCAGCAGGTCGGTCGCCGCGCCGAGGTCCGCTGGTCGCTTCGACGGCATCCCCGCGAGCACGAGACCGTGAAACAGCGCGTTCAGCGGACGGGCTTCGGGGCGTGTACTCCGCGCTAAATCCAGCAACGCGAGACGCCCGCCCGGCCCGACGAGGCCGGCCCAGCCGTCGACGACGGCGGCGGGGTCGGCGAGCATCCCCGAGACGAACGAGGCGACGACGGCGTCGGCCTCCCTCACAGGCGGTTTCGTCGCGTCCGCGCGGACGACGTGGACGTTCGCCCACCCCTCCTGAGCGACCCGCTCGCGGGCGACGGCGAGCATCCCCGGCGAGAAGTCGACGCCGACGAGGGTGCCCGAGGAACCGACGCGCTCGCGGAGGTACGCGAAGTTCGCGCCCGTCCCACAGCCCATCTCGACGACGGTGTCACCCGGGTCGGGGTCGAGCGCCGCCGCGGTGCGCTCGCGGAGCGTCGAGACGCCGGGACCGTACGTCGCCAGCGCGTCGTACACCCGCGCCCAGCGGCTGTAGAACGCCTGGGCGGTCGCGACCCCGGACGACGACGCGCCGGTCGCGACCGCGTCCGCGGCGGCGTCACGGTCGGTCATCGCAACAGCTCTCGGACCGTACTGGCGACGGTCGTCGCGTCGGGACCGAGCACGTAGGTGATGGGTTCGATACCGTAGCTCCCCGTCTGGTAGAGCACGAACGTCTCGCCGATGTCCAGTCCGTCGAGCGCGGCGGCGACGGCGTCGGTCGGCGCGTCGGGGTCGAACTCGACGGTCCGGTAGCCCGCCTCTTCGAGCGACGCGACGATGTCGGGGTCGTAGCGCACGTTGACGGCGGCGCGGACCGGCGCGCCCGCCTTCCGAGCCGAGAGGAGGACGGAGGCGACGTGGCCGCTTGCGCCGAACTCGGGGTCGCCCGCGACGGTGGCGCGACCTTTCACGTCGAAGATGCGACCCGGGACCGCGGCGACGTCCTCTATCTCCTCGGCGTCGGGCAGACACTCGGCGAGGTTCGAGCCGACGTGCGGGATGAGACCCGCGAAGCCGCTGGCGTTCGTGAGCGTCCGCAGGCCGCGTCGGACCGACGAGAGCACGCGTTCGGTGGCTCTGAGCGCGCTGTCGGGGTCGTGAACGTCGAACTCGCCATCGAACTCGGCGAGTTCGGGCATCGCCGCCTCGTGGAGCTCCGCGAGCAGGTCGCCGTCTTCGAGGTGGCGGATGAACACCTCG
Source organism: Haloprofundus halobius (assembly GCF_020097835.1). Lineage (GTDB taxonomy): Archaea > Halobacteriota > Halobacteria > Halobacteriales > Haloferacaceae > Haloprofundus > Haloprofundus halobius. The sequence goes on from NZ_CP083666.1 coordinate 2,103,815, forward strand.
GTCTCGACGAGCGCCTGTAGCTGGCTCATCTCGCCGGTCGCCAACCCCTCGGCGACGCGATCGACGAGTTCGCGGACGCGCTCGTCGGCTTCGACGGTCTCGTTGCGGGCGACCCGGCCGTGGGCGTACTTCGAGACGGCGCTCTGGCTCACGCCGAGCGCCTCGGCGACTTCCTGTTGGGTGAACTCTCTGTCTCTGAGTTCCGCTGCGAGCATCGACCGGAACGTCGGGAGGAACTCCTCGACGACGACTTCCTCGACGAACTTCATCGCTCGCCGTGGAACTCGGGGTCGTCGCCCAGCCGCGACGCCTGCGGGCCGCGCTGGCCCTGATACTTCGATCCGCGTTCGACGCCGTAGGGGCGCTCGGCGCGCGTCTTCAGTTCGGTGAAGATGAGTTGGGAGACGCGCATCCCCGGCGTGAGCGCGACCGGTGCGGTGCCGAGATTCGACAGTTCGAGCGTTATCTGGCCCTCGTACCCCGGATCCACGATACCGGCGGTCGCGTGGATGACGATGGCGAGCCGGCCGAGCGACGAGCGACCCTCGACCGTGGCGATGAGGTCCGGCGGAATCTCGACGCGCTCTTTCGTCGTGCCGAGCACGAAGTCGCCCGGGTGGAGGATGAACTCGTCGCCCTCGTCGACATGGGTCTCGGAGACGTACTGGCCGATCTCCTCCTCCCTGTTGGGGTGGATACAGGAGATGTTCGTCCGCTGGAACTCCAGGAACTCCTCGCCGAGTCGGAGGTCGATGCTCGCCGGTTGCACCTGCATATCGAGGTCGTCGAGGGGGTCGACGACGAGGTCGCCGACCTCCAGTCGTTCGAGGAGGTCCACGTCCGAGAGTATCATACTGGGGTGGGCGTGGGCCACCACGTAAAGTCTCCCGGTCGCCTCGGACGCCTCCGCTCGCGTCGACCGTCCGCCGGTCAGCCGACGATTCCGAGGAGGAACACGACGAACGCGACGAGACCGGCGACGCGGAGTGCGACGTCGCTGTCGAGGCCGCGGGCGTGTTCGAGACCCGCACGCCAGACGAACAGTTGCCAGCCGGCGACGACGAGACCGACCGCGAACGCGACCGGCCAGTCGAGAAACGACTGCAACCCCTGCAACTGCTGGAGGAGTGCCTCGGGGGTCTCCGAGAACGACGTTTCACGGATGACTCTCGACGCCGCGACGAGGCCGACGGCGGACTCGACGAGCATCGGCACGCCGCCCCACGCGGCGACCGCCAGCGTGTCGGCGAACGTTCCCCGGTCGCCGCCGCGCGAGAGGAGGTGTAGGAAGGCACCGACGACGAGCCACCCGAGCAACGAGAGCAGAAACACCATCGGGAGGAGGCCGGCGAACCGGTCCCAGAGCTCGTCGCCGAGATTCAGCTCCCTCGTCTCCGGCTCGTCGCAACCGGGCCAGTCGTCGCCGTTGTCCTCGCAGACCCAGTCGGGCGGTCGGTTCTCGTTCTCGACGGTGATGGTCGTGTCTAACGCTTCGCTGAACTGCCAGCCGACGAAGCCGACGGCGGCCGTCGTCAGTAGTGCAACGAGGAGCGCAGTCGCCAGCGCGCGGCCGAACCCGAGTCCGGGTGCGCGCTCTCGGAAGTACTCGTCGGGGTGGAGGAGGGGCGTGCGGGGCATCGTCGTCGTCGACTCGGTGCTCGGTGATAGTTCTTGTCGATTGACCATACACGCCGTTCGAGGGAACGTGGCGGCCGTCGCAGTCGCGGCGAGCGCAGCGACGCCGTCCGGTACGCGTTCGACCGCCTCTCCGCTCCGGCGATAGCAGGTGATTTACCGCACCGACGGAGACGGGAGGTATGAAGCAGGTCATCGTCGCCCGGACCGACATCGGGATGGGCCGCGGAAAGCTCGCCGCACAGGTCGCCCACGCGTCGCTGTCGGCGTACGAGGACGCCGACTCGCGCACGCGCAAGAAGTGGAAAGGGGAGGGACAGAAGAAAGTCGTCGTGAAGGCTCGCGGCGAGAAGGAGCTGTTTCGCTTGGCGGACCTCGCCGAGCGCGAGGGACTGCCGAACGCCATCGTCCGCGACGCCGGTCACACGCAGTTAGAGCCGGGCACGGTGACGGCGCTCGCGGTCGGTCCCGGGCAGGACAACCTCGTCGACAAGGTGACGGGCGACCTCTCGCTGTACTGAGCTCTCAAACCATCTCCTCGGCGGTGTCGATGCCGACGGCCACGCCGACGCTGTCTTCGGCCGGTTCGGCGCTCTCGACCGACGAGTCGAACAGCAGTCGCGCCTGCTCGTCGTGGGCGCGACCGGCGGCCGAGAGGAGTTCGTCGTCGAGGTCGAAGGAGTCGACGAACGACGACCACGCCGCCTCGTCGACGAGGTACGCCCGGCGACCGTCGACGGTGACATGGTCGAAGTCGCTCTCGAACTCGGAGTGTTTGCCGCGGAGCTCGGCGTCGAGGACGACGAGCGCGTCCGTCAGTTCGTCGACGGCCACGTCGGTCGTCTCGACGGTTCGTTCGACGACACTGGTATCGAAGGGGAGGTCTCTCATCTCGTCGCTGTCGTTGTGGTCGGACATCGTTCTCGACTCAATAGACGGCCGCCGACCGTTTTGTCGTTGTGGCTGACTGCAGGAGTGCGGAACTACAGCGCTTTTACCCGCGCCGCCGGAACCGACGGACAATGAGCGAACCGACGGCGACGACACGGCGTCCGGCGGCGGTGTGGCAGCCGACGACGCGACGACGGCCGGCGACCGAACGGAGGACGCGCTGATGCGCGAGGCACACCCCATCGAACGCGAGGTCGGCATGGAGTACTACGTGAGCGACGCCGACGGTATCGGAGGCGAGCTCCGCGTCGCTCCCGAGGATTTCCGCGTCCGCGAACTGGAGGCGTTCGACGCCGCGCCCGTCGACGCCGACCCCGGCGCGTACGCGAACCTCGTCGTCCGCGCGACGCTGCGCGGGTGGGACACCAACGACTTCGCCGTCCGCCTCTCCGACGCGCTCGGCATCAGCCGCGAGCGCATCTCGTGGGCCGGGACGAAGGACAAACACGCGATTACGACTCAGCTGTTCACAGTTCGCGGCGGCGACCCCGACGACCTACCGGAGGTGCGCGACGCCGACGTGGAGGTCGTCGGCCGTGCGGGTCGTGACATCTCCTTCGGCGATTTGGCGGGCAACGCGTTCGGCATCCGCGTTCGCGACGCCCAAAACCCGGAGAGCGTCGGCGAGATAACCGAGCAGCTGCGCGAGTTCGGCGGCGTCGAGAGTAACGACGGCGACGATTCGAACGACGACGCGCCCGTCGTCGGCGTCCCGAACTACTTCGGCCAGCAGCGCTTCGGCAGTCGTCGCCCCGTCACGCACGTCGTCGGCCTCCACGTCGTCCGCGGCGAGTGGCGAGAGGCCGTGCTCTCGTACGTCGGCAACCCCCACGAGAACGAACCCGAGGAGACCCGCAAAGCGCGCACGGTAGTGGACGAGGAAGCCGACAGCGCCGACCCAGACTGGCACCGCGCGCTCGACCGGATGCCCGGCTATCTCCGCTACGAGCGCTCGATGCTCCACCGTCTCGACGAGGACGGCGCGGAATCCGGCGACGACTGGCGACACGCGCTCGAAGCCGTGCCGTCGAATCTCCAGAGGTTGTTCGTCAACGCCGCGCAGTCGTACGCCTTCAACCGCATCCTCTCGGAGCGTCTTCGTCGCGGTATCCCGTTCGACAAGCCGGTCGAAGGCGACATCGCGTGTTTCGCCGACCGGGACGCGCCCGAGGGCCTGTTCCGCCCCGACACCGACCGACTGCAGGCGGTGACGGGCCGTCGCGTCGACATCGTGGGCAAGCACTGCGAACGCGGCCGAGCGTTCGTCACCGCGCCGCTGGTCGGGACGGAGACGGAACTCGGTGAGGGGGAACCGGGCCAGATAGAGCGCAAGATTCTGTCGGAACTGGACCTCGAACAGAGCGACTTCGATTTGCCCGGCAACTTCGAGTCGACGGGGACGCGGCGGGCGATTCTGGTTCGGACGCGGATGGAAATCGAGGAACGCCCATTGGATTTCGAGTTCTCGCTGCCGTCGGGGTCGTATGCGACGGCCGTGATGCGCGAGTACACGAAGTCGGGGCCGTTGGATCTCTAACCGACGGCGTTAGCTCGGTGCAGTACCGTCACGCGGGTCGGACGGTGGTCCGCCGCCATCTTTTCGGTCGCGTGCGAGCGACGCCCCGACGAGGAGCAACGGCGCCCCGAGTACCGCGAGGGCGACGGCGTAGACGCCCGTGAAGAGGACGAGAAGCAGGCTCATCCCGGCCACCGGGGTGGTGAGCGGCGACCACGACAATACTGGAAGCGCGAACGCCAACGTCGCCGTCGCAACGCCGAGTTTCCGGTCTCCACGACCGATCGCGTACCCCGCCGGGAGGAGCGCGAACGCTGGAACCACGAATGGAAGACTTGACAGGAGCGCCGTCGTCACGCCGGACGCGTCGAACAGCGCCGCCCCGCCGATAGCCGCGGCGGCGGCGAGACACGTCGCAACGGCCGCCCCCACGAGTACGGTGCGGAACGTCGCGTGTTCGCGGACATCTCCCACCGAGAGCCCGATTCCGATCGCGGCGAGACCGACGCCGATTCCGAACATCGGCGCGTCGAATCCACCCATTCTGAATACGGTGATAGAGAGGAGTGGATACGCTGCTGCGAGCACACCGACCGTGAGGAGGCCGGTCCCCGCGTAGTTCTCGACGCGCTCGAAGTGTCCACTCCGCGTTGAGAGCCACGACACCGCACCCGCGATGCCCGCGACGAGAGTGGCGAAGAACGCGGTCGGCAGACCGACGAACACGCCCAGATTCAGCGCGGCGACCGGGCCGAGTTTCTCGGTGACGGCGAGCGGGCTCAGGACCGCCCCGAAAGCGCTGTCTTCGGGGACGAACGTGACGAAGTCGCCCTCGTCGGCGTCGGTGAACTCGGTGAGCGTCATTCGTCGCCCGTCCTCGGAGACGGTCGAACCGGGGACGGTCCAACCGACGCGCATCCCGTCGGGCGCGACGACGACGAGTTCGTCCGCGCCGAGTCCGTCGAGGTTGCGGTACCCGTACGACTCGGTGAACGCGCCCGAGCGGAGCGTGCCCCCGGCCGACCGCTCGGCGAACTCGGGCTCGCGGTAGCGCGCGGTTAGCACGCCGTCTTCCGAGACGGTCGTCGATAGCAGTTCGGTGTCCCACATCGCGCGGTCGGCGATGGTCTCGCGGAGTGTGGCGTTGGCTCGTAGTCGCGTTGCGGCCTCGGCGTCGGCGACGCGATTGCGGACGACCCACGTCGCGCTGCCGTTCTCGTGAACTCGGACGGTCGCGGTGCTCTCCTCGACCGAGAGGTCGACCCCGCGGTCGGCGGCCGTCTCGGCGAACGAGTCGCCGCACCCGTCGCAGAGCGGCCGCGGCGGTGGACGGGCGTCGGCGACTGGCGCGACGAGCGAGGTCGCGAGGAGGGTGGCGCAAAGGAGGGCGAACCACAGCGGGCGATTCATGTCACCGATGTGTATCGTGTCGGCCAAGAAGGTATCGGAGGCTGAAACGACCGCTGCACCTTCGCTCGTGTGGGACGGATGCTGACTCTCGGTGGGAGAAATCCTTAATTCTTAGACAGGAGAGCACGAATACGATGAACGTCGGCAAAGTCCTCCAGTCGAGTCGCTTCTCGACAATCGACCCCGCGGTAGCAGTCGCGCTCCCGATCGCCGTCGCGCCGTTCGGCTACCTCGTCGGATATCTGTTCGTCGTCCACCTCGTCGCCTCCGAGGCGGAGGCCGTCTGGCTGACGACCGTCGTAGCGACCACCCTGGCATTTCTCGGCTACTCGCTCGCGTTCGACACCGATTCTGGACCGGACCGCTAAGCCCCGAACCTCCATCCCTTCGGGCATCGTCCACCGCGTATGGTCGCCGCTCACGAACCGCTCGAACGCCTCGACACCGGTCTCTGGACCTACCGCGAACCGCTGCGCTTCTTCGGCCTCGAAATCGGCCGCGTAATGGTCGTCGTCCGCCTCTCAAGTGGCGGTCTGTTCGTCCACTCGCCGGCCGAACTGACCACCGACCTCCGCCGGGCGTTGGCCGAACTCGGCGACGTACGGTTCGTCGTCCCGGCGAGCAAACTCCACGGTCACCTGTACATGGAGCAGTACCGCGAGGCGTACCCGCGCGCAGAGTTACTGGCTGCGCCGGGACTCGACAAGCGGCGAACCGACCTGGATTTCGACGGTCTCCTCGGCGGAACGTCCGACCCGCGGTGGAGCGCCGACCTCGACCAGACGGCGTTTCTCGGTCACCGCTGGCTCTCCGAAATCGAGTTCTACCACCGCCCGAGTCGAACGCTGATCCTCGGCGACGTCTGCTATCACGTTACTGCCGACGCACCGTTTTTCACCCGCCTCGCCGCTCGTTTCGCCGGAATCTACGGCCGCCTCGCAATGCCGCCGGACCTCCGTAGGACGATAGTAAACGAGGCGGCGGCGCGGAACTCGGTCCGAAAAATGCTCGCGTGGGAGTTCGACCGAGTGCTCGTCGGGCACGGGTCGGTGGTAGAGTCCGAGGGACGCGCGGCCGTTCGCGAGGCGTTCGACTGGTTGCTCTGACGCGTCGAAACGGACGAAGTTATAGGCTGCCGACCACCATCACCGGTTATGCACTGCGGCCGGTGCGGCACGCCGTTGGAGAAACCCGGAGACTACTGTCTGACCTGCCGCACCGGCAACTGCGACGCCGTCGTCCTCGACTGTTCGCGCGACCGCGCGACGCTCACGTTTCTCGACGAAGAGACCATTATCGGCGAGACGACGGTGACGACGATGCCCGAGACGGGCGAGGAGTCCGGCGTCGTCGAACTGCGGAACTTCGCCGGGCGCGTCGCCGACGAGATCCGGCGCAAGCGCCCCGAGACGGTGTACGCCGCGGGCGACCGCGAGGTCATCCGCGAGACGCGCGCGCAACTGCACTACGAGTTCTACCGCGTCCGCGACGGCGACCCCGTCGAGGCCGTACTGGAGAGCCGCGGCGAACGCACGCTCGAAGTCGTCGAGGCGTCGCCGGGCGAGAAACTCGGCGGGTCGCACACGACGCTCATCGGCGGGCGAAACGGTCGCAAGGCCATCGGCGTCGTCGCCGGCCACCCGCACGTCAAGAAGATCGTGCCCGGCCCCATCGACGCCGGGGGGAAGGGGTCGCGGACGAGCCTCCGCGCGAAGGTGACGCGCGCCGACGACAACGGCAACGTCCGCCTGCTGTTGCGTGACGGGTCGAGCGTGCAGGAGAACCGCGTGGTGACGACGGCGATGGACAGAGAGACGGGCGAACGCGTCCGCGACGACCTGAACGAGGCGCTCGTCGACGCGGAACTCCGATCCGCAGACTGAACTCGGGTGACGGGACTGTGGTCAGTCGGCGGCGGACGACGCCGGACGACACCGGGCGACGCCGGACGACACCGGACGACACCGGGCGACGCCGGACGACACCGAGGCCGTGGTCAATCGGCGGTGCCGTCCCGCGTCTCTCGGTCCGTCGTCCGGTCGGTCGACGACGGATTCGCGGAATCGCCGTCCGACACCGTGTTCTGCAACAGCGTCTGGAGTCCGCGGCGGAGGCGCTCGGACACCGCCTGTCCGGAGACGTCGAATTCGTCGCCGAGATCGGCGAGCGAACACCGGCGCGGTACCTCGAAGTAGCCCGCGTCGACGGCCTCGGTCAACACGTCGCGTTGGGCGTCGGTGAGACCGTACTGTCCCTGCCCGCGAGTCGACGCGCGGTAGAGTCGGTGGAGCCGAAACGAGAGTCCGGTGTCGATACAGCGCTGGCGGTACGCCGAGACGGACGCCCGGTTGGGAAACTGCATCCGGAGCGACCACCCGTCGGCGTTGGCCTCCGCGGCGAGCATCACCGCGTCCAGTTCCGTGCGGATGTAGTACGTCGAGGCGTCGGCGCCTTCGGGGCTGAGCGTGATGCGGTACTGTCGCCAGTCGTCGGCCTCGTCGAGGACGTCGGCGTCCGCGACGGTCGGGTCGTCGTCGAGCGCCGCGTGGAACGTGGCGAGACCGTCACCCGTGGCTCGAACCTGCAGGAGGACCGTCCCGCACTCCCGCGCGTACTGCTGGTCCAGCGCGACGGTGACGCCCGGAGCGCTCGTCAACGTCGTTTCGAGGATCGACGTCGAGAGGGTGAGTTCGGCGATGAGCATCTGTCGTTCGACTCGGTTCTACGAACGTATAGTAGACGATTCGCTAAAAATGCATCGTACGGCCGTCGAAAATACGCCGCCCGCTCGGTCGATCTGCTCGAATCAAAAAAAAAAGCGGAGCGGCTACCGCAACTCTTCGACGGCTGTGAGGTCGACCCAGTCGTGGAGTATCGGACTCTCCGTCTGCTCGACGGTGCCCTCCTGTTCGTCGTACGAGAGCGCGCCGATATCGTCGAGCTTCGGCAGGTGGACGTGTCGGAGCGACACCAGCAGACTCCGGAAGTGGTCGGGTTCGACGCTCTCCCGACAGTCGACCTCCCACGCGGTCATCGTGTCGGCGATGTCGTACACGTCGACCTCCTCCCCGTTCACCTGGTGAAGGTAGTACAGCACGTCGCGACGGCGACGGTTCGAGAGCGCTTCGAACGCTTCGTCCAGGCGCGCGCGGTCGACGGTCGTAGACGGTGCGTGTGTCGGATGGTCGCTCTGGCGTCCGAGCGTGTGGTTGTTGCACATGGTGAGGTGAGCACCCGGGAATACTCCCAGCGCGGGTAGAAACCGGCGCCACATCGTTCAAACTGTGGCGCTTTCACAGCCATGGTTTTATATGAACGATAGCGCCATCCAGGAAGAGTCGCGAGGAGATACGTTCCGGCCGGAGGTGGACTCGTAGGCTTTATCTGTCCGCTCGGGATAGTTGCCACCACTATGGCCGACAATAAGGCACGACAGACCGGTAGCTCGGGCCGCTTCGGCGCGCGCTACGGTCGCGTCGCGCGCAAGCGGGTCTCCGACATCGAATCCGAGATGCGAAACGCCAGCGTCGACGGCGACGACGTCAAACGCCTCGGTACGGGCATCTGGGTCAACAAAGAGACCGGCGAGAAGTTCACCGGCGGCGCGTACCGCCCCGAGACGCCCGGCGGACGCTCCGTCCGGCGCTCCATCCGCGCAGCGCTCGACGAAGACGAATAGTTCTACAAATGAGTTACAAATGCTCCCGCTGTAAGCGCGACGTCGAACTCGACGAGTACGGGGGCGTCCGTTGTCCGTACTGCGGTCACCGCGTACTCCTGAAGGAACGCGCCCGCGTCGTCAAAGAAGTCGACGTGAAGTGACCGGCGGCTAGTGTCGCATCTGAGCGTTCTCCGCTTTTCGTACCCCGACGAGCGACGCGCCCGTATCGTCGAACGGAGCGTCCGCGTCGAAGTCGGCGAGATCGACGACGAGCGGTCGCACGCGAGCGTCGCGAGAGAGGGCGACACCGTCGAAGTACGGGTCGAAGCCTCGGACCTCGTCGCGCTTCGCGCGGGCATCAACTCGTGGACCCGGATGGTCGCCGTCGCAGAGCGCGTGTCGGGACTGGGGGTCGCCGACCCGCAGACGGGAGAATAAATACGGGGCTTTTTCAGTCCAGCGCACATCGGACCGACTATGCAAGGAAATCTACCACCGGAAGCGCAGGAGAAGCTCGAAGAACTGCAGGACCTTCAGGAGACCGCACAGCGCGTCGGCACGCAGAAACAGCAGTCCGAGAGTACGCTCTCGGAGTCGAAGACGGCGCTCGAAGCGCTCGACGACATCGACGAGGACGCGACGATGTACCGCGAAGTCGGCGAACTGCTCGTCGAGACCGAGTACGACGAGGCCCGCGAGCAACTCGAAGACCGCGTCGAGAGCCTCGAGATTCGCGTCGAGCAGCTCTCGAAGCAGGAAGAACGCGTGCAGGACGAGTTCGAGAGTCTGCAGACGGAGCTCCAGCAGATGCTGCAGGGCGGCGGCGCGGGCGGTCCCGGCGGGATGGGCGGCCCCGGTGCAGGCGGCGCGTAGATGAGCGCCGACGTCGAACCAAGCGACGACGAAATCGTCGAAACGGCCGCCGACGCCGCCGAGGGCGTCATCTTCGCTCACTACAGCCAGTCAGCGGTGCGTGACATGGACGTGACGGTCACGTTCGAGGACGGCGTCTTGGACGTGGACGTGTATCTGAACGCGCCCGACGACGACGTCGACCCCGAAACCGTCGCCGACGAGGCCGCGCTGGCGGCGCGCGACGCCGTCGACGGCCTGTTCGCCGCGACCGAGTCGTCGAGCGAGTGACGCCGCCGTTTCGGTTTTTCTTTCCGACGGTATCGCGGAGGGGAACAGCTAAGCGGCAGTAGTGTTAATAGTTACCACATGGCTATCAGAGGGCGAGGTGGAACGACGGCGCTGGACAAACTGCGGTCGCACTACGACCGAGTCGACCTGCGGTGTCCTCGGTGCGGCTACGAGGACAGCGACGGCCGGTGGACCGCCCGGACGAGCGGTTCGCAGGTGCTCTACCGACACGTCTGTCCGAGCTGCGGCGAGATTCGGACGCGGACGCTCCGACTCGGCCGGTGAGCGGGGACTGACGGCCGACGCCGCGGTCGGCAGTCGCCGAGCGCTCGCCGCATCTTCCGAGCTATCCTACCGCAATCGAGAGAGATTCTACTGTTCGACAGACTCCAATCGACGGCTAGTGTAGTGCTCCCGAAAGGGTCACGTCTACCTCTGCAGTTGCATACCGGTTAAACGTCTCCATGTGGTAGCTGTGGTACCGATGAGATGTAAGAGCCGATTACGGGTGAAAAGACACCCAATATCCGAGTCGACGAGAAGCCGAGCGCACGAATCGGGCCTCGTCGACGTCTACTGTTCGAATTCGACCATGAAGACCGTCTCGAGGAGGGATAGATACGATGACGACAGTGTTCGTTACGGACGGCCAGAGTCGTAGCGCTCTCGCCGTCGTCCGGTCGCTCGGCCGCCACGGCGTCCGCGTCGTCTGCGGCGATTCGACCCGGTTCGCGACCGCCTTCACGTCGAAACACGTCGACGAGTGCACCCTCTACCCGGACCCGAATACTCGTCCGGCCGCCTTCGTCGGGACGCTCGTCGACTACCTCCGCGACAACGACGTCGACGTACTGTTACCGGTCGGCCACGAGTCGACGCGACTGGTGAACCGGTCGCGGGAACTGCTGGCCGAGCACACCAACGTTCCAGTCGCCGGCAGGGAGGAGTTCGATCGGTTCGTGCGGAAGGACTTCGTGATGAGCCAGGCCGAGAAATTGGACATCCCGCATCCGCGAACGGTGTTCCCCGAGAGCGTCGACGAGGCGTGCGAACTGGTCGAGACGCTCTCGTTTCCGGTAGTCGTCAAACTCCCATCCGAGGCTGGGTCGAAGGGACTGCAGTACGTCGAGGAGCCGGCGGCGTTCCGCGAGACGTTCCTCGAAGTGTATCGGGGTGGAGAGATGCCCATCGTTCAGGAGCGGATTCCGAGCAACGGACAGGGGATGGGTGCGGCGTTTCTGCGGTGGGACGGCGAGATAAAAGCTCGGTTCGCGTACCGACGGCTGCGGGAGTTCCCGCCCAGCGGCGGGCCCTCGACGCTCCGCGAGAGCATCCACGACGAGCGACTGTTCGAGGCGGGCGAGACGCTGCTCGACGACGTCGACTGGCAGGGCGTCGCGATGGTGGAGTTCAAGAACGACCCGCGGACGGACACGCCGAAACTGCTCGAGGTGAACCCGCGATTTTGGGGTTCACTCCACCTGCCGTACCGGTGTGGCGTCGAGTTCCCGTGGTTGTTGACGCAGTGCGCGCTCGGAGAGGACCCCGAACCGGTGACGACGTATCCCACGGGAGTCCGGTGTCGCTTCCTCCTGCCGGGCGACGTGCTGAACCTGCTCAGTCGACACGACAGGGCGGCGGTTCGCGAGTTCTTCCCCATACGAGAGGAGGGGACGTACTTCGACATCCTCGACCGGTCGGACCCGCTGCCGACGCTCGGTCGACTCGCGGCGATCGCTCGCTACTCGGTCGACTACGACATGTGGCGCTACGCTATCGTTCGGTGAGGCGAACGAGTAACGGCCTCGGCCGTCGTTCGAGAGGACGCGGACGAGGGAAGGAGAACCGAGATGAACGAGTTCGAAGGCGATCGGAGCAGTAGCATATACGTTACCAGATTGACAGACTCCGAAGCGACCGACCGCGCGCTCGTCGGTGGCAAGGCCGCGAACGTCGCCCGACTCGTCACCGCCGGGTTCACGGTGCCCGACGGGTTCTGCGTGACGACCGAGACGTATCGCGAGCTAGTGGACGACGAGGCGATACGGGCGTCGATTCGGGCGCTATCGCACGTCGACCCGACGAACGCGACTGCGCTCGCTGACGCGGCGACGACCCTGCGAACACAGATTCGAGCGCAACAGTTCTCTCCGACGGTCCGGGACGCTATCGAGCGAGCGGCGGCGGAGACTGCCAACGGAGTCGGTGAGGCGTTCGCGGTCCGGTCGAGCGCGACGGCCGAGGACCTCCCCGACGCCTCGTTCGCCGGGCAGCAGGAGACGTACCTCAACGTCCGGGGGAGAAACGAACTCGTCGACCGAGTCCGCGACTGCGTAGCGAGTCTGTTCACCGACCGCGCCATCGCCTACCGCGCGAAAAACGAGATCGCACACGAGGGCGTCTCCATCGCCGTCGTCGTCCAGCGAATGGTCGACGCCGACGTCTCCGGCGTCCTGTTCACCGCCGACCCGGAGACGGGGAACCGCCGGGTCGCCGCCATCGAAGCCGGCGTGGGTCTCGGCGAGGCGCTGGTGTCGGGCGAGGTGACCGCCGACGCCGTTCGAGTCGACAGACGGACCGGAGAAGTTCTCGACTACGAAGTCGGCGAGAAAGCGGTCGCAGTCCGACCGGTCTCCGGCGGCGGAACGGCGCGCGTCGAACTCCCGTCCGACGAACGGAGCCAGCGTGCGCTCTCCGACGACGAGGTGCGGACGCTCGTCGAGGTCGGCGCCGACATCGAGGCGCTGTTCGGACAGCCACAGGATATCGAGTGGTGCTTCGCCGACGGCCACCTGTACGTCCTCCAGTCGCGACCCATCACCTCGCTGTTTCCGGTGCCGTCGCCCGCACCGACCGACGACCGTCTCCACGTCTACTACAGCGTCGGCCACGCGCAGGCGTTGCCCGAGGCGATGCCGCCGCTTGTCAGAGACGTGTGGCTGTCGTACGCGCAGTCGTCGCTCGCGGCGTTCGGCCTCGAGTCCGACGAACCGTGGGGCGTCGAAGCCGGTGGGCGCGTCTACGCAGATATCACGCGGGCGCTCCGCATCGATGCGCTCCGCGACGACGTTCCCCGATTTCTCGGCGCGGTGAGTGAGCCGATGTCGGTCGCGCTCGACGACCTACTGGCGCGCCGCGGTGACGAGTTCCGGACCGAACGGTCGCGGCGAGAGTCGGTCGCGTCTCTCCCTCGTACCGCAAAGAGCGCACTCACGGGCGTTCGACGAGGGTTCCCCTTGATCCGACTCATGGTGTCCGGCTTCTTCGGCGCGTTCGTCGGCGAACCGAACCCGCCGAGCTACGAGGAGGCGCTGTGGACCGTCTGGGGCGTCGAGACGGTCGAGGAGATACAGCACACAGAGCCCCTCAGAGACCGAGTTCGCGAACCGTTCGACCTCTTCGCTTCGGTCGACCGCTTCGGGTCGCTCCCGCGAATCGGCCCACTGTACGCGGCGCTCGTCGTCGACAGTTGGCTTCGGCATCGGTTCTCAGCCGTCGCTGCCGACGACGTGAACGCCGTCGGTCGAGGGTTTCCGAACGAACTGGTGACGCGACTCAATCTCGGCCTCGGCGACCTCGCGGACCTCGCGCGCGAGCACCCCGCTGTCGCCGACGCGCTCCGGGAGGGTGCGTCGCTCGACGACCTTCGACGGTACGAGGGCGGCGACGCGTTCCGAGACGCGTTCGACGACTACCTTCGCGAGTTCGGTCACCGCGCGACCGGCGAGATAGATCTCAGCCGACCGCGGTGGCGCGAGGACCCGTCCGGACTCCTCGCGACGGTTCGAGCGAACCTCGAACACGGCGAGAGCGGCGAACACCGCGAGCATCTCCGAGAGATGCAGGCCGAGGCCGAGCGCGCGGCCGAGCGACTCGAAGACCGGGTCGATCACGGGATTTTGGGTCCGGTTCGCAGACGAATCCTCAGGCAGCTACTCCGGACCTACCGCGGCTACATCCAGACGCGGGAGTATCCGAAGCAGGGGACCGCGTACATGTTCACGGCGTGGCGCGAGGTGCTTCTCGAAGCGGGCGAGTCGCTCGTCGCCGACGGACAGTTAGACGAAGCCGACGACGTCTGGTTCCTCCGGCGGGACGAACTGTTCGCCGCCTTGGCGGGCGAGTCGCTCTCGGTCGACATCGACGCCCGGCGCGCGACGTTCGAGCGACACGCGGCGATGGACGCGCCGCCGATTCTGACCAGCGAGGGCGAAGCACCCACTCCCACCGTCGCCCGCGACGACGTTCCGGCGGGCGCACTCGTCGGGACGGGCGTCTCCGGGGGCGTCGTCGAGGGCGTCGCCCGCGTCGTCCGCGACCCGACCGTCGAGACCATCGAGCGGGGAGAGATTCTCGTCGCCCCCTCCGCGGACCCCGGGTGGACGCCGCTGTTTCTCAACGCGGCGGGGATGGTCGTCGAAGTCGGCGGCCGGATGAGCCACGGCGCGCTCGTCGCCCGCGAGTACGGTATCCCCGCGGTGGTGTCGGTGCCGCGTGCGACTCGGACCGTGCAAACGGGCCAGCGAATCCGCGTGGACGGGACGCGAGGAATCGTCGAGTTCGTCGACTGACGGCAGTCAGGCGAGAAAGAAGATGAGAACGCTCACGAGAATCGTCGTGCAGGCGATGGCCGCGGCGAACGCGCCGCCCATCGAGACGGCGACGTTGGCGTGGCTGGCAAGTGTCTCCGTGCGGTCGTTGCCGAAGACGGTCACCTCGGCGTGTTCGACGGCCATCCCGGACTCGACGGGTTCGCAGTCGGCGACCGCCTCCGAGACGAGACGCCGAATCAGCGACCGAAGTTCGTCGTGGTCGATGACCGCACCGACCTGGTTGTCCGCCTTCACCGTGTTGACGATGTGCGTGTCGGTGGTCATCACCTCGGCGGTGTCGACGAGCGGTCCGCCGCCGTCGCCGACAGGGTCGGTGGTGTCGTCGGCGTCAGAGGCGTGGTCGGCGTCGCTTGCGCGTCCGCCGTCGCTTCGGGCCGCCGTGACGACGGCAGGTTCGTCGGCCACCGTCGAGTCGACGCTCGTGCAGAGGTCCGAGATGATTTCGTCGCGCAGGCCCGGTTCCATGTTGTTGCCGTCGACGAGCACGTAGGCGGTCGTCTCTCCGTGCACTTCGGAGACGGCGACGCGGATTCCGAGCGGACCGATGCCGTCGCGCGGCGTCCAGTCGGTCGGGTCCGAGGCGACGCCGAGTGTGAGCAGGCCGCCCTCGGCGTCGGCGAGCGCCCGTCCGACCGCTCCGGCACCGTGAATCATGTCGAACGAGCGCCGACTGCCGGGGGTGACGTGACCGAGGTCCGGCCCCTCCAGCCCGTTGTTGCTGTTGTGCGCGTCGACGAGCAGTACGTTGTCGAGTCCGCTGGTCCGTGCCTCCGTCGCCGCCGAGAGGCCGACCGAGTACTCCACGTCGTCGGCGAAGTTCGGTGCGAACGTCGAGACGACGAGCGCGTCGTCGCCGAAGCGCTGTCCGACGAGTTTCGCCTCGCCGGAGTCGACGCGGACGCTCGCGCTGGCCTCGGCGCTGTATTCGATGCGTTCGTGGGCGTTCTCGGCGGCTTCGAGGATGGTGTCGACCTCGCGTTCGGTGACGAGGTTGAAGTCGTGTCCGGCCGTCGCGTGCGGCGGGAACGCGAGCCCTTCGGTGCGGCGGGCGACGCGCTCGGGGAAGTTGCCGCCGCCGATCTCGCCCATCGGTCCGGGGTGAATCATCGGGAGGACGAACTGGGCTTTCTCCTCGCCCTCGCCGTCGCGAAACGCCAACACGGTGACGGGGACGACCGCCTCCTGACCCAGTTGCTCGAAGAAGTCCTCCAGTTCGCGGGAGCCTTCGGCGATGTGGCCGATGAATCCGCGGATGAAGTCGAGCACCGAGACGCCGAGGCTGTTGCGCCACGGCCGGTCGATGACTTCGAGGAAGGCGTAGACGCTCATCGCGTAGATGACGCACATGACGCCGAGGAGGACGAAGTGGTCCGGTGTGAGCGCCGACAGCACGTCGGGCGCTTGGGCCGAGCGCGAGAAGTACGGCATCAGGTAGGCGTCGAGGATGGGGCCGCCGACTTCGAGGTAGCTGAGCGTTCCGCTGTAGATGAAGAGCAGGAACGCCGAGGCGAGCGTCTGGATGCTCGCCGGAATCGACGCGACGAGAATCGACGACCGCGACACCGCTATGATGACGAGCAGTCGGAGCGCGAAGATGGACGCGAGCGCGACGACGAGCACGTCGTAGACGAACCGCTGGTCGAGCGAGGTGAGCACGGCGAGGATGGCCGCCACGGTGAGCAGTCCGACGAGGACGATCTCGCAGGCCAGCGCCAGCAGCGACGACCGGTTCGGCGTCAAGCGACCGCCGAAAAAGCGGTCGACGCCGGTGGTCGCGACGCTGGCGACCACGGTCGGAATCCCGACGAAGAAGATCCCCTCCCAGGCGTCTTTGCCGACGAAAAACAGCCCGCGCCACGTGCCGTCCCGGAGGCCGGAGTCGAACGCGCCGACGCCCGCAATAGCGGCGATGAGCAGCGCGAACCCGAGGCTCGCGTACCACGACGGGGCGCGGAAGATGAACCGCGAGAGCCCAGCGAGGTTGCTCTGCGTCGCTGTCATGCCGACGAGATTGGACGCCCGCCTCCTAAAACCTCGCTACTTGTCGTTCGGCGTTGACTGTCCGCCCGTCTGTCAGTCACGGCAGGCGCGACGCTGGGGCCGGTTCGCGTCGTTCAGGACTCGCAGCGGGCGATGAAGTTCTCGAACACCTCCTGGCCGCGCTCGGTGTGGGCGACCTCGGGGTGCCACTGGACGCCGTAGAGTTCTTGGTCGGCGTCGCTCATCGCCTCGATGCCGCAGACGTCGCTCGTCGCGGTGTGGGTGAAACCGTCGGGCAGTTCCTTCACCTCGTCGGCGTGGCTCGCCCAGACGCGGGTCCGGGGCGCGAGCGAACCGACGAGCGGGTCCTCGTCGTCGAGTACTTCGACGGTGACGTCGGCGTAGCCGCCGTAGTCGCCCGACCCGACGCGCCCGCCGAGTTCGGTCGCCATCACCTGCATGCCGAGACAGATGCCGAGCACCGGAACGTCGAGGTCGAGATACTCCGCGGAGCGCCCTGCGCGGTCGGCGTCGGGGCCGCCCGAGAGGACGACACCGTCGGCGTCTACCTCCTCGGGCGGCGTCTCGTTGTCGACGATATCGGCGTCGACGCCGGCGTCGCGCAATGCCCGCTGCTCCAGATGTGTGAACTGCCCGTGGTTGTCGATGACGACGACTCTGGTCATGGCGGAGATTGGACCGACGAGCCTAAAAACGAATCGGAGTCGGGTCGAAGTGATCACGTTCGTGCATTCTTCGATGGCGACACGTTCTTGTCGATTGATAAAAGCGTCGGGCTATGAAGCGGCGACAACTACTCGCTACGGTGGGTCTCGGCGCAGTCGCGGGACTCGCCGGGTGCGGAAGCCCGAGTTGAGGATCGTCGACGACGGCGGCACCGATTTCCTCTCCCGTCGTCGAAGACGGACGCGAGGAGTACGCCCACGACATCACCGTGCAGAACGACCGAGAGACCGAAGAGGCGGTCACGGTCACCGTCGAACGAGAGGGCGAGACGCTGTACCGTCGAACGCACTCCGTTACAGGCGGCGAGGAACGGACGGTGGCCGGGTTCGTCGACGAGTCACTTCCGGAGGGCGAACAGGAAGTCGAGGTGTGTCTCGAGGCGGTCGGCGAGTCGAGTTGTACGGACTTTCGCGTTCACCCGTGTTACGGAGGTGTCTGGGCGTCACTCGACGGAGACGGCGTAGCGGCGTTCATCGACGCCTGCTGAGCGCCGCCGGGTCGAACCGCCGGTTCCTGCCGTCCCACTCGTCCTGGTCGTTCGCCTCGCGCGTGTCGAGGTACACCTCGACGCCGTTGCCGTCGGGGTCGTCGAAGTACAGCGCCTTGCTGATGCCGTGGTCGACGGGAGCGACCGAGACGCCTCGCTCGTCGAGCGTCTCGTACGTCGCTCGCAACTCGGCGGGCGTCTCGACCTCCCACGCACTGTGATAGAGGCCGACGCCCGGGCCGGGGTCGGCAGCGTCGTCGCCGAGCGCTTGCAGGGCTAAATCGTGGTGGTGCGACCCGAACGAGAGGAACGCGTAGTTCACGTGGCGTTCCGTCACGTCGAGGCCGAGAAGTGACGAGTAGAAGTCGACGGCGCGGTCCAGTTCTCTGACTTTCAGGTGAACGTGACCGAGGTGTGGCATGACTCGCGTAGGACGGGAACCGTCAAGAACGTTCGTCGGACGTGCGATCGAACCGCTCGCTCGCGGACCGAAATCCGAACTCGGCCTGTTCCTCGCTGCGGCGCTGTTCGCGCGCGGCCAGCGCCTCCGCGTCGGGGTTCACGTCGTCGTCGACGCGCGCGAACGACTTGTGGACTTTCGCGTGACACCACCGGCAGAGCGACACCGTGATCTCGTGACTCGGTTCGGCGTCGTCCCCGTTGGCGTCGTTTCCACGGCCTCCGCTACGCTCTCCGCCTCCGCCGTGATACGAGAGGTGGTGTTCCTCCAGCAGCGGACGCGCCGACGACTGATGCGCCATCCGAATCTCGGGCAGTCCACAGCGGACGCACTCGCGGCCGTCGGTGGTCGAGCGGTAATGCGGGCAGTCGCGCCACTCGCAGGCGGTCTCGCCGACGAGACAGCGGTAGTCGTCGGCGCGGCGTGCCCGGGCGAACTCGGGGTCGTTGCCCGCGTGCGAGAGCGCGTAGCGACAGCGGCCGTCGCCGGTCAGGTGGTCACAGCGCCCGGCCAGCTCGTAGGGGTCGTCCACGCCGACCGGTGTCCCCTTCGGCGTCTTCTCCATACGGAGGTCTGTCGGGCCGACACTACTTGTACTCTCGACGTTCGAGCGTCGCCCGCCGCGCTGTCGACCGTCGCCCGAACGACCGACTCGCGTCTCGGTGTCGGAGTCGGCGGTGGTCGCGCCGGGGTCCAACACCGGCTAGACCCGAAGACACTCTCGAAACCATATTATTCTGGTTTCTTACCAGATATAAAATTACTTCAAAACGTTCGACTATGAAACGGTAGTTTGAAATCGTCGGATGTTGGTAGATGGATTACAACCAGATTACTGCTGGTCAACGACGCCAGCATAGCCGCGAAATATCTATGAAAGACCATTCATCACACACCGGGCACTCTTACGATACGGATCGCTATCGACAACGGCACGAAGCTATCGTCGACCCCGGCGAGACGGATCTCTCGTTCGCGGTCATCGATGCGATAGCGGCCGTAGAGGGCGTCGACCCGCTCGAACTCGACCCCTTCATGCACGAATCCATCGACCCCGACGCGCTGAACAGCCTCTTCGCCGGCACCGAGGAGACGTCCCTCGGCGGTTCCGTCGCGTTCGAGGCACTCAGCTACACCGTCGTCGTCGAAAGTCACGGCCGAATCACCATCTACGAGCAGAAAGACAGCGGCGGGCGGCGGCCGCTCGCGGCCGGTATGCGGTAACCGTCGTCGGAAGAACCTGACACACTTTTGTAGTTCCGTCGTGACGCCGAGTCGTGCAACTCGTTCACGAGAACCGACCGATAGCGACCACCGTCGAGTTCGCGGACACGCTCCTCACACAGACTCGTGGACTGATGTTTCGGCGCTCGGTCCCCGACGACTACGCGCTCGTCTTCCGGTTCGACGAGGCCGAACGACGAAGCCTCCACATGCTTTTCGTCTCGTTCCCGATAGACGCGCTGTGGGTCGTCGACGGTGAGGTGACCAAACACGCCCGACTCTCCGAGTGGACCGGTCTCGGATGGGGCACCGCCGACACCATCGTCGAACTCCCCGCCGGTGCCGCAGACGGCGTCGACACGGGCGACTCGGTCGAACTCGTCGAGTGACACGGCGAGGAAGCGAGCGCGGGCGACGCATCCGACAGGCAAGTTCTGTCGTACCCCACAGGTTGATACGTGGGGGCGTCCACGGGGCATCCACAATGTCGGACCACACCGGCACGGAGGATAGGGTAAGTCGCCGCGAGGCGACTGGCCGAGAAATTCCGCGCCCAAGATAACTTCTCGACCGACGACGCGAACGCGGCTGCCAACCCGTTCGCAGCGTCGCTCGACGGACGCGACGTACTGCTTTTGGATACGACGCTCAGAGACGGCGAGCAAGCGCCGGGTGTCTCGCTCTCGACCGACGAGAAGGTCGACATCGCACGCGCACTCGACAGAGCGGCGGTGCCGTTCGTCGAAGCCGGGAGCGCCTGCACCGGCGCGGGCGAGCGCGACGCCATCGCCCGCGTCGCCGACCTCGGCCTCGACGCGACGGTGACGAGTTTCGCGCGCGGCGTCCGCGCCGACGTCGATCTCGCGCTCGACTGCGGCGTCGACGGCGTCAACCTCGTCGTCCCCGCCAGCGACCGCCACGTCGAGGGGAAGGTGGGTACCGACCGCGACTCCGTGGTCGAGACGACGGTCGAACTCGTCGAGTACGCCCGCGACCACGGCCTCTGGGTCGAGGTGCTGGGCGAGGACGGCTCGCGGGCCGACGTCGACTTCCTCGACCGCCTCGCGGCGACGGCGCACGACGCCGGAGCGGACCGCTTCTGCTACTGCGATACTGTCGGCTACGGCAGCCCCGAGCACACCGAGCGCGTCGTCTCGCGACTCGCCGATCACGGCCCGACGAGCACGCACGTCCACGACGACCTGGGCTTCGCGATGACGAACGTCCACGCCAGCCTCCGGGCGGGCGCGGACCTCGTCCACGCAACCGTCAACGGCGTCGGCGAGCGCGCGGGCAACGTCGCGCTCGAAGAGGTCGCGGTCGCGCTCTCGCACTGCTACGGCGTCGACTGCGCGAAGCTCGACGAACTGTACTCGCTGGCGCAGACCGTCGCGCGCGCGACGGAGACGCCGCTGCCACCGAACAAGGCCGTCGTCGGCGAGAACGCCTTCGCCCACGAGAGCGGCATCCACACCGACGGCACGTTGAAGGACGAGGCGATGTACGAACCGTACCCGCCCGAGATGGTCGGCCGCGAGCGGCGACTCGTCCTCGGCAAACACGCCGGCGGAGCGGGCGTCCGGGCCGCGCTCGACGAACACGCTGTCGAGGTGACCGACGACGAACTCGCGCGAGTCGTCGAACGCGTCAAGGGTCTCGCCGAGCGCGGCAAGCGCGTCACCGACGCCGACCTGCTCACCATCGCCGAGGACGTTCAGGGTCGCTCACGCGAGCGCCGCGTCCGCCTCGTCGACCTGCAGGCGACAAGCGGCGGCGGGGTGCCGACCGCCAGCGTCCGCCTCGCCGTCGACGACGAGGAACGCGTCGCCGCCGGAACGGGCAACGGCCCCGTCGACGCCGCAGTCGAGGCGGTCCGGACGGCGCTCGGTCCCGACGCCGCCTTCCAGTTGGAGTCGTACCACGTCGACGCCATCTCCGGCGGCACCGACGCCGTCGTCACCGTCGAAGTCGAACTCTCGCGCGACGACCGGACGGTGAGCGTCGCGGCGGCGGACGCCGACATCACCCGCGCGAGCGTCGTCGCGATGGTCGACGCACTCGACCGACTACGCGCTCCGAGAGCGGTCACGGAGGCACCGCCCACCGACGACTAAACAGAGAGATGGAGCGGGAGAGAGCCACAGAGCGGCACACGTGTCAACTCGTCTCGGCTACGAATCGAAAGATGCCGTGGCGATGGTCGTCGTTTTAGCTATCCCGATACTTATCACGAGTGACGAGACTACTGAGCGTATGAGACGTCGCCGCTTCTGTGCCCTCCTCGGAACGGTCGGTGTCGGCGCAACCGCCGGGTGTACCGACCGACTGCCGGAGTTCGGTCCGAACACCCAGTTTCCGCCCGCTGCTCGCGACGCCGACTTCGACCCGATGCTCGACGACAGCCCCGCCGAACGTGTCGACGTCGGCTCCCGGGTCGGCGTCCTCCGTCCGGCGGACAACGGACCGCACGGCCTCAACGTGTGGAACGACGGTCCGACCCGCGAGATAACCGTCTCCGTCTTCCGAAACACGTTCCCGGCGCACGAGGCGTTCGAGCGAACGTTCGAACTCGCCGCCGGCGAGTACGTCGCGTTGACGCTGCACCGACCGGCGAACTACACGAGCGTCGTCTCCGTCGAGGACGCGACGGATGGGTCCGGCGGGACGAACGAAACGAACGGAACCGGCGGAGCCGGGGGAACCGACGCGACTGCCGCGTCTGTCGGCGTCGACCGCTCGAACTTCGACTGCAACGAGTCGGCGACGACCGTCGCCGTCCGCGAATCCGGGCGGATGGAGTGTTCGTCGTGGTCGACGACGATGGGGTGCGGTCCGCTGTAGTCGACCGGCGACGGAACTGAAACACCGAAGTGGGTCGAACGCGAACCCCGACCCGTCACCGTGAGCGAGTTCCTCGTCGAGGTCAAACCCTCCGCGCGGCGGACCAACGGCGCGGTCGGCGAGGCCGTCGTCCGCCGCGGGTCGCGCCGCCGTTTCGGAACGCGAGACGCCGCCGAGTTCTGGGCGGCGTCGCTCTCCGAGCGCGGCGAGCGCCGCGTCTGGATTCGACTCGCCGACCCGCGGGACGGTTCCGACACCGACGGCTACCTCGTCGGCCGCCATGGACCGCGCGCGCTCGACGGCGCGTACGACAAGCGACGTCGACGGCTTCGCGGCGGTGACGGCGGTGAACAGTCCGGATTCGACCGGTTCTAGTGAGCAGGCGGGGTGGCGTACTCCCTGACGTAGACCTCGACCAGCGCCTTCAGCACGCCGAGGATAATGGGGCCGAAGAAGATGCCCATGAAGCCGAGCGCGGCGACGCCGCCGAAGATGCCGACGACGAACAGTCCGGGGTTGAGACGCGCCTCACGCCCGCCGATGACGGGACGGAGATAGTTGTCCGAGAGGCTGACGACGACGGCACCGTAGACGAAGAGAAACACCGCCGAGACGTACTGGCCGGTGAGCGCCAGATACACCGACGCCGGGAACCAGACGACGGACGCACCGATGAGCGGCAGAAGCGACAGGAGAATCGTGACGACGGTCCAGAATACGGCGCTCGGGAAGCCAACGATAGCGAACCCGATTCCGGTGAGGACACCCTGGACGAGAGCGACCAGGACGTTCCCGACCAGCACCGCCCACATGAGTCGGTCGATGCGGGCGTGGAGCTCGTCCTGTATCGGCGTCGGAAGCGGGACCGCCCGACGAATCCACGTGACGAGCGCTGTCCCGTCCGTCAGCAGGTAGTAGAGCAAAAACAGGAGGACGGTGAGGCCGATGACCGCGTTCGAGAGGCCGCCGAAGATGTCAACGACGCTGTCGACGAGCGACGACCCGCTTCCCTGCGCGGAACCGAACAGCGCTTCGACCGACAGGTTCGCGGGTACGAGTTCCTCGAACGCCGTCGACCTCGACAGCAGTTCTCGGACGGCGGTGACGACGGTGCGGGCCTCTCCGAGAACGACCTGAACGACGAGGACGACCGGAAGCAGTACTGCCAACGTCGAGACGACGATGAGTGCGGCGGCGGCGACGCGAGCGCCGACTCTGGGTTCGAGCCGTCGGTGGAGCGGCTTCAACACGTAGGCGAGAAGCACCGCCGCGAGGACGTACTGGAGGAACGAGAACAGCAAGAACGCCGAGAGGGCTCCGACGAGTCCTATCGCGAGCAGGAGAAACAAGCGGTCGCGGTCCATACCCCTAGAAGGAGTGACAAGTGGATAAATCGGCAGTACCGCCCGGTCCGGGGTCGACGACTCAGTTTCGCTCGTGGCTTCGAGAGGCGTCTCGCGTTTCGGGTTCGCCGACGTCTCGCTCCCCCGGCGGCGACTCGCTACCCTCGCCGCTTCGCAGCAGTTGTGTCAGTTTCCGCTCGAATTCCTCATCGGTCACCTCGCCGTCGGCGTACCGCATCTGCAACACGCTCACCGGGTCGGGGTCGCGGGAGTCGTCGAAGGCGACGGAAGAGCGCCGAGCGAGCGTGGATGCTCGTTCCAGCGACTCGCGGGCGAGCGAGTAGGTCGCCGCGAGGCCGACGACGCCGAACAGAAGCACCCCCCACGCCGAGAAGATATCGTTGGGGACGGCGAGCAGAAACGCCAGCGAGGCGAGCGTCCGTTCGAGGATTCCCTCCCGAAGGAGTCCCGAGAGGAGGTACGAAGCCCCCGAGAGAACCAACTCGACGCTCAAGACGAGTGCGAGGAGTGCGACAATCGCCTTCGACGGCGACCACGAGACCGCCCGACTGTCGGCTGGCCGTTGCATGCACAGCGTTTCAGCGGAACAGGGTATGTATGTTTCCGTCCTCGTCTGCGGCGAAGGGAGACGTCCCAGGGGCGTATCTGGGGGAGAGAGTGTCGAACGACGCGGTGTTCGCTCCCGCTGGTCGCTCGTCCTCTCGTTCATCTCTCTTGGCTTGCGCGTACAGCGAACCGAGCCTCGCGGCGCGATAAAACGCGCCGCTCGGAGTATTGGTTCTCTGAAAAGCGCCGAGGGAGAGATTTGAACCACGGTCACTCGCTGGTGCTCGTTCCCCGATTCAAATCTCTCCACGAATTGCACACCGCGACCCGTCGTGCGAGAGACACGGCGGTCTCTCGCGGGTGTGGGTCGCGAAGAAGCGCCGAGGGAGAGATTTGAACTCTCGAGTCCGAATGGACAGTAGATTTCGAATCTACCGCCTTGGCCAGGCTAGGCTACCTCGGCTCGCAGTCCTACAATCGGTAGCCCTCGTTTAATCGGTTTCGGTTTCTGTGAGACGATTCGACAGTGCGACCGACACTCACGATGGGCCAATGGGTCTAAGTTCACCGAGAACGCCTGTCTGCACACATGGACATCTCCGACGCAAGCTCCGCCTGTGACCGGGTCCTCGACACGGTCAAAGGTGCGGTCATCGCAGACGACGAGTTCTTCGAGCGCATCATGCTCGGCGTTCTCGCCCGTGGTCACGTCCTCCTCGAAGACGTTCCGGGCACCGGAAAGACGCTCACCGCCCGCAGCATCGCGCAGGCGCTCGGCCTCAGTTTCTCCCGCGTCCAGTTCACTCCCGACCTGCTCCCCTCCGACGTCACCGGGACGAACATCTTCAACGAGCAGGACCGCAGTTTCGAGTTCTCCGAGGGCCCCATCTTCGCGAACATCGTCCTCGCCGACGAGATAAACCGCGCGCCGCCGAAGACGCAGGCGGCGCTGCTGGAGGCGATGGAGGAGGGTCAGGTGACCGTCGACGGCGAGACCCACCAGTTGCCAAAGCCTTTCTTCGTCATCGCGACGCAGAACCCCGTCGAACAGGAGGGGACGTTCCCGCTCCCCGAGGCGCAGGTCGACCGGTTCTCGGTGAAAACGGCCATCGGCTACCCGCAACTCGACGGCGAGGTCGAACTGCTGCACCGCCGCGCCGGGCGCGACACCCGAAGTCCGTCCGTCGAGCGAGTGCTCTCGCCGGACGAGGTGCTGGCGATGCGAGCGACGCCCGAGCGCGTCCGCGTCCACGACGATCTGCTGCGGTACATGGCCGAGATAACCCACGCGACGCGCAACGACCGCCGCGTCGCCGTCGGCGTCTCGCCGCGCGGCACCCAACGGATGTTCGAGACCGCCCGCGCCCGCGCCGTCTACGTGGGTCGCGAGTTCGTCACTCCCGACGACGTCAAGCGCGTCAGCCACCCGGTGTTGGCTCACCGCTTGGTGCTCACGCCGGACGCGAAGGTCTCCGACGTGGACAAAGGCGACGTCGTCGACGACGTACTCGACTCCGTCGACGTGCCGACCGTCGAGTTCGAAGCGCGATAACCGCCCCTCGACTCGGCGTCGACGACGCCGACCTCTCGTTTTCAGTCGCGGAGCGCCGCGACCAACGCGACGACGCCCAACAGCAGGAACACGAGCGCCGTCACCGGTTGTCCCCCACCGGCGGCCCGGTACGCGCCGTAGCCCACAGCGGTGGCGACCGCACCGACCGAGAGCGTCGACGCCGCGTGGACGAGTTCGACCCGAGTCGTGTCAGTCTCTCGTCCCAGTTGCTCGCCGAGGCCGATTGCGTTCTCGCCGACGTCCCACGCGAACACCGCCGCGAGCAGGCCGACCAGCAGTAGTTCGGGACCCGACCCGGCGACGCCACCGAAGACGACGGCGGCGAACAGCGCGACGCCGCCGGCGGTCACCGCCCGCCGCCCCCCGACGAGCAGTCCGACTCCGAGGACGACGACGCCGACGCCGGCGGCCGAAAGCGCCGTCGGCGAACTCAGCGCCGCCGCCAGCAGACAGACACCGGCACCGACCATCGAAAGCGAGACGCTCAGAAGCGCCGGCTTCCGCGTGATTTCGCTCACGACGACCACCGCTCCCGCGAGCGGGCGAGTTCGCTCGCCAGCGACTCGTCGCGCCAGTCGATGACGCGGATACCGGTCCGGCGGAGTCGGCTCATCCGGTTCCGTCGTTCGACGCGCGCGAGGCGACGGCCGGGCGTCTCGTCGGCCGTCGGGTCGGGGCTGACGACGGTGACGAGGTGGCCGTAGGCGTCGAGTCGCCGCGCCGCGGTGACGACGTAGTCGTCGACCAGCGGCGAGAACAGGATGATCTGTGCGTCCGCCGGGAGTCGGCGCTGCAGTCGGCGGAGTCGAATCGAGGGGAAGAACACCTCGTCCTCGGTTGGTGTGGGCGCGAGCGCCGGATGCGTCGCCAGCAGCCGTCGCCCTCGCGCGCGGTGGTCTTCGCCTGTCCCCGGCGACAGCCAGAGTTCCTCCGCCGCGAACGCCGCCAGTCCGACGCGGTCGCCGCCGTCGAGCAGCGCGACGAACGTCTCGCCGGCGGCCTCCGCGGCGCGTTCGACGGCGTTCGGCGCGTCCTCCTCCGGCGCGAGATACGACTCTTCGCGGGCGTCGACGAGTAACACGACCGTCGCCGCGCGCTCCTCGCGAAACTCGGTCGTCGCGAGTTCGCCGGTCCGCGCGAGGCGGTTCCAGTCGACGCGCTTGAGCGGATCGCCACGGCGGTAGTCGCGCGTCGAGGTGAACTCCAGTCCCGCACCCGCCACGTCCGTCGTGACACGTCCGGTGTACTGCGTCGTCAGGCCGCGAAGCAGGAGGTTCTCCGTCGCCGACAGCGTCGGTTCGCAGCGGAGCACTGTCTCGGTGTTCGTCTCCGTCACCCGCTCGTTGCTCCCGCTCGCGTTGCGGGCGATGACCCACATCGGCTCCCACTCGTGTTCGCCGCGAACCGCGCGAACCGCGTAGGAGAAGCGCGCCCGTTTGCCGGGTCTGAGCGCCGTTCCGAGTCGGGCGGTGCCGTCGGTGACCTCCAGCGCGGGCGGGACGCCGTCGACGAGACGGAGGTCGGGAAGCACCGCGTCGCCCGTGTTGCGGACCGTGACGGTGACGCGGACGGTGTCGTCGGGTTCGGGTGTCGTGTCGTCGAGTTCGCGCGACACCGTCACCGACGGCTCGGGAACGTCGCCACCGTAGGCGTAGGCGGCGTAGGCGATGCCCAGTACCCCGGCGAGCAGCAGCGCCGGTTGTCGCGGGGAGACGAGAATCGCGAGGCTGCCGGCCAGGAGCGCGAGCGCTTCCACGCCCGTCCAGCGGTTCGTCTCGAAGGCGCTCACCGTCTCCCCTCCTGAATCGCGTCGAGTTCGTCGATGACGTGGCGCGCGCTCCGCGCGAACGACGACTCGGTCCGGAACAGCGCCCGGAGTCGGGAGGCGAGCGACGGACGGGGCGGAGCGTCCTGCAGCGCCGCGGCCGCGACCGGGTCGTCGGTCCACGTTCCGTCGTCGAGTCGCGCCGCCGCCTCGTCGCGCGTCAGTCCGCCGTATCCCGTCAGCGTCTCCAGCGCCGCCTCGTGGAGGCGGTTCCGCAGCTGCTCGCGGCGGTGTGCCCGCCCCAACGACCGGTCGCCCACGAACTCGATGTCGAGGTCGTCGCCGGGCGTCGGTACGCGGTAGCGGAGTTCGGGGTCGTCGGTCGTCGTCGCGCGAAACTGCGTCTTACGACGCGACAGCCCGTATCGGACGCCCTGAACGAGCGCGAGAACGCCGACCAGCGTCACGACGAGGTAGTCGAGGTCGAACAGTCCGCCGAGTCCGCGGTTGACGACGACGGCGAAGCCGAACACCGTCGCGACGAGACCCACGAACGCGGTGGCGGTTCTCACCGACGCTCCCCCCGCTCGCTATCCGTGCCGTCCCCGCCCGTCGGACCGTCCTCGCCGTACGTCGACTCGATGCGCCGGAGGGCCGCGACGGCACGCTCCTCGCGGTCGGCCGTCACCGCACCGTCGCCGTAGCGGACGTACTCGAAGAGGTCGGTGAGTTCGCGCACGTCCTCGTGGGCCATTCCGGCGTTCTCGGCGGCGGCGGCGAACTCCTCCGGGGTGCTCGTCCGCGGGTTGTCGACGTCGAGCAGACCAGTCATCTCGGTCCACGCCCGGTACACCTCGTTGTCGGTGTCGGCGTCGGCTTCGATTCGGTCGGCCGCCCGTCC
The DNA here is from genome assembly GCF_020097835.1 of Haloprofundus halobius. GTDB lineage: Archaea > Halobacteriota > Halobacteria > Halobacteriales > Haloferacaceae > Haloprofundus > Haloprofundus halobius. The sequence goes on from NZ_CP083666.1 coordinate 2,132,632, forward strand.
CGCCGCCTGTCCGAGAGCGGCGATGTCAGGCGTCGGGTCGTCGTCCGTGTCGGCGCCGTCGACGAGTTCGTCGTCGTCGCCGGTGGAGACGAAGAGCAGAAACACCGCGCCGACGAGGACGAAGCCGAGAACCGCGAGCAACAACAGCGACGGCGTCGTGAACGTCTCGCCCGTCCCGGTGAGTCCCGACGACCCGGACGCCCCGGAGAGCAGCGAACTGTTGTTCGTCCCGTCGCTGGTACTGAACCCGAACGACGACTGCGACGTGGCACACGACGTAAGCAACACGTAGAGAATGAAGACGAGACTCCCGAAGGAGACGGTGAACGCGAGGCCGAGGAGGTACGACCCCGTCCGATAGCGGGCGACGGCGTTCATCGCGACGAACGCGCCGACGATGGCGGGGACGACCCACCACTGCGTCAGCCACGGGACACAGAAACTGAGGAGCGGACCGTTCCCGTCCCCCTCACCGCCCAACGGCGGATTCTCGGGGGCCTGCTCGTCGTCGCCGCCGATGGCACCGCTGTCGGAGGTGCCGAGGCCGAAACTGCCGCCGTCGTCGGAGACGACCGCGGAGTCGAGCGTCGCGGCGGCGAGGGCGAGCGCGCAGACGGCGAGGGCGGCGAGACCGATCCGGAGGGCTGTCTCTCTCTGCACGACACGTGATAGCGTGACAACGCCGTATAGTGGTTGCGACACCGACTCGTCAACCAGAGACAACGAACTCGCGCCCGACGGCAGCGCGCTCAGTCGGAGGTCGCCGGTTCGAGGGCGCGCTCGTCGAGCAGGGGGAACGAATCGAAGTATCCCTCGTCGGTGCTCTCGGCGACCGCACCGTCGCGAGCGCCGTCGGCGACCGCGTAGCGGTACGCTTCGGTCCGGTCGTCGTCGCCGCCGAGCGGAACCATCGAGACGGCGGTTCCGTCGGGCGTCACCCGGACGAGGAGATACCCCTGCGGGAACGAGCAGGCGGCGGGCGTCGTCACCTGCGTCACACCGTCGGACGCCGCCGAACCGCCGCTGGCGCGACTCGCCGAGCCACCGACGCGAGCGGCTGTCGGCCAGTGAATGTGTCCCGAGAGCGCCAGTTCGACATCGGCCGCGTCGAGCGCTTCGACCACGGCGTCAGCGTTTCGGAGTTGGAAGTGGTCCGTCTCGGGGAACCGGTCGAAGAGACGACCGACGTGCGTCGTCGGGTGGTGAAAGACGGCGACCGTCGGCGTCTCGGGGTCGGCGGCGTCCACCAGCCAGTCGAGTTGCGCCTCGGAGATACGCCCCGCGTGGCCCTCACGCAGCGTTCCGTCGGCGTCGGCGGCGCTGTTGAGACAGACGACATCGAGGCCGCCGAGACGGGTCCGGTACGGGAGTTCGTCGGGACAGTAGGCCTCGACGAACGACGACAGCGGCGGCGTCTCGTGGTCGTCGAACGTCTTGGAAACGTCGTGGTTACCCGGCACGGCGACGTACGGCGCGTCGAGGTCGGAGAGAATCTCGGCGACGCGGTCGAACTCCGCCGGCGTCCCGTCTTTCGTCAAGTCGCCCGCGAAGACGAGTCCGTCGACGTCTCGGCGGTTCACGTCGGCGACGACGGCTTCGAGGCGGGACTCGGTCCGGTGAAACACTTTCCACGTCCCCTCGGCGTCGGCGGTGACGTGGGCGTCGGAGACGACGGCGAACGTCGTCTCGGGGGCTTTCGGTCGTTCGAGGTGCGCAAGTTGGGTTTCGCGGGTAGGGCCGGACATCGGTGTTCGGCGGGGCTAGTCCGTCAGGCCGGGTAAACACACCGGCCGCGTTCTATCCTCGCCGCCGTCGCGTACGGGTGGCTTCCCGAGACGGAGGGGTGCGAGTGAACTACCCTACTTCGCTCGGTCTGACGATCTCGCCGGGAGCCGCCTCGGTGATCGGGTCCGACACATGTCGCTCGCGTCCGTGAATCGGCGGGTCGACGGCGGGTCGACGGCGGGTCGAATCGACCGGTATTACCGGTTCTCGGTCGACGAGGCCACGAGAAACGTTCTCGAACCTTTCCGTTCGAGGTACAGTTCGACACCGCGTTCGCGCTGGCGGTCGATGCAGGCGGGAACCTCCTCGGCGGCTAGTTCGGTGATGTCGATGCACTTCCGCGACTGCTCTCGGTCGCCCCTCACGGCGATGCTCATACTCGTACATTCACGTTCAGTAACTTGTAGGCGAGCCTAGTAGAGTGAAAGTGAAACTGAACGACTGCGTCGGGGTCGACCGGTCGGGAAGAGCGAGTCAGAACTCCGAGAGCGCGGTCTGGTTTCGCTTCAGCGACCGGGCCTCGTAGTCCAGTTCCCCGGCGAGATAGTCGGCGAACTCGTCGGCGAAGCCGTGGTTCGTGTACACCTCTTCGGGGTCGGTCCGTGCGACTACGTCGACGAGTTCGGCGAAGTCGCAGTGGTCCGAGAGCGGAAACGTCTCGTCGTAGTCGCCTCGGAAGCGGAAACTCCGGTCGACGGCCCACCCCGAGACGCCGACCTTCAGCGCGCCCGTCTCCTCGACGATATCGTCGACGAACGCGAGTCGACTCGTCTGCGTCGGCAGCACGAGCGCGTCGCCGGCACCGAGTTCGACGTCGCGCGTGAACCGCGAGGCGTCGAACGACACGTCGAGGTGGCTCTCGATGACGGCGTTGATACGCGCGACGGCCTCCGTGACGAACAGCCGCGAGCGGTCGGAGCGCCCCGCGAGCAACTGGAGTTTCTGCGCCCGGCCGAGCGAGTAACCGAACAGCAAGACGGGCGTCTCGTGGGTGTCGTCGAGCCAGTCGACGAGTTCGCGCTCGATCTCGGCCTGCGGGGGAAAGACGTACTCGGGCTTGCCGTACGTCGACTCTATTATCAGCACGTCCGCGTCCGGCGGGTCGAAGCCGTCGAGGTAGAACCGGTCGCGCGTCGAGATGTCGCCGGTGTAGCAGTACCGCGTCTCGCCGTCGTCGACGACGGCGGCCGTCGACCCGGCGACGTGACCCGCATTCACGAGTTCGACCGCCGGATGCGGCGTCGGGGTCAGCGGCTCTCTGTCGTCGCGGCGGGCGTTCGTTAGCGCGGCGGTGAGCTCCGAACAGATCACGTCGCCCGGAGCCGAGCGGTAGAGGTGGTCGCCGTGGGCGTGGCTCAGCGCGTTTATCTCGCCGTCGACGTACTCGCTATCGGCGGCCACCGTCTCGCCCGTCGCAAGGTCGATGCGGATGCCGTCGGTGTATCTGACGCTGCCGGTCACTATGTACTGAGAGGTATCGAGAGGTAAAGTCGGTTCTGCCGGTTGGTAGGCCCCATTGGAAATCCTCAGCCGACGACAGACACATCGTGCCAAATACGGAGATTCTATTCATCAAATTATTCGAGTGGTGATATATGCCGTAAGGGAGGATGATCTACGAGCAGTTGAGATGTACTGACTTAGGCTTGTGAACGCTTCTGCACGCCCGCAATTAATGCTTATTTCCATGACCCGCGAAGAGTCAGTATACTCCGAACGCTGCTGTCGGTCATCGGTCTGGTAATGGTGTCGATTCCACGCAGGATCGTCGAAACTGCGGAGACCTTAGCGTTTGAGAACCCAGAGGACGCCATACTCCGTGGATGGACCATCCCGATGGCCCGCTTCGAAGGGATCGGGTACCTCCTCCTCGTCCGTCGGACTGGTTCCCTCTCGGGGGCCGTAGGTGTGATATTTGGCCTATTTGGATCAGCGGCGGCGGTCACACCGCGTCGGTACCTGGATTTTGGGTTGTCGCTCGCCTATGAGAATCCAGAAGACATCACCGTTAAATCGTGGGTGATCCCGGTGACGCGGGTGCTTGGAATTACTGCGTTAGTGCTGACGGTCGTGTCACTCCGCGGTGAGCGTGACGATTGATGCTGCGGAGGTGCTATGTCTGCGCATGAAGGCCGAGATCACCGCGTGACCGATCAGCAGAACCCCACCGACCAGAAACAGCGTCGGACTCTACTGTTCATTCACGTCACACTGTGAAGCGGTGGCCCTGAATACAAGCAAATCACCGAGCCCAGACATAATTTACTGAGGGCAGGATTCAGAGTCCCGTTTTGCGAGATACACGCCTTGTATTCAGCAGCCGGTGAGCGATCTTCTCAACTACTGTCAGTACTGGATTGCAAGATACAGAGGGTGTATTCAGCAACCACTCGCACTCGTCGGTGAGTACGCAGAAGAGGGCTACAGCGGAGTGCCGCATCGCCGTGTGGGAGCGCTAACGAAGGGGCGATCACCGATGCCGAGGACTCCCTGAGTGTAACTGGTGAGTGACTTGCATCGTCTGCACAGCAATCAGCACCTGCCGATAAGTCACTAGATAGCTTTCTTACACTCTCGATAGTAGTTATCGTGTCTCTCAATACCACTATCCGTGGCGCTGAGGGTCCAGAAGTATTCTCCATCGGGGGAATGGGGTAAGAAGCCATGGCAACAGCAGCAAAAGACGATAAAGAGGAGATCGAGCAACTACGGGGAACGCTTCGCGGTGATTTGATTCAACCCGACGATCCGAGGTTCGACGACGCGCGCGCCATCTACAACGCGATGATTGACAAGCATCCGCGGCTGATCGCCCGGTGTGCGAACGTTGCGGACGTGATTACAGCTGTGACCTTCGGACGCGACCACGATCTCGACACGGCGATTCGGAGCGGTGGCCACAACGGTGCCGGTCTGGGCACGGTCGACGACGGACTGGTCATTGACCTCTCGGAGATGACCGGCATCCGCGTCAATCCTGAAGCGAAAACCGTCCACGTTGAATCCGGCTGCACCTGGGGTGACGTCGATCATGCCACGCACGCCTTCGGGCTGGCAACGGTGAGTGGGGTGGTTTCGACGACTGGCGTCGGCGGGCTGTCCCTGGGCGGCGGTCACGGCTACCTCACTCGAAAGTACGGGCTGACCATCGACAATCTGCTGAGTGCAGATGTCGTGCTGGCCGACGGCCGTCTGGTTCACGCGAGTGAAGACGAGAACCCCGACCTGTTCTGGGCGCTGCGCGGCGGCGGCGGGAACTTTGGCGTCGTCACCTCATTCGAATTCCGGCTCTACCCGGTGGAGACGGTCATCGCCGGGCCGATGTTCTGGCCGATCGACGACCTTGAAGAGACCATGCGGTGGTACCGCGAGTGGTTGCCGGAGCAACCGGAGGACGTGTACGCCGCCTACGTGACTGCCGAGGTGCCGGGCGATCCCTTCCCTGAGGAACTCCACGGTGAGAAGGTCTGCGGGCTCGTGTGGTGCTGTCTCGAGTCGGAAGCGGAGACCGAAGCCGCGCTCCAATCGGCACGGGACGCCGCCGAGCCGATCTTCGAACACGTCGGAACAATGCCGTACCCGGCGCTCCAGAGCTTGTTCGACGATCTCCTTCCGCCGGGTGATCAGTGGTACTGGAAAGGTGACTTCGTGCGCGACCTAACCGACGAGGCCATCGCCGAGCATCAGTGCTTTGCCGAAGTGCCGACGCGACAATCAGGGATGCATCTCTACCCCATCGATGGCGCCGTCAACCGCGTGGACAGGGACGAGACCGCCTGGAGCCGCCGCGACGTCAACTGGTCGATGGTCATCTTCGGCGTGGATGGGGATCCGGCCAACCGCGATCTGATCACCGAGTGGGCCCATGATTACTGGGAGGCGGTCCATCCACACACGGCCGGCGGAGCGTACGTGAACTTCATGATGGAGGAGGGACGAGACCGGATTCGAGCCACCTACGGCGACAACTACGAACGACTGCAGGAGGTCAAGGCGAAATACGATCCGGAGAACTTCTTCCACGTGAACCAAAACATCGAGCCGGCGTCATGAGTCGCTTCGAGAGGGCCGAGCCGTCCCGCTCAGCGGGAGTACAGAGAGACCCATCCATGTCCGAGAGTAACCACCGGTCGTCGGTCGAAATCCGTGAGGCGGTCAGGGCCCTCCGCGCCGGTGATCCGGTGTTGATTCACGACGCCGCTGATCGGGAGGGAGAGACGGATCTCGTCTATCCCGCGTGGGCGGTCACACCCGCGGCCATCAAGCGGCTCCGTACTGACGCAGGCGGACTCGTCTGTGTTGCAGTGGCCGAGCGGGTGGCCCGGCAGTGGGATCTGCCGTTCGTTCAGGAGGCGCTCGATCACCCCGCGGCTGCGAACCACGACCTCGGGTACGACGAGCGCTCGTCGTTCTCATTGACGGTAAATCACCGCGATACCTACACAGGTATCACAGACAATGACCGCGCTCTGACCATCTCCACCATCGGGGCGACCGCTGCGGCCCCCGAGACGATCGACTTTCCGGCAACGTTCCGCACGCCCGGCCACGTCCACCTGCTTCGCGCAGCGCCCAACTTGCTGGCCGACCGGCAGGGACATACAGAACTCGGCATCGTACTGGCGGAGGCAGCGGCTCTACCACCGGCTGTGGTCGTCTGCGAGATGCTTAGCGACGAGACCGGTCGGGCACGATCGCCGGCCGCTGCGAAGGCGTACGCTAATCGTACAGGGTACCCTTACGTGGAAGGTAAACACCTTATCGAGCGATTCGGATAACGACTTCCGGTTCCATTACCTCTGGTGATGACTATGCCGTACATCTACTGTAACGGGGCAGACCTCTATTACGAGGACCACGGCCAGGGCCACCCAATCATTTTTCTTCACGGCGTGATGTGCAGTCTCAGGTTTTTCGAACTGCAGTTAACTGGCCTCTCGGACGAGTACTGCACAGTTGCCGTCGATTTCAGAGGGCACGGCCGGTCGGAGAAGACGGAACTCGGACACACCGTCGCGCAGTACGCCCGCGATCTCCATACCTTCCTCGAACAGCAAAACCTTGAGGATGTCGTCATAGTTGGGTGGTCGATGGGGGCCTTCGTTTCGTGGGATTACGTGGAACAATTCGGCACCGAACGGATACGAGGGCTGGTTGATGTCGATATTGAGGCGTCCCGGTTCCAGTAGGACGACTACGACTACGGACTTACCAACTTGGAGGGGCTAATAGATACGCTCACAGCGGTGCAGGGAGACCAGATGAGCTTCGCCGAACGCTTCACGGAGCAAGTCTTCTCGAACCCCACCACCGAGCTGAAAACGTTACAGCTCGACGAGACGTCTCGGACACCGGCACCGATCAAAAGCGCCATCCTATTCGACGCGCTCACGCGCGATTACCGGACCGTTCTCCCCGAAATCGATGTCCCGATGTTGGTGTGCGCCGGTACGACCGAAACACGGGGACCGGGGACCGTCGCGGCAGTGAGGCACGTTGCGGACCTCGTCCCGGACGCCGCGTTCGAACTCTTCGAAGCCAGCGGCCACTATCCGCCTCTTGAGCAGCCCGAGCGGTTCAATCGCGTCTTGAGTCAATTCGTAGACTCGCTGTGAGCGATACACCTCTGTATCTCGTATATCCCATGAAGACCCTCTAAAACAGTATCAGGAAGACCCTGCAAGATGTAGAGAGATCTTCGATAGCGGCCTCCGTATACTCGTCTCCGACTGTGTGAGGCAATCACGACGGGGTTTTCTCTTCGTGCCACCGCTGCATATGCTCGGCGTGGGTATCGAGGTACGCACCGGCTTTGAACTGTGCGTCATAGTAGTCTGTGTCAATATGGTGTGCCTGGACGCAACCGGGCAGCACCATCGTCGGCACCGTCCCCGGGAACTTCCCGTGTTTGTCGTAGACGTACTGGGCAATCTCACCGAGGCACTCGACCGTCTCGTCGTCGTATGGCTCGATCGAGCGCTTCACCGCCTCGCTGTCCTCCCACGGACCAGGTGTCGCCGGATCGTAGGTGCCGCCCGGACCGAACTTCCGCTCGACGAGTTCGTCGACTGCCGCGTGCATGTCCGGGTAGTACGGTGGACAGAGGCTCTCGTACTGGTCGTCGAGGCCCACTGGGTTTGGCGCGGTCCAGTCGTCATTGTCGACGAACCGGAATCCGAGCCCCTCAAGGTCGTCGCGCATCGGAGCGCCAAACAGGCTCAGCTCGTTGATCCCGGCGAAGTACAACCCACCCAATCCCATCGCCTGCATTGTGAGCACCATGTTGTGTGCCATGAAGGCTAACTCAGCACAGTTCTGTTCCAAGGTGGCGCGTTCGAGGAAGGACAGCGGGAACGCCTTCTCATCGTCTAACAACCCTGATTCGATGTACGGCCCGAGGTCGCCGGCCGGTTCACCGATCTCGTCATCCATGATTACGTAGCCGTTCTCGACGAACAGACAGAGGAGCGCCAGCATCTCTTCGCTGGCGTCACCGACGGGCATGAACAGCGTCGACCCCGGCGTATTGGTCCACCAGTGGTTCGGTTCGAGGATGTGGCCGGACTCGGCGGGAATGTCCACCCGCTCGTCGGCGAGTGTCTCTGTGTGTGCTCTGGCCACTACCAGAATGCGTTCGGCGTCGTCTTTGAGGTCCATTGCCTCGCGGAGCCGGCTTGGTTCGACGCTCCGGGTGTTCGTTAGGTATGTGCCGTCGTCGTCGGTATAGAACAGGACCGGTGTGCCGATCCCGGCCGCCGTCGGTGCCGTTCGACCGGTCAACCGGACAGAGAAGTCGGTGTGCTCGTCTGGCCGATGCGGGCCGAACGGAATCCCGTAGTGCCACCCACTCACCCCGGTCCCGGCAGCGACGAGGACCGATTGTTCGAGGTCGGATAACGGGAGCGGGTCAGCGTTCGATTCGAATGCTAGTGGCCCCGATGGGATCGACAAGCCGCGACCGAATCGGCGAGACCGTCGCCCAAAAATGGCCTGAAGTAGAGGATACTCGAACAGTTCGGTTAGGGATTGTGTGGCGTCAGGCATGATGAATCCTCGGTGTGTAACCGAGTATCGATTGTGGTGAGAGCACATACGGGTCTGGTGATGTTCTGTCTTGCATGGACGGGTTGACCTCCATCCTACTATGAGGTCCAGTCACATAATGTCATCTCGTGAAACATCTACAGGAGTTGAACAGGTTGTACTATTTTTCGAGGAAACGGTGTGCTATGCGTCGGTCCGCTCGTGAACGATATGCGTATTGTATTCAGCACGACCTCTGAAACCGATCACCGCGTGAGGGTTTCACCAGAGCCAGCCAGTACCATCTCTCCTGCTTACTGCTCGTCGTACAGCCGCTCGACTTTTGAGAGCGAGTCGACCTCCTCCGGCGACAGGTCGTCACGGAACTCCGAGAACCGGGGAAAGCGCAGGGCGTACCCCGACTCGGTCTCCGTGGATCGCTGTATCTCCTCGTACTCGACTTCGACGACGACCTCCGGGCGAACGCGAACCTCGCGGCCCCGTCGGTCGGTGACGAGCGGGTCGAGTCGATGCGTCATCTCCGCGAGCTGTTCGTCGGTCAGTCCCGAGAACATCCAGCCCACGTCGCGGAGTTCGTCGGTGTCGTCGTCGCGGCAGGCGAGGTGGAGGCGGCCGAGGAACTCGCTCTTTCGCCCCTCGCTCCACTTCGCGCCGACGACGACGAGGTCGAGCGGCTCCATCACAGGTTTCACTTTCAGCATGTAGCCGACCCGCGACCCGGGTTGGTACGCCGCGTCGAGGTTCTTCACCATGATTCCCTCGTGGCCCTGTGAGAGGGCGTCCTCGTAGAACTCGCGGGCCTCGGTTTCGTCGGCGGGTGCGATGGCGATCGCCGGTTCCAGCGCGCCGGAGCCGTCCGCGTCGCCGTCGAGACAGTCACCGAGCGTATCGACGCGCTCGCGAAGGGAGTCGTCGAGCAGCGACTCGCCGTCGACGTAGAGCGCGTCGAACAGATGCGTCACGACCGGAACGGACTCGACTAACTCCTCGATACGCTCCTCGCGCTTTATGCGCTGCGAGAGTTCCTGAAACGGGAGTGGTCGCCCCGTCTCGGGGCCGTATCCCACCGTCTCGCCTTCGAGGATGCAGTCGGTCGCGGAGACGCGCTCTCGGACCGCCGCGACGACCTCGGGGAACTGCTCTGTGACGTCTTCGAGACGACGGGTGAAGACGCGCACCTCGTCGCCACGCTTGTGAATCTGCGTTCGGAGGCCGTCGTACTTGTACTCGCAACGAACCGCCGCGGCGGTGGTCGTCTCGGACTCGTCTGTCTCCGTCTCCGCTCCGCCACCCACCTCCACGAGCGCCTCGTCGACGCCTTCGGCTTTCTGCGCGAGCATCACCTTCACCGGGCGGAACAGCGCCACGTCGAGCGCTCGAAGCCCCTCGACTCCCTCGTCTCGCGCCGTCTCCGCGACGACGCGGAAGTCGTTCGTCAGCTGGTGGGCGCGCTCGACCGCCGCGACGGCCTCGTCGTCCCCGTCGAGAAACGCCGCCGCGACGGCGTCGCGGACGGTCCCCTCGCCGATACCGAGGCGCATCGCGCCGACGATAGTGCGGACGACGTATCGCGCCTCGTCGGGGACGGCGCTCGTCAGCAGCTTCGCCACGCCGTCAACGCGACGGGACTGGCTCCCCTCGCCCGCGTACTCGGCGACGGAGACGAGCGTCTCGTGGACTGTCTCGACCGTCAGCGTCTCCGAGAACAGCGTCTGCTGACTTCGGTTCTCGACCGCCAGCGCCGCGGCGTCGCCCAGGTCGCCCTGTTCGCGCCACCACCTTTCGACCCGGTCGTCGTCGACGCCGGTCGCTTTCCGTATCGCCTCGCGGGTGAGACTGGAGGAGACACCGAGTTCGCGGCCGTCCCACGCCGGGAACACGCGTCCGCGGATCAGCGTGACGACGAGGGGCAGCTCCGCCTCGCTTGCGGCGGCGAAGCAGTCGGCCACCACGGCCGTCTTCTCGGTGGTGGAAGCGGTCGCTTCGAGGCGCCGGTAGACGTCGACGAGGGCGGCGTACTCCATCGGATCGACTACGGGCCGAAGCCGAATAAGGGCTCTCCGGGTGCGATCCGAGGCGATTCGGCTACGAGAGCTCGATGCGAGTGGTTTCCGATGTCTCTATCCGATTGTCGGCGTCTGTATCCCTGTGTCGGCGCCTGTATCCCTGCGTCTCTACCTGCGGACTGGTCACTCCAGCGATTCGGCGGCGTATTCGGCGACGTCGCCGGAACCACAGCACTGACAGCGCTCGTCGTCCGGGTCGAGCGTGGTTCCGCAGCGACGACACTCGTAGAGCGTCGCGTCGTGCGTCCCTCGTCCGACGACCGCTTTGACAGATTCGAACATAGATGGTGGTGGGGGAGTATCCGTCCCCTCTCAGTTGTCTGAGACTGCAGATGCATTAGAAAGTTTTCCATCCAGACTGAAAGTGATTACTGGGCCGCAGTCGTGCGATTGCGCGTATGAACGGTCCGATAAAAAGACGGCGTCCTCAATCGGCCCACGTCCACCGCGAGTCGAGGACGTACCGGTAGACGCCGCTGATGACGATGGCGACGCCGTTGGCGGGGAGATACGACACGTCGCGCCACGACACCAGCGCGTAGAGGATGGCGAGCTGTATCGGGATGGCGCTGCCGCGGACGAGGTTCGTCTTCACCAACCCGACGAGAAAGGCGTTGAGGCCGGTGTTCTGGAACGCCTGGAAGGTCCACGCGTTGTTCAGCACGTACTGGAAGACGATGGTCAGTTCGATGGCGATCGTCGCGCTGAACAGATAGTTCATCCCGGTCTGCTCGACGAACAGCCACAGCAACACCATCTGGATGCCTGCGGCGACGGCACCGACGATGACGAACCGACGCAGTCGGACGGCCATCGGTCCGTCGACGAGGGCGCGGAGCAGCGCTCGGACCATCGTTACCGATACCCGAGCGCGGAGAGGCGAGTCTCGACGGCGTCGTCGACGGTGCTCTCGTCGTCGGAGTCGGCGCGTTCGGGCTCGGTGGCTTCGGCGAGCCGTTCGGCGTGCTCGCGGACCGACTCGCGGAGGCGGGAGAGGACGGCGTCCGCCCCCGGGGTCGGGTCGGCCGCCCGGTCGGTCTGCTGGTCGGGGTCGCTCGGGCGGTGGTACAGTTCGGCCTCGCCGGTCGCCGTATTTTCGATGTACGTCCACTCGCTGGTTCGCACGCTGACGAGCAGGTCGCCGTCGTCGAGGCCGCGCGGAATCGGCTGCTGGGTCACGTCGTCACCGCGGACGGCGACCGAGATGACCGGTTCGTCCGCGGGGTCTGCGCCGTCTTCGACGCTCGAAACGAGGCTTTCGCCGGTCCACTCGGCGGGTGCGTCCACCCCGAAGAGGTCGCAGACCGTCGGCGGGACGGCGTCGAGGCCGACCGGTCCGTCGATTCGGTGGGGCGCTGCGCCCGGCACGTCGACGACGAGCGGGACGTGGACGAGTTCGTCGTAGAGCTTCGGGTAGTGCGCGAGGTGACCGTGTTCCTGAAACTCCTCGCCGTGGTCGCCGGCGACGACGACGGCCGTCGCGTCGCGCTGACCTGTCGCGTCGAGCGCGTCGAGAACCCGTCCGACGCTCGCGTCGACCTGCCTGACCGCACCTTGGTACAGCGTCCGGAGGTCCGCGAGCGTCCGGTCGCCGACCTCCCGGCCGAGACCGGTTCGCGTGTGTGCCAAGAGCATCCGGTGCGTGCCGAACACCGCCGAGGACACCTCGCGGATGTAGCGCGGTGCGGGGACGTAGGGTGTGTGGACGTCCATGTAGTGAATCCAGAGGAAGAACGGTTCGTCGGCGTCTTCGACGAACGACGTCGCCGCGCGCTCCACGTCGAGCATGCGCGACGTGTCGAGGAACGGGCGGTCGTCCTCGTCACGCCGCAGGCGCGAGGAGAGTCGCCGAAACGGCGACGCGGCGAGTTGCAACCAGCCCTCGACCGTCGGGTGGGCGGCGAGATACTGCCCGTAGATACTCGACCCGATGTCGGCGACGAACGCCTCGAACTCGTCGAATCCCTCGTCGTATCCCCAATGTTCGGTGAGAAAGCCGTTGGCGGCGTTGAACCCGCCGGTGGCGACGCCGGCGGTCGACAGCGTCTCGGCGAGCGTCGGCGTCTCGCTCACGCCGATGCGTCCCGTGTCCGCGAACGTCGGTCGAGAGGCGAGCAGACCGGGGAACGAGAACGGCGTCCAGTTGCCCGTCGCAAACGCGTGCTCGAACACCGTTCCGCGGTCGGCCAGTCCCTGTAGCACGGGAGTGTGCCGCTCGGCGTCGTACGGACTGATCGCGTCCGCACGGAGCGAGTCGACCGTCACGAGTACCACGTTGGTGAGTTCAGCGTCTGTCGTCATGGATAGCGAACCGTCTTGCCACAGACTGACGCCCCTTCGTCCGCCGCCCGGCGACTCTTTCGGTCGGCCCTCGGGGAGACGGTTCGGTCAGTCTCGAATCGGATGCGCCAGTAACGGCCCGTGTCTACGCAGGACATCCCCCTCACAGTTTCGGTTTCGATGGACTGTCTCGGATAGACGGTTCCGTCCCTTAGATGGCTCTAAACCGGCGCTCGTCTCCATTGCTCGCCGCACGACTTCACGACATGCGGTTGATATCACGGGCGCCGACCGTCTTCGGAGAGGCGCACACTCGGTGAGGCAACTACGTCCAGCCCTGGACTGTAGTACCGAACCGGTGCACCCGCCGGGCGGGCGAATCCGTTCGCTCGAAAGAGACTCTCGCGCTCGATGGCGGCGTCGGCCGGGTAGAGTGTCCACGGTTCGTGAGTGACGTCGGTGTAGCGGAGGCTCCCGTCGGACGCCTCGGTGTAGAAGCGGTGGCGTTCGGTGAGAAACGCCGCTAGTGGGTCGTCGGTCGACGAGAACGGCTCGCCGGTCGGCCAGTACGTCGCCCGGTAGTGGGCGGGTCTGTCGCCGGGGTGGAGTCGCCGACTCCGAAACCGGACGCAGTCGTCGTCCAGTTCGAGCGAAATCCGGGCGTAGTAGTACGGGAGGTGGTGGAACACGCGCGCGCCGAGGACGCTCAGAACACCCTGCGCGTCGAGGCTGAAGAAGTACACCGCCGGGTCTCCCTCGTGGGTGACGTACGTCCGGAGGTTCAGTTCGGGAAGTGGGACGCTCGCCCACCGGGGCAACCCTCTCGGGCGGACGTTCACGTTGGTGAACGGCACCACCGAGAGCCACCCGGAGCCGTCGTGTTCGTCGACGGCGAGCGACTCGGGGAGATGGGACGCGAGGTGGTCGGCGTCGACGCGCCAGTTGTCGAACAACAGATGTCGCCATCCCATCGCTAGCGGGAGAACCATACTCGAACGTACACCTCTTCGATAGTAAACGTCGGCGGTGTGAGCGACCGAACGACGCCGGGAAGACGGCGTATTGGACGGGGCGACACGCTACGATTATGGCCGGAATATCTGGACACAAATCAACCGTCCGGGCAAGTATCAACATTTCCCGTAAGTTCAACATATGAAACTGGTAGGAAATTATATGTAGATTGTGTGAAAGTGTCTATCGTGACACATCACAACAGGCGGACGTTTCTGAAGTTCACCGGTACAGCACTCGGCGGCCTCGCGCTCGGCGCGGGGACGGCGGCGGGCGCGACGGGGGCCGACGAGCGGTTCCTCGTCGACCTGCGCGAGGTTTCGCGCGCCGAGGTCCCCGACGACGTCGAAATCATCCACGACCTCTCGGAGGTCGACCTGCTGGTTGCGCGCGGTGACGCCGCCGCCGTCGGCGGAGCGCCCGCGACGACGCCCGACGTGACGGTGTATCAGGCCAACGGCGGGGTCGCCGCCGAGGCGAGCGGCCCGAAGGCGAACAACGAGAACAGCGCGAGCCACAACCACGACGGTCCGGCGACGAACACCGAACTCCAGTGGGACAAGCGCGTCCAGAGCGTCGGCGACCTGACCGACAAGCCCGGCGGCGGCAAGTTCATCCACGACGTGACGAAGGGCGCGGGTACGCGCGTCGCCGTCGTCGACTCCGGCGTCTACGACGGTCACCCGGACCTCGCCGACGTCGTCAACCCGGAACTGTCGGCGAACTTCACGACCGACGGGATGGACTTCCGCCCGAACGGCGCGGGCGACCACGGGACACACGTCGCGGGCACCATCGCGGCGACGAACAGCAACGACGGCCCCGCCGGCGGCGTTCTCGGCACGGCCCCAGAGACCGAACTGCTCTCGCTTCGCGTCTTCTCGGGCGTCGAGGGCGTGACGGGCGACACGCTCGCCGCGCTCGTCTACGCGGCCAATCAGGGCTGTGACGCCGCGAACATCAGTCTCGGCTATCCGGCACCGTACGTCGACCCCGAGGAGTATCCGGAGCTGATCGCCATCCAGGAGGCGTACCGACGCGTCGCCGAGTACGCCCGCACCCAGGAGATGATCATCGTCAACTCCGCCGGCAACGACGGCCTCGACATGGACGCCGAAGGAATCCTGAGCCTGCCGACCGAAGTCGAGGGCATCTTCGGCGTCTCCGCGACCGGTCCCATCGGCTTCGGTTGGGGCGAGAAAACCGACGACAACGAGGAGAAGTGGCTCACCGGCGACCGCCTCGAAGAGCCGACGACGGACCCGGCGTTCTACACGAACTACGGCAGCGCCGTCGACGTCTCCGCCGGCGGCGGGGATGCCGACCTCGACGCGCTCGACGGCGGCGTCGAGGGCGCAGAACGTGACCTCGTGTTCTCGACGGTCAACGTCGTCGAGGAGGACGGCTCCGCCGTCCCCGGCTACGGCTGGAAAGCCGGCACCTCGATGGCCGCGCCGCAGGTTTCGGGTGCCGTGGCGCTTGTTCGCTCGCTGCGACCCGACGCCAGCGCCGAGGAGGTCGAGGCACTCATCATGGAGACGGCGAGCGACGCCGAGGGCGGCGAGACGTACCACGGCGCGGGCCACCTCGACCTGAAGCGACTGGTGAAGGCGGCGGAGTAGTCGAACTACCCGGCAGGCCCGCTATCGGTCGGTTCGCACGTCCGAGGATTCGAGTTCCTCGACGCGCCGTTCCAGTTCTTCGAGACGCTGTTCGATGCTCGGGGACTCCTCGTCGTCGACAACCGTCTCTTCGAGCCGATTCACTCGATGGACTAATCCGCTGAGCGGCCACTCCGTCCGTTCGGAGGACATGCCCGCGAAATCCTCCGCCTCCGCGCCCAGCACGTGGCGTTCGAGCGTCTGCACTCGTCGTTCCAGTCGGTCTCCGTCGCTTATCGTTAGGGTCTACGCGTCTCGAGTGGATGTATCTTAGACCGGCGTCGACGATGTGGATCAAAACGGAGTGGGGGAGTTGGTTGGATGAGAACTTCGACTTCTCTCGTTTGGCGAACGCCAACGGCGGTGGTTCAGAATCGTTCGTATAGCGCACTCGTTACGATAGTAGCTCTCGAATCGACAGATTCGTGCGTCTCGATTATTTGTTGCGATAGAGACTGAAGGAGAAATTCCACCATATATTTGATGGAATAAATTGTAGACATAATCGTTGAAACGATGAGCGTCATTCAGGAGTCGAGCGCGAAGGCGGAGGCAGTCGCACCAAGTCAGGTAGTCGTCGAACGGGTCGCCGCTTCGGAGGGAGTCGCGCAGACGGAGCTCGTACCACTATACGAGGCCGTCGACCCCGAAGCGTTAGATGTGCTCGCCGAGACCGGAAGAGACGGCGATTCCGCGCTCTGGATCGAGTTTCCGTACCATGGGTACGAGGTGACCGTCACCAGCGAAGGTGCGGTCCACATCGACAAGGGCGCGGAGTTCCGGAGCTAAACTGGTGGGCGAGCGCTACGAACTGAACTGTACCGACTGCTCGTTTCGGAGGACAGTAAGGGGAGAGTACACGGAAGTGTTAGCTGTCATTGAGGCTCACAGGAAGGAACAGTGCGCCGGTCCTGCGGAGCATTTCGTCAACGTCCATCGCCTGAGTGGTAGCGAATAGTACGTCCGCATCGCTGTTGAGCACGTTCGTCGCACTTCCGTACGGTCGAATCGGGTATCCAGCTTCTGAGGGTCCAGGAGAGTTCGTCGGGTGCTCGCGACGACCGCACCGACTCCGAGAAATCGCTCGTCGCCGGACCGCGCAGCGATCAGATTCCCAGTCGCATCCCCCTCGTGACGAAGATGATTCCGAGCATCACCGGCTCGTTGAACAGACTGATGAGTGGTACTCGTTTCCCGAGCGACGCGAGCGCGTCGGGTCTGGGGTAACTTACTGTTAGTCGGAAACACCTCCGTCTACCCTACAGAGATTACTTATCGGAACTATCGGAAATTACCCGGTTCCGTTTATTATCGTTCCCGCAGAAGAGTGCTGACAAGCATGATAAACGATGCTCGCGTGCTGCAACCCGAGTTCATCCCGCAGGAGATCGAGCATCGTAATCAAGAGACGAACGTCCTCTCGAACGCACTCAAACCGATTATGGATGGTCAACCTGGCGAGACGTCGCTCTTACTTGGACCGTCCGGTGTTGGGAAAACGTGCATCGCGCAGTTCACCGTCGAACGACTCCGAGAGAACGTCCTCGACATCAATACCCAGTACATCAATTGCTGGCAGGACTACACTCGGTTTCGTGTGCTCTACCGCATTCTCGAAGGAATCGACCAGACGGTAGACATCCACCGGCGCTCCACACCACGGGACGAACTCCTGACTCGTATCCAGGAGTACGACGGACCGCACTATGTCGTCATTCTCGACGAAGTCGACCAACTCGAGGACAAAAGTGTCCTCTACGACCTCTATCGCACGCGTAAGATTACGATGGTACTCATCGCCAATCGTGAAGAGGACCTATTTTCGATGTTCGATGAACGCTTGACGAGTCGTCTGCATGGGAGCGTCCGAGTTGAATTTGAGAGGTACCACCTCGATGAACTCGTCGCAATTCTCGCTGCGCGGGCACGCTGGGGATTATCGGAAAGCGCTATCGGAAATCAGCAACTTGCACTCATTGCCGACGCTGCAGCTGGTGATGCGAGAATCGGAATCAGTATCCTCCGCAACGCTGCGCGACTCGCAGATCAGCAGTCTCACAACACGATCTCGAACGAGGTTCTACACGAGGCTGTCCCCGATGGACGCGAAGAGATCCGGCGCTCAACCGCCGACAAGTTACGTGAGCATCAGCGCGTCCTCTACGAAATTTTGCTCGATAGGGGTGAGATGAGTCCGGGTGATCTCTACGACGAATACTGCGAGCACGTCGACGAACCGAAGACGAAGCGAACCGTCCGCAACTACCTCCAGAAGATGGAGCAATACCGACTCATTGTCGCCCAGGGCGAGAAGCGTGCGCGGACCTACAGACCTCGGAAGGAAGCATCCTGAAACGCACTATCGGAATTTCGGAAACGGCCCTGTCTTGGTTATGACACAAAAGCCGCCTAGGTTCTCCTGTGATGTACCAGCCAACCAACGACCAACCGATACTCCCGACGCTAAAGGACGGGATGACACTCTTACAGGCGAATCGCAGAGCGACAGGTGCGTTACAGTCGCTCGTTCTTGATCACCTCCTACTGGAGGATGGGGACGCAGTCTGGGTCGACGCTCGTGGAAACGGAACGACCCAGCAACTGTGCCGAATCGCACCGAATATGAGAGTACTCGACCGGGTTCACATCGCTCGGGGGTTCACACCGTGGCAGCACTATAGCCTGCTAACGGACCTCTCAGATGAGATCACCAACGACGCGTCGCTTGTCGTCCTTCCGGAGTTCGACTGGTTCTACCGGACCGACGACCTCCGACGCGGCGAGGGCGAACGGATGTTTTCGGAGGCGGTCTCGCGAGTTGCGGAGTTGCTCGACGATGTCGAGGTACCGATCCTCCTCACGCTCTCGGAGAGAGACGGACTCATCGAACCACTCCACGACGCAGTTTCGGAAACGGTCGAGTGTGAGCTGACCAAGTACGGTCCACGATTTTCAGGCGACTCGTTCGAGACGCTCGTCTACCCACTCGAGAACGGGATGGTCCAGACAACGATCGCGTATTGGAACCAGATTCTCGCCGCCCGTCACCCGGCCGTAATTCCGGCGATGACATCACCGGAGGTGACCACCGTTGGGGCGAACTAATCCGACGTACTGTGACATGGTTCGGGCGACCGAGAACCGGTGGTCGGACTACCGGCGAGCGCTCAGACACGGTGACCAACCGCACTTTGACCAGTTGTTCGAGCACGCTCGCGCTCACGCGGATGCCGGTGGGTATCTCAACCACCAGTTCGTCGAGATTCCGATTCTGTTCTCCATCGCACTCGAACAGGAGAAGCGAATCGCGGCGCTCGAAAGTCGGATGAACGTCCACGAATTCGTTGAGTGACCATGCCGTTCAAATTCGACTATCTCGACAGAGACGTGCTCAAGTGGTCGCTGACGCCCGGCGGCGCGGAGTTCACTCGGGACTCCTCGTACGATCCGACGATATACGTCTCAGCGCATGGCGACGGCAACCTCGAAGAGATAACGGAGGTTCTGCGTCGACATCCGAAGGTCACGCTCGCGCACTTGGTAGAGGAGCGAACCGGGTTCAGACACGACCCGGAACCAGTACTGCGCGTCAATGTTGTCGGCTTGGATGCAGTTACCGATGTTGCACACGAAGTCAGGGGGTGGGGAAAGCCCGGAGAGTATCGGTGTTACAACGTCGATTTGAGTCGAGAGTTCAGATACTGTCTTGAGGAGGACGTGTCGCCGATACCGAATCGGGACCTCTCAGTTCTCGATGTTTCGATTCCAGAGCTACAGTTGTCTAGTGGTCAGATTACGACGGTCGAATTAGGCGACGAGGAGGTGAGTGGGACACGAGAGGATGTCCTCGAAGCGGTGAGCAATCGGCTCAGTACCGATGATCCCGACATCCTCCTCGTCAACACAAGCAAGGTGATTCCGAAGCTGTACGAGCAAGCTAACCAAGTCGGGAACCGAGAGTTCGATTTGAGTCGTCTCTCCGGCTGGCAGCAACTCGCGAGAGAGTCGACGTATACGAGTTACGGAAAAGTCGGTCATTCACCAGCACGATACAACCTCCCTGGACGGGTGATCATCGACCGCTCGAACACGTTCATGTGGAACCAGACGAATCTCGACGGCTGTCTCGACCTCGTCGGACGGTCGGGGAAACCGCTTCAGGAGCTAGCTTGGTCTTCTATCGGCAATATCCTCACAGCGATTCAAATCCGAGAGGCGCGGAAACGAGGTGTGCTGGTTCCGTGGAACTCCTGGCGACACGAGCAGTTCAAGACAATGCGCCAGTTGCACGAAGCCGACCGCGGTGGGTTCACGTTCGCTCCGAAAGTCGGCCTGCACGAAGATGTCCACGAACTCGATTTTTCATCGTTGTACCCAAACATCATCGTCACTCGCAACGTGAGTCCCGAGAAGATTCGCTGTGAATGCCACGCCGGTCGAGAGGACGTACCGGGGCTGGGTTACTGCATCTGCGACGAGCGAGGATACCTCCCGGACGTCCTCGAACCGCTCATTGAAGACCGCGACGCAATCAAGGCCGAGCTTCGCGAGACAGACGATCCGGTGCAAGAGAAGGTACTGGAGGGGCGCTCGAACGCCATCAAGTGGATTCTCGTCTCCTGCTTCGGCTATCAGGGATTCTCGAACGCGAAGTTCGGCCGTATCGAGTGCCACGAGGCGATCAACGCGTTTGCTCGTGAGATTCTGCTCGACTCGAAGCAGGTGTTCGAGCAGAACGGCTGGGAGATCGTCCACGGTATCGTTGACAGTATCTGGGTTCGCCGGATTGAGGATGAGACGCAAACGCCGCTTGAGGAACTCGCCGAGCGGATTACTCGCGAGGTCGGGATTCGGTTGGAGTACGAGGCAGCCTACGACTGGATCGCGTTCGTCCCGATGCGTGACAGCAACGCTGGTGCGTTGACGAAGTATTTCGGGAAGGTTGCTGGCGAGGACGAGTACAAGTATCGAGGTATCGAGTGCCGCCAGCGCAGCACACCGGACTTTATCGAGGAAGCGCAGAAGGATCTGGTTCGGGTACTCGACGAACATCGAGAACCGGAGATGGTCTGCGACCGACTGAAGCTGTGGGTCGAGCGCCTTCGGCGCGGTGGCGTCGAACCGGAACACCTCCTCATCAACAACCGAGTCTCGAAACGCGTCGACGAGTATTCGCAGTACACGCGGAACGTCGCAGCGCTCGAACGGGCCGAAGGACATGGCCTCAGTCGAAGTCCGGGCGAGAGCGTCTCTTACGTCGTCGTCGGCGACGACAAACGGTCGAGAGATCGAGTGGCGCTGGCACACGAAGACCTTACTGAGTACGATGTCTCGTTCTACGAGACGCTACTGCTCCGGGCAGCGGAGAGCATTCTCTCACCCCTCGGATGGCGTCAGTCTGCTATTGAGAATGCGCTGTCAGGGTCGCAGGATTCGAAGCTCTCGGCTTTCGAGAGTTGGTGAACGTGCAACGAAACTTCGCGACTACTGCAACACAGAACTTCTTCGTTAAGCTCTCAGGCAGCGTAAGTATGTCGAGTGAACCAACCATGGCATTCCAGATGGTTACTTGGACCGAAACCAAGCGACTGGATCGCCTGTCGGTCCGGACGTATTTCCAAGCAATAGTGAGGGAAAGACGATGAGTGACATCCCACCAGAGACGTCGGCCCGACGCGAATCCATCGATCCACCCGTCACTTCGGCCACTTCCAAACCATCAGACTCCACGTCACGGCGTGAGTCGATTAGCGGCTACGGGCTAACGCTCACCCTCGTCGGTGCCGTTCTGCTCGCACTAGCGTACTACGGTGTCATTGCAGTAGAGGCAACACGTGACCTCGGACGGGCGCTCCCGGAGCCGTTTTACTTCCTCGTACTTGCCTTCCTCTTCGTGCTCGAACTGCTCGCGCGTCGTGAACTGAGCGCACTCACGCTCGCACGAGCAATTGCCTTTACTGCGGTGTATGGGACACTATTCGTCTTTTCAGTCGAGGGCGGTGCGTACCTCTGGGACAATCCGGGAGTGGCACTCGGAGATTTCGCCGGAGTCACGGTGCTTGCTGTGGCCCTTGTCGTCTCTGCGCTCATATACGTTGGATACTTGACTCTCGTCAAATATTGGCGGTAACAAACGCTTCGTGGTCTGTTTCGTCTGTTCGAGTAACAAGATAAGACCGAATCCCTCGTGTCTACAGTATCACGTATACCATCTCCATTGGGAGGTCTTTTGGATCTGTTTTGGGCTCACTAGGAAGTGTTCGGGGTGGGCCGGTAAACGAGCTTGCTGTGAGTGCAAGCACAAATGCATCCAACAGATCGTCATTAGAAGCATCAGTCTTGATAGCAAGACCTGCATTCCGCAAGTGCGTTAATACGTCCTCATCTACTTGTTCGAGAACTTCAACACGGCGCAAAAAAGCCATGAGTGGTTGACTTGTCTTCGAGTGCTTCATTGTCTCCTCGTCGTTCAACGCCTAGAAACAGACCTCAGAGTGGATTTTCTGGTGATTCCCTGCGCTTCTTCGGAGTTCGTGAGGAAAGGGGTCCAACTCCCCGATCTTATCCAAAATCACCCACGTTTGCGTGTCGAGACTCCCATCAGTCAACTCCTCTTGCTTTGCCTTCGCTGACTCGTAGTTATCGCAATACACCACGTCTCGAATGGGTGTTGGAAAGACACTCAAATGCCGAACTAGGCTCAGTTTTTCACGGCCTTTCGAATCGCAGTACTGTTTCTCGTCGGACTTCTCCTGAAGGTCAATGGGGACATCGATGAGAATTATATCAGCATCCCGGTGGTCTTCCCAGAGGTTCTCAACGAAATTCGACACCGACGTGCGTCAGGCCGTTGACGCACTCATGAGGCGAGAAACGAACGGTGAAAAAGAACCCTACGAGGAGTTTATTGCCCGCGCTGCACAGAATCCATTAGCACAATAGGTGAAGATCGCTGATATTGAGGGCAACATGGATCTGACTCGGCTAGATGCTGTGAGTGATGATATCCTCGAGAAACAGGCGAAATATCATCAAGCGTGGGTACAATTATCAGAGTAGCACTATCAAGCAATATGTGGGGACTTGCCGTAGGTCAAATCGTGAGCACAAGGGAAAATCAAACGAGCGGATTAGAATGTCGCGAACCAATATTAGAATTGAGATGACTGAACCACCCAACGTGAACACCAAATTCGCCTCGGATGAAGGGCGTATAATCACTCGTCATCAGGTAGGCATGTCTGTCTGGAAAGAAGGGGCAACAGTTGAACAAACAGATAGTGGACACTTAGTCAACGGTGTCGAGTACCGTCAAATCGCGGGTAACGAGGACGCTTTAGTGTGACTACGAAATGATAAGAGACGATTCCGGACTCAATGAAGCGCTTGAAGAAGTCTCATTCCCCACTCCCCGTGCCGATTGTATAGCCGCTGTTCTCGCAGTCCGAGAGTACATATGCACCACCAACGGTGCTACAAAGGAAGATATCGTCAATAGCCTCGTGCCCGAAGACAACTATCCAATCGGGCACAATGCTGCCGCTGCGCGATGTAAACTCGGCGGTTACGATGAGTTCCGAGAGTGGTGGTGGCAACACATAGTAAAACCAGGGTTACTAGCCATACCAGACATTCAAGAACCAACACGCGGTGCAAGTACGTGGCGTCCACTAAAGAGATAACTCGTGCCCATTGGTCAATCTGACTATTGTCTGTGTTACCGACGACTGATATGCATCTTGCATCTGGAGTTTGGTGAGAATTCATTCACGTTGGACGATTACGTCATCAAGCCGGATTACCACGACCCAGATTTAGCCGTCATACTTGGGGTCACAGAAGAGGATGGTGATGAGGAAAACATCCGTATCGCATTTGTTGATCATCTCAAAGAACATCTCGGAGAGGATCCATATCTCCTGCCAGCGACGCTCACAGACTACTGTAACGAGAAGGATATCAAGTCATACACGTACGAATACGCGGACTTGAGTTTCGAGCATCAATACTGAGCCGACAAGTCGCTGATTTCGCCAAATTAAGAAATCTGGATTTCGGAAATCACGATTTCCATTTCTAGAACGTGCCCTCTCTTTCAGCTAACTGCTCCTGCCTTCGCGTGGATAAACTATGGTTGTTTGAACTACGTAGTCTAGACTACGATAGTTTAGACTACGCTAACCGTGAGCTTCACGTGCAGGTTCGTAGAAATGGAGAATATGCCGACGTTCGTGAACCACCTCGAGGTCAAGTGGTTCGAGGTACGGAGCGTCTCGTCATCACGGAAATCGGTGACCTCTCTATCAGAGTGTTTGAAGCGGCCGTAGATAGATTGGCCGCTTATTCTGAGGCGTGAGCCACAAGTCGGTCGCTATCCAACTTGTCGAGTAGTGATTCGGGTCTGCGACGACCATGGTTATTTCGCTGAGGAGGACTGCCCCGTCTGCGGTAATGAAGGAAAGCCCGTACTCAACGAAAAGCGACGACGTCAACTCTCGAAGTTCATCAGCGGTGCGTTACGTCACTTCCCCAACGACGTCGGTCTATCCATCGATTCACAGGGATGGACGAGTTACGATTCCCTCATCGATACTGTCACAGGCAAGTACGCGTGGGCTGAGTCCGGGCACGTAGAGGCAGTCGTTGCAACCGACGAAAAGGGGCGATTTGAGCGTCGAAATGATCGGATTCGTGCCGCCTACGGGCATTCAATCGATGTCGATCTCGAAGCGACCGAGTCGACAGTACCAGATCGACTGTATCACGGAACCGACCCAGAGGTGCTTGATTCGATTTTCGAGGAGGGATTGCGACCGATGTCACGGCAGTACGTACATCTCTCAGAAACGGTTGAGGAGGCGCGTGCTGTCGGGCAGAGACACGCTGACAATCCAGTTGTGCTCGCTGTCGACGCCAACGCGATGAAACGAGATGGATATCAAATCGACCGGCGAGGTGAGGGAACGTATACTGTTGAGCGTGTTCCGTCCAAATATGTCGATGACCGTGTTCGATCCGAATGACTCTCCAGCACCCTAATATGTCTGTGGTGGTCGTTCAAAAATTTCGAAAATTTCCTTCGCCCGATTCTCCTTGTTTCAGGCGTTCGCAGTCACTTCCTCGAGAACACCATCGTCCTCCAACGCCGTAATCGCACGGGACGCCATCGAAAACTCGACGTCGAACAGCTTTGTGACGGTCTTCGTCGTGAGGGACGGCTGCTCGAAGAGCTTGCAGGCGAGTTGGATCTTCGTGTACGCGACACCGCCGTGTTCGTCCTCGTACCGCCGTCGAAGCTCGTCTAGTGGAAGTATGCGGATAACGGATTCTTCGGCTTGCTTGGCGATTCTTCGATGAAAAACGAGAGCCACGCCTCCCAGTTACCGTCTGTCCGCACAGCGGTCATACGATCGACGTAGGCAGGCAAGCGTCTCGTAGAATTGCCCATCGAGTTCGGTTTCGTCTCTACAGATGGCTGGATACCAATTGTTCGACTCGATTCGTAGCTGTCTTCGAGTTCCTGAGCGGAGCGGGTCTCCTATCAGGGCCCAAACCCCGCGATGTCGGCACCGACCGTCGCTAACGCATCAGCGGGATTCGGGTCGTTGTCAGCGAGATGCGTGTACCGGTGTTCCGGGACGCTAGACAGAGCCGCTTCGACGGCCTCGCTGTACGTCTCGACGCCCGGTTCCGTTGGGTCGTTTCCCTCCCAGACATCTCGGATGACCGTCATCGAGTCGATACGCACTTCCAAACTGTGCGGCTCATAGCGAGTCAACAGTTCGGAGAGCCCGAGCCGGAGGGCGACGTACTCGGCGGTGTTGTTCCCCGCGTGGGAACCTACCGGTCGGCCGAGATTAGCGAGTTGTTCCTCCGAAGCGTCCATGATGACAGCGCCCGCACCAGCGGGACCTGGGTTGCCGCGTGAACTCCCATCGACGTAGAGAACGAAGGAATCGCCGTTTGGCTCGAGGAGAGGTGGTCGAGTGAGTTCCGATGCCAGCAGGTCTTCGAGCGCGTCTCGTAGCTCTGCCCGGGTCGTCGTGGGGTCGAACAGGCCGCCGAAACCGGGGACAGCGTCATCGATCACATCGACAGCGACTGTCATCTCGTAGCCGACCTCCGCGAGTACCTCGTCGACGAGGATGGCGAGAGGCGAAAGGTGTTCGACTGGAAGAGATTCGTCGGTCATCTCGCTGTCTCCGTTTGGCCTCGGTACCGAGAGTCAACGTCCCCGCCTGTAGGTGACCTCATCGTCTGGTCGGACCGCTGCATAGTGGTACTTCGGCGGTCGAGCGGAATAATCTCTTCAGGTGCTCGCGCTCCTATGACACAGGGTCGCAACTCAGACCGTCCAGAACGCTCGTTGTCGGTCTTCAATTTCGGAGAGGACTGTCGAGAGGACGTCCCGCCAATCTTCCGGGTATGATGTATCTTCTCCGGGCGTCGGTGCGTTCGGTCCAGGGTGGATGTGGTCGCGCGCGTTGTGACTCGACGGATGGTGGTCCCAGCGATAGTCGAATGTTCCATCGTGGTGGGTCTCATGATAGTGGATAGAGAAATCTCCGTTCGAATACCAGATTATCTCGAGGCGGGCGGTCTCGACGCTATTTGGGTAGAAGTTCGAATCGTATATACAGACGAGTCGGTCAGGGGCGAACGCCGGGCGGAGAGTAGTTCGGGTGAATCGACCATCGGTTGCAAGTCGTTCGTCGATGGTTTCGAGTCGGTCAAAATCGACCGGCGCTCCGCTTTCATCCGTATTCTCCCCGCCTGTCATGCCGTGCTGCGTTCAACTGAGCCGTCAGAGCCGGACAACGCCTGTTCGAGAAGCGTGATACGGCGCTGCGTTGTCTTCCACATTGAGATGTCATCCCAGACAGCCTCGAGGGAACGATCGGACTCAGCTGCAAACTGCGAAAGAGAGACCTCCTCTGGAGACTCGACGCCGAATTCAGCCGCGTACGATTGTTCGCGCTCTGTCTCGTCTTCGAGGAATCCGAGCAATTCGTTACTCGTATACTGATTGCGAAGTGTCTGGACACGTCGCCACCGGAGGAATTCGTCGTTGCGTTCGTACGTCGCTGGTGACGTCGTGACTCGTGTGGCGATTCCCATTCGCTCGAACCACTTCAGATATTCACGCGCCGCGTCGACTCCATGACCAGCGAGGTCAGCGACTTCGTCGACAGGTGTAGGGCGATTAAGTGCAAGGACTGCATCGAAGAAATCGTCGCGTGTGCGTTCGCCGCGGACGACATCCTCAGGTGACGTCAAGGCATCGAAGTCCGGTTTCTCACCACGCTCGTGGGGGGTAGCCTTCAGGTCGTCGCGTGGTTCCTCCATAGAAGCATGCAGAGGTTGAAACGGAATAAGTCTTTTCTCTATGGTATTATCCCGTTTGAAGGTGGCCGAGTAAACTACTCTGCCCTACTCGCTTCGCTCGTTGAGGAAAGCAAGCACCCGATGCGACGGAGGTGCAATGGGGAGATGAACCTGCGAATGTCGAGCCCTTGTATGTCTTGTTCAGCCGGTCGGGATACACCGACGATCTCAGACACGCAGCTGATATCCGAAGCAATGTCTGTCTCTATCTCTATCCCCGAAGAGATCCTTACGAGTGCATAGGAGTAACTCGACGAGATCGAGATGTCCCGCCTAGACTTGTACTGAAGATATCATATCCCCACTCCCTGCAGGTCCTCGTATCGCTCTCGAAGCGTCACAGGAGACGTCCCAGCTGCCTCTGCAATCTCTGCCTGCGTGACTGCCTCACCGAATTCGTCGACGGCCATGGAGATACACGCTGCTGCAATGCCTGAAGGCGCTCGCCCGTTCGCTACTCCCTCATCCCAGGCGATATCTGCAAGTTCGAGTGCCTGCCGTTCGGCCAGTCGTGAGACATCACACACAGACGCAATCCGCGGCACGAGTTGCTTCGGTCGCTGTACCACTGTCGCTAACCCCAACTCGGCGTTGAGCACTTTGTAGTCGTTCTTCACGCGCCCGCGTCGACACGCAGCCACCTGTGCAACTTCATCGAGCGTCCGAGTCACATTCGTACATCGACACGCTGCGTACAGACTTGCCGCTGTCATCGACTCAATTGATCGTCCGACGAGGAGGTTCTCTTTTTGAGCCGTTCTGAATATTTGTGAGGCGAACTCGGTCACGCTTTCGTCAACTCCGAGCGCACTGCTCATCCGCTTGATCTCACCAAACCCATGTGCGAGGTTTCGCTCCTGTTTTGAGCCGAACCGCGCCCGGTTCTGCTGCTTTCGAAGCCGGCCGAACTCTCGTTGTCTTTTACCTGAGAGCGTCTTGCCGTATCCGTCCGTTTTGTAGCCGATTTCGGTCGACAGTCCCCGATCGTGCCGACTTACTGTCAACGGCGCCCCAGTCCGTTTTCGACTCCGCTCTTCCGATGAAAAGACACGTGGCTCAGCCGTTTTGTCAATCCAGTATTCGTTGACAATCAGCCCGCACTCGCTACACCGGTGTTCACCGCCTTCAGTTCGGAGTCTGCCGTCACATTCGGGGCAGTGTTTGGTTTGGATGGTCTGTCCGTTCGATTCGTCAAACGTTGTGGTGTAGACATTTCTCGTCGTCATCTTCGATCTCGGGACGACCACTTTCTGACCGCCCCGCACCCCTCGGGGGCGGCGATAAAATTCTCTGAGTTACCGTCTCACAGTCGTCCCTGGTCGGACGAACCAACCATCCGGCTGCTCTGTCAACAAGGGGTGAGAAAATGTATCGCTGAACATCACGGTAACCCTGTGAGAAGGACTATTCTTGTCCGTTGTGAGCTAGCCTAAGCTATCTACTTGATGCGCCAGCCAGCGCGTACGATTGCCATCGTTGGACCAGATGGAAGCGGAAAAACCACACAGGCGAAGCTCCTCGTTGAGCACCTCCAAGCGATCGGTTACGACGCTCACTACGTTCACGCGCTCTACTACCTCTCTGACACAATTCCCTGTGCAGATCGACTCCGGAGACAACTTGGCCCACGGAAGACACAAACGCACGGTCCGAGTACTTCCCGTCTATTGTACCTTCTTCGACGGGTACTGTTCGCCGTGGTTGGCTTTTGGTTTGCACTGGTCACGATAGGGGTTGTTTCCATTCGGTTTCATGACCAAGTTGTCGTCTTTGACCGGTATTATCACCAATTCTTCTACGATGTGTATGGACCGTCGGGTGTCTTCCTTTCATGCCTGCTTCCCCAACCGGGACGGGTGATTTACCTGGATGCCGACCTGGCCACCATCCAATTGCGCATGGACACGACAGACCGAGCAGTCGATACGGAGTACTACGCGACCGTCATTGAGTTCTACGACGAGTGTTCAACTGAAGGGTGGCTCTCCTTCTGTGCAAAACTCCCGAGAGAATCCCTTCACGACCGAATTTTCGAGGCGATTTCTTATGGTCTCGATTGATGGAGAGTACTGCACAAAAGTCGACTGCCAAGCGAACCCTGTCCACACGGCCGGGTTGATGGCGACATCGGCGACGAGATCACGTATCTGATCGGCGATATCGATCTTCTGCTTTATCGGCGGCGGTTCTGAGGATCATTGTGTGTTCGGATGGTGGGGACGTATCCGGTACACCTTCGTGGACAGCACTAACCCACCGGCTACGTTAGTGTATCTCCTTTTATACTTGGTATACGAATGTGCCAGGTGGAGACTCTCTCGTGAAAATCAGGAGCCGATAGTATACTTGGGTCCTTCCGCGTGGGTACCCCTGTAAGTTTGTCACCACCCTACCGCCAGCTCACTTCCTCACAATCGTCCCTGGTCGAACAAACCGGCCATCCGGTCGTGGCGTCTTTGCTGCGCGAATTTCCATGTCGACGCGACGAATGTGCTTACACCCATTCACAGGATCTCGTTTCTCGTAGTCAGGACAGCTACAACTCCGTGCGGCGATATCGACGACGTACGTATTCCCGCTCTCGCTGTGGACGACGTACTGCGGTCCACACGTTCCGAAACGGACGTCGATAGCTTCGGTTATCGCCCGGCGAGTTCGCGGGTCGTCGATCGAATACCCACCATCAGTTACGGCATCGGTCGATGATTCGATAGTGCACGATTCGATGAAATCCTCAACGTCGTTGCGCTCTTGGCCGCATTTCTCACAGCGCCAGTAGCTCGTTCGGTACTCGCGTACCTGCGGATCTGGGAGTTCTACGTAGCTGTCTGTTGGTTCTCGGCCGGGTACCCATTCGGCGACTCGAAGGAGTTGGTGTTGCCTCCAGTTTCGAGAACGGCTGAGTTGGTTACTGGTCGGTCCTGCGTCCGCGGGTTGCTTCTGACTCGACATGGTAAATACGGAGACGACTAAGTGAACTTCGCGCCTCCAGCCCTCTGGGGCGCGAAAAACAGGCCAAGAGTAGAGGCGATACCCGTGCGAGTGCGAACTGGGTTTGTGAATTCGGTCTACTACTGCCGCTTGTCACCAGTCACAGCCTGGTCACGCAAGTTATAGAGGCGCTCATACTCGAACTCAGGATGAGTCCAATACTCATATCCACTAAGTACCTTGTCTCGATCTCGTTCCACCAATTCGTGAAGCAATTCCTTCGCTGCCCCAGTAAAAGAACACAGTTCGTTGTCATAGAGCCACTCTAGCGCGTCAGATTGCCCCCGATTTTCGGTGACACGTCCGCGCCAGAAATCATCCTCAGGGTCCCACTCTCTGTTGGCTTGATCGGGTACTCTCGCTTTGTCGAATACGACGATGTCACCGGGAGCCAACACATCCCGTTCAAGAAGTACTGAGAGAGTCGTTTTATATTCGCCACTTTGCGTCTGCTTCTCCTGTTTCTGTCGGCGTCTGGTCATGTACTCTTCGGCTTCTGTGACCGGGATAACCTGCTGTGTATTGAGTAAGATTCGGCCTTGGTGTTCGTGGGCCTCGATACGGACACACGTGATGTCGACTCCATACTCCTCGATGAGCCACATGACCGGAGAAGTGATTTCGATGCCATACTCGCCTGCAGCAAGCAGAATACGTGGCTTATCGCTCAACTCGAAATCGGCCCATCCATCCTCTGTCTTGGTTACGTACTCTCCACCGAGATTCCTATCGAGGAACTCAACGAAATCTGCACCAACATCCTCTGGAGAGTACTCCTCGTTGTCTCTCGTATTCCAAAAGGTTCGATACTCTTTTTGAACGTCCTCGGCTGTTAGTGTAGAGCAATAGCTGGCGTATTTTATCGCTTGGAGGTCGGTCGTTTTGTCTGCTTTGTCTCGCTTGAGTTCGACGACAACGAGTTTCCCGGATGTGTCAAGAGCAAGGACGTCAAGTCGGTCGGCTGTATCCTCGAAGCCTTCAAACTCAGATGTGACCACGAGAAGTTCTTCACCCAGAATGCGTGGTTCATCGATGACCCACTCCTCGAGGTCTTGCCGTTCGAGTATCCCTAGTGATGAGAACTGATGTTCAGGAAGGTGGTTGAGAGATTGAGTATCCTTGTCAACAGAAAATATCATGCACACGCATAGTATAGCTGTGTGGTCAAATAATATCTCCCACACACTATTACGATACTGTACTCAGCCGGTCGAAGAGTTACCCAGCCGTATCGCTGGTTCTATGTGAAGAGGAAAACAGGAAAAAGCACGAGAAGAGACGGAGAGCGCTACCCGAGGATGTAGTCGAGCTTCGGGTACTTCTCGATGAGCGCGACGCCGTCGATCTCGTAGCGTTCGACGAGTGCGTCGAGGCCGAGGATGCGGCCAGCACCGAACGCTGCGACCGCGAGGAACACCAACGCGTACATGAAGTCGCTGTTGATGAATCCGTGCGCAAGGTCCCAGTTCCCGAAGTAGAAGAGGACCATCATCATTGCCCCGAAGAACGCCGCCAGGCGGGTCAACAGGCCGACCATGATGCCGAGGCCGATGGCGACCTCACCCCACGGGACGGCGATGTCGACGAAGCTGACGAACCACGGCGTCTGGCTCATCCACAGGAACACGCCCGCGAGCGGGTTGCCGTTGGTCGCGGCGACGTTCGCGAGGTAGCCTTGCGAGGCGAATCCACCGAGGACCTTCGTCACTCCCGAGTAGAGAAACGCGAAGCCGATGACGAGTCGGAGTGCGAGGACGAACCACGCACTAAGGCTGTGGGCCTGTCCGCGAATAGTGTAGCCACCGATGGAGCTCTCAAAGGAATTTACAGTAGTTGTTGGAATGTTGTTTGCAGACATTGGGAGAAACCTCCTACCTCTAGTAACGTTGTATTAGATAATAAACACATATTGAATGACTGTGTCACGCAGCCAAGGCATACACACGAGCGTATTCTCCAGTAACATCCTCCCCGCCGTAAACGGCGGGGCTTCCCACACGGTGGGAATCCGGCTTGGAAGGTTTCAGTCCGAAAACACCGAGAATGGCGTCGCCCCGGTTCCGCTACAAGCTCTGATGGGGTGGAGCGATTTGGCGACTGCACAGAAATACATCCGTATCTCGGGGACAGCAACGGCTGATGCGCTGCGTCGAGTCCATCACCGGTAGGGACTTCTCAATCGTTCTTCAGTAGCAGTCTGCGAGATACAGAGGGTGTATTCAGTACGGGTGCGGGATTTCTTTCGTGGTAAACCACGCTGCATCACCTCTTAGGTCCTCATGTGAATAGAATCGGTGATTCTGTGGCTAAGAGCGTGAATCAGTATAATCTTCGCTAGAACAAATCGAAATGGCAGAATATGCCGATATCTGTCCGTAGCGGCTCAACGGTCGTCACCGCGTTTGAGTACTGGGCGGGCCTCGTGGAACCGTGACCCTCGTGTCACTGTCTCTTCGTGTCGATTAAGCTCAATCACTCCAGCAGTCTGTAATTCAAGAAGGTGGGCGTGGTGGAGTTCATAGACGAGTGTGACGTACTCCTCGCAGGAGAGGACTTCCTCATCCCGAATAATTGGTGTTGCATCGATTGTCTCTTCTGTTTCTAATGCAGTCACCACGCGCTGTTGTTGCTCTCGTAGCACAGTCAGGAAGTCCCCACGACTCGAATCCGCCCGCTCATTCATCTCCTGTCTCACCTCCGATATGGGAATTCTTGCATCCATACTTGGAGCCCGTATCCTGATACGGAATGACCTCAACATCAGGCATTAGTTTCCGGCCTATTCGAGACGTCCCACAGTTCGCACACACAATTTGATACGGAAGCATCGATACCGATTATGTGTTCTCGGTGGGGGTTGCCTCAATAATTCCGTTGCTGCTTACTGTCACGTCAAAACCCTCGTAACAGAACGAAATACTAACACAGTTCCCGAGACCGTTAGATGACTCTGTAGCCAGTTTCTCAAGAGCGTCTGTTTCAATAGTAGACTGGAGCGGGGTCAAATGCAGTGGGTCCCTGTCAAGAGCGGTCGCAACAACTCCAACGACTGCTGAACTCGCCGAGTCACGAGTACTGTCGTACGTCGCCCGGAAACATTCTGTATCCACATCGAATTCAATAACACTCATCGACGGTGTGATTTTACCAGCCAGAATCTCTTGGGGGGGTTCCATCAACATAATGGAGGCTTTCTATGGGGTTGAGGGTGGCTTTTGCTTGCGCAACATACTTTTATATGAAGTTTCCATCCTCACTCGTCGGGAGTCACCAGGGTACTCGCTACGAGACGTCGAATACCGCGTTGTAACCGTGATGAGACCGCTTTCCGGGTGATCTTGAGTTCGTCTGCGAGATCTCCTTGAGTTGCGTCTCGCGGCGAGTCAAAGTATCCACGGGAATACGCCAGTACCAACGCTTTCCGTTGGCCATCTGTTAGATTGAACTCCCGATCAGACCTGATCGACGAAATAGCGTGTAGCTCAGTAAGCTCAACCGGAATACCGTTCTCTTGACAGTACGTCTGGAAATCTGAGAGGCCCTGTTGTTCGCTTGCACGGACCTCAAACGTCCATTGCTTGTTGTTTCCAATTCCAGAAAGGAGCGTAATATCGGTGTTGACGATAGCCGTCAGAATACTCTCATAGTTGAGATTCCAATCAATACGAACAAACATCTGTTTCTCCAGTTGATCGATTACTTTGACCTGATTGATACCAAGATCAGCACTCAAATCTGTGGTGAGTTTAGCCGTGTCATCGGCAGAAATCCAGAAATAGGGGACAACCGCCTCACCCGTTGGTACAACCCGGTCTAACTCAATAGTTACATCGGTTAATTGCTCGAAAACAGCACTCAACGGGAAATCCGACTGCTCGATAGTGAATGAGGCCTCAATAGCCATACCTGATTACTAGCGATTCAGCCTTTTGGGTTAGTCGCTACTGATCCTCGGGGTACTTCCACCGTTTAGTAAACCAATGTCCTGTACTTACCGACCACCGTCCTTCGCAGATCAACTCTCACCTCATGCTGCATTCGCGCTGTGTATTACAGCAGCCGGTGAGCGAATTCCTCAACAACTGTCAGTATTGGATTGCAAGATATAGAGGGTGTAGTCAGCAAACGGTCGTCGTTTGTTCCACCTAATTAGCGACGAAACGGCCGTTCAGTAGGTATGCGGACCTCCTATCCAAAGCCCTATCTCTTCATCTCTCCTACTTGCGACAGGATGGGAGAGAATGACAAGCAACGAGGACGAGTCGGATGATTCAGCGTCCGAGTCGACGGATTCAATGAAGGACACTCCTCTCGAAGAGATACCACTCTCGGTGGATGCGATGCTGGATATCCTGGCAAACAGTCCCCGTCGTCACTTGCTGGAGTACCTGCGAGACCAGCCGGAGGGGACCGCCACGGTCGAGGAAGCCACCAAAGTCTTTCTCACGCAGCTTGCCAGAGAGAGTGGCCAACAGCCGAACCACGACGACGCGCAGGTCGACCTACATCATCATCACCTCCCGAAGTTAGCGGACGCCGGCGTCATAGAGTACGACGTCCGCACACAGACGATTCGTTACCGACCCCACGATCGGCTCGAAGAACTACACGACCTCATTCAGGACTTCCTGGAGGAGTAAGCCACCCCTTGTGGCGTTGTAGGCATCCTCTGGATCTACCGATTCGATAGCTCGGATCAGAACACGAGGTTGTGCGGGATATGCGCTCTGTATTCACCACGGCCTAAGAATAATCATCAGTAAATGACGAGTTCCAACAGGGCCTTCTCAGTATATGACGTGACTGTCATAATATCACTAAGACATTAGTGAAACTTTTCGGTGATGCCTCCGAGTCAGTAGTATGACCGGTCAACGGGCATTCCTTGCTCTCGTCGTTGCACTACTCGTCATTGTATCAGGATGTGCAGGGGGTGGGGTGACAGATTCGTCACTAGAATCAGAAACCACGTCGCCAACAACCGCTGCTTCGACCCACACGGCGACCGAATCAACATCCACCGCAAACGGTACCGTAGATGTCCATTATATCAACGTGGGGCAGTCAGCGAGCACACTCATCGTCACGCCACAGAATGAGACAATACTCATCGATACGGGTGACTGGCGTAATGACGGAGAGTACGTCCTCGAGTATTTGAAGCAACAGAACATCACCCGAATCGATCACCTCGTCACATCACACGCAGACGCTGATCATATTGGTGGGCACGCGGCCGTTATCGAGTACTACGAAACACAAGCTAATGGTGTTGGTGCCGTCTACGATCCTGGACTCTCGTCGAGTTCACAAACGTACGAAGAGTACCTTGATGCAGTAGAGACATACGACGTCCCGCTCTACCAGGTTGCCTCGGACGACACACTCCCCGTTGCAGGCGTAAACGTCTCTGTTCTTGCCCCACCAGAGGAACCTCTCGCAGGTGGGCAACGAAACGAGAACAGTATCGCGCTGATGGTGACACATGGTGAGCAACGATTCCTCTTTACTGGTGACGCTGAATCTGAAGGTGAGGAGTATCTCGTCGAGAAATACGGCTCCAAGCTCAACGCGACTGTTTTCCAGGCAGGTCATCACGGAAGCCGGTCAAGCAGTAGTGATGCTTTGCTTGAAGCGAGTTCGCCACAGGTCGCCGTTATCTCTAGTGCCTACGACTCTCAGTACGGGCATCCACATAACGAGACACTCACTCGATTCGCCGACCGTTCGATCCCGGCCTACTGGACGGCAGTTCACGGCAATGTAGTCATTTCGAGTGATGGTGAGAACCTCACCGTCTCAACGCAACGGAACGCGACAACGGACCCAACCGAACTGCGCTCCGCAGATCCAATCGAACCGGGAAGCGATGATCCGGTTGCAGAGCGTACCACGTTAACTGGCGGGATCAGCGACCCAGAGCCAATTGGCACCGATGGCGGAACAGAGACGTCGACGCCAACTGAGACTCCTGACGAGTCGACCGATGCAGCACTCGCACTCGTAGACGTTCATGCGGACGCTGAAGGGAATGACAACGAGAACCTCAATGACGAATATCTCGTCTTCGAAAATACGGGCGACGACTCGCTCGATATGTCCGGTTGGACCATCGAAGACGAAGCGGGACACACGTATACCGTTCCCTCAGGCTTCACTCTTGAGCCTGATGCGCAAGTAACACTCTATACGGGGAGTGGGACGGATTCAGACACAGAGCTCTACTGGGGATCCAGTAGCGCAATCTGGAACAACGGCGGTGATACGGTGATCGTTACTGACGATACCGGGACTGGGGTACTGGAGGAGAGCTACGAATGACCGAAAAGACATACACACTCGTACTTGACCGATTCGAAGAGGACGACGCGGTCCTGTTGGTCGAAGAAGACGGCGACCTCGTCGACGAAATCGTCCTCCCCAAAGCGATGCTTCCGGTCGACGGACAACATCAGGATGCACTCTTCTCGGTTCAGCATACAAGTGAGACAGTAACGGAACTGCAGTACGATTCGGAGCAAACACAGGAGCGCAAAGAGAGTGCGCAAGGACGATTCGATCGACTTTCGCAGCGTCTTCCAAGCGAAGACATGGACGAAACCTAACTTCGATACCTCTCCTTTCACTCGGTAGTGGCTGTCTTGAGTCGGCTGATAAGTTCCTTTGCTGTATTACTGATTCGCTGCAACCGGTCACCGACTGCTTCGGGGTCGTCGCCTTCCCACGCAGTCAGGTACAACGCAGAGCCACTCATGTCGAGACCGAAGTGCCGACCGACAATGTAGGCCGTTCCCTCTGCTTCGACCTCCCGCTTCGCTCGCTCTGCTTCGTCAAGCGCTGACTGGTGAAGGATCGCATGCGCAAGTTCGTGAATCAGCGTCCCGACGACTGCTGCGTCGTCCGGTTTCTGCTTGACCTCGATTACTGTGACGACCATACTGTCTCAATGCGTTGCTCTATCGCCGTGAGCACCGTGGAGTATACTTCGAGTGGATGCAGCGACGGGAGTTCGAGGTCAGTAATTTCGTCCGCAGACGGTGGCTTGTGGAAGTGCAACCGGGTGTTGTGCGTGTTCGGGTGGCGATCCCAGCGGCACTCCCAGTGTTCCCCGCTCTCGTGTTCTTCGACATAGTGGACCGAGAAATCACCAGTCGTGAACCACCGAATGTCGAGTCGGGCCGCTGTCACCGAATCTGGGTATCGTCCAGCGTCAAGCAGTCCACGAAGCAGTCGGGGTTCGTACGTATCCGGGTCGAACGCAGTCTCGGCGACGAGTAAATCCGACGACAGGTGCCGCTCCAGCAGGCGCAGCGTCTGTCGATCCGGTGGGCCTGTCGAGTGTGGGGCCGGATCCTCCGGTGGCTGACTCATCTACGCTGGAATCAGATGCCCGTCGTTCTGGGAGAGCTGGCGAGCAAGTTCGTACAGCCTGATGTCGCGAATCACGCCCTGCCACTCGCTGACTGCGGTCATCCGCTCGTGAATGGTTTCGTGACTATCGTGATCAAACACGTTGACGGCTGTTGGGTCTGACGTTTCGAATTGGGCTTCGTATTCCGTTCGCTGGGCTTCAAGCGCCTCCACGCGGTCGATGATTGCTTCGACAGAGAGCTCGGTTGCGATTCGACTGGCGTCCTGCCATTCGAGATACCCCTCGTTTCGTTTGTATGTTGCCGGGCGGCTGTCTCTATCGGCTCGGGCGATGCCCATCTCCGCCAAACGGTCGAGATGCTTTTTCGCGGCGTTTGGAGAGCAGTCCGCAAGCTCAGCGATTTCGGTGTACGCAGTCGGAGAGGTGACCCCGAGGACGACGTCGTAGACACGACCAAACGTGTCTGTTCCCATCTGCCACCGTCGCTGAGCATCGCTGGACGCGGGGGCCGGATCGAACTCGGTCATACCAATCTGTAGGCGGCTGATCTCAATATATCTTTGGATAACTCATATATGTGTGAGTGTTCTGGGGTTGGGTCCCTAGAAGGGCAGATTCGGTCTTATTGACCTCCTCCCGCGCCTAAAGACGCGGGTATGCGCTCGATTCTGTATCACGCAGCATTGCGACTGCCTTTCCGACCTGCCGGACGTGCTCACTCCGCTCCAGATCTAACTCCTCCCGCGAGAGACCACAGATGCAGCATCATATTTGTACGTCATCGAACCATTCGTTCACGTAAGCACCATGAATTTCAAGAAGACCATTCGAGATCTCGAACGTCGGTACAACTTCGAGAACGGAGAGTACTGCCGATCGGTCGGTCGGTCGAACGCACACCTCCAAGACTAGAAGCATGAGTGTCTCTCATGTTTGATTCAATACAGTCAAGAAGTTTACTTGTAACTCGGGTTGGTCAATCGACGTATGCCCTCTTGAGGCCAGAGACTCAGAAGCGTCCAGTAAACCGTTGATAAACGGTCGTTTTGACTCCATATGCGAGGTAGCCAGCCAACCCGAGTGCTAACAGACTCAATGCAAGCGGGAGAATGAACGAGGTTGAAAATCCAAACAGCGGTACTCCGACTACGCTTAGTACGGCCATGCTGAGGGCCGCCAGTAAATTATGCTGAGGACCGCCAGTAAGTTGAGTGCGAGAAGTGACAAAATCAGGAGTACGATGAATTCTACAGATCGGTCAGCGCTACGCTCGGTGTCAGAGAGTGCGTAACCTGCGATCGTGCAAAGACACACGGCAATAACGATTCCTGGTGCACCACTGACGCTGAAATTGGTTTCTGTCGCAGCAAGGTATCCGCCGTAGGCGATCAATCCAATGAAGCCGAGCAGCAACCCGACAAATGCGCCTGTAACTGCGCCCAGAAGTCGACTTCGATGCTCTTGATACCACTCTGTGTCGGCTCGATACGCCAGCAAGAATGCACCAAGAAATACAGAGACCGCTGTGAGGGTTGGAAGGACGAAATAGATTCAGACGAACCCTTGTGGGGTTGAAGCCCCTCAGCGCGCCCGACGGGCCGACGGTCACGCTTGATTCAGACGAACCCTTGTGGGGTTGAAGCATCGTAACTCGGCGATTCGCCACCGAGATTATCGGCATAATTCGGACGAACCTTTGTGAGATTGAAGCGCCATGGGGGTCGAGAACGGCGAGATACCCAACGAGCGTCACAAACGAACGTCCAATCGAAATCAAGTAAGTGATCGGCTTTTTCTACATATAGGCGAGTGCCTCAGGGCTTGACCCCGAGGCACTTCACGTTTGCCGTCGCGAGACCTCTTCGTGAGAAAACATAGTGTCAATATCTTCGAGCGTGAATAGTGACCACGTTTCGGGAAGATCTTCTTCGAGACCGTCTACGAAGCCACGCTTCGAAAACAGCGCGAATTGCTCTTCCCGATCACTTGGTCCCCACCGGACGTTCCCCGCTTTCGCGCGTAAATTCTCAACAAGCGCGTCTCCGACAGGTTCTGACGTCCACTTACATTCAGCAAGCAGTATCCGGTCGTCGTTCGGCGCAAGCCCAACAATATCGATTTCGTCTTCTTTGTACCACCATCGCCCAACTTCTGAATACGGCTCGAACTCACCGCGTCGAATCGATTCCCAGACGGCTTCCTGACACACGTCTTCGAACGTGGTTGCGACGTGAGTTGGGAGATCAGGTGCAATCGTTCCGTCATAGACGACAGCAGGCGCCTCCTCAATGCTCGAACGATTCGGCTCAACGTACCGAAACCAGAATCGGAGGAACTCGTCGGCAATCCCATACCGTGATCGCTTTGACTTCTTGCCCGACGCAGTTACAGGGACTTCCCGCTCGATGAGCCGCAGCCGCCGAAGCGTCTGCAAATATTTTGAGAGTGGGCCCGGGTTTATGCCAGTCGTCCCTGAAATCTCGTTTGGTGTTGTATGCCCGAGTGCGATTGCTTCGAGGATACTCATATACCGGGCTGGACTGCGAAGCTCGGTTCGAAGCAGGAACTCTGGTTCGTTGTACAACACCGCTGTCGGCGACAATATCTGCGATCGGACGTTTTCTCGGAGTGACTGCTCGTAGTCAAAGAGCGTGAGGTACATCGGTGTCCCACCGGTAATCGCGTATGAACGAACTGCATCCACGGCATCGTAGGCGATGACCTCTCGTGCCTGTTTGAATGAGAAGGGCTGTACATCAAGTTGTGCGGTACGGCGGCCGTATAACGGACTTTCGTGGCCGAGCACTTCTGACTCCATCGTGCTTACGCTCGAGCCACAGAGGACCAGCATCGAGTCTGTCTCTTGGAGGTGCTCGTCGACGAATCCTTGCAAGTATGATGGAATCGAGTCATTCTCTGCAACGAGATACGGGAATTCGTCGATGACGACTACCAGGTCGTCGGCGTGGAGCTTTTCTGCAAGGTATTCGAAGGCGTCGTCCCAACCGTCAATTCGTGGAACGCGTTCGTCGAAGTAGCTCGCGACTTGCTCAACGAACTTTTCACGTTGCCGATTCTCGGCTTCCTGTGCGGCAAGAAAGTAGATGTGTGGCCGTTCAACACAGAATTCTTTGAGTAGTTCTGTCTTGCCGACGCGGCGTCGTCCGTAGACAACAACAAAATCAGAGTTTGGAGATTCAAACGCTGACGTGAGTGCGTTGAGTTCCTCAACCCGGTCGAAAAAGGTCATACTCTAAATAATCATAACTACGGTAATGACTTAGAGGTTGCGGCTTCAGAGTAGTACCTGAACGCAAGTGTCACTCCAGCTCTCAGCCAGTAACGAGGTTGTGGCTGCCGGCTGACCGGAGGGAAGCCGGGAGCGGTGGGTGGGGAGGTGGGGTTTGGGCCGGTCTGGCAAAGAAAAAGAAAGAACTGCCTTCCTCAGCCTACTCCCACCACCGGTCACGCTCAGGGAACAACACCGTACTCCAGCCGGTCACCGCCAACGAAACACGCCCATTGTACCAATTCCGCGCTGCACCATGAATCCGAACCCGCTCGCCCTCGCTCATCCACGGCTGATTTGAACGCTCCCAGACGGTCACTTTCGTCTTCCCACTCTCATCACAGATCAGTCCCACCTGCGCAATCTTTGGAGAACTCGGCTCCCACAACGTCTCGACACGTCCTTCGATGCTCACCTCTCTTCGATTCACGTCCTCAAGCTTCCCAATCGGAACCACGTGCCCAGGTGCCGTCTGCAACTCCTCGAACACCCCGACGACTGCGCTCATCATATCTTTCCCATCGACCACGACTTCGGCCAACCGCCGACTGACCGCCGCCTGCGACCACCCATCCAACTTCTCTGCTAATCGCATCGCTTGAGTGTTCACCGCCGCCAACTGCTCTTGGGAAATCTCGACACGAGGGTCCGGACGATCCGGGTCGAACACCGGATTCACGCTCGCCGCACGCCGCTGGAACTCCACACGCCGTGCTGCGCTCTGTTGTGCAACGACCTCTCGCGTCCGCTTCTCACGACCGTCCTGCGTTCCGAACGTCGCTCGGGCACTAATACGCTCCAACTCAGTTTCCCGCGCTCTGATGCGCTCTTCTTGTTCGAGGGTTACACCGTAGATTCGTTCCTCGCTGGTGTCGACCATCCCGTTTGGGTGGTTCGCATCGACTTTCGCCTGAATCTCCATCTGTACCGTTGGCTGGAACTCCGGCGTCTCATCGACGACCTCGAATCCGTCCTCGTCGACCGTCTGTCCGTCCGACTGTTCGAATGCCTGTTCATCGACCGAAACTACATTACTGGTTACGTGCTTACTCGACATTGGAATTCTCCAAGATTCCGAAGGCGCTCACTCGGCGTCTTCTTCCGACACCACGACTCTCCAGCCGTGGCTGTCCACACAAACCAACCATTCATCGCGCGCTCTCGCTCGCGCCTTCACGAGCGCCCGCTGGGCGCGAGTGAGAGCGCGCCATAGCCAGGACACAGAACCAGCACCGCGCGCCGTCTCACCGAGTGAAGCGAGGTGAGTCTCGGGGCGTGAACGAAGTGAGCGACCCGGCGTGCACCTGGAGCGAGCGGCCAGCAGAGTGAGGGTGAGCGTGTTCTGAGCACCGTCAGGAGCGCAAGAACTGCCGCCCTCACCCGCTGGCGTACCGGGAAGGTACGAGTGACGCGTACGTCTCGTGAGTAACACGAACGAGACGTCGGTGAGCTCTGCTCACCAGAAGGCGGCACGCGGCGAGCGGGGCGAGCCGTAGAGCAACACCAGTAAAGCCAGCAGTACTGGCTTTGACACAGATGGTTCTGCGAATAGAGATCAGATGTGAGTAAATCAGAACACGAATCGACGATGCGAGTGTTGAGTTGTTTACGGAAGAAAGAGAGGGGTCATTTCGAGTGTTCACGCTATTCCTCGATTGTAGAGTCACTCGTCTTCGCTGGCAGTAGAAACGCTAAGCTCCTCACCTACCTATATCACATATGACTGCGAGGACCAGAAACATCCAGTTCTTGGCCGCGTCGGCCCACCGTGTTGGCATTCTCGAAGCATTACACGACGGACCGACTGACCGTCGAGAGCTGTGTGAAGCTACTGGTGCTTCCTCACCGACTGTCGGACGGGTACTCGCCGACTTCGACGAACGTAAATGGCTCGTCAGGGACGGCCCCACATACGGACTGACCCCCCTCGGCGAGTACGTCGCCGACCAGTTTCTGACGTTCCGGGACGCGATGGAAATCGAAGAGAAACTCCGCGATGTCTGGCAGTGGCTGCCGGTCGAAATGCCGGGATTCTCCGTCGACCTCTTCGCCGACGCGGTGGTCTCCTATCCTGGGCCAGGGTACCCCTACACGCCCGTCGAGCGTCTCGGCCAACTCATTGAGTCGAGTTCGTCGTTGCGCGGGTTCGACAACATCGTCTACAAGTCAAGCAACCTTGAGACGGCCTGTGGCGCGGTCCTCAAGGGAATGACGTTCGAGTACGTGTTCACGCCCGAGGCCCTAGAAGGAATGTTCGCCTGGAATCCGGACCGGATTACGGAAGTCGCCGCCTGCGAGAACGCGACCGTCCTCGTCCACGACAGCCTCCCCGACGACAATCGCTGCGGTCTCGGCATCGTAGACGACCGGGCTGGCATCTGCTGCCACGACGCCGAAACTGGGGCACTCGTGGCGGTCATCGACACCGACGCCCCGAAGGCCCGAAAGTGGGCCATCTCGGTCTTCGAACAGGTTCGTGCGGAGGCAACCCCGATAGACCCCGCCGCTCTCGAATCCCGTACGCCTTCATAACGCCTCTGACGACGACCACCGCCATCAGAGACTGGCAGACCACTCAAACGATGGCCTCACACAGAGAAGGTACCCAGTCTAACCCGCGATTTCAGGGCGTGAAATCCTGCACGCGGCATCATCACGTCCCTTCGACGCGTACGCTTACCGAGGAACGAACCCATATGACCGAACGACACGATACCATCGTCATCGGTGGCGGCCAGGCCGGACTGGTGACAGGGTATTACCTGCAGCAGCACGACGAAGAATTCGTCATCCTCGACGCGAGCGACCGCATCGGCGACGCTTGGCGGGCCCGCTGGGATTCCCTTCAGGTATTCACACCAGCCCGCTACTCAAGCCTGCCAGGGATGGACTATCCGGGCTCACCCTACGCCTTCCCCACGAAGGACGAGGTGGCCAACTACCTGGAGAGCTACGCCCAGCGGTTCGATCTGCCTATCGAACTCGGCGTCCGTGTCGACAGCTTAGAACGGAGCGGCGATAGCTTCCTCGTAAGCGCCGGTGAGCGCCGGTTCGAGGCGGACAACGTCATCGTGGCGATGGCGAGCTACCAAGTCCCGAAGATTCCTCGTTTCGCCTCAGAGCTCTCCGACGACATTCTCCAACTGCACACGAGTGACTACCGCAATCCCG
Organism: Haloprofundus halobius; assembly: GCF_020097835.1. Classification (GTDB taxonomy): domain Archaea; phylum Halobacteriota; class Halobacteria; order Halobacteriales; family Haloferacaceae; genus Haloprofundus; species Haloprofundus halobius. The sequence goes on from NZ_CP083666.1 coordinate 2,176,690, forward strand.
ACCAGCTCCAAGACGGGGACGTGCTCGTCATCGGGGCGGGCAACTCTGGTGCCGAGATCGCCCTCGACATCGTCAACTCGAAGCGCCAAATGCAAGCGAAACACGGAGCGTCTCGCCCTGTCGCCGACGAACACAAGACGTTGTTGTCGGGTCGGGACGTTGGCAACGTACCGTTCCACATCGACTCGTGGTTCGGCCGTCACCTGGGAGGCCCGTTCGTACTGCGCGTGCTCTTTCACAGAATCTTCACGACGGGGACACCCATCGGACGCCGGAAGCGCCCGAAGATGCTGTCCCAGGGCATCCAACTGGTTCGCGTCAAACCAAGTGACCTAACGGCAGCCGGCGTTAAGCGAGTGCCTCGCACGACCGGCGTCCACGATGGTCGCCCGATCGTTGGAGACGACGTCCTGGATGTCAAGAACGTCATCTGGTGCACCGGCTTCCGCCCTGACTTTTCGTGGATTGACCTCCCGATCTTCGCCGAAAAGGAACAACCAAAGGAACCCATCCATGTGCGCGGTGTCGTCCCCGACGAGCCGGGCCTGTATTTCGTCGGCCTATTCTTCCTGTACGCCGCGACTTCGGGGCTATTCACCGGTGTCGGCAGAGATGCGGAGTATGTCGTCGACCACTTGACCTCGAGAGCGCGACAGCAGCATCCGAGTCCGAGTTCCACCGGATCGGTGGACAGATTCCCACAGCAATCGTAGGGAGTTCGGCGGTAGCTTGTTTTCAGTTTCGAACCGATTCTGAGCAGACGGGTAGGCTCGGTGTATTCACGCGAAACGCTTTCCGGAAGGTGGGACGCGTCGAGTGGGGTTGCCGAGAACGTCAACAGAGGAAAGCTATGAGAGAGCCAACAATCGATTCACGCCCACACAAGCGCCGCGTTGTGCTGCGTCAAATGCTCCGAACTGAGTCCTACCTCAGAGATGGGTAATTGCTCCCCCGCGCGGTCCAGAATCGTCTGCTTCAGGAGGTCACTCTCAGTCTCGAAAGTAGGATTTACGAGCAGTCGGTAGTCGGCGTCGATTGTGAAGAGTTCGCGGTCGAACGCGGCATGATGCGTCTTACTGAGCGCCAAGACGTTCGAAAGATCCGCCCGATACGCTGGGTAGTCACTCCAAGAGAGAACGTGTGCGACGTCGAGCAGTCCAGGGTGGTCTACACCTGAGACTGGGCACTGTTGGTCATAACGTGCAAGCGCCGTTGCACGAAACTCCGGGTCGACCGCCCGCGCATAGGTTACGGTCTCGTACGTGCTGGCCGTCATCGCGTCACTCTGCTCTGTCGTGGATGGTGACGCCCACGTTTCGACAGCATCCTCAACGAACTCACGGCCCTGTGTAGTGAGCTCGTACAGATCGCCTTCCTTTTCGACGAGATCCATACTCCGAAGCCAGTTAGCTCGTTGGTGGGCCATATCCGTTTCACCGCGACTCCACCCCAGTTCCGGGTGGGTATCGAGCTGCTGGTCGCTGATTTCTTCGATGGTCATTGGAGCGACCGCGAGTGCGTAGAGAAGACTTCTGAGGCCGACGTTGTGATCACACAGAATCTGGAGTAGTGTCGCTGTGTCGTAGTTCTGCGTGTACTTTCGTCCGGAAGACCCGAGTGCCCATCCGTCATCTTCCTGCTGTAGAAATCCCATCTGCCAGAGATATCTGATACGCCGCATGATCGACGTTCGGCTAGAGACGTTCGAGAAGGTCCCACGATGCCAGCCAACAAGCTCGTCCGTCGTTGGCTGATACGAGTCTACGAATTCGAGAATCGCATTCAACGTTTCAACGTACCGAGTCGCTCCACCGAACATCGGGACGATACTTCGGAAACGGTCTGTCATTGCGTTGTCTGTTGAGTGGCTACCGTATGATCGTTTACTTTGTAGTCGTCAGAGGGGCACACTCAGCGCAAACATCCATCTGCCATAAGAGGACAGAATTCGCTGCTAGTCTCAACGGCGAATTCGACGATAATGGTCGTTGAGACACCGAAAGTCGACACGGAATTGCAGTAACGGTTTCAGTACCAGTTCTCTGTGCAGCGTCAGTACGGATCTCGGTGTAAGACGAATGAGCACCCGAAATGACCCCTCTGTGAGTCTCCACAACTTCGTCAAATACGAACTCACTCTTCGAGGTATGTCTCTAACGGAAGTCGGTCCAGACCGATGGTATCGTAGTCTTTCTCGCTGGAGAGTACTGCCCCGTCTCTCGTCGTAGCGATTCCTGCGTGGAGTGCATCGAACGGAGTCATCTGATACTCATCCAGAAACGCTGCTGCAGCGAGAATTGCGTCCTCGTGTTTGCTTGGTTGAATCGGAACTAACTCCAGAAGGTTGGCGATAGCTCGTGGTGCATCGATCTCATAGGCTGCCTGTTCACGGTCGTAGAAAAGGACCAGTATCTCTGCATACGCCAAAATCGAGGTGTGAATGTCGTCGCGGTCTTCGAGCGCGCGGAGCGAAGATTCACGAAGCCAGTCTTCATCCTTGACTAAGGCTGTCAGAAAATCGGTCTCTACGTACACAATTTAGTCCTCACGCTCAGATGAACGTTCGGCTGCCTCATCCTCAACCTCTTGTGCGATTCGCTTTCGAGCATCAGACTTCAGTTGGTCTGCATCATCCCCCTCGAAGGCGTCGCCGACAGCCGCACGGATTCCCTCTAGTGGGTCGTCGTCGACGGGGAACAACGCGATATGGCTCGGGAGTTCGACGATCCGATACTTGTCTCCGAATCGTTCACGAACGTCTTTCGGGAGGTAGATGCGTCCGCGTTCGTCTGTAGACTTCGACATAGGTGGTATGACTAGTACGTGATACGGGAACTTTCTAAAATCTTCCCACTCAATTAGCTGACACCGTGAACCAAGGTTAGTCATTTAACTCGCCCATACTGCTCTGCGCCAATCGACGCCGATCCAACACCTCTCCACAGTACTCACAGGAGCGAATGTACCAGCCTCCGGTGAGGTGGGTTTCTCGGTCAGCGGTTGGATGGTCACAGGACACAGGAACTGGTACTGTAGGCTGTCGACCGAGTGATTTCAAACTCCGAATCCAGAGACGAGCGATACGACTGTCGAGTCGCGGGAATTGACGCACTAAATAGCCCTCCGCTCCTCCGGGGGCTGATAAACTCGCCGTCGTAAATATCGAACCCGGGCTCACATTACGTGGAGAAACCCAAACAACAGTAGTCAGTTACTGGTTAGCGATGCTTCGAAGCTGTCGACGCATGTGCGAATCAATGGGGATCTGGGCACACTGATCGTCGAGACCAACCGACTGTAAGAGGAGACTTGCCTCGTCAAGCAATGAGAGTTGGAGATATGTTCCCTCCCGGTAGCCGTCGCTGGTCCGAGTCATGTCGATGATTTTCAGCGTTTCGTACTCTCGAAGTTGGTCAGTGATTCGTTTCTGTCCAAGCACAGCCATCCCGATTGCCTCAGCGAATCCACGGTAGACGCGATACATCTGTGTCGCCTTGAAATGCGAACGCTCTGTGAACTCATCAAGGGCAGCAAGAGCGGCGATTGCGACCTTTGCCTGCGTTGGACATCCGCGAATCAAATCCTGTATCCGCGTCACTTCAGCGTCGTCGTTAGCCGCGTGGACATGCTCTTCACGGACTTGGTCGGCGTCGTCGTCACGAGCGACCTCACCAGCTAAGCGAAAGAGATCGAGACCACGTCGTGCGTCGCCGTGTTCCTGCGCAGAAAAGGCCGAACAAAGTGGGATGACGGCGTCTGAGAGCACCCCATCGCGGTAGGCGTCACGTCGTCGGTCGAGTATATCGCCCAGTTGATTTGCGTCGTACGCTGGGAACACGATTTCATCAGGTGCGAACGAACTCTCAACGCGAGTGTCGAGTCGATCCCCGTATTTGAGGTCGTTGCTGATACCGACGACGGTGATGCTGGCCTCAACGTCGTTTTCTTCGCCCGCCCGAGAGAGTTGCATGAGCAGTTTACTGTCGTCAGCTTCCTCTGGAGGGACGTTTTTCCCGTCATCGGACGGTGCAAGACGGTCGATTTCGTCTAGAACAACGATAACAGCATCGTACAGGGCGTCGATTACGCTCCACAAACGGTCGTAGTAAGCCCCTGTTGCGATTCCCGAGTGGGGGATCTTGATTCCAGTTTCTGCGGGGTCGTTGAGGCTCTTGGCGAGATGAATGACTGTCTGAACTTCGGAGCGACGTTGGGCGCAATCGATAACTGCACGTCCGATCCGAACATCGTTGTTTGCAGCACGGTCCTCAACTTCGCGACTGACGTACCGAGTCACAAGCGTCTTTCCCGACCCAGATTTGCCTAAGAGGAGAGTTCCTTTCCCAGATCCACCGGTGATCGTTGGTTTGAGTCGACGAGCAACCGTCTCGATCTGACTGTTGCGACCGACGATTTTGTCGTGATCCGGGATATGGTCGATACGGAGCAGGTCTTCGTTAGCAAAAATCGGGTCCTCTTCGTCAAGGACTGAGAGTGGATCATCACGAGCGGTAGAACGAGAGTGCGCAACAGCCCCATGCTCGGCTGCATACTCACCGAGTGTTGACGGCTGTTCCGTCTGTGAAACCATATACCGAATTTCAAATGAATTCGACTTAGGTCTTTCTTGTTCAGCTGAATAGAGCAGCGAAAGACGTAGAAAGAGACCACCTAGATGTCTGCTTTCTCAGTTGTCGGTGATTTGTGGTGCTGAATAATTGCTTGAGTTACAACACCACATTTCAATTGAATTCGTCTCAAAGCACGTCTTTGACGAGTGAACTCACCACTACAATGCTAACCGAATGTTTGACTCCCTTGTCGCTTCAGTATGGACAAGACACACCCACACCGGATTTCAGATGAATTCAGCGTTCAGAAAGTAACACAAGACCCCTTCGTTCATGTGTGATCTTTCTGTGGTGACCAGATACTCTATAGACAGACTAGTAGCGAGAAATCATCTGAAAGACGGTGTTCTGTAGGTTATGCAATGAGGGGGTTTATAGAATCTCGACTTCGCTTCGAACAGAGTATATAAATCCGCATCAGAAAATCCAACCAGCACTAGTTTCTGGCTTCTCATGGCTAGACAAGTACGTCTAGCGGTGTCTGGATTGTATTATATTTCCTAATCCACAAGATACTATACTATGGAGCGTTCCTCGAACTCTGGCTCTCTGACAATACGTGAGTCGTCGGCAGCAGTATACGTTGTACGCGTTACCTCGGTCTCCGGCATCAAACAGACCCCCGTTGGAAATCTAACTCACCCACTTGTTCAGAAGAGAATTCATTCGAAATGTGGTGTGGGGGTCTGACCGACTACTGAATTCGAAAACAAGGCTACGGATTCGGTGGGAACGCAGCGTTCACGACACCCCGACCTCCCGGCAGGGTGGGAATGAACGGGGCCGGTGTCGTCGCAGCCCCCCGACGACGAAAGCACCGAACGGCGTGAGGCGCGCAGCGAGTCGCGGGGCTCGACGACGCCGGGGGCGTTCGAAGACAGGAGCATTTATGACCGATTCCTGACTCACCAAAATTGCGCACAAACAGACGATTCAACACCTCTAGCTATCGACAATGGCCACCGACGATATTTCTACTAAAAATCCCGACACAGAAATCGACGACCAATCTCCCAAATATATCGAGATCACACCGAGTGACGACACAGTCAATCCCAATACCGTCGCAAGACACTGGAAACGCCTCCACAATCTCGAATACAGCGTCGACGGCAACTGGCTCACCACGCTCTTCACCGACACCCACAAGCCCACTCTCGAATGGTTGCTCGTTAGTGATGGTGGCGCAGACCCGAGTGTCACCTACTACGTTGGCCTGACCACAGAAACTGAACCGACAGAATCTCTCGATTCACTCCTCACACAACTCGAACGGATACTCCGAGGGTTGTTCCCAGAGACCTACGAGTTCAAGCGAACACAACTCACCGAACACCCACTCGACAACGCCACCGACCCAGAAGCCTGCGCTGCAGTCGAGTTCTGTGGCGACGTCGACCGCTACGACGACTGGCAGACACAGCTGACACCACTCGCAGACTTCGCCGACGATGACACCGCCCGCGTCCCGCTCGCCGCCGTCGTCGAAACGATGGCCAATCAACCGCTCCCCGTCGTCTACCAAGCACTTGTCTATCCGTATCGTGACTGGCGTGGTGACGCCAGCTATCGGAAACACCAACTCAAGAACGGTGAGGACACCGCCACACAGCGTGCTGTTGCGACGCTGTTCGGACCCACAGACAGGGTTCCAGAGAACACGCAGATCCCCGATAGCGCAAAACCTCGCCTCGAAGAGATCGATGCCCGAGACGCTCGCCATACGTTCGTCGTAAACGCCCGCGCCGTCGCCATCGACCACGCTACCGTCGCGGATGAAAACACCTCAAGCGTAACTCCCCCAACTCCCGAAAGCGTCGCCCAGGAACTCAGCACGACACTAAGCGACGTTGGCCACACGAACTACGGTGTTACTGGCGTGGTCCGAACACCCGACTCCAAACGCAGCGCACGTGACGTACTCGACGACGTTCGAACTCAAACAGTCCACCAACCCGACTACGACACCCTCCGAACGCGACTTCCCTGGACACCGACGCGCTCGAAAGCCATCATTGCCGACCCCGAGGAACTCGGCAACTTCACCGTCCTCGATGGATCGGCACTCACCACTGCAGCAAAACGCGCCATCGACCCAACACTCGGGGAACGAACTGCACAACCACGACCCCCAGCAAGCGAACTCACACACTACCACGGAGCAGGCCTCACACTCGGCCACCCACTCACCCAGGACGGTACCCCCGACGATGACCCACTTGTCCTTCCACCATCGCTTCAACCACTCCATCTCGCATGGTTCGGGAAAACTGGCTCAGGGAAATCGACCTCGCTCATCAACGCGATGCTCGCGAACCACGAGGCCACAGACGGCGCGGACATCCTCATCGACCCGAAAGGCGACGGGATGCCCGAAGAGTATCTCCGAGCACACTACGCCGAATACGGCACCCTCGAGAACGTCTACTACTTTGACTGTGCGAACGTCCTTCCTGCGCTCTCGTTTTTCGATATTCGAGATCAACTCGATGCAGGCATCGACCGGACGACTGCCGTCGAAGACGTCGTCGACCACTACATCGAAATCCTGCAGGGCATCATGGGCAGAGACCGTTTTGAGCAAGCGGTCCGCTCACCGGATATCATTCGGTATCTCGTCAAGGCCCTGTTCGACCCAGTCCACGGCTCAGATGCCTTCAGCCATCGTGAGTTCCAGCACGTTACTGGCCGGATGCACCAGACACGCGACGCACCACCAGTGAGCGACCCTGACCTCCAAGGAATGCTCGCTGGTGTGGCATCCAACAGCCAGCGATCCTTTGACGAACTGATGCAGGGTGTCGCAAACCGTATCGAGAAGGTCCCAATCGACGACCGACTCGGGCGACTGTTCAACCACGTTCCCGAGGACGACACGGATCCGGAACTCGACTTTCGAAAACTCATCGACGAGGACGCAGTCATCCTCATCGACACAGGCGGACTCCGCCCAGAGAGTCGCCGTGCCATCACGCTCGTCCTCCTCTCGAAACTCTGGAGTGCACTCCAGCGTCGTACCCGTGAATCAGACTCGAAAGAGCATCCACTCGTCAACCTCTATCTCGAAGAAGCATCCCAAGTCGCTGCCACGGGACTGATGACCGATCTACTCGCCCAATCACGGTCGTTCGGCCTCTCAGTCACGCTTTCGATGCAGTTTCCCGCCCAACTCCGAGAGCGGTCGCGCGAAGCCTACGCGGAACTGTTGAACAACGTCTCGACGATCGTCACGGGGAACGTCGCCGTCGACCGTGACCTCACTCGTCGACTCGCCACCGCGGACATGGACGCAAAGGACGTTGGAAATCGCCTCCGGGCACTCCGTCGTGGCCAGTGGCTCGTCAGTCTCCCTGCGCCGTTCGACGAATCCGAACCACGACCGTTCCTCGTGGGGTCGGCACCACTCCCACCAGGCCACCCAGACGGAGACAACCCACTCGGACACGCAGGCCAAACCGCGTTCGATGCGGCCTTCGACGTTGTGCGTGACCGGACACGCCTCGATTACGGCCTCGAACTCTCTGCCCCCGAGGGACGCTCCAGCACGAATCTCACTACTGACGAGTTCGACAGTTCGCATCCACCATTGGACACGGCATTCCCACTCACGAATCGCCTTCCCGACGCGATTACGTACGATATCGGCGCACACGCACTCGTCTGTGAGAACTGTGAAACGAGATACGACCCAACACAACAGGGTATCCTTCGCGGGATTCAGTGCTGTCACTCACTCGCCGAGGTCGACCGAGACGATATCCCTGTCTGTGATGTGAATCTCAAGCTCTCGACTGCAGAGCGCCGTCAAAGCGAGTACACGGATCGCCAACTCGCGTTCCTCCAAGTCGTCTACAACGCTCACCAGAAGCGCTACGATACCGAGTGGGAGTACGACATCACCCGCGATAGTATGGTCCGACTCATCGAGTACGTCGGTATTGAGCGCGACGCCGTCGACGAACTCATCGATGACGGACTACTCAACGAGGACTGCACGCATCCGTACAAACTCTACACCGTTACACCGGAGGGCCGAGCCGAAATCCAAGTAGGTCACCGCGAGGGGATCGCGCACGGCGATGGCCGAGGTGACCTCAGCGAGTCGAGTCTACACGTGGCGATGGTCGAAGTGGGACGACAGTATCTCGAACAGGCGTTCGTCGAGAATCCGGAGTCGGAGGCAGTCGAGGTCGTCACCTACTACAGCGACGAGAATGACGACCACCGTCTCGACGCCGTCTGTCTCGACGAGGACGGGGAAGTTGTCGTGACCCTCGAAGCCGAACGCATCAATAACGACCGGCGTCGCGCCATCCCCGAAGACTTCGACAAGATGGCAGCGTTCGACCCCGAAGCCGCGATTTGGATTGTTCGGACGCGAGATGATGCCCACGACATCATCGAGATGCTCAACGACCCACCTGAGGGTGAGCCGCGTGTCGAAAAGACCTACAGCCGTAATTCGCCGCCGCAACGATTCAGTATCGACCAACCAGGACTGAGTGAGATTGGGACAATGCGATACGTTCGGGATACGTTGCTTCGGTAGGTGTCAGCGAGATAATGACTCTGTTTGAACCCCTAGAATATGACAGAAAACCGTGATGAATACAGAGAGTGGATACACAAAATCAATCGGCTATTCTGTTGTGCAACCGTGAAAATACCACCTAGTGAAAGACCCTACGACGACCCCAACTGGAGAGTAACCCCGTGACTGCAGCGTCAGGGATGTTAGCTTACTGGTTTTCGAGGGCGTCAAGGATACACGCGGCGGCGATCACCGCCTCTTTCGGGACGTTGCTGGCGTCGTCGATGCTGACCGTGTAGGTGTCCCGCAGCGAGAACTGCCCCTCGATGTCGCCGACGTGGTTTCCGTCGGCGTCGAATATCTCGTACTTGTTCGGAACGAAGTTCGCCACGGAGATGAGGTGTCGGAGTGCCGAGAGGACCTTGTTTTTAGATTGAATGGTCGCTAGCGGCTCTCCCGTCTCGGGGTCTCGAACCGTCCAGTTCTCCACGAACAGCGAGAAGTCCTCGTCGAGGACGACGACCTCTTCGCCGGTGCCCGCATCTCTGATGGCGTAGTTCCCTGCGACGTCCATAATGCCGCCAGCCTTCACAGTAAACGCGTCCTCGCCGTCGCCAGTTACGAACGGGAACTCCTCTTTCAGCTTGAACAGCTTCTGCTTCCCGCGCAGGACGACGTTGCCAGCGCTGTCGCGGACGACGTACTTGTTCCGGATCGCGGACTGTTTGACCTCGTAACGGTCGTCGTCGAGATCGACCGTGGAGATATCGTAGGTCCCCGACTCGAATTTGGAGGGCTCGACCATAGGTAACTCGTGAACTACATTCTGAAAACCCTTCTGTTCAGGCCGATACGTTTCAAAATGGGCGGTCCTCGAACTATTATCCCAGAAGTCTCTCTGTACTTACCACTCCTTCGACCGTCTACGAGATCGCGCGTAGGCAGTACACAGGAGTTACCCCCCGATTCTGAACTACACGGGAGGGGACTAACCGGCCTTCAAGTCACCCTCAAATTTTCAAATATTCAGGCGGCGCAAAGAGGTCTCAACGCCTTCAGCTAGCTGGGTCGTGACGTTCCTCGTCGTCCTCTCGGGAGGAAGCCTCACTAAGGGTCTGGATGTGAACAGGGTGCCGGTAGAGGAACACTCCAACGGCGACGATCCAAATTACGCCCGGCATCAACCCAGTCTGGAATGTCATCGACAGATCGGTGTACCCATGGGCTTGCACGATCGCAAAGGAGAGTGCTCCGAGACTGGCCATGGCACTCAAAATTCCCATGCCACTAAACCAGTCAAGACGAGCCGACGACTCGGAACTTGTGAAGAACGCCCCCGCGAAGAGCCCCGCTGCGATACCAAACATGAACCACTGGATACTGAAGAGTCCGCCTTCGATTTGCCGTACTGCAAAGGCCGTCTCGTAGAGCAATTCCTGTTGTTCGGGGCCCGCCGCCGCCCATCGATCAACCATGACCCCGAGGGCGACGCCGTCAACCGCGGCGAAAATGCCGTAAACGCCCACACACACCACCATCGCAGCACCACCAAGCGTCGCCCACACCCCGGAAACTCCTCTGCGGAGGCGGAAGGCCAGGGAGATGATAGCGGCACCCATCAATAGCATGCCGAGGAACTCTCCGAGGTGGTAAATTGCCCAAAGCGATTCGACCGCGTAATCCGAGAAGGCATCACGTGTATGGTGGGGCGGCGTAAACGGGTGTAAGTAGGCCGACACACTATAGACACCAAGTCCCAGAATCGCTGTCAAGGCCCCAAGATTCGAAAAATACCGTTCAGAAGGACCGACTGTCGTTATTTCTTTGTCAATTGACATCTGTAATCCACCATGCTAAGTCTCCTCATGGGGTGATAAACCTACTTTCAAGTATTCGAAGTATCCCGCAGCAGACATCGAAGCAGAGACCGTTACGGTTCAGTACATCTTGAGCGGTGTATTTCATTTATTAAGGCTCTGTTGAAACCCTCAATGGGTGATAGTTTTCCGGAGTGGTGCTGAATACAGAGCGCTTATCTCGCACAGAGATTCCGTCTACAAGGCCACGAGATTGAATACGATACATGGTATTTAAATAGATTATTCTATCCGGATTTGAATCGGGCTTCATTACGCGCCAAGCAATTTTACCGGAGAGATTTTGGTAGATGAGCCGAATAAAGTGCGTATGACTAGCGACATTTTCGACAAAGTAATCGTCCCAATTGCTGGTCCAGACGACGCAGCGAACACTGCTCGAATCGTCTATCACTATGCCCATGAAGATTCACAGGTCATTGTGGTTCACGTCATCGAGAAGGGCGAAGGAGTACCCGACAAGGCATCCGTTGACCAGCGTCAAGAGTTCGCTGAGAAGGCATATGAATCCTTTTTGGAGATATTCCCGGATGACGGGCCCACACTCGAATTCCGCACGTTATATGGACGGAACGTCGGAGAGACGATCCGAAACGCCGCTGAAGAAGAAAGTGCGACCGCAATCGCGTTCGTCCCTCGAGCCGGGAGCCGCTGGATAAAATTCCTCACCGGAGATGTCACGACTCAGCTCCTCAAAGGGAGCAAAATTCCAGTAATTGCACTCCCGAAGGAAGAAAAGAGGATGGTTTTCACCCACGAGGCGTGAACGGAGAGTATCAGAGGTAACCGTTCAGGACCAATTATGAAATGTGAGCGTTGTGGGGACGATACAAGCGTTCAGAGATACGACGTAGATGGGTTTACAGGATTTCTCTGTGAAAGCTGTGTGGAAGAATGGGACCGAATCCAAGACCAAGAGTGACCCTGCGATGAAACGATGAAGAGTCTCCCCGTAGAGCTACCGAACCGAAACGTCCATCCGTTCATCGCTTAACCGTTATAGACGTTCAATGGCCCGCACACCGAGCGTCTATGTCGATTATAGGGTAAGCGTGGCCCTTGTCGGGACCGTTCTCAAATACATCGGCATTACACCGCTGTTCCCGCTTGCTCTGGCGCTCTTTTACGGCGAAGATCCGACTCCCTTCATCACCACCAGTGTGGTCATGGTGGGCGGTGGGTTCCTCTTAGAGCGAGTTCGCAACGATGGCGAGTTGAGACACCGGGAGGCGTTCCTCTTGGTAAGTCTTGCATGGCTGGTTGTGCCGTTGGTGGGGATGGTTCCGTACCTCGTCGCCGGAACAGGCACTATTGCAAATCCCGTCAACGCCTTGTTCGAGAGCATGAGTGGGTTTACGACGACCGGTGCAACCGTTCTCGGGGAGATCTCGGTTGAGCGCCACGGGTACGCGATGCTGATGTGGCGCCAGCTCACACAATGGCTCGGTGGTATGGGTATCCTCGTGTTGATGGTCGCCATCCTGCCAGGACTATCCGTTGGGGGTGCTCAGATCATGAATCAGGAAGCACCAGGAATTTCGCTGGAGAAGCTGACACCGCGTATTCAGCATACTGCGCGGGGGCTATGGGGCATCTACGCCGGATTCACCGTTCTCGCGATTGCCGTCTATTACGGGTTGCATCTAGGTGGGTTGGCCCCGAACATGACTCTCTACAACGCGGTTGCGCATGCACTCACGACACTACCTACCGGTGGATTCTCCCCAGAGGCACGGAGCGTAGAGGCGTTCACGCCTGCGGTCCAATGGGCAGTGATGCCGTTCATGGTCGTCGCAGGGACGAACTTCGCCCTGTTCTGGTATGTATTTCGGGGAGACCCTCGCCGGTTGACTAACAATATAGAGTTCCGTGCGTACCTACTCGCCATTCTCGGCTTCGGGGCCGTTATCTCGGCAGTGCTCTTTCTCGGCGTTGGACTCGCTGAACCGCCGGCAAAGCTCGACATCGTTCCTGGAAACCTCGAAAATTCGCTCCGGCAGGGACTCTTTCAGGTGATTGCCATCGTGACGACGACCGGGTACGCGAGTATGGATTTCAATACCTGGGATGCCTCTGCACAGACGATACTGTTGTTTGCGTATTTCCTCGGTGGATCTGCGGGATCGGCAGCCGGTTCGATCAAGATTGTCCGGTGGGTTCTCGTCAAAAAGACAATCTTCCGAACGCTGTTCACCTCCGTCCATCCTGAGGCCGTCAAACCGCTACGACTCGACGAGGAAGTTGTTGACGAGCAAACTATCCGAGATGTCCTCGTGTTCATACTGCTCTTTGTGACGATATTTGCCCTCTCGACGGTGCTTCTGTATCTCGACAGCCTACGAACAGCCGGGGTGTCGTTATCTGGGCTTGAGGCGATGAGCGTCGCCATTGCTACGCTGGGGAACATTGGTCCAGGCTTCGGTGTTGTTGGTCCGATGAACAGCTTTCTGCCGTTCTCGGATGCCGCAAAACTCTACATGGTGTTTCTAATGTGGATTGGCCGCTTGGAAGTACTCTCAGTACTGGTCATCCTCACACCGACATTTTGGCGGCAGTGACGGCCACAAGTAGATGCACTACTCTCAGAACATCCTTTATCTGCCATACAACCTCTGTATCCAGCACACACGTTCTGACAGAGACTGGGTAGTTCGTTGTGGCCGTGCTGAATAGAAGGTGCATATTCAGCAAATGGTTGTATCAGGGTTTGTCCGTATCGAGGTCAAGAGAACATCGGAAGTAGCCGCTACCACAAAAAGAACGTTCTGTGGGCTCGTCTTGAGGAACCGTCCGGGTCGATTGCTCGGTAACAGGGGCAGGAGGTTTGTATGTACCGAAGTGGGATAGGTTTCTTCCATCAAGAATAATATCATTGAATAATAATAATAATAATAGACAATCGGCCGTCATTTTCGTTGCAGGTTTTCATAGGTTCGTCTGATACCTTGAACATCTCGCGTCCCAGTTGTCTCCTCAAGTAGAGTTGGTGACTGCGACGAGTCGCAAACACAGCGCCAGAAACACCTGCACTCGTGCGTGGACGCGGCCTCGGGCACATCCGCGCCCGAGGCCGTAGTCTTTGACCGCATCGTTCGTTCAACCTGTGTCCGGCGGTTATACGTTTCGTCTGAGACCGATTGCTTTAGCTGAACATCTTCGCTGTCTCCCTCGATACGATCTTCAAGAGGGGTATAGAACGGTTCTCACAGCCCCGAATTGGCAATCCGAGAAACGATAGATGCGGAGTCTGTCGTGAGCGATGTCCTCCGCGGCGAAACGAGTTCGGTATCGCTAGCCCGTCCTACTCGATGTCGTGCCCGTGCCCGACTACGTCGAGCCCGCCGTCGACGTGGAGGTTCGTCCCTGTGATATAGGATGCGCGCTCCGAAGCGAGGAACAGAACCGCCTCGGCTTGTTCTTCGGGCATGGCGTTGCGCTTCAGGATGCCAGGTCCGTCGGAACGGCGCGACGACCACTCCTGGATGATGGGTTCGGCCTCCTCGTCGTCCGCGGGGAGATGGTAATCCGTGATGGTCCACCCGGGGGAAACGGCGTTCACGCGGATGTCGTCCGCTGCGTGGTCGGCAGCCATGTCACGGGTGAGCGCCAAGAGGCCTGCCTTCGACGCGTCGTAAGGTCCCCAGCCCGAGCGGCCGACTTCCGCGTTCGCCGACGAGATGTTGACTATCGCACCGCCGCCCGTGTTAGCCATGAGGGGGACGAGATGTTTACACGCTCGCATGACTCCAGTAAGATTCACGTCGACGATTCGCTCGATCGCCGCGGTATCGACGTCGGTCAGCGGCCCTCCTTCGATCCTGATGCCGGCATTGTTCACGAGGACATCGAGACGACCGAATCGTTCCTCGACGGCGTCTCCAAGGGCAGCAACGGCCTCGCCGTCGGTGAGGTCGGTCTCGACCGCGACTGCCTCGCCGCCGTTCTCCTCGATCAACTGTACGGTTCGCTCGGCCAGTTCCCCGTCAACGTCGACCGCGACGACTGTCGCACCCGCATCCGCAAACCGGATCGCCGTGGTCTCACCGATGCCCAACGCACGGTCGGAGCGTGCGCCGGCGCCGGTCACGACTGCAATCTTATCTTCGAGTTCAGCCATGCCGAACTGGTACCCGAACAACAGTATAAAACGGATGGTTCCACGGGGGGTCGGGTGACATCACAGAAACTCCCTACATGAAAATCCATACTACACCATTGTAGGTGTAGTCTCTCCGGCTCGAAAGATAGGAAAACTCCTAGTGCTGCTGAGTGCCGACTACTGTACCGGTACTGAAGGGCTAGTTCGAGCACTTCCGGGCTGAACAACGCTCAAATGCGTGGTGAATCCACTCTCTGTATGCTGCACGCCGCTTCTAGCTACTCTCGGGGAGTTTCCTACGGTAGTGCTGAATAGAGCGCACGTATCTTGCACACTGCCTTTGCGAAAAACGGCGTCATCTAGAGTCGGCCTCGTGTTCGACATCGAGAACGACGTCGAACGTTCCTGGTTATTATCGGAGCGCGTTCGGAATCGTGAGTTCCTAGTTGCAGGCCGTTCACGGACTCGTCGTCGTGTGCGTACCGCGGATGAACTGGATCACAGCAGCGAGGAGGACGAGACAGATGACGATCATCGTACCCTGTGAGGCGGCCGCGATGGTCGATTCGACTGCGTCACCGGTTAGCAACGCGAGTATGTCTGGAATTCCACGCGTCGATCCCAGCACTCCGAGCACCGCCAGCAGACCGATTCCGTAGGCCGCCAGTCGTTGCCGATCCGTCTGTTGGTTTCCCACCATGCCCAGGATAGCGATGAGAAGGCCGAAGAAGACTGGAATGAGCGCCGTGATACTCGCAAAGTCGGAGAGAACGTAGGCAGCGACGCCCAAGACGACGAGTGCGATCCCAAGCACGATGCTCAGCAGAAATACGGACGTCCTGGAGCTCGCCATGTACGGGACCTTGTACGGGGGAGGCGTATAGGTTTCTATACGATATCTCATACTTTGATGAACTCACCCTCTCTATTCAGCACGCTATTCCTGTTACGTTCTAAGGGTTTCAACAGAGCCATTTATTAATGAGATTGCTTCACCCCGCTTCGAGATGCCTCCATGATGAATACGCGCGCTGTAGTTGGTACAATTTCATCCTTTTCTCTGTGACGCTTCTCCACCCTCCACATACCCCTCTCTGTATGTATCGAGTAACCGAATAGTGTGATTTGGGACCAAAATCTCTTTTGACTACTCTCTGGAACTTTCCTGTATGAGTGACCGTGATCTCGATGCCGTTGACCGCGGAATCATTTATCTTCTACAACAGGACGCTCGGCGTACGATCACCGATATCGCAGAGACTGTGAATGTCTCTGCCAATACCGTGCGGAATCGTATTGACCGCCTGGAGAGTCGAGGAGTCATTGAAGGATATTCTGTGGACGTCGACTTCAACAAGACACACAGTCAACACTACTATCAGTTTGTCTGTACTACCCCGGTGAGTGATCGCGAAGAAAGGGTTGAGGAAATCCTCAGTATTGATGGAATTCTGAAAGTAAGAACGTTGATGACTGGAACGCGAAACTTGCTTGTGACAGCCGTTGGAGAAACAAGTGACGAAATCACCGACATAGCCAAAGAACTCGATAGCAGAGACCACGTAGATATAGAGTTTGAGGATCTGATCCGTATCGAAAAGTGCCAACCTTTGAGCAAATATAATATTAAAAATATTACTAATTAGCCTTATATTATAAGATATTTTCTTCGAATCTAGTTGCATAATTCTCAATATATCCATCTAAGGTTGAGTTTTTTATACACCAGGAGCATAGTTAAGCGACATGGCCCACACCCAGCATCAGGCAACCCTCTCTCCAGACACTAGTGCAAGTGTGACGCTTATTCAATTGATTTCTTCCTGTGAAAATATCGATCCTGCGGCTCTCGATCCACTCTATCAAACGGTCGATACAGAGGCATTAGACGAACTCGTAGCGTCGCTCCAATCACGGGATGAGGAGTTCGCTGTTCAATTCACTTATCAAGAATATGAAGTTATAATACAGGATAACGAGATTACCGCTACTCCCGCGTCTGCCACAGCAGACACCACCGAATCATCAAGAATGCAGTTTTCCCACGCTGACGATGCGTAAGAGGGAAAAGGGGAGAAAGGTATGCCGCGGAGGATTTGTTGACGATTGACATCCTCCTCGTTGAGGACAACCCCAGCGATGCGCGTCTAGTCCGGGAAGCGTTCAAAGAGACTACTGGCAAGACGGACCTCCACCTTGTCACCAACGGCCACGACGCGATTACCTCACCCGAACAGCGACAGACGACCCTCGATCCCTCCCGGACCTCGTCCTCTTGAATCTAAATCTTCCCCACATCAACGGGTTCTAGGTCGGATGCTGTCGGGCGGCGGTTCGGACTGGTCAGTACAGAAGAGATATTATCGTCCGCTGAACAGTCGTGTCTATGCCCTCCCTGAATCGGTCGTACGCCCTCGCGGCTTTCGCCGTGCTCTCCGGTGTCACCGCAGTTTTCGGGGCATATCTGTTCCTGCTCAACATCCCCGACCCGCCAGCGGGAAGTGACGGGTTCGCGCACGGACTGGCCGGGGGCGGAGCAATCTTGTACGGCCTGGCGGGCTTCGTCGTTGTGGGCGTCGGCGTTGCCTTGGCAGCACTTGAGGCGTTCGACGCCGGCACACCGTACCACCGACTCGTCGCACAGGTCGGAGCCGGCCTTGCTGGGGCTGGGCCGCCACTTGTCTTTGTGTGGGTTCACCTCGACGGGCCCGTTGAGCTAACTGGCGTGGCCTTCGTGTGTATCGTCGTGGGTACGCTGTTTGTTGGTCTCGTGTCTGGGTGGGTGAGTGCCACTACGGTGATCCGCACTCTTCGTAGCGGGTAAATCAGCTGACGCTCCTGGCGGGAAGTCGCCGTCTTGTCTGGCAGCTGTATCGAACGACCCAATCGGTTCTATTGCGTCTACTCGCGCATAACCGAGTCACGCCGTGTATTCAGCAGTCGGTGAATGGACTCCTCAACCAGGATCTGTAACGGAGTGCGAGATACAGAGAATGTATTCAACAGACCAATGCTGTGTTTTCACTTGTCTGATACTGGGTACCAATACCCTCGATTTCAAAACACAAATCAAGGAGAGACTACGTCCACGACAGAACCGAGCGAAGACGAGTAAGGAAACTCTCTAAGGTGCCAGTACTGGCTCCGGTCTGCTCCTGTTCGAGTGCTCGTCGACGAGAACGCTCAGCTTCCAGCTCTGTCTCTAAGTCCTCAGTCTCGCTACGAAGCTGTTGAATCATCTGCTCTAACTCTGTAATCGTCTCCATTCGTGCTTGCTCACGCTCTCGAACGTTTTCGAGATGCGCTGAGTTAGCTGGATGCTCCGTTACTGACTCAGAGCCCCGACCGCTTTCAACAGATGGGGACGAGGTAGGGGTTACCTCTGTTGAGTGCATTTCCGTTTGTTCAGTAGAGGTCTGCGGACTGTAGAATTCACTCGTCCCTGAAATCGCTCGTTCGACCGTTTTCTCACCGTACGTACTCCCGTCGGCAAAGTGCCGCTCGTCCCATTTCTCACGCATCAATTCGGAATCGCGGAACAACAGATCGACGCGTCGCTCGTCACCGCCCGTCCAGAAGGCAAGGAGAGAACACAGCGCGAAATCTGCCTCCGACTGGCTTTCATAGCCGCTCGTGTCACCACGCCAGAGCCGGGCGAATTTCTCGCCGTTTCCGGCTGTCCGTGCTTTCTGGAGGAGCGTGTCGTCGTCCAAATCGACTACTGGACTCGATGGCGATGGTGATGCTGTCGACTCGCCTGAATCCTCCTCGCTCTCAGAGCGATTCACAGGCCTACTGTCGTCGTTTTCATTCGACGTGTCCGAACAGTCACTCTCAGCGGAAGACGCTGGTGTCGTCGCAACGTATGCTTCGTGGACCGCTCTGAGTTCCTCATCTCGATCACAGACTGTCGATGAAGTTCCATCGGCGTGGTCACCGGTGACGGTGAAGAAGCGTGCATCCTCGTATAGTTCGACGTCTCCCGATCGGTTTCTGTCACCAGGCAGTTCGCCGTGGACTATCACGTGATAGCCAGTTCCTGAGGGGCTAATTTCGGTGTACGAGTCAAGTGTGTCGATGATCTCGGTCGCCCACTCAGCTGCTTCTTCGGTTTCGGGATTTCGGCAGTCGTCGAGGTCGACACCGACGAGTGAATCCTCTGCGGTGAATACGAACCCAACTCCGTACCCAGATTTTTTAGTCGCTGTTTCGTGAGCCATCTCGAACGAGGCCCACGTGTCGGGATCGGTCGTCGACGCGTAGCGTTTCGTCTCGGGATTGACAGGGATTTTCGTTGGCTTCCCGCTGCGATCCTCCTCGCGCCAGCACACCCATTGGTCACGAGAAACGAGCGCTTCGGGGAGCACCGCCCGGCTTGGCAACTCCACTATCGTCATCTCTGTTCACTCGATGCAGATAGCGACTGACGCAATGAGCACTTCGAATTCGACTCTCGATGATGTATTGAGAACGGGCGGTACACACGTGTTTTCATGTCGAATTCATGGTTATCGGGGCAGTTCGAAGCTAGTTCTTGATAGGTTTGGTGGCTGTACAGCGAGACGCCCATCCGGAATAGACTAGTCTAAATAGTGTGTACAGGGTAGGTTACCGACGAAGAGCCAAGCGTGAGCTGAGCGAAGCAGCGCCAAAAAGATAGATCGTTGCATAGAGAGTCTCTGAGTTACGTTTCGTGCGCTGGTTAATAATCGAAGGAGAGAGAGCAAAGTAGGTGACCTACGAATCCGACAAATCGCGGTACTCGATGGAGTTGTACGCTCGTAACGGAGTGGAGAATAGAGGAATACACGATAGCAAAACTAGACTGTTGAGGCGATCATCCGTCTATTCGTGGGATAGAGAAGCGCTGATGGCGCCGTTTCTGAGTTAATAATTGGCCTCCGTCGACGACGTCATCGGAAACTCGTTCTTCCATGAAATCATGGTCGAGAGGCTGTTTGTATGGAGAATTCTGGTTTGACGGAATCGAGACGTTGGTCGCTCAATACGATGTCGACTCGTCAATAGGTTCCCTGAGCCGAACCAGCGTAGAGGTCTCTGATCGCAATGTCGCTGGCGCGTTTCTTCGACGGTAGTCGTGCGCACAAACTTAGACTGAGTCTGGACAATCCACGCTGTACACATCGGATACATAGCAATGTTTCCGGATACAGGGTGATTGTACACCCCTGTGGTTGTCCAGGACTCAGGTTGCGACGTACGGCTCTGCTGGAAGTCCTCAGAGCAGACACAGCATGCTGAGCAGAGGGTACAATCGACACGGGTTCAGCACACCCTCGGCAAACGGTCGGCACCTAAGAATTCTCGCAGATGGAATGTACTATCTATTCAATAAGGCTCGAGAAAAGCGATATTTTGCCTACAGAGACCCACGTGGCTAGGTTTCCTCACACTTACCAGCAATGTGACTCGGCAATCCACCCTTTTTGACTTCCTCTCCACAAAACGGGCAGTCCTGTGTCTGACCACCGAATCCAGTCGGCCCACGGGAGCCGACATTCTCATAGTAGTCATCAAGCACTTCGCTCGAAAGCTTCGACCACGAGCGACCCATCTGACCGAGTAATTGTGTGAGCGCACGGCGATTTTTTGCTTCCACCAATTGTGAATTCTCATCGAGAAACTCTCGGAGGACGGTTTCACGGTCGTGATCTTCCAGATAGGCGATTTTGGTAACAACACCGTTGAACGCCTGTGTCCCACCTTGACCTCTCCTCACAGCAAAGAACCGGAGTCCGGCTTCTCGATGCCGGGCTCGTGGGGTCGTCGGTAACTCATCTTCTGGTGACGGACCATGCTCCTGAAGATAGGCGATATTGTAGATTGGACGGATTGGCATGATAGGGGTTCGAGGAATCGCCTGTGTTACTTTTTCGCTTTGGTGATCCTATCTCGTCTGTCTCTCGTGCCGAGTCTTGTGGTCCAACTTCTGTGTTCGGCAGTATCTGTGAATTACTGACTTCGGTGGCACCCACGACTGCCAGATCTCTGAAAGATGCGCTTTGAGAGTTTATCTACGGGCACAAGCAGTGCCCCGTATGAAATCAAGACCTGAAGATAGAGATACGTCTAAAGGGAATAACCAAATTGGAAGACAACTCACAAAAGGTGGCTTTAGCGAAGACACGGAGATAATGACGGTACGCGGTCCCGTCACGGTATCGAAACTCTCTCAGAATGAGCTGGTCTACGTACTCAATCCAACAACTCTGGTGACCAAGACGAAGCCAGTTACAGCAATTCAGACCGTCAGTAGTGAGTCAGAGGTTATTGAGATAGATACAAAGCGGTCGAATCTTCGAGTTGCCGTAAAACAGCGAATTCCGTTCCAGACAAAGGGCATCTCGATACCACGGATTGAGACAGCAGAGAATCTCAGAAAACGGCAGTACTTCAAATTCGTCAAAGAGTGGAGTCGAGTGCCTCGAAAACGGGTCGAGCAGTTCGATATCACTCGGTTCTTAGATGACTACGAAATCTGTGCGATATCGGAAGTCCACGGCCACACCTTTCGTGCGTCTCTCCCTGACAGATGTGAGCCCCAGCGAAACAACAGCTATACTGGATACTGTTTTACCCCGACTGTGTTTGAGCAGTACCAATCCGAAATCGAGGCTACTGCCGACACAGTACTAATTCGGGGAGGGCCGAATCAGCGTGGTCGTCCATATCAGTTCGACGGTGACGATTTCATTGCGTTCATCGGGTGGTTTGTGACTGAGGGCAGTGTCTACTGGCCACCCGAAAAGAACACCGCACAGGTGCAGATCGCTCAGGAAATCGAGTGCCACCGAAGCGCGATTGCAACACTTCTTGAGCGAATGAACCTGGACTTCCATTCTAATGAGCGTCGATATGAGATGGGTTCTGAGATATTCGGACGACTTTTGGTGAGTCTCTGTGGTGAAAAGAGTGCGAACAAACGACTCCCTGCGTTCGTGTGGAATCTCGCGGATGAGCAGATTGAACTACTTCTCGAAGTCTTGCTCTGGGGCGACGGAAACGATCGTCGGACCTACTACACAGCAAGTGAGCGACTCGCAGGCGACGTGCTTCGATTGGCTCTCGAATTAGGCTACAAACCTCGCTACACACGCCGTCGAGGAATTTGGCAAATATACATTCGAGAGGTGTTCGACGGCGTACAGCCGAAGGAACACATGTCTCGGAAAACGACGTCGGAGAATTTGTATCGACTCACAGTTGCGGATTATAGTGTGGTCATGGCTGGTCGGAATGGGAAGTTCCAGTGGGTCGGTGTTAGCAACGTTTCCTGACTAACTCACGCCGCCGCGGTCATCGCCATCGCACTTGTCCCGATGGCGCTCGCGTACCACCAACTCGGCTACCACGACGACGTGTCCGCGAGCGCGGAGACGACCGCCAACGGCGAGAACGTCGAACGCGCGCTCGACAGAGCGGTCCACGCGTCCGCGACGCAGCACGACGGCGAGTACGCGTGGGAGGAGCGCGACGCCGCCGCCTCCGCGTTCGACGGGACGTTCTCGGGATACGTCGACGAAATCGAGTCGTCACGGGTCGAACGCGGCGTCGTCTACCGGATCGACGCGAACGAGACCGCGGGTCGGCGGTGGGCCGAGACGGACTGTCCGCGCGGGCCGAACCGCGAGTTCGGTCCCTGCGAATCGCTCGGCGGCGTCGTCGTCCAAGAACGGGCGGGAGACGCCGTCGTCGTGGCCGTGGGCCTGGACGTCCGGGTGACGACCGACCGAGGCGATGTCGCGATGACGCGCGTGACGACTATCTGAGGTCAGGGGACCGACGGAACGACGGCTAGAGGGGCGTTGAACGGTATGGAGGCTGGGAGAGGGGTCGATAATGGTGTATTTTCGGCCGAATCGCCTGCCACAGCGTCTCGACGCCTCGGTCGATCGCCCTTCGCTCGTGAAGACGACGAGCGAGTTCCTGAGTGCGCAAATCGACTGACCGCCCGTCGGTGCGCCGCCCTACCGTTTGACTGAATCGTGTGATTCTACCGTCTCGACCCCTAATATTGCGTTTTCAAAGACAACACGGAAGACAGAACGGCGTTCGTGAAAGTTTCAACTGATAATCACGTCTTTCGGCCGACGGCTGTCGATGGCCCTGATGGCTATGGACTCCATAACAAGATAGCCGTCTGCTATCCAACACGTGAGGGTTAACACGGATGGATGGGAGCTACATCGAAAACAATCACTCAGGCACGGTAGCGGTTTCTCCGCGCCGTGCGTACGCGCTCGGTCTCGTGATGGGTGAGAGCGAGGAGCGGCACCTTCTCCGCATTCTCGCTCGCGCAGTACAGTACGGTTATCCACTATTTGCGGTCCGGCGGGACGGATCGGTGCTTCACGCCATCGGATTCGACGACGAGCCGGTAGAGGTCCGACTGCAGACGGAATCGCCCGTCGCCGACGCCGAGACGGCGCGACAGACGCTCGTCGAACTCGCGCAGGCGTACGGTATGCGCGGCCTCGTCATTCACGAGAACCCGGCGACGCGCATCGACTTTCAGGCGAGTTTCGACGCGCTCGAAGCCGGTGAGGAGTTCGCCATCGAAGCGTACGCCGAGGCGCAAAAGCGTGAACCGGTCGAAGCGCCCATCGTCGTCGGCATTCCCGCGTACAACGAGGAGAAGGCCGTCGGCCCCGTCGTCGCCGAGGCGAGCGAGTACGCCGACATCGTCGTCGTCGTCGACGATGGGAGCGTCGACGAGACGGCCGAACGAGCCGCCGAGGCCGGAGCCGTCGTGGTCGAGCACCCGGAGAATCGGGGGTACGGAGCGGCGCTCCGGACGCTGTTCGAGGAGGGACATCGCCGAAACGCGTCGAGTCTCGTCGTCCTCGACGCCGACGGTCAACACAACGCCAGCGACGTGCAACGACTGCTACGGCGTCAGCAGGAGTGCAATGCCGACATCGTCATCGGCAGCCGTTTCACCGGAAGCGTCACGAGCGACATCCCGCTGTACCGTCGGTTCGGCATCTGGATAATCAACGTCCTCACGAACGTCGGACTCGGGAGCCTTCGGAAGGAGAACCGAATCAGCGACACGCAGAGCGGGTTCCGCGCGTACGGACCGAGAGCGATCTGGACACTCGCCGAAGACGAGACGCTCGGAGAGAACATGCGAGCGAGCACGGACATCCTGTTTCACGCACGAAAGCGCGGTTATCAGATCGACGAAGTCGGTATCAAAGTGCGCTACGACCTCGAAGACACGTACACCGAAAATCCCGTGACGCACGGCTACTCCGTCGTCAACGGAGTTCTCCGGCTCATCGAGCAGGACCGCCCGCTGACGACGCTCGGCGTTCCCGGCTTCGTCAGCGCGTTCGCCGGACTGAGCGTCGGCTACTGGTCGGTGTTCGAGTACGGCCAGAGCGGCGTGTTCCCGGTGGGAATCGTCAGTCTCTCCGTGTTGTTGCTTCTCGTCGGCTTCGTCGCCAGCGTCGTCGCTATCGTCCACCAATCGCTTCGCGGAGTACCACGAACGGAGTCATGAGCGGACGTATCTCGGCACTTCTGAACCGCGTCTCCGGCGGGGACTCCGACGCCGACCGACGCCTCGACGTGAGTCGGCTTCGGTCCTGGTTCGGGGTCGTCGTTCGCTCGGTGTC
Organism: Haloprofundus halobius; assembly: GCF_020097835.1. Taxonomy (GTDB): domain Archaea; phylum Halobacteriota; class Halobacteria; order Halobacteriales; family Haloferacaceae; genus Haloprofundus; species Haloprofundus halobius. The sequence goes on from NZ_CP083666.1 coordinate 2,201,469, forward strand.
GATAGCGAACGTCGTGCTCGCCGCCGCCGTCGTCTTCTCGGTCGGCGCCGTCGCCTACAGCGTCGGAGCCGGCGGGGAGAGCAGCCAGCACACAGAACTGTACGTGCTCGGCGAGAACGAGGACGGGACCGCCGACGCGTCGACGTATCCGGACGAACTCGTCGTCGGCGAACCCACCCGGTTGACCGCCGCCGTCGACAACCACGAGCGGACTGCGCAGTCGTACACGCTGGTCGTCCAGTTAGACCGCGTCAACCCCGACGCGGAGAGCGAGTCGGGACCGGTGGTGACGGCGACACAGCGGGTCGGAACGTACGAGCGGACCGTCGGCGCCGGCGAGACGTGGCGCATCTCGAACCGAATCGTCGCCGACGAGAGCGTCGTCGGCGACCGCGTCAGGCTCACGTATCTCCTCTACCGCGGCGAGCCACCACGAGAGCCGACCGTCGAGAACGCGTACCGAACCGTCCACATCTGGGTGAGCGTCGACGACACCGCGTCGTGAGTGAGCTCCACGATTCGAAATCTCGGGTGAATCGGACTGTGACCCGAACGACGACTCGGGATGGCTCCCTCCGCCCGGCTTTCGTATCAGTATCGAGTTACTTGTCGGCAGACAGGATCGAAGCGTGCGGAAAGCCGGCATTGTCAGCGGTACGATGGCGCTAACAATGTGGTTGTACGCAGACACCACCTCAGAACAGTGTCACATCACCAACTAACGAACGTACTCAGTTTCGACGTCGAACACTGGTATTCGGCGACGTTGCTCGCCGACAGCGTCGAGGACCCGGAGGACCGAATCGCCGAGTCGACCGACATCGTTCTCGACGTTCTCAACCGCTACGACGTCCGTGCGACGTTCTTCGTCGTCGGCGAAGTCGCCGAGCAGTTCCCGTCTCTCGTCGGACGAATCGCCGACGACGGGCACGAAGTCGCCTCCCACGGACAGACGCACACGCCGCTTTTCGACCTGACGCCCGACACCTTCGAGCGCGAACTGGCGGCGTCGGCGGACGCGATAGAGCGGGCCTGCGGTCGGCGTCCCCGCGGCTTTCGCGCGCCGAACTTCTCGATAACGCGCCAGACAGAGTGGGCGTTCAAGGTTCTCGAAGACAGCGGCTACCGATACGATTCGAGCGTGTTCCCGATGCGGACGCCGATGTACGGCGTCTCGAACGCGCCGCTTCGACCGTATCGAGTCCCGGAGAACGCGCCGTTTCGGCCGCCGAAGGCGAACACGCCGACGACCGGACTCGTCGAGTATCCGCTGGCGGTCACGGATACGTCCGTCAGACTCCCCGTCGCCGGCGGGTTCTACGCGCGCCTGCTGCCGACTCGCGTCGTCGAGTGGGGCATCCGCAGTCTCAACCGCCGGGGCATTCCGGCGACGATCTACTTCCATCCCTGGGAGTTCAACCCCGCCGTGGCGACGCCGGAGCCGTCGCTGCCGAAGCGGTTCGTCAGCTTCCACGGCATCGAACGCACCGTCGAGAAACTGGAGCGGTTGCTGCGGACGTTCGAGTTCGGAACGATACGCGACGAACTCGACGCTCGCGACTGGGCGGAACCGCGCGAAGCGACCACGACCGGAGAATCCGCATGAGCGACTCACGAACCACACGTTCGACGAGCGAGGAACCGACTATCGAACGCTGCGCCGATTCTACGGCGTGGGATCGCTTCGTCGAACGCGCCGACGGGCCGCCGTTCGCGCTGTGGGCGTGGGGCGACGCCGCCGAGGCGTACGGCCACGACCGGTGGTATCTCGTCGCCCGCGAGGACGGCGACATCGTCGCCGGCCTCCCGCTCGTCCACATGACGAGCAGGCTGTTCGGCTCGAAACTCGTCTCGCCGCCGTACGGCGAGCGCGGGTCGGTGTTGCTCCGCGACGGTGATTCGGACGCCGCCACCGACCGCGCCGTCGACCGCCTCCTCGAACGGACCCGGGCGCTGGCGGACGCGCTCGGCGTCGAGTTCGTCAGCCTCCGCGGAAGTCGGGTCACCGAGATGCCGGGGTTCGAGCACAAAAACCGGTTCGTCACGTTCCAGATTCCGCTGGAGTCGACGGAGGGCGTCTGGGAGGGCATCAAAGACAGCCGACAGCGCCAGGTCGCACAGGCCGAGGACGCCGGACTCACCTACCGAACCGGCGAGACGCTGGCAGACCTCGAAGCGTACTACGAGTTGTCGCTGCGGTCGATGCGCGGACACGGGACGCCGCCGCACTCGTTCGGATTTCACCGAACCATCTGGGAGGGCCTCGGCGACGACAACGTCCACCTCGGGATGGTCGAGTACGAGGGCGAGTTGATAAACGCGATTCTGGACTTCTCGCTCGGGTCGACCGTCCACCAGTGGGGCGTCGTCAACGACTACGAGTACCGCGACCTGAACGGGGGAAGTCTCGCGCTCTGGAAGTCGCTCGAACGCGCTAGCGAGGCGGGCCACGACACCTACGAGTTCGGCCGGACCCGCGAAGGCACGGGCGTCTACCTGTTCAAGAAGAGCTTCGGCGGGCGGAAGACGTGGTACGACGACTACCATTACTTCCCGACCGGTACCGGCGACCTGCCGCACCCCGACGACGACACGTACGACCGGGCCAAGGAGGTCTGGCAGCGACTGCCGATTCCGGTGACACAGTACGTCGGCCCGCGGATTCGAAAGGAGATAAGCCTGTGACGCTGCACGTCGCGTACGTCGTCGGGCAGAGCACCGGCGGACTCCCCCATTACACCGCCGAACTCGCCAACGCCGTCTCGAAACACGCCGACGTCACGGTGTTGAAGCCCAAAGAGACCAGCGCCGACGACCTCTTCGCCGACAGCGTCGACGTCGTCGACGCCTTCGAGGCCATCAGCGTCTCGATGCCGAAGCTCTACAGTTTCGACGTCAACCCGCTCGACTTCGTCCGCGGGGTTCGTTCGTACGCCAACCTCGAACTCCTCGACGAACTCGACCCCGACGTCGTCCACGACACGACGGATCTGTTCCCCCAGATGAAACTGTACGCCGGACTGCAGAACATCGGACGGCGGTGGCCGTTTGTCGTCACCCGTCACGAGGTGCCCGTCAGTCGGTTCTCGCTCTCGCGACCGCCGGTGCTGGTCGAGGAGCTGTTGAACGCCGCGCTGCCGAACGTCCACGAGTCGCAGTACGTCGTCCACTCGAAGAGGCAGAAAGCCGCTCTGGAGAGACAGGGCGTCGACGCCGACATCATCGAAGTCATCCCCCACGGCGCGTACGCGGTGTTCGGCACCCACGAGGACGTGGAAGTCGAAAACGAGCCCAACAGTTTGCTGTTCTTCGGCAACATCGTTCCGCCGAAGGGACTCGACACGCTCGCGGAGGCGCTCCCGCTCGTCAAGCGCGAAGTGCCGGACGTGAAGCTGATGGTCGCCGGGGAGGGTCACCTGCCGCGTAAACTGAAGCGAGTGCGAAACGCGCACCCCGAGAACGTCGAGGTGCACAACTACTACCTGCCGAACGCCGAGGTGAAACACCTGTTCGGCCGCGCCGGAATCGTCGTCGCCCCGTACCGCAGTCAGGGCGGGACGAAGGGACACAGCGGCGCGGTGTCGACGGCGTTCTCGTTCGGCAATCCCATCGTCGCGTCGACGGCCGGGGAGTTCAAAGAACAGGTTCAGGAGACGGGCGCGGGGTTGGTCGTGCCGCCGGAGGACCCCGAGCGACTGGCGGCGGCCATCGTGAAGATACTGACGGACGACGAACTGCGCGAGTCGATGCGGCAGAACAGTCTGAAGATGGCCCAGCGACTCTCCTGGAGCAGCATCGCCGAACGTCACCTCGAACTGTACGAGCGACTCGCCGAGCGGACGCAGACGGCCGATTCGCCGGTGATCGAGGGATGAGCCCGAGGAGGACTCCATCGAAGCGACTGTCGCGCCGCCGGCTCCTGCAGTCGGGTGCGATAGCGGCCACTCAGTTCGGGGCCGGATGTGTCACCGCCGGGAACGGTGGGCTCTCCGCCACTCGAAACCGGACCGACCAACAGGAGCCTCCGCCGACCGCGCCGCAGAACCGACCAGTCGACACCTCCGACATGACGCTCGTCTTCGAGGACTGGTTCGAGGGCGACTCGCTCGACCGCTCGAAGTGGATGACGAAGTTCCCGTGGGACACGCGGACGCACAACTTCGACGCCTACGCCGCCGACGAGAACGCGTACGTCGAAGACGGTAAACTCGTACTCCTGGCGGAGGACAAACCACGAGAGGAGATGTCGTACACGACGGGCGTCGTCGCGGCGGATTGGATTTTCGGCCCCGGTTACTTCGAGGGCGTGATGAAGGTGCCGCCACGGTTCCCGGGGTCGTGGCCCGCGTTTTGGCTCACGTCGGCGTCGGTTTGGCCGCCGGAGGTGGACATCTTCGAGTTCTTCGGCGATGACCCGAAGGCGTACATGAGTTACCACTACAACGGAGAGGACAACGAGATCGAGAGGGTGTACGACTCGTACGACGGGGGCGACTACAGCGACGGTTTCCACGAGTTCAGCGTCGACTGGGACCCGCCCGAACGCATCGTCTGGTACATCGATGGCGAGGAGCGGTTCCGCTACACCGGCGACTACATCAAATTCGAGCACATGCACCTCATCTTGAACTTCGGCCTCGGAGCCGACTTCCTGGGGTATCCGAGTTCGGAATACCTGCCGTCGACGTACGAAATAGAACGCATCAGAGCGTGGGAGCGATGACGAGAACAAAAGAAACGCGGCGTGGCAGTCTGCTGTGGGCGCTCGGGCCCGAGTCCGACCTCAGTTGGCGAAGTCGGTCTCGGTGCCGTCGAGCGTCGTGACGACGTCGCCGCCGAACGTCGAGACGTCGGTGATTTCGCCCCCGACGAGCCAGTAGGCGTCGGTTCCGCTGACGACCTTACCGAAGACTTTGCCGCCGTTTACCTCGTCGTCCGGGTTGATGGACGAGCGAGGCACGTCCGCCTTCAGAAGTCTCCCCGTCGACTCGACCATGTACTTGACGAGGCCGTCGCTGTCGGCCGCGCGCTGGACGCGGAACAACTGGACTGGTTGCCCGTCGAGCGTGACAGTCGCGTCACCGTCGAGCGAGAGCCCTTCGAGTTCGCCCTCGAAGCCGAAGACGGCCTGACCGTCGCTCACGGATCCGCTGGCGGAGCCGTCCGAGATAGACGCCTCGTCGCTCGCACCGCTGTCGGCTTCGAGCGCTCCGCTGACGGAGAACTCGTAGTTGGTCGTCCCCGAGGAACCGCTGCCGTCGACGGTGAGCGTGTTCGGCAGCGACGAACCCGACTCCTCGTCGTCGCCGTCCTCGCCGTCGGTGTCGCCTCTCCCGTCGTCTCCCGATTCGACCAGTTCGTCGGGTTCGACGTACTCGTTGTCGAGGTAAATCTCCAGACTCCCGGAGTAGTCGAACGACGTGATTTCGCCATCGCAGTAGAATCCGGGGAGTTGACCGTTCTGCGAGTCAGCGGTCCCGCGTGCGGTCGTGTAGTCGGACGAGACGCTGTAGTCGTTCGACGCGGGGTTAGAGAGTTCCTGCTTCACAACAGCGCCGTCGACGGTAAACTCGAACTCTCCCGTTCCGTCCGAATCGGCACGAATCCAGATGAAGTGTTCGTCGGGAGACGGTGCGTCCTGCGAAGAGTCCTGCGAGGAGCCTTCCGAGGAGTCCTGCGAGGAGTCTTCCGAAGAGTCCTGCGAGGAGTCTTCCGAAGAGTCCTGCGAGGAACCTCCCGAGGAGTCCTGTGAGGAGTCTTCCGAAGAGTCTCCCGTGTTTCCACCGGAGAAACGCCCGTCGATATTCAGGTCTACCGACCACTGACTGCCTTCATCGGTCTGATACTCGTCGAGATGCGGCGAGTAGGTCGTGGCTTCGACGGTGAGCGTATCGGCGGACTCCTCCAATCCGAGAAGGCGGAGCCATCCGTTCCCTCCGTTGTCACGGGTCTGGTAGTTCGCGAGCATTTCGAGCACGTCGTTCCCCGCGTCGTTTTGGCTGACTTGGTGGTACTCGCCCGCTTCGTCCGGGTCGTCGCCGTCGTATTCGTGTCCACAGAGGACCATCACGATCTGGTCGTTCTGTGAGACGAAGTCCTCCCAAATCTCTTCGCCCGAATACCCGTCCTCGTTCTCTTCGTCTTCCCACGTTTTTCGACCCGTCTGCCCGGGGATATCGGTGAGGTATTCGTGCGTAGAGACAATCGTCGGCAGACCCGAGTGGTCGTCGACGACGCTCTGTGCCCACTCTAACGCCCCTCGGGACGGTGCACCCTCCCATTCGAGCGCGATGTTCAGCCACTCGCGGCCGCCGGCCTCGAAGATCTGGTAGTGGCTGAAATCTTCGTGAGAACCACCGTACCACGAGTAGTCGCTGTACCGAGACTCGCCGAAGTATTCGGGATAGAGCGACTCTCCGCTCCGGTCTCCGTAAGGTTCCCAGTCGTGGTTCCCGTTACAGACGGAGTAGGGGAGTTCCCCGTCGAGAACACTCAACACACCGTCTAAGTCCTCGTACTCGCTCTGTGAGTCCCCGTTCTCGACTACGTCACCGACGTGGGTGGCGAAGGCGATGGACTCGCTGTCGGCGTTATCGACTATCCACTCCGTCTGCGAGCGGGCGATATCGACGCCATCACCGCTAAAGACGTACTTCTGCGTGTCGGGGATGTGAGCGATAGTGAACGGTCCGTCGACGTCTTCGGACGTCTCTTCGGTGTCGTCGCCGTCGCTTGACTCGTTCGATGATCCGCTGCTCGACTCGCCGTCGTTGCCGTACTCCCAGACGCGGACCCAGTCGACCGCCATCTCCTCGTCCCAGTTCTCCGACTTGTCGGTCGTTCCGACGCGGTCGATGTGGATGGAGAGCATCATGTAGAACGGCGCGCCGTTGTTGCAGGACTCGACGATGGTGTCGGCGGTGCGCTCCGCGACGAGTTGACCGTCGACGTAGTGTCGAATCGCGTCCTCCTGCCACTCGCAGCCGTAGACGTGGAAGTTCTCGCAGAGGTCGTTCCCCACGTCGTAGCTGGCCCCGTCGTCCTCGTGCGGACCGTTCGGTTCCGTGTCCGACGAGTAGTGGATGTGGTGGTGCGACTGCGTGTAGTCGTCCGACGAACCGTCCGTCTGGAACAGTTCGACGAAGTCGATCTCGGGCGGCCAGTCCTCGCTGTCCGGCTTCGCCCAGAACGCCGGCAGGAAGCCGACGCGCTTGGGGAACCGAATCTTCGCCTCCCAGTAGCTGCCGGGGCCGAACGTCTGCAGCCCCTTCGTGTTCACCGCGCCCGCTTCGATGCCGTTGTCGGGCGACGCCCCTATTCGAAGCTGACCGTCGGTGACGTTAACGTACTCCTCTGAGATGCTCTCCGGCGAGGCGTCAGTCTCCATGCCCCATCCGAATCCGACTCCCCAGTTCGAGGTGTCGAGCGACCCGCTGTCGAAGGTGTCCTCGAAGGCGAGCGTCCACTCGTTCTGGTTCGACGGGCCTCCCTCGCTCACGTCTGCAACACCACTCGTGCTGGCGCCGAGTCCGCCGAGCAAGGCGGCGCTCGCGCCCGTGAGTTTGAGGTAGCCCCGCCGGTCGATAAGCTTGCTGTCGTCCGAGTCTTCGCTACTGTACGTGTCGTCTGACAGTTGTTCGCGTGCCATGCGTACGGATTCGAGAATATCCTGGGTATTAATAGTTCTTTTCTTTGAGAAAGTGTTTGCCTCGTGTTACTAGATTACTCCACCTAGTGTATCTAGTCTAGAAAACAACTTATTGTGGAGAATAATATTAGTTAGGATATAACTAATAAAAAAGACCACCACAGTCCGAGCTTATCTGAAATACGATATGTCTGTATAAAGGTATTGTGGCTCATAAAGTGACTAAAACCGGCGTTAACAGTCTAGATACAATTATCTAGAATAGCCAATTATTCTATGAATTCGAACAGTACTCGCCTCGTACGGAACGGGCAGGAGATGTCACGCAGTTTTCTGTGCCCCTCCGTTCGAATCAGTAGTGATTGGACGGCCACTACAGATAAATTCAGGAAAGTAATCTGATATGGAAAGATGTGGATCCTACATTTAGAATATGATATGTTCTCGGATAGATTGCGTTCCGGGAACTACCGAACAGCTAACACTGTCGAGCGACTCGACTACGTATGTGGCCTTGGGGACACCTCGCGTTCGGATACGTCTGTTACTCGCTGTGGTCGCGTCTCGACGCGGGCAGTCCGCCGAGCGGCGTCGCGACGCTCGCGCTCGCGTTCGGCACCCAGTTTCCGGACTTGGTCGACAAACCGTTGGCGTGGACGCTTCGGTTGCTCCCGAGCGGTCGCTCGCTCACCCACTCGGCGTTCACGATGGTGTTCGTCGTCGCCGCCGTCTACGTCTACGCTCGCCGACGCGGAAAGCGAGAACTCGCCGTGGCCTTCGGAGTCGGGTACGCTTCGCATCTGCTCGGCGATTCGCTGTACTCGTTGCTCAGCGGAGAGTACTGGGAACTGGCGTTTCTGCTTTACCCGCTGACCTACACCGACTACGGCGTCGAGTACGGTTTTCTGTACCACCTCTCGATGTTGAGTGTGTCGAGTATCTCCAGCCCCGAGGTCGGCCTCGTTCTCGCCGTCACCGCGCTGTGGGTTCTCGACGGCGCACCGGGGCCGCTGGCACTCAAATCGCTGCTGGAACGGGCGTACGGGCGTTTCCTCCGCGCGTCAGAAAGCGAGGTCGGACGAAGCGGGTGAACTACCTCCACCCTACTCGCTCACGGCTTGCGCCGTTCGTTCGGTGAGGATAGGGGTCGTTCGTGAAGGCTCGGACACCGGTGGCGGCGACGGAACCGACGAATCAGATGGAGTGACTGTTCCGACCTCGCGAACATATATTAATTAGCTGTCAGTTCGTGTCTATCCACAGCATTTGGAGTATCCACACTAATGATAGCAACTACCGGCCTCTGGGATTCGGTCGGCGCCCCGACTAGCTTTTCGACGAACGCAGTCGCGTGTGTTCGGTCTCTCGGGTCACAGAACGACCACGCCATCGTCGCCTCCGAACACGACGACGTGTCGGCGTTCGCCTCCCGAAGCTGCGACGAGACCCCACCGATACCGTTGCCGAACGACGACTTCCCGGCGTACGAGAACGCGCCGCCCGCGGTCGCGCCTCGTTTCGACGTTCGGAAGGTCGGTCCGACACGGGAGATGGACGCGTACAACCTCTCGAAGTGCCGCTCTGAGGTCGCCGAGGGGAGCGGGGTGCCGACACCGAAAACCGAGACGCTCGACGCAGTCGGCGACTGGGGCCGCAAACTCATCGCCAAGCAACGTTGCCCGATTCTGGCCGAGAGGTGCGTCGACTGCCACGAATCGGGCACCTGCGAGGGGCGAGTCGAGTCGAGAGACCTCGAATCGGTCGTCGAACCGGAGACGGAGACGAAAATCGAGCGGAGGCGCGATACCCACTTTGGCCTCCTGAGCATCGACACTCCGCACCGCTTTGTTCGAGGTGTCGTCGACACGCTATCGAGAGGTCGGTAATCTGTGTGGACGGACAGCGGTGGTCGACAGTCGAACGCGGCGAGTGATCGAACACAGCCGCGGAGACTGGACAGTATCGGGCCGACAGTAAAACCGCGAAAAACGAGACGGAGCTAATCAATGGACCTTGGTCGCTCGTCGTTCAGCATGGTGCTCTCGAAGAGTGGTAACGCTCTCCTGATGTTCGGCGCCATCACCTTCTTCGCTCGGGCGCTCGACTCGACGCAGTTGGGGATCTTCTTTCTCTTCTTCGCCGTACAGGGACTTCTGTCGATTCCGGCCGATCTGGGTCTCCGTGGAGCACTGGAGAAGCGCCTCAGCGAGGGGGGAGACGTGGAGACGATACTCGGCTCCGCTCTCGCGTTCAAAATGGTACTGTTGGGGGTCGTCTCGCTGGCGATTCTCGCGTTTCGACCGTGGATAAACGACTACCTCGGTGCCGACCTCGCGGGACTCCTCATAATCACCCTGGTGCTCCGAGAGCTCGGAATGCTGTACATTCGCGCGGTACGCGGCGAACTCCGCGTCGGCGAAACCGCACCCATCGAGTTCGCCCGGCGGTTCGTCTGGGTCGCGGTCGGAGTGATCCTCGTCACGCAGGGGTTCGGTATCCTCGGCATCGTATACGGCCTCATACTCGGTTCTGCGGTCTCGCTGATTTGGGCGTACGCGAAGTGTAGCATCGCCATCGGGAGCCCCTCGATGGTGGAGGTGAAGTCGCTTTTCGCCTTCTCGAAGTACGACACCATCACCTCGGTCGGCGGCGAAATCTACCAGTGGATGGACTCGGCGTTCATCGGATTCTTCCTCGCCGCCCATTTCGTCAGCGTGTACGAGATCGCGTGGCAGATCACGCTGCTCGTCATCCTGGTGAGCAGGTCCATCTCGCTGACGCTGTTCCCGCAGATAAGCCAGTGGAACGCCACCGCCTCGAACGACCTCATCGAGGAGACCCTCTCGAACGCTGTCGGCTTCGCCGTCTTCGTTTCGATTCCGGCCATCGTCGGCTCGATGCTCTACTCGACGGAGATTCTCCACTACATCTTCGGACCGGAGTACACCGTCGCCTCGCTCGTACTCGTAATTCTGATGATAGAGAAGCTGTTTCAGTCGTTCAACGACATCGTCGGCAGAACCGTCCGGGCGATAGATCGCCCTGACCTCGCCGCGAAAGCGACGGTCGTCTCCGTCAGTATGAACCTGGTTCTCAACCCGATACTCATCGTCTCCATCGGGTTCGTCGGTGCGGCTATCGCTACCACCATCTCGTGGTTCTTCAACATGCTCCTCCACACCCACTATCTCTCCCGGTACATCACCATCCAGATTCCGTACCGGCTCATCGGGTGGTACACGGTCATGTCGCTGGTGATGGGCGGGGTTCTCCTCGTGGTCAAGTCGGCGCTGCCCGTGACTGGACTCTCCCTCTTGATCGGACAGATCGGACTCGGCACCGCCATCTATTTCGCCGCGGCAGTCGTCGTGCCCGACGTCCGGAGACGGATCGTCGTTCCGGGGCTCCGAATCATCGGGATACGGGTCGACTGGCGCTGAGTCGGCTGGCCGTCCCCGACCGTTCAGTCGTCGAAAAACTCTTCCGAGTACGACGTAACTCCCAAAGTGAGAGAAATTATATGTAAATCACGCTGGTAGAACCATTATATCTGGTTGTCACGTCGTGTGGCCCGAGTCGACGCGCTCGGCCTTCGACATCGCAACCGGAGCGGATATCAAACCTATGGCACAAAATATCTCCCAAACAGAGATGCAGGTGGCGTGGAGCCCGATCGCAATCGTCACCGTCGTCGGTGGTCTGCTCGTCGCCTTCTGGGCAAGCACGCTCGTCTCGGCATCCACGCCCGTCTTCTCGGGTGTTCGAGTGCTCACCGCGAGCCTCCTCTTTCTGTTCTTCCCCGGTGCGTTGGTGATTCGCCTGCTCGACCTTCGAGTGCGTTCGTTCGGTCCGTTCGTCGTGCTCTCCGTCGGATTGAGTTTCGCCATCCTCTCGGCGGTAACGATCACGACGAGTGTCGCCTTGCCGGCTCTCGGCGTGACGGCGCCGCTGGCGTTGGTGCCGCTCGGGGTCGTGCTCTCGCTCGTCGTCGCGGGCCTGGTCGCGCTCGTCTCCTCGACGGACACCGAACTCCCGAGGCTGAACACCGACTTCGGGGTGTCGACGCCCGTACTCGCACTCGTCACGTTCCTGCCGACCGTCGCCGCCGTCGCGACCATCCTCATGGACAGCAGCGGCAACAACGCCGGGATGTTCCTGTTCGTCGTCGCGACCGCGTTCGTCGCCGTTCTCGCGTCGGTTCGACACCTCCCGTCGACGTTCTATCCGCTCACCGTCTTCTCGGTCGCGCTCTCGATGGTCCTGCACCGGAGCCTGTTGACCGACCACGTCGTCGGAGCGGACATCCAGAACACCTTCTTCGTCTCGTCGGTCATCGGCCGCGCGGGCGTGTGGAGTCCGGAGATAAACGGGACGTCGATGGCCGTTCCGATGATGACGTCGGTCCCGGTATCGGTGACGGTGCTCACCGGTATCGGACTGCCGACGACGTTCAAGGTGACCTACGCGCTTCTGTTCGCACTCGTCCCGGTCGGGATGTACTACATCGCGCGTGAAGTGTTCGACTCGAACATCGCGCTGTTCGGAAGCCTCTTCATCTCGTTCTACCACCTCTCGTTTTACTTCACGCCCGGCAAGCAGTTGGTCTCGCAACTGTTCGTCGTCGGACTGATGCTGCTCTACGTTCGGACACGGCTCGCCACGACCGGGAGTAAAGCCGCCGCGGTTCTCCTGGCAGTCGGGCTTGTCCACAGTCACTACGCGGTGACGTACGTGCTCGGAATCTCGCTTCTCGTCGCCGTCACCGGGCTCTTTCTGACGCGACGGATCGTCGGCAAGTTCGACCACGGACTCTCGTTTAGCTACCCGCTGATTCTCCTCGGCGGAGCGACGGCGTGGTACGTCTACTCTTCACAAGAGCTGGTTTCGACGCTCGCGTCCATCCCGATAAGCCTCCGCGACCAGATAATCACACTCCTTCTGACCGGGATCGTCCAGGGGTCGGGCAGCAGCTACGTCGCCGGCCCGTCGACGTACCTCGACGACCTCCGTCTCCTGCTCTACGTGGTGTTCTCGTTACTGCTGACGGTCGGGCTAGCCCGGCACGCCCTCACCCAACTGCGCCAGATCTGGGACGGTGAGGCCCCCGACTACGTGGAGTACACGGCGTTGGCGGTCCCGCTCCTCGTCTTCCTGTGTTCGGCGTACTTTTTCACCATCAACCTCTGGGCCGACAGAGCGTACCAGTTGGTGCTCGTCGTCCTCGCGCCGTTCATGCCGCTCGGCTATCGAATCCTCGTCGAGGATTTCAACACCGTCCGCAGCGCCATCTCCTCGCGCGACTTCTCGCCGGAACGGGCCTCGATCGGACGGGGCAGTTGGACCGTCCTCGCAGTACTTCTCGCGGTGCTTCTGGCGTTCAACTCCGGTATGGTGTTCGCGGTCGCCGGCCCCGCCCAGACGGCGTCGTTCAACCCCGAGGCGCACGACTATGCGTTCAGCGAGGACGAGCGCGCCGGCGCGAACTGGCTGCTCGTGAACACCAACATCACGGAAACCGAGGCGTACACGCCGGACCAGACTGACAACTCGGACGAGGTTCCGGTGTTCACCGACTCCGTCAGCAGTCAGATGTTCAGGTCGGAACTCCCCGACAGCTACTACACCAGCGAGACGATCGACCTCAAGGATCGCTGGGACCCCCAACTGGATCTCGACCGGGTAGACAGGGGGTACGTCTACCTCCGCCACCGTAGCGTCGTCGACGTCGACCCCGACGAACCCGTGTCGACGGACCACCTCTCGAAAGCCAACGAGACGGTGATAACGTCGACGCACCACGTCGTCTACAGCAACGGGAACGCCAGCGTCGTCAAGGTCCAACCGGAGATGGTCGGCAACGAGACGCAACCGTGGAACGACTCCTCGAACGTGTCGCCGCCGCCGGCAGAACTCACGGCGGCGGAGACGACGCGTTCCGACGTTTCTCATGCGCGGCACTCGAACGGGGGAAGTCGACGGTGACCGACTCGAACGACCGTCCGCTGGTCTCGTACATCGTTGCGACGTTCAATAGAGCCGACGACCTGGCGGACGCCGTCGACTCCGTTCTCGCCCAGCAGTACCGACCGCTCGAGGTGGTCGTCGTCAGCAACTCGACGGACCGAGCGCGGGAGGCCGAACTGTTCGAGGACGGCGGTCGGTTCGACCTCGACTGCGTGCAGTACCACCACTACCCGGAGCGGATGGGCGCGCCGGGCGCGAAGAACGTCGCAATCGAACACGCCTCCGGCGAGTTCGTCGTCCAGATAGACGACGACGCCGTGATGGTCGACGAGGACGCGACCGACGAAGTGCTCAGACTGTTTGAGCGGTACGAGGACGTCGGAATCTTGGCGTTCAAGTCGCTCGACTACTACACCGGCGAGGTGAAAGTCGACGAGACGCCCGACGCGCCGGAGTTCCACATCTCCCCGGAGGAGCAGTACCGGACCACGAGCTTCATCGGTATGGGGACCGCGTTCCGGCGCGAGATGTTCGAGACGACCGGACTGTACCCCGACAACTTCGTCTACGGATTCGAGGAGATGGACCTCTCGATACGGGCGCTCGACGCCGGCTACGACATCCTCTACGCGCCCTCGGTCGCGGTGTACCACAAGAAGACGCCCGAGGGGAGAATTCCCGACACGGAGACCAAAGAACGCCTCGTCGAGAATCGCATCAACATCGCCGTCCGCAACCTCCCGTGGCGGTACGTCCTGTTCACGACGCTCATCTACTCCGTCTACGTGGTGTTCCTCACGAAGAGCGTCTCGTCGCTCGCGAACGTGTACCGCCGACTGTACGGGAAGCGGGACCGACTCCGCGCCGAACGGAATGTCGTCGACAGACGGACCATCGAGCGCATCAAGTCGCGAAAGACGATGCTGTTTCTCTGGTGGTACGGACCGCACCCGAAGCGAATCTTCGGCCCGGACGGTGACCTCGGTCGACTGAAGTGGGAAGCATAAACAGGAAGCATAACTAAATTGACTGTTTTTGGGGAGCTCCGGAAGAACCCTCCAATCGAGAAGAACGTAGTCCCCGATTATAGACAGTAGGCGGAGAAAACGCCCGAGCGAAGCGCCGAGAGACCACCCCGCTCGGCTTCGAAACAGTCCGGTAGCGCCCCGCTAGAGACGGTATCACCGGGCCTAGTCGGGAGAACGTATCAGCTACCGATCCCGCGCGAGGAATCGTCAGCGCCGCAGAAGGACCATCAGTCGACGAGCGGGTTTCGTGTGTCAGACGAATCGGCGAATACGAGACGTACCAGTTGGAATGCACTTACGCGTAGATAGCCTGACAATACTAAATTCGGACAGTTCCGTGTGTCCTGTCGGAATCAAAGTGCATGACACGACAGAATCAGACCCGAAGGCGGTTTCTCGCGGGGAGTGCAGCAACGCTCGGTTCGCTGTCAGTTCTGACCGGCGGGGCGGGCGCCCGGACGTCGACGCGGATACTTGCGGTCGTCAACGCGACCGGTGACGGTCCGGCGAAGTACCGATTCAGCGTCGACGGCGACGTCGAGAAGACGACGGAGACCGGCGGCGCGCCGAACGGATTCGCCTCGCTCAACGACGACGACCGTCTCACCGAGACGACCGCCGAAGGACGCGTCCACGGCGGTGCGGACGCGTACCGCATCTCCGGTTCTCTGACCAGTCTGGTCGTCGAGGGCGGCGCGGGCGTCTACGTCGACGGCGAGGAGATCGACGCGGGCGACTACCCGTCCCCGAGCGTACTCGCGATGACGGGAGACGGCGAGTACACGTTCTCGGCTGACGGCAGCGTCGCGAAGACGATACTGACCGGCGGCGCGGACGTGCCGCCCGCGTCGCTCAACGACGCCGACACCGTCGACGGCACCGACGTCTCGGGGTCGACGTTCGGCGGCACCGACGCGTACGTCGTCGACGGCGAGCTCACCGAGTTCGATCCGGCGGACGGACTCACCGCGTTCCTCGACGGCGAGGAGTACACGGGGCCGTCGGACGGGCGAGGCGAGACCGGTGGCACCGACGACGCCGACGACACCGGCGGTGACGAAGACGATGGCGGAGAGACGGCCGCCCCCGAACTGTCGTTCCCCGACTGTACGACCGTCGAGATATCGGGGTCGTTCGAGGCGGCGTCGCTGGAAGTACTGGTCGAGGACGACGACCCCGAGACGACGCCGATGGAGCAGGTGTACGAGTACGAGAACGACGACGGCGCAACCGAAGCGACCGTCTCGGTTCCGGCGGACGAGTTCGGTCCGTATCAGGTCGTCGAGTACGCAATTGTCACCTACGGCGACGGGCGGACCGTCGAGGCGACGAATCCGGACGCGGGCGCGTGTCGCGACGAGACGTTCCCGGCGACGGAACCGACCGTCGAGTTCCCCGACTGTACGACTGTCGAGATATCGGGGTCGTTCGAGGCGGCGTCGCTGGAGGTACTGGTCGAAGACGACGATCCCGAGACGACGCCGATGGAGCAGGTGTACGAGTACGAACACGACGGCGAGTCCGAGGACGCGACGGTGAGCGTCCCCGACGACGAGTTCGGCCCGTACCAGGTCGTCGAGTACGCCACCGTCACCTACGACGACGGGCGGACCGTCGAGGCGACGAATCCGGACGCGGGCGCGTGCCGGGACGAGACGTTCCCCGTCGAGCGAAGCCTCGAGTTCGTCGACTGCACCACCGTACACGTCGCGGGCGCGTTCGACGACCTCTCCATCGAAGTGCTCGTTCGGGACGACATGCCGACGACGCCGATGGAACAGGTGTACGAACACGAGGGCGACGGCGAGTCCGAGGAGACGACGGTGAGCGTCCCCGACGGTGAGTTTGGCCCGTACCAAGTCGCCGAGAGAGCGACCGTGGTCTACCCCGACGGCGAAGTCGTCGAGGCGACGAACCCCGACGCGGGCACGTGTCGAGACGAGACGTTCCCGGAATGACGGCCGTTCGACCGACGGAGACGTAACACTTCGTTGTCGTACTCCAGTCGTCGATTGAGAGCCGCTGTCGGGGACGGCGACGGCTCCAATCCGGACGTTTTCGTCGCTGTTGCGTCCGACCCCGCCGAAACAACGCGGGGTTGAGAGACCGGTCCGGACGGTAACGTTCACGAACGGCGGATAGTCAGATAAATACACAAGTACTCGGTGCTGAATAAAGCTTAAGATGCAACTCAATGTGGCCTTAGCCGGAAGCGAAGAAGTCAATGAAGGAAACACATACAAGCCGCCGGACGTTCCTCGCTGGCAGTCTCACAGCCCTCGGCGCAACCGCGACAACGATGACCGTACACGCACAAGAAACTGAGTGGAGAAACGTGGTCGTCTCGGGTACTCCCGGGTCCGGGCCGGTTCGCTACGAACTGGAGTCCGACGGAACCGTCGAGAAGACGACCGAGACGGGCAGCGCGCCGGTCGACGGCGCGTCGATAAACGCCAACGACACGCTCGAAGGGAGCTACGCGAGCGGGGTCGTCGTCGGGGGCGTCGACGCATACCGGTACACCGGCGAACTGACGCTGCTGTCGGTGGAGGGCGACGCGACTGTCTACCTCGACGGCTCACAGACCGACCCCGACAGCGTCGGCGAGAGCTACGACTACCTCACGGTCGTCGGCGACGGACCGCGGACGGAGTACAGCTTCGAAACCGACGGCGACGTGGCGAAAACGAACATGACCGGCGGCGCGCCGAAGAGCTACGCGTCGATTCAGGGCGGCGACACCGTCGACGGCGGGTCGGTCAGCGGCACGGTGCTCGGCGGCGTCGACGCCTTTCGCGTCTCCGGCGACATCACCGCCTTCGAGCTCTCGGGCGGGACCGCGTACCTCAACGGGCAGGAGTACACGGGACCGGGCGGCGACGACGAAGACGACGACCGCGGCGGGGATTCGGACGCGGCGATTCGATTTACGGGCTGTACGGGCGTCGAAGTGGACGGGAAGTTCGATCAGGTGTCGCTGTCGGTGCTCGCCGCCGACGCGGGCTGTCAGACGGGGACTCGCTACTACGAACAGGAGTACGTCTACGGGTTGGCCGAGAGCGAAACCATCGAAGGGACGACGGCGGTCGACCTCCCGGACGGCCACTTCGCGGAGTACCAGATGGTCGAATCGGCGACCGCGGAGGGAGACGAGACCGTCGAGGTGACGAACCCCGACGCCGACGCCTGCCGCGACGAGATGGAGTCGCAGCTCGAATCGGCCTGCGACTAACGTCGCTCAACCGTCCGAATGTTCCAACTCCCTCCGAGCACGACGGAGGAGCCGTTCCCAGACGTCGAACAGCGTACTGTCGAGTCCGTACTTCTCGTCGATATCTCGAACCCACGCGTCGTCGGCGAACAGCAGGCGCTGAAACCGCCGAACGTCCGGCGAGAGTGACTCTCGACGACCCGCGTAGTACGCGACGGTCTCCGCTCGCGTGCGCGAAACGAGCGTTTGGGGTACGTCGACGCCCGACTCGCGCGCGACGTGGACGAACCACTCGAGATGGAGAACCGCGTCTGCGAGGACGAACCGCTCGGCGAACCCCGAGACGTGTTCGAGCGCCGGTCGACCCTCGACCAGCACGTCGTTCGGCGTGCTGAAGTGCGGAACGGAGACGTGCGGCAGATCTCCGGCGTACGCGCGTGCGAGACGGGTGAGTCGGTAGTCCGCGAGTGTGACCGGTCCAGCCAACGCGAGTTCGTACCACAGCGGCAACCACTCGCAGAACGGTTCGGAGAACGCGGCGTCGGCCAGAAGCGTCGCCGCGATGGAGCGCGCGATTCGGGGTTCGACGTCGGTCCGCCCCGCTCGCATCGCGTCGACGCCCGCCGCGGCGTCCTCGCGGAACGACCCGAGTTCGAGTTCCATCCCGTCGGCGACGTGGACGACGTAGTCGGCCCCGATTCGGTACCAGTCGGCGAACTCCTCGGGCGTTCGGAGCGCGGCGAGTCGGAGAACGGTCACGGCGGGAGTACGGGACGCACCGATATGAACGGGACGCTCTCGTAGAGTCTCCCCGCTTCGAGACGGTCCCTATCGTTGGTAGTTCCGCGAAACTATAGCCGACGCCGTAGCACGAACCCCGATGACGGATTCACGAACGAACGCGCTCCGAGAGACGGTCGACTCCGGCGGCGTCGCCCTCGGCGTGCTCGACGGGATGTACAACCCCGACGTGGTCGAACTCTGCGGCGACCTCGGCGTCGACTTCGTCTGGCACGACCTCGAACACGCGGGACCGAGTCCGTGGGACGCGACGACGCTCTCGAACCTGCTACGGGCCGCCGACGCGACCGACACCGAACTACTGGTTCGCATCCCGGTCACCGAACCCGCGCTGATGCGGAAGGTGCTGGACGCGGGCGTCCGCAACGTCTTCCTCTCGCGGGTCCGCTCGGCGGCCGAACTCCGCGAGGCGGTCCGCGCCGCGCGATTCGAGTACGACGGCGAACCCGGCCAGCGCGGCCTGGCCGCGCCGCGGGCGAGTCGCTGGGGTCTCGCCGACGACTACCCGGCGACCGAGGACGAGGAGATCTTCGTCGGGGTCACCGTCGAGAACCAGCGGGCGGTCGACGAGATCGGCGAGATTCTCTCGGTGCCGGAACTGGGGTTCGTCTTCGTCGGCCCGTACGACCTCTCGGTCGACACCGGCCACCCCGGCGAGGTGGACCACGAGGAGGTGCAGGCGCGCGTGGAGACGATTCGAGACGCGACGCTCGACAGCGACGTCGCCCTCGGCGGTCTCGGCTTCGGGATGGACGACGTGAACGAGAAAGCCGACCAGGGCTACCAGATTCTCAACGTCGGTAGCACGATGGCCGGCGTCTCCGAGATGGTGTCGTCGCGACTCGACGCGTTCGAGGGCGAGCGGTAGTCACGGTTCAGTCCGCGTTCGACTCGCCGTCGGCCAACTGCTCCGTCAGTCCCCACTGCTCGGCGCGGGCTTCGGCCTCGGTGCGGGCCTGCTCGCGAATCGCGTCGAGTTTCGCCTCGTCTTCGAGGAACGCCTCCACCGCGCTCGCGCCGTCCTCGCCCCGCCGTGACCACTCGTCGGGCGCGGCGTCGCGCATTCGGGCCGCGAGTTCCGGCGCGTCCGCCAGCGTCTCCGCGGGCGACCCCGGCGGCACGAGGAGGTCGTCGGTCTCGTGTGTCTCCGAGAGCGCCGACACCGGGAGTTCGTAGACGTCGACGCGGAACGGTCCGGGGACGGCCAAGTCGGCCAAGGCGTCCGTCCCGCCGCGGTCCGTCTCGACGCTGTAGGCCAGCGCCGGCACCCCTGCCTCGAACGTGAGCACGCCGCGCGTCTCGCCGTCGAGCAGCAGCGCGTCCTGCGGTTCGAGGACGGCGTAGCCGGTCAGTTCGCGCTCCAGCGCCGTCGAGAGCGCGGTTCCGACGTCGGCGACGACCCGAGAGCGGACGAGGTCGCCGCGAGGGATGGAGAGTCGGTCGTCCGGGGGGTCGTCGAGCGCGTTCATGGCGTGTCGGGGACGACGGCGCTGCGAAAGCGGTCCGCCACGTCGCCCTCGTCGCCCGCGTGAACGTCGATTCGGCCGGCCGCTTTCCGATAGGCGGCGGCTGGGGCGGAGTCCGGCGCGTGCGCCAGTAGCGGTTCGCCCGCGCGTCTGGCCGCGCGAACCACGTCGCTGTCGGGGACTGTCGCGAGCGTCTGCCCGCCGAAGTACTCGCTCGCACGGTCGACGACGCGGTCGATTCCGGCGTCGTCGTGGACTCTGTTGAACAGCACGCCCGCCGTCTCGGTGCCGTAGGACCGCGCGTACTCCTGAACCTTCAGGCCGTCCGAGAGCGCCGGCACCGTCGGTTGGAGGACGACGACGATTCGGTCGGCGAGGACGATGGGGAGGACGGCGCTCTTCGACCCGAGCGCGGCGGGCGAGTCGAGAAGGAGCACGTCGGTGTCGCTCGCGAGGTCGGCGACCACGTCCCGCAGGCGGGCGGGATCGGCCGCCTCGAACGCCGCGAGACTCGTCCCGCAGGGGACGACCGACATCCCGAACCGCTCGTACGTCGCCTCCGACACCTCGGTTCCGGTCTCCTCGACGAGCAGGTCGTGTAGCGTCACCTCCACGTCGTCGAGACCGGCGTGAAACAGCAGGTTCGCCATCCCGGTGTCGGCGTCGACGACGGTGACGTCGTGTTCGGCGGCGAGTGCCATCCCCAGCGCGAGCGTGCTCGTCGTCTTCCCGGTGCCGCCCTTCCCGCTGGCGACGGCGAACGCCTCGACCATGCGTTTCGTTACCCGCCTTCCCTAATTTAAACACTCCGTCTCCGCCCGGGAGCGGAGGGCCGCCTGACGTCGATCCCGTCCGACGTCGATCCCCCCGAACGCCTATCGTCGCGTTCGACGAACCGACACCCATGTTCGGAGAGAGCGCGAACGGTGCGAGTCGGCGTCGAACCATCTCGGTCGTCACGATAGCGGCGATGCTCGTCGGGGTGACGCTCGTCTGGCTGTGGCGCGAGCACGCCCCGCTGTCGCGTCGCGTTCGTCGGAGTCGGGCGTCGCGCTCTGCGGCGACTCGGAAATCGAGGCTCGCACCGCCGTTCTGACTGTTGGTGACGAATCGAACAGTCATCCAGTTCGGAGTAACCCTTTCGTGACACGGCGACGCACGTACACGAGATGACAGACCACACGGAATCGAACGCCGTCGTCCGCGTCTGCGTCGGCGGGTCGACAGACGGGGCGAGCGCGACGGCGGACGCCGCGCGGGCAGCCGCGGACGACGCGCGCGTGGTCGGGGTCGGACCGACCGGCATCGACGGCGACGCGCCGCTCGTACTGGTGACGCGGGGGGGTGAGACGACGTTCTACCGCGACTGCGGACCGGAGCGGGCGACGCGCGTCGTCGAGTCGCTCGAAGACGGCGGGGTCGAACCGGGCGACGCGACGGTCGAACACGACGCCGAGCGTCGAACGCTGCCGGTTCCCGAACTCGGTCCGCTGGCGGTGGGTGACCGGCGCGTGCTCGGACGATGCGGCTGGGTCGACCCGGCCGACGCCGGTGCGTACGACGAGTGGGCCACCGACGTGGTCGGCGACACCGACGCCGCGATGGAACAAGTCCGCGAGGTCGGACTACTGGGCCGGGGACGAGGCGACGCGACGCACGACGATCCCGTCGCCGTCGAGTGGGACGTCGCGCGCGAGACGCCGGGCGACCCGGTGCTCGTCGTCAACGCCAACGAGAGCGACCGGCGAAACGAGACGGACAAAACGCTCGTCGAGGGCGATTCCGTCGCGGTCCTCGACGGGGCACTCGCCGTCGCCGAACTGGTGGGCGTCGAGGCGAGTGACATCGTCGTCTACCTCAACGAGGCCGACACCCTGGCGCAGGACCGGGTGCGCGCGGCCGTCGATTCGCTGACCGAGGCGCGTGACATCGACGGGAAGCCGCAGGTCGTCGCCGGCCCGGATCTGTACATCGCGGGCGAACCGACGATGGCGCTCGAATCGCTGGAGGGCAACGACCGACTGGAAGCACGCCTCCGGCCACCCTCGCCCGCGCGCCACGGCCTGTACGGCCGCCCGACGCTGATTCACACGCCGCGGACGCTCGCGCAGGTCCGCGAACTGCTACTCCGACCCGAGAACTTCGACGCCGACGACGCCGACCCGGGAACCCGTCTCGTGACCGTCACCGGCGACGTCGCCGCGCCCGCGACGGTCGAACTGCCGACCGGCGGGTCGCTGTCGGCGGTTCGTAACGCCGTCGAATTCGATGGGCCGCTGAAGATGGCCTGCGTCGGCGGGCAGTTCGGCGGGTTCACGCGCACACTCGATCACACGCCGAGCGCGCCGGCGCTCGCGGGCGCGGAACTCGGCACGGAGGGCGTCGTCGAACTGTTCGACGACTCCCACTGCGCGGTGGCGACGGCGGGCGGGCGGTCGCGGTTCGCCCGCGACGAGAACTGCGGCCGCTGCGTCCCCTGCCGCGAGGGGTCGAAACAACTTTTGAACAAACTGCGCGGCGTCTACGACGGCGAGTTCGACGACGACGGCCTCCGAGAGCTAACGCGCGTGATGCGGACGACGAGCACCTGTGTGTTCGGATCGTCGGCCGCGCGCGCCGTCACGACGGCGATGGACGAGTTCGAGACCGAGTTCCGCGCGCACGCCGACGGGCGCTGTCCGAGCGGCGCGTGCGAGGAGGCCTGATATGAGCACCGACAATCCCGAAGATATGAGCACCGAACCGAGCAGACCGGGGCCGGGCGACTCCGCCCCCGCCGAATCGCTCCCGGGCGTCCCGACCCTGGACGACCCCCGACCGAGCACGCCGCTGACCGAGGACTTCGTCACCGGAACGGCCAACGACCCCGAAGTGGGGTCCGCCGGTCCGGCGATGACCACCGTCACCGTCGACGGCGAACCCATCGCGTTGCCGCCGGGGTCGACGCTGCTCGACGCCGTCGAGGCGCTCGACACCGAGAGCTACGTCCCGGCGCTCTGCAGCTACGACCGCGACACCGAGCAGGGCGAGAACGTCGGCCCGCGCTCGGAGTGTCGGACGTGCATGGTCGACACCGACGAGCACGGCCTCGTTCCGTCGTGCAGTTTCCCCGCCGAGGACGACCTGACGGTCCGCACCGACGCGACCGACGCGAAGGAGGCCCGCGACGTGAACCTCGACCTCGTGCTGTCGAACCACAACCTCCGGTGTACGACCTGCGGGCAGAACGGCCGCTGCGAACTGCAGGACGTCTCCATCGACAACGGGGTGCAGGAACCACGTTACGGTGTCTTCGACGACCGCGACGAGTACGAACCGCTCGACGACACGTCGTCGGTCATCCAGATAGACCGCAACAAATGCATCCTCTGTAACCGCTGTGTCGAGGCCTGCAACGACGTGCAGGTCGAGGGCGTCCTCCGCATCGAGGGGCAGGGACCGGACACTCGAATCGGTTTCCAGAAGCCCGAGGCGGAGACGATGAGCGAGTCGACCTGCGTCTCCTGCGGGCACTGTGCGACAGTCTGTCCGACCGGGTCCTTGGTCGAGAAGGGACTCGTCGACGCGACGACCATCCCGTTTCCCGGGTTCACCCAGAAGAATTCGATTGGCAAAGTCATCGAACACGAGGCCGCCGAGACCGCCGACACCTCACCGTCGCCGAACCGCCGCGTGCCCGGCGAGTTCGAAGGCCTCGGCGGCGAGAGCGACGCGGAGGTCACCGAGAAATCCGGCGTCGCGCGCTTCATGGCGAAGGCGAGACAGCACGCGCAGTCGGCGGCCTCGCGCGTCGCCGACGAGTCGCTCGAACGGTTCGAACGCGTCGCGGAGGAGACGGCGGCGAACACCCTCGAAGTCGGACAGCTGTTCGACGTAGCGAAGGTCGTCAGCACCGGCCGGATGCAGCGCGTCACGAAGGCCGAGACGACCTGTCAGTACTGCGCCGTCGGCTGTCGATTCGAACTGTACGGCAAAGACGGCGAGGTGCTCGGTGTTCGACCGGCCGACACCGACGTGACCCCCGCGAACGACTTCTCGACCTGCGTGAAGGGGAAGTTCGGCTACGAGTTCGTCGACAGTCCGAATCGGCTGAAGACGCCGCTCGTCAAGGAGGACGGGGAGTTCCGCGAGGCGTCGTGGGACGAGGCGCTCGACCGCGTCGTCTCGGAACTGCGCGCCATCCAGCGCGAACACGGCGACGACGCCGTCGCCGTCACCTCCTCTTCGAAGGCGACCAACGAGGAGAACTTCCTGAACCAGAAGTTCGCCCGACAGGTGCTCGGGACGCCGCACGTCGACAACTGCGCGCGACTCTGTCACTCCTCGACCGTCGCCGGATTGAAACAGACCGTCGGCTACGGCGCGATGACGAATCGAATAAACGAGGACATCGGGAAAACCGACTGCTACCTCATCACCGGGTCGAACACCACCGAGAGCCACCCCGTGTTGGCGACGCGCATCAAGCAGAACGTCCGCGACGGCGCGGAGCTCATCGTCTTCGACCCGCGGAAGATCGGCCTCGCCGAGCACGCCAACCAGTACACCCGGACGCAACCCGGACAGGACATCGCGTGGCTCAACGGGATGGTGCGCCACATCATCGCTGAGGACCTCCACGACCGCGAGTTCATCGAGGAGCGCACGACCGGATTCGAGGAACTGAAGGAGAAGGTCGAGCCGTTCACCCCCGAGAAGGTCGAGGAACTCGCGGGCGTCGCTCCCGAGGACCTGAAGCGGGCGGCCGAGACCGTCGCGACGGCGGACACCTGCATCTTCGGCTGGGCGATGGGGATGACCCAGCACGCCCACGGGACGCGGAACGTGCTTGCCATCACGAACCTCGCGCTCGTGACGGGGAATCTCGGCAAACCGCGGGCAGGACTGTCGCCGTTCCGCGGGCAGAACAACGTCCAGGGCGGCGGCGGCGACATGGGACCCGCGCCGCACAACCTGCCGGGGTACCAGGACCTCACCGACGACGACGTGCTCGACAAGTTCGAGGAGGCGTGGGGCGTCCGCCCGCCGTCGCAGGTCGGCCTCTACCTGCCCGAGCAGTACGAGGCCATCCACGACGGGAACATCCGCGGGATGTTCGTGATGGGCGAGAACCCCGTTCTGTCGGAACCGGACGTCCGCGAGGCCGAGGAGGCCGTCGAGGAACTCGACTTCCTCGTCGTGCAGGACATCTTCCTCACCGAGACGGCCGAGCACGCCGACGTCGTCCTTCCGGCGGCCTCCGCCGCCGAGAAGTACGGCACGTTCACCAACACCGAGCGCCGCATCCAGATGGTTCGACCGGCCGTCGAGCCGCCGGGCGAGGCGCGGACGGACATGGAGATCCTCTCCGATTTGGCCGGTCGCTTCGGCTACGAGTGGGCGTACGACGGTCCGGCGGACGTGATGGACGAGATCGCGTCGCTCGTCCCCATCTACGGCGGCGTCAGCTTCGATCGCCTCGAATCGACGTCCGACGGCCTCCAGTGGCCCTGCGGGGACGCCGAGGACCCCGGTACGCCGTTCCTCTACGAAGACGAGTTCAACTTCGACGACGGCCTCGCGCGGTTCGTGCCGGCGGACTACGCCGGGCCGGTCGAGATGCCCGACGAGGAGTTCCCGCTGATGCTCACGACGGGACGGGTGCTCTACCACTGGCACACGGGGACGATGACCCGGCGCGTCGAGGCGCTGATGCACCACGTCCCCGAGAGCTTCGTCACCATCCACCCGAAGATGGCCGAAGACCTCGGCGTCGACGACGGCGAGTACGTCCGGGTCGCCTCCCGCCGCGGCGACATCGTCGTGAAGGCGAACGTCGAGGAAACCTCCGACCCGGGAGTCGTCTTCGTCCCGATGCACTTCGCGCAGGGGGCGGTCAACGAACTCACGCAGGCCGAACTCGACTCGACGTCGTTCATCCCCGAGTTCAAAGTGACGAGCGTCCGCATCGCGCCGCTGGGTACCGACCCCGCCGAGGAGCCGCTGACGTTCGAGCGGCCCGACTTCGGCGCGGACGCCGACGAGGACCCCGAGCGCGCCGGCGCAGACGACGACTGAGCAGCGCGTCGTCGACCGCTGGACGGACTACTCCGGCAGTCCGAGCGCCGCGAGGTCGATGTGCCTCTCGACGAGGTGCGCCGCGCGGTCGTACGGCGACCGTGAGTCGCCGTCCACCGTCGCCGGTCGCTCCCTCCCGGCCGACGCGAACACCGAATCCACGAACGCCTCCCGCGCCTGCTCGTTCTCGAAGAGGCCGTGGAGGTACGTGCCGATCACCTGCCCCGAGGCTGCGCCGAGCGCCGCAGACGCCTCGCCGTTGCGCGAAAAGGGAGCCTCTACGTCGCAGACACCGTCGACAGCGCGCGTCTCCCCGGCGTGTATCTCGTAGCCCGAGACCTCGCCGTCGACGCCAGCGAGCGGCCCGACCCCCGACAGAAGAAGCGTCGACTGCTCGACGCGCTTGTCGGTCGAAAACGCGGTTTCGACCGGCAGGAGGCCGAAGCCCGCCACTTCGTCGTCGACGCCGTCGTCGGCGCTCTCGACACTCGCATTGGTGATGCGCTCGCCGAGCATCTGATAGCCGCCGCAGAGGCCGACGACTGGGCCTTCGAACGCCGCGAGCGCGTCGTCGAAACCGGCCTCGCGGAGCGTCAGCAGGTCGTCGACGGTGTTCTTCGTGCCGGGGAGGACGACGGCGTCGGCGTCCGAGAGGTCGTCGGAGAGCGGGACGTAGGCGACCCGGACGCCGGGTTCGTCCGCGAGCGGTTCGAGGTCGGTGACGTTCGAGGCGCGTGGCAGGCGCGGAGCGGCGACCGTCACCGTCGACTCGGCTTCGACACCGTCGTCGTCGCCGACGACCGCTCGGTCGCCTTCGGCGGGTAGCGAGACGCTATCTTCCTCGGGTAACCCGGGGTCGTCGTACGGGAGAACGCCGAGGACGGGGACGCCCGTGCGCTCCTCGAACGCGTCGAGGCCAGGGTCGAGCAGCGAGACGTCGCCGCGGAACTTCGTGATAACCGCGCCGACGACGCGCTCGCGGAGGTCGTCGGGCAGCAGTTCGAGCGTGCCGACGAGGCTGGCGAAGACGCCGCCGCGCTCGATGTCGGCGACGAGCAGAATCTCGGTACTTCGCGGCTTCGCCGCCCCGTCTCGATTCGTTTCCGACGAATCGCTTCCAAACCGGGCGGTTTCCACGTTCGCCAGATCCCGGTGGTGAAGATTTATCTCGGCGATAGAGCCCGCGCCCTCGGCGACGACGACGTCGTGCTCGGCGGCGAGTCGGGCGTGCGCCGCTTCGGCGGCGTCGCGGGCGCGGGCCCAGCGCTCCTCGTAGTAGCTCCCCGCGGCGAAGTGGCCGACTGCGACGCCGTCCACGACGAGTTGCGACTCGCCGTCACCGCGAGGCTTCAGGAGCACGGGATTGTGGTCGGTCGTCGGCGCGACGCCGGCGGCCCGCGCCTGCACGTACTGGGAGACGCCGATTTCGCCGAACGCCTCGCTCCCTTCGAGCGCGGGTGACCGCGAGACGGCCCGGGCGTTGTTGCTCATGTTCTGTGCCTTGAACGGCGCGACCGAGACGCCACAGTCGGCGAGGTGGCGACAGAGACCGGCGGCGACGGTGCTCTTGCCGACGTGAGAGGCGGTCCCGGCGACGAGGAGCGTCCGCGTGGCGTCGCTGGAGTTCGACACGTCAGTACTCGGTACCGCGTCGCGCCCGCTGTCCGGCGTCGATCGGGTGTTTCTCCTTTTTCACTCGTGTCACGAGGTCGGCGTGGTCGTACAGATACTCGGGTTTCGTGTGACTCCCCGCCAGCACGAGTTCGAGGTTCTCGGGCTTCGATTCGACGAGTTCGAGCAGTTCTTCCTCGTCGAGCAGTCCCTGGTCGACGGCGTACAACACCTCGTCGAGGATGAGCATGTGAGCACCGTCTTCGGGTGGACCGTCGAGCGCGAGCGGCGATTCGAGGTCCGCGTCACTCGCGGCGTCGACGAGCTCCCGCGCGCGTTCGAGTCCGCCCTGCGCCTTCGCGCGGTGGTCGTCGTCGTCGCTGCCGTCTCTGAGGCCGTGCCAGCCGTAGTGGCCGGTGTTCTCGTAGCTGTACCCGGGCATCGCCGCGATGGCGTTGTACTCGCCGCGGACGGCGTCGACGCTGTCCGCGCCGCCCTTCATGAACTGGAGCATGTGGACGCGGAAGCCGTGGCCCGCGGCGCGAAAGCCCATCCCCATCGCGGCGGTGGTCTTCCCCTTCCCGTCGCCCCACCACACCTGCACGAGACCGAACTCCTCGGGTGCGCTCGGCTCGATCCGGTGGGCCTCGGGCGTGATTCCCCTGCCGGGGGTGTTCTTTCGCAGTTCGTCTTTTTTCGGTGTTTCGTCGGTCATGAGTGGGTTACGCTGAATCGGTCAGTTCGAGGTACAACGCCGCGCTCCACGAGAAACGGTCGCTGCCCCGACCCTCGCCCGTCTCGGGGTTGAAGTACTCGAAAAAGCCCTCGCGTTCGACGAGGCGGCGGCTGTCCCGGTCGATCCGGTCGGCGAGGTCGGCCGAGCCGTAGCGGCGCAGGCCGTCGGCGACGAGCCAGTTCGTGTTTATCCACACCGGCCCGCGCCAGTAGCGGTCGGGGTCGAACGCGTCGCCGACGTAGGAGGGGACGGCGAACTCGTAGGCGAGCAAGTCGTCGCGGAGCGTCCGGCGGAGGCGTTCGAACTGCTGCTTCGTCGGAATCTCGCCGAAGACGCTCGCGAGTCCGGCGACGGAATTCGCTTCGAGTTTGCGGTCGCCGACGCGGTCGTAGGAGACGAACGTCCCCAACTCCTCGTCCCAGAGTCGGTCGCGAATCGCCTCGCGCGACTGCTCGGCCTGCTCGCGCCACGTCGTCGCCGCCGTGTCGTCGCCGCGGGCGGCGGCGAGCGCCGCGAAGTCGTCGCAGGCGCGGACGAAGATGGCGTTCGTCAGCGCGTCCTCGACGAGGAACGGGCAGGACTCGCGGAGGTCGAACTCGTCCCAGTCGACGGCGCGGGCCTCGCGGACGAGCGAGACGTACCGGTCGTAGTCCCAGTCGGTCGGTCGCTGGTCGGCTAACTCGTCGGACTTGCGGTCTTCGCGCTCGTACACGACCTCCCCGGGGTCGAACGCGGCGAGCGGGTCGGTCCACGCCGGCGAGTCGTCCATCCCGGTCTCCCACGGGTGGCGGACGTAAACCACCGAGGTGTCGAACGACCGCTCACGCACCCACCACTCCAAGTGGCGTTCCAGCGCTGGATACACTCGATCGAGGAACCCGTCGTCGCCCGTCTCCTCGTAGATACGGCGGACCGCCGGGACGACCATCGGCGGTTGGGTGATGCCGCTGGTGGCAGTTTCCTCGACGTCGACGCCCCACTCCTCGGGACCGGGGAAGTAGCCCTCGGCGTCGGTGTGGAAGACGATGTGCGGCAGCAGACCGCTCTCCCACGTCGCCGCGCAGAGCGATTCTACCTCCTCTTTCGCGGCCGCGGGTTCGACGCCCGCGAGGCCGAGCGCGATGAAGGCGGAATCCCAGTTCCACTGGAACGGGTAGAGCGTCGCCGACGGGATGGTGTACCCCTCGGCGCGGTTCGACCGGAGCACGTCGAGCGCCTCGGTGCGGCGCTCTTCGGTGGCGGCGCGGTCAGCGTTCGTGTCCTCGTCGCGTCCGTCGTCCATGTTAGTGGTGGGCACGCGAACCGCCGTGACCGTTTCGGCCTGCGTCAGCGAACGCTGCCACCTCGTCGACGAACCGGTCGAACGCCCCGCTCTCGGGGTGGACGTGCGCGTACGTGCCGAGCGTCCGGTACTCCGTGAGGCCGTCGTGCTCGCCGTCGATACCCTTGCCGCGAACGACATCGAACGCGAAGCGGGCGTCGGTCGCCGGGTCCGCCTCGGAGTAGTGGAACTCGTGGCCGCGGAGCGTCCGCCCTTCGGGACAGGTGAGCGTCTCGTCTCTTCCTCGGAGTTCGACGTGGTCGAGCGCCTGATATCGATTGCGCATCGTCACGTCGGCCGGGAGGATGCCCGCCATCTCGTAGGTGTCGCCGTCGGTCGTCGTTAGCGACTCAGTCAAGGTCATCAGGCCGCCGCACTCGCCGAGGATGGGCAGGCCGTCGGCGGCCCGGTCGGCGAGCGTCGCCAGCGCGGGACTCTCGGAGAGGGCGGCGGCGTGTAGTTCGGGGTAGCCGCCGGGGAGGTAAACGCCGTCGCAGTCGGGCAGGTCGTCGCCCGCCGTCGGCGCGAAGGTGACTATCTCGGCGCGCTCGTCGAGGCGTTCGCGCGTCGCCGCGTAGACAAACCGGAAGGCGTCGTCGCTGGCGACGGCGATTGTGGGGAGGTCGTCGGCCTCGTCGGGGTGGGACGTGGCGTCGTCCTCGACCGCCGCGAACCACTCGGGTCCGCTCGCCACCTCGACGAACTCTTCGACGCGGATGCCCTCAGCCGCCGCGTCGAGCGCTTCGGCGGACAGCGGCGATTCGTCGCCCATCTCCAACCCGAGGTGGCGCTCGGGGATTTCGAGGTCCTCGCGCGGTGGAATCCGCCCGAAGTACGTCAGGTCGTCGGGGAGCGCCTCGCGGATGCCCGTTTCGTGTCGTCCTTCGTGTGCGCGCGAGGCGAGGACGCCCGCGACGTCGATATCGAGGCCGGCGCGCGCGGCGTACTCGCGGAAGCCGAGCGCCGTCGCGGCGACGCTCTCCATTCCCGCGCTCGCGTCGACGACGAGGGCGACCGGCAGGTCGAGTAACTCGGCGACTTTCGCGGTGCTCGTATCCACCTCGTCGACGCCAGCCCGACTCGTCGTGCTCCCATCGTACAGTCCCATCATCCCTTCGACGACGCAGACGTCGCCCGACCCGCGGGCGTAGTTGCGGCGCATCCCCGCCTCGCCTTCGAGCCACGGGTCGAGCGTTCTGGAGGCGCGCCAGGTCGCCGCCTCGTGGTGACTCGGGTCGATGAAGTCCGGCCCGGCCTTCGCCGGTTGGACGATCCGCCCCGTCCGCTGCAGAGCCCGACAGACGGCCAGCGTCGCGACGGTCTTTCCGACGCCGGAGGCGACCCCGGCGATGACGACTCCGTTCATATTCTATTCAGATAGTTTTACTGCAACTGTATTTGAGTTGTTCGGTGGAGGGGTATTCGGTGAGGTGGTGTTCGAGAAAGTGGTATCCGGGGAGGAACCGACCGCGACTCCCGTGCACACCGAGATGCCTCATCCCCCGCAATCGACTGCGTTGCTCGGTCGCTTCGCTCTCTGCGCTACTCGACCCTCGCACGGAAACGACACGGACGGAGCCGCGCCGTGGCACGCGCCGGCGGTCGGCTCCGTCCGACCGACAGATGCGTGAGGGAGTCGGGCGCGTTCATGCGCCCGACGAGGCTGGGGAGGTCTGAGGTGGTGCTGCGGTCTCTCGGTGCGCCCGGCAGTCGTGGTCGACTCGGACTCCAAGAACTCGGACTCCAAGAACTCGGACTCCAAGAACTCAGACCCAGACCCCACCGAGGCGACAGTCCCGAATATTATGTTGTTTCCCCGTGAACTCGATGCCGTGCAACTGAATGGACGGACCGCCATCGTCACCGGTGCGGCATCGGGAATAGGCAGAGCGACCGCTTCGCGACTCGCGGAGGCGGGTGCACACGTCGTCGTCACCGACGTGGACACCCACGGCGGCGAGGAGACGGTCGACCGAATCGAGCGCGACGGCGGCAGCGCGAAGTTCTCGGAACTCGACGTTCGCGACCGAGAGGCGTTCGTCTCGGTGGTCGAGGCTGTCGACGAGGAGTACGGACTCGACGTACTGGTCAACAACGCGGGCGTCGGCCACCCCCCGAAACCGGTCGAGGACGTCCCCGAGGCCGAACGCGAGTTCGTCTTCGACGTGAACGTTTCGGGCGTGTGGAACGGCTGTGCGGCAGCGCTTCCGACGATGAAAGCCCGCGGCTCGGGCGCTATTGTCAACGTCGCCTCGCTGGCGGGTGTCATCGGGTCGCCGCACCTCGGTGCGTACTCGCTGTCGAAGGGTGCGGTCGTCAACTTCACCAGAACCGTGGCCGTCGAAGCGGGCTCCAACGGCGTCCGCGCGAACGCGGTCTGCCCCGGATTCGTCGAGGGTGGGCTCGGCGAGCAGTATTTCGACTCGTTCGAGGACCCCGAAGCGGCCCGTGAACGCGCGCGCCGCGGCTACGCGCTCGGCCGCCTCGGCGAACTCGACGAAGTCGCTGACGCCATCACGTTCCTCGCCAGCGACGAGGCGTCTTTCATCACTGGCGAGTCGCTGATGGTCGACGGCGGGTTCTCGATTCAGTGACCGCGTAACTCGACGGTCGGCCTCCCGTTCGAGAGAGCCCGATTCGCTTACGTCTCGGTTGGATCGTTCTCCATCGATCTCCAGAAGAACGTCGCGGCGACGACAGCCGAAAAGCCCCACACGAGCGTCTGGGCGGGTTTTCCCTCGATGACGAACAGCCCCGCGATGGCGAGCGCGAGGAAGAACCAGACGATGTGGAGGAGACGCACGACGTTCATGGCGGTGGTCGATGCTGAGTCGCCGCCAGTCAAATCCATTTCGCTGAGAGGTGACGACTCGACTCGGTGGGTATCCCGACCCGCGCTCACTCGATTTTCGAGACGCTCGCTCGTTCGTCGGTGACGACGCCGTACGGTGCGTCGGCGACGCTCGTCGGCATCCCCTCGTCGGTGTAGCGCGATTCCAGAGATGCGAGGACGGCGTCGCGCACACACGCTCGCGTCGCTGCGCCGACTTCAGTCGAACTGCCGGTGAATCGCACCGTCTCGCCCGCTGGGTCACAGCCGACGACGACGGCGTCGCTCGTCGTTCCTGGGACGTTCGCGAGCGCGAGAAGCGTCGCCGCCTTCGCCTCCGCGACGAGAGCGAGAAGGTTCGCCAGCGCGCCAGGTTCGAGCGCGCGCGTCGTCCCGACGAGGAGGTTCACCGTGCCGGGACGGGGCGGCGAGTCGGCGTCGTCGGCGACGGGTTCTGCGCTGGACTTCGCGACGCTCTCCTCGACGTCGACCGGCAACGCCGCCGGGTTCGAGACGCCCGCCGTCGCGACGACCTCGACCGAACCGAGTCGCGCCCGCCGCGCGTGGCGCATCTCCACACCGGTGAGAAGCGTCGGCCCGTCGTCGTCGAAGCCGACCGCATCGCGTCGCTCGCGGGCGAACGCCGCGAGGTCGGTACGCGAGAATCCGTCGGGGACGGTGACGTTGTACGCTGCGGACGCGCGCGACTCGCCGCCGTCGAACCCCGAGGAGAGCCAGCGCGTCCCCGGACGGGAGAAACGGAGCACGCCGTCTCGGACCGTCGTCTCGAATCCCGTGACCGAGTCAGACATCCGCCAGCGCGTCGAGCAGTCGGTCGTTCTCGTGTTCGCGCTTGACCGCGACGCGGACGTGCGAGTCGAGGCCGCGGAACGTCGTCGCGTCGCGGACGGCGATACCCTCGGCGCGGACGGCGTCGACGACGTCCGCCACCTCTCGGCGCCCGACGTCGAAAAGGAGGTATGGCGCGTCGGAGGGGTAAACGTTGAACTGCCGCGAGAGCGACGCTCGCATCCGTTCGCGCTCGCGGGCGACCCGTTCTCTGGTCGCCTCGACGAACTCGGTCTGTTTGAGACAGTACGTGCCGACCTCCGCAGCGGGCGTCCCGAGCGACCACGCCATCCGTGCGGTGTCGAGTCGAGTACGAAGGTCGCCGACCGCGGCGGCGAACCCGACCCGGAGGCCGGGCAGGCCGTACATCTTCGTCAGCGAGCGCACGACGACGACGCCCGGTTCGCCGGCCATGCTCGGAAGCGGGGTGAAGTCGAGAAACGCCTCGTCGACGAGCAGCGTCGTGTCGGTCTCCCGGCAGCGGGCGGCAAAGGAGCGGAGGCGGTCAGGGTCGGCGGCCTCGCCGGTCGGGTTGTTCGGCGTGCAAACGACGACGACGGCGTAGTCGATGGGGTCGGCGTCGAGCAGTTCGTCGTAGTGCAGAAATCTCGGGTCGCCGCCCTGTAGTCGCACCTCGCGGGCGTACTCGCCGAAACTCGGCGCGGGAATCAACACCCGGTCGTCGGGGCGGACCGTCACCGAGAGCGCGAGGCGAATCGCCGCGAGTCCCCCCGGCGTCGGAATCACCGACCGCGGTTCGCAGTCGACGGTTTCGGCCGCCGCGGTGCGGAACTCGCAGTAGTCGGCGGGGTAGCGCCGAGCGACCGACAGCGCCGCGTCGTAGACGCCGACGACGCCCGGCGGTCGCTCCGGGTTCGTGTTGGCGCTGAAATCCAGAACGGTCGGGTCGTCTACGCCACCGTGCGGCACGCGCTCGACGGATTCGACGGCCTCAGGGTCCATGTGCAACACCCGCAGCGTCGACTACCTTAACTGTTTGTTCGGCGATGTGTTTTAACTCGCCCGCCCGGTCGGCGAGCAGCAGCGCGCCGCCCATCCCCGCGCCTTCCTTCCCCTCGCCCGCCGCGTATCGGGCGAGCGCGTCGTCGCGCTCGCCGAACCCGGGGTCGGTGACCGCGAGGTCCACGTCGAGCGATCCGGCCGCGTCGTCGAGGGCGGGGACGTCGGCGGCGAGATAGCTCGTCGTCGCCAGCGTCAGCGGCCCGGTGACGCCCTCGTGACGGACGAGGGCGGCGGCCGTGAGCAGCTGCGTGCCGCCGCCGAGAATCACGTCCTTGCCGGCGTCGAGCGCACCCGCGACGAGTCCGGCGACGACGGCCAACACCGGGTCGCCCATCGCCCGCACGGCCAACAGGGGTTCGTAGGCGAACTCGCCGGCTTCGATGCCGCTGGCGTCGAGTCCCTCGGCCACGACGGACTCCTTGAGTGTCATCGGGTTCTCGGGGAACGACGAGGAGACGGTCCACACCTCGCCGAGCGCGCGGAGCGTTCCGAGTGCCGTGGTCGTCCCGCCGGGAATCGTCTCGCCGACGACGAGTTCGTCGTCGGGCACACTCCGACCGAACTGCCGGGCGGCGAGAAACGCCCCCGGCGCGGTCGGCACCGGGTCGGCCTCGCGGATGTCGCGACCGCGCTTCGCGCCGACGCTCACCGTCGGCGCGCCCGTCGGAACCGAGAGGCCGGCGTCGACGGCGAGGAAGTCGAGGTCCAGTCGCTCCCGAACCGCCCGCGTCACGGCCGCCGGCGTGGGACACCCCGTCGGACTCACCGGCAGTTCGGGCGCGCGGACGAGCGAGCCGTACTCGACGAGTTCGAGGTCGGCGCTCGGCGTGTGCGCCAAGAGGGCCGAATCCGCTCCGGCGGCGCTGATACCGTCGATTTTCGCGGTGTCGGTCGCGCCGGCGACGAGTATCAGTCGCACAGCGCCTCCGCGAGAGCGATGTCCGGCGGGCGGTTCACGTTCACGGCGAGTCGGGCGTCGTAGCTCACGTGTACAATCTCCTCTCCGGGGGCGACGACGTTTAGCCCCGTCGGAGCGAGATTCCGGCTCTCCGATTCGAACGCCGTGTCCGCACTCGCTCCGAGACGCCGTTTCAGGGCTGTCGGGACGCAGACGGCGACCGACCGGGCGTCGACAGTACCGTCGCCGTCGCGACCCTCGCGACTGGACCCGTCGCCGTCGCTCGCGGCGGCGACGACTTCGTTCACGTGGTCGGCGGCGAGCAGCGGTAGGTCGGCGGCGACAGTAACGACCGGTACTCCCACGGTTTCGAGCGCGAAATCGAGATCCTCGACGTAGCCGTCGCCGGAGGCGTCGAGAATCGTCACCGCGGATGCGTCGACGTCGGCGCCCCCCGAATCGGCGTCGGCGACGGCCGCGAGATACTCGCGCGTCTGCGGCGCGTGCGGCGAGACGACCGCGTAGACGGCGTCGACGCGACTCCCCGACAGCGCCGCGAGCACGCGGTCGACCATCGGCGTCCCCGCGACTTCGACGAGCGGTTTCTCTGTCTCGCCGCCGAGTCGCGTCCCCCGTCCGCCGCACATCAGAAGAGCGTCCACGCGACCACCCCCGCGTGCAGACCGACGACGCGCCCGAGTTCGTTCGTCGCGCCGAGGGCGTCGCCCGACACCCCGCCGACCGCACCCTGCGCCCACCGCCGGACGAGTAGTGCGACGGCCGGACCCGACAGCAGCGCGCAGGCGAGCGCGAGCGTCGCCGACGACGGCGCAGCGACGAGCACAGGAAGCGCCGCGGCAGCGACGGGTAACAGCCCCGCGGCGTCGTTCTCGGCGACGACCGCCGAGCCGAGACCCTCGTGCGGCGACTCTCCGAGGCAGACCAACAGCGCCATCCCTCCTTTCGCTCCGACCTCGGCGGCGACGACGATTCGGACGGCGACGACCGGGTTCGCCGTCGAGGTGGCGACGCCGAACGCGCCGAGCGCGAGGCCGACGACCGACAGCGCGAGCGCGAGCGCGCCGCCGACACCGGTCTGGGAGTCCTTCATCACCTCGCGGCGGCGCTCCGCGTCGCCGTGGACCGCCGCCGCGTCGCCGACGTCGGCGAGGCCGTCGGCGTGGGCGACACCCGTCACGAGATAGAGCGTGCCGAGGTAGAGCGCGGCGACGGTGCCGGGTTGCGGCACGGCGGAGAGCAGGATGAACGGCAGCGCCGCCAGCGCGCCGACGAGGTAGCCGACGAGCGGGAACGCCGCCGGAGTCGTCCGGAAGGCGTGCCACTCGCGTTCACCGCCGCCGACCGGCAGGCGGGTGAGGAACGCGACGCCGCCGCGGAGCGCGCTCAGAACCACGTCAACACCTCCGAGGTGAGCGAGACGATGTCGACGAAGGTGGTATCGGCGAACAGCGCCGCCACGAACGCGAGACCCCACGCGAACACGCCCGCGACGCCGACGATGCGGATACCGTGGGTGGCGTCTGCAGGCGTCGGCAGCGCGACGTTGGGGTTCAGCACGTAGACGCCCGGTTTGTCGAGACGGACGTCGAGTGCTGCCGCGAGCGTCGCCATCGGCCATCCGGAGTTCGGCGACGGCGGTTCGCGTACCCACTCGCTCGCGCGCGTGAGCGCACCCACGTCACCCGCAGCGAGCGCGATAAGGACGGCGCTGACGCGCGCGGGGGGCCACATCACTACGTCATCGAGTCGTGCGGACGCCCACCCGACCGGTTTGTGCCGGTAGCCGAGCATCGAATCGAGCGTGTTCACCGCCTTGACCCACGCCGCCGCCCCGGCCGCCAGCGACGGAGACAGCGGCACGAACACCGCGAACGCCAGAATCGGAGCGACGAGTCCGTCCGCGAGGTTCTCGGCGACGCTCTCGACGGCCGCGCTCCGGAGTTCGCCCGACGAGAGATTTTCGGGGTCGCGCCCCGCCAGCGCCCGGAGCTGTCGACGCGCCGCCTCGCTGTCGCTGTCGCTGTCGGCGACGACGCGCCGGGCCGCGTCCAGGAGCATCCGAAGACTCGTCGTCGAGAAGAGGACGAGAGAGACGGCGACGAGCGCCAGCGCCGGATGGACGGCGGCGGCGAGTCGAACGGTACCGGCGACGACGACGGCGGCGAAGAGCGGAAGCAACGAGGCGGCGGCGACGCCGACGAGCGTGGGACGTCCCCACTCGCGGTCGACGGGAGCGACGAGGCGGCCGAAGAGGGCGACCGGATGGATTCGGGTCGGCGGTTCACGGAGGATCCAGTCGAGCACGGCCGCGAGCACGACTGCTCCGCCCGCGGCCATCGACATCAGTCTCCCCTCCGCTCGAACCGTGTCACGAGCGCGGCCAGCGACGTCTCCGTCACGTCGACGAACTCCCCGCCGACGGCTTCGACGCCGCCGTCGGTTCGCGCGTCGTCGCCGACGTGCACGAGCTCCTCGGCGGAGGCGCCGAGCGCCTCGGCAACCGCCTCGAACGCCCGCGCGTCGGGTTTCCGCCACCCGCAGGCGACGCTCGTCACCGTCGCGCCGAACGCGTCGTTCGGCACGTCCGAGCGGATGAGCGCCCGGCGAGCGAGTTCGGGAACGCTACAGTTCGACAGCAGACCGACGGGGCCGCGCTCGGCGGCGACGGTGACGGCCGCCACCGCACCCGGTCGCGTCTGTACGTCGGGGTCGAACGCGTTGACGACGGCGCGACGCGCGGCGTTGTTCGGCGCGTCGACGCCGCGACTCCCGAGGGCGGCGCTGACGTGCGCCGGAAGCGGGACTTCGGCCCCCTCAGGCGCGTCGATGTGGACCTCGCGGTACGCGTCGCCCCAGTCGTCGGGGACGGTGACGCCGACACGGTCGAGCTCGACGGCGACGGCCGCTGCGGGGTCGGCCGGAAGCGAAGCCTCAACGAGCGTTCCGAAGAGGTCGAACGTTACTGCCACTGGACTGTGATTGGTCAAATCCGACTTGAAGATACTGATGCCACCCACCGTGCCTCACTGTTGCGAACGTGTCCGGCGGATAGACAGAGCGTCGGTACAGACACGTTCGGCGCACAATATTCCAAAACAATACATGTGAATCTTAATCAATGGATGCTCCGATACGTTTACCAGGTAGATGCTTGAGAGAGTCGGACTGTACCGAGTGGCGACGTGGGCGGTCGTCGTCGCGGTGCTCTTTTCCACGGTCGGGACAGGGGTGACGACGGCGGAAGCGACGGCCACGGACGCCTCGGCCGCGACGAACGTGGAGCTATCGACCTGTACCACGATTTCGACTCCGGGAACGTACGTCGTCGGCGAGGACGTCAACGCGAGCGGGTCGGGTCCGTGTCTGACCGTCGACGCCGACGACGTCCGAATCGTCGGCGACGGGCGAACGCTCTCGGGCGACGGGGATGGCGTGGGAGTGCTCGCCGACGGCGTCGACAACGTGACTGTCGAGAACCTCACCGTCGCCGACTTCGAGACCGGCGTCCGGTTCCACGGGGTCGGCAGCGGGTCGCTCGGTGGCGTCGCAGCCGTCGACAACGCGAACGACGGGATGCACCTCGCGTCGACGACCGGCGTGGCGGTAGTCGACAGTCGCGCCGACGGCAACGCCGACGACGGCATCGTCTTCGACGACGCTGACGACAACCGAATCGAGAACAGCGCGTTCCGCCGCAACGGCGGCGACAACGGCGGCGACGGTATCCTCCTCCGGAACGACTCGAACGACAACGTAATTCGCCTGAGCGTCGCCGACGAGAACATCGACGACGGGATCGACCTGGACAACGCCAGCGGCAACCTACTTGCGTCGAACCTCGTCCGCGGAAACGAGGGGTTGGAGAACGCCGACGGTATCGAACTGCGCGACGCCGACGACAACGTCGTCCGGCGAAACACGGTCCGGAACAACCTCGACGACGGCATCGACGTCGCCCGGTCGGACAACAACACCGTAGTCGACAACGTCGTCACCGGAAACCGGAACGACGGCATCCCGATCGGCGTCGCCGACGGCAACCGCGTCGTCGGGAACGTCGTCCGCGACAGCGGCAGCGACGGCATCCTGCTCCGCGGGGAGGCGTCGAACAACCTCGTGCAGCGCAACACGGTGACCGACAGCGCCCGCGACGGCATCCTGCTTCGCCTCGGCGCTCGCGGGAACCGCATCGTCGGAAACACGGTGACCGACAGCGCCCGCGACGGCATCGTCCTCAGGAACGCGACGGCGAACGTCGTGCAGGGGAGCGTCGTGCGCGACAACGCCGACGACGGTATCGAGATAGACCACGGCGGCGACCGGAATCTCGTCCAGCGCAACGAGGTGTTCGACAACGGGGCGGACGGCGTCCGATTTCATCGGTCGGCGCAGACTCGCCTGCTCGACAACAGGGTGTGGAACAACGGCGCGGACGGCATCAACGTGACCGACGCCCGGAGCGCGGTGCTGGCGCGAAACGTCGCCAACGAGAACGACGACAACGGGGTCGAACTCACGCGCGTCACCTCGTCGGCAGTCGTCGAGAGTACGACCAAAAACAACGGCGCGAACGGCATCAGACTCGACCACGTTCGGCGCGTCGTCGTCGCGCTCACCGACGGCGACGGCAACGGCGACGAGGACGTGGTGGTCGTCGAATCGACGAACGTCTGGACCGTCGACCGGCCGAGTCCGCTGTCTCGACCAGCGGCGCTCGAAGCGTTGGTTCGTCGCGTTACCGGGTTGGACGTGTCGCTCGGCGGGTGAGGAAAGCGTGGCGCGAGAGAGAGAAGAGAACGCGACGCGTCTACCGAACGACGTTCGATTCGAGGTCGCGCGGGAAGAACGTCAGCCACTCGGTGCCCCGTTCGGTGATGGCGATGGTGTCGGAGTGGCGGTAGCCGAACTCGTCGGTGTAGATGCCGGGTTCGATGGTGTACACCTGCCCGGGGGCCATCTCGGCGTCGGCGGGGTCCTCCTGGGCGTCGTCCCACCCGCGGTCGATGTACGGCGGTTCGTGACCGTCAAGACCGATATTGTGGCCGACGTGGTGCTGGGCGAGGTCGGCGACGCCCTGCTCTTCGAAGTAGTCCCAGACGACCTGGTCGACGTGACTGATGGAGACGCCCGGCCCGAGCGCTTCGATGGCGAGGGTCTGGGCTTCGAGCATGAGTTCGAAGTAGTGCTCCTGTTCGTCGGTCGGTTCACCGACGAACATCGTCCGCTCCAGTTCGGAGTGGTAGCCGTCGACGTTCGCCGACGCGCCGGTGATGAGTACGTCGCCCTCCGACAGCCGTTCGTTCGGCGTGTGCCCGTGCGGGAGCGCGGTCTCGGTCCCGCTGATGTAGCCCGCGTGGACCGGGCCGTTGCCGCGGACCCGAACCGAGTAGCGGTCGCCGAGCGTGTCGAGCATCGCGCGGGAGGCGTCGGTCGACGCCTGCTGGCTGACCGTCGCCGGGTGCGCGCCGACTTCGGTGTAGTCGGCGAGGTAGCGGTGGCCGAGGTTCGCCCACTTCGCCGACTCGCGGATGAGGTCGACCTCGGCGTCGGTCTTCTCCCAGCGCATCCGGTCGACCCAGCGCTGGGACTCGACGTCGACGAACTCCGAGAGCTTCGGCCCTTCGTAGCCCATCACCCCGGGCGCGCCGTCTCCGTCGGCGGCGACGGCGTCGACGCCCATCCCGCGCAGCATCGAGACGGCCGTCTCTATCGGCTTGCCGCCGGGGTAGTCGAAGTAGTGGTGGACGGCGTCGATTCGATGGTTGGGTTCGACGCGCTCGACTTCGAGTCGGGGCACCGTAATCTC
This sequence comes from Haloprofundus halobius, assembly GCF_020097835.1. GTDB lineage: Archaea > Halobacteriota > Halobacteria > Halobacteriales > Haloferacaceae > Haloprofundus > Haloprofundus halobius. The sequence continues at coordinate 2,242,739 of NZ_CP083666.1, forward strand.
GATTCGGTTCGGCGTCACCGCGAGGACGACGGGCCGCTCCGTCTGGATGTGGTGGAACCCGGTGAGATACTCGATGCTCGTCGCGCCGAACCAGACGCCGGCGTCGGCGTCGGTGTCGGCGAGCGCGCCGCGGATGCTGTCGATGCGCGCCTCGAACTCGGAGGGTGGGAGTCTGGTTGCCATGCAGCCACCTTCTCCGCGCACTTCAAAAGTATGGGGATGGGTGACGCTGCCTTCCGGAATCTCGACCGAAAGGCGTCGAGTGTCGGGTTCCGGCGACGCGGCGGGGAGACGGACGCCGCGGTGAGACGGACGTAGCGGTGAGACGGACGCAGCGGGGGCGGACGGGTCAGTTCGCGCTCGTGTTCGACTCGTCGTCGACGACGTCCTCGGCGATCTCCTGCAGTTCGCGGTCGGGATTGTACTCGTTCTCGCCGCCTGCTTCGCCGGTCACTTCGCCGTACACCGCCTCCCGAACTTCCTCGGCGGACTCGTACTCCTCGTCCTGTCCGAGTCGGTCGAAGACGCTGCCGAGCGACTCCGTCTCGTTCGGCATGTCGTCGGGTTGGCCGCCGTACTCCTCGGCGAGTTCCTCGCCGCGGACGGGGAACTTCTGGCCCTCGAGATGCCGGTCGATCTCGTCCATGATGTTCTCGACCGTGTCGGCGCGTTCGTCCTTTCGCCGCCGCGAGTTCTCGATGACGCTCTCGTGACTCGAATCGGTCCGGGAGTTCTCGTCGGGTTCGTCGGCCATAGCTCACCGTACGGTTCGGAGCCAAAAAGGCGTAGTGGCGGCGCGGGTGCGAGTCGAAACGCCGGATTCGGACGCCGGTTACAGGTCGATACTCACCCAGTCACCATCGCCGCGAGCGGACTCGTAGGCGGCCTCGGTGACCGCCGTGACGCGGAGGCCGTCCATCGGTGTCGCGGGCGGCGTAGTCCCTTCCCGAATCGCGCGGACGAACGACTCGGCTTTGTTCGGATGCGAGTGATCCGCGAGGTACGGCGTGTGCGTCGTACTGTTGGCGTCGATTTCGGAGAGTTCTCGGTCCTCCCACTCGCGCCCGTCGAGGTACACCGCGCCCTCGTCGTCCCAGATGTGGATGTGTTCGCGCGTGGCCGGCGTCTTCCCGTACACCGAGACGCTGGCGTTGGCTCCCTCCTCGAACTCGATCCAGAGCTCCGCGCGTTCGTCGACGCGCTGTTCGTCGTCGACGAAGGTCATGTCCGCGCGGACGGCCGTCGGCGTGAGGTCCGTCGTCCAGAGAATGGCGTCGAGGATGTGGCTCCCGGTGTCGTAGAGGTAGCCGCCACCGCTGAGGTCCGGGTTCGCGCGCCACGTGCCGCGGAAGCGGTCGACCCAGTCCTGACTGATTTCGGCGGTTATCCACTGCGGCGTTCGACCGCTCTCGGTCCACCGCCGTCGCGCTTCGACGAACGCCGGGTTGAGGTGGCGCTGGTAGCCGACCATCAGCACTTCGTCGGCGTCGAGCGTTCGCTCGTAGAGGTCCCGTGCCCGTTCGAGGTCAGTCGTCAGCGGTTTGTCACAGAGCACGTGCAGCCCGCGCTCCAGCGCCGCGACGACCTGCTCGTAGTGGAGCGTGTGCGGCGTGCCGACGAGCACCGCGTCGAGGTTCTCGCCGTCGAGCATCTCCCCGTACTGTTCGTAGCGCGACTCGGGCGGCACCGAGAACTGCTCGCCCGCGTCGACGCGCGCGGACTCGGCTACGTCGCACACCGCCGCAACGCGCGCCTGCGGGTGGTGGGCGAACTCGTCGCCGACGGTCGTGCCGATGTAGCCGAGACCGACGATACCGACTCGAATCGGGACGTCGCTGTGTGTCTTCTCCGACATCGTGACCTGCGGTCCTACGACGACGACACTCATAGTCGTTGGGTGGACCCGTGAGGTCGACGTCCGGAGACGACGCGTCGCGCCCGCCGCTCACCAGCGGTGGTGGACGTGGTCACGCACGTACTCGTCGTACACCTCGTGGACGAGTTCGTGCTGCTGGGCCGTCGGTTCGGGGAGGTCGGCGGCGGCGACGTTCTGCCGGATGTGTTCCGGACTGGTCGAACCGGGGATGACGGCGCTCACGGCGTCGAACGAGAGAATCCACCGGAGCGTGAACTGCGCGAGCGTCGCGTCGTCGGACACCGCGGGTTCGAGCGCGTCGGCGGCGCGGACGCCCGTCTCGAAGGGTACACCGGCGAACGTCTCGCCGACATCGAAGGCGTCGCCGTCGCGGTTGTAGTTGCGGTGGTCGTCCTCGGGGAACTCGTCGTCTACGGAGAGGTTACCGGTGAGGAGGCCCGACGCCAGCGGCACGCGGACGACGACGCCGACGTCGCGGCGAATCGCCTCCCGGAAGAACAGTTCGGCGGGGCGCTGACGGAACGGGTTGAAGATTATCTGGACCGTCTCGACGCCGTCGTACTCGATGGCCTTCAGCCCCTCCTCGACCGTCTCGACGCTGACGCCGTAGTGGTCGAGTGTCCCCGTGTCCTTCAAGTCGTCCAGCGCCTCGAACACCTCGGGTTGGTAGTACACGTCGGTCGGCGGGCAGTGCAGTTGGAGCAGGTCGAGCGAGTCGACGCCGAGGTTCTCGCGACTCCGGTCGACGAACCGTTCGAGGTTCTCGTGGGTGTAACCGTCGGTCTCGTGCGGGTCGAGGCGGCGGCCCGCTTTGGTCGCGACGGTCACGTCGTCGCGGGCGTCCTCCTCGTCCAGGACTTCGGCGATACGCTTCTCGCTCGCGCCGTCGCCGTAGACGTCCGCCGTATCGATGAAATCGACGCCCGCATCGAGCGCCGCGCGGACCGCCTCGCGCCCCTCCTCCGCCGTCACATCGCCCCAGTCGCTGCCGATGTTCCACGTGCCGAGACCGATTTCGGTCACGTCGTAACCGGTGGTGCCGAGTTCGCGGTGTCGCATACCACGTCGTACGTGCGTACGACCGTAAGTGTCACCCACGGCGGAAGGATTTCCCGGGATCGAGGGCGCGAGACGTGCGCGCCGAATCCCGTTCCGCTCGCCCGCGCGGTCGCTGTCGACCTTCGAGGACCGCCCCGACGTTTTTCATCTTCTCGGCTGATTATTCCCACATGTCAGTAGCTCCCGAACCCGCCGAGATTTTCGAAAGAGCGGTCGCGGAAGGCGAGCGACGCCTCGATCAGTCGCTGCTCGAACTGGTTTCGACGAGTTTCATCGCGGGGTTCACCGTCGTGTTCGGCATCGTCGCGCTCGGGCACGTCCACGCCGCGGTCGGACGGCAGTTCGGTTCGCTCGCCGAGCTCGCAGGCGCGCTCGCCTTCGGCGTCGGCGTCGTGTTCCTCATCGTCGGCCGCACGGAACTGTTCACCGAGAACTTCTTCGACCCGACGGCGAAGGCGGTCAAGGCGGATTCGTGGATGCTCCGGCCGCTCTTTCGTCTCTGGGTCGTTACTTTCGTGTTCAACCTGCTCGGCGGCGGTCTCTTCGCGTTGGTCTTCTCCGTGGAGGGGACGCTGTCGGCGCACACCACGGAGGCGCTGCGAGCGTTCGCCGTGGAGTTCGTCCGCCGCGGAGTGGCTACGGAGTTCGCCAACGGCGTCGCGGGCGGGGCGCTCGTCGCACTACTGTCGTTTCTCCTTGCGGCCGCCAACAGCGTCAGAAGCCGCATCACGATGGCGTACATCGTCGGGTTCCTGTTGGCGCTCGGTCCGTTCGACCACGTCGTCGTCACCATGCTCCACGTCTTCATCGGCGTGCTCTTCGGGGCCGAGGTCGGCGTCGTCTCGTTCGTCGTCATGACGGCGACCGTCACGGCCGGGAACTTCGTCGGTGGACTCGGCTTGGTCACGTTCACGCACGTCACGCAGTTCAGAGGTGCGCGTCAGTCCGACGGGTAGAGTCGAGTGAACTCGCTCTACCTGCTTTTGTGGGCGAGCGTTCACTCGACAAGTCCGCTCTCCCCGATTTGAACTCAGTCAGACGAGGCGCCCACACCGTTCGCGCGCTGCGACTCACCTGCTCAACTCGGACCGAGGAATCCGTCACATTCAGCACCGGTTCGCTGCGCTCTCGGTACTGAAGTTCAGTCCGCTCTCCCCGATTTGAACGGGGGGCAAGCCGATCTACAGTCGGCTGCTCTGCCAGGCTGAGCTAAGAGCGGTGCTCTCTCGTACCGCCCTCTCGCGTATAACGATTACTGTTCGGCACGTCGTACGTGAACGAATGACGAGCATTGGGGAAGATTGAAATAGTGTGGCATAATTCCTCTCAACGAAGATGAGTAAAGTGACGTTCCGCGCGGACGACGACCTCGTCGAGCGGTTGGAGGCGTTAGAGGCCTCCAAGAGCGAGGTTATGCGCGAGGCGCTTCGTGCGTACCTCGACGCGTCGGAACGTGACGACGGTGCAGCGGAGACGACGCCAGCATCGGCTCGCGAGGCGGTCGACCGTCTCGTCCGCGAGCGCGTCGACGAACTCGTCGACGAACGACTCCGCGAAGTCGAGAACCGCCGCCCGCAGGACGTAAACGTCAACATCAGTCTCGACGGTGCGGGAGGCGACGACTCGGAGGCGCGTAAGACAACGCTCGACGACTCGGAGCGGACCGACGAGAGATCGTGCAATCAGTGCGGCGAAGAACTGTCCGATGACCAGATGTACTGCCCGAATTGCGGCGAGAAGGCGTCCCGTCGGCTGTTCTGCGACTGCGGCGACGAGGTGCGCTCGGACTGGGCGTTCTGTCCGGGGTGCGGTCGGCGGACCCCGGCGGCCGACGTGCTCGAACGTCGTTGAGGCACTTCTGGCGCACGTATACACCGTTTCCGCGATGGCGTCTTACAGCCGCCGTTACATTTATATCCTATCGCTCTGTGCTTACGTTCGCGTAAGACGGTCGTCTTACGTTCCGAAGCCGGCGGGGCTAAGTCGCCCTCTTCGTGCGGTTTCGGCGCGTCAGACGACATCGGGCATGTGCCCGACCGTCTTACCGGGGGAATGCAAATATGGAGCGTGTGACACTACGAATTCCGAAGCAGCAGATCGAGGAAGTCGAACAGATGGTGGAAACGGGAGAGTTCCCGAACCGAAGCGAAGCCATCCGTTCGGCCGTCCGCGAGATGCTCAACGAACAGGTCGAGGAACGCGACGCGAAACGCCCCGAGCGCGCCAAGCGCAGCTGGGCGAAGGTGTAATCGATGCAAGATATCGTTCAAGACGCACTCGAGAACGCCGAAGCCGAGCAGCGCGATATGGAGGCGCAGAGCGACGACGACGACGATTTCGGCGAACCCCGTATCGTCATCGTCGGTTGCGGTGGTGCCGGTAACAACACCATCAACCGTCTCTACAACATCGGCGTCGAGGGTGCCGACACCATCGCCATAAACACCGACAAACAGCACCTGAAGATGATCGAGGCCGACACGAAGATTCTCGTCGGCAAGTCGCTGACCTCCGGCCTCGGGGCCGGCGGTGACCCTTCGATGGGTGAGCGGGCGACCGAGATGGCCCAGGGGACCATCAAAGAGGTTCTCGGCAAGGCCGACCTCGTGTTCGTCACGGCAGGGATGGGCGGCGGTACCGGGACCGGTGCGGCCCCCGTCGTCGCCAAGATCGCCAAAGAGCAGGGTGCCATCGTCGTCGGCATGGTCTCGACGCCGTTCAACGTCGAGCGCGCCCGAACGGTGAAAGCCGAGGAAGGGCTGGAGAAACTCCGCAACGAGGCGGACTCCATCATCGTCCTCGACAACAACCGGTTGCTCGACTACGTCCCGAACCTCCCGATCGGGAAGGCGTTCTCGGTGATGGACCAGATCATCGCCGAGACGGTGAAGGGGATCTCGGAGACCATCACCCAGCCGTCGCTCATCAACCTCGACTACGCCGACATGTCCACCATCATGAACCAGGGTGGCGTCGCCGTGATGCTGGTCGGTGAGACGCAGGACAAAAACAAGACCGAAGAGGTGGTCCGCGACGCGATGAACCACCCGCTTCTCGACGTGGACTACCGTGGCGCGTCCGGCGGTCTCGTCCATATCACCGGCGGTCCCGACCTCACGCTCAAGGAGGCCGAGGGCATCGCCGACAACATCACCGAACGCCTCGAAGCGAGCGCCAACGTCATCTGGGGCGCTCGCATCCAAGAGGAGTACAAAGGCAAGGTCCGCGTCATGGCCATCATGACCGGCGTCCAGAGCGCGCAGGTGCTCGGCCCGACGACGCAGAAGCAGGCCGACCGCTCGCGCGCCAGCCTCGACGGGAGTTCGAGTTCGGAGTTCGAGACGAACCAGAACCGCCAGCACCGGACGAACCCCGGTGCGAGTGGGTCGTGGCAGTCCGACGGCGGACGCGACGAGGTCGAACGGAACAACGGCCTCGACGTCATTCGCTGACTGTCCAGCGACTTCGGCCGTACTCGGTTCTCAGATTCTCAGGTCTCGACGACTTCGTCGGCGAGCGACCGCGTCGCGAAGGCGCGAAAACGAGAACGCAGGCGTCGTCCCGTGACGACCCGTTCAGACGGCTTCGACCGCCTCGACGAGTTTACACTTGCGACAGACGGTGCCGCCGGTTTTCGACCCGCAGCGTTCGCACTCGTTGAGTTCGACGTCCTCGTCGCTGTCGCCGCGGTACTGCTCGGCCGCCATCTTCGCGAGTTCCTCGTAGCCGGCCATGATGGAGTGGCGCGTGCCGGGATGGTTCTCTTCGAGTTCGAGGAGCAACTGTTGGATTTCCCCGCGATAGGCTTCACTCGCATGCGGACACTCGGTGATGTGCGCCGGGAGGTCCTTCAGGTGTGCGTACAGCGCGACTTCCTTCTCGGGTACGTCGCGCAGCGGTTTCGCGCGGGGAACGAAGTCGTCGGTGAGCGCGCGCTCCTCGAAGCCGCCGATACTCGCGTCGAAATGTTTCGCGACCTGGGTGACGTCGCCTTCGAGAAAGTTCATCAGCGCCGTCTGCGCCTCGTCGTCGAGGTTGTGGCCGGTCAGCAGTTTGTCCGCGCCGAGTTCCTCGGCGTACTGTTCGAGCAGGTCGCGTCGGAAGACGCCGCAGTACGCACAGGGAGCCATGTTCTCGGGATCTTTCTCCACCACGTCGTCCATGCGGACACCGAGTTCCTCCTCGTAGGAGACGACCTCGTGTCGGAGCGAGAGGTCTTCACAGAGTTCGACACAGGCGTCTAAGCTCTTGTCGCGGTAGCCCTCGATACCCTCGTGGATGGAGAGCGCGACGAGTTCGATTCGGGGGTCCGGCCCGAACGTCTCCTCCAAGATGTGCGTGAGCACGACGCTGTCTTTGCCGCCCGAGAGGCCGACGACCCACGTATCGGGGTCGTCGGGGCTGGCGTCGCGGGGGACGAGGCTGTCCTCGCGGACGCGCCGCCGGACGCGTTTCTCGACCGAGGCGCAGAAGTGGTTCTCGCAGAGATGCGCCCCCGAGTAGTTCGCGACCATGACGGCGTCGCGGTCGCATTTGTCGCACTCCATTTTCGTGGGTGTTGCCGTCTCGCGCGTATGACCGTTTCGTCTCCGCAGGGGAGATGAGCGAAGACGACGAGATCGCCGTCGACGAGTCGCCGAACCTACATCCGAACTGACTTCCCGCGACCCTCCGACCGACATCCATGAGCGAATCGCTGCGGACGCGTCTCGCACGTCTCGGGTTCAACCTCCACCCGACGTACCGAAGCACCGGCGGCAGAGTCCGATACGTCGCCGCCGACTGGAGTCGCGTGCAGGTCGAACTCCCGCTGACGTGGCGGACGAAGAACGTCTACGGGACGATGTTCGGCGGGAGCATGTACGCCGCCGTCGACCCCGTCTACGTCATCATGTTGAACCAACGGCTCGGCGACGGCTTCACCGTCTGGGACCGCGCGGCGGAGATCGAGTTCAAACGACCGGGCGACCGGACGCTGTACGCCGACTTTCGGCTCCCCGACGAGGAGATAGAGACGATTCGCGAGAGAATCGACCCCGGCGAGTCGACCGACCGCGAGTACGACGTTCGACTGTTCGACGAGGAGGGCACGGTGTACGCCGAGGTCTCGAAGACGCTCTACGTCGGTCGCGACAAGAGCTAAGCGGAACGCCGAGTCGTCGGTTCGACGACGATCCTGTCGTTCAACACGACGGCGGTGCTCGTCTCGATGGACTGGGGACCGCTCTCGCATCGGGACATCGCCGCGTTCGGCATTGTGACGATGCTCCTCGCTGTCGCGGTCGCCACCCTCTCGTCACTCGTTACTGGCCGTTGGTGAGCTGACCGACCGTGACAAGCGTGAGCTATATATGAGTGGGTCGGACTCTACCCCATAAGGAGGGTCGCCAATTCTACGCGTCGAGTTCACGACTGTGCCGACGGGTGTGATGGCGAAGCTCCACCAGGAACTGGCTGACGTCCGGAGTATCGAACTCGACAACGCATTCTACGTCGAGGACGGCACGTGGCTGGAGTCGCTGACCGTCGTGGTGAACGGCACGTTCGACCCGAACGTCGTCATCGAGGAAATCTCCGGCGTGTCGTTGTTCTACAGTACCGAGATCCCGACCGAATCGGACGACTTCGAGATTCGGCGACTCACCATCCTCGCGAACGAGTCATACCCGTTCATCTTGAGCCTGGTGTTGCGCCAGGAGACGATCCCCAACCGTATCGTCCTCCAGAACGGCGTCTTCGAGGCCGTGGTGACTGCGCGCAACTGGGACCAGTTCCGTGCGATGGCCGACGAGGTCCAGGAGACGCTCGGCGAGTTCGAACTGCTGTCTGTCACCCAGGACGACGAGCCGGGCGAACCACTCGACAGCGGCCGACTGACCGAGGTCCTCGTTTCGAAGCTCACCGACGACCAGTTGGCGGTTCTCGAGACGGCGTACGATCACGGCTACTTCGATATCCCTCGCGAAGCGACGGCGACGGACCTCGCGGGCGAACTCGACATTGCGCAGTCGACGGTGAGCGAGCGACTCCGGACCGCTGAGCGAACGCTGCTCGAGCTCATCTACGGACCGCGGAAGCAGTGACCGTTCCTGGTCGGCCTCGAGATCGGAGACGGCGTGATATATCCCACCCCATTTAAATAGCGATAGCTATCGGGGCCGATAGGGGGTAGTATGATTCTAGATAGCCTGTAACGAGGGAGTGGATGAAGCATAGTGAAAATCATGATAGTTCGGTCACAAAACCGCGCGACCGGATGACGCGGCGCGGCTACCTCGCCACGGCTGCGGCCCTCGGGACGAGTGCGCTCGCTGGCTGTAGCGGCAGTCGCGGGCAGAGTCTCGAACTGGACGTGCCCGCCGGCGTGCCGGAAACCGTCGAGACGAAGTACTGGCGGGAGTGGGAGACGATCGATACCGACTCGCCGCCGTTGGATTACAACGCGACCGCGGGCGCGGTGCTCGACCGTTTGCCCGTCGAGTTTTCGAGCGAAGACGACCCGTGGGTGCGCGAGCACGCGTTGATGGTCCAGCGCGGCCTCGACGATCTGGGGATCGCCGTCGAGCTCAACGACCGACCGTTGAACCAGCTCTACGCCCAGAGCTGGTCGACGAAGGGGCTCGAAGCGGTGATCTCGATGAGCACACACGGCCCCGACCCGCAACGGGGGCTCGATCCGAACCCGCTGTTGATGCGCCGGACCGAGGGATCGCTCTCGAACTACGACAACTACTACCATCCAGAACTGCAGGAGACCCTCACCGAACAGGCCCGGACGACCGAGCGGGCCGAGCGTGAGGAGCTCGTCGATCGGGCTCAAGAGATTTTCGCCGAGGACGTCGGGGCGCTGATCACGCTCTTCCCGAACGTCGTCACGGCGGTCAACACGGAGCGGTGGTCCGGCTACGTGAAGACGCCGGGTAACGGCCCGACGAAGGACTCGTTCGTCTGGACCGAGAGTAACCTTCAGCCCGAGACGGACAACCGCACCTACGTCAAGGGCGTCTCGGCGTCGATGAATTCGCTGAACCTGCCCTGGTCGGCCGGAGGCGCGGAGGCCAAGCGGCTGACGTTCATCTACGACGGGTTGTTCGATGCGACGCCCGACCTCGACGTGGTCCCCGCGCTGGCGACCGGCGGCGGTTTCGTCGACGAGACGACCGTCGAGCTCACGCTGCGCGAGGGCGTCGAGTGGCACGACGGCGAGCCGTTCACCGCCGAGGACGTGAAGTTCACTGTCGAGCTCTATCAGGAGTACTCCTCCTCGAGCCAGGTGCCGTTCTACGAGCCGATCGAGTCTGTCGAGGTGCTCGGCGATCACGAGGTGCGGTTCGAGTTGACGAACCCCGACGCGGCGTTCATGACTCAGCGGGTCGTCCGCAGCGTCATCCTCCCGAAGCACCGATGGGAAGACGTGGACAACCCGTCCCAGCACAACCCAGACGCCCCCATCGGGACCGGCCCGTTTCAGTTCGAGGACTGGGAGCAGGGGACCCGATTCTCGGCCTCGCGTAACGACGGCCACTGGATGTTCGACGACGACTGGCGAGCTGATGCGCTGGGCGACCAGGCCGAGCGCGGTCCGGGCATCGAACGGGTCATCTGGATCAACGTGAGCAACGTCGACGCGCTGATCGGCTCACTCCAGAGCGGGGCGATCGACGCCGTCGGGACGACCCTCTCGATACTGCAGGCCGACCGCGCGGCCAACGCCGACGGGGTCGAGCAGATGTCGGCCGGCAACTACGCCCCGCTGGATACGAAGCTCATGTTCTCCTGTCCGCTCGTCCGCGACAAGGAGTTCCGCGTCGCGCTGGCCAAGGCCGTCGATTCGCAGGGGTTCGTCGAGGATTTCTTGCAGGGCGAAGCGACGGTTCCGGCCGGCGAGAACCCGATCTCCTCGCTCACTCAGTGGCACAACCCCGAGACGACCGGATACAGCTACGATGTCGAGGAAGCGCGCAACGTCCTCGAACGGGCGGGCTACACCTGGGACGGCGATGGCAACCTGCGCTTCCCCAACGGCGACGCCTGGGGGGCGTTCGTCGAACGAATTCAGCCCGAAAACACCTACAAGCGCCGCTCGGAGCTCGATCAGCCCGATTTCTCACAATGAACTGCACGATCACCCTCACCAGAGGACAAAACCGAACGGAGTCGAACAGGCACCCCGACCGTGCCACCGCGTTAGTCGAGCGTGCCGCACGGAGCGGCCGTGTGGCGACCGGCGCGACGACGCCGCCGAGCGACCGCACGGCGGTCGACGTGATGGCACAGTCGGCGAACAAGACGGCGATCACCGCGGAGGGCGACCGATGACGAAGTTCCAGCGGTTCCTGCTCAAGCGGCTCGCGATCTCTGTCTTGCTGACGCTGGTCGCCGTCTCGGTGATCTTCGTCGTTCTGCGGCTCCTTCCGGGAAGCCCCTTCGAGGCGCTCGTGACCTCGGGGAACCTAAATCAGGAGCAGATCACCGAGATCCGGTCGATGTACGGCCTCGACGAGCCGATGTGGAAACAGTACGTCAACTACCTCACGAGCCTGCTGACCTTCCAGTTCGGCTACTCGATCCTGCGGAGCCAGCCGGTCTGGACGGTCCTCGAGCCGCGCCTGACCAACTCGTTGATCCTGCTCGTGCCCGCGCTCGTGACGACGGCGATACTGAGCTCGCTACTCGGCATGTACGCCGGCTGGAACCGGGGCAGCCGCCTCGAGAAGCTCAGTATCGTCTCGACGACGCTGCTGCGCTCGACGCCGGTGTTCATCACGGCGATCGGCTTCATCATCGTCTTCGCGTACAATCTCGAGATCGTGCCGGCGCTCGGCATGCGATCGATCCGGGCGACGCCGGACGGCTACCTCGAGACGTTCGTCTCGCTAGACTTCCTGCACCACTACATCCTCCCCTTCACGGTCGCCGTCCTCTACTACAGCGGGGACTTCCTGCTGCTCGCCCGCAACGGCGTCGTCGAGAAGCGCGGTTCCGAGTTCCTCAAACTCCACCGCGCCAAGGGGCTCTCCGAGATGGCGCAGTTGGCCCGTGCCGGGCGGAACTCGATGCTGCCCATTCTGACGTACTTCACGCTGCGGCTGGGGATGATCTTCCAGGGCCTGATCCTGCTCGAGGTCGTCTTCAGCTGGCCCGGGATCGGCCGCGAACTCGTGTTAGCCATCCAGCAGCAGGACTACCCGCTGGTGCAGGCGGCCGTCTTCATCATGGCGCTGGCCGTGATCATCGCGAATCTCGCCGCTGACGTCCTCTACGCGTACTTCGATCCGACGGTCTCGACCGACGGGGGTGGTGCCGCGTGAGCACCGAAACGAAATCCGAGGGAGCGCTGTACAGTCGCATCGACGACCTGTGGACGGCCGTCCGCGACCAGTTCGCGTTCTTGCGGCAAGATCCTCTGGCGTTCGGCGGGATGATCGTCGTCGGGACGTTCGTGTTCCTCGGACTGTTCGGGCCGTGGCTGGCCCCCCACGATCCGATCGAGCACACCGTCCGCAGCGACGGCGGTTCCGTCCTCCGGCTCGCCGCTCCGAGCGCGGATGCGTTCTTCGGGACGACGTCCTACGGGAAAGACGTGCTGAGCCAGTTCCTCGCCGGCGCGCGGCCGACGCTCATCGTCGGCCTGTTCGGCGGGCTGGGCACGGGCGCCATCGGCTTCGCAATCGGCGTCGTCAGTGGCTACTACGGCGGCTGGGTCGACGAGCTGCTGATGCGGCTGACCGACCTGACGTTCTCGCTGCCGTTCATGCCGATGGCGCTGCTGTTGCTGACGTTCGTGACGCCGAACATCTGGCTAATCACGGCGATCATCGCCGCCTTCCTCTGGAAGATGCCGGCCCGTGTCGTCCGCTCGGAGGTGCTGTCGGTTCGCGAGCGGACGTTCGTCAAGTCCGCACGGGCCAGCGGCGCGAGCGACCTGCGGACGATGCTGTACCACGTCGCGCCGAACGTGCTGCCGATCGGGTTCCTCTACACCGCCTACGGCGTCGCGTGGGCGATCGCCGCGCAGGCGAGCCTCGCGTTCCTCGGCTTCGGCGATCCGACGATGACCAGCTGGGGCCGGATGCTCCGGCAGGTGTTCGCCTCCGGCAACATGCGCGTCGCGTGGTGGTGGGTACTCCCGCCCGCGATCGGTATCGCCGCGATAACCACCTCGGTGTTCCTCATCGGCCGCGCCTACGAGGAAGTCATCAACCCCGAAATCCAGACAGACCAATGAGCGTACTCGAAGTCGACGACCTGAAAGTCACGTACAAAACCGACGACGAACCGGTCCACGCCGTCAACGATGTCTCCTTTACCATTGAGAAGGGCGTCAACTACGGACTCGCCGGCGAGTCCGGTTCCGGCAAGTCCACCGTCGCGGAGGCGCTGCTGGGCCTGCTCCCGGGCAACGGCACTATCGAGCGCGGGACCATCGAGTTCGACGGGACGGACCTCACGTCTCTCTCAGAGGCCGAGCGCCGAGATATCCTCTGGGAGGACATCGCCTACATCCCCCAGAGCGCGATGGACTCGCTTGATCCAGTAATGTCGACCGGCGATCAGATCGCGCAGGCGATCCACGCCCACCGGAACGTCACGGACGCCAAGGCCCGCGACCGCGTCTATGAACTGTTCGAGATGGTCGGCCTAGACCCCGAACGGATCGACGACTATCCCCACGAGTTCTCCGGCGGGATGCGCCAGCGGGTCACCATCGCAATGGCGCTGGCTCTCGAGCCGGACCTCATCATCGCCGACGAGCCGACGACTGGGCTGGACGTGATCGTCCAAGACAAGATCATCGACAAAATCCTCGAGATTCAGGAGCGGACGGACAGCTCGCTGCTGTTGATCACCCACGAGATCGGCGTCATCGCCGAGACCTGCGACGAGCTTTCGATTCTCTACGGCGGGAAGGTCATGGAACAGGGCAGCGTCGACAACGTGCTGGTCAATCCCACGAATCCGTACACGATGGGGCTGAAAAACTCCTTCCCGGAGATCGACGAGGAGGATGGGGATCCCGTTGCGATTCCCGGATCGCCGCCGAACCTGAACGGGGAGACGACAGCCTGCGTGTTTCAGGACCGCTGTCCGTTCGCCACCGACGAGTGCGGGGAGTCCCACCCGGAACTCGTGGATCTCCCCAACCGAAACCACCGGTCGGCCTGCCACCGCGTCAAGGAGGCCGCGCAAATGCGGCAGGTGGCCGACGACCCGGAGACGTGGGACATCCCCGACGACAGCGACGGCAGCTCCGAGCGCGGCGAGGTCATCCTCGAGACCGAGAACCTCGAGAAACACTACAAGCAGAGCCAGCCGCTGCTGAACAAGTTCCGTGGCGAGGACCCCGACCGCGTGAAGGCGGTCGACGGCGTCTCACTGTCGGTCCGCCGGTCGGAGGTGCTCGGGGTCGCTGGCGAGAGCGGCTGCGGAAAGTCGACGCTGGGTGAGACGATGGCACTGCTCGAGAACCCGACCGGCGGCGACCTGACGTTCGACGGCGAGCCGTACGAGTACTACCAGGACGGCAACCTCCAGGAGTTCCGACGGAAGGTCCAGATCGTTTTCCAGGACCCCTTCGACTCGCTGAACCCGCGGCAGACGGTCCGTAAACTCGCCGGCGAGCCGCTGACGATCCACGACTACCGAACCGACGAGAAGGAGCGGGCCATCGTCGAGACGCTCGAGAAGGTGGGGTTGACTCCCGCCGAGACGTTCCTCGACAAGTACCCGCACGAGCTCTCTGGCGGCCAGCGCCAGCGCGTGGCGGTCGCCAAGGCGCTGGTACTCGATCCGGACTTCCTGATCTGCGACGAGCCGGCGTCGATGCTGGACGTCTCGCTAAAGGTCAACCTACTGAACCTGCTGCGGGGGCTGGCCGACGCCGAGGACATCGGCATCGTCTACATCTCCCACGACCTCGCGAGCCTGGTGCAGGTGTCCGATCGACTGGCCATCATGTACCTCGGCCGCGTTATCGAGGAGGGCGAGGTCGACGCCGTCGCGACCGCGCCTGAACACCCCTACACCGCGTCGCTGCTGTCGGCCGCGCCCGAGAAGGATCCGACTACAGACCGGACGCGCGTCCTGCTGGAGGGAGAGCCGCCGGATCCGGTCGATCTCCCCTCCGGCTGTGCGTTCGCCCCGCGGTGTCCGAAAGCGGAGGAATCGTGCCGGGAGGCCGAGCCGACCATCGACGAGACCGGCGACGAGAGCCACCGGGCGGCGTGTTACTTCCCGGAGAGCGAAAGCGGGCCGGCCGCCTCGGACGCGCCCGCGCCGGACGACGACGAGTTCCCGGCGTCCGCGAACACCGACTCGGTGGGCGACTGAACCCCCGGTCTACACGATGAGGAGATAACTACTGATACTCGAAGACGACACAATCGACTATCGCCGGCACTCCCCGCCGGGCAAGGTAGAGATTTCAACGGCGAAATCGGCGAGTACGCAGCGTGATCTCTCGCTTGCGTCTCCCCCGGCGTCGCGGCCCCCTGTCGGGACATCACCGGAGACGAGGCCAGCGCCTACGACTACATCGTGAAGGGCAATCTCGTCGGTGTCGTCTCGAACGGGTCGGTCGTGCTCGGACTGGGCGATATCGGTGCACAGGCGTCGAACCCCGTCATGGAAGGCAAGGACGTCCTGGTCAAGCACTTCGCCGACATCGACGTGTTCGAGACGTCGAACGTGACCTCGACGACCCAGACGCGTTCGTGCAGACAGTCGCGGCGATGGAACCGACCTTCGGTGGCATCACTCTCGAAGACATCAGAGCGCCCGAGTGCTTCGAGATCGAGCGCCGCCTCTGCGAGCAGATGGACGTCCCCGTGTTCCACGACGACCAGCACGATACTGCCATCAGCGGTGCGGCGCTGCTCAACACGGCCGAGGTCGTCGACAAAAATCTCGCCGACCTCCGGTCGCCTTCGCCGGTAACGGCGCAGCCGCGACCCGACGCCGCCCCTTGAATCGTCACCGTTCGAAAACTGAACGGGCGCGACGGGTAAGCGACCGATGCGACGAACGTCCGTCACGACAGGCGAGCACCCAACACGACAGGTGAGCGTCCGCCGAAACGAGCGGGACGACGGCGACGCTGCACGACCCCAAACAGGACGCCCCGAGCTATTTCGGCCTGACTCTCCTACATCTCCTATGTCGAAGGTCGCAATCACCGGTGCGGCAGGTAACGTCGGCAGAGAGGCGCTGCGCGCGTTCGAGGGCACCGACCACGAGGTGACGGCGATCACCCACCGCGAACACGACGACCTCGACAGCGTCGTCCTCGACGTGACCGACGCCGACGCGTTCGTCGACGTGCTCTCGGGACAGGACGTGCTCGTCCACCTCGCGGCGAACCCCTCGCCGTCGGCCGACTGGGAGGGCGTCTTCGAGACGAACATCGACGGGACGCGCAACGCCTACGAGGCGGCCGTCGACAACGACCTCGACCGGGTCGTCTTCGCCTCCTCGAACCACGCCGTCCACCAGTACAACGTCGGCGACCCCGACGACCCCGAGTCGCTGACCGACAGGGTTCGGACCGTCCGACCCGACGACCCGACGCTGCCAGACTCCTTCTACGGCGTCTCGAAAGTGTCCGGCGAGGCGCTGGGGCAGCTGTACGCCGCACGCCACGACGTCGACGTCGTCAACCTCCGCATCGGCTGGCTGCTCACCCCCGACGACCTGCGCGAGAGAGACGCCGACCCCGACGTCGACTCGCAGTTCCTCCGCGCGATGTGGCTCAGTCCGCGCGACTGTCGGGCCGTCCTCCGCGACGCGGTGACGGCGTCGCTGGAGGGCGACGGCCTCGGGGACACCGGCGGCGAGGCGATGACCGCTCACGGCGTCTCGGCGAACGACGACCGCTACCTCTCTCTCACCGAGACGCGACACGCAATCGACTACCGACCGCGGGACAACTCGGCGACCGAACTCGACGAGTAGCACCTCGCGGAGTCGGAAACCGTTTTCCCCGCGGCGACCCGAGTGCTCGGACGATGGAGCGACAGGAAGCGCTCGACCGCGTCGAAGCGCTCGTCGACACGGTCGAGTCGGAGACGATGCCGGTTCCCGTCCGCGAGATATGGGTGTACGGCGACGTGGCGCTCGGACTCGACCCTATCGACCGTCTCGACGTCTATCTCACGAAGGATATCATGATGCGTGGAGACGCGGACGCGGAGCGGGCGGTCGAGTTGGAGAACCGATTCGGCGTGAAGGGTCTCGGCAAGAGCGTCTCCGCCGACTGGGCCGAACAGTTTCCCGACTACGTCCGCGCCAACGACAACGGCTACGCCGCCCCCGAGAAGTGTCTCGCGGCGCACCTGCTCGACGACGGTGAACCCGTCCACCTCGAAGTCTGCAACGCGAGTTTCGACGACAACGTCACCCAGCGACTGAAAGGGGCCGTCGCCCGCGACGCGTACGAGGAGATTCTCGACCCGCGCGGCGTCTGTCTCTGGCTGGATGGCCAGCGCGGCGACGAGGCTCTCGAAAAGCTCCGCGGCGGCGAACTCCCCTTCCCGACGCTTTCGGGAGCGCTGGAGATGCTCGGGATGGACGACGAAGCGGCGCAGACCGCCGCGACGCGGATGCGCGAGTATCGCGCCGAACAGACGGGGACGACGGTCCGCGGCGATGTCGTCTGAGCGCGTGACCGGTCGGGGTTCCTGACAGTCCGACGTTCTATTTCCGTGGACGATGATCGTTCACCCGATGAGTCGAGACCGCACGTCGAGACGACGGTTCGTCCGTATCGCCGGCTCCGCGAGCGTCGCAGCCACAGTCGGGGTGGCAGGGTGTTCGACACCGGGCGGCGAGGGAGAGGACGACGAAGGCGAGGAGGGTGGCGAAGATGGTGAAAACGGCGGCGAAGGCGGCGAGGAGGACGACTCGGTCGTCGGGCCGAGCGCCGACGAGTAATCCGACCGACTTCGGTGCTCCCTCAGATCCGTCCGACCGTCACGTCGAACGGGACGACTTCCGCGCGCCGGTACTCCCCGGCTTGCATCTGGTCGACGACCGACCGACCCATCTCGCGCCACTCGGCGCGGAGTGCGTCGAACTCGGCGTCGGAGAGCGCCTGCCGGAGTTCGGTCTCGTATCGCTCGAACCCCTCGCCGGTCGCCTTCATCCGGGCGCTCCGAACATCACCCTCGGCGTACGGCGGTTCGACGACTTTCCGCTGGTGGTGGCGGCGCGTCCCGATCTCGGAGAGTCCCGCGTCGGCGAACAGTTCCAAGACTCGACTTCCGAGAGAGACGTCGGTCCGGACGCCGTCGATATACGCCTCTCTGACGGTACGTTCGAGCGTCACCTCGCGGTCCACCGTCGAGTCGACACCGACCGAGGCGTTGTCCGGTTCGACGGCCGCGACGAGCTCCGAGGAGGTGCGGGCGAACTCGGTGACGGCCGCGCTCGGGTCGGGGAGGTTGCTCAGCAGGGCTTGACAGACTACGAGGTCGGCGGCGTCGTCGACAACGGGCAGTCGCGTCGCGTCGCCGGCGACGACCGAGATCTCGGTCTGCTCGCGAGCGACGCGGAGGAGTGTCGGGTCGGCGTCGACACCGACGACCTGCGCCTCTCGGGCTTCGTCGGCGAGGACGCGGGCGAGTTCGCCGGTGCCGCACCCCACGTCGAGAATCCGACGCCGGTTCGGCAGGTCGAGGGCGGAAAGCGCCTCACGCGACCCGCCCCACATCCCCTCGCGGGTTCGTTCGAGGTACTCGGCGGAGAACCGGCGCATGACTCGCCGTTCACGGCGGTCGCTGATAAGCGAGGGGGATTCGGGGTCGAAAGAACTGAGAGGGCCGTTAGCTTTCGCGCAGTTCCTTCACGCGGGTGATGTCCCACTCGAACCCTTTCTCGGCCTCGTTGGGCGTCTCCAGCACCAGCGGCACCTCGGCGAGGTCCGGGTGGTTGACGAACGCTGTCATCCCTTCCTCGCCGATGTAGCCTTCGCCGATGTGGGCGTGTTCGTCCTTGTTCGTCCCGCACTCGTGTTTCGAGTCGTTCAGGTGAACGCACTTGAGGTGTTCGAGACCGATCACGTCGTCGAAGGCGGCGACGGTGTCGTCGACGCCCTCGGTCGTCGAGAGGTCGTAGCCCGCGGCGAACGCGTGGGCGGTGTCGAGACAGACGTCGATGTCGAGGTCGGCGTTCTCGATGACGGTCGCGAGGTGTTCGAAGTCGCCGCCGAGTTTCGTGCCGCTGCCGGCGTCGCTTTCGACGAGCACCGTCACGCCGTCGGGGACGTCGAGTTCGTCCAGCGCCGACGCGGCGTTCTCGAGGCCCCGGTCGACGCCCGCGCCGGTGTGCGCGCCGAGGTGGACGTTGACGTACTCGACGCCGAGCTGCGCCGCCGCGTCGACTTCCTTCTGCATCGAGTCGATGGACTTCTCGCGGAGGCCGTCCTTCGGCGTGCAGAGGTTGACCAGGTACGACGAGTGGATGACCCACGGGCCGTCCAACTCGGCTGCCGTCCCCTCGCGGAACGCCGCGGCGTCCTCGTCGCTGATCTCCCCGTGCTTCCACACCTGCGGGGAGTGGGTGAATATCTGCCCGCAGTTGCCGCCGACGGTCGTCTGCCGTTCGACGGCGTTGCCGACGCCGCCCGCAATCGAGACGTGTGCTCCGACTCGCATATCAGCGCGGAAGAATTGAACGGGCATAGGGACTTCGGAGTCGCCGCCCGACTACCCCGACCGCGACTCGGCGCGCCGCCGGACCCACTCCCCGGATTCGTACTTCTCTCGCGCCCGCACGCGGGCGCGTTCCAGCTCTTCGTCAGTCCACTCGCCTTCCTCGGCGTCGACCCACTGGCCGAGCGCGTCTTCGAGCGCCGACACGGCCTCCTCGCGGGATACGTCGGCTTGTTCGTCGATGCCGGTGACCCGTTCGCGGAACGTCTCCGCGTCGATTCCGGGGTCGGTGAAGACGCCGAGGTGTCGGTCGGCGAGGACGCTGTACGTCAGCGAGCCGTGCTGGATGACGGCGTCGCGGCGGCGGTATTGGGCGTTGCCGCTTATCTTGCGACCGCCCGCCACCACGTCGTGGGCGGGGTGCAGTTCCCGCAGGTAACACGCCGGTTGGTGGATGGCCGGCAACTCCTCGTCGGC
The DNA here is from genome assembly GCF_020097835.1 of Haloprofundus halobius. Taxonomy (GTDB): domain Archaea; phylum Halobacteriota; class Halobacteria; order Halobacteriales; family Haloferacaceae; genus Haloprofundus; species Haloprofundus halobius. Next base: position 2,262,797 of record NZ_CP083666.1, read on the forward strand.
GAAGTCGGCGTCGACGCCCATCCGCTCGAACCCGTCGAGGACGGGCGTGCAGAGCAGGTGGTAGCAGTCGAGCAGGCGACTCGGCAGCTCCTCGGCCGGCGCGGTGATGGAGTAGGAGATGTCGCCGAGGTTGTCGTGGTAGATACCGCCGCCGCCGGTCTGGCGGCGCGTGACGGCGATTCCCTCGCGCTCACAGAGCGCCCAGTCGACCGTGTCGGGCTCCTGTCGGTAACCCAGAGAGAGCGTGCTCGGTTCCCATCGGTAGACGCGAACGGTTCTCGGGCCGCCGTCGGCGGCCGTCTCGGCGGCGATCTCGTCCAGCGCCATGTTCATCGGCCCCGCCCGGGACTCCTCGCGGACGAGTCGCCACCGGCGGTCTGCCGACGGCGCGTCGTCGGTCATAGTCGGCGATAGGCGGGAGTGAGAGAAAGTGGTTACGACGTGTGAGCGGAGAGGGGGGAGTCAACCGACCGGTGCTGCGATTACGGTCCGAACTGCTCGGCGGCGTAGGCGGCGAGGTGGCCGTGGGCGCGTCGGAGACGCTCCGAGAGCGCCTGGTGGCTGATTCCGAGGTCGTCGGCGAGTTCCGAGAGTTCGGCCCCGCGCGGCACCTGGTAGTAGCCGCCGTCGAGCGCCGCCCGGAGCGCCTCGCGCTGGGAGGCGGTGAGCCCGAACGTGTCGTCGACATCGGACCCGTTCCGGGCCGTGTCGAACTCGCGGATGCGCTGGACGGAGAATCCGGCCGCCTCCTCCTCGGTGACGCGCAGCGTCCGCGAGAGCGAGTCGCGGTGTGGGAACAGGATGCGGAACGTCCACGCATTGTTGCGGGCGGAGGCGTTCATGATGGTCGCGCCCTCGTCGTCGAGCAGACGGGCGACCGGTTCGAAGCCCTCTGCCCAGTCGAGGCGGTAGAGTCGTCGCTCGCCCTGTTCTTTCAGGAGTGCCGCGTCGGTGAGGGTGTGGTCGGTGGCCAGCGCCTGGTCCAACGTCCCCCAGTCGTCGCAGCGCATCCAGACGAACGCGAGCAGGCGGTCGGTTCCGTGGGCGGCGACTGACTCCGCTTCGATTTCGAGGCCCGGTACGCTGGTGAGCGTACTCTGAAGTGGAAACTGCTCGGTCGGGTGTTCGAGGGTCGCGACGACGCTCATACCGATATCGAACGTGCCCGACGGGGATTAGTAATGGGGCGGATACCCGGAACGGTTCGCGTTACTGAGCGCTTTCGTCGGTGGAACAGTCACGCGTCTGTGCGTAATCTCATCCTGCTTCGTCGTCTCCGCTCGGCGTCGTCGGTGTCGGTCGAGCGCTCGAATTCGGTCGCGCCCCTCGCGAACCCCGCAACGTCTCCTCTCGTCGGCGTGCTCGCTCACGCGTTTTCTCGTCCCAGTCGGTGAGCAGACCGTACTCGTGCATCGTCTCCATCCCGGCGAGTGCCGCGCGCAGTTGGACGCCGAGAAGGGGGATGTCCGCGACGGTGACGATGAGGTCCGCCTGTATCATCACTCCCTCCGTGAGCAACACGTCGAGGAGGTCGACCACCGCGTCGTCGTCCCGACGCGTCGGTCTCATCTCTCACCCTCGTCCGCGTGGCCTCTCTCCTCCGCGTCTACGTGGTCTCCCTCCTTCTCGTCGTCCGCCCGGTCGGCGTCGCCCGTGCCGTCGGGCTCCCCCTCACCGGGCGACGGCGCGAACGTGTACGGCGGCCACGGGCCGGTGTACTGCACCTCGGACGTCTCCGGGCGCGCCGTCACCTCGTCGAGCACGTCGCCGATGGGAATCTCGTTCTCCTCGGGCGCGAGAACGGCCACCCGAAACGAGGGGCCGTCCGTCGACCGCTCGGCGTCGTCGAGCGACACGGACGGACGACCGAGTTCCTCCATCCGCTCGACCAGCGGGTCGAGTCGGTCCACGAGCGCCGTCACGCGCTCTTCGCGCTCGGCGTACACGAGGTCCGAGAGGCGCTTGTCGTACTGCTTCTGGACGAGAAACGACGTCCCCTCCGAGGAGGACTCCAGTGTTCCGGCGAGTTCGGCCAGTCGGTCGTCGGACGATTCGACCGCCTCGGCGAGCGCGTCCTCGTCCCAACCGACTTCGATGCGGTACTCCCACTTCCCCGCGAACGCGTCGAGGTGCCGCCGCTGAGTCGCCGCGGTTTCAGCCAACCAGTCGCTGACCGCCGCGTCGCCGCCTTCGACGACGGTACCGAACCGAAGCGGCAGCGGCGTTCCGAACGCCTCGCCCGCCGCGTCGACGACGTGCTGGTGGCGCAGCAACGACCGCTTGACCGCCGAGAGGTCGGTGGGGTTCGGCGTCACCTCGCAGCGGTGGACGACCGCGCCGACGCCGTCGCTCGCGACGAGATACGCCTCCGCCCCGCCGACGCCCGATTCGGTCCATTCGGTCTCGGTGTCGCGGCCGTCGACGGCGACGACGCAGTAGACGTAGCGCCCGTCGTCGACGGTCGTCCCCGGGTCGGCGGTCGGTGCGCTCATCGCGACTCGACTCCTCGTTCGCGGTCGCCGAGGTCGACCAGCGCGTCGTTGACGAGTCCGTCGAGATCGCCGCGCAGTCGGTCCACGTCGTCGCCGACGCCGACCTCGTCCTTCAGTCGCTCTATCTCCGCTTCCAGTTGCGCGAGGTGAGCGCCGAGTCGCTCTATCTCCTCGTCGGTGAGCGCTCCCGACTCCATCCGTCGAATCGCCTCGCGTTCGAGCGCGTCGATCAGTATCTCGACGACGGCGACGACGAGCGCGAACAGTCCGTCGGAGGCGTCCTCGCCGTCGATGTCAACCGTCGGCATCGTCGTCCCCCGATTCGGCGGTCGCTTCGGGTGCTTCGGTTTCCTGTTCCTCGGCTTCGTCGGCGTCTTCGGTCTCGTCGGCGTCCTCGGTCTCGTCTTCGGCGTCGCTGCTGGACGCGTCGATGACCGGCGCGAGCGGCCCGTCTTCGCCTTCCGGAAGGCTGTCGCGCCCGGACGCCGCTTCGACGCGTCGCATGTCGGTTCCCTCGGGGAACTGCAGGCCGTACTCGGCGGCCGTCTCGAACGACGCGATGGCCGCCCGGAGTTCGATGCCGAGCAGTTCCGTCTGGCCGACGGAGACGACGATGTCGGCGTTGATGACGATACCTTTGTCCAGAAGCATCTCGACGACGTCGGCGAGACTGTCGCTGGTTCGTGTGGGGCCGGCGCTACTCATTTTTCTACCTCCTTTTCGAACCGCGGGCCGTAGATTCGTTCGAGCCCCTCCACGCCGGAGTGTCGAACCTGCTTCGGAACCGTCGAGAAACGGGTCGCCCCGGTGGTCGGTTGTGAAGACGGGATGAACGACCGGGCGGTCGGGTTGCGCGAGTTCTCGGTCGAACTGGCGCGCTGTCGGAACCGTTTCTCGTTGTACTCGCGCATTCGGTCGAGCTCCTGGTGGGCGACGATGATACCGCGACGGAACTCCTCGATGGCCGCTCTCAGTTCCGACTGGATGACCGCCTGCGACACCTCCGTCCGGGCCGCCATCGTCTCCTCGTCGGAGCCGAAAAGTGAGTCGCCGAAGCCGTTGTCGTCCCCGTCGCTCCCGAAACCACCGATGCCGCCGTCGCTGTCGTCGCCTTCGTCGTCGGTCTGGACCATCCCGTCGTCGGTGAACGCGTCGACGGCCTCCTCCAGTTCGGCGTACTCCTCGCGCGTGCGCTGGAGGTCCGTCTCGGTCAGAAGCGTACTCAGGTTGATCAGTTGGACGAGTTTCGCGACGTTCACCGCCGCTTTCGGGTTGCCGTCGGCCAGCGCTTCCGGAAGCTCTTCGAACGAGATCGCCTCCGGAAGGCTCTCCACGTCGACGTTGTCGAGCAGCGTCGAGAGGTCGACCGTCGAGAGGAGTTCGGCCGCCTCGACGGCCACGTCGACCAGCAGATCGAGGTCGGTCGCTATCTGCTCGCCCGTGGTCCCTCCGCCACCGTCGCTGTCGCCGTCATCGGTGAGGCGACCGAGAATCTCGACGGCTGTGTCGTAGAGTTCGTCGACGCTATCCAGTACGTCCATCGGGTCGGCTGTGGTCTCCGAATCGGTACTCATGGGGTCTCCTCCGTCTCCGCGAGTTCGAGTCGTGCGTGGAGGACGTGGTTCCGGAACGTCGTCTCCACGAGCGCCATCGGTCGGTCGAACGTCACCCGTCCGACCAACTGGTCGTCGACGCTGACGACGAGCGTCTCGCCGTCGGCGCTCAGTTCCGTCCCGACGCGTTCCTCGGAGATGCCGGGAACGTCGGCGAGAACGTAGTACGAGTCGCCCTCGACGCGACTGTCGAGGTGGACGTTCGAGGCGTCGAACGAGTCGTCTACCGCCACGCGATGCGTCCGCTCCGAGTCCGCGTTCGGCCGGTCGGATAGGCCCGTTCTGACCGAGAAGTCGAAGTCGATATCGGTCGAACCGAACCGCGCGCCGTCGGTTCCGATGCGCCGGTTCTCGCCGCGGTCGTCCATCTCCGCGAGCGCTTCCAGAAACGACTGCACGCGTCCGATGAGTCCGCGGGGCGGCCAGTCGACCGGTTCGTCGTCCGGCTCGTCGTCGCGGCGGTCGGTCGGTCGGTCGTCGGTCACGGCTGTGCCACCTCCACGTTCCCGCTGAGTAGTTTCTGTTGCATCTCTTCGGCCAGTTCGAGTTCGTCCCGGAGCCTCTCGCTCCGCGTTTCGTACGTCTCTCTGTCCAGTTCGCCGAGTTCGTACAGCAGTCGCGTCTCCTTCAGTTCGTCCTGAATCGCGCCGACGTCGTACACCTCGTTGACCGCCATCGTGTGGAGGGTGTCGGCGATGGTCAGAAACGGTTTCATCAGCAGTCTGTCGAGGATGAACATTACTGTGCCCCGATCTCGATGTCGACGAAGTTGTAGGGTGCCCACGGCCCCGTGTACTGTACTTTCAGTTCCCCGTCGTATTTCTCCGTCACGTCGCCGACCGCCTCGCCGAACGCCTCGCGGTCCTCGTGGGGGACGAGGTAGGAGTCGTTGACGACGAGGCGGTCGCTGAACAGGTCGTTCTCGGCGCGTTCGTCGCTCACCTCGGTGAGGCGCTCGGTCACGTCGGCGCGCACCGCCTCCCGGTCCACGTCGACTCCCTCCTCGATGACGAGTTTGACGCCGAGTTCGACCTTCCCGTCGACGTTCATGAGCGCCCGGCGGAAGGCGCGTTGGCCGCCGCGGAGCACGCCTTTCAGCGCGCGGCCGTTCTTGAACGTCATCCCGAACCGCATCGGGACGATGGTTCGGTCTTCGATGAGCGTCTGGAGGACGTCGTCGTGGAGGCGGGCGTTCTCGTCGGTCTGCTCGGGTTCCATCGTGTCGATGTCGCTGACGACGGCCGAATATCGGCGGTAGTCGACGGTGTACACCGACGTCGCGCCGTCGACGCCCGTCAGGTCCAACTCGAACGACCCGTCGTCCGTCACTCCGTACGTGTAGAGATACTCAGTCATGGGAAATCGACTACCGGTGCCGTCAATATCGTCGTCAACGTAGTGTACCCTTGTGCCAGCGTGTGCAGGGTGTTTATACGCCCTCGTGCCGCGCTGACATCGGCGGAGCGACGGTCCGTTCGTGTGGATATGTACTCCCTGCATTTGCAGGCCAAGTGGCTAACCTGATCGTTGCCGACCATACGGTTACGATGCAAAATACTCCAGACAGCACGAGTCTCGCGGAAGTGCTCGACCGCATTCTCGACAAGGGAATCGTCATCGACATCTGGGCGCGGGTGTCGGTCGTCGGTATCGAGATCCTCACCGTCGAGGCTCGTATCGTCGCCGCGTCTGTCGACACGTTCCTGCACTACGCGCACGAGATATCGAAGATAGAACAAGCGACGGCCGGGGAGGGTGACTACGACATCAACGAGATCGAAGTCGATACGCCCACGCATCCGAACGAGCCAACGACGTAAGTCGGCGCACTCGCGCCGACCGGCGGTCCGGGCAGGACCCACGGCGACGAATGAGGAATCCGACCGGAGCCATCGATGCCAGAGTTAGACCCAACCGACCACACAGTCGACGAACTCGAGGACGAACTGCAGGAGATAGACGACCAGGCGGTGCTTCGCGACGCCTACGAGGCCGAACAGTCCGGAGACGACCGCTCGAGCGCCAAAGAAGCGATTCGTCGGCGGTTGGACGAAGTCGCCGAGGGAGAGCCACAACCGGAGACCGACGGCTCCGGCAACGAGAGCGACGAAAGCAACGAGAGCGACGAAAGCGACGATGAGGACGGCCCGTCGAACGGGGGCGAAACCGCCGACATCATGTCCGTCAAAGAGTCGGTACGCGACGTCGCCACCGAACTCATCGGCCACGAACTCGACGGCGTCACCGAACTCCGCCGAGTCGACGACGGCTGGGAGGGCGTCGTCGAGGTCATCGAACGACCGTCGGTGCCCGACACCCAGGACATCCTGGGTTCGTACGAAATCCAACTCGACGACGGCGGGACCGTGACGGGCTACCGCCGCGTAGACCGTTATCGCCGCGCCGACACCGACCGCGAGGAACACGCGTAGTCCGATGGCGGACTCGGGGACGCTCGCGCTGTTTCTCTGCTGTGGCCTCCTCTGTCTCGACGCCGCCCACGACGCGCACAGCCACTATCGACTCGGATTTCTCGCGGGAGCGGCGGCGATGTGGCTCGGTGCGCTCTCGGCGGCGGGCGTCGAATCGGTGCTGACGCCAGTTCTCGCCCAACTGCTCGTCGTGGGCGTCGTCGTCGGGACGCTCGTCGCGTCGGCGACCGGCGTCGCCTACGCCGTCCGGGGACGGCGAACCCGAACCGCTTGAGGGCTGGTTGAGTCGCTTCGTCCGACTACTCGCCGAGCGTCTCTCCGAGCGCGGCGTCGAACTGCCGCGCCGTGACCGTCGGCGGCGTCTCGTCGTCGAACGCGTACGACCCGTCCGAGAGCGCGCCGCGGAGTGCTTCGAGTGCCGCTTCGCGACAGACGGCTTCCATTTCGGCACCCGAGGCACCGTCGGTTTTCGTCACGAGCGTTTCGAGAGAGACGTCCGCGGCGAGGGGTTTCTCGGCGGTGTGTATCTCGAAGATCTTTCGGCGGGCCTCGGCGTCGGGGAGGCCGACTTCGAGTTGGTAGTCGAGACGACCCGGTCGGAGCAGCGCCTCGTCGATGAGGTTTCGACGATTGGTCGCCGCGACGATGCTGACGTGTTCGAGCGGGTCGATACCGTCGAGTTCGGTCAGTAGCTGCGAGACGACGCGGTCGGTGACGCCCGAACTCCCCGCCGAGGCACCGCGCTGGCCCGCGATGGCGTCTATCTCGTCGAAGAAAAGGACACAAGGAGCGTGCGTCCGCGCCTTCTCGAACAGATCGCGGACGTTGCGCTCGGACTCGCCGACCCACCGGTTCATCAGTTCGGGCCCTTTCACCGAGATGAAGTTACAGTGTGTTTCGCTGGCGACGGCGCGCGCAAGCAGCGTCTTGCCGGTCCCCGGCGGGCCGTACAGGAGCACGCCGGCGGCGGGTTCGATGTCCAACTGCCGGTAGGTCGACCCGTGGTTCAACGGCCACTGGATGGACTCGCGGAGGCGCTGTTTCACCTCCCGTAATCCGCCGACGTCGTCCCACCCGACCGCCGGTACCTCGACGGCTATCTCACGCATCGCCGACGGTTCGACTTGTGTGAGCGCGTGGTCGAAGTCGTCGACGGAGACGACGAGCTCCGCCGTCGCCGGTACCGTCTCCACCGTCGTCGCCTCCCTGGAGAGTTCGAACTGGCGGTCGATTCGCTGGGCGGCGTGCATCCCCGCTTCGACGACGAGCGTCCGGAGGTCCGCGCCGACGAAGCCGTGGGTTCGGGCGGCGTAGTCGCCGAGGCCCACGTCGTCGGCCAACGGAATCTCGCGGGTGTGGATGTCGAGAATCGCCCGCCGGCCGGAGCGGTCGGGGACGCCGATTTCGAGTTCGCGGTCGAAGCGCCCGCCGCGCCGGAGCGCCGAATCGAGGTCGTCGAGGCGGTTCGTCGCCGCGAGCACGACCACGTCGTCGCGGCCGCGGAGGTCGTCGAGATGCGTCAGCAGTTGCGGGAGCAACTGACTGTCGGCGGGCGTCGTCCCCCGGTCGTCGCGCCCCTGGGCGATAGCGTCTATCTCGTCGACGAAGAGGACCGACGGGGCCTCGGTTCGTGCCTCCTCGAACGCCTCGCGGAGGGCGTCGGCGGCGACACCACGCATCGGCCCGGCGAGTTCCGACCCGTTGAGGTGGACGAGCGTCGTCTCCATCTCGGTGACGAGCGCCGTCGCCATGAGCGTCTTGCCGGTACCCGGCGGGCCGTGCAACAGCAGTCCCGAGGGCGCTTCGACGCCGAGGCGGTCGAACAGGTCGCGGTGTTCGATGGGGAGGCCGACGAGTTCGCGGACCTGTTCGATTTCGGCGTCCAGTCCCCCCACCTCGTCGAGCGTCTTCGACGCTGCGTCGGGGGTGTGACGAACGTCCCACAGTTCGAGGTCCTGTGCCACCTCCACATTCGTCTCCTCGGTGACGACGACCGGGCCGGCGGGGTAGAGTTCGGTCGGTCGAATCGGGAGATGCTGTTCGGCGTCGCCGTCGTCGACGGCGAGCGCGAGTGCGACCGGGGTTCCTTCGACGAGCGGCCGGCCGACGAGACGTGGTTTGACCACCGCGGCCTGGTCGCCGGCGAGATTGACGACCGACGGCAGACGGACGGTCACGCTGTCGGCACGGGCGGTGGACACGTCTTCGACCGTGAGTCGGTCGCCGAACTCGATGCCCAGCAGGTCGCGGAGGTAGTGGTCGATGCCGACGACGGGGAGTCGGTCGTCGTCCTCGTAGGTGCTTCGCGTGACCCGCGCGTACGCCTTCGACCCGGAGGCGGTCGACAGGCGGACGACGTCGCCGTCGTCGAACGAACTCCGACGGAGGGCTTCGTATGAGATGGCCGCGTAGCCGCGGGCGGCGAGGGTAAAATCGAGCGTCTTCGCAACGAATTGCACAGTCCGACGAGGCGGAGTGTCGAAATAAGTGTGCTCCCGAACGTGGAGCGACCGATCCGGATTTTGGTATCGCGTTTATTAGTTTACCAGCACGATATCCCGCGACACGTGGCCCTTTTAGGCGACGACACCCCACCGAAGGGTATGGTGAAGAACATCGCGGGCGTGATGGTCGACCTTCAGCCCGAGGATGTCTATCTCCTCTCGGGCGTCGAGCAGGGGATGCGCTTCGGGAAGTGGGTCAACCGCGAGAAGCTCCCCGACTACTCGGGACTCACCGCCGAAGAGGTCGACTACCGTCTCGACCGGTGTATGCGGCGGGACCTCGTCGAGAAGCGGACCATCCAGTACGAGGGGTACCGCCTCACCTTCGAGGGGTACGACGCGCTGGCGCTGCGGGCGTTCGCCGAACGCGACACCGTCGAGGGAATCGGCGCACCCCTCGGCGTCGGCAAGGAGAGCGACGTGTACGAGGTGCAGTCGTACAAACCGCTGGCGCTGAAGTACCACCGTGAGGGGTACACGAACTTCCGCGAGGTGAACCGCGAGCGCGACTACACCGCCGACAAGCAGCACGTCTCGTGGCTCTACACCGCCCGAAAGGCGGCCGAACGCGAACACGAGGTACTCCACGACCTCTACCCGAGCGTCTCGGTGCCGCGACCGGTCGACCAGAACCGCCACGCCGTCGTGATGGAGAAACTCCCCGGAGTGGAACTCGCGCGCGCGAAGCTCCCCGACGAGCAGGCCGTCGGCGTGCTCGACCTCGTCCTCCGGGAACTCGTCGTCGCCTACGGTCTCGGCTACGTCCACGCCGACATGAGCGAGTACAACGTCTCGGTCAGCGAAGAGGGCATCACCATCTTCGACTGGCCGCAGGCTGTCGACACCGACCACGACAACGCCGCCGAGTTCCTCGAACGCGACGTGTCGAACCTGGTCGATCACTTCAAGCGGAAATATCCCCGGTCGATGCCTGAGTCGGTCGACATCGGCGCTGTTGCTGAGGATATCGCCGGTGGGTCGTTCGAGACGGTGCGGGAGTACAGCGAGCGATGAACCACATTCCGCAATACGAAATCGGTGATTCTCCGAAATCACGGAACTTCGGCGGGTAGTACCCGACGTCGGCGACAAGAACGATACGCCTGACGCACGTACGGAGTAGTGTGCCCTCCGGACTCACCCAGACGGCGCTCGACCTCGTCGCCCAGTACGGGTATCTCGCCATCTTCGTCTTCACGTTTCTCGAATCCTCGATGCTGTTTCCGCTGTTGCCGAGCGAGGTCGTCCTCCCCGTGGCCGCCGGCCTGTTAGTCTCCGACCCACTCTCGTTCGCGCTGTTCGTCGTCTCGACAACCGCGGGCGTGACCGTCGGCAGCGTCGTCGCGTACCGCATTTTCGGCGAGAAAGGCCGCGACACGCTGGAGGCCCGCGGCGGCGCAATCAACGTCTCCGAGCGACGATTGGCGTTCGCACAGCGATGGTTCGAGAAGTGGGGCGAGAGTTCGGTGCTGTGGGGACGACTACTCCCGGTTCTCCGGTCCGTTATCTCGCTACCGGCGGGGTTCGCCCGGATGGACTGGTGGCGGTTCGTCGTCTACACCACCGTCGGCGGCTTGCTGTTCAACGCCGCGGTCGCCGCCGTCGTCTACTACGGTCGACAACAGTCAGTATACCACGTCGCGAGAGAGCTACTCCGCACGCAGTTCGACAAGTTCCTCGAAATCGCGGGCGCGAATCCGGGAGCGACGGTCTTCGTCGCGGTGGTCGCCACAGTTGCGGTCATCGGTGGGTGGCGCACCGTCAGCAAACGGACGGACAGAGCCCGGTGAGTGCGCCAGCACGGCGACGCCAACCGTGGTCGACCGGAGCGGTTGACCGCCTGGTCAACGATTATGGGGGCAGCGTCCGTACGACGGGTTATAACGGACGTAGCGGTCATCGGCGGCGGTCCGGTCGGACTGAGCGCGGCGCTGTTCACTGCGAAGAACGGACTCGACACCGTCGTATTCGACACCGACGAGACGTGGCTGCACAAGGCACACCTATTCAACTACCTCGGCGTCCGGAGTCTGGGCGGCGACGAGTTTCTCGCCATCGCGCGCGGGCAGACCGAGGACCACGGCGCGGAGTTGCGAGAGCAAGAGGTGACCGACGTCGAGTCGACCGACGGCAGTTTCACCGTCTCCACCGACGAGGGCGACCACGACGCGCGCTACGTCGTGTTCGCGACGGGCGCGAGGAAGGACCTCGCCGAGGCACTCGGCTGTGAGAGAAGCGACGACGACACCGTCGACGTCGACCTGAGCATGGAGACGAGCGTCGAGAGAGCGTACGCGACGGGCGCGATGATTCGCGACCAGGAGTGGCAGGCGGTCATCTCGGCGGGCGACGGCGGCGCGGCGGCCTCGACATCCTCTCGAAGGAGAAGGGCGAGCACTACCACGACTTCGACACTCCCGGCGACGTACCGTCGCTACGCGACGAAGAGGGACAGACACGAACTAAGTAGGGCCGCGGCGCACTTCCCGACGATGGTCGGTTTCGAGACGCTCGCCGCGTTCGTCCCCGCCTCGCTCGCGCTGATTCTCGCGCCCGGACCCGACACCATCTACGTCCTGAGTCAGTCGGTCGGCAGTCCCCGACGGACCGGCGTCGCCGCGGCGGCCGGGGTGAGCGTCGGCGTCCTCGTTCACACGGCTGGGGCCGTGGTCGGTCTCTCGGTGTTGCTCCGCGAGTCGGCGCTCGCGTTCCGACTGGTCAAGTATCTCGGTGCGGCGTATCTGGTGTATCTGGGCGTGCAGACCCTCCGCGGAGGCGACGCCGAACGGGCGGCAGACCTCCCGAGCGATGCCGAATCGACCGGTGTCGACGACGCGTTCGCGGCGACCACCCCCCGAGACGGGCTTCTGCGCGGCGTCGTCGTCAACGTCTCGAACCCGAAGGTGGCGCTGTTCTTTCTGGCGTTCCTCCCGCAGTTCGTCGTCGGGGCGGCGACACCGACGCAGTTGGCGACGCTCGGCGGCATCTACGCGGTGTTGACGCTCGCGTATCTCGCCGGCGTCGCGCTGTTCGGGACGCGGGTCGCAGAGCGAGTCGGCGGGGGCGGCGACGGACGCCTCTTCCGGTGGGTCAGCGGCGGCGCGCTGGTCGCGCTCGGCGGGTCGTTGCTGGTCGACGGAAGCGGCTGACCGAGCCATCGCTGACTCCGTCACTCGTCCGCCGCTCTCTCGTCGTCGTCGAGTTCGAGCGTCACACTCTCGGCTTCGACGTCCTCGACGAACGCGCCGCCGCCACCGACGGTGACCAACCCCTCGGCCGTTTCGACCACGAGCGTGGTCTCGACGGGAAAGGAGTTGTTCGACGGCGCGGCGATGCCCTGTCGCACGTCGACGACGCGGCCGACGATCTCGTCGTGGCCGTCGCGGCCCCGCGTCCGGCGGCCGCGGATGCGGGCGCGAAGCGGCGTCTCCGCGCGAAGGTGGAGCGTCGTCTGCAACACGGCGTGGCGGAAGTTCGTGTGGGTGACCGGCAGCGGGGCCGGGTCCACGGCGTACACCTGCTGTGCCATCGGCCAGTAGTTGCCGAGAAACGACCCGACGATGACCGGGCCGAGTCGAGGTTCGGTAAAGGCGATGGCGCGTGCGCCCCCCATGGACGTCGATTCGGCGATGGCCTCCGACCGATTGTCAAAGCGACAATCGTGGCGGAACACACAGTTTCCCGGAAGCGATGTGCGAACTTCCCACACGCGAATCGCTCGGATTCGAAGTTCTTAAACGGCGATGACCGAAAGTAGGACCAACTCGCTGGACGACGGGCCGCCAGCGGGCACCCGACCCCGCCGCGCGCGGACGGGACGAAATGTGGCTTTCGAGGTCTCGTACCTCCCGGCTGAATCGCAAGCGCCCGTGGTGATACATATGGCAAAAAGCTTCTACTCCCACATCAAGGACGCGTGGAAGACCCCCGGCGACGGCAAACTCGCCGAGCTCCAGTGGCAACGAAAACAGGAGTGGCGTCGACAGGGCGCTATCGAACGCATCGAGCGACCGACGCGACTCGACAAGGCCCGCGAACTCGGCTACAAGGCCAAGCAGGGCATCGTCGTCGTGCGCGTATCGGTCCGCAAGGGTAACGCCCGCAAGCGCCGCCACAAGGCGGGTCGCCGCTCGAAGCGTCAAGGCGTCAACCGCATCGGTCGCCGCAAGAGCATCCAGCGCATCGCCGAGGAGCGTGCCTCCCGGAAGTACGTCAACCTCCGCCTGCTCAACTCCTACTGGGTCGGCGAGGACGGGTCACAGAAGTGGTTCGAGATGATCCTCGTAGACCCGAACCACCCGGCGATTCAGAACGACGACGACCTCAACTGGATCTGCTCGGACGAGCACAAAGGTCGCGCGTTCCGCGGCCTCACCAACGAGGGCAAGAAGAACCGCGGTCTCGACAACCGTGGGAAGGGCACCGAGCACAACCGGCCGAGCGTCACCAGCGGCAAAGGCCGCGGCAAGTAACGCCCGCCTCTGCGCTCGTCGATTCTCCCGTTTATCTCGGTCGCGAGCGACCGCTCTCGGGTCGTAGCAGTCGACGCACGAAGCACCGGCTCTCAGCCCAGAACGCCCTCTTCGTCCAGTCTCTCTTTGTACGTCGCGGCGACGCGTTCGGCCAACTCCTCCTTCGAGTGGAACGCCGAGAGGTGGTGAGTGAGGTCGGTCACGTCGTTCCGACAGATCGGACACCGGATGGGGAACGTCTCTCCTTTCATAGAAACTACTGCAGTAGTGTACTGCGCCAGCGGGCAAATACGTCGTCTCACCTGGTACAGACCGTCAGGATTCGAGGAACGACCCGCCGAGCACCGAGGCGGGGAATCACGAGAGCGGGAATCATCGAGTGCAAGAATCACCGAGAGCGAGAGACAGCGCGAGCGGTGCTTCCGACGGTCGGCGACGCCGTCGCTCGACAGCGAGTCAAAAACAGCGAGCGAAAAGCCGCTCAGGCGACCGTATCGACCGTCTCTGCGGGTTCGGCCGCGTCGTCGGACTGCGTCGCCTCGGCCGACTCGACCAGCGTCGACGCCGACGGGTGCGCTCGCTTTCCGCTCCCGAGGATCGCCAGCGCCGCGCCGAGCAGCGCGGCGTTCTTGAGGAACGCGTTTCGCTCGTTCGTGCGGTCCTCGTCTTCCATGTTCCAGAAGTCGTGGATCGTCGGCGTGACGCCCGCGAGGAACGTCGCGACGCCGGCCGCCGCGAGACGCGGGTACTTCCAGAGCGCGATGCCGACGCCGCCGGCGACCAGCGCGCCGCTCGACGCCGGAACGAGAATCTTCGCGTTCGGGACTTCCTTCGCCTCTGCGTACGCGATGCGCCCGCTCAGGTTCTGGAGGTTGTTCACGCCCATGTACGCCAGCAAGCCCCCGAACAACGTCCGACCGAGGAAGAACACCAGTCGTCCGACCGCACTTCCGACGCTCATCGGTCGTCACCTCTGTCGAGACGAACCGTTCGCTCGTCGAATCGTGTCATTCGGTTATATATAGGCGTTCGGCGCGGTTAATGGTTGTCACCCGGAAAGGAAGTTGGATACCGACCACCACGAACGTCGTCCCGAACCGTCGCCGGTCGAACGGTGCTCTGTGGCTTCGAGGATGGATCACCGCGAGAGCGACTCAGAACAGCCTCGACAGCAGCGACACGCCCACGAGGACGACGTGCGAGGCGGCGTGGCCGACCATCGCGGCTTCGAGGCTCTTGCGCCAGAACAGCCACCCGAACGCGACGCCGCCGACGGCGTTGAGCAGTATCGTCCGCGCGACGAGACCCGGAGTCGCCGGGATGCCGAGCGACGCGGCGGTGCCGGACAGCGCCGGGAGGTGGCCGACGCCGAAGACGACGGCGGCGACCAGGATACCCGCCCAGACGACGCGCCGCGACGGACCGACGCCGGTTCCGGCCAGCCGCCAACCGAGATAGACGAGGAGCGAGACGAGCCCCCACCGCAACAGCAGTTCCTCGACGACACCGCCGTAGAGGAACCGGAGCGGCAGCGTCGCCAGCAACGCGGCCACCGAGGGCGTCTCGCCGGCTCGCTGGAGCTGTGCGACCTCCGGAACGAGAAGCGCGGCGACGGCGTCGAGTCCGACGATGGCGACGCCCGCCGCGAGACCGACGCCGACGGCCTCCGGGAGTTCCCCGCGGAGAGACGAGAGAATCGGCGTCCCGCGGGCGACGCGCTCGTCGACGTGCGAGCGGAGGCCGGCGCGCGGCGCGCAGTACGTCCCGACGGCGACGGCCACGAGCAGCAGCAGCGCGGTCGGAATCAGCGAAGCGGCGACCAGAAGCGGTAGCGGCAGGTCGACGCCGGGGGGAAGCGGCGTGTCGCGGAGCTGGGTCGCGACGGTTGCGCCGAGCGCCGCGACCCCGGGGATACCGAGCGCGAACAGCGCGGCGGTCCGGCGAACGAACGACCCGCGCGAGGCGGTCGTTCGAGTCGCGTCGGACCCGTCGTCGGCGGGGTCGGCGGCGGACATAGCCGACACAGTCGGCGGTTCGGCTATTAAAATGGGCAGTCAGAGGTGACTGGGTGGGGATGCGAAATCGAGCGTCGCTTCGGCCGCTACTCGCTCGCGAGGCGCTTCTTCGCCGCGCGGTCTCTCGCCGCGCGGACCAGAAAGGCCAGCGCCGCGCCGACGAGTCCGACGTTCTTCAGGAAGTGATACAGTTCGTTCTGGCTCTCGGCGTCGTCGTCCACGTTCCAGAAGTCGTGCATGTACCGCGTGACGCCGACGAGGTACGCGAGAACCGCCCCCGACGCGAGAATCGGGAGCCGCCAGAGCACGACGCCGAGACTTCCGACGACGGCCATCCCGCTGCCGAACGGGACGAGCGTCTCGGCGTTCGGGACGCCTTTCGCCTCGGCGTAGGCGACCGAACCCTCCATGTCCTGAAAGTTCGTCGCCGCCGCGTAACCGATGGCCGCGCCGAACGCCAGGCGCGCGAGTTTGAACAGTACGCTGTGTCCGCCGACGTCGGTCTGCGCTTCCTCGGAGAGCCGTTCTGACTGGGTTTGCATGTCGCTCACATCGAAGATACGGCCGTTAGCACAATACTCTTTGCTAGAGATTGTGTGGCTCGACCCTCTACGACTCGTCCCACGCCTCGTAGCCGCCGGCCATGCTGGCGACGTCGGCGTCGTCGGCGTAGTGGTCGATGAGTCGCGCCGCCTGGACGGACGTCTCGCCGACGTAGCAGGAGACGACCACCTCGTCGGCCCACTCGCGTTCCTCGACGACGGACTCCAGTTCGTCGACCGGGACGTTCTCCGCGCCGTCGATAGGCGCGTCCGCGAAGTCCTCGCGCGAGCGGATGTCGACGAGGTCGAACGCCGCGTCCGAGGCGAGTCGGACGCGCACCTCCTCGGGCGTGAGTTCGTCGACCCCGCTCATCGTTTTCTGAGGAAGATTCGGTACAGGCCGCTGCCGCTGCGCCAGACGCGCGCGTCGGCGTCGTCGCCGACGGCGCGGGGGACGTTCTCCGTCGAGGGGACGTGGTCGGTCTCCTGGACGAGCAGGTCCCCGGAGTCGAGCGACTGGATGGCCTTCTTCGCTTCGACCTGCGGGTACGGACAGACCTCGCCGGTCATATCCTGCGTCTCGGTGGCCTGGTCTGCGAGCTGTTCTGCCGTCTCGTCGTCGACCTCGTCGGGCATCTCGACGAAGTCGTCCAGTGATGGTCCGGTCATGGTTCGTGTGGTGTGTGTCGTGTGAATTCGCGTGGTCGTCTGAGCGGTGATTTTTCGCGCTGTTCCGCCCGTCAGATGGCACAGCCGACATCGCGGTAGATCCAGTGGGTCATCGCGTAGACGCCGGCGACGATGCCGACGGTGGCGATGAACGAGTGGACCGATAGCTCCGCGAGGCCGGAGTAGATGTTCCCGATGTTGCAGCCGGGGGCGAGCCGGGAGCCCGCGCCCATCATGAAGCCGCCGACGACGGCGTTCGGGACGCGGCGGCGCTTCGGGACGCGAACCGAGAAGTCGCCGCTCCAGACCGCGGCGACGAAGGCCCCGAGGATGACCGCCGCGATCATGATCATGTCGACGGTGAGGCCGACGCCCTGACCCTGGAAGAGCACCGAGCCCCAGTACTCGAAGCCCCCGACGTCGACGCCGACCTGCTGGAGCAGGTAGCCGGTCCACCGCGCCTCCGGGCCGGTGACGCCGACGATGGAGACCTGTGTGAACCACAGCACCGCCAGCGCCGTGATACCGAGCGCGGCGGTCCGCGGGTCCCACGGGCGCTTCGAGGCGGCCTTCCAGTCGTCTATCTCGGCGAAGCCGCGGACGTACGCGCGCGTCCCGGCGACGAACTGTCGGAGGCCGACGACGGGAGTCGACGCCCCGAGGCCGCTCGTCCTCCTCCCGCCGTCGGCGCGGACCGCCGTAGAGTCACCCGTTGCGTCGTCGGCCCCACCGGCACCGCCCGTGGCCGACCGACCGACGAGGGTCGCGTACGTCAAGAGGACGAGTCCGGCGACGCCGAGCGCCAACACGGGTGCCGGGACCGGCGACACCTCGAAGAGCGTGACGCCCTCGCCGACCGTGAACGGCTCGAAGTACGCCGATTCGAGCGTCGGGAACAGGACCGTGAACACCGCGTAGCCGACGCCCATGAACGCGAGCGTGAGCCAGAAGTGCAGGTAGCCCTGGCCGGCGCGGTAGAGCGTACCGGAGGCGCAGCCGCCGGCGTAGGTCATCCCGACGCCGAAGATAAATCCGCCGACGAGGCCGGTGAGCCCCCAGCCGGGCGTCCAGAAGCCCTGGTAGTAGCCCAGGGCGTAAGCGATGCTCCAGAACACCATCGTGAGCGTCGTCGCGACCAGCACGGCCTTCGTCACCCGCGAGTCCTTGAACGCGAAGAAGTCGCGGAAGGCGTGGACGAAGCAGAAGCGGCCCTTCTGCAGGAACACGCCGAGGCCGACACCCACGACGAGTGCGGTCAGTACGTTCGACACCATCTCGCCGGTCCTAGCCGTCTCCCACGTTTAAGCCGCCCCTTGGGACGAATGACTGCCGCCGCCCGTCACGCTCGCTTGCGGCCGTTTCTCTCCCAGACCGCCGAAAAGAGCCGGTTCTGCCGCTGTGTTGCGGAGACGGCCCTGACGAGGCAACGACGGCGACGACACAGAAACAAGAGATACTTGCCGGCTCGAGTGCGACACGCTCCCGCACCCTTATGCCAGCCAACCGCAAACGCCCAGCCATGAGCGACCTCTCGCTGGACGCGACGCAGTTGGACCGCTACTCGCGGCACATCATCATGGACGAGGTGGGGCCGGAGGGACAGAAGAAACTGCTCGACGGGCGCGCGCTCGTCGTCGGCGCGGGCGGCCTCGGCGCGCCGGTCATCCAGTATCTCGCGGCTGCGGGCGTCGGCCATCTCGGCGTCGCCGACGACGACGTCGTCGAACGCTCGAACCTCCAGCGACAGGTCATCCACGCCGACGCCGACGTAGGCGTGCCGAAAGTCGAGAGCGCCGCGAACTTCGTTGAGCGCCTCAACCCCGACGTGACGGTCGAACAGCACCACCTGCGCGTCGGCCCCGACACCGTCGAGGAACTCGTTTCCGGGTACGACGTGGTGGTCGACGCCTCCGACAACTTTCGGACCCGGTATCTCGTCAACGACGCCTGCCGACTCGCCGACATCCCCGTGGCCCACGGCGCCATCTACAAGTTCGAGGGCCAGGCGACGACGCTCGTCCCCGGCGGCCCCTGCTACCGGTGTCTGTTCCCCGAAGCGCCTGAACCCGGCACCGTCCCCGACTGCGCGACGACGGGCGTCCTCGGCGTGCTCCCCGGCACCCTTGGCTGCATCCAGGCGACCGAAGCGGTCAAACTGCTCATCGGCGCGGGCGAACCGCTCGCCGGGAGATTGCTCTTTTACGACGCGATGGAGATGAGCTTCGAGACGGTTCCCTACCGGCAGAATCCGGACTGCCCGGTCTGCGGCGACGACCCCATCGACTCCGTCGACGAGGTGGAGTACACCGGCGGCTGTGCGGTGCAGGCGGACTGATTGCTCCCTCTCATCCGAACCCGAGCAGCCAGCGAACCGCCTCGGAGCCGACGAGCAGCCCTCCCTCCGGGCGGGTGAGCCGCCGCCCCGTCCAGAGCGCCACCGCGAGCAGCGCCGTCAGCCCCGCGAGCCACAGCGCGCCGTCGAACGCGGCGGCGCTGGCGACGAGCGGCTGAATCGTCGCCGCGAGACCGAGCACGACGAGCACGTTCAGGAGGTTGCTCCCGAGGACGTTGCCGACGGAGACGCCGCTGCGCCCCCGAACGAGCGCGACGACCGAGACGGCGAGTTCCGGCGTGGAAGTGCCGACGGCGACCACCGTCGCGCCGATGACGTAGTCGGAGACGCCCGCGAACCGAGCGAGCGTCACCGCGGAGTCGACGAGTAGCTGTCCGGCGACGACGACGAGCACGAGCCCGCCGACGAGTCGGAGGGCGTCGAACCGCTTCGGCGGGTCGACGTCGGTGGGCTCGTGCGTCGTTGCGTCGGCGAAGCGCAACAGAACGACGACGTAGGTGGCGTACACCGCGAGTAAGCCGAACCCTTCGAGGCGGGAGACGCGCCCGTCGAAGAGGACGGCCACCAGCAGTCCGGTCGCCCCCAAGACGGCGAGTACGTCGCGGTGGAGCACTCGTTGGGAGACGCGAATCAACCGAACCAGCGCGACGAGGCCGAGCACGACGGCGATGTTGTAGATGTTGCTCCCGACGACGTTGCCGACGGCGAGCATCGACCGTCCGCCGAGCGACGCCTCAACGGTGACGGCGAGTTCCGGCAACGAGGTGCCGACGGCGACGACGGTCAACCCGACGACGGTCCCCGAGACGCCGAAACGACGCGCGAGGCGAACGGCCGCCTCGACGAACTGCTCGGCTCCGACCCAGAGGACGGCAACGGCGACGACGAGTAGCGCGAGCGACCCGAGAATCGCGACGTTCACGTCGAAACGATGTGCCGACGGCGGCATAAATCTGTCACAGTAACGAACTCAGCCATCGGACGGCCTCCGACCCGACGAGCAGCCCGCCCTCCGGTCGGGAGAGGCGACGACCGGACCACAGCGCCGCGACGAGCAGCGCGGTCAGACCGAAAAGCCACAGCGCGCCCTCGAATGCGGGCCCTGCGACCGACAGCGGCGTGATGGTCGCCGCCAGCCCGAGGATGAACAGGAAGTTGAAGATGTTGCTCCCGAGGACGTTGCCGACGGAGACGCCCGCCTGCCCGCGTTTCAGCGAGACGAGCGAGACCGCGAACTCCGGCGAGGAGGTGCCCGCCGCGACGATGGTCGCGCCGATGACCCACTCGGAGATTCCGACGGCGCGAGCGAGCGACGTCGCCGAGTCGATGAGCAGTTGTCCGCCGCCGACGACGAGCGCGAGGCCGACGACGAGCAATGCGGCCTCCCGGAGGCCGAACTCGGCGTGCCCCCCTCCGACGGGGGGAGTCGTCGAGTCCTCGCCGTCAGTCGTCGAACTGTCGCCGTCAGCCACTTCTCCGCCCCCGTCGGCTGCGCCGACAATCGGGGGCGGAAGGTCGGCCGGGTCGGGGAGGTCGGGAACGTCCGGCGAGAGCCGAAAGAGGACGTAGAGATACGCGCCGAAGAGCGCGACGAGCGCGACTCCCTCGAGTCGGGAGACGACGCCGTCGAGCAGCACCACGACGCCGAGAACCGCCGTTGCCAGCACGGCTACCCCGTCGCGTTTGACCAGTTCCCGGGAGATAGGAAGCCACTGGACGAGCGTGACGACGCCGAGGATGACGGCGATATTGAAGATGTTGCTGCCGACGACGTTGCCGACGGCGATGTCGGGACGCGCCTCCAGCGCCGCTTCGAGCGAGACGGCGATCTCGGGAGAGGAAGTGCCGACCGCGACGACGGTGAGCCCGATGGTGAGCTCCGATAACCCGAGGCGGCGGGCGGCGCTCACGGCGGCGTCGACGAACAGGCGCGCGCCGGCCCAGAGGGCGAGGATGCTGACGACGATAACTGCGACGTCGACGACTTGACTCGGCACGGGCCGAGTACGACGGCCGTTGGCATAAAACACGGTCCAGAAGCTGCCGCCTCCCACCGGATTGCCGCCTAGTGACCGCCCACCGCCGCCGGCGGTCGCCCGACCGACGCGTGAATTATCACCGTCGCGTCCGACCCTCACCTATGCCGACTGAACTGCTCTCGGGCGTACACGACATCACCGTGATGGAGGGAACCGACCGCCGACTGCGAGCGTATCTGTTCGACGACCCGACGCCGACGCTCGTCGACACCGGATTGGAAGCGACGACCGATCGCCTGCTTTCGGGTCTCGACGACCTCGGCGTGGAACCCGAGCGCGTCGTCATCACTCACGGTGACGGCGACCACATCGGGGGACTGGCGGCCGTCGTCGACCGCTTCGACCTCGAGGTGTTCGTCCCCGAGCAGACCGACCTCTCGGGGGTCGACGGCGTCGAGGACGGCGACGTGACCCGCTACGGCGACGGGGACGAAATCGGGTCGTTCGAGGCAGTCCACGTGCCGGGTCACGAACCCGACAACCACGCGCTCGTCGACGCCGACCGGGGCGTCGTCGTCGCCGGAGACGCGGTGTCGGGGTCCGACCAGCGCGGCCTGCCCGAAGGCTATCTGATTCTGCCGCCCGCGGTTTTCTCCGACGACCTCAACGAAGCCGAGGAGAACCTCGAACGCCTGCTGGCGCACGAGTTCGACGCGGTGCTCGTCTTCCACGGCTCGTCGGTGCTCGAAGACGCGCGGGAGAAACTGGACCGCTTCGTGAACTTCCCCGGCAAACCCTGAGAGGGTTGTTTCGGGTTCCGACACGCGTTTACACCGTCGCCGAGAGGTTCCGTCGATGAGTCTGGAGTCCCTGCTGAACGGCCTGCCGTTCGTCGAACACCTCGGCATCGAGATCGACGCCGCCGAGGACGGCTACGCGAAGGGCCGGGTCGAACTGACGCCCGAACTGTCGTCGGTTCCGGGTCGGAGAATCGCCCACGGGGGCGTCGCCTACTCGCTGGCCGACACCGTCGGCGGGGCGTCGGTCATGTCGCTGCACTACGCCCCGACGCCGACCGTCGACATGCGCATCGACTACCTCGCGCCCGGCCAGAACGACCTCGTCGCCGAGGCGGAAGTCGTCAGAGACGGCAACAGCGTCGCCGTAACCGACGTCGAGATACGCGACGTGGAGGGAACCCACGTCGCGGACGCGCGCGGCGTCTTCAAGACCGGCGGCGGCGACGGCGAGACGGCGTGGGGGACGGGGTCGCCGGAGTTGGCAGAGAGGTGAGAGGCCGGCTCAGACGCCTTCGACGAGTCGCTGCAACGATTCCGGCGGCGAAGGGCCGTCCGACGACCGACAGCGAAGCCGAACCGCAGCGAAAGATCCGGTCCAGTCGGTAACGGTAGTGGCTGAAAAGAAAAACCGGAGGAGGTCAGAGAAGCAGGGAGATAATCGCCACGATGACGAATATCACCACGAGGATTCGCGCGATTTCCATCGAGATTCCGGCGACGCCCGTCGCGCCGACGATGTACGCTCCTATCGCCAACACGAAGAAGACGATAGCGTAGTAGAGGAAGTCTCCGCTGAACTGCAGCGGTGCGACGATAGTCGCCAGTTGGGAGAGTGTGAGTGTCATACGCTCATTTCCCTCAGAAGCGGGCGAGCCGCACCTCGTCGTCGGTCACTTCCTGCACCTCGGCGGTCTGAATCGGGTAAGCGTCCGACGCTTCGTCGGCGTCTTCCCACCCCAACTTCGCTTTGAGCGTCTCGAAGACGCTCGGGTCGGGATCGACGTACGCCGTTCCGTGACGAACGTCGACGACACGACCGACCTCGGCACCGCTTGCATCCACGACGCGCTTTCCTTCGTCACTATCGGTGAACGTTACTGTTCGTTCCATAGCTGTAACTCCGTTTTGCTTCGACTCCTCGGGGCGAAAACACCCAAAGCGATAGGATCTTCAGCGGGAATATGAACGTCATCTCAGGAGATAACCTCTCGCTGTGTTTCTTCTGAGAGTCGCCAACGACATTATATCCGTCCGCGTCACCCACGCTGTCGCGTCACCGGAGACGGGACCTGCCCACCTGTCGGAACACGTGTGTACCGATGCGCCAAGGCGCCGTTTCTTTTTCACCGAGTAGTCGAACAGGGGAGTATGAGTGAGCAGTCGCAGGCGGCGGTCACCGTCTTCTCGGACTACGTCTGTCCGTTCTGCTACCTGGGTCGCGAGTCGCTCAGGCAGTACCAGCAGTCTCGGGGCGATGAACTAACCATCGACTGGCATCCGTTCGACCTTCGGGCCCAGAAGCGAGGCCCCGACGACGAGATCGACCAGACGGCCGACGACGGCAAAGACGACGAGTACTACCGGCAGGCCAAAGAGAACGTCCGGCGACTCCAAGAGCGCTACGGCGTCGAGATGACGGTCGACATCGCGACCGATATCGACTCGCTCGACGCGCAGGTCGCGTCGTACTACGTCAAAGAACACTACCCCTACGAGACGTGGCTCGAGTTCGACGAGGCCATCTTCGACGCGCTCTGGAAACAGGGGAGAGACATCGGCGAGCAAAAGCTCCTCGTCGAGCTCGCCACAGAAGCGGGAGTCGACGGCGACGAGGTACGGTCGGCGTTCGACGACGAAACGCTCCGAGACGAGGTTCACGGGGAGTTCCGAGAAGCCCACCAGCAGGGAGTCAGCGGCGTCCCGACGTTCGCCTACGACGGCTACGCCGCCCGTGGCGCCGTCCCACCGGGGCAGTTGAAGCGTCTCGTCGAAGGCGTCTGAGAAGACATCTGCGGTCGAATCGACGGACCGCGGTGAGAACTCCGGTCTTCTTAGCGGCGGAACTTCGTCCGCTCTTCGAGTTGCGTCTCGAACCACTGCCACTCGCGGGAGAACTGGCCGCTTTCGCGGAGGTTCCACACGTCGGCGTCGGTGACGATGGGGCCGAGGCGGTACGACTGTACCATGTTGGTGAGCCAGATGAGGACGCCGATGCCGATGATGAGCGCGCCGAACGACGACACCTGCTGGAGCGGCACGAACGACTCCGGATACGACGCGTACCGACGCGGGAGGCCCTCGTAGCCGATGAGAATCATCGGTAGGAACGCGAGGAACACGCCGACGATGCTGAGGTAGCCGTGGATGCGACCGAGTCGGCGGTTGAACATCCGCCCGGTCAGCAGCGGGAACCAGTAGTAACTGGCGGCGAAGGCGGCGAACGTGATGACGCCCATCACGATGAAGTGGAAGTGGCCGACGACGTAGTAGGTGTCGTGCAGCACGAGGTCGACCGGAATCGAGGCGAGGAACACGCCGGTCACGCCGCCGACGATGAACGTCATGATGCCGCCGACGCAGAATATTTGCGGCGCGGCCCAACGGACGTTCCCGCCCCAGAGCGTCGCCATCCAGTTGAACGTCTTGACGGCGCTGGGGATGGCGATGGCGAGCGAGACGGCCATGAACGAGGAGCGCAATCGCGGGTCCATCCCTGTCGAGAACATGTGGTGCGCCCAGACGCCGAACGAGAGCACGCCGATGGCCAGCGTCGAGTAGACGATGAACTTGAAGCCGAACAGCTTTCGGCCCGCGAACTTCGGGAGGATGAGGCTCACGAGGCCGAACGCCGGGAGGACGAGGATATAGACTTCAGGATGGCCGAAGAACCAAAACAGGTGTTGCCAGAGGATGGGGCCGCCGCCGTCGACGGCGAAGAACGTCGTCCCGAAGTTGCGGTCGGCGACGAGCATCAGAAGCGAACTGCCGAGCACGGGGAACGCGAAGAGGATGATGCCGCTGGTCGTGAGCAGCGTCCACGAGAAGATGTCGAGGTTCGACCACGTGACGTTCTCCCCGCGTTCGGTGAAGATGGTGACGATGATGTTGATGGCGGCCATGACCGTCGCGAGTCCGCTCAGGTGTAATCCGAGGAGGACGAGGTCGACCTGTGGGTTCGCGAGCAGCGCCGAGTGGGGTGTGTACAGCGTCCACCCCGTCGTCGGCGGCTCCAGCGAGAACAAGAGTTCCCAGCGGACGCCGACGGCGGCGAGCATCTTGCCGAGCACCTCCGTGACGAGTCCGCCGCGAACGAGCAACAGCGACGGCGGGAGCAACCAGAAGGCGATGGCGTTGATGCGCGGGAACGCCATGTCGTCGGCGCCGATGAGAATCGGGATGAAGTAGTTCGCGAGACCGGTGAACGCGGGCGTCGCGAAGAAGAACAGCATCGTGAACCCGTGGGCGGTGAAGAGCGCGTTGTACGTCTCCGGACTCCACACGTCGGTTCCGGCGGTGAACAGTTCGGTGCGAATCATCATCGCGTCCGTCCCGCCCCACAGCGCCGCCCCGGCGGCGAAGGCGATGTAGAGGACGCCGATGTCCTTGTGGTCGACGGTGGTCAGCCACCGAAAGAGACCAGCAGGTTTCTCGGATTCGAAGCCGAGACCCGAGAGGTAGCCACCGTCGGCGGCGACGCTTCGCATCTGCCAGTTCTGTCTGTAGCCAGCGCAGATCGCCAATCCGAGTAACACCCAGGTGACGATGAGCAGGCCAGGTATCTCTGTAAGCACGCTAATCACATCCACCTACGGAGTTGGAGACCACGACCACAACTTAGGACTGTACCGTCATATAGGTGCGGTGGCATCCGCCGAATTCGAGGGACACGTCGTCCTCGAGCCGGGGCGCTACTGCGAGACGTCAGTCGGATCGTACCGCTCGGCCTCGAGCGGTCCGCCGCTGGTCAGCCGACCGTACACAGCACCGAGGAGGAAGCCGTAGCAGAGGTGCGCCAACAGCGTGAAGATGACGTAAATGGCGAGCAACCCACCCGAGAGGTCGCCGCGGCCGGTGAGCACGAACACGACCCACAGCACTACTGCGAGCACCATCCCGCGTGTCGCGGGGTCGGGACCGCCCGGGATGTACTCCTCCAGTGCCATGAACGCCAGCGGCCACGCGAAGACGCCCGCGAGGACGAACAGGACGAAGCCGAACGCGACGTTGCCGGGCATCCCGGCGAAGCGAGCGACGGCCTCGAAGATAGCGAGGTTCGAACGGGTCTCTACCTCCAGAAACAGCAACAGCACGGACATCACGGCGATGCCGGTGACGCCTCCCGTGATCGCGGCGAGCGGACGTTTCATGACGAACGGTAGTTCGTGACACTCGGTTAAAAGCCTCGTCGTCGTCCGGGGGCGGTCGGTCAACGGGGAGAGCCGGTGGGTTTCGCCGGCGGGCGGCGGCGCTCGGCCCGGAGGGAAAGAGACAAAACCGCTTCCGCCCGCAACTCCGGTGTCGCGGTTCCGGACCGAGGGTAGGGGCTTTCGGCCGGCAGACCGCGACCCACTCGACGCGTCCGCGGAACCCGCAGCGTTTTAGCCGCGCACTCCCCGAGAAAACGTATGACCGGACAGGGAATCGTCGGGGAGTTCCTCTCTCTCAAAGCACAGACGGACGCCGACCTGTTGGCGATGCAGTGCGGCGATTTCTACGAGTTCTTCGCCGACGACGCGGAGTTCGTCGGCGAGGAGTTGGACCTGAAAGTCTCGAAGAAGTCCTCGCACGGGTCGTCGTACCCGATGGCGGGGGTGCCGCTGAACGACCTCACGCCGTACCTGAAGGCGCTCGTCGAGCGCGGCTACCGGGTCGCCGTCGCCGACCAGTACGAGACCGAAGACGGTCACGCCCGCGAAATCACGCGCGTCGTCACGCCGGGGACGCTGCTGGAGACGACTGACGCCGACGCACGATACATCGCCGCCGTCGTCCGCGGCGACGGGGGGAGATACGGCCTCGCGTTCGCCGACGCGACGACGGGTCGATTCCTCGTCACCGGCACCGAGAACGAGGCCGACGCCCACGCCGAACTCTACCGGTTTGGCCCGGTCGAGATTCTGCCCGGCCCCGAGATTCGCAACGACGACGACTTTTTGAAGCGACTCCGCGAGTCGAGCGACGCGTCGCTGTCGCTGCACGACGCCGACAGCTTCGCGCCCGGCCGAGCGAAGCACGCCCTCCGCGAGCAGTTCGGCCGCGAGGCGCTCGACAGCGTCGGCCTCGACGGCGACCGGGCGATTCGCGCCGCGGGCGCGGTGCTGTCGTACGTCGAGGAGACCGGCGTCGGCGTCGCCCAATCGATGACGCGCCTGCAGGCGTACCGCGTCGACGACCACCTCGAACTCGACGCGACGACGCAGCGAAATCTGGAACTCACCGAGACGATGCACGGCGACCGCTCGGGGTCGCTTCTGGACACCGTCGACCACACGGTGACGAGTCCGGGCGGTCGACTGCTCAAAGAGTGGCTCACCCGGCCGCGACGCTCGCAGGCCGACATCGAGCGCCGACTCGACAGCGTCGATGCGCTCGCGTCGGCCGCGCTCGACCGCGAACGCGTTCGCGACACCCTCGACGGCGCGTACGACCTCGAACGGCTGACCAGTCGCACCGCCTCGGGGAGCGCGGGCGCGCACGACCTGCTCTCCGTTCGAGACACGCTCGCCGTGCTCCCGGCGCTCAGGGGGGCTATCGAGGGTCGGCTCGCCGACTCGCCGCTTTCGAACGTCGTCGACCGCCCGGACCACGAGGCCGCCGCCGCGCTCCACGACGAGTTAGACGCCGCGCTCGCCGAAGAGCCTCCGAAGACGCTGACGCAGGGCGGTCTCATCTGCCGCGGCTACGACGACGAACTCGACGAACTGATCGAGCGTCACGAGGAGGCCAAGCGCTGGATAGACGGGCTCGCCGAGCGCGAGAAGTCGCGGCACGGCCTCCACCACCTCTCGGTGTCGCGCAACAAAACTGATGGATATTACATCCAGGTGGGGAAGTCGCAGACCGACGGCGTCCCCGAGGAGTACCGCGAGATAAAGACGCTGAAGAACTCGAAGCGGTACGTCACCGACGAAATCGAAGAGAAGGAGCGCGACATCCTCCGCCTCGAAGAGGTCCGCGGCGAACTGGAGTACGAACTGTTCAAGGAACTTCGGCGGCGGGTCGCCGACCACGCGGCGCTGTTGCAGGACGTGGGGCGCGCCATCGCCGAAGTCGACGCGCTGGCGTCGCTGGCGACGCACGGCGCTGGAAACGACTGGGTTCGACCCGAACTGACGGAGGCGGGCCCCCTCCGAATCGAGGCGGGGCGGCATCCGGTCGTCGAGACGACGACCGACTTCGTGCCGAACGACCTCTATCTGGACCGCGAGCGCGCCTTCCTCATCGTCACCGGGCCGAACATGAGCGGGAAGTCGACGTACATGCGACAGTCGGCACTCGTCACGCTGCTCGCGCAGGTCGGCAGTTTCGTCCCCGCGCAGTCGGCGACGGTCGGCCTCGTCGACGGCATCTACACCCGCGTCGGCGCGCTCGACGAACTCGCACAGGGGCGGTCGACGTTCATGGTCGAGATGCAAGAGTTGAGCAACATCCTCCACTCGGCGACGGAGGACTCGCTCGTCATCCTCGACGAGGTGGGGCGGGGGACCGCGACGTACGACGGCATCTCCATCGCGTGGGCGGCGACCGAGTATCTGCACAACGAGGTGCGCGCGAAGACGCTGTTCGCGACGCACTACCACGAACTGACGGGGCTGGCCGACCACCTCGACCGGGTGGAGAACGTCCACGTCGCCGCGGACGAGACAGACGGCGACGTGACGTTCCTCCGGACCGTTCGTAGGGGCCCAACCAATCGCTCCTACGGTATCCACGTCGCGGAGTTGGCGGGCGTACCCGACCCCGTCGTGACGCGCGCGACGGACGTTCTCGACAGACTCCGTACCGAGAAAGCCATCGAGGCGAAGGGCGGCGGAAGCGGCGAACCCGTGCAGGCGGTGTTCGACCTCCAGAGCGGGCAGTTCGCGGCCGGCGACGGCGGGTCGAAGACAACAGGGTCGAAGACGACCGCCGCTGAGTCGACACCGAGCGGAGACGACCGGGCCGCTCCGACCGTCGACCCGGAGGTAGAAGCGGTGCTCGACGAACTCCGCGGAACGAACGTCGAGGAGACGTCGCCCATCGAGTTGATGGCGAAAGTGCAGGCGTGGCAGCGGGAGTTGGACGAGTCGACGGGTCGCGACTGAACGCTCCGTGCTTCCAGCGCCGTGTTCCTCCGTCACGAGCTATTCGCTGGCGTGGCACGTCCACGCGTCGAGAAAGCGATTGCCGAGATAGACGACCACCCCGTCGTCGCGCTCCACCACGCCGGTGTCGACGAGGCGTGGGAGATGGGCGTGCCGCAGACCGACGGCCACCCGGGAGGCTACGTCGTCGGACGGTTCCGACATCTCCTCGGCGGCGAGCGCGTCGACCAGTTCATCCACCGTCGACCGTTCCCGCTCGCACAGGATCTCGACGAGCAGGCGACGGTGCGGACTGGCGAGCAGCGCGAGATTGGCGTCGATCTCGGTCGGGTCGAACGGTGTCTCGTCGCCGACGAGCCA
The DNA here is from genome assembly GCF_020097835.1 of Haloprofundus halobius. Lineage (GTDB taxonomy): Archaea > Halobacteriota > Halobacteria > Halobacteriales > Haloferacaceae > Haloprofundus > Haloprofundus halobius. Next base: position 2,292,332 of record NZ_CP083666.1, read on the forward strand.
CCGAAACGCCGGGTCGTCGTACACCGGATGCGCGGCGGTGTCGACGCGCCCCACCGAGCGCTCCCACTCGACGAGCTTCGCAGCCTGCAACGCCGGAAGATGGGTGTGATGCACCGAAAGTCGCATCGACCGCAGACGTGCGTCTGAGACCTCGCTCGGAGAGCTGTCACGTCCGTGAGCGACGAGGAGTCGACAGAGCCTCGTTTCGGCGAGTGGCGTCGGGCGGTCGAGGAGCAGTTTGAGGATGGCCCGACGGCGTCGGTTGGCGAGCGTGCGAAACAACTGTTCCGGCGGTTGCCCCGCCGGTACCGAGAGCGTAATATCCGAGGCGGCGGTCTCGGACGAACTGGTCATCGTTTCCCTACTCGGCCCTCCGCCCCCTAAGGGGTGGGGCCGATTACGTGGCCCTCACGTCTCGCGAACCGTCGAGGTTCCCTCGAAGAACGCGGCGAGCAGCTTGGCTTCGGCGCGTCGGAGATGTTTGTGGAGCGTCGAAGGGTGGACCGAGAACCGGTCGGCGAGCTGTTCGCCGGTGGTGTTGCGCGGCCACTCGAAGTAGCCCGCGTAGAAGGCGAGTTCGAGCGTCTTTCGCTGTCGTTCCGTGAGCGCCTCCTCGTACGTCGTCCGCATCGCCCGTCGCCTGTCGTCGCGTCGGTGGACTCGTTCCTGACCGAGGAACTGGATATCCGGGGCCACCTCTCGGAGCGCCGAGATGAGTCGCCGCACGTTCGTCTCCTTCGACACCTCGACGACGACGACGGCCTCCCCGTCGTCGACGGTGACGGTCTCGACCCAGCCGCCGAAACTCGCCGCCAGCGTCGCGAGAGTCGGCGATTGCGTCCGGAGTTCGACCCAGCCGACGTCGTCGCTCTGATTCAGGATGCGGACGTCACACTCGATACTCCCCGCGAGTCGGTCACAGCAGGCGTCGAGCGTTTCGGCGGTCGTTCTCTCGACGGTGTAGTACTCGACGACCTCCGCGTCGAGCTGAATCGTCTGGTCGAGAGTGATCGGTCCGAGGTCCTCGATGCCGTCGAACGGCTCCGCGAGCGTCCGCGAGCGTAGTGTCACCTCCAGTAGTTCCTCGTCGACGAGCGCCCGTTCGCGCTCCAACGCGTTGACGGCGTGACCGACCGTCCGCCCGAGTTCGTCGAGAAGCGTTCGTTCGTCGCCGTCGAAAACGCTCGCCTGGTCCGAAACGACCGCGAGAATGCCGTAAACGGAGTCTCGATGGACGAGCGGAACCACCGCCAGCGAGCGGAACCCTCGTTCGGCGAGTATCTCTCTCCAGACCGACGACGGACCGTGCGCCATCTCGCCGAGTACCTGCGTCTCTCGTGTCTCGATGGCGTCCGTCGCCAACGTTCCCTCGAACTCCGTCTCGGTTCCGCGTTCGACGAAGGCCTCCAGCGCACCCCTGTCGTCGCCGGCGACCGCTTTCGGTTCGAAGTGGCTCAGCGCGGGGACGTACTCGCCGACGCCCGCGCACTGGTACTGGTCGGTGGCGACGAGTTGCCGACAGACGGATTCCTCGACCGCAGCACGGCTTCCGGCCCGCGAAATCGCTCGGTCGACGCCTCGGATGACCGTGTTGAGCCGATCGAGTCGACGGAGCTCGTCGCGCTGTTCGCTCAGTTCGCGCTCGTAATCCTCGCGGTCGGTCACGTCACGGAGTATCGAGAGGTGACGGCCGGGGACGATGTCGGGCGTCGCCGCGAACTCGACGAGGCGCCGTTCGCCGTCGTCGCGGACCAGCGGAAAGATGCCGCGATCGGTGTTCGAGGCCTGAAACGAGCGCCACGCGCGGTCGAAGTCGTAGTCGACGGGGACGAACTCCCGGACCGTTCGCCCGAGTAGCTCCGACCGCGAGAGACCGAACAGGTCGCACGCGGCGGGGTTGGCGTCGACGTACGTCGCGTCGTCGTCGGCGAGCACCACCGCGTCGAGAGCCTCCTCGAAGACGGCTCGGAACAGTCGGCCGTCGGAGACCGCGACCGAACGCCACCAGATGCGTCCGCGCGAGCCGACTTTCTTCGTTCGTAGCTCCCCACGAGCGACGAGTTTCTTCAGGCGTTTGTGGACAGCGCGCCGCGAACAGTCGAGTTCGGCCGTGATTTCCGTCGTCGTGAGCGGTTCGTCCCGGTGCGTCGGCCGGTCGAATATTTCGAGCGTCTCTGCGTAGATATCCCGTGAGGGATTTCCCGACGACATGCCCCGGTTAGCCCGTCGGTGTATAAATCGGTTCCGTCGACGGAACCGACAGGTCTCGTTCCGTGGAGAGCTCTGCCACGCGGACTGTCGTCTTGTGCCGGACGCATCGTCATACCCGACAGTCGACTGGAGGGATGGCGAAAGTACAAGAGAGGTAAGCACACTTACACAGGGAGAGATGACCGAAGAACCACTGCGGGCGACGGTGAGCCTGCGCGGCGTGTTGTTCGGCCCCGACAGCGAGGTGCTCGTGGTCCGCCGAGCGAGCGACGGCGGGTGGGAACTCCCCGGTGGTCGCCTCGGCGCGGGTGAGCCGGTCGTTCGCGGGTTGCGACGAGAGGTCGAGGAGGAGACCAGTCTGAACCCCGACGTCGAGGAGCCCGTCCACACGTTCGCGTGGCTCAACGACGCGGGGCGCGGCCGCTTCGCCGTCTACTACTACTGTACCATCGACGGCAAGTCGGTGTCCTTGAGCGCCGAACACACCGACTACGACTGGGTGGCCGTAGAGACGGCCAAAGAGCGACTGAGCGAGACGCAGACCGAGGCGGTCGTCTGCGCGTGGGAGATCCACGAGCAGTAAGCGACGCTGACCGCCTCCGCTTGACGCTGTAGCGACAGCGACGAAACCGTTCGCCACGGAACAACCATTCGCCGACTTCGTTCCGAAGGAACACTTTTAGCCGACAACGAAGTATCGACGAAATAGAGAGGAATGTTCACATGGCACAATCACCCGTCCTCCTCAGCGTGCTGTTCGGGATACTGCTCGTCGCGACCGTCGGGTACATCTCCAGACACGAGTGGCGACAGTACGCGGTAGCCGGGGGCGAAAACGTCTCCCGAAGGGACGGACGGTCGCTCGCGTCGCGGACGGTCAACAGTCCCGCAGCCTGGAGCGTCGCGTTCGTGCTGGCGGTGGTCGCCGTCGGCGGGGCGACGGTGGTCTTCGTCAGCGGCACCGCCGTGCCGGGGTGGGCCACCCGGACCGCCGGCGCGGTCCTCGCGGCGGGATTCGTCCTCGGTCTCGCGCTGTATCTGTTCTACGGGAGCTTCGTCTCCGCGCGCGGACGCGGACTGAACCGTGCACAGGCGGCAGCAGTCGGGTCGTGGGCGCTCGGGCTGCTACTCATCGCCGCCGTCGTGCTCAAACTACTGGGCCTCGTCTGAGGGTCGACCGATGAGATACCGGACATCCACGCTCGTCGGCCCCGCTCGCCGCCTTCCGGTCGAACTGCGCTGGTTGCTCGCACTCGTCGCGTTCGAGACGGCGGCGCTCGTCGGCTACTTCGGGTTCACGGACGCGACGGTGACGAGCCCCCGGTACGTGCTCTACCCGTTCGTCTGGATAAACGTCGGCGTCGTCGCCGTGCTCCGGACGACGCCGCCCGACGCGACCCGCCGAGCGCGGGTCGTCGCCGCGACGCTCTCGACGCTGTACTTTCTGCTACTGGCCGCACTCGCCGGGTTGGTGAGTCTCGAACTCGGCGCGCACACGCACGCTCACGTCCACGGCTTGCAGGTCACGATGGCCGCACCCGGGTGGGGGCCGCGCGTCGGGTACGCGGGGTCGCTCGTCACGGTCAACTTCGTCCCGTACCGCGTTCTCGGCTACCTCGCGTTGTCGTATCTCGTCTACGTGACGCTCCTCGACGCCGCCGTGGCGGTGCTGTCGGGCGTCCTCGGCGTCGTCACCTGCGTCGGCTGCAGCCTCCCCATCGCTGGCTCGCTCGCCGCGGGAGCCGTCGGCGGGACCGGCGTCGTCGCGCTCGCGACGCTCTCGGTCGACATCTCGACGATCGTCTTCGTCGGGGCGGTAGCGCTTCTGACAGTTCGGCCGCGGTTCCGAGGTCCGGCGAAGCTTCGGCCGTGACCTCGGGGCGGACGGCCGCCGCGGACGAGTCGCGGAACACAGACAGACGAAACACGGACAGACGAAATACTGACAGACGATGAACGCCCGAACGGACCCTCTCGACGCTCGCATGTCCGTCCGCCTCGTCGCCGGCACCGCTGGCGTCGTCGCCGGCGTGGTCGCGACGTGTTCACGAACGGCTCTCGCGCACGCGGGATCGCTCAGCGGGTCGCTCCGACCGGTTTCGGTCCCCCTCTGGCTGGTCCTCGTCTCCGGTGGTGGCGTCGTCGGCGTCTCCTTTCTTCTCACCAGTCTCGTGACCGACCACGAGGCGATTCGGTCGCTCAACGCACGTCGTGTCGCCATCCCGTCGGTTGCGGATACCCGAACCCTCGTCCGGTCGATCCTCCGCTGGCTGGCGGTGGCGGCGCTCTTCGGTGTCGTCTCGGTCGGCTTCCTCGGCCCCACCGAACCGCTTCGAAACCTCGCGGTGCTCGTCGTCTGGGTCGGCTGGTGGGCGGGGTACACGATGTCGACGTATCTCCTCGCGGACACGTGGCCCGTCGTCAACCCGTGGCGGACGGCGGCGGAGGCGCTCCCGGTGGAGAGCCGTCCGCTTCCGGCCCGCTTCGGTGGCTGGGTGAGCGTCCTCGGGCTACTGCTACTCGTCTGGCTCGAAGTCGTCAGCCCCGTGTCGGAGAATCCCCGTTGGCTCGCAGTCGTCGTCGTCTGTTACTCGACCGTGACCGTCGCCGGAGCGGCCGTCTACGGCGACCCGTGGTTCGACCGCGTCGACCCCGTCGCCCGCGTCTTCCGCCTCTACGGACGACTGGCACCGGTGCAGCGGACCGGCGACGGATACGCGCTCTCGTTTCCGGGGGCGGCGCTCGCGCGACGGCCGACCCCCATGGACGAAGCCGACGTGGCGTTCGTCGTCGCGCTGCTGTGGGTGACCACCTACGACGGTCTCGTCTCGACGGTGCCGTGGAACGGCGTCGTACGGGCAGCGGGTCGCGTCGGCGTCCCGCCGCTTCTCACCCATCTCGTCACCGTGTTCGTCGGCTTCGCGGTTCTCTTCGGCGCGTACCGTCTGGCCGCCAGCCTCGCCCGTCGAACTGCCGATACGTACGTCACTTCGGGATTCATCGCCGGGTGGTTCGTCCCCTCGTTACTCCCCATCGCCGCAGGCTACCACCTCGCGCACTTCCTCGGATTCTTCCTCGGTCTCGCACCGGCGCTCGTCGTCGTCGCACTCGATCCGCTCGCGCCGCCGTACGCGCTGCCGACGCTGGCGCTTCCGGGGGGGTTCGGAACGCTCCAGCTCGCGTTCGTCGTCGCGGGACACCTGCTCGCCGTCTGGGTGGCGCACGCGCGCTCCTTCGAGCTGTTTCCGGGACGACTGCAGCCGATTCGGAGCCAGTACCCGCTGGTCGTGCTCGCCATCTGCTACACGGTGAGCAGTCTCTGGATCGTCGCCCAACCGTTCGCCGCCCCCATCAGATGACCATGTCCGAACCACTCGTCCCCGAGACGTTCGTCCCACCGGGAGAGAAACCGGTAGCGGTCTGTCCGTACTGCGAGCGACCGTTCAAAACCGAGCGCCGCTGTACGCTCCACGTCGGCGAAGTTCATCCGGACAGCGACGGAGCACACGTCAGCGCGACGAGTCGGGACGACCCGATACTGCGAGAGAGGTACGAAGCCGCCTCGGAGGCCGAAGCCGAGGAGCTGTTTCTCTTCCACCTGAAGGTGTTCGTCGCGCTCGGGGCCGTCTACGCGGCGTTCATCGTCCTCGCCATCGTCGCGTTCAGCCTCGCGGGGTAGTCCGCCGTAGCGGTGGCTATCGTGGCGTAGCCTGTCACCGCGGCGTCGACTCCTGCGCGGAGTGTCCCTCTTCCGCGGCCTCGTCCGGCGCGGGATGCATCGCCACCGCCGCGGTGAGGACGCCGACGCCGACGAGCACGACGACCCCGCCCCCGACGACGACCGCGTCGGCGGCGCCGAGCGCTTCGCCGACGAGGAGGATAGCCAAGCCGACGACGACGCCGAGTACCGAGACGGCGTACGGAAGCGGAGTTTCTGCGAGACCCATGTTCGTTGATACCACAGAGAGGCACTTCAACCGTCGGTTCGTGTTCCGGAGCGTCGCCGTAGCCACGCCGGAACGCCGCCACAGTTACTCCGGAGCGTCGCCGTCGTTACTCCGGGGCACCGCCGTAGCTGACGACGAGGACGAACAGGAAAACGCCGACGGCCGCGACGACGCCCGGAAGCGCGACGCCCGGTGCGAGTAAGCCCTCACCTGTCGCCCGCGAGACGCCCGCAGCGACGCCGATTCCGACGGGAATCGAGAACAGGAGCGCGTAGCCGACCGTCGTTCGGGTGACCCCGTCGGGCTTGGAGGGAGCAGACTCCGACTCGGTGGCGGGCGAATCGGACGACGACGACGTTTTCGTCGGCTGGTTCACGTCGACCTTCCCCCTCAGAGAATCGAGTACGACGCCGCCAGCGTCAAAGCGAGCGCCGCGAGCAACCCGGTGGCGACGAGGTAGGTGAGCGAGCGCGGTTCGAACCGTAGATGCTGGAAGTACGCCGCGACGAGGACGGCCTTCATCGCCGAGAGCGCCAGGATGACGCCGAAGGCGGTCCAGTACGCCAACCCCGCGAACTCCACGAGTACCTGGATCGTCGCCGAGACGAACAACACCACGTAAATCGCCGTGTACAGTTTTGTGGATACCATTCTCTGTCACCTCACAGGATGTAGAACAGCGGGAAGAGGAACAGCCAGACGATGTCGACGAAGTGCCAGTAGAGGCCAAAGTACTCGACCGTCCGGCTGTCGTCGAGGTACGCCCCTCGCCACGCGCGAGCGACGAGGAACAGCGTGATTAGCAGCCCCACGACGACGTGCGCCGCGTGGAGTCCGGTCGTGAGGAAGAACGTCGACGACCGCACGTTCGTCGAGAGCCACAACCCCTCGTGGAACAGGTGTTGCCACTCGATTCCCTTGTTGACGAGGAAGCCGACGCCGAGGAGGAAGGTGGCGACGAGACACGCGACGACGCCCCCACGACTCCGTTTCTCGGCGGCGACGAGCGCGAGCACGACCGTGAAACTGCTCGTCAACAGGATGTAGGTGTTCAGCAGGCCGGGGATGGGGTCGGTCGGAACCGGTTCCCACCCGGTCCAGCCGAAGGCGACGCGCGTGAAGACGTACGCGCCGACGACGCCGCCGAACAGCACCACGTCGGAGGCGAGAAACACCCACATCCCGACTTTGCCGTTCTCGATACCGGCGAACGGCCACGCCTCGCCGAACCCGCCTGCCGGCGCGTCGAACGGTTCGAGCGCCCAGAACAGCAGCGACCCGAACGTGGCCGCGCCGCCGACCGCCGCGGCGGAGAGATAGACGGTCGCCATCGTACCGTCGCCGAACGACCCGCCCCGGAGGCCTGAGAGGCCGAAAAAGAGCACGAACATCCCGGCGCTCAGCGCCAGCGGCCAGATGCTCGCGTGGCTGGCGTGTCCGTCGTGCGCGCCGTGTTCGCTGTACGACGCCGCCGGTGGGGTCGACGTCGCCGGCGACCCCACCGCCGTGCCACCGTCTTCGACGGCGGCGTCGACGGCTGCGGCTGTTCCGCCGCCGTCGGTCTCCGCGGCCAACTCCGGCGCGTCGCGCCGGAACGAGAGTGCTCCGTCGCGGTAGGTTGGGACGCCGGGGAAGTTCTCCAGCGGCGGCGGCGACGGGACGGTCCACTCGGCGGTCGTCGAGTAGGCCCACGGGTTGTCCTCCGCGGAGTCGCCCGCGAACGCGCTCTTGGTCAAGTTGTAGAACATGACGACGAACGACGCCGCGAGGACGAACCCGCCGATTGTGGCGAGTTTGTGCCACGGGGCGAGGCCGGGCGCGTAGTCGAACACTCGTCTGGGAGTCTGCCACGCGACGAACATGGGGAAGTAGAGCAGATTGAAGCCGACGAAGTAGAGGCCGAAGTGGAGTTTCCCCAGGAACTCGTCGTACATCCGGCCCGTCATCTTCGGGAACCAGTAGTAGAGGCCGCCCACGAGCGCGGTGATACCGCCGACCATCACGTAGTGGAAGTGCGCGACGACCCAGTAGGTGCCGCGGAACTCGTAGTCGAGGACGACCGCACCGAGGAAGACGCCGGTGATGCCGCCGATGATGAAAAGCAAGAGCGCCCCGAAGTTGAAGAGAAACGGCGTCGTGAACCGGATTCGGCCCTTTATCATCGTGTAGATGAGCGCGAACACCATCAGGTCGAACGGGAGCGAGATGCCGATGGTCGTCACCATGAACAGCGTCTTGATCTGGAGGTTGATGGAGGTGAGAAACATGTGGTGCATCCAGACGACGAAGCTCTGGAGCGCGACGAGAATCATCGCCGCGATGAACCACTTCCGCCCGACGATTCGGCGACCCGTGAACGTCTGGAACGTCTCGGCCATCACGCCCAGCGCGGGGAAGAAGACGATGTACACCTCGGGGTGGCCGAAGAACCAGAACAGGTGCGTCCAGAGCAGCGACCCGCCCGGCGTCTCCAGCGCGAAGTAGGTCGTGCCGAGCAGGCGGTCAGACGAGAGGATGAGCAGCGCCGCGAGCAGGGCGGCGAAGGCGAACAGCATCATCCACACCGTCAGGAGGATGGTCCACGTAAACAGCGGCAGGCGACGGAGCGTCAACCCCTCTGCGCGCATCCGATGTATCGTCGTGATGAAGTTGACGGAGGAGACGGTGACCGAGGTGACGAACAGCACCAGCGCGAGGACGGCCGCACTCGCTCCCACGTCCGGCATGAACGTCGGCACGTTCAGGGGGGCGTACATCGTCCACCCGCCCGCGAACGTTCCACCCTGGAAGAACGAGACGGCGAAGAGGAGCCCCGACGCGAGGTAGAGCCAGTAGCTGAGCGCGTTGAGTCGCGGAAACGCGAGGTCTTTCGCACCGATCTGTAGCGGGACGACGTAGTTGGCGAAGCCGAACGCGAACGGCGATAGGAACCAGAACACCATCAACAGACCGTGCGCCGACACCGCCTGATTGTACGCGACGGGGTCGAGAATCGTCTCACCGACGGCGCGCGGTGCCCACAACTGCACGCGCAGGAGTAGCGCGAGCGTCCCGCCGAGAAGCAGGAAAAAGAGCGAAGTCACGACGTAGAGGATGCCGACGTCTTTGTGGTTGGTCGTGATCAGCCACCGCCGTATCTCGCCGGTGGACGGAAACGCGTGTTCTTCGGAGTGGTGTTCTTCGGGTTCGTACTCGTCGCCCACGAGAGAGCGGTCCCGGTGTGCCGTGCCGCCGTCGGCGCGGCCGCCGTCAGTCAGTCGCTTATCGGCGGTTTTGCCGTCGATCGCGCCCTCGTCTTCGTCTGTTGGTGTCGAAGCTCGTCGCTCGCTCATGATGAACTCGAACTGTTACTGGTGTTGGCGTACCACGCCCGGTACTCGTCGGGTTCCATGACGACGATTTCTGCCGTCATGTACGAGTGACCCGAACCGCAGAGTTCGTAGCACTGGGCCGTGTAGTTCCCAGTCTCGTTCGCGACGAACCACGTATCCGTCCGTTGGCCGGGTATCGCGTCGGTCTTCACCTTTAGCTCCGGGACGCCGAAGTTGTGGAACACGTCCGCGGACGTGGCGCGCAAGCGGACCGGTTCACCCGCCGGAACGCGGAGGACCCCGTCGGTCGTGTGACCGTTCTCGTACGTGAACTCCCACCCGAACTGGTAGCCTTCGACCTGAACCTCCAGCGACTCCTCGGCCGAGGGGCCCTCCTCGACGAACAGCAGCGTTCCGTACGTCCACGAGATGAGCGAGATGACGATGACGACGCTCAGCGTGAACGACGTGACGAGTTTCCGTCCGCCGCCTCCGCCGACCGGCAGTTCACCGAGTTTCGGCGGGTCGAAGCCGTCGTCGGACCGGCCCTCACCGTCGCGGTACACGTAGGCGGTGTAAAGCATGTAGGCGATGACGACGACGCCGACGAGCGTGCCGAGAATCAAGAAGACGAGAAAGATTCGCTGAAACACGAACGTTCGCGTCCCGCGTGGAATCAACTCCGACTGCAAAACGAGCGCCGAGAGGACGGGCCACAACCCCGTGTACATTGGTACCACTCAACCAAGTGTAACGAGACTAGCTGTCCTATTTACCGTTTTGTGAGGTGAACGAGACAGTCAGACGAGGAGAGGAATGCGCGCGGGAAACGTCGGGAACGTCGGAAGTGTCGAATTCGACGAAGGTGAAGGCGTGAAATTGGCTCTCAGACGTCGTGCTGTGGAATACCGATGGTCCGGTCGAGCACCGAACCGAGCGTCACGCCGTAAACCCAGTGCGCAAGAAGCGAGAAGAGGAGGTAGAGGACGACGGTCACGGCTCCCCCGGAGGGCCAAAACGCCGGGACGAACCCGAACCAGAATATCGTCGCCAAGGACGCGCCGCGGACTGCCCTCGGGCGCTCTGGTGGCAGAAACGCCCCGACGACGAGAAACACGAGCGGTAGCACGACGGTCCCCCCGAGACCGAACAGGACGATACCGAGCGTCAGCGTCGGTTCGACGCCGAAGAATCCGGCGAGACCGGCGAACCGCGTCACGGGTTCGGTCTCGAAGAGGCCGAACACCGCCGGGACACCGACGAGTACCGGTAACATCAACACCGTCCCGAGCAGTCCGCCGGCCATCGCGACGACGACAACGCGAATCGTAATTGGAATCGCTGCCTCACCGACGACCGCCTCGTCGACGGTCGTGCTCTCTGACTCGCTTACGCCTCCGTTCGTCGCCATACTAGATACTACTCGACGGACAATGTTAAATGGTACCATTTACCAATACACCCGTGTCTCTCGGGTGGTGACGTACACTACTGTGCGCAGACGCCGGCTGTCGCTCTGGCGCAGACATCGGTTGTGCTTCGCCGGCCGCACTCGCGCCCGCGAGAGGAATAGTGGGGCTGACGTCCACGTGGGGCTGCCGCTTCGCCGCAGCGACCCGCGCGTTCAAGTGGGTTGCTCTCGGTAGCTCCGTCCATGAATCTGCCGACCGGCCCGAACCAACGCAGACCCGAGGTGACTGTCCCGTGAGCGACGGTCCGAACACCGACACCGAGAGCGAGGTGGGCAGCGACACAGACGCGGACGAAGCCCAGATTCGCGCGCTCGACGACGCGACGATTCGGCAAATCGCGGCGGGCGAAGTGGTCGAACGCCCGGCCTCCGTAGTGAAGGAACTCGTCGAGAACAGCCTCGACGCCGACGCCTCGCGCGTCTCCGTCGCCGTCGACAACGGCGGGAGAGACGGTATCCGCGTCCGCGACGACGGCGAGGGGATGACCGAACCGAACCTCGAACGCGCCGTCGAGAAACACACGACGAGCAAGATACGCGACATCTCTGACCTCGACGCCGGCGTCGGGACGCTCGGCTTCCGGGGCGAGGCGCTGCACACGATCGGCGCGGTGTCGCGGCTCACCGTCCGGTCGAAACCGCGCGAGGGCGGTACTGACGGCGCTCCGAGCGGCGCTGGAGCCGAACTCACCGTCGAGGGCGGCGAGACGGGCGAGACGCGGCCCGCAGGTTGTCCGGCCGGGACGACCGTCGAAGTCGCCGACCTCTTCTTCAACACGCCCGCCCGCAAGAAGTTCCTCAAGACCGACCCCACCGAGTTCGACCACGTCAACACCGTCGTCACGCAGTACGCGCTCGCGAACCCCGACGTCGCAGTCTCGCTCGAACACAACGGGAGGGAGGTGTTCGCCACCGAGGGCAACGGCGACCTATCCTCCGCAGTACTGGCCGTCTACGGCCGCGAGGTGGCCGAGGCGATGGTCCGCGTCGAGTACGACGCCGGGGGACCCGGCCCCGTCGAGTCGGTGTCGGGCGTCGTCAGCCACCCCGAGACGACCCGCGCCGGGCGCGAGTACCTCTCGACGTTCGTCAACGACCGCTACGTCACCGCCGCGACGCTCCGTGAAGCCGTACTCGACGCCTACGGCGGCCAACTCGCTCCCGACCGCTACCCCTTCGCCGTCCTGTTCGTCGACGTCGAACCCGACGCCGTCGACGTGAACGTTCATCCGAGGAAGATGGAGGTCCGGTTCGACGACGAGTCGAGCGCCAAGCGCGCCGTCACCGACGCCGTCGAGGACGCGCTGTTGGACCACGGCCTGATTCGGTCGTCCGCGCCGCGCGGCCTCTCCGCGCCCGACGAGGCGGAAGTTCGGCCCGGTGAGAGAGACGAAGCGGAGGTCGTCGGCGGCGCGGGGACGACCCACGAATCGGCGAGTGACGTCGCCGGACGGACGAGTCGCGTCGATAGGCGAGCGACGCGGGTTGGCGACGAGGAAGCGAGTGTGGCCCCCGAAACGAACGAGCGCGCGAATCCGTCCGACAGCGGGTCGTCGCGGCCGCCTCGAAACGCCGACTCGTCGTCCGAGGACGGAGCCTCGGAGACGGCGACGACGAACGCCCGCTCGGCACGGCCGTCACGGGCCGAGCAGGAGACGAGCGCGTCCGAGGCGGACAGCGACACGGCGGAGACACCGTCCGACGCGGTGCGACCGATCGTCGTCGATTCGACGCCCGAGACCGCCCGAAACGCCGAACGCGAACAGTCGTCGTTCGCGTCGACCGGTTCGGAGACGGAAGCGAGCGCCGAGAACGACGCAGACCGGCGACTGTCGGGCGTCACCGCGCCGACGACGCAGCGGACGCTCACCGGCGACGACGCGACGCCGGAGACGGTGTTCGAGAGTCTGCCGCGGATGCGCGTCCTCGGCCAGTTGCACGAGACGTACGTCGTCGCGGAGACGCCTGCCGGTCTGGTGCTCATCGACCAGCACGCCGCCGACGAGCGCGTCAACTACGAGCGCCTGCAGAACGAACTCGCCGGCGACACGCCGACACAGGCGCTCGCGGACCCCGTCGAGTTGGAGTTGACCGCGCGTGAGGCAGCGCTGTTCGAGGAGTACGCCGACGCGCTGGCGCAGGTCGGCTTCCACGCCGGACGTAGCGGCGAGCGTCGCGTCGAAGTCCGGACGGTTCCCGCCGTCTTCGACGCGACACTCGAACCGGAGTTGCTCCGCGACGTGGTGAGCGCGTTCGTCGCCGAAGAAGACGACGGCGGCGAGCGGACCGTCGACGCCGTCGCCGACTCGCTGCTGGCGGATTTGGCGTGCTACCCCTCGATTACGGGCAACACGTCGCTGACCGAGGGGTCGGTCGTCGAACTGCTGGAGGCGCTGGACGCCTGCGACAACCCGTACGCTTGCCCGCACGGTCGACCCGTCGTCATCGCGTTCGACCGCGACGACATCGAAGCCCGATTCGAGCGCGATTACCCGGGGCACGCCGGGCGGCGCGCCGAGGAGTAGCGTCGCTGGAGGGGAGTCCACGACCGGGGCATATCCGCCGGAACTCCCCGAACTTATGTGACCCTCGCAAGAACGGGGGAGCATGACCGACCTCGTGACGTTCGGCGAGACGATGCTTCGCCTCTCGCCGTCGCAGGGAGAGCGACTGGAGACGACCGACGAACTGGACCTTCGCATCGGCGGCGCGGAGAGCAACGTCGCCGCCGCGGTCTCCCGTCTCGGATTCGACTCCGTGTGGCTCTCGAAACTGCCGGACTCGCCGCTGGGTCGGCGCGTCACCGTCGAACTGCAGAGCCACGGCGTCGAGACGCCCGTCGCGTGGAGCGACGCCGACGCGACGCGGATGGGCACCTACTACATCGAACACGGCGGCGCGCCGCGCGGAACGAACGTCATCTACGACCGCGCCGACGCCGCCGTCACCACCGTCTCGGCCGACGAACTCCCGACCGAGCGCATCCGCGAGAGCGAAGCGTTCTACACCAGCGGCATCACCCCGGCGCTGTCGGACGCCGCGGCGGAGGCGACGGCGACGCTTCTGGCGACGGCGAACGACGCCGGAACGACGACGGTGTTCGACCTGAACTACCGCTCGAAGCTCTGGAACCACGAGGAGGCGGCCGAGGGGTACCGCGCGCTGTTCGACGCCGTGGACGTACTCGTCGCCGCCGAACGCGACACCCGCGAGGTGCTCGGCCGAGACGGCAGCCCCGAGGATCTCGTCTTCGGACTCGTCGACGACTACGACTTCGAGACGGTCATCCTCACCCGCGGCGAGGAGGGCGCGCTCGCGCTCCACGACGGCGAGACGTACGAGCAACCGGTGTTCGAGGCGGAGACCGTCGACGCCGTCGGTACGGGCGACGCCTTCGTCGGCGGCTTCCTCGCGGCGCGACTCGACGGCGAGAACGTGGCGACCGGACTGGAGTACGCGGCGGCGACGGCGGCGCTGAAGCGGACCATCGACGGCGACATCGCCGTCGTTACGCGCGCGGAAGTCGACGCCGTCGTCGGCGAAGACGATGCGAGTATCTCGCGGTAGAGCGGTCGTCGGGAGCGACCGACTCGCGTGCGATCGAAAATCGGGACTCGTCGGTCGTCCTGACAGATAGTCATAGGCGAAATTGTACGTGGCCGAAAGATACATTCCGGAGCCGCTAGTCACGGGTGGTGTGATGAGACGCGTAGCGGCAGTAGTGGCGGTACTGGTCGTACTATCGACCGCAGCACCGGCTGTCAGCGGACAGTCCGGCGGCGCCGAGAGCGACGCCTACGCCGGGGCGAACGTCTCGTTCGAGACGAACGGGTCGGCCATCGCCGACTACGCCGTCGGCGGCGACACGGTGCTGGAGTCGGTCGTGGTGCAGTCACAGAGCGAGGCCAAGCGCGACGTCGGCGTCGGCGCCGACACGTCGCTGTCGACGGTCTCGTCGGTCGACTGGAGCGCGCTGTCGATGGAGTCGAAGACGGAAACCAGCGCCAGCGTCGAAGCCGAAAGCGGCGCGAGCCTCGACGCGCACGACAACGAACACGGCATCCTCGTCGTCGACGCGGGCGAGGAGGAGGGGCAGTTCGTCCACGCGAACGTGAGTGACGACGCCGACGCCGACGCCGAGGGCGACCGGGTCGTCGTGACGACGGCGAACGGGACGACCGGCGCGTTCGTCGTCGTCGGCGACGGCGAAGTGACCGTCACCGAGGACGGTAACGTCGGGGCCCAACTCGGCGCGGACGACAAGTTGGTGTTCCGTTCGTACGAGGGCGAACGCTCCGAGGACGACAGGGAGCAGGAGCGACTCGTCTCCGAAGGGACGGCCGCCGCCGAGGTGCACGTGATGCAGCGAGACGGCGAGACGGTGAGCGACGTCGTCTCGTACGCCGACGGCACGACCGTCGAGACGGCCGAACAGAGCGAGAACGCCGTCCGAATGACCGTCGACCGAAGCAGCGATGAGGGGACGGTGCTGCTCACGAGCGTCTCCGAGACCGCCGAAAACGTCTCGGTGACCGTCGACGGCGAGGCGGCCGCGGAGGCCTCCTCGTACGGCGAACTCGAGAGTGCCGCCAACGGCGGTGACAGCTCCGCCTACATGGTGTCGGAGGGGAGCGCCGACGCGAGCGCCGACGTACTCGTCGCGGTGAATCACTTCTCCGAGCGGGAGATCGCAGTCGACGGTAGCGACGAGGGGACGACCGACGACGGTAGCGGCGAGGAGACGACCGACGGCGATAGCAGCGGCGAGGAGACGACCGACGGGGAATCGACCGACAACGAGACGGGCGACGACGGCGACGCCACGACTTCGTCGACGGAGATGCCCGGCTTCGGCGTCGGTGCGGGACTGCTCGCCGTCGTACTGAGCGCGTTCGCGCTCGTTCGACGGGCGTAAAACGGAGGACGGGCGAAGAGACGGAGGTGCGTCGTCGGCCGACGACGTCGTTCGTCGGCGCCTACGACCGCCGTAACCGCTAATTCGGTGGCGTGGGATAGTTCGGTATGCACGTCGCCATCCTCGGTGCCTACGGGAGCGCGGGCGTCGCTGCCGCCGAACGCCTCGCCGACGCGGACGAAGTCGACCGCCTGACGCTTCTCGACGGCGGCGACCCGGGAGGCGGACTCTGTATCCTCCGCGGCTGTATGCCCTCGAAGGAGGTGCTGTCGGCGGCCGAACATCGCTACCACGCCCGCCACGACGAACGCCTCGTCGGCGAACCACCGGAACTCGACCTCGACCGAGTGGTCTCGGCGAAAGACGCGCACATCCACAACTTCGCCGAGCACCGCCGGAACGCCGTCCACGCGCTGGCGACCCACGACGGCGTCGAGTTCGTCGGCGAGAACGCTCGCTTCGCCGGCGCGCGGACACTCGCCGTCGGCGACCGGGAACTGACGCCCGACTACGTCGTCGTCGCCACCGGGTCGACGGTGAACGTCCCCGACACGCCCGGACTCGACGAGGTGCCGTACTCGACGAGCGCCGACGTACTCGACGCCACCGAGTTCGGCGACTCGGGTGTCGTGATGGGGTTCGGCTACGTCGGCGTCGAACTCGCCGCGTACCTCTCGGAAGCAGGTGTGGACCTCACCGTCGTCGAGCACGACGACAGACCGCTCGACGAAGCCGACCCGGAGTTCGGCGACGACCTGCTGGCGCTCTACCGCGAGGAGTTCGGCATCGACGTGCGGACGAACGTGAGCGAACAGCGCGTCGAGCGGACCGACGAGGGCGGCGTTCGGCTGTATCTCACCGGCGGGAGCGACGAGGAACTCGTCGAAGCCGACCAGTTGTTTCTCTTTACGGGACGGCGACCCAACGTCGACGGGCTGAATCTGGAAGCGGCGGGACTGCAGGCCGAGAAAGGGTGGGTCGACGAGACGATGCAGGCGCGAGACGACGACCGGCTGTTCGTCGTCGGCGACGTGAACGGACACGAACCCATCCTCCACGTCGCCAAGGAACAGGGCTTTCTCGCCGCCGACAACGTACTGGCGCACGCGGCCGGTGAGGAACTCGAACCGTACGAGAACGTCCACCACCACGTCATCTTCTCGGGGGCGGCGGTGTACCCGTACGTCCGCGTCGGACACTCCGAGCGGTCGGCCGACGATGCAGGGTTGAACTACGTCAGCGTCTCGCGGGAGGCCAGCGACGACGGCGTGTTCAAGACGAAGTACGCGACGCGGGGACGGGCGAAACTCGTCGTTGACGCCGACGAGGGCACAGTATTGGGTTACCAGGGCTTACACTACCACGCCGACGTGATGGCGAAGACGATGCAGGTCGTCGTCGAACGCGGGATGCGCGTCGACGAGATCCCGGACCGCGCGTACCACCCGACGACGCCCGAGATAATCGACGGCCTACTCCGGGCGGCGAAGTCGGAACTCCGCTGAATCCCTCGTTGACGGCGAAATCCCTTGCTTGGGACTCTGTATCACGTGTTCTCGAAGTTACAATAATTGGGGCGCATGAATAGCCAAATACAAATGCGCCAGCCGCATATGGGGCGAGTACATGGCATCACTGTCGTTCGAACCACTGGCGTACGACGACATACCCGATGACGAGCGCCCCTCGCTCGGACAGGCGCTCGTCCCGGTCGTCGGCATGCTGTTGTTTCTGAGCGTAGGTGCGATCTGGCTCGAACTGGACGCGCACGTGCCGCTTCTGTGGGGTATCGTCCTGACCGGTCTCGTCGGCCGGTTCTGGTACGGTCTCTCCTGGCAGCGGATGTACGAGGGAATCGTCGACGGACTCCGCATGGGCATGCAGGCGATTCTCATCCTGTTTATCATCTACATGCTCATCGCGACGTGGACCGACGCCGGGACGATCCCGGGGCTCATCTACTACGGACTCGAACTGCTGTCGCCGGACATCTTCCTGCCCGTGACGGCGCTTCTTGCGACGGGCGTCGCCTTCGCCGTCGGTTCGTCGTGGACGACGGCCGGTACGCTCGGGGTGGCGTTCATCGGCATCGGCTCCGGGCTCGGCGTCCCGGAAGCGATGACCGCGGGTGCGGTGCTCACCGGGTCGTACACCGGGGACAAGATCTCGCCGCTGTCGGACACGACGAACCTCGCGTCGGCGGTGACGAACACCGACCTCTACACCCACATCCGGACGATGCGTGTCGGGACGGGCATCGCACTACTCATCTCACTCGTCCTCTACAGCTATCTCGGCCTCTCGGCGACGGGGTCGATTCCCGCCGGGCGCGTCGGCGAGATTCAAAGCGCCATCGTCGGCGCGTACTCGGTGAACCCCGTCGTCTTCCTCCCGCTCGTGGTGACGTTCGGCCTCGCGCTGTACGGATTCCCGGCGCTCCCGTCGCTGACGGCGGGCGTCTTTGCCGGGGCGTTCACGAGCATGGTCGCGCAGGGTCGACTGAGCGTCGAGGGGTTCATCCACGTCTGGGACGTCGCCCAGAACGGCACCGCGCCGGAGACGAACGTCGACCTCGTCAACAGTCTGCTGGAGACGGGCGGCCTCATCGGCTCGTCGTGGACTATCACCATCGTCGTCGCGGCGCTGGCGCTCGGCGGACTGCTGGAGCGAACGGGCGTCCTTGCGGTTCTCGCGTATCACCTCAGCAACGGTCTTCACAGCGTCGCTGGCATCACCGCCGGGACAGCCGTCTCCGCGTTCGGAATGAACGTCCTCGCCGCCGAGCAGTACATGAGTATCGTCGTCCCCGGTATGAGCCTCCGCGGCATCTACGAGGAGAAGGGTCTCGACAGCCGCAACCTCTCGCGCGCCGTCGAGGCCGCCGGAACGACGACGAGCGCGCTCATCCCGTGGAACGCGGGCGGCGTCTATATGGCGGGCGTTCTCGGGGTGCCGACGCTCGAATACGCGCCGTACTACTTCCTCGGCCTCATCTCGCCGCTCGTGCTCCTGTTCATGGGCGTCACCGGCTGGCGCATCACCTATCAGGGCGAGGAGACGACCGCCGGAATTCGAGGCGCGGTCGAATCCATCGGCGACGACTGAATTCGGCCGACGGCGACCGAGTGCGACCGGCGACGATTGAACTTGGCCGACGACGACCGAGCGCGGCCGACGACGAGTGACGAAATCGACGACGCCCGTCGATGCCGCCGCCGTTACCGGCGGACGAGCCTCGACGTGTCGGCCCCGGTCTCGTCGGCGGCGTCGGCGTCGAGGACCGGGAGCGAGACGCGAACCCGCGTTCCGCGCGGCGTCCGCTCTTCGAGGTCGACGGTGCCGTCGGAGTCGTCGACGATCCAGTTGACCAGCCAGAGGCCGATGCCGCTGGCGTGGGTGAGTTGCGTCTCCTGTCCCGACTGGAACACCGACAGTTCGTCGTGCGGAATCCCCGGCCCGTCGTCGGCGACGCAGAAGTCGATTCGGTCGTCCTCGTGCAGTTCGAGCGAGACCCGGACGCGGGGCCGCGCGTTCGGATTGTGGACGATCGCGTTCTCCAGCAGGTTGTTCACCGCGACGCCGAGGAGTTGGTTGGCTCGGACGGATCCCGTCTTCCCGTAATCAGTCTCGACGAGCGCGTCGGGATACTCGTCGCGAACCGTCCTCACCTCCCGGTCGACGAGCGCGCGGAGGTCGACGACCGTCTGCTCGGCGTCCGAGAGCAGATGCTCGATGCGTCGAGCGTTGTCGCCGAGCGACGCGAGGTCCAACGCCGTCTGCTCGATTATCTCGGCGTGCGCTTCGACGTCACCGTCGGCCTCGGTCAGGAGGTCGGCGTAGCCGAGGATGACGTTCGAGCGGTTCCGGACGTCGTGCCGGAGGACGCGGTTGAGCACGCGCAGTCGTTGGTTGAGCCGCGTCGTCCGCTCGCGTTCGGCGGCCAGACGGTGCTCGGTGGTCCGTCGCTGCACGTCGTACACCCCGACCAGGAACCCGACGAGCGCGCCGCTTGTCATCCCGCCGACGAAGACGATGCTCCAGTTGCTCAGGACGACCCCCTCCGAAAGCTGATAGAGCAGCATCAGCGCGACGATGGCGCAGGTGATTGCCGCGCCCGCCGAGCACCAGAACCCGACTGTCGCCACGTTCGAGTCGTCGAACTCCTGGCGGGTGAGCCAGACGCCGCACAGAAAGAGGATGAGCGCGACGCAGAAGGGGATGAACGCCCCGAAGATAAACGTCGGGACCGACCTCGAACTCCGGACACCGTGAAGGGCGTATACTGCCGCAGTCACGACTGCGAACCCGAAGACAGAGAGGTACCCCAGAACGCGTCCGGCAGATTTCATAGACGGAGAGACACGATACATAAGTCAGAAGATCAAACTATAATAAGTTTTGTTATCAGGGTGGGAGGTCGAAACGACGAGACGACACGAGCGGCGGCGGCCAGCAGCGAGGAGCGGCGACATCGTCCGCCTTATGCCGACGACGACGAAAGCCCGAGTATGGAACTGACGACGCGCGGTCGCTACCGGGTGCTCGGCCGACCGCGCGACCCCGACGAACTGCTCTTGGTCGAACTCGACGAGGAGTCGTTCGACCCGACGTACGTTCGGACCGACGGGTACGAAGACCGTCTCGGCGACGAGGTAGCGGCACTACGCCCCGGGTACGTTGTTGAGGCGACGCTGGCGTGGGACGACGACGGAACGCCCGCGTTCGACGCGCTCACCGTCGAACGTCAGAGTCGGGTCGAGTTCGTCGACGATGTCACAGGACTGTTCGAAGCCGCGCGGGAGACGTGGAACGAGGCGGTCGCCGCCGGCGACGGGATGAACTCCCGTGTGACGCGCGACACCGACGGCCGGGCGAACGGTGCCCTCTACGTGTTCGCCGAGCAACCGGGGGCACGCGATCTGTTCGACGAGTTCCGAAGCGGCGTGCTCCCGCTGGAACCACTCGTCGAGCGCGTGAACGAGGAGCGAGGCGACGACGACCCGCGCGAGGTGTTCGTGATGCGTCCGGTCGACGGGCAGTTCGTCGTCGTCTACATAGTCTTCGAGAAGGGAGGAATGTTGGCGAACACGGTCCGAGAGACGTACGACTGTCCTCGATAACGGGCAACGCTGCTCCAGTAGACGAGAGCCAAGCGGTGAAAGGGTGCGGCCGTTACGTCTCGACTGTCTCTGCTCGCGGGAAGTGGTCTATCGTCTCCGCGCGGAACCGTTCCTCGTCGAACTCGTGGTCGTCGCCGAGGAACTCGACGACCCGCTTCGCGTCGTTCATCGCGTTCTTCAGGCAGGTCGACGCGCCGGGCGACGGCGTGATGTTGAAGATGATGTCGTCGCCGAGTATCGTCGCTTCGCCCATGTCGAGCGCCTTCGCGTCGGTGTCGACGATCTGCGGTCGCACGCCGCCGTAACCCTTCGCGCGGTCGATATCGTCGAGTTCGACGGTGGGGACGACCTTCTGGACGTTCGGAAGGAACGCTCGCTTGCCGACCTCGGGAACGTCGTAGACGAGGTTCCGGAGGACGTACGGGAGCAGGATTCGGTCCGAGAGGACGTTGGCGTAACTCAGGAACGAGTCGAGGCTCAGGCCGAACACGTCGAAGAAGTCGCCGACCGTCGAGATACGGCCGCGTTCGAGCGCCGGGACGACTTTCGCGGTCGGACCGAACCGCGTGATCGAGTCGTCGTGGACGTCGGCGTCGCCGTGGACCGCCGCGAACGGCAGTTTCCTCATCTGGAGCGTGTACACTTTCCCGTTCAGCAGGTCGTCAGCGAGGAAGAAACTCCCCGCGACGGGCAAAAGCGACAGGTTCTCGCCGTACCCCATCTCCTTGGCGATCTGGAGGCTGTGCGACCCCGCGGCGACTACGGCGACGTCGGAGCGGAACCGGCCCTCGTCGGTCTCGATGCTGAAGCCGTTGCCTCGGTCGACGAGGTTCGTCACCTTCGTCCCGGTGTACACGTCGACGCCCGGTTGCCCCTCGGCCTCCTGTACGAACGACTCCGACGTCTCGCCGTAGTCGACGACGTAGCCGTCGGGGGTCTGCAGCGCCAGTAGCCGCTCGTCGGGGTCTCTCCCCTCGACCACCTTCGGTTCGAGTTCCTCGATTTCGTCGCGGCCGATGGCCTCGAGTTTCGGGAACAGGTCGCCGAACCCCTCGTCCTCGTGTCGCGTCCGCAGTTCCCGGACTTCCTCGTCGCCGACCGCGAGCACCATCTTGCTCCGCTTACTGTGCATCTCGCGGTCGGGGTCGACGTTCTCGAGATACCCCGCCAGTAACTCCGCGCCCTCCTTGACCTCCTCGGCCTTTTCGAGGGTGTAGTTCGTCTCGATGTCGCCGAAGTGAAGCGTCTGAGAGTTGTTCGTGTGATGGGAGTTTATCGCCGCGATTTCGTCTTCCTTCTCGAACAGCGCGACGTTCTCGATGTCGGTGAAGTTCGACACCGCGTAGAGCAACGACGCCCCGCTGATTCCCCCGCCGATGATGACCAAATCATAGTTCTCAGGCATAGTTTGCTGTGGTAGTCGATTCCGGTTCAGTGGTCTCTCCCGGCGGTTAATTCACTTTTCATACGAGTATCTCTCGCCGTCGTGACGTATCGATGCGCGTTGTCGGATAGACGGTGCGGAGAACCCGTGTGCCGCGCCTCGACGTCCGAATGGGAGCGCAGGTCGCGTCCGCCAGAGGTCACCCCGTAACCCGACTCGTTTCGGATCGCTATCGCACTACCTCGTCGGATTCGACCTCCCACTCGTCGAACAGCGCGACGACGTTCCGTTCGATTTCGTCGCGGATTCGACGCACTTCGTCGAGGTCGCGCCCGTGCGGGTCGCCGAGGGCCCAGTCGCGCACGTCGACACCCGACGACGCGTCGAGTTCGAGCGTCGAACAGCCCATCGTCGCGACAACGTCGCAGGACTCCAGTTCGTCGGCGGATACCTCCCTCGGTGTCGCTTCGAGAGGTCGATGTCGAGTTCGCGCATCGCTTCGACGACCTCGTCGTGGACGCGGTCGGCGGGCCGGGTGCCGCCGGTGACGCCGGTGACGATGTCCACTTCGTCGACGAGTCCCCGGCGCTCGCGCTCGGCGAAGGCGGTCGCCATCTGACTCCGTCCGGCGTTCTGGACGCAGACGAAGCCGAGTCGCGCGTTTTCTCTCATGGGACGACGTCGGTCGGTCAGTCCCTTGACGGTTCCTCTGAGAACTATATAGCGCTCCGAACCGCCGACTGGGCGTGGTCCGTGCGCTCGCGGACGTGAGAACCGAAATCCGGGATGGGCCCTGCCGGATTTGAACCAACGACCACTCGGTTATGAGCCGAGCGCTCTAACCAGACTGAGCTAAGGGCCCTCGTTCGTCGTACTATCGGGCTTCCCTTTAGCGTTATCTATCGACACTATGTCCCAGTAACCGTGTTCGGAGGGACACCACTCGTCGAAGCGACGTTCGAGAGAAAACGACGCCGTCGCCAGGACTCGAACCTGGGACCACCTCGTGACTGCGGTAAACAGTCGGGGACTACTCACCTTAACAGCGAGGTGCTCTACCAACTGAGCTACGACGGCTTGCTGCACCTCTTCGTATTCGGGTTGATTTGATAGGGCTTTCGTTTTCCCCCGACCCCGTCTATCGGTCGCACACCATTCAAGCCGCCGAGAGACCGCCCGCGCACCGACACGTTTTCGCCGCGACCGGCCGAAGCCGGGACAATGACCGACCTCGACAGCGTCGTCGCGGCCGTCCGCGAGCGCATCGACCCCGACGCCGACGAACGCGCCGCCCTCGCGGCGGCCGTCGACGCCCTCCGCGAGCGTGTCGAGGCCACCGTCTCCGACCTCCCCGTCGAGGCCGACGCCGTTCAGGTCGGTAGCACCGCCCGCGGGACGTGGCTCTCCGGCGACCGCGACATCGACCTGTTCGTCCGCTTCCCGCCGGCGCTCCCGCGCGAGGAGCTCGAACGCTACGGACTGGAAATCGGCCGCGCCGTCCTTCCGGGCGGTCACGAGGAGTACGCCGAACACCCGTACGTCAAGGGCGACTTCGAGGGGTTCGACGTGGACCTAGTCCCCTGTTACGACGTGCCCGAGGCGACCGACATCCAGTCGGCAGTCGACCGGACGCCCTTCCACAACGCCTACCTCGACGCCAAACTGGACGACGACCTTCGAGCCGACGTTCGCGTGTTCAAACGCTTCCTCAAAGGCATCGGTGCGTACGGCAGCGACCTCCGCACGAAGGGGTTCTCCGGCTACCTCTCGGAACTCCTGATTCTGGAACACGGCGGCTTCGAACCGCTGCTTCGCGCCGCCGCCGACTGGCACCCGCCCGTCGAGTTCGACCCCGAAGATCACGGCCGGGCGACGTTCGACGACCCGCTCGTCGTCATCGACCCGACCGACCCGGAGCGAAATGTCGCCGCCGTGCTCTCGGCGGCGAACGTCGCCCGCCTGCAGCACTACGCCCGCGAGTTGCTCGCCGAACCGCGCGAAGCGTTGTTCTTCCCGCCGGACGAGCAGTCGTACTCGCGGGTCGACGTCCGCGAGCAGCTCTCGCGGCGCGGGACCCACCCCGTCGCCGTCGTCTTCGACGCGCCCGAAATCGTCGAAGACCAACTCTACCCGCAGTTAGAGAAGTCGCTGTCGGGCGTCGTCTCCGAACTCGACCGCCGCGGCTTCGCCCCGCTGCGGGCGACGGCGATGGCGGACGGCCGCGCGGTGCTGTTCGTCGAGTGCTCGGTCGCCGAACGCTCGGCGTTTGCGCGTCACGACGGCCCGCCGGTCGCCGTGCGACAGCACGCGACCGGTTTCTTCGAGAAGTACCAGGGAGCCGACGACGTGTACGGCCCCTTCATTGACGGTGACCGGTACGTCGTCGAGCGCGAGCGCGCGTTCACGACGCCCGAGGCGCTCCTGTCGAGCGACGCGCTGTTCGACGTGGCGCTGGGCGCGCAGGTGGGGTCGGTACTGGGAGAACGGTACGAGGTGCTCGTCGGCGACGACGTGGCGACGCTGGCCGACGAGTTCGGCGACGAACTCCGCGCTCACTTCGAACCGCGGCCGTAGCGACGCGATCCAAAGCGTCGCTACGCCGAGTCGAGACCGTAGCGGTCGAGCAGTTCGTCGACGATCTCGACCGTCTCCTCGTCGGGGTCCTCGTCGGGGTCCATCGGGCGGCGACCGTCGAACGTCTCGTGGACGGTGGCGACGCCCTCAGAGAGCGTGTCGAGGCCGTATCCGCCCTCCAGAACGAACGAGAGCGCGGCGTCGGTCTCCTCGGCGAGCATCCGGACGGCGTCGGTCAAGAGGGCGTATCCCTCGGTAGAGACGCGCATCCGCGAGATGGGGTCGTGGCGGTGTGCGTCGAAGCCCGCGCTGACGACGAGCAGGTCGGGGTCGAACGACTCGAAGACGGGGGCGAGTCCCGACTCGACGACGTACAGGTAGTCGGCGTCGCCGCTGCCGGCCGCCAGCGGGGCGTTGAACGTCGCCAGTTCGCCGTCGCCCTCGCCGGTCTCGTCGAGTTCGCCCGTGCCGGGGTAGAGGCCGTCCTCGTGGATGGAGGCGTAGAACACGTCGCCGCGGTCGTAGAAGATGTCCTGCGTGCCGTTGCCGTGGTGGACGTCCCAGTCGAAGATAGCGACGCGTTCGGCGTCTCCGTCGTCGAGCACCGCCTGGGCGGCGACTGCGGCGTTGTTGAAGTAGCAAAAGCCCATCGCGTCGTCGAAGACGGCGTGGTGCCCCGGGGGTCGGCCGAGTGCGAACGGGGTGTTTCGACCGTCGTTTCCGTCGAGCGCCGCGCGGGCGGCCCACTGGGAGAGGCCGGCGCTGGCGAGCGCGGCGTCCCACGTTCCCTCGCAGGCGACGGTGTCGGGGTCCCAGTTGCCGCCGCCGCTGGCGCAGAACTCCTTGACCGCCTCGACGTAGTCGTCGTCGTGGACGCGCATGACCTCCGACTCCGTCGCCGGGTCGGCGTCGACGTACTCGACGCCGTGGCGTTTCTTCAGTCCCTCGCGGATGGCGAGGAGACGGTCGGCCGTCTCCGGGTGACGCGGGCCGGTGTCGTGTTCGAGGCACGTCTCGTTGTAGCCGAACTTCATCGCTACTCGAAGAGGGAGAAGTACGTCTCGATGTCTTCGGCCTGGACGGTGCGCCGGTCGGCGTGGTGGGCGAGTTTCGTCGCCGCGCTCGCGACGTTGTTGGCGTAATCTTCGAGGATGTCCGCGAGCGCGATGCGCGCCTCCATCGAGACGCGGTACTGGTCGTCGATATCGAGTCGCGCGATTCGGTCGATGGGGGCGATGGGGAGTTCGAGCGCGTCGCGGCTGACGACCTGTTCGACGCCGAAGTCCTCGGCCATCAGTGTCTTTCGACCGTCCGCCGTCGCGTGTTCGGCGGCGTCCTCGGCGAGTCGCGCGCCGTGGAGTTGGATGCGACGTGCGAGTTCTTCGGCCGCGTCGGCGCTGACTCGGAGTTCGCCCGCGTTCCGTCGGATGAGCGTGTCGACGGGGGCGAACGGTAACTCGACACTCATACCCTGATACCAGTCGGTGCGGTGTATAATGCTTTGCGTTGGGGACGCGTCGGCGACTCGCACGCCGGACCGAGACAGCGTCGGCTCTCGGAACTGTGGAGACGAACCATCGTCGGAATCGACTCGACGGGGCTCAGAGCACTTCGTCGGCGTCGATACGGTCTCCCGAGAGCGTTCCGCGGACGGTGACCGTCTCGCCGAGTCGGAGATTCGCGCCGGTGTCGACGCTGCGCGTCTCGGTGCCGTTGTCGAGGATGACCGGGTCGCCCGCCTGGACGACGGTAC
Source organism: Haloprofundus halobius (assembly GCF_020097835.1). Taxonomy (GTDB): domain Archaea; phylum Halobacteriota; class Halobacteria; order Halobacteriales; family Haloferacaceae; genus Haloprofundus; species Haloprofundus halobius. The sequence goes on from NZ_CP083666.1 coordinate 2,319,018, forward strand.
CGGTGAACTCGACCGTCTCGCCGTCGGCGCTCGCGTCCTCGGTTTCGACTGTCGCCGCCGCGGCGGTGCCGTTGGAAGCGGAGGGGCCGTCAGACGCGCCGCTGTCGCTCGAAGAACCGCTCGACTCGCCGCCGAACGCGGAGAGGCCACCGGCGTTCGAGCTCGCGTCGTCGCTCGCGCCCGAGTCGCTGGAGGCGGGCGCGTCCTTCTGGACGGTCACCGTCGAGCGCCACCCGGCGGAGGCCTCGATGTCCTCCTGCCAGCCGTCTTTGATTTCGACGTCCGCAAGGACGACGTGGTCGGCGAGTTCGACCTCGGTGTCGGCTTTCTCGCCCCAGAGCGCGACGCGCACGTCGCCGGTGTCGTCCTTCACGCGGATGTTTCTGACCTGTCCCTCCGAGCCGTCGTTGCGCTCGAACGTCCGCTTGGGGTCGGCCTCGATGACGCCGCCGGCGATGTCGACGGTCTGGCCGATCTCGAGCGAGCCGATGTCGGTCGTCTCGGGGACGTACTGGACGGTCTCGTCGAGGCGCTCGACCGCACCGCGCGAGCCGACGTGGAGTTCGAGGTTACCGTCGCGCTCGCGGACGTAGCCGTCGACGACTTCGACGCTCTCCCCGGCGTCGAACTCCTCGGCGAGGTCGGCTTTGTCGTCCCAGAGCGTGACGCGGATGCGTCCCGTCGGATCGCCGAGTGCGAGGTTCGAGACGCGGCCCTCCGAGCCGTCGTCGCGCGAGAACGTGCGGACGGTGCCGCTGTCGAGCACCTGTCCCTTCAGGTTCACGTCCGAGAGACCGAGCGAGAGATCTTCGACGCGGTAGCTGTCGAGAATCTGCACGTCGACTTCGGCGTCGGGGTCGGGTTCCGCCTGGTCGACGTTCACCTCGACGCCGTTGTAGCCGTCCTTCGGGCGGCCTTTGATGCGGAGCACCTCTCCCACGTCGAGTTCGCCCTCGGCGATGGACTCGGCAATCTCGTCCCAGAAGGAGATACGGATTCTCCCCGTCTCGTCGGCGACTTCGACGTTGACGACGCGGCCGTCCTCGTCCTCGCCGTCGCGCTCGAACGTCCGGAGGTCGCCGACGCTGACGACCTTCGCGACGAACTTCACCTCGTCCATCCCGGGTTCGACGTCGGCGATGCCGTTGACTTCCTCGTCGCGGAGTTCGTGGGCGATGAGCATCGCCGCCGTCTCCTCGTCGGCGAGGCCGCCCATCTGTTCGACCTTCTCTTCGACTGCGGCTTCGAACTCCTCGAACTCGACGTCGGTGTCGAGGTCCTCGTACACCTCTTCTATCGCGCCCATCTCAGAGCCACCCCTGCGGTCGGTGTTTCCGAACCGTAGAATCTGCGACACCCATAATCGTGTAGCGAAGCAGGGAAGGCCCGCGCTTAAGCGTTGTCCTTGGTAGGGTAGAGTGGTGCAGTCTCTCGATTTTCGTGATGTCTACGGGGAAATTCACGGTGGATGTTACGTCGGTTATGGTAGAAAAACGCTCGCGACGGAGGTGGGTTCCGCGCGGGGCGTCGCCGCGAAGTGTCGTCGCGGAGTGTCTCCGTGGAGCGTTGTCGCGGAGTGCCTCCGTGAAGTGTCGTAGCAAAGGGTCGTCAGCGTCAGCGAGCACCGTCGGAGGACGCGGTCGAAGCGCGAACTCACTCCGTCGCGGTCGACGAGGTGACCGTAGTTTGGCCGTCGGCACCGTCGTGAACCACGTCGACAGTACCGGGCGTTCCGTCCTCGAACACGACGCGGAGTTCGTAGCCGCGGCTGACGAGCGCCTGCGTACAGGCCTCGTCCTCGTCTCGTTCCTCCTCCGTCGCGACGACGACGGAGAGGCGGTCGTCGGAGGGGTCGTACTCGGCGCTGTCGAGGACGGCCTCCGAACAACCGTTTCGTCCCCGGATACAGCCCTCGACGACGACCGTGTCGCCGTCGCGGGAGACCGTCGCCGATCCAGCTCGGTCGCAGTCGCCCGTGCGCTCGAACGCTCGGTCGGCGATTCTCGGTGCGCTCTCGTCGGAGTCCTCGCCGGGCGTCTCCGTCTCGCCGTCGGTGCCGTCGGCGCCGCCGGAGTCGGCGTCCGTGCCGTCGTCACCGTTTTCGCCGTCATCGCCGTTCGTTCCATCGTCTGTTCCGCTACTCGTGCACCCCGCGAGAGCGACGGCGGCGAGCACGGTCGTTCGTCCGAGGAACGTTCGTCGGTCCATACCAACCCGAACGAGAGCTCTTTTCAAATGCCTTCCGTACGGTCAAAAATCTCTTTGGGTCACTATCCGGACTGCAGTTTCGTCGGTCGGGGTCGAAAATGGACGGCTGAAGGACGGTAACCGCGACCTGACCGCCCACGGCAAACACCCCCACATCTTCCCCTCGATCGCCCGCGCGTACGGCAGACGGCAGACGCCGTTTCGGTTGAAGAAACTCCTGCTCGTCTACGAACGCGTCGCCCGCGAGTAGCGAGTCCAACGACACGAGGCGACTGTTTAGTAGAGCAGTTCGATTCCGGTGTGTGGATGTGGAGAACGCGAACGATGGACCGTTCGTCAACGGCACGCCGTCTATCGACTGTGCTGCGATACCGTACCGTCCAGCGCCCTCGAATCGGAAGCCACTTATGCAGGTCGGGTGTATCCGTAGTTGAGTCCTGATAGGGTAGTGGACTATCCTCTTGGCTTGCGGAGCCAGGGACCGGAGTTCAAATCTCCGTCAGGACGTTCACTTCGTTCACGACCTGACGAGCCTCACGCTCGCGTTGCTCGCGTGAGACTCCGTCAGGACGTTTTCACGGCGCAACACGACGAGCGTAGCGAGGAGTCTGGCCGTGTGAAACATCTCCGCGGAGATTTGAGCAGGTGAGACGCAACGCGACCGCCGCTGAACTGGTTCCGCGTTCTCGCTCGCGCAGAGATTAGTCAAAGGGTTGGTACGGCAGAGTGCAACGAGCGGAGCGAGCGCTCTCAGCCCTCGGGTCCGGCGGTTCGACCGACGTTTCCCCTCGTGAGTTTACCCAGTATTCCGACGGTCGACGGTCGTCTGCGCTACACTTTCGGGTCGTGGCGATATTCTTTACCCGCATCTATTGTTAATGATTATATCATTCGACGCCGGACGAATAAGTATGGTTCGACGACAATCCGCGGAGATAGATAGACGAACGTTCGTGAAAGGGACCGGTGCCGCGCTCGGCACCGCCGCGGTCGGCGGCGTCGCGACAGCGAGAGGGAGATCCACGGACGAGGCGAGCGGCGCCGACGTCTCGTTCGGCGAAGGCGACGACCCGATCGAGATCGCCCATCGAGGGTTCGCCGGTCAGTATCCCGAGAACACGGTCGCGGCGGCCGTCGGGTCGGGGCTCGCGAACGCGGACGCCATCGAGATAGACGTCGTACCCTGCGCGGGCGGGGAAGTCGTCGTCTTCCACGACGACGGCCTCTCGGAACGCGCCGGCGACGGCCTCACCGACCGGGAGGGACTCGTCTGGGAAACCGACTGCGAGACGGTGCTGGAAGCAGAGGTCCTGAACAGCGGTGAGACCGTACCGACGCTCGAAGAACTGATGGACGCGATTCCGACCGAGCTCGCGGTCAACATCGAACTCAAGAACCCCGGTTCCGCGAACCTCGCGTTCGCCGAGGACGTCGACGGCGACGAGCTGGACCGTCGAAAGGAGCTGTGGCGACCGTTCGTCGAGGACGTCTTCGACGTCGCCGCGAACTACGACAACGAGATACTCGTCTCGTCGTTCTACGAGGCTGCACTCGCCGTGACCCGAGAGATCGACGAGTCGATTCCCGTCGCCTTCCTCTTCTGGGACTCCATCGAGGAAGGCCTCCGGGTCACTCGGGAGTACGATTGCGAGGCGCTGCACCCACCGTTCGACATGATCCAGGGCTCGCCCTTCTTCGACACCGGCGCGTACATCGAGGACTCCGACTTCGCGGACATCGACCTCCTCGAAGTCGCCCACGAGGAGGGCCGGACGGTGAACGTCTACACCGTCACGACGTGGTACGAAGCCGAGCAACTCGCCGCGGCCGGGGTCGACGGACTCATCGCCGACTACCCCGGGCTGCTGACCGCGAGCGACCCCGGTCGCGGAGACGGCGACTGAGACGCTCCGGCCGAAACGGCGTGGTTACCGACTCGCGGCTTCCTCGGCGCTCTGCGGGACCCCGTCGGGGATGCTCAGGTCCGGGTCGTCGTCGACGTTGGCCGTCTCGACCGTCCCGTCGATAGCGCCGCGCCCGCCGCGCGACTCGACCGAGGAGTCCTCGAGGTGGATGACGCCGCCGGTCTCGAGGTTGTCGTTTTCGACGACGCCCCACGCGGCCTCGTCGTAGTCGATGAGGATGTCCAGACCGGTGGCTTCGATGTCACCGCCGTTGCGGACCCAGAGACCGCGCGTGTAGCCCGAATGCGACGTGTAGTCGTCGACGTGGGCGACCGAGTTTTGGAGGTACGACCCGTCGCTGCCGAGTCGGTAGTTGGCGACGCCGTTGTTCTTCGCGTAGCAGTTCTCGACGTACACCGGCCCGTCGCCGCCACCGGCGTCGATACCGGGAGCGCTGGCGTATATCCCCTGCTTCCAGCCCTGGAAGTTGACGTTCCGGATCGTCACTTCGCCTTCGTGAGCCTTCCGGACGAAAACGAAGTTGATGTCGGACGTTCCGCCGCCCGCGTAGAGGTTCTCGACCACGCCGGTCCCGTCGTCGTCGGTCACCTCGAACGTGAACAGGTCCCTGTTCGAGGCGTTCTCTAATTCGCCCTCGATGCCGATGTTCCGGATGGCCCAGTCGTCGCCGCTCGCGTCGATATTGAGCGACGCGCCGTCGGCGGTGACGTCGTAGAGGACGTTTTCGAGCGTCTCACCGCTTCCGACGATCTCGTCGTACGTCTCTCCGGCGTCGACGACGATCGTCTCGTATTCGTTGTCTCCGGTCTCCTCCTCTTCTTCCTCGTCGTCGTCGGTGTCGCCACGGCCCGCGTCGGTGTCGAACTCCGAGGGGTCGACCTCGTCGCCGTCGACCGTGATGGTGACGCCGTCGTCGGCGTCTAGCGCGGTGAGCTCGCCCTCGAAGTTGTAGGAGTCGGTGCCGTCGTTGGCGACTTCGCCGTTTGCGGACTGCCCGTCGATCACGTCCTCCTTGTCGGTGTTCGCCCGTCCGCCGTTAGTGATATCGCCGGACGCGGTGAACGAGTAAAACCCGTCACCGACAGCTTCGAGATAGCTCGAACCGTCCGAAGAGGAACCGATCTCCTCGCCGTTGACGTAGATGGTGACGCCGTCGTCGGCGTCGAGTTCGGTGAGTTCGCCCGCGAAGTGGTACGAGTCGGTACCGTCGTTGGCGACCTCGCCGCTGGCGGACTGTCCGTCGATATCGTCTTCCTTAGAGAGGTTCGCGCGTCCGCCGTTGACTATCTCGCCGGACGTGCTGAACGAGTAGAAGCCGTCACCGACGGCTTCGAGAGTGTTCGAGGGATCGGCGGCCGCGACGCCGGCGGTTCCGAGACCGCCCGCCGCCGCGATGGTCGCTCCGACGCCACGGAGGAACGGTCGGCGACCGGTCGAGCGAGGTCGGTCGGCGTTCGTCTGTGTTCGAATTTCGTCACTTTCAGGTTGCGTGGAGTTGTCAGTATCTTGCACGGAATACGGCTCCGTCGTACGCTACCGGCATCCACCATATAGTTGTCCGCTTCCGTATCTGTACCAAAAAGTGTCGCTACAAGAATAGTAGTCTTCGTGAGGAAGTGTCGCCACGAGAATAGTAATCGCTACGGAGGTATCTCGTCGAAATATAAACTCCATCGATTGGTGAATATCTACGGTCGAAAACAGTAACCATCAGATACCTGACTTCGTGTGTGATAGTTCGAGACCGGATACGATACGAGAGGTCGATACGTTAGGGGCGGGTCGAGAGACGGGAGTCGAAGGGGGAGATCGAACCCGACAGCCGAGAGCGACGGGACGAGCGGGTGCGGACGCCGGTGCCGACCCGTTCGAGCGCCCCGACGCCCGACGTGGTCACTCGCGGCACGATTTTATCTGGGGGCGACGAACGACTCCGGTATGGAGAACTCGCTCCGAGCAGGTCTCGCCATCTACAACGCGGGCGAGTACCACGCGGCCCACGACGCGTGGGAGGGGACGTGGCTCGAAGCCGAGGACGGCAGTAACGACGAGCGACTGCTCCACGGACTCATCCAGTTCACCGCCGTCGTCTACCACGCCCGTCGCCGCAACTGGAGCGGGGCACGACGACTCGCCGGGAGCGCTCACGGCTATCTCAGCGGTCTCCCGGACGACTACCGCGGCGTGAATATCGCGGTCGTCCGGACGGAGCTCGCACGACTCGCGGCCGACACCGAGCGGATCGAGCGTCGCCGACCACTCCGACTCACGCACGAGGGCGAAGCGCTTTCGCTCGCCGACCTCGACTTCGAGTCAACGACCGTCGTCGCCCGCGTTCGGGCGGAACACGACACTCGATTCGACGAGGGCCGAATCGACGCGGCTATCGACGCCGCCCGCGAGGAGCGCGAAGAGGGGCACCGAACGCGCTACATCGCGCTCGTGATGGACTTCGCAACCGGGAGCGACGCCGAACGACCGATAATATACCGGCGGCTCTGTGACCACCTCGAACGCCGCGAGCAGAAGCGACGCGACGTGGAAGGGTTGTTCGAGTAGCCGCCGAAGAGCGGTTCGAGTAGCCGCCGCATCGACCCACTTTGCTCGTCGCCGACTCGTCACCGCTCGATGTCGACCCACCCCGCTCGTCGCCGACTCTCCCCGCTCGCCGTCGAGTCACCGTCATCTCCCGTCGCACCCTCACCAGTCGCCGATGAACGCCCACCGCTCGGCGTCGCGCCGGTCGACCGAGGGAACGTCGCCGAGCAACTCGGGGAGTTCCTCGCGCAGCCACCGGTCGTCGGGGGGTTGCCCGCCCGTCTCGGTGACCGCCTCCGCCGCAGCAGCACGGAGTTCTTCGGTCGTCGCCTCGCCCCGTCGGCGGAGCGCGTCGAACGCCGCCGCAGCGGCGAGACGTTGCTCGGCCGTCACCTTCCGGGTGACGAGCACGTGCGTGAGGTTCGCGTACCGGGGGCCGCCGTCTCGACCTCTGAGAACCGCCCGACCGTCCGTGTTCGTGTCGTCGACGGTCCCGTCCGCAATCGAGTCGCCGACGTAGCGCCAGAACGGACCGGCGTCTCCGTCACCGGCGCTCTTCGCGTCGCCGGGGTCAATGTGGGGCAACTCCGCGAGGGCCGCCCTCGCACAGTCGTCCCACCACTCGTCGGCGTCGCGGTAGCCGGTCGACGTCTCGGGGAACACGCCCGCCTTCAGTTCCGGCACCGTCGCTTCGCCCCACTCCCGGAGAAACGTGAACGCGTGTTTGAGCGTCTCGATGCAGTCGACGCCGACGGGAGATTCCGCGAGCGTCCGCCGAACGTCAGGCGGGAGGTCGATGGCTTCGTCGGCGGCCGCCGTGTTGGGGGCTTGGAGCACCCGGCGACCGCTTTCGGTGAGCGCGTAGCGTCCGGCACGAACTGTGTCATCACTGCCGTCACCGGCGCCATCGCCGCCGTCGAGTTCGCGGACGAGATCGTCGTCCGCCATCCGGTGTAACCGCTCGGAGACCGTGTCGGTGTCGACGTCCGCGGTCATTCGGTCGGCTACCTCCGCGGCGGTAAGCCGTTTGCCGCGTAACCGCGCGAGAACCGAGCGGTCGAAGTCGGTGAGTTTTGTGTTGCTCATACGAAGGGATACCCCGGCTTGGCTATTGAGACTCCACACCTATCGGTGTGCGGACTAGAGATCCGACTATGGAGCACTCGGACGAACCTATCGCGGCCGCACGAGCGGAGATTCGCCGGGCGAGCGACCGTACCGACGGGGAGACGCGCGAACAGTTGCTCTCGCTCGACGAGGGGTTGATGGAACTCGGCGGCGGCGACAAGGTCGAGTCCGACGGCCCGCCGAAGGAGGACCGCGTCGAACAGGTCGAGGAGACACTCGTCGGGTTAGCGAACGAACTCGACGACGACCACTGGATACAGGACCGCCTCGAAACGGCCCGCGACTACCTCGACCAGTACCGTCAGGAACGCGGGGTTCCGACCGACGAGGGGCGATAGCGGACGGACGCGAGACGCTGACGTCGACGGCGCGCCGAGCGAAAACGGAGTCGCTCAGTCGAAGTCGAACGAGGGCCACACTTCGTTCTCGTAGAACTCGAAGAACGACTCCTGGTCGTCGCCGACCTGATGGACGTACACGTGGTCGTAGCCCGCGTCGACGAACTTCTCGAGGTTCTCGACGTGGGTCTGCGGGTCCGGGTCGGTGATGACGCTGTCGGCCTCGCGGACGTCCTCCTTCGAGACAGCCTGCGTGGCCTGCTCGAAGTGCGTCGGTGTCGGCAGTATCGAGGAGAGTTCGCCGGGGACGAACGAGTTCGGCCACTGCTCGTAGGCCGTCTCGACGGCCTCGTCCTCGTCTTCGGCGTAGCAGACGGTCATCTGTGCGAACGTCGGCCCGTCGCCGCCGTTCTCTTCGAATATCCGGAGCGGCTCCTCCTGCGGGCCGACACACCAGAAACCGTCGCCGAACTCGGCGGCCGCTTTCGCCGCGCGCTCGCCGTACGCGGAGACGGCGATGGGCGGCGTCTCCTCGGGACGCGTGAACAGGCGCGCGTTCTCGACGGTGTAGTGCTCGCCGTAGTGGCTCGTCTGCCCGCCGTCCCAGAGTTTTCGGACGACTTCGACGGCCTCTTCGAGCATCTCCAGTCGGACGCGGTGCGGCGGCCAGTGGTCGCCGAGGATGTGCTCGTTGAGGTTCTCGCCGGTGCCGACGCCCCAGACGAAGCGGTCGCCGAGCATCTGCGCGGTCGTCGCCGTCGCCTGCGCGAATATCGCGGGGTGCATCCGCATGATGGGACAGGAGACGCCGACGACGACGTCGATCTCCTCGGTTGCCGTCGCGACGCCGCCGAGCGTGCTCCAGACGAACGGCGCGTGTCCCTGCTCGCTCACCCAGGGGTGGTAGTGGTCCGAGATGGAGACGAAGTCGTACCCACGCTCTTCGGCTTCCCGCGCGTAGTCGACGAGGTCGTTCGGCGCGAACTCCTCGCTCGACAGCGTGTAGCCGAACTCCGTCATCGCGTCCCCCACTGGTTCCACCGGTGTCGCGTCTGCTTCGGATTCATGCGAGAAAGGGGGCAACGAGCGGGCGCTTAAGCGTGGTTCGTCTCTATGAGTGTTGGGGTCGGCGGAGGGGAGTGACCGCGAGTCGGTGCTGAGTGCGCGGCATCACTCGAACTCGGCGGAGTTGTCCTGCGGGTCGTAGTCGAGAACCTCCTTGGTCCGCTCGATGGAGTAGTACTTGCGGTCGTTATCGCTGATTCCGTAAACGATCTCGTAGCCGTAGTCGGCGCGGATGCAGCAGTCGAACAGGTGCGCGCAGTCGCGGTAGGAGAGCCACATCGCCTGTCCGCGCTCGTAGTCGATCGGCGGGTGGTCGCGCGTCAGGTTGCCGATGCGGACGCAGACGACCGAGAGGTGGGTCTGGTCGTGGTAGTAGCGCCCGAGCGTCTCGCCCGCCGCCTTACTCACGCCGTAGAGGTTCCCCGGCCGGGGAAGCTCGCTCCCGTCGAGCAGGAACTCGCTCTCGGGGCGGTAGATGTCCGGCGTCCGGCGCTCGGTCTCGAAGGCGCTCACCGCGTGGTTCGAGGAGGCGAAGGCGACCTTGTCGACGCCCGCCTCGACCGCCGTCTCGAACAGCGCCTGTGTCCCGTCGATGTTGTTCCGGAGCACGCTGTCCCACGGCGCTTCCGGGCGCGGATCGCCCGCGAGGTGGATGATGGTGCCGACGCCGTCGACGGCCGGTGTGAGCGCCTCGCGGTCCGTGATGTCGGCGACGTAGACGTCGTCTTGCGTCGTTCCGGGGGGGAGTTTCTCGTCTGCCAGCGGTTCGCGGTCGAGCAGTCGCCAGTCGTGGTCCTCGCCGATACCACCGAGAATGGCTTGCCCGACGCGCCCGCCCGCGCCCGTCAGTAAAACCGGGTCGTCCATTCGGTAGTAGATGGAAATACGGAGGGTAAGTAACGCACGGTTCGGGCCTGCAGCGCGACCGGTCCGACCGATGCGCCGCCCGACAGAGATTAACCGAGCGACGGAGTCGACTCTGCATGGTCACCGACGCAGAGCAGGCGTGTTTCGAGGCGGGAATCAAGTTCGGGTCGCTCTACCACCAGTTCGCCGGAACGCCCGTCAGCGTCGACAGCGCGCGGAGTCTCGAAGTCGCGATGGCGGAGGCTATCGAGAATCAACCGTACTGCGAGACAGTCTCGGTGACGGTTCTCGATGACCGGGTCGCCGACGCCATCGACCACGAGAACGGCTACACCGAACTCACCGGGTCGCTCATGGAGGTCGAGATGGAGATTCGGTACGAATCAGTCAACGTCCGCACGCGCATGGAGATGGAAGACGGCTATCCGCTGATGAAACTAGTCGACGTAGACGCGTAGACAGTCGTGGCCGAATTTTGGACGGAGACCGCGACAGTCGCCGAATTTCACTTTCACTTTCGGGCGTGCGTTTAAAACAGGTCGGGTCGAAAAGCCGGGTATGAGCCAATCGCAACTGGGCGACGACGAACTGTTCGGCGAGGCGGCCGCGGAGATGCGCGAAGACGTCGAGGAACACCTCGCCGCGGCGCGCGAGACGCTTCCGGAGGGCAACGACATCTGGGAGACGGAGGCCGACAACGTCCTCGGTGTGCTCAACGGCCTGCGCTCGGCGCTCGACACCGGCGACGCCGAAGACCACCTCCGACAGGCGAAGAAGTGGTACACCATCGGCGAACGCGCCGACGCGTTCGAGGACGCAGACGACCTCGCAGAGGCCATCGAGGACATCGAGGAACTGCTCGAACAGATAACCGAGGCCCACGAGAACGTCGGCGAACTCGCCAGCACGATTCCGCAACTCCGCGGCGCGTTGGACGAGGCCCACGAAGAAGCCGACGACGAGAGCGAAGCAGACGAGGACGAAGACGACGAGGAAGAGACGGAAGCCGACGACGAGGACGACGAGGACGACGAGGACGACGAGGAGTGAACGACGGGTAGCTACGTCCGTCGTTCGGGCCTCGAAACGTCCCGCTCGGCGACCACGTCAAGGACGCGTGCCAGCGCCGCTGCGGCCACGTCGAGCAGTTCTTCGCCCAGTACCGCGTCGCCGTCGCTCGGGTCGCCGACGACGCCATTCTCGGAGAACTCCGCCGAGTCGTGCGCGAGGTTGACGCTCGCGACCCACTCGCCCCAGCGGTCGGCCGCCCCCGTTCTCGCCTCCTCCATTCGGTCTTCGTGTACCGTCTCGGGAGCGACGTGTCTGAGCAGCGCCGTCTCCAGCGGCCCGCCGTGGCCCATCCGCGTCGCGTGTTCGCCGACGGCTTCGAACCAGGTGAACGGGACGGCGTACGCGTCGTCGTGACGACTGACTCTCGCCGTCACCTCGCGGAGCGCGCCGACGTTGCCGCCGTGGCCGTTGACGACGACGACGCGGTCGAAGCCGTGGTACGCGAGGCTCTGAACCGTCTCACGGACGTACGAGCGGAACGTCTCCTCCGAAACCCAGAGCGTCCCGGGGAACTGTCGGTGTTCCTCGGCGACGCCGACGGGGACGGTCGGTCCAACGACGACATCTCTGTCGGCCGCCTCCGCACCCGCCGCAGCGACCGCTTCGGCGGTGAGCGCGTCGGTTCCGAGGGGGGCGTGTGGACCGTGCTGTTCGGTGCTGCCGACCGGGAGTAACGCGAGGTCGGTGTCGAGGTCTCGGACATCGGTCCACGCGGCGTCGGTGAGCTGCATACCGAGCGCACTCGCTCAGGGGGCTTGTAGGCCACGGCTTCGACGGGTACGAACCCTCGCGCCTTCGTTCACTATATCCGATATATGCGAACCGGTTTTTCCCTAGGCGTCGACCACAGAGACGCATGAGTAACGACGAAGCCGACGACAGCCGCGAGTTGGGCGTCGAGTTCGGCGAGTTGGAAGGCGAACTCGAATCGCACGACTACCCGACGACGACGGAGGAACTCGTCGACGAGTACGGCGACTACGAACTCGAACTCTCGAACGGGACGCGGACGTTCGGCGAAGTCATGGAGCCGTACCAAGAGGAGATGGACCAAGACTTCGAAGACGCCGAGGAGGTCAAGCAGGCGGTGCTGAACATGGTCGGGTCGGAAGCGGTCGGCCGCCAGCGGTACAGCGATCGCGGCAACGAGCAGTCACAGGACGAGCAGGAATCGGTTTAACGGGTTTTCTTCGGACGGAGTGCCCCGGACGCCGAGTCTCAGTCGTCTTGGGCTTCCGTCCGCGCCTGACGACGGGACGCGCGCTCGACGAACTCCTCGGGGAGTTCGTCTATCTCACCGGCCTGCACCCCCCAGAGGTGCGCGTAGAGGTCGTCGTTGGCGAGCAGGTCCTCGTGGGTGCCGCGCTCTTTGACCCGTCCGCCTTCGAGGACGAGAATCCGGTCGGCGTCTTTGATGGTCGACAGACGGTGGGCGATGGCGAACGTCGTCCGGTTCTCGGTGAGTCTGTCGAGGCTCCGCTGGATGAGCATCTCCGTCTCGGTGTCGACGTCGGAGGTCGCCTCGTCGAGGACGAGGATTTCGGGGTCTTTGAGGATGGCGCGGGCGATGGAGAGCCGCTGGCGCTGGCCGCCGGAGAGTTTCACGCCGCGTTCGCCGATTTCGGTGTCGTAGCCGTCCGTGAGATTCTCGATGAAGTCGTGCGCCTCGGCGGCTTTCGCGGCTTCGACGATCTCCTCATCCGTGGCGTCGAACGCGCCGTAGGCGATGTTGTCGCGGACGGTTCCGTAGAACATGAACGTCTCCTGGCTCACGTAGCCGATGGCCTGTCGGAGGCTCGGGATCGTCACATCGCGGAGGTCTTGACCGTCTATCTCGATTCGGCCCTCGTCCACGTCGTACATCCGCAGGAGCAGTTTCAAAATCGTCGACTTGCCTGCCCCCGTCGGCCCGACGAGCGCGAGCGTCTCGCCGCCCTTGACGACGAAGTCGACGTCTTCGACGATGGTCTCGTCCTCGTCGTAGCCGAAGGTGACGTCGTCGTACTCGACGCGACCCTCGTCGACGACGAGTTCGTCGGCGTCGGGGTCCTCGACGATGCGCGAGGGTTCGTCCATGAGGCCGAAGATGCGCGCCGAGGAGGCGCGGGCGCGCTGGTACATATTGATAATTTGTCCGAACTGTGCCATCGGCCAGATGAACCGCTGGGTGAGGACGATGAACGTGACGAACTGGCCGATGCTGAGCGCCTCGGTGAACGGCCCCGGCGGGCCGGCGAACACCCACAGACCGCCGACGAAGAACGTGATGACGAAGCCGATACCGGCGAGGACGCGCAGACCGGGGAAGAACTTGATGCGCGTGCGAATCGCGTCCCAGTTGGCGTCGAAGTAGTCCATCGACACGTCGTCGACGCGGTCAGATTCGTAGTTCTCCGTGTTCGAGGTCTTTATGACCTGAATCCCGCCCAGATTGTTCTCCAGTCGGGAGTTGAGCGTCCCCACCGAGGACCGAACGTCAGCGTATTTGGGCTGGATGATGTTGACGAACTTCCACGTGAATAGCGCGATTAGCGGTACTGGGAGGAGCGCGATGAGCGCCAGTTGCCAGTTCATCGAAAAGAGGATGGCCGCGATGGCGACGACCATCACCGATAGGCGGAAGAAGGAGTTCATCCCGTCGTTGAGGAACCGTTCGAGGCGGTTGACGTCGTTCGAGAGGATGGACATCATCTCGCCGGTCTGCTTGTCGGCGAAGAAGTCCATGTTCAGCCGCTGCATCTTGTCGTAGGTGTCGGTGCGGATGGCGTGTTGGATGTTCTGCGCGAAGGAGTTCCAGCCCCAGTTTCGCGTCCAGTGGAATATCGCGCCGCCGAAAAAGCCGAAGGCGATGAGTCCGACAGAGAAGTAGAACTGCCCGGTCTGCGTCGTCGGAATCACGCCTGCGACGGCGGCGGCCGACAGCGGAACCGTGTCTGCGACCGCCTGCGCGTACTCCTTGTCGCCGAAGACGGCGTCGATAGCGATGCCGAGCACTACCGGCGGGAGGAGGTCGAGCAACCGGGCGACGACGCTCGCGAGTAACCCGACGACGAACTGCGTGGTGTTCTGCCGACCGTACTCGCCGAACAGTCGGCGCATCGGGTTGTCCGTCTTCTCTCGCTGCGCCTCGAAGGGGTCGTCGTCGTCCACGGCCGTTCCCATTATCTCCGTAACAGGAGACCCCCGTTAAAAAGCATTACCTACGAATCGAAATACTCCGCTTCGCCGTCGCGTTTCCGTCGGCGGTTTCGTTCGGAATCACCAGTCTGTCGCCCTCCGAGACGCCGGTTCGGTTGGTGTAGCCCATCGGGACTTCGAGGACGTACGTTCCGGTGCCGGAGTACCGCGTCAGTTGGCTCTCGGACGTATCGGCCGGATCCAGCGGCGCGTGGTGGATTCGCGTGATGGTCCCGTTTTCGTCGACGAAGACGATGTCGAGCGGGAAGTCCATGTTCCGCATGACGTAGGAGTACTCGCCCTCGCTGTCGTGGATGAACAGCATTCCCTCGCCGTCGTCGAGCGACGTGGTGTTGCTCAGTCCGGTGTAGCGTTTGTTGTAGGTGTCGGCGATTCGGACGTCGACGGTGGCGAGTTCGGTCCCGTTCGCCTCGTCGACGGCAGTAACCGTCGTCGTGTTGTACTCGCTCGGGTCGGGGGGACTACGGACGTAGTCGAGGGCGAAGACGCCGCCTACGGCCGTCAGGGAGACGACGAGAAGACCGACAAAGAGAGCTCGCGAGCGCACGGTCGTGAGAACGAACCCCACGCGAGTAAGCGTTCCGGACACGGACGCAGAGAGTAACAGTTATTCGAGCGGAGTGACTCGGGCGAGGTACGGGCTCGTGGTCTAGCTGGTTATGACGTGGCCTTTACAAGGCCGAGGTCGGTGGTTCGAATCCGCCCGAGCCCACTAATTCTGTCCGAGCGATAGAGCACGAATTCGTGACCCGAGGGCGATTCCGAACCTGACGACGAGTGAGCGTAGCGAACGAAGTCGGCGTGGTTCGAATCCGCCCGCGCCCATCCATACTCTGCACGGTTTTCAGCCAACGGATCCGGACTCTGCAGTTCTTCTATCCCTTATTTTCGAGTTTGAAGGTCGGAGAGCACTTCCAGCCACTTTGGAGTCCGACCATTCGTTCTCCCGGTTCGCTCCTGTCTCGCCTTCACTGAGGGTCGACAGCGCTGTAGAAGGTAATCGATCGCCGATTGGCGATTCTCTCGGTGAGTAGTCGCCGTTCGTGCTGGAGTCACGCTCCCCTATCGAGCCCTTTCGAGAGTGTCCTCGATACGATCGTCACGGGCTCGTTTGCGCTCGCCAAATGCTGCGAAACAGCTATATTAGTGGTAGCTAATATTAGCATACGATAAAATGAGTCAGCAATCGTCTGCACCCGACGAGAACGAGACACCTAGAACGGACAGAGCGTGTTGTACTGCAGCACACACCCTGACCGAGTCAGAACTCGCCTCGGACGTCCAACTCCTCTCGGCACTCGGAAACGACACACGGTATGAAGCACTCAGACTCATCGCCGACAGCGATGGTGAGGTCTGCGTCTGTGAACTCGAGCCCGCACTCGGTGTCAGCCAGAGCGCCATCAGTCAAGCACTCTCGCGGTTGTACACTACTGGACTCGTCTCACGACGCAAAGAAGGCCGTTGGCGATACTATGCAGCCACCCCACGAACAGAGACTATTCTGAACACGCTTGATGAGACTCGAGGTGAGTCCAGTGAGTGAACAGAGCCAATCGTTTGGAACTTCGTCTGGGTTAGCTCCCGACGAACAACGTCGTGCGGTACGACAACGATATGCCCGTATTGCGAGCGAAAATTCGAGTTGCTGTGGAGACTCTGACAGCTGTTGTGGCGACCAGAGCGAACTGAATCGCCAACTGGGGTACTCCGAGAGTGACGCGACTACTGTTGCCGAGGGCGCAAATCTGGGACTTGGCTGTGGGAATCCGAATGCGATCGCCTCTCTTCGACCCGGTGAAACCGTTCTTGACCTTGGATCCGGTGCTGGCTTCGATTGCTTCCTCGCAGCGCAGGAAGTCGACGAAACGGGACGTGTCATCGGTGTCGACATGACGCCAGAGATGATCGAGAAAGCCAGAGCCAACATCGAGAAGAACGACGCGACGAACGTCGAGTTCCGACTCGGCGAGATCGAACACTTACCCGTTGCTGACGGGAGAGTAGACGTCATTATCTCGAATTGCGTGGTGAACCTTTCGCCGGACAAACAGCAGGTGTTCGATGAAGCCTATCGCGTTCTTCAACCTGGAGGTCGACTCGCGATTTCTGACGTTGTGTCGACTGCTGAATTGCCAGACGATGTTCACGCTGACCCGGAGTCAGTCGCCTCCTGTGTCGCTGGCGCATCACCCATCTCCGAGCTCGAGCGGATGCTGTCTGCTGTAGGCTTCGAGCGGATCCGGATTCAGTCGAAAGAAGAGAGTGAGCAGTTCATCAGCGAGTGGGATGATGAACACGACGTCAGCGACTACATCGTCTCTGCGACGATTGAAGCGGTTAAACCGGCCCAGTAGCGACAACCTGCGTACTGACCAGCAGTATTATCTCTGCTCTCCTTCGAGACAAGACGTCCCTTCCCATGTCCGCCGAAACCAGTATCGCGTTCGTGTGCGTCCAAAATGCGGGTCGTTCACAGATGGCGGCGGCGTTCGCCGAACGTGAAGTTGAAGAACGCGATGTCGGCGACCGAATACGGATTCTGACCGGAGGAACCCAGCCTGCCGACCGTGTTCACGATATCGTGGTACAAGCGATGGACGAAGAAGGATTCAATCTCGCTGGTAATCCCCCACGCGAAATCACTCCCGATGAGTTAGAGAACGTCGATATCGTCATCACAATGGGCTGCTCTGCTGAC
Source organism: Haloprofundus halobius (assembly GCF_020097835.1). Classification (GTDB taxonomy): domain Archaea; phylum Halobacteriota; class Halobacteria; order Halobacteriales; family Haloferacaceae; genus Haloprofundus; species Haloprofundus halobius. The sequence continues at coordinate 2,336,057 of NZ_CP083666.1, forward strand.
AACATTTGTCCGATGACGTGGCGGGGCGACGCTCGCGATTGGGCGCTCGACGATCCACACAGACAAGACCTCGAATCGGTACGCGAAATCCGAGACGAAACCAAGCGACGAGTGAGTGCTCTGTTCGACGAGCTCGGTACTCCGTAAACCACCACTAGCATACCGCTGTTATCTAGGTAGTATTACAGCGCTTTCTTCATACAGGTAGCTGTTGCCGGACGTAGATCCTCGAACTCACAAGTCTGACGGATGGATGCCGGTGCGTCAATTCGCTCGATTTGGAGATCTGAAGAATCAAGAGCCTAGATTATGTGACGGGGTTGTGATTCAGACTCAGATGTCTGTGCGCTTTCAGACTCTCCACACGCGATTCGTCGAGGCGCAATTGTTCACCACCTGAGTGAGGGCTTCGACTAGACACCGCGAGTGAGCGGGTCGGTGTCTCCGTCTCAGCACTTTGGAAGGACTACGACCCACGCACAGAGTGACGTCAACGAGGGGATCGACACAGTATGTGCGAGTCCAGAAACAGCTGCGAGGGTGATTCGAAGCAGAGAGTGAAGCGAACGAAGTGAGCGGAACGATCGTGGTTCGAATCCGCCTGAGTTGACTAATGTCTTTTTTGATAGAGCTTTGATTGCAGTTACTTACCTAGTAACGGATGATACATCAATTTTCCCATGGTTCTCTCAGAAACGGTTCGCTACACGGTGATTTTCGTCGTCGGTCGACAATCAGTTCGTGATAGATCCCATGTATTTTCTCACTACAACAGTAACTAATATATACAAGTGAATTATGCAGACTATCTGGTAGTAGTGATAATCTAATGCTCCGAAACGTACTCGCGGGCGTCGGCGTCCTGACGTTAGTCGTCGCCGCGGGCATCGGTGGCGCGCTGGCACTCGGTCTCACACCAGGCGATATCGTCGACGGCACAACCGATAAGGTCGGCGACAACGCACCCGAAGACGTGCAAACCGACGGTGGCAGCGACGACGCGAGCGGAGCGTCGACGAGTGGAGACGACAGCGCCGTACAGGACGCGTACGACCAACCGCTCCGGTTTTCGGTCGGCGAGATCGACGAGTGCGGGACGACGTGTCGGGACGTAACGGCGCACGTGAAGAACACCGGCAACGAGTCCGTCAACGACGTCGACGTGACGGTTCGTCTCTTCGCCGACGACGACGAGGTGTGGGACGGAAGCGTCGAAGTTGGCTCTGTCGACGCCGCGGAGACGCAGGAGCAGACCATTCGCGTCGAACTCGGCTACACGGACGCGTACAAGATCAAGCAGAACGACGGCTACGTCACGGTTCGCACGACGGTGACGACGGCCGACGGGACCTTCGAGTTCGAAGAGCGACGGAAAGTCGCGTGAGAACGGTCGGCACGCCGTTGGTGTGTTCCGAAATCCTTTTTGCTCCCATGCGCATCCATCAGAGTGCGCCGCCTTAGCTCAGACTGGGAGAGCACTCGACTGAAGATCGAGCTGTCCCCGGTTCAAATCCGGGAGGCGGCATTTTCCTGCGAACCAACGAAGGAGCGGAGCGACTGAGGCGGTGAGCTGTGAAAATGTGAACCGACCGATTTGAATCACGGAACGAGCGAACAGCCGTGAACGAAGTTCCGGAGGTTCAAATCCGGGAGGCGGCATTCTTCTGATTCCGACATCCGAGCGAGGCGTCTCGTCGCCGAGCGACTCAGTCGGAATCTGTCGATGTCACCGACCGCGATTTGAACCCGGCGAGTCGCAACCGCGAGCGAAGCGAGCGGTCCGTCTCGACTCGATTCAAATCGGGAGGCGGTATTTTCCCACGAATCAACGAGGGAGCGAACGGACCGAGTCGGTGAGCCGTGAAGATGTGATCCAGACGGATTTGAAGTAGACAAGTCGCAGCCCGGAAGTGCGGGGAGTTCGGTTCGACGACCGCTCTGACTTCGTTCGCCGACGCGTCGTGGACCCGATTCGTCCCACGTCAGAAGATTTACTCACCCCCGCGCAGTTCGCTCCGACATGGTTCGACACGACGCGGTCGACGCGGCGCGGGGTTCGCGATGACGATCACGAGCAGCTGGGGCGAGTGGTGGGCGCGTGAGGAGATCAACGGCACGGAGGTCGAAGACCACGTCTCGCTGTGGTACCTCGGCGTCGCAGGCTGGGGAATCCGGTCGCCGGAGACGGCAATCTACATCGACCCGTACTTCAGCACGGAGCGGGACCGCGAGTACGTCGCACGGATGTCCCCGGTACCGATGGAGCCCGCCTGGGTCGACGAGTGCGACGCGGTCTTCTGCACGCACGACCACCGGGATCACTTCTGGCCGCCTTCCTTCGGGCCGCTGCTGGAGGACGGTGCGTCCGTGCACGCCCCGGCGGAGTGCTACGAGAACTTCGACGTGAGCGAGATCGAAGCGGAGAAGCGGACGGTCGTCGAGCCCGGTGACAGCGTCGAGGTCGGCGACCTCACGATCCACGTCCGCGGCGGCTACGATCCGGACGCGAACGGTACGGTGACGTACGTCATCGAGCACGAGACGGGGAGGGTCTTCCACGGCGGTGACAACCGTCCCTGCGAGGCGTTCGAGGAGATCGGCGAGGAGTTCGACATCGACATCGGGATGCTCTCCTACGGGACAAACGCCCGCAAACTGAACGACGAGGGGGAGGTCGTCACGCGGAAGCTCTACAACGATCCCGACGAAATCGTGGAGGCGACGAACGCGCTCGGGATCGATCGACTCGTCCCCGAGCACTGGCGGCGGTGGCGTTCCATCCACGCGGATCCGGGCGCTCTGGAGAAGGCGGCGGCGACGTTCGAGTACCCCCACGTGATCGAAGGGATCGAGGTCGGCGATCGGCTCCGCCTCGACCGGCCGGGCGTCGTCCCGCCGACACGTCTCAGCAGGTGAAGCTGGGTTCGAGCGGTCGTGCGTCATCTGCTGATTCGAAACGCAAGCAGAGACGCGGAATCGTCGTGTGTTCGAGCTGTCCCCGTACCCGTGAGTGCAGCGAACGGATGCTCGGGGAGTCGACTCGCCGGCGGTTCAAATCCGGGAGGCGGTATTTCTGTGATTTCGAGCCGACGAGCGGAGCGAGCGCTCGACTCCGAGTTCTGAGACTCCGCGTCGTCGCACAGAAACCCGTTTCCGTGCTACGTGAACTCCACTCAGTCCTCGGAGAGCGCATCGAGTAAGTCAGCTATCCGAGCGCGTCGACAGCAGCGTTTTGCCCGTCGCCGACCTACTCAGTCCGGGTCGTCGCACCCACACGACTATGAGCTTCTCAGCCACACCTCCGAAATCAGACCGCCTCTCGGAACGCATCGAGGCGGGAATCGACCGCGTGAACTCGGCGACGGACAGTCAGTCCGAACTGACTGGGACGGCCAAAGAGCTGTTCGACGTGCTCGTTGCGACCGAGATGCTCCTGGAGAGCATCGATTTGGAGCGGTTACGTCACGTCGTCGACATCGAACAACTCCCGACGATCGTCGACTTCGACCGCCTCGCAGACGCGATCAGGGAGCACGACCCCGATTTAGCCTTCGACCTCAGTAACGTAGAGCAGGTCGTCGACAGACGGGAACTGTGGGCCTCGGTCGATCTTCTCGGGGTCGCGAAAGCAAAGCGGCGGCTGGAGAGCGAACTCGAGGACCTCCCGGGGAGTAGCGGTTCCTTCGAGGTCGACAGCGACTCGCAAGCCGCCGAAGATGCCGAGGCGTTCGTCTCCTCGCTCCGTTCGGAGGCCAGAGAGGTGACAATCCAACAGGAGTTCACGAAGAAGTTGGAAGTCGCTCGAAGAGCGGTCGTACAGCAACACGTGGCCTTCGAGCGACTCTACGCGTCCGAAGAGATGCGCTCGCGAAACCCGAGCGAGCGGCAGAGAGGTCGAAACCCGACGGCCGTCTCGTTGCGTCCGTCGGGGCCGCTTGCAGACGGCGTTTCGACGCGAGTATCGACGGTTCCGGCGGCGGTTCCGTACTCGAAAATCGATGCGCTTCCGCGAATCTACGGTCGGCGGTGGAGGACGGTCAAGGCTGAGCGGAGACGATAGCTTCGGAGAACCGTCCGTGAGCGCGAGGCGACACCATTTACACGGAGAGTCGGTCTGTTCGTACGTGAACATGGACGGCTCGGTCATCCGAACGGATCTCCCGGGACACGAAGCGGAACTGCGGAAGCTGCTTCGTGCGTATTTCGACGAAGCGAACGAGGAGGGCCAAGAGTGGTTCGACGACGAGTCGTTCGGCGCGGAGCCGGCGGAGATAGTGACCGCCGACCTCGATAGACTCGCGTCGGCGGCGATTTCGGAACCGCTGTTTCTGGCGTATCACGGCGACGAACTGGCCGGCTCGATTCAGTTGAAACAGTTGGACGAGACGACGGCCGAGGTGAAGCGGCTCTACGTGAAGCCGTCGCACCGGGGCGAGGGAGTCGGACGGACGCTCGTCGAAACGCTGCTTTCAGAGGCGAGAGTTGACGGATTCAGGACGCTCCGATTGGGCGTCGCCCCCTATCACGGAAACGCGCGGTCGCTGTACCGAGAACTCGGCTTCGAGTTCACGCCCGCGTACGAGGAAACGCAAGCCCCGACCGAGATTCACGACGACTGGGGTTTCATGGAGCGGTCGCTCAGGGAGTGACCGACACCCAGCGTGACACCTCGGTTTACAGCAGCGACCGAAGCAGCCGAATCGGGAACGTGACGACGGCGATGACGAAATTGAGTATCGTACGTAGCAGCGAGCGGATAGCTCCGAACATCACGAGACTGTGCCACGCCGAACGGTATCGTGGTTGGGGTTGCACGTGCCGGGCGAGTGCGCGCCCGAGAGCACTCCGTCGCCGCCGAGCGTTCGTGTTTCCGCGTGCCGAGACATCTATTCTCACGGGGGGCCGGGAAAGAAAGAGCTATAGTTTCGGTTCGAAATAGAGCTAACAACTAGTGACCCGTCTTCCAAATCCGATTCGAGGAGTAATACTGCTCATCGGCCTCGCGCTGGCGCGACTCGGCCTCGTCGCACCCGAGCGCGTCCGCCGGACGACCGACCTCTCGTGGCCGCGCATCGTCACGGGCGTCGCGCGCATGTCGAAGAACGCCGTCGACGTGGCGATGGTCGGTATCGCCATCGGTCCCGCCGCGATCGCCGGCGTCGGTCTCGCCAGTGCCTACTGGGGCATCGCGTTCGCGCTCGGCGGCGGGTTCGCCGCCGGGACCATCGCACTCGTCTCGCAGCGTTACGGGGCGAACGCGTTCGAGGAACTCGGACAGGCCGTTCGCTCCAGCCTCCTCGTCGTCGTCGCGGTGACGGTCCCCGTGATGCTCGCGTTCGTCTTCTTCCCCGCCCACCTCATCGACCTCATCAGCGGCGACGCCGCCGCCATCGGCTTCGGGGCGATCTACCTCCAGATCGTCGGATTCGCGGTCCCCTTCGCGGGCGTCAACCTCATCGGCAGTCGCATCTACATCGGCCTCGACGACGCGTGGACACCGATGCTCGTCCGCGCCGGCGGCGCGATATCGAACATCGTCTTCAGCGCCGTGTTCATCTTCGGCCTCGACATGGGTGTCGCGGGTGCGGCGTTCGGCACGCTGCTGGCGAACGTCTTCGTCACCGTCGCCTTCACCGTCGGTCTCGTCAACGGCCGCCTCCCAGGCGCGGGCGACCTCCCCGTCGCTGTCGACCTGACCGGGTCGTACGTCGATTGGCCGACGATGCGGCAGATAGTCGAGATCGGCCTCCCCGTCGTCGGCCGCAGCATGGTGTGGACCGTCGCCAACTTCCCGATGCTCGCCATCGTCGGCATGTTCGGCGCGCCGGTGCTCGCCGCCTACGTCATCAGCCGCCGCATCTGGGGCATCATGAACACGCCCGGGTGGGGCTTCGGTCTCGCGTCGAGCAGTCTCGTGGGGCAGGAACTCGGGTCGGGCGACGAGCGGACCGCGGAGGCGTACGGCCGCGAAATCGTCCGCTTTTCGGTCGCGACGTACGTCGTCGCCGCGGCGCTCGTCGCGGTGTTCGCCGAACCCATCGTCCTCGCGTTCGTCAGTTCTCGGTCCGACCCCTCGTTTTCGATGGCCGTGACGCTCGTCTACGTCTCCTGTTTCGCGGTCATCGCCCAGGGCGTCAGCGGGGCGTCTGCGGGCCCGCTCGACGCCAGCGGCGACACGACGTGGCCGTTCCTCAGTCAGGCGCTCGGGATGTTCGCGTTCTCGATTCCGGTCGCCTACCTCGGCGCGACGACGTCGCTCGCCTACTGGGGGCTGTACCTCTCGTTCGTCGCGGAGACGACGGTGCCGGCGGTGCTCAACTACTACCGCTTCTCCACCGGGAAGTGGAAACTCGTGAGTCGGAAGTTCCGCCCCGGGTCGGCCGTCGCCGACGACTGACGGAGCCAGACCATGACCGACCGAATCGCCCCGGACGTGCCCCGCGAGCGACAGACGATACGGCTCTCCGAGGAGCGTCTGGCGTCGTTTCGAGCGTGGGCGGAGAACGGAACGGCGCTCGCCGCGGCGGCGCGTGTGCGCGACTCCGAGGACCGCATCGCGCTCGTGAAGAACCGGTGGTCTCGCGGGTGGATTCTCCCGGGCGGAGGGGTCGAACCCGGCGAGCGACCGGTCGAGGCCGTACGGCGCGAGGTGCGCGAGGAGACAGGGTTGGATGCGTCCGTTGGGGAGGTGCTCGTCGTCGTCGACCAAACGTACGTCTCCGAATCCGGAGACACGGAGTCCCGCGGTGCTGCGTTCACCGCACAGTACATCGTCTACGCGGCTCGCGCCGACGGCGAGATTCTACCCCCGGAACGGGTGGATACGACCGACGACGAGATACGCGCCGTGCAGTGGTTCGAGACACTCCCGGACCGCCTCCACGACGGCGAACTCCTCAAGCCGTACTTGTACTGACAGGCCCTCCGATGGTGGCGGTCGCACTCTCGGCGTTCGATGTCGAGTTCGGCGCCGAGAGTGCGTCTCGCGACTGTTGTCGGATCGTACTGACAACGAAGACTCGGAAGGGTTATGATGCCAGACGGACTCCGTTCAGAAGTATGGCAAAAGGTACGGTTGACTTTTTCAACGACACCGGCGGTTACGGATTCATCAAAACTGAAGACGCGGACGACGACGTGTTCTTCCACATGGAAGACGTCGGCGGCCCGGACCTCGAAGAGGGTCAGGAAGTGGAGTTCGACATCGAGCAGGCCCCGAAGGGCCCGCGCGCGACGAACGTCACCCGACTGTAAGCGTCGTTCTTTTCGGAACGTCGATTACGATCACACACTCTTATTTGGGAACCTCACCGGCGAGCGACTGCCTCGGTCGTCCGCCGTCCCACCTTCGTACGTTCGTCGCTCCGCCTCGCGTTCTCACGTTCGTCACTCTTCCTCGTTTTCGTCACTCACGCTCACCGACCGAGTCGCCGACGACTCGCCACTCGTCGTCGGGACCGCCCGGCGCTTCGACGTCCGGTAGCCCCGAGAGCCCCGGTTCGACGACCGCGTCCCACCAGCCGTCGTCCGGCGAGTCGTATCCGGCGGCGTGTTCCGGAAACACGTCGCGCTCGAACGCCTCCCGCGAGACGTGGCCGCGCCGACGGAGGTAGCCGTACGCGGCTCTGAGCGCCTCGTGTCGACGCCGCCGCTGGTCCGACGACCCCGGCGGTTCGAAGGCGTCGATGGCGTCAGCGACGTCGTCGGTCAAGTCGTACGCGTCGCCGAGCGGTTCCTGCGACGGCGACTGCGGCGTCTCGCTCGGGTCGTTCTGCATCGCCGGCGGGACGGCATCGCTGCTCGTCGTCGCCGCCTGCGCCTCGACGTCGGTTTCGACGGTCGATTCGTCGGGCGGCGCTCGCGACGCGCCCGCCTCGGTGAGGGTGTACGCCTCCCCGCGCGGGTCGTCGCCGAGGTCGAGCAACCCCTGCTCGTAGAGGTCGTCAACCCGGTCGCCGATTCGGTCGTTCGTGGTCGGTAGCTCGTCTGCGACGTCCTCCGAAAGCAACGCCGACGCGTCGGTCCGGGCGAAGACAGCCAGAATCTCCTCATCGCTCACGTTCGGTTCGCGGTCAGCGTCCGTCATACGGTCGGGACGAAACACGGAGTCAGTTGAAGCCTCGGCGCGACCGCGCCGTCGTCGCGAACGGTTGAATCGGAGTCGGATTTTTCGGGCTGTCGACCGTCGGGTCGGTATGGGCAGCGGTGAGACCGACCAGTTGACGCAGAGCGGACTCGTCTACGAACCGTACCGGTCCTCGCCGCTGAAGCGCTGGGTGCTCTTGGACGGCAACCGACTGGTGCTGACCGGTCTGCTGTCGGTCGCCGTCTGCGCGTCCGTGGCGGCGCTCTGCTGGGTCGGCGTCGTTCCCGTCGGAGACGCCGACGCCGTACTGTCGCTCGTCGGCACGCTGGTCGGCGGGACGCTCCCGTTCATCACCATCGTGCTCGCCATCAACCAACTCGTCCTCTCGCAGGAACTGGGGTCGACCGACGACCTGCGGGCGCGGCTGACGGCAATGCAGGAGCTCCGTCGGGAGGTCGAGTCACTCACCGGTCGGAACGTCAGCCCCGCCGCGCCCGCGGACTTTCTCCGCGACCTCGTCGAGCAGAGTCGCTCGCGCGCGGCGACGCTCGAATCTGCCGTCGAAGACTCCGACGGCGACCTCCGGGAGACGGTCCATCAGTACGTCGAGACGGTCGAAAACGAGAGCGAGACGGTGTCGGAAGCGCTCGAAGGGACGGAGTTCGGCACCTTCGAGGCGCTCTCGGCCGTCCTCGGTCACTTCGATGGGCGGCACATGCACACGGCGCGGGTGCTGCGGGCGGACCACGGCGGGGCGTTCGGCGACGAAGCCGAGACGCTCGACGAACTCGTCGCGCTGCTCGAACAGCTCGCCGTCGCCCGGCAGACGTTCAAGACCATCTACGTCCAGCACGAGCTCGCGACGCTCTCGCGGCTCCTGCTCTACGTCGGCTTTCCGACTCTCTTCGGCGGCGGGTTGCTCATCCTCTCGTACGGGTCGCTGCTGTCGTCGACCGCCGGGAGCGGCCTCCCCTTCTGGCTCGTCTCGGGCGGCGTCACCCTCGTCTTTCTTCCGTTCGTCGTTCTCCTGACGTACACGCTCCGAATCGCGACGGTGGCGAGTCGCACGGCCGACTTCGGCCCGTTCGTGCCGCGAGCGACGGTGAAAGACGACCTCTGAGCGCCGAGGGACCGCGCGGCGCACCGCTCTCTTGGCGCCTCGCATACCGGCACACCAGTCGAACCGGATGCCGGACACCGGGACCGAACGCGATTGGCTTTTGTCGTTGCCGACCGAACTGTCGACGAACCCTGAATGACCGACGACGAACGGGCCGCCGAGGGCGGTGACGCCGGCAACGACGCCGAGACGGACCGCAGAGCGCACGCGGTGACGCTCCACCGGCCGACTCACCGCGACGTACTCTGGCAGGTCGAGGAGGCGTTCGAACGCGGCGACATGGTGACGCTGTTCGGCCGCTGCACCGTCGAGTACGACGGCCGCGCCGCCAGCACGCTCGGTCTCGGCAACCGACTCGTGATTCTCAAACCCGACGGCGCGGCGCTCGTCCACACCGACGAGAAGCGAACACCGGTCAATTGGCAGCCGCCGGGATGCGAACACCACGCGGCGGTCCGAGACGGCCAGTTTCGGGTCCGAAGCGAGCGAACGACGCCCGATGAGACGCTCGACGTGCGCTTCGAGCAGGTCCACCAGGTCTCCTCGCTGGCGGTCACCGGCGGACGCGACCTCGACTTGCAGGGGAGCGAGGAGGACCTCCGTCAGCACATCCTCGACGACCCGGACCTCGTCGAGTCGGGTTTTCTGCCGTTGGCGACGGAGCGCGAGACGAGCGCCGGGCCGGTCGACATTTACGGCGAGGACGACGACGGCGTGCCCGTCGCCGTGGAGTTGAAGCGGCGGCGGGTCGGCCCCTCGGCGGCGGGCCAACTCCAGCGCTACGTCGCCGCCCTGCGCGAGGAGTTCGGCGACGGCACGGCGGTCCGCGGTATCTTGGTCGCTCCCTCGGTGACCGATCGGGCGGCGGCGCTGTTGGAAGAGCGCGGCCTCGGTTTCGTCGCGCTCGACCCGACGACGGGCCGGCCGCCGGAGGATTCGACGGAGTAGTCGAGCGAAGCGAACTCGATCCCCCAGACGGGCCGAAGCCGTGCCACCGAGTCGCAGAACGCGCAGAGGACGCATCGAAGGCTTTATTCACGGCGTTGGCCTTGTTCAGCGCAAGTAACTATGGCAGACAAACCGGCCTCAATGTACCGGGAGATCTCCAAACAGCCGTACACGCGGCGTGAGTACATCACTGGGATTCCCGGCTCGAAGATCGCACAGCACAACATGGGTAACCTGCAGACGGGTCCGGAGGACTACCCGGTTCAGATTAGCCTCCGCGTCGAAGAGGAGTGCCAGATCCGCCACGGCGCGCTCGAATCGGCACGCCTGTCGGCGAACCGCCTGCTCCTGAAGCACGTCGGCCAGCCGAACTACAAGATGGTGCTCCGCAAGTTCCCCCACCACGTCCTGCGCGAGAACAAGCAGGCGACCGGTGCGGGTGCGGACCGTGTCTCCGACGGGATGCGCCAGGCGTTCGGGAAACCGGTCGGCACGGCCGCGCGCGTCCAGCGCAACGACGCCGTGTTCACCGCCTACTGCAACCCTGAGGACGCCGAGACGGTGAAGGACGCGTTCCGCCGCGCCTACAACAAGATGTCGCCGCCGTGCCGCATCGTCGTCGAGGAAGGCGAAGAACTGCTCGTCGCGTAACCGACGAAGAGTCGGTCACCGACGACGGACACACACGCTTTTCCCTCCTCCACCGAACCCGTAGCGCATGCTGCGACTCGCGGTGACGACGGACGCCGAGACGTTCGAGCGGATGCGCGACCCGCTGGCCTCGCGCGGCGTCGACGTTCGCCACCTCCGTGCGAAAGAACGGACGATTCGACTCACCGAATCCCCGACAGAGACGTTCGACGTGGGCTTCGTCTACCCGACACGTCTCATGGAAGGCGGCGCGCTCGACGCACTCCACGAGGTTCCGTGGGTGAACGACCGCGAAGCGATTCTCACCTCGCGGAACAAAGCAGGCGTTATCGCCTCGCTCTCGCGGGCGGACGTCCCAGTTCCGCAGACGACGATGGTGTCGAACCCCGTCGACGACGACGAACTGCTCGCCGCCGCCCGCGAGTTCGACGGACCGGTCGTCGTCAAGCCGAACTCGACGACCCGGGGGACGGGTATCGTCCGCGTCGACGATCCCGACTCGCTCTCCGGCGTGGCGGACTATCTCCGTCTCGTCCACGACTACCCCGCGACCGGGGACAAGGCGTATCTCCTCCAGGAGTATCTGCCCGACGCGCGCGACTATCGGGCGATGGTCGTCGACGGCGAGTGTGTCGGCGGCGTCGAACGCCGGTTACCGACCGAAGCACGGGAGGAAGGGCGCTGGAAACACAACGTCCACCGCGGCGCGAAGGCGACGGGCGTGGAACTCGGTGAGCGTCACCGCCGTCTCGCCGAGAAAGTCGCCGAGGTGCTGGAGATACCGTACCTCGGCGTCGACCTGCTCGAAACCGAAAATCGGCTCGTCGTCGCCGAGACGAACGCACGACCGACCATCGACGACGACGCGAAGTACGATTCGGGTTTCTACGACCGGTTGGCGTCGCTCGTAAAACGGCAGGTCGAGACGTGATGCGGCAACTCACCACCGAGATGGCCGCGTCGCTGTGCAGTAGAGAGTGGAAAATTCGGAGGGGGAAGCGACGACTGAGTCGGCGCGTCTTCGCTACTCGACGTCGATCTCGGCGGAGTCCTCGATTCGGTCGAGCGTCACCTGGAGGACGCCGTTTTTGAACGTCGCGCTCGCGGAGTGTTCGTCGACGCGCGCGGGCAGTTGGATGCGCTCGTCGTACTCGCGGCGGTCGCTGGCGGCGCTGATGGTGAGGCGCTCGCCGTCGCACTTCAGGTCGATGTCGTCCTTGCCGACGCCGGGGAGGTCGGCGACGACGCGAATCTGGTCACCCTCGTCGATGACGTCGACGTGCGTCTCGGTCGTGAATCCGGAGCGGTCCTCGAAGCCGCCGGTCATCTCGTTCATCATACGTTCGATTTCGCCGAAAATGTCGCCGAACGGGTCGTCACGGTCGTCTCGCTTCATGCGGCACGCTATGTCGTATGTGCTCAAAAGCCTTCTGTCGGTCCCGGGGGCGGCGAATCCGTCGCGAGTGATACGCCGAAAAGAGACGTTCCAAAACCCATATAGGAGGTGGGATTTAAATACTACACAGGCACTAACTCAGTTATGAGTGAAAAATCGTACCTAAGCGCCGGGGAAGAGGTCGACGAGTCGGAAGTCGTGCGCATCGCGCTTAACGGCTTCGGGCGCATCGGGCGGAACGTCTTCCGCGCGGTGATAGACGACCCCCGAATCGAACTCGTGGCGATAAACGACGTGATGAGCGGCGAGGACATGCGATATCTCGGCAAGTACGACACCGTCATGGGTCGCCTCGACGGCGTGACGCTAGAGGACGACCGCCTCTCCATCGGCGACACGTCGGCGGAGGTGCTCAACGTCCAGAGTCCCGCCGAACTGCCGTGGGACGATCTCGCCGTCGACGTCGCCTTCGAGTGTACGGGTATCTTCCGGACGTACGACGACGCCCACGACCACGTCAAAGCGGGCGCGGACAAGGTCATCATCTCCGCGCCGCCGAAGGGCGACAAGCCTGTCAAACAGATCGTCTACGGCGTCAACCACGACGAGTACGAGGGAGAGGACGTGGTGTCGAACGCCTCCTGTACGACCAACAGCATCACGCCGGTGGCGAAGGTGCTCAACGACGAGTTCGGCATCAACTCCGGCCTGATGACGACGGTCCACGCCTACACCGGCTCGCAGAGCCTCATCGACGCGCCGAAGGGCAAGACGCGCCGTGGCCGCGCCGCCGCCGAGAACATCATCCCGACGACGACGGGCGCGGCGAAGGCGACGACCGAGATTCTGCCCGAACTCGACGGGAAACTCGACGGGATGGCGATTCGCGTGCCGGTGCCGAACGGCTCCATCACGGAGCTGGTCGTCGACCTGCAGGGCGACCCGTCGGCGGAGGAAATCAACGAGGCGTTCCGTAACGCCGCCGACGGCGAACTCGCGGGCGTGCTCGGCTACACCGACGACGAGGTCGTCTCCTCGGACATCCTCCAGCTGCCGTTCTCCTCGACGGTCGACCTCAACTCGACGAACGTGCTCGAAAACGGTGGCCTCGCGAAGATTCTGACGTGGTACGACAACGAGTACGGCTTCTCCTGCCGGATGCTCGACGTGGCGCGGTACGTCACCGAGGAGTAAGTCGACAGGGCGAAACGTCTCAGTTTTTCGCGTTTTAGATGGTTCGACAGAGTCGCTGAGCGATACAGACGCTGCAAAGTCCTCGCACTCTCGCCCTTTGCGAGTCCACGGAAGCTTTCGAGTCCGCGGTAGTGAAGACGCACTCTCGACTTCCGGAAGAAAACACCTGTCCGGTCTTCTTTAAACTACAGATTATTGATATATTTCGGACATCGGGCTGAATAAGGGCACATATTTAGCAGAACTCAAACGAGAAGCGGTAGCTGGGGACCCGTTTCGTTATCGCGTCTGGAGAGTGGTGGTGTGGATCGAATTTCGGACCATGCACCAAGGCCATGATCGACATCAAGGGAAATTCCTACACGGGTAGCCCCTGACAGTAAAGTATGAGCGTTATCTTGGAGTTTACCATCCGCTCTGACCAATTCACGCTCGGCCATATACTCTCGGAAGCGGGTGACATGCACTTCGAACTCGAACGCATCGTCCCGACGGGCGGTCACATCATGCCGTTCGTCTGGGTCTCCACAGAGGGGGATCCGAACGAAGACCTCCCCCGATTCGAAGAGAACATCAGAGAGAGTAATTTAGACCTAGAACTGCTCGCTCTCGACCGGGTAGACGACGGGGGACTCTATCGGATCGAGTGGAAGAGTCAAACGCAGGGACTCATCAACGGCCTCGGGGAGTCGGAGGCGACGGTGCTTGAGGCCTTCGGCGACGGAAGTTGGACGTTCCGCGTTCGGTTCACGGACCACGATAAACTGACCGACTTCCACAATTACCTGACCGATCGCGATATCACGATCCATATCATCCGGACGTACACCTTCGCGGAAGAGGGGGTTCGCCGTCGCGATTTCGGTCTCACGAATGAACAGCGCGAGGCATTAGTGCTCGCCCTCCAGCGGGGCTACTTCAACACCCCTAGTGAGGTGACCCTTGACGAACTGGCGGAGGAACTCGGAATTACGAAACAGGCGATATCGGACCGCATCCGTCGCGGTAACGAGAAGATGTTACGGCCGCTGCTGCTCTCCTCGGCGGCCCGCTAACACTCCCTGTCACTCGGGTACTTATAAAAGGGTTGACGCGTCAGGAATAGAATTGACGCCACCAGGCCCATTGAGGTTTATCTGTGATGGAAGACGAACAGTCTGCGGACATCAGCGGAGAGAAACCATCCACTGATGCGCTATATGCTATACTGGCGAGTGAAACTCGGCGGCAACTCCTTCACTACTTTCAGGTGAGCGAACAGAACGACAGTTCACTCGACGAACTCGCGGATTTCCTCGTCTCCCAGGATGGTGGGGTCGATACCCCGGAAAAAGCGAAAATTATCCTTCACCATCAGGATCTGCCGAAACTCGCACGATATGGGGTAGTCGACTACGATCGTCGGTCCAATTCGGTCCGCTATCGGGGACAATCCCGTCTCGAAGAACTCCTTCCCCAATCATCAGGTTGAACGGGGATACTGAACTGTGAGTATAGTGATTTATTATTCACGCGTTAATTTTGTGTCAGCAAGAAAAGAGAGACTCGCTTACACCCTTCAAGGACGAGTGCCAAAACTGCGGCGGGAACGAGCCCGGGCAACAATAGCGGGAGAGTCATCCGGATGCACCGAGTCTAGGAGGTGACCCTGATGGGTCGAATGACGACCGTCACAGCGAGGAAACGAGCGCCCAGTACTCATCACGGCCGTCCTTGCACTTCAATAGATCCCATTCCGTTACTATCTCATCTGGTGCCAATGCTCCGCTAACTATCTCCTCTCTATTCAGCACGCCGTTCTTGTCGGGTATCGGCGGCTGAACAGAGCCGCCTATCCTCGTACCCACACGCGCTCGAACTTCGCCCACGACTAAGTAGCAGTCACACGATTTCCGACGTGAGATGGCTTCGTTCAACACGCTCGACGACCTCGACGCAGAGCAGCGAGTCCTCGTCCGCCTCGACCTGAACTCCCCCGTCGAAAGTGAGAGAGTACAGGACAACCGCCGCTTCGAGCGGCACGCCGAGACGGTGTCGGAACTCGCCGACGACAATCACCGCGTCGTTCTCATGGCCCACCAGGGCCGCCCCGGCGACGACGACTTCGTCTCGCTGGAGCAACACGCCGACATCCTCGCCGACCACGTCGGAACGGACGTGAAATTCGTCGCCGACACCTACGGCGACGAGGCGCTTTCGGCCATCGACGCACTCGAACCCGGCGAGGTACTGCTGCTCGAAAACGTCCGGATGGTCGACGACGAGTTGCCCGAGGAAGAGCCCGAAGCGAAGGCCGAGACGGAGTTCGTGCAGACGCTCGCGCCGAAGTTCGACGCCTACGTCAACGACGCCTACTCCGCCGCCCACCGCAAGCACGCCTCGCTGGTCGGCTTTCCGCTCGTCCTACCCGCCTACGCCGGGCGCGTGATGCAGTCGGAGTACGAAGCGAACTCCAGCATCGCCACCCGCGAGTTCGACGGCGAGGTGACGATGGTCGTCGGCGGGACGAAGGCGACGGACGTCATCGGCGTGATGGACGCCATCGGCGAGAAGGTGGACACCTTCCTCGTCGGCGGCATCGCGGGCGAACTGTTCCTCCGCGCGGAGGGCTACCCGGTCGGTCGCGACGTCGGCGACATGGACCTCTTCGACGACCAGTGGGAGAACAACCAGGACGTCGTCGAGGACGTGCTCCAGCGCCGCACGGGGCAGATTCGCCTCCCGGTCGATCTGGCGTACGAGGACGACGACGGCGAGCGCGCCGAGATTTCGGTGGAGGATATCGACGAGAAAAACACGGGTTACCTCGACGTCGGTTCCGAGACCGTCGACGGGTACGCGCCGACCATCCGCGAGTCCGAAGCGGTGTTCGTCAAAGGGGCGCTCGGGATGTTCGAAGACGAGCGCTTCGCCGACGGCACCGTCGGCGTGCTCCGCGCCATCGCGGAGACCGACTGCTTCTCGGTCGTCGGCGGCGGCGACACCTCCCGCGCCATCGAGATGTACGGCCTCGACGAAGACGACTTCTCGCACGTCTCCATCGCGGGCGGGGCGTACATCCGCGCGCTGACGGGCGAGTCGCTCCCGGCGGTCGAGGTGCTGGAAGAGCAGGCCGAAACGTAAGCACACAGAGTCAGTTCGCGCGCTGTCGAGTCAGCGCTCGCAACCCGGTTCCGACGAGGTAGAGACCGAGTGGGACGAAGAGGACCACAGCAATCGTATCGGCCGGTCCCCACCAGAGCGCGCTGTCGACACCGCCGATGAGATTAGACGACTGCGCGTAGCTGAGATAGTTGAACACGCGGTAGAGCGGCCACGCGAGGACCACGAGGCCGACACCGATTTTGGGGAGGACGTCGGTGTTCACGGGTCGAACTCTGTCGAGACGGAAACTAACTGCTTCGGTGACGGATCATCGCGTGTCACGCAGCGGCGGCGTCTCGCGAACGAGGTCGGAGACTACACTCCGACGGTCACCTTCGGTTTCGACTGACGCCACGACTTTGGTTCTCGCTCCCGAACGAACCTCCATGCTCGTCGGAATCGTCTCGGACACGCACGACAACCTCGACTGCGTACACGCGGCCGTCGACCACTTCGAATCGGAATCCGTCGATGCCGTGGTTCACTGCGGCGACTTCGTCGCTCCCTTCTCGGCGACGCCGTTCGACAACGACTGGGAGTTCTACGCCGCCCGCGGCAACAACGACGGCGAGTGGAACCTCCAGTCCGTCGTCGGGTCGTTCGGCATGTATCTCGGCGAAGCGGGCGAACTCACCTTCGACGGCGTCGACGTGGCCGTCTATCACGGCACGAGCGGGACGCTCGTCGACGCACTCGTCGACTCCGGAAACTACGACTACGTCTTCCACGGCCACACTCACCAGCGTGAGGTCGAAGAACGCGGCGAGACCGTGCGCGTCAACCCCGGCGGCCTACCGATTCCGGGAGCCGACGACGCGTTTCACGTCGCCGTCCTCGACACCGAAACCGGCGAGGTGGCGTCGCAGGAAGTGGCGTAGAAGGGGAACGCTTCTCGTCTATCGGTTCGTCGCCCGCGCTCAGTCGTCGGCGGCGGCGAACTGCCGATTCTGACCGCCGAAGACGCTCTCGAGGCCGACGCCGAGCGTCTCGTTCGTCAACGCGATGCTCTCGGCTTTACTCGCGCTGCCGGCGATGGCGCGGACGGCGTCGATGTTCTCGGGAATCACGTCGCTCTCCTGGTGAATCGCCTGAAAGAGATAGAGGTCGTCGTCCTCGACGGCGATGGACTCCTCCCAGATGCAGTTCTCCCAGAGGTCGCCGCGCGGGCGACCGGCGTCCATCGCGAACTCCTTGAGTTTCCCCGTGCCGTCGATACCGGCGTGTTTGGGGATGAAGAACAGCCGCGACTCGGCGGCGAGTAGGTCGCGCACGTCCTCGGCCGTCGGCGTCGATTCGAGCGTGACGTTGACGCTGTGGGTGTGCATCAGCGTCGCCGGCACCTTCAGGCCGAGCGTGTCGATGGCGAGGTCCGGGAAGATGGTCTGCACGTCGGGACCGTGGTGGGAGGGGAGCGTTACGGGGTCCGGTAGGATGTCGTTAATCGGCCCGCGGCCGGTCTGACCGGGGTCGCCCCCGCGGCGGACGAGCGTCACGCGCGCCTTCTTCACGCCGTAGGTCTCGTCGAGCGGCGCGAGCAGCCGCGAGAGACCGGTCGTGTTGCAGGAGACCGTTCGGACGAACTGCACGTCGGCCGCCTCGTCGTAGTTGGCGCGCGCGTTGAAGCTCACGTCCGCGACGTCGGCGTCCTCGCCGCCCTGGAAGATGGCCGGCGTGTCGTGGCGCTCGTACAGCGAGCGGTTCTGCGCGCCGATTCCGGAGGGAGTGGTGTCGACGACGACGTCGCTCTCGGCGACCAGGTCGTCGACCACGCCGGCGAGGGGAACGCCCGCGTCGTCGAACTGGTCGACGCGCTCGGGGAGCGCGGCGTAGAGGGGATACCCGTTTCTGACCGCCGTCTCGGCTTCGAAGTTCGGCCGCGTCTTCGCGACCCCGACGAGTTCCATGTCGGGTTGCGCGCAGACGGCGTCTGCGACGCGTTTGCCGATTGTTCCGTAGCCATTGACGCCCACCTTGAGCATATTCGGACCTGCTACCGGGAAGGACATAGTTATTTCGGAGCTTAACGTTTAGAAATTAACTCTGGGGCGAGTAACCATGTTTCGGTTTCTCCGGGCGTCTAACCGTAATCTTCGTCGAAATCTCGAGAAAAGAAGGCGAGAGAGGTTCCTCGCAGACGGGCGCGGGGATAGTGATGTGGCAAAGCCTAACCCGTCGCCGGACGGCATCTCGAATATGACCAACCGCAATACTGGCGACGAACTCCGCGCGGCCGCGGAGACGGCGCTCGAACAGTGCCTGCGCCTCCAGTCCGACGAATCCTGCGCAGTCGTCACCGACGACAAGCGAGCGCCCATCGGCGAGGCGCTGTACGAGGTGGCCAGTGAGATTACCGACGACGCCGTCGTCACGCGCTACCCGCCAGGGCCGCAGCACGGTGCGGAGCCACCTGCACCAGTCGCGGCGGCGATGCGCGAAGCGGACGTGTTCATCGCGCCGACGACGAAGAGTCTGAGTCACACCCGCGCGCGGAGCGAGGCGTGCGACGCCGGCGCTCGCGGCGCGACGATGCCCGGTATCACCGAGGACGTGATGCTCGCGGGCCTCGACGCCGACTACGAGGCCATCGCCCGACACAGCCTCGACGTACTCGAACAGGTCGTCGACGCCGACGAAGTCCGGGTGACGACGCCGAAAGGTACCGACATCACCTTCGTCCCCGGCGACCGCGAGTGGCTCTCGGACACCGGGATGGTCCACGACGCGGGGCAGTTCTCGAATCTCCCCGCGGGCGAGGTGTTCGTCAGCCCCGAGACGGCCGACGGCACCTACGTCGTCGACGGGACGATGATGCCGTACGGCCTGCTCGACGAGGATCAGGAGCTCCGATTCGAGGTCGAAGACGGCTACGTGACCGTCATCTCCGACGACGAGGTTCGCGAGCAGGTCGAAGCAGGCGCAGAGGAGGTCGGGCGGGACGCGTACAACCTCGCGGAACTCGGTATCGGGACGAACGTCGGCGTCGACGAGTTGGTCGGCTCCGTGCTCCTCGACGAGAAGGCGGCCGGGACGGTCCACATCGCCATCGGCGACGACGCCGGAATCGGCGGCGACACCGTCGCGCCGCTCCACCTGGACGGGATCATCCGCGACCCGACCGTGTACGCGGATGGCGAGGAAGTGGAACTCCCGCGGTAGCGACCCGGAAGCGAGCGGCCCGCAGTCGCTGGTACTTACTGTTCGTTCTATCGCTGGTACTGTTCGTACTGTCGCGTGAATTCGAGGAACTCGTCGAGCGGTCGGGTACATTCGGCCATCGTCACCACGTTCGCGTCGGCGTCGTAGTCGACGATATCCGCGTCGGCCAACTTCGGGAGGTGCGAGTGGTGCAAGTCGGCGTGGATCTGTCCGAGCGTCTCCTCGGAGATGTCGTCGAGGTCCTGGCGGGTCTCCCACATGGCGACCTGTTCTGCGACCTCCGATAGCGTCGCCGGATACCGGCAGGTCTGCAGGTGATAGAGGACGTACCGACGCCGCGGGTTCTCGAGGACCCGAAACACCGCGTCGAGCGGAAACGCCCCCGCCTCGTCGGCGCGGACGGAGTCGGGAAACTCGTCGAACTCGTCGGTATTTCCCCCGCCTGCGGTCGGCGGATCGTCGGGTGCGTCGTCGTCCATCTTGTATCCCCCCAGCGCAGTAGCCGCCGGAACCGAACTCGTCGTCGCTGGCCCGTCGAACCGTTCCGTGCCTCCGCGGCGGCCACTCGTCTTTCGTCCGAAGTACGTGGCTGGAACAACGTTAGTGTTGTTGTTGGTCGCCGCCGTCGGGTCTCCACGGGAGTGGTCGGTCGGACGACGAAGGCGTGAGAGATGCGGACGGAGAACGCCAGTCGCCGGGAGAAGCGCGGACTTTTACGGCCAGATGGATTACGCCGTCGTATGAGCCAAAGCGAACGCGTCGCGGTGGTCTGTCCCTCCTGCTCACCGCAGACGGAGACCGTCCACGAGGTGCTCAAACCCGGCGGACAGGCGACCGTCCGCTGCACCGAGTGCGGACACACCCACAAGACGACAATCGAGGAGGAGCGCGAAACCGAACTGAGCGTCATCGTCTCCCAGGACGGCGAATCGTTCAGTACGACCGTCGACGCACCCGCAGAGGAGACGCTGGCCGTCGGCGAGGAGTTCATCGCCGACACGCCCGAGGCCATCATGCTCGTCCGCATCACGTCGCTCGACGTGGGCGGCGACCAGCGCGTCGACAAAGCCGTCGCTGAGGACGTGGCGACGGTCTGGACGCGCGTCGTCGACAACGTGAGCGTCCCCGTCACGCTTCACCCCGGCGACGGCCGCCGCGACGAGACGCGGAGTTTCAAACTCAGCGTCCCCGGCGACTACGAGTTCGTCGTCGGCGAGACCGAGGAACTGAACGACGAGGAGTTCGAGATAGAGGGCATCCACGTGCGCCAGAACGCGACGAACTACCGCTTCGACAAGTTCGACCGCGACGGCGACATGGTGTTCGCCAAGGACGTCAAACGCATCTACGGCCGCGACGAGACGAGTTCGGCGTGGTCGGCGTGGTGAGATAGCCGACCGCTCGACACGAAACGCGACTCGATACGACGGAGGAAACCTGCTATGGAATTCGAAACCGCCCGCAAACGGATGGTCGACCGACTTCTCGAACACGACCGAATCGAACGCGAAGCGACGGCCGAGGCGCTCCGAACCGTCCCGCGCCACGCGTTCATCCCGCCGGATCGACGAGAGCACGCCTATCATGACCGTCCGTTACCTATCGGCGACGGTCAGACCATCAGCGCGCCGCACATGGTCGCCATCGTCACCGACCTTCTCGCGCTCGACCCCGGCGACCGCGTGCTCGAAATCGGCACCGGATGCGGCTACCACGCCGCCGTCACCGCCGAAGCGCTCGCGCGGACGGGGCGAGACGGCCGAGACGACCATGGAGCGAGCGTCTACAGCGTCGAGTACGACTCCGAACTGGCCGACCACGCCCGCGAGACCCTCTCCGAACACGGGTACGACGTCGATGTTCGGACGGGCGACGGGTACGAGGGGTGGGCCGAGCACGCGCCTTACGACCGCGCGTACCTCACCTGTGCCCCCGAGTCGCTTCCGGAACGAGTGGTCGAACAGATTCGGCCGGATGGGTGCGTGGTTGGACCGGTCGGTCGCGGGCAGCAGACGCTCGTCCGAGCGTGGCGTCGCGAAGACGGTGACATCGACCGTGAGACCCACGGCGGCGTCCGGTTCGTCCCGATGCGACGCGACGACTGAGACGGCCGCGGGCGACCGACCGAGGAGAACGACCCACCGCCCGCAACGACCGATTTTTCTCCGCCGACTCCCACTCCCCTGCATGCCGACCGTACACCGTTCGGGGCACGACACCGAGACGCTGTTACTTCTCTGGGCGGCCCGCGAGACGGGAGCGCTCGACGCGCTGACGAGCCGTGCGGGAACCGCCGACGCCGTCGCCGCCGAGACCGACGTGACGCCCGAGGCGGCGCGCGTCGTCGTCGACTCGCTCGCCGACCTCGGCTTTCTCGAACGTGTCGGCGACGAGTACGAGGTGACGAACCGCGCGCTCGGCTTTCTCGCCAAGCGTGACGTTCGCTCCATCGGTCGCCTACCGCACGCACTCGACATGCTCGACCGCTACACAGAGCTTCCGGAGACGATGACGACGGGCGTGCCCCCGGTGTCGAGCGCGGAGTCGACGAGAAACCGACTGGGCGCACACGCTGCGACCGACGAATCGGTCGTCAGAGCCGCCGTCACCGCAGCGGTTCGCCTCGCACCGCGCGCGAAGCACGTACTGAACGTCGCCGGCAGGTCGGGCGTCTACGCCCGCGAGTTCGTCGCTCGTGGGTTCGAGGTCACGATGTGCGACGGTGACGACGTCGTCGAGTTCGTCGCCCCGGCGCTCGAACACGAGGACGTGACGCTCGAACGCCGGTCGTTGGCGACGATAGCCGACGGGACGTACGACCTCGTCTTCGGCGAGAACCTCTGTTGCTCGCTCGCTGTCGCGGAGACTCGAACGCTGCTGTCCACGGTCGAAGACACGCTGTCGCCGTCCGGCGCGGCCGTCTTCGTCGAACCCGTCCGAGGCCGCTCGTCGTCGGCAGCAACCGTTCGGGCGGCGACGGAGGCGCTCGCGACCGGCAGCGGCGGTGCGTACGACGAGTCGCAGTACCGCGGGTGGTTCTCGGAGGCTGGGTTCGAGCGTGTCCGCGTCGACGACGTCCCTGGAACCGACCGACAGGCGGTCGGGGGGTACAAGCGCCGAGTTGATTAGCCGTCGTCTCGGAGGTGAGGTATGGACCCCGCGGTACTGCGCGAGGACATGGTCGACGGCCTCGAGCGGGCACTCGGAGAGCGTCTCGACGAGCGCGTCGACGTAGCGATGCGGACGGTCCCGCGCCACGAGTTCGTCGACGACCATCCCTACGCGAACAGGAACACGACCGAGAACGGTAGTCGCGTCCTCGCCCCGTCGACGGTCGCGCGACTGCTCTCCGCGCTCGACCCGACCGACGGCGACAACGTCCTCGTCGTCGGCGCGGGCGTCGGCTACACCGCCGCCGTCGCCGCCGAGTTGGTCGGCGACGCGAACGTACAGGCTATCGACATCTCCCGACGGATAGTGATCTACGCACGCCAACGCCTCGCAGAGACCGGTTACGACGGCGTCCTCGTCGACTGCCGCGACGGCGCTCGCGGCTACCCCGAGTACGCCCCGTTCGACCGCATCCTCCTCGAAGCGGCGGCGATTCGCCCCCCGCGCGCGCTCGTCGACCAGTTAGCGCCGGACGGGAAGCTCGTCCTCCCGATGGGTGGCCCCCAGCAGACGCTCGTCGCCGTCGAGCCGGGTCCCGAGGCGGCGGGACCCGACGGCGTCACCGAGCGCTACGGGCCGGCGCAGTTCGCGCCGATGCTCGTCGAGGGCGAACAGCCGGACGGGCTCGCGCGTAACCGAACGGTTCGGGAGGACCGCGAGTACGACGAGAGCGGCTGGCGCGCGCGGACCGGCTGGGAGCAGGACTGGGTCGACTGGGACGAACACCTCTGAGCCGGCGGACGGTGGCCCACCGGCACTCCGCGTTCACCCGCCGCGAATCACCAGTATCTTCGTGTTCGCCCGGCGGTCGACGAACTCGCTTCCCGCGGGCGGTTTCACTTCGACGACGAGCGTACCGTCCTCCCGATTCGGCCCGAGGGTGGGGTCGACGGTGACTCTCGCCCGCCCGTCTGCGTCGGTCGTCGCCGTCTCGATGCCGTCGATGTCGGCCGTCCCCCCTTTGACGACGAGCGTCGCGTCGGCGACCGGGTCGCCGTCGGAACCGACGGCCGTGAGCGTCAGCGTCTGTTCCTCGGGAGCGACGACGTCCGGCGAAGGCCGAACGTCCACCTCCACGACGGCCAACCCCTGGATCCCGCTTATCATGTTCATCATCACACTGAGGCTCGCGACGCCGACCACGAGCGCGATGACGAGGCGGATGGGCAGCCCCTCGATGGCGCGTTCGTCGCGGCGGAAGCTGTCGAACTGTCCTCGGAGTGGGTCGAGCATACGCCGTCTGGTCCCGTTCTCCGGGATAAACCTCGGGACGAGAGTTGAAATCCGAAGACGGGACCCACGACTCACATGCACGTCTTCGGACGGGCGGAAGCCGAATCGACGGCGGGGAGTTTGCGAGACGACGCGCGGCGACCGACCGGTCGTCTCGGAACGTATCGCGCCCGCGACGGTAGCGACGCCGCGCCCGTGGGTGTCGACCTCGATACCCCGCACGCGGCGCTCGTCGTCGGTAAGCGCGGCAGCGGGAAGTCGTACACCCTCGGCGTTCTCGCGGAGGCAGCGGCACGGGCGGACGGCATCGCCCCCGTCGTCGTCGACCCGATGGGTGTCTTCTCGGGCTTGACGGCGGAGTCGGCGACCGGTGACGGCAGCAACGCCGACGCCGATCCGGTTCGCGCCACAGTCGTCGAAGCGCCGACCGTCGCCGCGGAGTCGCTTCCCCCGGCGTCGTGGCCTGCGCTCCTCGGACTCGATCCGGAGAGTCCAGCGGGAACACTCGTCTGGCAGGCGGCGAGTGAGGGTGCGTCGCTCTCGGCGATGCGCGACCACGTCGCCGACGCTGACGCCGGTGACGCTGCCCGACGGGCGGCGCGGAACCACCTCCGACTTGCCGACTCGTGGGACGTCTTCGAACCGGCGGGCCTCGACACGAGGGACCTGCTCGGCGGCGAGGCGACGGTGCTGGACCTCTCGGGAATCCCGGACGCACCGTCGAACGCGGTCTGCGCGGCCGTCGCCGGTGGACTGTACGAACGCCGTGCATCCATCGCATCGACGTCCGTCGCCGAATCGCTCCGCTTACCGTGGCTGTTCGTCGACGAAGCGCACACGTTCTTCGACGGCGTCGCCGCAAACGCCTTAAGGAGAGTCCTCACCCGGGGACGAGCGCCGGGAGTGAGCCTCGTCGCCGCGACGCAGCGCCCGAGCGCGCTCCCCGACGTCGCCGTCTCGCAGGCCGATCTCCTCGTCGCCCATCGACTGACGATGCAGACGGACGTGACGGCGCTGACCGCCGCACAGCCGACGTATCTCGCAGGGACGATACGCGAACGGTTGCCGACGCGGACGGGTGACGCGCTCGTCGTCGACGACACGACCGAATCGGCGCACGCGGTTCGAGTCCGGAATCGGGACACGCCACACGGCGGCGGGAGCCCGCGGGCGAGTCGAGTTGTCAGCGCGACAGGGAAGGGCGGGAACGAGCGGTCGGAGACCGGAGCACGTTTGTAAGCCCCCCGCCTGGGAGTCGACAGACCGGTCGGGTCGCACACGCGATACCGCTCGAAGCGACCGACTACACGACGAGGAGATGACCGCAAACCACCCGCTCGTTCGACTCGAAACGCTCGCACTCGTCGCCATCGGCGGGTTCGCGGGGGCGAACCTCCGGTTTCTCTTCGCCGACGTGCTCCCCGGCCTCGGCGGGACGCTGGCGGCGAACGCGCTCGGCAGTTTCGCGCTCGGCGTCGTCCTCTACGAGGCGACGTACTTCGGCGTCGTCGCCGCGGAAACACGAGTCGCCGTCGCGACGGGGTTTCTCTCGTCGTTTACGACCTACAGCACCTTCGCGCTCCAGTCGGCGCAGGCAGGACCGGCGCTGCTCGTCGCGAACGTCGTGGCGAACTACACGCTCGGTTTCGCCGGAGTGCTGGCGGGTCGTTCGCTCGTGGACGCTCTCGCCCGGAGGTGGAGTCGATGGCCGCGGTAGACCCGGCACATCTCGTCGGTACGGGCGGTGCTGTCGGCGCACTGCTCCGGTATCTCGTGGGGGAGCTCGTGGATGACGAGTCGTTTCCGCTGTCGACGCTGACCGTGAACGTCGTCGGGAGCTTCGTCCTCGGCGTGGTGACGTTTGCGGGCGTCGGCGACACCGCGTTGCTCCTCGTCGGTACGGGCGCGTGCGGCTCGTTCACGACGTTCTCGTCGTTCTCGTTCGAGACTGTTCGACTGTGGGAGACCGGCGAGAGACGGGAGGCCGTCGCGAACGCGACGGTGAATCTGGTCGGCGCGGGCCTCGCGCTCGGCGCGGCGTGGGTCGTCGCCTCCGGCGGCGCGCTCTGAGACCGCATCGACAGCTACAGGCGTCCGGGAGACGAAAGTCGGCGTATGTCCGACGGCCCGGCAAATCGGTCGAAGCTCGCTCGCTTCGTCGACGGTGCGGCGGGGAGTCCGTTCCTCGCGGTGATAGTCGCGTTGTTGGTTCTCCTGTCGATGTTTTTCTTGGTCGGCGGCCTGCTGTACGTGTTCGGATGAGCGGTCTAGCTCTCGGTGTTCGGTGAAGTCGTTCGGAACCGAGACGATTCGCTCCTGCTGTGACTTCGGTAGAAAGACGCCCGAGGCGGGATTTGAACCACGGTCGTTCCGCTCGCCGTGCTCGCTTCACTCCCTGATTCAAATCCCTTCGTAGGGTTCACAGATTCCGACGGAATCGCTCGGCGACGAGACGCCTCGCTCAGAAGTCGGAATCAGAAGAACGCCCGAGGCGGGATTTGAACCCGCGTCACGACCGTGACAGGGTCGTATGATGGGCCACTACACCACCCGGGCCTGATAACGCATCCAAGGGTACTGCTCGGGGTTATTAATGGGTGTCGATATTCGATGCAGGTGACCACTGCAGTAGAGTTAGTCGAACTGCGCTGCGAGTACGTAATCGCTTGCCCAGTTGATTCGTGATGTCGGCGCTTTGGGGTGCGGGTCTTCGACGCGCAGTCGCATCTCGCCGACTCCGGTGTCGTCGATGGGACCCAGTAAACGCACCCCGTCGTCGGAGAGTAGACGGCGTACGCGTCGATCTCGTCCGGCGTGTAATCCGTATCGACGCGGCCGTTTTCGCCAAGCGTCGAACTGTAGAGGTTGAATCGGACAGAGCCGTTCACCCAGTTCCCGGTCTTATACTGGACGCGGTACAACGATTCCTCGTCGTCGACGACCATGTCGTAGCGGTCGCTGTCGCCGAACGGAACCGAAACCGAGAGGCCGAAACGCATCAGCGCACTGAGTATCGTCGCTTCGGTTTCGTCACCGCGACGAGACGTATTCATCGTCTCTAATCCTCGCCTAACCGGATTTGAACCTTGAGGTGATAGCGAGTGCGTTCGACGACGAGACGCCTCGCTCAGAAGTCGAAATCAGAAGAACGCCCGAGGGGGGGGGATTTGAATCAGGGAGTGAAGCGAGCGCAGCGAGCGGAACGACTGCGGTTCAAATCCGCGACCGTCGCATACTGAATTTCGGTGTTCGCTCGTCACGAGCGACTCGCTCACGAGTTGAAATTCAGAGAAGCGCCCGAGGCGGGATTTGAACCCGCGTCACGACCGTGACAGGGTCGTATGATGGGCCACTACACCACCCGGGCAACCTGCACTCTCTCGTTTACCGGTGTCGTAAATAACGCTTACCATCCCGTCGCGCCGTGTGCCGAGATACCGCGACCCGCGTGGCCGGAAAGCATATAATCAGTTACGTCCAGTTCAAGTGTAATGCAGGTTCACGCTGTGGACGCGGCCACGGCCGGTTAGCGGTGCGCCGCGCGGTTGACAAGTGTTATATGGGTGGGTCGTTAATGCCGCTGTAGTATCTCGTGAGAGCTTCTTCCCACAAGCCCCACCCATGGTAGACGTAAGCCAACACAAACTTGTCCCGGAACACACGCTCGTCGACGAGGAGGACGTCGACGCCGTGCTCCAGGAGTACAACGTCGAACGGACGAACCTGCCGAAGATCAAACGCAAAGACCCGGCGGTGCCGGACGAGGCCGAATCCGGTGACGTCGTCAGAATCGTACGCGACTCGCGAACCACGGACCAAGCAGTCGTATACCGACTGGTGATCGAATGAATCGAGAAGACCGACGCAGCATCTCCCGACAGTACTTCTCGGACGAACGACTCGCAGAGCACCACTTCCGGTCGTTCAACGCCTTCCTCGAACGCGGCATGCAGGAAGTCGTCGACGAGAAAGAGACGATCGACACGGACATCGGCGACAAAGAGGGCGAGGAACCCGTCTACGTCGAACTCGGCGACGTTCGCGTCGTCACCCCGCGTGTGCGCGAGGCCGACGGTAGCGAGGAACTGCTGTACCCGCAGGAAGCGCGCCTCCGGAATATCACCTACTCCGCGCCCGTGTTCATGGAGATGTCCATCGTCCGCGGGGGCGAGGAGGAAGAGGAGATCGTCGTCGATTCGACGGAGACGAAAGTCGGCCGGATGCCCATCATGGTCGGCTCCGAGCGCTGCAACATCTCGGGCTTCGACCACGACGAACTCGTCGAAATCGGCGAGGACCCCGTCGACCCCGGCGGCTACTTCATCGTCAACGGCTCCGAGCGCGTGCTGATGACGAGCGAAGACCTCGCGCCGAACAAGATTCTCGCCGAGTACGACACGAAGTACGGCGACGAGATTCAGGTCGCCAAAACGTTCAGCCAGCGCCGCGGCTACCGCGCGCTCGTGCTCTGTGAGCGCGGCCGCGACGGCCTCTTGGAGGTCTCGTTCCCCTCGGTCTCGGGTTCGGTGAACTTCGTGACGCTCGTGCGCGCGCTCGGTCTCGAATCCGACGAGGAGATCGTCCACCGCGTCTCCGACGACCCGGAGATCGTGAAGTTCATGCTGGAGAATCTGGAGGAGGCCGACGTCCAGACCACCGAGGAAGCCATCGAGACCCTCGGCAAGCGCGTCGCAAGTGGCCAAGGAAAGAACTACCAGCTGAAACGCGCCAACTACGTCATCGACCGCTACCTCCTGCCGCACCTCCACGAGGAGGGCGTCGAGGAGGAGGAAGTCCGCATCAACAAGGCGTTCTACCTCTGCCGGATGGCCGAGGCGTGTTTCGAGCTCGCGCTGCAGCGCCGCGAGGCCGACGACAAAGACCACTACGCCAACAAGCGCCTCAAGGTCTCCGGCGACCTGATGAGAGACCTGTTCCGGACGGCGCTCAACAAACTCGCGCGCGACGTGAAGTACCAGCTCGAACGCGCGAACATGCGGAACCGGAATCTGACGGTCAATACGGTGGTTCGCTCCGACGTACTGACCGAACGGCTCGAACACCCCATCGCGACCGGGAACTGGGTCGGCGGGCGCTCGGGCGTCTCACAGTTGGTCGACCGGACCGACTACATGGGGGTTCTGTCTCACCTGCGCCGCCTCCGCTCGCCGCTGTCGCGGTCGCAGCCGCACTTCGAGGCGCGCGACCTGCACGCGACCCAGTGGGGTCGCATCTGTCCCTCCGAGACCCCGGAGGGGCCGAACTGCGGACTGGTGAAGAACTTCGCGCAGGCGATGGAGCTCTCCCAGAACGTCGAGGACGAACAGGCACTGAAACGAGAACTGGCGTCGATGGGTGTCGAGGGGATGCCCGGACTCGAAGGCGTCGAACCCACCACGGCGGACGACTAAACCATGGCTCAGGCACGAGAGGCGAAAGTATACGTCAACGGCAGTCTGGTCGGGACCCACCCGGACCCGAACCAGCTCGCAGCACAGATTCGGGAAGCGCGACGACGCGGCGACGTCAGCGAGATGGTCAACGTCTCGGTGAAAGGCCGGACCCGCGAAGTCATCATCAACGCGGACGCGGGACGCGCTCGCCGCCCGCTCATCGTCGTGGAGAACGGCGAACCACTGCTCGGTGACGAGGAGATAGACGCCGTCGAGAGCGGCGAACTGGAGTTCCAGGACCTCGTCGACCGCGGCTACATCGAGTTCATCGACGCCGAGGAGGAAGAGGACATCTACGTCGGCGTCGACGAGGACGAACTCACTCCCGAGCACACGCACCTCGAAATCGACCCACAGCTCATCTTCGGTATCGGTGCGGGGATGATTCCGTACCCCGAGCACAACGCCTCGCCGCGCATCACGATGGGTGCAGGGATGATGAAGCAGTCGCTCGGTATCCCGTCGGCGAACTACCGCATCCGCCCGGACACGCGTCAGCACCTGATGCACTACCCGCAGTTGGCGATGGTGAAGACGCAGACGACCGAGCAGATCAACTTCGACGAGCGCCCCGCGGCACAGAACTTCGTCGTCGCCGTGATGAGCTACGAGGGGTTCAACATCGAGGACGCGCTCGTCATGAACAAGGGGTCGGTCGACCGCGCGCTCGCTCGGTCGCACTTCTTCCGCACCTACGAGGGCGAGGAACGGCGCTATCCCGGCGGTCAGGAGGACCGCTTCGAGATTCCGTCGCAGGACGTCCGCGGTGCGCGCGGGGAAGACGCGTACACGCACCTCGACGAGGACGGCCTCGTTAACCCCGAGACGGTCGTCGACGAGAACTCCGTACTGCTCGGCAAGACGTCGCCGCCGCGGTTCCTCGAAGAGCCCGACGACATGGGTGGGCTCAGCCCACAGAAGCGCCGCGAGACGAGCGTCACGATGCGCTCGGGCGAAGACGGCGTCGTCGACACGGTGACGCTGATGGAGGGCGAGGACGGCTCGAAGCTCTCGAAGGTCTCCGTCCGCGACGAGCGGATCCCGGAGCTCGGCGACAAGTTCGCGTCCCGGCACGGACAGAAAGGGGTCGTGGGCCACCTCGCACCCCAGCAGGACATGCCCTTTACCGCGGACGGGCTCGTCCCCGACCTGGTTCTCAACCCGCACGCGCTCCCGTCGCGCATGACGGTCGGTCACGTGTTGGAGATGCTCGGCGGCAAAGTCGGCGCGCTCGAAGGTCGACGCGTCGACGGGACGGCGTTCCAAGGCGAGAGCGAGGAGGAACTCCGCGGTGCGCTCGAAGACCACGGCTTCATGTCCTCCGGCAAGGAGGTCATGTACTCCGGCGTCACCGGCGAGAAGATCGAGGCACAGATCTTCGTCGGGGTCATCTTCTACCACAAACTGTACCACATGGTGAGCAACAAGCTGCACGCCCGCTCGCGCGGGCCGGTGCAGGTGCTCACCCGTCAGCCCACGGAGGGTCGCGCCCGCGAGGGTGGCCTGCGCGTGGGTGAGATGGAACGCGAGGTGCTCATCGGCCACGGCGCGGCGATGGCGCTCAAAGAGCGACTGCTGGACTCCTCGGACCGCGAGGAAGTGTACGTCTCGGCGGACACCGGGATGGTCGCAGTCGAGGACCGCGAACAGCGCCGCATCTACGACCCCGTCACAGGGGACGAGGACGATATCCACCGCGTCGAGGTGAGTTACGCGTTCAAACTCCTGCTCGACGAGATGAAAGCGCTCGGCATCCGGCCGAAACTCGAACTGGAGGACGCAGTTTAAATGTCAATGCAAACACCGAAAGAGATCGGCGGCATCCGCTTCGGGCTGATGGACCCGGAGACGTATCGAGACATGTCCGCGACGAAGGTCATCACCGCGGACACCTACGACGACGACGGCTACCCCATCGACATGGGACTGATGGACCCCCGACTGGGCGTCATCGACCCCGGTCTGGAGTGTCGAACCTGCGGGCAGCACTCAGGGTCGTGTAACGGCCACTTCGGTCACATCGAACTGGCCGCGCCCGTCATCCACGTCGGGTTCACGAAGCTCATTCGACGGCTGCTTCGCTCGACGTGCCGCCAGTGCGGTCGTCTCGCGCTGACCGACGAGGAGCAGGCGGAGTTCCGCGCCCGGATGCAGCGAGCGGAGGAACTCAGCGAGGACTGGAGCGACGTGATGAAGGCCGCGGTCCGACAGGCGCGGAAAGCCAAGCGCTGTCCGCACTGCAACGAACCCCAGCACGACATCAAACACGAGAAGCCGACGACGTACTACGAGGTCCAAGACGTGCTCTCGGGCGAGTACTCCGAGCTCATCGCGGAGGCGATGCAGCCCGACGAGGAGGAGGACCGAGACGCGACGGCTCCACAGGAACTCGCGGAGCAGACCGATATCGACCTCCAGCGCATCAACCAGATCCTCTCCGGGGAGTTCAGACCCCGAAAAGAGGACCGCAAGGCGATCGAGAAGGCGCTCTCCATCGACCTCACCGTCGAGGACATGAACAAGCTGATGCCCTCGGACATCCGCGACTGGTTCGAGGACATTCCGGACGACGACATGGAGACGCTCGGCATCGACTCCGAGCGCGCGCGTCCCGAGTGGATGATTCTCACCGTCCTGCCGGTGCCGCCGGTGACGGCGCGTCCCTCCATCACGCTCGACAACGGCCAGCGTTCGGAGGACGACCTGACACACAAACTGGTCGACATCATCCGCATCAACCAGCGGTTCATGGAAAACCGCGAGGCGGGTGCACCGCAGCTCATCATCGAGGACCTCTGGGAACTGCTGCAGTACCACGTCACGACGTTCGTCGACAACGAGATCTCGGGCACGCCACCGGCGCGACACCGCTCCGGCCGACCGCTGAAGACGCTCAGCCAGCGCCTGAAGGGGAAGGAGGGTCGCTTCCGTGGCTCGCTCTCCGGCAAGCGCGTCAACTTCTCTGCGCGTACCGTCATCTCGCCGGACCCGACGCTCTCGCTCAACGAAGTCGGCGTTCCGGACCGCGTCGCGAGCGAGATGACCCAGACGATGAACGTCACCGAGCGGAACATGGAGGAGGCGCGACAGTACGTCCGCAACGGCCCCGAGAGCCACCCGGGCGCGAACTACGTCAAGCGCCCCGACGGCCGCCGTCTGAAAGTGACCGAGAAGAACTGCGAGGAGCTCGCCGAGAAGGTCGAACTCGGCTGGGAAGTGAACCGCCACCTCGTCGACGGCGATATCGTCATCTTCAACCGTCAGCCGTCGCTGCACCGGATGTCCATCATGGCCCACGAGGTGGTCGTGATGCCGTACAAGACCTTCAGACTCAACACCGTCGTCTGTCCGCCGTACAACGCCGACTTCGACGGCGACGAGATGAACATGCACGCGCTGCAGAACGAGGAGGCCCGCGCGGAGGCGCGCGTCCTCATGCGCGTACAGGAACAGATTCTCAGCCCGCGCTTCGGCGAGAACATCATCGGCGCGATTCAGGACCACATCTCGGGCACCTACCTGCTGACCCACGAGAACCCCCACTTTACTGAGACGCAGGCGCTGGACCTGCTGCGCGCGACGCGCGTGGACGAGCTGCCCGAACCCGACGGCGAGGAGGGCGGCGAGGCGTACTGGACGGGTCACTCCATCTTCTCGGAGTTGTTGCCCGACGACCTCTCGCTGGAGTTCAGCAGCTCGACCGGCGACGACGTCGTCATCGAAGACGGCCAACTCGTGAGCGGCACCATCGACGAGGACGCCGTCGGCGCGTTCGGCGGCGAGATCGTCGACACCATCACGAAGGTGTACTCGGAGACGCGCGCACGCATCTTCGTCAACGAGATCTCCGCGCTGGCGATGCGCGCTATCATGCACTTCGGCTTCTCCATCGGTATCGACGACGAGTCGATTCCGGAGGAGGCGGGAGAGCAGGTCGACGAGGCTATCGAGAACGCCTACGAGCGAATCGAGGAGCTCATCGAGACGTACCAGGCGGGCGAACTCGAATCGCTGCCGGGTCGCACCGTCGACGAGACGCTCGAGATGAAGATCATGCAGACGCTCGGCAAGGCGCGCGACTCCGCGGGTGAGATCGCCGACGACCACTTCGGCGACGACAACCCCGCGGTCATCATGGCGCGCTCCGGTGCGCGTGGCTCGATGCTGAACCTCACGCAGATGGCCGGCTGTGTCGGACAGCAGGCGGTTCGAGGCGAGCGTATCAACCGCGGCTACGAGGACCGCACCCTCAGCCACTACAAGCCGAACGACCTCTCAGCGGAGGCGCACGGCTTCGTGGAGAACTCCTACCGCGGCGGCTTGACGCCGCGCGAGTTCTTCTTCCACGCGATGGGCGGCCGCGAGGGTCTGGTCGACACTGCGGTCCGGACCTCCAAGTCCGGCTACCTGCAGCGTCGGCTCATCAACGCGCTCTCCGAACTGGAGACGCAGTACGACGGGACCGTCCGAGACACCTCGGACACCATCGTCCAGTTCGAGTTCGGCGAGGACGGCACCTCCCCGGTGAAGGTGTCCTCCTCGAAGGACAACGACATCGACGTCGAGAGCATCGCCGACCGCGTGCTCGACGCCGAGTTCGACGAGGCGACCCGAGCGCAGTTCCTCTCCCGGGAGGAACCCGCAACGAACCTCTCCGAGCACGCCGAGCCCCGACTTAGCGAGGCGCGCACCCAGGAGGTGGAATCCGATGACTGAGATCACAGACGACATCGAGGCCGTCGTCGAGGACACAGAGCTCCCGCGCCGCCTCAAAGACCGCGTGTACCGTACCATCGAAGGGCGAGACGGCGTCACCGTCGAACAGGCCGACGACATCGCCCGCGCCGTCGAGGTTCGCTATCTCGACACACGCGTCGACCCGCTCGATCCCGTCGGCACCGTCTCC
Organism: Haloprofundus halobius; assembly: GCF_020097835.1. Lineage (GTDB taxonomy): Archaea > Halobacteriota > Halobacteria > Halobacteriales > Haloferacaceae > Haloprofundus > Haloprofundus halobius. Next base: position 2,370,515 of record NZ_CP083666.1, read on the forward strand.
GCGCAGTCCATCGGTGAGCCGGGGACGCAGATGACGATGAACACGTTCCACTACGCGGGCGTCGCCGAAATCGACGTGACGCAGGGGCTGCCACGGCTCATCGAGCTCGTGGACGCGCGGAAGACGCCGGACACGCCGATGATGACGGTCCACCTCGAAGACGAGTACGCCGAGGACCGCGAGAAGGCCCACGAGGTCGTCTGGAGCATCGAGGCGTCCAAAATCTTGGCGCTCGGTGACGTGTCGACGAACGTCGCCGACATGCTCGTGCAGATCGACCTCAACGACGAGACGCTGCTGGAGCGGTGGCCCCGCGCCTCGAACGTCGAGGAAGTTGCAGGAGAGATCGCCGAAATCATCGAGGACGCGCTGGGCGTCACGACCCGGCAGAGCGGGACGGTCGTCGAGTTCGGCCCCGACCAGCCGAGCTACCGAAAGCTCCTGCAGTTGGTCGAGGAACTCCGCGACGTCGTGTTCAAAGGTATCGAGGAGGTCACCCGCGTCGTCATCCGCAAGGAGAAGACCGACGATGGCGAGGAGTTCGTCCTCTACACCGAGGGGTCGGCGTTCGGCGACGTGCTCGCCATCGAGGGCGTCGACGCCTCGCGGACGACGTGTAACAACATCCACGAGATTCACCGCAACCTCGGCGTCGAAGCGGCCCGGGAAGCCATCATCAACGAGACGATGGAGACGCTCGAAGAGCAGGGTCTCGACGACGTGAACGTCCGCCACCTGATGCTCGTCGCCGACATCATGACGAACCGCGGCACCATCGAGTCCATCGGCCGCCATGGTATCTCGGGGTCGAAGGAATCCGTGCTCGCGCGTGCGGCGTTCGAGGTGACGGTCAACCACCTGCTCGACGCCGCCATCCACGGCGAGGAGGACGACCTCAACGGCGTCATCGAGAACGTCATCGTCGGCAAGCCGGTCGCCATCGGCACCGGCGACGTCGACCTCCGGATGGGCTCGTTCAGCGCGAACGCCGAACAGCCCTCGGACGACTGACGACCGATGCGCGTCACGCTGTCGGACGACGCCCGTCGCTACCTCGGCGCGTTCGACGAGGAGACTGGTGCGAGCGCGACCGACTGTCTCGTCTACGACGACCGAATCGTCGTCCTCGTCGGCGCGGGCGAGATGGGCAAAGCCATCGGTCCTGGCGGGAAGACTGTGAAACGGCTCGAACGGAAACTCGGTCGCACCGTCGAACTCGTCGAGGACGCCGACACGCCGGAGGCGTTCGTCGCGAGCGCGCTCGCGCCGGCGACGGTTCGACACGTGACCATCAGCGACCAGAACGACCGCGTCGCCTACGTCGAAGTGGCCGACGGCGATCGCGGCGTCGCCATCGGGAAGTGCGGTCAAAACATCGAGACGGCACGGCGGTTGGCTCGTCGACACTACGACATCGACGATATCCAGTTGACGTAGCTCGGTCGCGCGTGTAGCGCGCACCTACCCCTCGACGACGTCGCCGCCGCCCGGTTTTTGGAACTCGCTTACAATTATTACAAGCCCTATAACTATCTGTCCGAGCGTCGTCCTGCTATCGTATGTCACAGTCCGAGCACCAGCCGTCCATCGGCGACGGATCGAGCCCTCCCTCGGAGCAGTCGGTCGCCGACGCCGCATCCGACGCCCAGCCGTCGGTTTCGATTCAGTGTCCCTCCTGCGACGAGCGCGTCAGCGCGACGCTGGCGCTGTCCGACGGCGACACGGTGAACGCCACGGTGAACGGGGATACGGAGACCGAGGACTCCGCAGGGGGTCCCGTCGCCACCGACGGGGGAAGCACGGCCGAAGGCGGGCGTCGAGATGCGGTCGATTCGACACTCGAAGGAGAGCTCTGTGGAAAACCAGTTCGCTGTTCCGCCTGTGACGACGAGTTCGAGTTGCTGTTCTACCACTGAGAACGCCGAGAGCGCGGCCGACCATACGAGAGATTCGGAGTGGAGTCGAGGCCCTCGGGACGTTCGACGGCCTCCAAGAGCTATTGACCGCGACGTCGTGTGGTCGGTATGGGAGACGTCACAGTCCTGCAGGTCGCCGGACCGCTCACGGAACTACTCCTCGGCGACGGCCTGCTCGCCCGAGCGACGAAACTCGTCGTGACGTTCGCGCTCGTCTACGGCGGCGGCCGGGTGGTCGTCGAACCGCTGGTCATGCGAGCGGTCAGGGCGCGAAACGAGAACAACCCGACCGTCGTCGGCGCGGTGAACCTCTACCTCCACATCGCGGTGGTTGTCCTCGCCGTCGCTGCCGCGCTCGCCGCCGGCGGCTACACGCGCCTGCTGACGGGGTCGACCATCGCCGTCGCCATCATCTCGCTGACGGTCGGTGTCGCCGGCCGAGAGGTGCTCGGAACGCTCGTCGGCGGCCTCTTTCTCGTGACCGACTCGAACTTCAACGTCGGCGACTACATCGCGTGGGGCGACACCGAGGGCATCGTCGAATCCATCGGGTTTCGGGTGACGCGCGTACGAACCGTCGACAACGAGATAATCAGCGTCCCGAACACGGAACTGACGACGAACGTCATCACGAAACCGTACGGCCAGAACCGGTTCCGCATCAACGAGGAGGTCGGCGTTTACTACGAGGAGAGTCTGGAGGAGACCATCGAGATTCTCCGCGACGAGGCGGTGACCGACCCGGCCATCCTCACCGACCCGCAGCCGAAGATTCGCGTCTCCGGCTTCGAGGGCGACCACGTCCGACTGCAGGTGCTGTTCTGGGTGGCCGACCCGACTCGGCGGACGGTGCTCGACACGTTTTCGGACTACGCCCGGCGGGTGCAGGCGCGGTGCGAGAGCGCCGAAATCACGCTCGGTGCGACCTCGGCGGTGGACATGGGCGGCGACCTCGCGCTCGAACGCGCCGGTGACTGAACGCTCGTGATGAGCGAAGTGAAACGACGGAGTCTCCGCGAGCGAAGCGAGCGGAGGTTCGTCGCGAACGAAGTGAGCGAAGGCATCTCAGCACCGCGTTCGACCTGTGCCGCGCTGAGAGCGGTTCGTTCGAGTCGGCGAAACGGACGCAGATTCGAGTAGCGGGGTGAAAGAAGGAATCTGAGGCCGTCTCGCCGACTCGAAAAGAGGACGCTTAAGTAGCTCGACTAAGAAGGATTGGCCACTATGGCGAACGGCAAATACGCCGCACGCAAACTCAAGAAGGACCGTCAGAAGCGACGGTGGTCCGACTCGGAGTACGCGCGGCGCGAACGCGGTCTTCGGAAGAAGTCGGACCCGCTCGAAGGCGCACCGCAGGCGCGCGGTATCGTCCTCGAGAAGGTCGGAATCGAAGCGAAACAGCCGAACTCGGCGATTCGCAAGTGCGTCCGTGTCCAGCTCATCAAGAACGGCAAGCAGGTCACGGCCTTCTGCCCCGGCGACGGCGCCATCTCGTTCATCGACGAGCACGACGAGGTGACCATCGCGGGCATCGGTGGCGCGAAGGGTCGCGCCATGGGTGACCTCTCGGGTGTCAACTACAAGGTGGACAAAGTCAACGGCGTCGCGATGCTCGAACTCGTGCGCGGCAACGCGGAGAAACCGGTGCGCTAAGATGTCTGACGCAGAGAACGAGACCCCCGAACCCGAGGCACCGGCCGACAGCGAGGAAGCACAGACGAACGCGCTGCTGTTCGGCGTCTGGGACGTCTCCGAAATCGAGTACACCGACCCGAGCACCCAGCGCTACCTCAACGTGACGCCCATCGCGCACACGATGGGTCGCCACGCCTCCAAGCAGTTCCGCAAGTCCGAGATTTCGGTCGTCGAACGCCTCATCAACCGCCTGATGCAGAGCGAGGACAACACGGGCAAGAAGCAGAAGGCGATCAGCATCGTCCGCGACGCCTTCGAGATCGTCGACGAGCGCAGCGACGAGAACCCCGTCCAGATTCTCGTCCGCGCCGTCGAGAACGCCGCTCCGCGCGAGGAGACCGTCCGCCTGAAGTACGGTGGCATCTCCGTCCCGAAGGCCGTCGACGTCGCCCCCCAGCGCCGCGTCGACCAGGCGCTGAAGTTCATCGCCGACGGCGTCGCCTCTACCAGCTACAAGTCGACGACCTCGGCCGCCGAGGCGCTCGCCCAGCAACTTCTCGGCGCGGCGGAGTACGACGTCCAGTCGTACCCCATCAGCCAGAAGGAAGAGCGCGAGCGCGTCGCCGCCGCGGCCCGCTAATCTTCGGCTACGACCTTTCTCTCTTCGGTTTTTCGACGGTGAGCGGCCGCTGTAATCGAGTGCGCTATCCGACGGTTCCGCGTTCGCACCTCAATCGGCCGCCTGCGGCCCACCGCCGCTGCCGACGGCGTACGCGCGAGTCACGTCGACGAGTGCCTTCCGGTAGTCGCTGGCGGTCGTCTCGACGGCGAGCGAGCGGAACTGACGTCTGAACTCGTCGACGCGGACGTTCGGCGCGTCGTCGTCGGCCGCGTGTGCGAGGTCGTACAGGCGGTGGTCGTCGTCGACGAGGCCGTGACGTTCGACGAGTGCGAGCGCGAACGCCGCGTTGACCGCCGTTATCTCGGGGTCGGAGGCGGCGGTGGTGCGGGTCCAGTCGGCGCGCGGGACGGCGGAGGGTTGGTCGGCGAGCGCCGCGGCCAACTGCGATTCGAGGAAGTACACCAGTTTCTCCGCCGGCGCGACCGAGATGGTGATATCGTCGGCGTAGATGTCCTTCATGTGATTCGCGATCTGATAACAGTGGGCGAGTTTGCGACGTTCGACGCTCCGCCCCGTGAGCGCGAGGTAGAGCGCCTCCTCGGTCGACTGGACGTGCGAGGGGTGTGACTGCTCGTAGCGGGCCATGTGAGAGAACTCGTGGAGAGCGAGTTCGCGCGCCATCGCACTCGTCGCGGCCTGTCGCGGGATGTTCAGCACGTGGTAATCTCCGGCGGCGTTGCTGTAGTGTCCCGCCCACGTCCGCTCGTCGGGGTCGTCTCTGACGCGTACGTGAACCGGCCACGACAACTCGTACTCCGTCTCTAACAGGTCTGCCGCGCTGAGAAAGGCGTCCGGGGCGGCAGACCCCTGCACGCGAAGGTCCATGCGTGTTAGTGACACGGTTCGTGACGGTATGACTCTTGCGCCACCTCTCGCCGCGGGTGAGAGGGCAGTAAGACGGCAGGTGTGGTGAGTGCGATGGGTCGGTAGTGCGGCCGGTATCGTGGAGTCACACTCGCCGACAGTCGGAGTGTTTGCCAAGTGGTACGTACCCACACGGAGACGCGTCAGACGGCCGTTCGCGGCGGAATCGGCGTCGGCAAAACACTACCCTTTTGACCCTCCTTCCGGTAGGGGGATTCATAATGGGCCGACGAAAGAAAATCGTACAGGAATGTGAGAAACTGATGGACAAGCCGGAGCAGATCCGGAACATCGCCATCGCCGCTCACGTCGACCACGGGAAGACGACACTTTCGGACAACCTGCTGGCCGGAGCGGGCATGATATCCGACGCGACTGCCGGACAGCAGCTCGCGATGGACACCAAAGAGGACGAACAGGAACGCGGCATCACTATCGACGCCGCGAACGTCTCGATGACCCACGAGTGGAACGATAAGAACCACCTCATCAACCTCATCGACACGCCGGGCCACGTCGACTTCGGTGGCGACGTGACGCGGGCGATGCGCGCCGTCGACGGTGCGCTCGTGGTCGTCGACGCCGTCGAAGGCGCGATGCCCCAGACTGAGACGGTGCTCCGACAGGCGCTCCGCGAGGGCGTCAAGCCGGCGCTGTTCATCAACAAGGTCGACCGACTCATCAACGAACTGCAGGAAGGGCCCCAGGAGATGCAGGAGCGTCTCCTCGACGTCATCACCGACGTCAACGAGCTCATCCGCGGCATGACCGAGGAGAAGGATTACGACTGGACCGTCTCCGTCGAGGAGGGGACCGTCGCCTTCGGCTCCGCGCTGTACAAGTGGGGCGTCTCCATCCCGTCGATGCAGGAGACCGGGATCTCCTTCGGCGACATCATCGAGATGGAGGAGTCGGGCAACCGCGAGGAACTCCACGAGCGCACGCCGCTTTCGGACGTCGTCCTCGACATGGTCGCCGAGCACTTCCCGGACCCGCTCGACGCCCAGCCCCGTCGTATCCCGACCATCTGGCGCGGCGACGCCGAGTCGGAGCTCGCAGAGCAGATGCGTCTCGTCGACGACGAGGGCGAAGTCGTCTTCATGTCGACGGACATCTCGATGGACCCCCACGCCGGCGAAATCGCGACCGGACGCCTGTTCTCCGGCACACTGGAGAAGGGTCAAGAACTCTACGTCTCCGGCACCGCGGGCAAGAACCGCGTCCAGTCCGTCGGTATCTTCATGGGTGACTCCCGCGAGGAAGTGAGCCGCGTCCCGGCCGGCAACATCGCCGCCGTCACCGGCCTCCGCGACGCCATCGCCGGTTCGACCGTCTCCAGCGTCGAGATGACACCGTTCGAGTCCATCGAGCACATCTCCGAGCCGGTCATCACCAAATCCGTCGAGGCGACGAACATGGACGACCTGCCGAAGCTCATCCAGACGCTCCAGCAGGTCGCCAAAGAGGACCCGACCATCCGCGTCGAGATCAACGAGGACACCGGCGAACACCTCATCAGCGGTCAGGGTGAGCTTCACCTCGAAGTTATCACGCAGCGTATCCGCGACAACCAGGGTATCCCGGTCCACACCGGTGAGCCCATCGTCGTCTACCGCGAGGCCCCCCAGCAGCAGTCCCGCGAGGTCGAGGGTGTCTCCCCGAACCGCCACAACAAGTTCTACATCACCGCCGAGCCGATGGACCAGAGCATCGTCGACGCCATCAAACTGGGCGAGGTGGCGATGGACATGCCCGAACTGGAGCGCCGCGAGGCGCTGCAGGAAGCCGGCATGGACAAGGACACCTCCCAGAACGTCGAACACATCTTCGGCACCAACATCCTCATCGACGACACGAAGGGTATCCAGCACCTCAACGAGACGATGGAACTCGTCATCGAGGGTCTCGAAGAGGCGCTCGACGACGGTCCACTCGCCGCGGAACCGGTGCAGGGCGCGCTGCTGCGTCTGCACGACGCCCGCCTCCACGAGGACACCATCCACCGCGGTCCGGCGCAGGTCATCCCCGCGGTCCGCGAGGCGGTCCACCGCTCGCTCATCGACTCGCAGATCAAACTGCTCGAACCCATCCAGAACGTCCGCATCGACGTCGCCTCCGACTACATGGGCTCGGCCTCCGGCGAGATTCAGGGTCGCCGCGGCCGCGTCGACGACATGTACCAGGAGGGTGACCTCATGGTCATCGAGGGGATCGCGCCCGTCGAAGAGATGATCGGCTTCTCCTCGGACATCCGCTCTGCGACCGAGGGCCGCGCCTCCTGGAACACGGAGAACGCTGGCTTCCGCGTGCTCTCCGACAGTCTCCAGCGCGACAAGATCATGGAGATCCGCGAGCGCAAGGGCATGAAGCTCGAGCTCTCGCCGGCCATCGACTACATCTAACGCTCCCCCGTCTCTCGACGAGCGCGCGCTCGTCTCTCACGTTTTCGCGGTCTTTCGCGGCCCCGAGCGTCTGCCCCGCCCACGTGACGGTCGCTCGTTCGTCGCGTTTCGGTCGTCGAGAGAGTCGGTATGTGAGCCGCTGTTACCCCCTCGGTCACCGTCGGACGTCGGACAGAATTGCGAGTGACGAAGAGTTATAACCCACGTAGCGTCAGAGGCGTAGTATGCGGATTGGCGCACACCAGCCGCGGAGTACCGACACGGAGCCGAAAAGCGACCGCTCCCTGTCGACAACAGGTGGCTGGCGCGTCGCGGAGGTACGCCGATGAGCGACAGCGAGACGCCGCAACCGCACACGGTTCGACTCGAACTCGTCGACGAGCCCGGCCAACTGCTCGCGGCGCTGCGACCCATCGCCGACAACGGCGGGAACCTCCTCTCGATCTACCACGAGCGCGGCAACCTCACGCCGCGCGGACACATCCCGGTGGAGGTCGACCTGGAGTGTCCGCCCGACCGGTTCGACACGATCGTCGAGGCGCTGCGGACCAACGGCGTCAACGTCATCCAGGCGGGCGCAGAGCGCTACGGCGAGCAGTTGACCGTCCTCTTGGTCGGTCACCTCGTCGACACGGACCTCTCGGACACGCTGCGGTGCATCGAGGAGTGCGCGAACGCGGCGCTGGCGGACCTCTCCGTGTCGGCACCCGAGGGTCGAGACGAGGAGTCGAGCGCCCGCGTCCGACTGGCGACGCAGGCGGGGAAACAGGCCGACGTGCTCGCCGTCGTCCGGCGGATAGCCGACCGAAAGGACCTTCGAGTCGTCGAACCGCTCGCGGAGGGGTCGGCGTGAGAGTCGCCGTCGTCGGCGCGGGCGCGGTCGGTCGCTCCGTCGCCGAGTTGGCCGCCGACTACGGCCAAGAAGTGACGGTGCTCGCCGACTCGCGAGGCGCCGCTGTCGACGCCGACGGCATCGACGTCGCCGCCGCGTTCGACCGGAAGGGAGAGAGCGGAAGCGTGGGCGATATGGAGATAGCTGACGCGCTCGCGTCGGAGTACGACGTGCTCGTCGAGGCGACGCCGACGACGCTCGGCGACGCCGAGCCCGGCTTCTCGCACGTACGAGCGGCACTCGAAGCGGACCGTCACGTCGTCCTCGCGAACAAGGGGCCGGTCGCCGAGCGCTACGAGGACCTCCGGACGCTCGAACGCGACAGCGACGGCGACGTGCTGTTCGAGGCGACGGTTGGGGGCGCGATCCCCGTGCTGTCGACCATCGCCGACTTCGGTCCGGACCAGATAACCGCCGCTCGCGGTGTGCTGAACGGGACGGCGAACTTCATCCTCTCGCGGATGACCGCCGAGGGACTCGACTACGACCACGTACTGTCGGAGGCGCAGGACCTCGGCGTCGCCGAGGCGGACCCCTCCTTCGACGTGGAGGGGACTGACGCCGCGTTGAAGTGCGTCATCCTCGGCAACGTGCTCTACGACGGGGGCTACTCGCTGGCCGACGCCGACGTCGAGGGGATTCGCGACATCCCGGGGAGCGCGCTCGAACTCGCCGCCGAGGACGGCCAGACGGTCCGACTCATCGGCGAAGCGACCGCAGACGGGGTCCGTGTCGGCCCGCGACTCGTCCCCGAGAACGGCACGCTCGCGGTGACCGGCACGCAGAACATCGTCCAGTTGGGGACGAGCCACGCCGGTCGGTTGAACATCAGCGGCCGGGGGGCGGGCGGTCCCGAGACGGCCAGCGCGGTACTGTCGGACGTACGACGACTGGAGTAGCCGTTGTCACCGACTACCGCACGGTAGGTAGTATCAAACCGCAAGACGGCGTCGGGGTGGTGCGTGTGCCGTATCGAAATCGTTTTAGGGTCCTCAACCAAAGGAAACGCCACATAGCGCCTTAGCGCGTGAGCTAAACAATGAGCGAAGACAAACCGCACCAGAACTTGGCCATCATCGGCCACGTCGACCACGGAAAGAGCACGCTCGTGGGCCGACTCCTCTTCGAGACGGGGTCGGTTCCGGAGCACGTCATCGAGCAGCACCGCGAAGAAGCAGAAGAGAAGGGCAAGGGCGGCTTCGAGTTCGCCTACGTGATGGACAACCTCGCAGAGGAGCGAGAGCGTGGTGTCACCATCGACATCGCCCACCAGGAGTTCGACACGGACAAGTACTACTTCACCATCGTCGACTGCCCGGGCCACCGTGACTTCGTGAAGAACATGATCACGGGCGCCTCGCAGGCTGACAACGCAGTTCTCGTCGTCGCCGCCGACGACGGTGTCGCGCCGCAGACCCGCGAGCACGTCTTCCTCGCTCGCACGCTCGGCATCAACGAGCTCATCATCGGCGTCAACAAGATGGACGTCGTCGACTACTCGGAGGACACCTACAACGAGGTCAAAGAGGAAGTCGGTAACCTGCTCAAGCAGGTCCGCTTCAACTCCGACGACGCGACGTACGTCCCCATCTCGGCGTTCGAGGGCGACAACATCGCCGAGTCCAGCGACAACACGTCGTGGTACGACGGCCCGACGCTGCTGGAATCGCTCAACGACCTGCCGGAAGTCGAGCCGCCGACGGACGCGCCGCTGCGCCTCCCGATTCAGGACGTCTACACCATCTCCGGCATCGGGACGGTGCCGGTCGGCCGCGTCGAGACCGGTATCCTGGAGACGGGCTCGAACGTCTCGTTCCAGCCCTCGGACGTCTCCGGCGAGGTCAAGACCGTCGAGATGCACCACGAGGAAGTCCCGCGCGCCGAACCCGGCGACAACGTCGGCTTCAACGTCCGCGGCGTCGGCAAGGACGACATCCGCCGCGGCGACGTCTGTGGCCCGGCCGACGACCCGCCGAAGGTCGCCGAGACGTTCAAGGCCCAGGTCGTCGTCATGCAGCACCCGTCGGTCATCACCGCCGGTTACACGCCGGTGTTCCACGCCCACACGGCGCAGGTCGCGTGTACCGTCGAGTCCATCGACCAGAAACTCGACCCCGCGTCGGGTGAGGTCGCCGAGGAGAACCCGGACTTCATCAAGTCCGGCGACGCCGCCGTCGTGACGATCCGACCGCAGAAGCCACTCAGCATCGAGCCGTCCGGCGAGATTCCGGAACTCGGTTCCTTCGCCATCCGCGACATGGGTCAGACCATCGCGGCCGGCAAGGTGCTCGAGGTCAACGAGCGATAAATGCAGCAAGCACGCGTTCGCCTCGCCGGCACGAGCCCCGAGGACCTCGACGACATCTGTGACGACGTCCGCGAAATCGCGAGCAAGACGGGCGTCAACCTCAGCGGTCCGATTCCGCTGCCGACGAAGACGCTCGAGATTCCGTGTCGCAAGTCGCCCGACGGCGAGGGCACCGCGACGTGGGAGCACTGGGAGATGCGAGTTCACAAGCGTCTCATCGACATCGACGCGGACGAACGCGCGCTTCGCCAGCTCATGCGCATCCAGGTGCCGAACGACGTCAGTATCGAGATCGTCCTCGAAGACTGACCGACGCGACGACCCGTCGCGAACCGACGGCGTCTACACCACCTCTCTCTTCATATTTCACAGCTCCGGAGCCGCAGGTACGCTTTTGCGCACGTGGACCGTCTTCCGGGTATGGTCCGTGGCTCGAACAGTCCGACGCTGGACACGCTCGCCCTCTTCGGTATCGTCTTTCTCGTCCAGAGCGTTCTGGGGCTGTTCGGAAGCGCCGTCGGCCTGTTCGCGCTCGCGCCGCCGGTCGACGTCCGGCCGTGGACGCTCGTCACGAGCGTCTACGCGCACGCGAGCGTCGGGCACCTGTTGAGCAACGCCGTCGCACTCGTCGTCGTCGGTTTTCTCGTCGAGCAGGGGACGACCCGATGGCGGTATCACACGTTCTTTCTGACGACTGGCGTCCTCGCGGGGCTTGCCGAGATATGGTTCGATTCGGCCTTCGGTCGAAGCGTCGGCGTCATCGGCGCGAGCGGCGCCATCTTCGCGCTCGCAGGGTATCTGCTCGCGGCGAATCCAGTGACGGACTCGGTTCTGGGGCGGCTCAATCTGAATGGGCGAGCGAAGATCGCACTCGTCGTCGGCGCGGCCGTTCTCGTCGCCGTACTCGGGGCGGGACCGAACGTCGCCATCGTCGCTCACGGCACGGGGTTCGTCCTCGGACTCGTCGCCGGACGGCTCCGACTGCTCGGCGTGTGAGTCCCTCGCGGAGGCGGGCGAAAACAGAAGCTACAAGTACAGCGCACGGGTTAGTTCCGTTGCAGACGAGGGCTCGTAGATCAGTGGCAGATCGCTTCCTTCGCAAGGAAGAGGCCCGGGGTTCAAATCCCCGCGAGTCCATGCGAAAAGAACCCGTCCGCGAAGGGTTCGTTCTCTGGACACTCACCGCATAGCGGTGCAATTCTCACGGGCGAGACAACGAAAACAACCAGCGACCAGTCCCGAGTTCGTACCGCCACAACTCGGAGACTGCGCCGTCGTGCTAATTCTGTCGCCGAGTTCGGGGGGTGTCTCTGATGGCGCTTCTGCTCGACCAGTCACACGACGAGCGCCATTGCCAGTCCTGCGGCTCGAAGGTCTCTGAATCCTTCCGCCGCGTCTTCGGCGACGACGACGATGTCGCTCATCGATGCAGAAGATGCGACTCAGACAGACGTATTGGGAAAGGGAGCGCCGCGGGTCAAAACGTCGACGTCCCTGAACGCAGCGAACCCGGACGACACGGAGCCAACGGCAGGTGCCTCTGATGTCGGTTATCGACTTCAACGCGCTCGCGAACAACGGCCCGCTCCCCACCGACGGAGAGTACGAGTTCCGTTGTGACGTGTGCAACGCGCGATGTACCGAAGATCCTGGGAACGGTCTTGAGTACGGTCATCGAGTTGGCTGTCCGAATCGACCAGATTGCCTCGGTAATCGTATCTCAAGCGGAGGTAATTACTATCGGCCCCCTAACGGCAAACACTCCGAGCTTAACAGAGGTGGTCGGTGATGTCGTCGGACCGTTACCAGCGCTCGGTCGCGACACAACTCACTCCGTACGTCGGCCTCGTCGAGGACGACGACACCGACTGCCACATCGGAGTCTGCGACGAGAATGCGGTCTACTCGGTGCCGCATCCGAACTCGTTCGGCGGTGACCTCGCGAAGTGCGAGTTCCATCTCGCGCTCTTCAAAGACCAGCAGCCCGAACTGTGGCGAAAGATTCGCAGCGCCGACATCCCGGACCCGAAGTTCTACACCGACAGCGACGACCGGTTTACCGACTTCGCCGACGTTCCCGAACAGGTCCGAGAGGATCAGTACCTGGTCGGCCTCGACGTGCTCGGGCTCGCCATCTACCACGGTGATCCCGACGATGAAGGTCTCGTCACCTTCGAGGCAGTCGACCGGCGCCTCGAGACACGCGCGACGAAGCAGGTCGATGTCAACCAAGCCGGCGAGTTCATCGACCACCTTCGGTTGAATCGCGGCTTCGTCGAGATGAATCCCGTGATTCTCGACATCATGTACCCGGAGGAGCCCCGATGACTGACGTCAACGGTGCGCCTGCGGGTCTTGTCGCGGGTCTCGTCGGTGGCACAGTCTCTCTCGTGAGCGCTGTCACCGCAGGCAGTCTCGGGTTGTTCTCGCTCAGCGTTGTGGTGACTGCGCTCGTCTCTGTCGGTGTCCTCGCGCTCGGACTGGTGACTGCGTGGAACATCATCCGAGCGTACTCGGGAGGCGTCTCAGCATGAACGAACGCTTCCCTCACCTCGCGGCCGACATCGGTGAGGACCCGGCACGGTTCTTGGACCGCGACTTGGTTGAACGAGGTCCTCGAAAGACCGACACCACGAGTCTCCGTCTCGTCAAGGCCCGGATCCGTGGAATCGATTCCCTCGCGGTCTGCCGGGCGTGGCAAGCCGTCGAACGTCGTCTCGACCGTGGTCCTCGCGACGGGATTCTCGAACTCTTGGAAGAGCGAGATGCGTGGCTCGTTGAGAACGGCGACCGCGACGAACGGCTCGAACTCGGCATCCGTCGAGATGTCTCTCCAGAAGACGTCGTTTCGTGTGCGCGGTTTCTCGACGAGGATGGAGAGCTTCGCGACCGGACGAGTGCGAGTTCGAAGATTCACGAGATGCGCCAGTCTCCGGCTGTCGCGACTGATGGAGGTGACGACCAGTGAGCGACGGTCGTGGCCATGATCGAGACGATCCCGATGCTGTTGCAGATGCTATTCTACAAGCGTCGGCAGTCAAATCCGACCGAGATGATTCCGTCGAGGCCTCTGTCGAGAGTGAGAACGACGAACTTCGAGCTGCCAGCGGTACTGACAGCCAAGATGCTGACGAGGCAGTCCGACGTCGTTCGGAAATCAAGAGTTGCGACGGAAGCCCCTCAACCGAGGATGCTCGCGAGGAACGGGCGAAGCGTGACCGTGAATCACTACGTGAACCGATTCCGACGATTCGGCCATCCGTTCACGAACTCGGTGCCAAGCTCCTGTTTACAAGTGAAGACCACTCGCTCCTCGAGGACGGTACGAGCGACCTCTCTGACGAACAGTTGCTCGAACGCCACGACGAGGACGCTCTCGCCCCGTTCTGGGCGATGGTTAAGCAATGGGAGCCGACACTCCCCGAAGACATCGATCCGTTCGGTGCTATCGGCCACGCCTGGCGCGTTCTTCCCTACGAGGCAGAGGGCGGTACGAAGTGCTGGGAGTCCGGTCTCGCCGCCGACGGAGAGTCGTACGAGCGCTACTACGAGTACCAGGTCGGCCTCCGTGCACAGGATTCGGTCGGAGAACGGAAGGCCGTCTTCCAGTTCAAGATTAGCCGACCGCTCGCGCGGCACTACAAGAGCGGTGATCTCATCCAGTCGATGCCGAACGACCTTCCGTTCGGTCTGCGCGTGCAGGTCGACTCGTCGAACATCCACCCGGACGACGTGCTGACGCTGCTGCGCCGTCTCTTCGACGAGATGGGCATCAACTCCGAGTACATCGCTGACGACCGGCTTCACCCGTGGTCGTCCTGCTACAACCTCGCGCTGTACGCTCGCGTCGACCGCACCTACGGAGAACGCTATCTCGCTCAGCGGAATGGGCTCATCGACCGTCTCGCGAAGTTCGGGATGGGTCGCGGCCGCGGCGAGTACAAGTGGGACAACGAGGAGGTCGTCGGCAAGCGAAACGCCGTCGTCCTCGACGCCGACACGTGGGAGCAGCTCCTCCCCGGCGAGCAGATCGCGATGCTGCTCAAGTACTACCATCCGAAGCAGGTTCGCTCGGAGAGTACTACCGCCGACAAGGACGCACTCCGCGACCCCAAGGTCGAGGTGCAGCGGTCCAGCGAGTACGCAGACGAGTCTCTCCCGTGGCACTCTGACGAGGAGACGGACGTTTCGGATGCTATCTCGAAGATGGATACCGCGCTCGTGAACGCGTTCTCGTGGTCTGGAATGCCTACGCGAGCCGGTGCCGCGTACACGGCTGACGAGTACTTCCAGGCTGAGGAGGATACTCGCGACATCGAGATAATCGATAGTCCGCTCGACGACATCGAGGAGTCCGAGCAGGACATCGCCTTCGAGAACTTCTCACGCGGCGATGCGACGTCGGCCGAACGGATGGGCGTTGTCGCTCTCGCAGATGGTGGCGACGGTGTCCACGTCGACGAACTCGCTGAACGTGCCGGTATCTCTCCTCGCTCGATTCGGCGAATGGGCGACCGCTACACAGAGGTCCTCGAGATTGTCAACGGGCTCGTTTCGTTCAACAACGACGTCGTCCGCGAGCGCTTCGAGGAACTCTTGTCGACGTTCACCGACGCGACAGACTGGATTTCGCGACGTGCTCGCGACCTCGTCGACCGTGCTGAGCGTGGCGATCTCTCCGAGAGCGCTGTCGGTCGGTGGGCGCGTCAGCATCTCGGCTCGGTCTCGTCCTCCGCGGATGGCCAGCTCGTCGATCTCTCTGGACGGCCGGTCACCGAGCCGAAACTCAAGCGGATGCTCCGGCGCGGCTTCCGTGCTGCACGTGCTGACGGCGTCGAGGCCGCCCGACGGTTCGTCTTCGGCACGTCGTTCCGGTGGACTGCTCCCAGCGGCGAGACGGTCGAGAGGGAGAACGTGGTGATGACGAACGGCACGGGTCTCGTTCGGATCCTCGGTCGAAACCAGGTGGATCTGCCCGCGCCGTAGAACACTCCAAGTGAGTGGCAACACTACGTTCCCAGCTATTCTTTTATATACTGTTCCGCGCGCCAGCACCTATTTTGCCGCTATTCTCCGTCTTGTGTTTCGACTCCTTCCGTCAGATTCGAGTGATGATTGGTGAGTGCGACAGAGGCTGGCGGGGAGGGCCTTAGGCTGTGTCCCTAAGGGGACCCCCTTCGGGGGAAAAACTCCGCCTCCGCGTCGGCAAACGCTCCACTCGAAACACCCGAAACGTACCCCGCACCGCGCGCAAAAATTTTGACTTCAATCGAAAGCGGCCTTTGGGCTACTTCGACCCGAGCGGATGGCGATCCTCGTAGCTGGGGAACGAGTAGATCGCCCAGTTGCACGCGAGAATCAGCAAGAGCCCGGCCTCATGAATCCCCAGTCCCTCGAGCGACGAGGCCGACGGAACACCGATAGTCGCGACCGCGACCAGGACGAGTCCTAGTCCGACGAGCATCGGTGCGAGGTGTGCGAGGTAGACCGCCCAGAGCGGCGTCTCGTCGCGCCACGTGATTCGAACCTCCGCGTCACCACGCTGCAGATCCGTCTCGACGTTCGACGCCCATGGGAGCGCCACTAGCGCGTGCGTGAGTTCGTGCAGCGGGACCGCAGGTGTCAACAGATGCCAGAGAACTCCCGTCATCCAGCGACCTCCTGAGCGCTCTCTCCACGCGTCTCTGAAGACGGCCAGTAGTACCGCAGAACGTCGGCCATCAACGCAGCGCCGAGACAGGCGAGAGACAGGTCTACCGCGAGCCAATGGGCCTTCATGGCGAACGTGCTGTCGAGTCTCCAGACAGGAACGAGAATGATGCACAGCAGCGTCAGCAGTCGCCACGACCACGTCACCGCCGCCCGTTCTTTCAGGGAAGCGTCTTCCGGCGGGTCGAATAGACGTCTGACCTGCATCAGCTAATCACCGCCTTGTAGAAGGTCATGAAGATGGCGAGAGCCAGCGACATGAACATCATCGTCCACGCGATGCCGACGAGTTGTCCGGGGAGCACCGTGAACGCCATGAACGCGATGAGCGCCATCACCGTCGACGGCAGGATGATGTCGCCGGTTCGCGCGTAGATCGGCACGATTACGATTGCGGTGACGAACATCCCGAACGTGAGTTCTCCGAGCAGTCCCGTTGCTTCGGCGAAGATGCACGGGTGGATGTCTCCGCTGAACCAGCAGTCGAGGCTCATGAGATACGCATCCCCCGGATGATTTGCCAGACGCCGATGTAACTCACGAACTGAACCGGAGATGCCAGCGGGATTGCGAACCACGCCGGGAAGCCGACGTTTATCAACGCGACCGGCAACGCGAGAGACCATTTCAGGCCATCGACGACTGCCTGCGCGCCTTCGACTGTCACCCCCAGATAGGACCCCTGGTCGGAAACGCGGTCGGCGCTATAACTATCGACGTCCTCGTCGAGTCCGCGCGCGTCTTCCTCGAGACCGGTCGAGTGACCGACGCCCAGATCCTCGTTGAAGCCGGACATGCTCATCATCATCCCCGCGACCGCGAGCGAAATCGCCAGCAGCATCGGCACGGTGACCTTCATGCTCGGGCACCTCCGAACTCGGAGACCTTGCCAAGCAACGCTATCGCGCCTGCGATGCCGATTGCGCTCATCGGGATGTCGA
This sequence comes from Haloprofundus halobius, assembly GCF_020097835.1. GTDB lineage: Archaea > Halobacteriota > Halobacteria > Halobacteriales > Haloferacaceae > Haloprofundus > Haloprofundus halobius. The sequence goes on from NZ_CP083666.1 coordinate 2,387,864, forward strand.
CCCATCCGAGCCACGTCATCCCGGTAGCGATGGCGACGATGACAATCGCGCCGGTTCGGGCTTCGGATGACGGGAACAGCGCTGCGACCAGCACGATCAACACGAGAGCACCGAGGCTCAGCCAACGCGAGTCGATTGGGAGGTCGAGGTTCTCGACGCCTCCCAACTGATTCGTGTTGCCGATCTCCTCGCCGTTCCTCGTCGCGGACCACTTGACAACCCACTGCTTGTCCGCATCGCTCTCCGAGAGCTGCTCCTCATGCAGGTAGCTCCCGAGTTCGTTCTCGCTGTCGCTGAACAAGACGTTCGACTCGTTCCCGCGCTCGTGCACGGTCACCTCGAAGTTCGACGTCTCGTTCTGCTGGTCTTCGTAGTGGAGTTTGATTACGTCCTCCTCGGTGATGAACGCCTCCCAGCGGAACTGGTCTCCTTCCGGCGCTCGCCACTCGATGCGGCCGACTTCGAGCTGACGAGTGCCTTCGCTGGTCGCGAGGTACGAACCCAACTGGCGCGTATCACCATCCGAGTTCTGAACGCTCAAGCGGTAGCGCGCATCTCGTTGGAGGTAAACGGGGAAGAACTGCGACGCACCCACGTAGTCTCCAGCGATGACAACCCACTCGGCGGAGTCGTTGATCGAGACGGCCTTCTCGATGTAGATCCTCGACGAGTCGGCCGGGAACTGTCCAGTCTGGTCGGCGACGCTGAACTCGTTCAGTACCGCGCTCTCGTTCTCGTCGAGGAGGAACACACGCTGCTGGTCGAACAGCGAATCAATGATGATCCGCCGCTGGTAGTAGCCATCCGCGTTCGCAACGACGACTAACTCCTCGTCTACCGGAAGTCCGGCCATGTCGATTTTACCGTCCGTCGTCGTCCGCTCGACGACCGTGTCATCACCGTAGAAGCGGAGTGTAACCGTTGCATCCCCTGAGATGAGTTCTTCTGGTGCGGTTTCGTTGCGGATCTCTAACTCCTCCGGCGTCCCGAAAGAGAAAGAACTACTCTGAAGGCTGTTGCCGTACGAATCCTCGACGGTGACATACCACTCATTCTCACCGGCAGTCAGTCCGTCCCACGTGGTGCTCGCGCTGCCGTTCGCGCTGAGCGTATCCGTGCCGATTACCGAGTCATCAGAAGCATCATGGAAATCAACCGTGACCTCGTCTCCCTGTGATGTCGCGAAGTCTGGATCAGAGACGCTAATCGAGAGTTCGCCGTCACCACTCGTGGTTTCGTTCGGCGATGCTGACGACTCGTCGATGATTGGATCGGTCGTTTGCGCCGATACCGAGTCGGAGTGAATTCTAGCGACGTGATCCGAGTCGGTCGTCTCCATATCGACGGCCACGCGGACATCGTCTCCTTCGAACTCTGACCACGTCGACGTAAGCTCTTGTGGCGATGAGACGTTCGTCTCGTTGAGCGTTGTCCAGGTATCACCCCCGTCGGTTGATCCTTGCCACGTAACCTGCGCTGTCGCGTTATTGAGCGAGAGGTTAACCGATCCCGAGACCGACCGATCAACATCGTGAACGTTGCTGTATGAACTATCTTCAGACGTCGTCCGGAGCTTCCCGGATGGCTCTGCGTATAAGTCTTCGACATCTCCATCTGACAAAGCGGACTCATAAACGCGGACTTCGTCGATTGTTCCGTTTATCTCTTGACTCGGTCCGCCATTGTATGATCTCGATGCCAACCGGAAGACGTCAGAGTTGGTCTCAGACTCCGAATATTGGAACGAATCAACCTCCGTCCCGTTGATGAACAGCGTTGATGTTGAGCCGTCGGCAACGAGCGTGATGTGCTGCCAGACACCGGTTTTCGCATCTTCGTCGGTGGTTGCTGTGCTATCCCCATTTGCATGACGCCAGTTGCCGTTATTTATATCAACGTAAAACCGGGCGTCGCCAGCGTCATGGACACCGAGACCGCCACTCTGGTCATCCTCAACCTTAACCCAGAACGAGAGAGTTCGCTCAGTCGATTGTGGAACGTACCCCGTGGAAAGGTCTTGAGATCCATCGACGCTGAGCGCGGATCCAGAGATACCAGACACCCAATCTGAATCGTCAATATCGACGTCGTTTGTCTGGACACGGTCCTGGGCACCATCTCCGTTGCCTTCGTCGAGAGACCATCGGCCAGCGATGCTCTGATCAGAGACGCCTGGTGCAACGTATGCGCTTTCGCCCGTACGCTCAACTTCAGCGTTGGTGAGACTACCTTCGTTGAACTCCGATGCCGTCGAGTGCTCGGAGACGATCGCGACGTTCGCGGCCGCCACCGGCTGAGCGCTCAACGAGAGCAGCGCCATCGCGACCGCGGCGACAACGAGCCACCGACCACGGAGATCGACGCGCATCAGTACCGACCTCCCATGACCTGGCGCTCGCGCTCCGTCTGGATCGAGCCAATCGCTTGGTAGATGAGCAGGTCCAGGAAGAAGATCGGGACGATGAGCGTGTACGCCACTAACTCGAACCGTTCCAGCGGCTCCAGTACCCACGTGTCCTGCACGTACGAGAGACTGTACGCCACCTCGAACACCTCAGCGCCGGCCGTGTTGAGGAACACGATGAGGCCGATGACCTGCACGACGCCGATGCCGACGAACAGCGTTCGGAGCCAGCTCATACGCCTCTCCTCGACGCGGTGACGCCACGGCTCAACGCCTCGATGAACAGGCCGATCATGACCACGCCGATGAACCACGTCATCGCGTCCGTGCCGTATCCGCAGTTCGTGGCCCCGTCGACCACCGTCGGTGCCGCGTCGCCGCAGCCTATCGACATCATCGGGTCGACGACCGTTTCCATCACGTCGTGCAGCAGCGCCGCCAGCACGAACGTCAGCGTGATTTTCAGGTAGGTGCCGAACGTCGCCATCTACCTCCGCCCTCCGAACTCACGCTCGATGAGGTCTTCCGCCGATGCGATTCCCGTCTCCCACTCCTTCTCCCACGCGGAGAAGTCCGGCATCGACGGCTCCTGCGGGTCCTCGAACTGACCGGGCGTCTCCCGCTCCCACTCGTACTCCGTGTTGGTCCTCGTCTCGATTTCCCACTCGCTCTCGTACTCGGTTTCTCGCTCCAGCTCCGGTGGACGGTACTCCGTCTCGTAGTCCGTCGCCATCCGCGAGTCCGTCGTCCAGTCCGTCCCGTACGCCGTGTCGAGGTCAGTATCGAGTTCGGTATCTACCCTCGTGTCGGTCATCATCTCCGTCTCCGTGCCGAGGCGGCCCATGTCGGCCTCGAACTCCGCGAGACCGTCGTCGCTGTAGTCCGCCACCGAGTACTCCATCGACGCTGCCGCTTGGCCGATCTCCGGCATCTCGACCTCCATTCCCGGACGCCGGTAGTCCGGTCGCAGCGACGGTTGAACGGCCTCCGTCTGTGCCTCCAACTCGTAGCGCTGCGCCGACGTCCAGTCGACCTCCGGTTCGTCGTACCGAAACGCCTCACGTGCGCGACGACCTCGACTGCGACCGCGTCGAGTGCTGCGCTCGAACGCCTGTTGACGGAGCCAGCGCTGCTCCGCGAGCGTGTCCGCGTCCACGGTGAACTCGTCGGCACGACCACCGAACGCGGACTGCGTGTCCACGCTTCGGGCCTGCTCGACGTCACCCAGTTGCTCCTGGCGGACTGCCTGCTCCTGTGTGGCGAAGCGGTCGAGTTCGTACTGCGTCTGGTCGAGTTGCTGCTCTGCTTCCCACTCGGAGCCGCGAGTGGACTGCCACTCCGAGTCGATCTGGACCGACGGCTGGTCCGGGTCAGATGTCTCGGTGCGTCGAGTCCGTCCCGCGCCCAGCTGCGCACGCTCGTCGCCCATGAACTGGCGCACCCGGCGCGATTCACGTCGCGCCCAGTTGTCCATCACGTCGTACCGCGTTCGACGGATGGCGCGAGAGAGCCTCGACGTCGCCGCTTGCCCGCCCCGAATGGCAATTTCCTCCGGGTCGATGCGGTTGTTCGGCAGTCTCGATAGTGCGCGACGACCCCTCCTCGTACTGCCGACAGTTCGAGTGGCGACATCGCCGATGATCTCCTCGCCAGGTTGAATCGCGTAGCGGCTCACGCGTCCCGCGCGTCCGCTCACTCGTGCAGCACCGCCCATCACACCGACGCTGCCGACGAGCGACCCTGCACCCATGCCGAGAGAGCGAGACGGGTTTTCGGCGAACTCCTCTCTCGCAGACCCGATAGCCACCTCTCCTGCTTGGGCACTATCTTCGAGGAACTCTCGTCCATCGCCTCTCGCCGTTTGATCAATTCCGTACCCGATGTACTCCCCGGCCTCCTTCAGACCGACAGCGACGTTGGGCACGTTCACGATTTCGCCGGCACCTCGGAGACCGCCCTCGACGAACTCCTCTTGCTGGTCGACGCCCTCGTCGAGGATGCTTTCGACGTCGCCCATGCCGCGGTCTCCCGCTGCGTCGGCCGCCGCCTCTTGTCTCTGCAGACCCGCGAACGGTCCGACCGTCTCGAATAACGGGTCGGTGGTGTCCGCGGCCCGGTTCAGGTCTTGCTCGGTGACGCCGATTGTGTCGGCGATTCCGCCGACTGCGTCGTATCGAGAGACGCTCGAGGCTGCCACTCCGACGGGATTGCCTCGCGAGTCGACGATGTCCTCCGCGGTGTTGCCGACGAAGTCCGAGTAGGCGTCCCCGGCATCGCCGAGCACGTTCTCGACGCGCCGACCGCCGACGGCCGGTACCGCGTCGGGGATGCGGACGGACCAGTCTCCGAACTCCTCTTGGGGCGCTTGCCGGTCCTGCGCGAACCGACCGGAGACTCCCGGCAGGTTCGCTCTCCCCGTCGGGTTGCCGATGTCCAACGTCTGCGGGTCGTCTTGGTCTCGGTCCTGCGCGAACTGTCCGCTCACGCCCGGAATGTTGTTGAGCGAGTCGAGGCGCGCCTCGTTTCGCTCGTTCATTCGGTCTTGGGCGTCGTCGAGGAACACGTCGGCCGCCTCCTGGTCGAACGCATACTGCTGGCGAACCGTCTCGCCGTCGCCCGTCTCGACAGTAACGACGAACCCGTCGTCGGTCCGCTCCTCGATGGAGTATCCTTGCGCGTCCTCGAACTGTTCGTTGACCGTCTGCTCGACAGTATCGAGTTGCGCCTCGGTCTCGAAAACGTCGCGACCGGAGTCGGTGAGTCGAACCGTCACGCGTCCGCTGTCCTTGACCACGAACTGGTAGTCCTCGCGGTCCAGATACGGGTACTCTGCCTCGATGGCACGTTCCCGGCGGTCTATCTGCGCCTCGACGAGGTTGTTGTCCGCGCTGACGTCGCCCTGGACGACGACGCGTTCGGGGTCGTCGTCCTGGTCGGTCTCCTCCGGCGGCCGGTCACTCGGGCTATCCCGATCTCGGCCGGGAGTCGTTCCCCCGGTCTGATCCGGAGTCTGTCCGGACGGGCTCTCCGGTCGCGGGTCGTTTCGGTCGCGGATGGTGTCACGATTCGGATCGCCTCCGCCGGAACCACCGCCACCGTTGTCGTTGCTGCCGTCGTCACGGTTCCGGTCGTACTCCTCGGGCGGTTCCGGTCTCGGTTCGTTCCGGTCGCGCGTCGAATCGCCACCGGAGCCACCGCCACCACCGCCTCCGCCGGAGCCACCGCCGCCACCGCTTCCGCCGGAGCCACCGCCATCGCTGCTGCCGTCGTCTTGGTTCCGGTCGTACTCCTCGGGCGGTTCCGGTCTCGGTTCGTCCCGGTCACGCGTCGAATCGCCACCGGAGCCACCGCCACCACCGCTTCCGCCGGAGCCACCGCCGCCACCACCCGATTCCCAGTTGGCAGGCATCAGCACCGACCTCCCTGTCGGAACCGGTAATCGTGTTCGCGGTGGTAGCCCCCGTTCGCACGGCTGACCATTGCTTTCGTCGCGAACTTCTGCGCGAGGCGCTTCGCTTCGTCCTCGGCGATTCGCTTGCGGTGGTCGCGTGCGACCTCGACGCCGTTGTGGACGACGAGCCATTCCCTACCGTCTCGCTCGACGCGGATCACAGCAGTCCACCTCCCACGAGCACGTTTGCGATGTCGATCATGCCGATCGGCACCGTCGGGATGGTTCCGCTGCCGCCTCCGGCGATGCTCGTCGCGAGCGCCGGACCGAACAGCCCGAGCGCGACGCCGCCGAGCGCTGCGAGCAACACCCACAGCGTGTCCGAGCGCGAGAAGTCCAGTTCGGCGAGTTTCGCGCGCTTGGCTTGGTTGCCCATGTCCTCTTGGGTCACCTTCGAGCCGAACAGCCGCCAGCCGTCGCGGAACGACAGCGCTCGGCCCTCGTATCCCGACGTTTCGGCATCGATTGCGACATCTCTGCCGCCGTCCGCGCGGGCGTGGGGTTCGTAGTTCCCGAGCCGGCGCTGCGTTCCCATGTACGCTTCGAGCGGCTCGGTGATCTCTCGGCCCTCACGAAGCGCCCAGACGACGGGGAACTTGCCGTTCACGCGCTTCGGTGCGAATCCGATACCTTTCGCGCTGAACTTCTCGCCGTTCGTCGTCTCGTACTCGGCGTCCTGCGAGTTCCACGTCGCGCCGCGCGTGGCGACGACGCCGTCGCCGTAGATTACGTTGCAGATGACGTCCGCCGAGGTCGTCTTCATCACGATTTTGTGACCGGCGTTGATGAGCGCCGCTCCCAGCGCACCTGTCCTCGGGATAGGCTTCAGCGACCAGTAGACGAGTGCCATCCAGAAGACGCACCAGCCCTTGACGGCCGCGGCGATCGTGCCCCCGATTGTACGGCCCGCCTTGCCCGCGGATGAACCGCCGTCTTTCGCAGTTGCTTTGACTTGCTTGACGAACCCATCGGGTTCAATCGGGGAGTCGGTCTGTTCGGTGTCGTGTCCGTCGTTCGGTGATTCGTTGTCAGTCATGGTCTATTTGAAGGGGTTGAGTGCGCTCAGCAGTCCTCCGCCGCCTCTGCTGCTCGGTTCGTCGCCGTGTCGCTCGGTCGAGACGTGCATCTCCGTGATACCCTCGAAGAACGTGCCATCGCCCATGCTCTCGCGGTCGGTTTTGACCTCCGAGAGCGCGTGCCAGATTGCCTCCTTCTCGGCGGCGCTCCAGTCGTCTCGGACACCGCCGAAGTTGTCGCCGTCGACCTCCTGGGCGACCTCGCGGAAGATACCGGTGCAGAGGTCGGGGTACTCGCCGCCTTTGATGAGCCGGTCGGCGAGGTTCTCGTTTAGCAGCCGATTCGAGTGGTCGCTGTAGTAATCGTCGCCGTGCGCGGCGAGCATACCCGTCGTCGACAGGTAGGGCTTGAGCAGGTCGACGATGTCGCGGTACTCCTCGCTCTCGAGGTCCTCGTCGGTGAGTTTGTCGAGGATCTGGTCCGGCTCCATCTCCTTGATCGGGTCGATGGCCGGCCCTCGACGAGTGCCCGCCTCGAGGCCGACGCGCTCGACCTGTTGGTCCTTGCGGGCAGAGATCTCTCGCTCCTGCCGTTCGGCGTCTCGTCGGCTCATCCGCTCACCCCCGTCCGTCCGTCAGTCGGGTAGCGACCCGTGAGCGACCCGATGAACGCAGCCACGCTGATCAGCCAGAACGCGGCTGCCACCCATTGGACTTCGGGCGCACCGTAGACCTCGGAGACACCGTTGGAGACCACGGTAATCGAGTCACTACGTAGCGCGACGACGCCCCACGTGAGCAGCGAGATGCCCGCGAAGATTTCGGTGTCGTTGTGCCAGCCGTTGAACAGCGTTGCGAACAGGCTGGCGGAGCCAAGCGCGAAGAGCGCCAGATACTGGCTCTCCAGCATCAGATTAACTCCATGAGATTGAGTACCGCGACGGCCATGAACATCAGCAGGAGGTACGGAAACGCCGTGGCACCTGCTGAGAGGATGCTATTCACACCTTTGGTCGAGTCCGACCTCGCGGTGTAGTCGTACGTGATGTCGACGGTCGCGCCGTCGGGGGCCGACGATCCATTGACTCGACGGAACTCGCCGGTTGAGTCGTTCCATCGATAGTCGGATCCCTCATCGAGGGTTGTTTCGTTGTACACCACGACGATCTCGTCGCTGAAGGAGGCGGCTCGGTCCGCCTCGTCGACGGAGCGCCAACTGTCGGTCAGCGTATGCGTCTCGTTCGTCGCGGTGTAGGGCTTTGCTGCATTGTCGTAGGAGAGGCCGAGCACCGGAGCTGCAACTATCAGCAGCAGGGTGACGGCCGCGAATTTCCATACACTCATGGCTCAAATCCGTGTTTCTGGTGGCTTACCCGCAAAAAGTGGGTGTGTTCGCTACGTTACCGCCCGCCGCCGCCGTTGCCCATGCCACCGAAGTAGCTGAGCGCGACGCCGGCACCGACTGCGATCAGGCCGACTCCGATGAGCGTGAAGGCCGTCGTCCCGTAGTCTGCGAACGTATCGGTCATGTTCGTCCACTCGTTCTCGGTGTCCGGGTCAGACACGATGTCGGTCCCGTACAGCGCACCGAGAACGATCAGCGCCACGACTGCGACGATGATACCGCGGGCGACGACCATGACCGAGCCGCCGATCTTGGCGGTCGTCGTCTCGGCTTCGTGGACCTCGTCGACGGAGACTTCGCCAACGGTCTTGTTGGCGAATGCCTTTCCCGCGAGCGTCGCGTTCCAGAGCTTGAAGTCCGCGTCTTCACGAACAGCGTCGGCAGCGTCGATTGCACGATCGACGATGCCAGGGCTGTCAGGTTGTTCCGTTCCCAGTCCAATTCGAGCCGCGGGTGCGAGCCCACGGGTTTCCGGTTGAATGGCAGCTGCGGCCATGGAACTCCCGCGATTCCGCTATAGTATAATGATTTTGACGAGTTGATGTTGGCACACGTGGCCCGGCATGTGTCCCCTCATGTAGCCTACCAACTGCTTATTAACGGGGGGATTCGTGTCGTGGTGAATGTCACCGGAATTAGCTGGTTCAGCACGGCATTATGTCGAGGAGCTCAAGCGCGCGGAGCGCCCCGACGATGTCGCGCTGAACGTCGAGACACGAACCGTTTCGTCGAACAACGGATGTCCCTACGTCAATCCGACGGACTTCGGGTTGCGGATGCTCGGACTCGGTATCGGCGACGACGTCCACGTCGCGACCTTCCACGGCGCAATCGTCATATTGCCGGAGGGGGTGTCCGATGCCTAACGAGGACGGGATGCCGCGGAAGACGACCCGCGAGAAGCTCATCGAGGCAGCGCAGATCCGCGTCCACGAGGAGCGAGTCATCTGTCTCCGTGCGAATCTTCGATTCAACACGGTGCCGCGCTCGAAGCGTGAGGACTTCCAGACCGCGCTTCTCGACTACTACCACGCACTCCGACCGCTCCGGAAGGAGGGCATCGTCAACAACTTCTGGGAAAACGAGGTTCTGAGCAAGAAACTCACTCAGCCCACGGAGGTCGAACAGCAGAACGTCAAGGCGCAGATCGACGGCGGTAAACCCACTATCTCGACCGAGACGGTCTCTGTCGACAAGCCGATTGAAGGCCTCGACTGGCTCGAAGAGTTAGAGGACGAAACCGAGACGAACATCGAGGAGCAGCGGACGATGCGCGGAACTCTCCCACCAAAACGCACCGAGCGTCCGCTCGTCCTCCCCGCTGACGTGCTCATCGATATTGCCGGTGTCCTCGACGACGCCGCTGCAAGACTCGGGTTCAGTCCCGAGGTCGCGCTGCAGGAGGGGACGACTGATCCGGTATGAGCAGTATCGAAGCAATTCAGGAGAGTCCCCACATCAGCAATGGGGTCAGCCTGAAAGAGTACTACGGTGCGATGCCCGAACCGGTTCGGAACAACATCATGCTCCGCCGGAAGATTTGGCCGCGGATGAACATCCACAACGAAAACTGGATGTGCTGCTGCGTCGGTGAAACTGGCAGCGGGAAGTCCTACGCCGCGGTGCGTCTCGGAGAAGCCCTCGACCCAAACTTCTCCATTGACAACATCGCGTTCAGCGTCGAGGAGTTCCTCGAACTCGTCAACGACGACTCGTTCGGTCCCGGCTCGGTCTTTGTCCTCGAAGAGGCTGGCGTCGCAGCGGGGAACCGTAACTGGTGGGACATCGCAAACGAGGTTCTGGACTCGCTCACTCAGACGTGGCGAAACCAGAACAAGGGAGCGGTGTTCACCGCCCCTGACTTCGACTTGATCGACTCTCACGTTCGGCGTCGGTTCCACCACTTGGTCGACATGGTCGACAAGGATGAGGACGAGATGGTCTCAAAAGCCCGGTTCAAATACATCCAGACGAACCATGAGACCGGGAAGACTTACCGGAAGTTCTACCGCATGGTTGACGACCGAGGCATCCGCCGGATGTATCGGTATGTCCAATTTGGACTACCCAGCCCAGAACTCATCGAGTCCTACGAGGATGTCAAGAGTGGGTATACCGACGACCTCAACGCAAGTCTATTGGAGAAAGTACGAGCGGAATCGGCGGAAGAGGATGACGACCTCTCTCCGCACGAAATTGTCGACCAGATCATCTCCGAGGACCGTGTAGAGGATTATATCTCGGAATCGCCGGGTGGCGAGTACCTGGATCGGGACCTGTTGAAAGTGGACTTTGGTGTATCGGAAGCAGAGTCGAAACAGGTCAAGAAACTCCTCGTTCGGGAGGCAGATCTCGATGTCCAGTAAGCCAGCCACGGGGTCCAATGAGGGGGGGACCCCCCCACCCCACCCCCGTGTTTATATTAACTTAAGATACGCGAAGGACCCCGACCCGACCGGCCGAACCGACCGAACCGGAGTTCGTCGCGTTCGCGGCCGCCGCCGGGCGGCCGGGCGTGAGCTCCCCCGACTCCTGAGCCGCAGCTGGAGGCAGTCAGCATGAAGTCACAGACCATTCCACAGAACCAGACGCTCGACCGCGACGAACAGACGACGACTCAGATAGCAGAGACTGCGCACCACTCATCCGATACTGGTGGTCAGAGATGAGTCGAGACAAATCGAGTCCGCGGGTATCTGTTATCGTTCCAACCTACTACAGGCCGCCGAAGCTCGCAGCGCTTCTAGCGAGTCTCACCGACCAGGACTACTGTGGTGAGTTCCGCGTTATCGTCTGTGGCCCGTTCGACGAAGAGACCGAGAGAGTGCTCGACCAAGCTCAGACGTCGCTTACCCTCGAACGCGTGCGAGCAGACGATGACTCCAATGCCTCCGAGAGTCGAAACGCCGGACTCGCCAAGGCATCCGGGGAGATCGTCGCGTTCACCGACGATGACTGCGTAGCACCACGGGACTGGTTGAGTGTCCTCGTCGGGACATTCGACGCATACAATGTTGCTGCCGTCGGCGGCGTCTGCCGACCTCATCCGAGAATAGAGCACAAGATAGCAGCGCGGGCGTACTCAGCACGAGCTCACAAACATCAGGTTCCGGAAGACACCGATGAGAATGGCGTTAGCGTCGGGACTATCGCCACGCATCGACTGTTCGGGACTGGAAACGTCGCGTACCGGCGTGAGGTGATCGGTGACAAGCGCTTCGACGAGTCACTCAGTCGCGGAGAGGATGCTGACTTCGCAGCACGAGTTTTGGGAGACGATGGCCGGATAGCCTTTGCTCCCGTCGAAGTGCTCCACGACCGAGACCACGATTTCGCGGAGTTCATCTCGCAGCGTTGGCAAAACGGGATGAACGATGCAAAGATAGACCGCGGTCGTAGTGTTACTTCGAGCGCCTTGGGCCTCATCGGGTCTCCGGCTCTCCTCATCCGAACGCTTCGCAGCGAGGGTGCCTCGAAGACAAGCCTCGGCGTTTGGGCCGGCGACCTGGTCGCTCGGGCTGGTGTGCTCGCAGGTTGGGTCCTCAAACCACGGTTTGGGCCACCAGACTCTGGTCGAGGGCGGCCCGAAGAAGGCAATTCGCTCCCGGAGGAGATCGCGTTCTGGTCGCTCTTGATGCTCTCGCTACCAATCCTGTTGCCGTGGTTGCTGATTTCGAGCGTTCGCCGACGGCGTCACGCGCAGAAAGAGTTACCGCACGTCGACGAGGTGAGCGATGAGCAGCTGATGGGTCTGTCGTTCGTCCGCGACGATACTGAGACGTATCGTGTCAACCACGACTATGAGCGTGGGGAAGCGCGGCTGGAGGAAGTCTAATGGACAAGACAAAGACGGTCGAGCGG